>NZ_JAIUHG010000021.1 GCF_020164955.1 Mesorhizobium sp. CA8
ATCGGCGAGATCGGCGGCCCGCAGGAAGCCGAAGCCGCGATCTGGGCGCGCGACAATATGAGGAAGCCGCTGATCGCCTACATCGCCGGCCTCTCCGCCCCGAAAGGCCGCCGCATGGGCCATGCCGGCGCCATCATCTCCGCGTTCGGCGAGTCGGCGCAGGAAAAGGTCGAGATCCTCAAGGAAGCCGGCGTCGTCATCGTGCCGACCCCTGCGTCCTTCGGCGAAGTGGTGGCCGATACGCTGGCACGGACGAAGAAGGCGGCTTGACGGCCGACCAGGCGAAAGTCGGGGAAGCAGAAAGTGAAGCCAGTCTCGTGCCGGCGATCTTCGCGATCGCCGGCCCCCGATCGGCTCGCCTTGCGGTCGACGCCGCCCTGGCAAAAAAGCAATTCCAGGAAACTGCGCAGCAATTTTTGTCGGGAATTGCGAACACTTAGCGGCTACAGCGGCGATCGACGAACGTTCGGACCAGCGGCTTTGGAACAGAGCAAACCCATCAAGTTTCGTGAGGACGAGCGCAGCCTGCTGTTGCGCCTGCTGCTTCAGGTCGCAAGCGCGCGTGAGCCCGAGATCGCCGCGGTCCTGAACGGACGCAGGTCACTCGTCTCGCTGGCTCCCGAGCAGCGCATCCCGGCGCTCCAGGCGAGCGGCGTGTGGTTCCAGTTGCTGACCATTGTCGACGAGTTGCTTGCCATGCGGGCGCGGCGCGAGCTCGAGCAAGGCGCGGGCGCCGACGAAGTGCCTGGGTCGTTCGCCAGCGTGATTGCCGAGATGGCGGCGAGCGGCCACTCGGCGGACGATGTCCAGGCGATGCTCGACGAACTTTGCGTCGGCCCCACCATGACCGCGCATCCGACGGAAGCCAAACGCGTCACCGTGCTGGAGATCCACCGCCGCATCTATCGCAAGCTGACCGAGCTCGATCAGCCGCGCTGGGCGCCGCGCGAGCGCGATCTCCTGGTCGCCGATCTGGAGAGCGAGATCGAGCTTTTGTGGATGACGGGCGAGTTGCGGCTGGAGCGGCCGACGGTCGAGCGCGAGATCGCCTGGGGACTGCATTTCTTCCGCGAAGTCATCTTCGAGGCAACGCCACAGCTCTATGGCAAGCTTCAGAGCGCCTGCGAGCGCCACTATCCGGGCGAGCCGATCCGAATTCCTTCCTTCATGCGCTATGCCTCCTGGATCGGTGGCGACCGCGATGGTAATCCGAACGTGACGGTTGCGGTCACGGTCCATGCCATGGCCGAATACCGCAACACCGCCATAGGCTGGTATCTGGCGCAGCTGCAGCGGCTGGTGACGGTGCTCAGCGCCAGTTCGAACGTCATCGACCTGCCGGCCGGCTTCAGGCGGGTGCTGCAAACAGCGCTGGATAAGAGTGGAGAGGCGCAAGAGATAGCCGCCCGCAACCCTGACGAGCCGCTCCGCCAGTTCGCTTCGGCCCTGCTTGCCCGGCTGGTCGCCACGCGCGACGGCGGCAAGGCGGCGTACCTCTCGGCGGAGGCGTTTCGGGCCGACCTCAACGCGCTGTCTTCGGTTCTGGAAGCGATCGGCGGGCGCGCGGTGGCCAGGCGTTTCGTCCAGCCGCTGCTTTGGCACGTCGGAAGCTTCGGTTTCCGCACCGTCTCGCTCGACATCCGGCAGAACTCCACAGTCGTCAACCGGGTGGTGGCCGAACTGTTCGCGCTGACAGATCCGGCCGATCCCATCGCCCCCGGCACATCGCAATGGTCGGCGCGCATTCGCGCGGCCCTCAGCCAGGGCGAGCGGCTGGAGATCGACGAAGGATGGCTCTCGCCGGAAGCAGCCGAGCTGCTTTCGACATTCTCGGTTATCGCCAAGCAGATCTCGGGCTCCGATGCCGATGCGGTCGGCTCTTTCGTGCTCAGCATGACCCGCTCGGCCGACGATCTGCTCGCGGTCTACCTGCTGGCGCAATATTGCGGACTGTCGACCGCGCCCGGTGGCGGCGGCACGATCAGGCTGCGGATCGTGCCGTTGTTCGAGACCATCGCCGATCTGCAGGCAGCCCCTGCCATCCTGAACGGGTTGCTCGGCGTCTCGCTGGTGCGGCGGACGGTGCGCGATTTCGGCGCGCGCCAGGAAATCATGCTTGGCTATTCGGATTCCAACAAGGATGGCGGCTTCCTCGCTTCGAATTGGGAGTTGGCAAAAGCGCAAAAGCGCCTCGCCGCCATCGGCCGCAAGCACAACACCAGGATCAGCTTCTTTCACGGCCGCGGCGGCTCCGTCAGCCGCGGCGGCGCGCCGACCGGCCGGGCGATCGCGGCGCAGCCGCAGGGCACCGTCGCCGGATCCATGCGGGTGACCGAGCAGGGCGAGGTCGTGTCGTCGAAATTCGCCAATCGCGGCACCGGCCTCAACCAGCTCGAGGTTCTCGCCGCCGCCGTGCTGGCGCATGGTGTCCGATCCACCGGCGATGCTAGGCCTAAGGAGACGCCGGAGTTCGACGAAGCGCTGGAAGCGCTGGCGGGCATGTCGCAGGCGTCCTACGCCGGATTGATGGCCGAGCCGGGCTTCCTCGACTATTTCAACCAGGCGAGCCCGGTCGCGGAACTGGCGCTCTTGAAAATGGGCTCACGCCCGGATCGTCGCTTCGGCGCCAGCGGCATTGCCGACCTGCGCGCCATTCCATGGGTGTTCGCCTGGAGCCAGAACCGTCATCTGTTGACCGGCTGGTATGGCATCGGCAGCGCGTTGAACGCCTTCGTCACGGTGCGCGGCGAGGCCGGGCGCGAGCTTCTGGCCCGCATGTTCGAGCACTCGCGCTTCTTCCGCCTGATCGTCGACGAGGCCGAGAAGACGCTCTACCAATCCGACATGGAAATCGCCCGGCTCTATGCCGGCCTGGTGTCCGACGGCGATGCCGCGCGGCGAATCCACACCCGCATCGCCGCCGAATATGAGCTGACGCGACGCCTGATTGGCGACCTCACGGGGGGCGATCTTTCCGCGCGATTCCCGATGTTCAAGCGGCGTTTCGACAATCTGCGCCGGCAGATGGACGATATTCACCGGCTGCAGGTCAATCTGCTGCGCGAAGCTCGGGCAGGCACCGGGACAGCGGGTCAGAAGCGGGCGACCGACGCCCTGCTGGTGTCGATCAACTGCATCTCGGCTGGACTGGGGTGGACGGGGTAGGCACCGTTTGCCGAGTTGCCCGGATCGCCTCGCGTCAAAGCCTTCGGCGGTGTGGTCTCATCGCCCGCCGCCGCTTGACTTTGATCCAATGAACCGCAGGCAGCAACGAGAACGGTCGCGCCGATGCCAATCTACAGGGTCAGGGAGAATGGTGCGGTCGAGAAGACTCGAACTTCCACGGGTTGCCCCACAGCGACCTCAACGCTGCGCGTCTACCAATTCCGCCACGACCGCACGTGGTAGGAGCCGGAACCGTCCGGCCCGGGGCCTGTAGCAAATCGTTTCCGGCGAAACAAGTGTGCTGAGCGGAATATTCGCGAATGCGTATCACCCACAACTGCACAGCGGTTTTGGGAGGCCGACGTGCATCGGACACAGCGGCTGGCACAAGCCACCGTGGCCCGGCTCACGTTGGCGGAACTGGACGTTTTGGCCGATTGCCGCCATATGAGAGCAGCATCGAGAAAGTTCCATGACAGAACGCAGCCAGATCGCCACGTCGTTCCTTCCCCTGCCTGGTTCGGCGCCGGTGGAATGGGTGATCGAACCCGGCCTTACGTCCTATCCGGATGCGCTCGCCTTCATGGAGGCACGCGCGGAGGCGATCCGCAGCGGTGCCGCCGGCGAGATGGTCTGGTTGGTCGAGCATCCGCCGCTCTACACCGCCGGAACCAGCGCGCGAATTGAAGACCTGATCGATCCCGACCGCTTTCCCGTCTTTGCCGCGGGCCGCGGCGGCGAATACACCTATCACGGTCCCGGCCAGCGCGTGGCCTATGTGATGCTCGACCTGAAGCGCCGGCGCGAGGATGTGCGCGCCTTCGTCGCGGCGCTGGAGCAATGGATCATCGCCACGCTCGCCGCCTTCAACGTGCGCGGCGAGCGGCGCGAGGATCGTGTCGGCGTCTGGGTGGTACGGCCGGACCGGCCGGCCCTGCCCGACGGCTCACCCGCCGAAGACAAGATCGCGGCCATCGGTATCCGGCTGCGGCGCTGGGTGAGCTTTCACGGCATCGCCATCAATGTCGAGCCGGATCTCGGCCATTTCAGCGGCATCGTGCCCTGCGGCGTCTCGGACCATGGCGTGACCAGCCTCGTCGATCTTGGCATTCCCGTCACCATGGCCGATCTCGACCTGGCGCTGAAATCCGCTTTCGAGGATCTGTTCGGGCCTGCCGCTGTTCCGGCTGCGGAGCCTGCTCGCAAGGTCGGCTGAGGCAACCCGCTCGCCAGGACAATCTGACCAGTGCCGTCCCTTCGCCGTCCAAGGGCTCGGCGGAGAGGATTTCGCCGGACCATCCCGCATTGCCGCCGAATGGCGTCAACCTTTCCTTAACCCTGCCCAAACGGATCGCCCGAAATCAATCTGGCGCACCCAGGCGGTCGTTGACATTCGAACAAAATTAGAACAAATTACGAACATTCCAACAACGGAGGCAGTTATGTCTGATCTGGTTCAGGATGTCGTCTCGCTGGTTTGCATGAGCACCTTTCTCGTTTCCATGGCGATTTGGATCGGCGCCATGTGATCGGGCGGCTTCGCCGCTACCGGGACGGGCACGGCCCGCCCGTTGTTCGGGCGGGTAACAAGACCGCTCGTAGGACAGGCAAAGCCCGCCTGGGACGGGCAAGAGCCCGTCCATTATTGTTAAGTCTTTCTTGGCCGGGCTGACGCTAGGCTGCTCCTTCAAGACAGAGAGCCAAGGCAAGTGTCGGTCACCCTCGTGGCCGGCAATCTCGGACTGATCTTCCTTTTGATGACCGTGCCGCTCGGATTGCGCACGGTCACCGTCAGCCGCGTGATCAAGGCCGATCGCCAACGCCTCTGGCAGGCGCTGTGGCCGGCGGATTAGGCTCGTTGCGCAGAGCCAGGGCAAGCCGAGATTCGGATCAGGCTGAGCCGAGGACGGTAGGTTCCGAGAACCGGCCTACGCCGGCCGTAGCCTTCATAAAGCAAAGACGCTTATGAGGGCTTCGGCCGGCGAAGGCCGGAACGAAGCGTACTCAAAGTACGTGAGTACCGGAAGCGCAGGAACCTGCCGTCCGCAGGCCAGCCTTATCCGAACATCGGTTTGACCTATAGCGGCACGACCCTGCCCTCGGCCAACGTCACCCGCCGGTCCATCCGTCCGGCGAGCTCGTGGTTGTGGGTGGCGATCAGCGCCGCAAGGCCCGACTGCCTGACCAGCGCCTCCAGCGCATCGAAGACATAGGAAGCGGTGACCGGATCGAGATTGCCGGTCGGCTCGTCGGCCAGGAGCACCAGAGGCGCGTTGGCGACGGCGCGGGCAATGGCGACGCGCTGCTGCTCGCCGCCGGAAAGCTCGGCCGGCCGGTGCTGCGCGCGCTTGCCGATCTGCATATAGTCGAGGAGCTGCGCCGCCCGCTCGGATGCTTCCTTGCGGCCGAGCCCCTTGATCAGCTGCGGCATCATGATGTTTTCGAGCGCGGAGAACTCCGGCAGCAAATGATGGAACTGATAGACGAAGCCGACATCGTTGCGGCGGATCGCGGTGCGCTCCTCGTCCGACAGCCGTCCGCAGGCACGGCCGGCAAGGATCACGTCACCCGCGTCGGGGCGCTCCAGCAGGCCGGCCGTGTGCAAAAGGGTCGACTTGCCGGTGCCCGACGGCGCCACCAGAGCCACCATCTCGCCGCGCCTGAGCGAAAAGTCGGCGCCGTTCAGAATGGTGAGCTTGCGCGGCCCCTGGACATAGTGCCGCTCGACGCCCTTCAACTCGATAATGGCCTCGGCCATCATTCGTACCTCAAGGCTTCGACGGGATCGAGCCGGGCGGCACGCCAGGCCGGGAACACCGTCGCGAGGAACGACAGGCCAAGCGCCATGATGACGACATAGGTCGTCTCGCGCGGGTCCATCTTCGCCGGCAACTGGCTGAGGAAATAGAGCTCGGGATTGAACAGGATCCTGCCGGTCATCCACGAGAAGAACTGCCGGATCGACTCGATGTTGAGGCAGATGACGACGCCGAGCAGCACGCCGGCGATCGTGCCGGTGACGCCGATTGCCGCGCCCGTCATCAGGAAGATGCGCAGGATCGCGCCGCGCGAGGCGCCCATGGTGCGCAGGATGGCGATGTCGTGGCCCTTGTCCTTCACCAGCATGATGAGGCCGGAAATGATGTTGAGCGCCGCCACCAGGACGATCAGCGTGAGAATCATGAACATGACGTTGCGCTCGACCTGCAGCGCCGAGAAGAAGGTCTCGTTGCGCTGGCGCCAGTCGACGAGGTCGACCGGCCGCTGCGCCGCCTGCTCGACCAGCGGTTTCAGTGCATCGACATTGTCGGGATTGTCGACATAGATCTCGATGGTCTGCGCGCGCCCGTCCATGTTGAAATAGAGCTGCGCTTCAGAGAACGGCATGTAGACGATCGAGCTGTCATATTCCGACATGCCGACCTCGAAGATCGCCGCCACCTTATAGCCCTTCATGCGCGGCGTGGTGCCGAGCGGCGTCACGTCGCCGTCCGGCGAGATCAGCGTGATGGTGTCGCCGAGCACCAGCCCGAGGCTTTCGGCCATCCGCTTGCCGATCGCCACACCGTCGCCGGTGTCGAAACCATCGAGCGTGCCCTGCTTGATGTTGCTGGCGACGATCGAAATCTTCCCGAGATCCTCGCCGCGGATGCCGCGCACCAGGGCGCCCGTGCCGCCGCCGACATTGCCTTGCGCCAGCACCTGGCCGTCGATCAGCGGGATGGCGTATTTGACGCCCGCGACTCCGTTGATGCGGCTCGCCACCTGGGCGTAATCCTCCAGGGGCGAATCGAGCGGCTGCACGATGAGATGGCCGTTGACGCCGAGGATGCGGGTCAGCAATTCGGCGCGGAACCCGTTCATTACGGCCATGACGACGATCAGCGTCGCGACGCCGAGCATGATGCCGAGGAAAGAGATCGAGGCGATGACCGAGATCACCGTCTCCTTACGGCGCGAGCGCAGGTAACGCCACGCCACCATGCGCTCGAAGCCGGAGAAAGCGCCTGCCGCTGATCTGGCCGCTGCCGCCGGCTTACTCATGCGGCGATACCCAGACGCTTCTTGGCCTCGGCGATCGGCAGCGTCTCGCGCTCGCCCGATTTGCGGTTCTTGATCTCGACCTCGCCGGCGGCCACGCCGCGCGGGCCGACGATCACCTGCCAGGGCAGGCCGATCAGGTCGGCGGTGGCGAATTTGCCGCCGGGACGCTGGTCGGTGTCGTCATAAAGCACGTCCTTGCCCGCCGAAGTCAGAGCCGTATAGAGCTCGGCGCAGACGCGGTCGCATTCGCCGTCGCCGACCTTCATGTTGATCAGGCCGATATCGAAGGGCGCCACCGCTTCCGGCCAGATGATGCCGTTCTCGTCATGGCTCGCCTCGATGATCGCCGCGACCAGCCGCGACGGACCGATGCCGTAGGAGCCGCCAGAGGCGAAGTGATCCTTGCCGTCGGGTCCGGTCACCTTGGCGTTCATCGGCTTGGAGTATTTCTCGCCGAAATGGAAGATGTGGCCGACCTCGATGCCGCGCGCCGAGACCTGCTCGCTTGGCGGAACGTTCGCCCAGGCCGCCTCGTCATGCATCTCGTCGGTGGCGGCATAAGGCGTCGTCCACTTCTTCACGATATCGCCGATCTCGGCGTCGTTTGAGAAGTTCGTTCCGGCGCCCGGCACGTCGAGCGTGAGATAGGCGCGGTCGCAGAACACCTGGCTCTCGCCGGTTTCGGCCAGGATGATGAACTCATGGCTGAGATCGCCGCCGATCGGACCGGTATCGGCCCGCATTGGAATGGCCTGCAGGCCCATGCGCGTGAACGTCCTGAGATAGGAGACGAACATGCGGTTGTAGGCGGCCTTGGCGCCCTCGAAATCGAGGTCGAACGAATAGGCGTCCTTCATCAGGAATTCTCTGCTGCGCATGACGCCGAAACGCGGGCGCACCTCGTCGCGGAACTTCCACTGGATATGGTAGAGGTTGAGCGGCAGGTCCTTGTAGGACTTCACGTAGCCGCGAAAAATCTCGGTGACCATCTCTTCGTTGGTCGGCCCGTAGAGCATGTCGCGGTCCTGGCGATCCTTGATGCGCAGCATCTCCTTGCCGTAGTCGTTGTAACGGCCGCTCTCGCGCCAAAGATCAGCCGACTGGATGGTCGGCATCAGGATTTCCAGCGCGCCGGCGCGGTTCTGTTCCTCGCGGATGATCTGGCAGACCTTGTCCAGCACGCGCTTGCCCAACGGCAGCCACGAAAAGCTGCCCTGCCCCTGCTGGCGGATCATGCCGGCGCGCAGCATCAGCCGGTGCGAGACGATCTCGGCCTCGCGGGGATTTTCTTTGAGAATGGGCAGGAAGTAGCGCGACAAACGCATGGACTGGTCCGTGAATGAAATGGTGGCGCGGGGAATCGGCGCGCCTAAGGCTGCTTGCCCGGGCTTCATAGCCATTTCATGGCCGAATGGAAACCCGAGTGCCCCAAAGTATCGGGCCTTCTGCACCTTACCAAAAAGGCGATTTTGGCCGCGAAGTGCCGCAAATCGCTATTTGATCGATTCACAAGCAAGCCCTGCCGCACTATTGTGCAGTGCAGCACGATATTGCCCGTTTCGGGGCAAAATTCTTCGTGACATTTTCACCTGCCTTGGTCTAGTGTGCGCCGATAACCGAGAGGGCGGAGAAAAATCTGCTCTCCTACGCGGTCAAAGTCTTGGGAGGATGCGATCTAGGCGCGGTAACTCGCTGCCGCCGGACACCGGAAACGGATCGGACGCGTTTAAATTGCAAGGCCTCGTGCCTTGCATTTTTTTTGTGCAATCATCTGCTTAGCACGACCATCTGCCAAACAGCATCAGTCATTCGTTAGCCAGCGAATTCGGAAGCCGGCTTCCGATTCAACTTTGGCGCGCGCATGCTGCTTAATACTTGGGGAGACTGTATTCTCGGCGTCAGTGATGGGCATTCGGACTAAAGTCCGGCATGATCCGCATGATGTCGTCGAAGCTAAATCCCAGCCCTATCGTAAGACCGTAGAGAATGCCCATGACGACCACTGTCACGATCGTCGCGCGGATGAAAGCGCGCAGCATATGCGGGCCGCGCGGCGCGCTGGAAACGGTCCCAAGCGTAACATCCTGATCGTCGTCCTGCGTGCGCAGGCTGAACGGCAGAACAACGAACAGCACCAGCCACCAGGTGACGAAGAACAGCGCGGCCAACAGGATCCAGTTCATGCCTGCTCCAGTTCGACCAGCGTGCCGAAGAAATCCTTGGGATGCAGGAACAACACCGGCTTGCCGTGCGCGCCGATCTTCGGATTGCCGTCGCCCAGCACGCGCGCCCCGCTTGCCTTCAAATGATCGCGGGCAGCCAGGATATCGTCGACCTCATAGCAGACGTGATGCATGCCGCCCGAAGGGTTCTTCTCGAGGAACGCCGCGATGGGCGACGTCTCGCCCAGCGGCTCCAGCAACTCGATCTTGGTGTTGCCGACATCGACGAACACCACGGTCACGCCATGCTCCGGCAGCGCCTGCGGCTCGCCCACTCGCGCGCCCAGCGTATCGCGATAGGCGGCCACCGCCGCGGCCAGATCCGGCACGGCAAGCGCGACATGGTTCAGGCGTCCAAGCATAAAGCGCTCCGCTTTAGGGAGTAAGGGCAGTAAGGGAATAGGGGAAAAACAGGCAACTGCTCGTTCTTCCCTACTTCCCTACTGCCTTACTCCCCTATTCCCTCATTCGTCACCGCGTGACGAACACCGTCACCAGCGGCTTCTTGCCCCAGGCTTCGTTGGCGGCGCCGCGCACGGCGCGGCGCACCGCCTCCTGCACCAGGTCGAGGTCTTTTCGGCGCTGGCGCGGAATGGAATCCACCGCGCCGATTGCCGCATCGAGCATCAGGTCCTCCAGCGTCTCGCCGCTGGCATCCGCCTCGGCGACGCCGATCGCCACCAGATCAGGATCACCGGCAAGCTCATATTTATCGTCGAGCACGACATTGACCGCGACATGCCCGGCGAAGGACAGCTTGCGGCGGTCGCGTATGCCCATCGCCTGGTCGGTGCCGATCAACAGGCCGTCCTTGTATAGCCGGCCGAACGGCACCTGGTCGATGATCGTCGCCGGGCCGGGCCACAGTCTCAACATATCGCCGTCGCGCACCTGCGCCACCTGGCCGATGCCCGACATCGACATAAGCGAGCCCTGCGCCACCAGATGCGCCGCCTCGCCATGCACGGGAACGCCGATCTGCGGCCGGACCCATTCATACATCTTGCGCAATTCGCTGCGGCGCGGGTGGCCGGAGACATGCACCAGCGCGTCGCCGTCCTCGATGATCTTCATGCCGAGATCGATCAGCCGGTTCTTGATCTCGAGAATTCCTTTTTCGTTGCCGGGAATGGTGCGCGAGGAAAACACCACCGTGTCGCCGGCCGTCAGCGCCACCGACTTCATCTCGTCGCGTGAAAGCTTTGCCAGCGCCGCCAGCGGCTCGCCCTGGCTGCCGGTGCAGATGATCACCAGGTTCTCGCGCGGGATGTAGCCGTAATCTTCCTCGGCGATGAACTCCGGCAGGCCGTCCATGTAACCGAGCTCGCCCGCCACATCGATGACGCGCTTCAGTGAGCGGCCGAGCACCAGGCACTGCCGGCCGGCATCGCGCGCCGCCCTGGCAATCGAGACGATGCGCCCGACATTGGAGGAGAAGGTGGTGACCGCGACACGACCCTTCGCGCTCTCGATGACGCCCTTCAGACCTTCGCCGACAGCGACTTCCGACGGCGACTCCCCTTCCCTCAGCGCGTTGGTGGAATCGCAGATCAGCGCCAGCACGCCCTTGTCGCCATAGGCGCGGAAGCGTGCCTCGTCGGTCTTCGGGCCGACTGTCGGCGCCGGGTCTATTTTCCAGTCGCCGGTGTGGATGACGGTGCCGGCGGGCGTGGTGATCGCCAGTGACATCGGCTCGGGAATCGAATGCGCCACCGGAATGGCCTCGATCTCGAAAGGTCCGATGGTGAATTTCTCGCCGGCCCGATAGATCGACGCCGGGATCTTCGGCGCGCCCTGTTCGCCCTGCCGCTTGGCCTCGAGCAGGCCGGCGGTGAAAGGCGTCATCCAGACCGGCGACTTGAGCTTCGGCCAGATGTCGAGCAGCGCGCCGTAATGGTCTTCATGCGCGTGGGTGATGACGATGCCGCGCAGCCCGTCGATATTCTCCTCGATGAAGCGCGTATCGGGCAGGATCAGGTCGACGCCGGGATGCGCGCTGTCGGGGAAGGTCACGCCTACATCGACGATGATCCATTCGCGTGCGTCGGCAGGCCCATAGCCATAAAGGGCGAAGTTCATGCCGATCTCGCCGACGCCGCCCAGCGGCGCGAAGACGAGCTCGGCGTTTTCTCTATTCGCCATCAATTCTTTCCTTCCTGGCCGCTTTGGCCAAGCCGTTGGCGCAATTCCGGGAAAAGCGCGTCACGGCTTTCCGTCCGGAATTGCACAAAAACAAAATTATACCCGGGCCGAGGCGACCGCGCCGAAATGCACGTCGCCGGCCGCGATCGTCAAAACCGATCCATCATCGTCGCGGATCACAAAACGGCAGTCCTCGTCAATGGTTTCGAAGACGCCGCGCACCACATTGCCGTCAATTCTGACAGCAACCTCGCCGCCGAGCCCTGCCGCGCGGGCAAGCCAGCGCTTTCTGATGGCATCGAGCCCACGCCCGTCATCCCACAGCCTGGCATTCTCGCTCCAGGCATCCGAAAGCGCCAGGAACAGCGTTTCGGCATCGCAAGTGGCGCCGAGCGCCTGCAGCGATGTCGCCGGATAAGGCAAATCCTCAGGATAAGCCACGACATTGACGCCGATGCCGATAGCGACGGCAAAGCGCCCGCCATCGAGCATCGCCGACTCCAACAGGATGCCGGCAAGCTTGGCGCCAGAGGCCAGCACGTCGTTCGGCCATTTCAATTCGAAGCGGTTGCGGCCCTGGCCTGCGCCATCCAGGGCGACGGCGATCCGGCCTTTCGGCACGACGGCGTCGAGCGCGTCGGCCAGCGCAAGCCCCGCGACGAAGCCGAGCGTCGCGGCCAGCCGAAGCTCGCCGCCGGGAACCAGGAGCAGCGTCGCCGCGAGATTGCCTTCCGGCGTCGCCCAGGCACGGCCACGCCGGCCGCGACCGCTCTCCTGCTTCTTCGACACGACCCAGAGCTTGCCGGGATCGCCGGCGCGCGCGTGTTCCAGCGCCAGCGCGTTGGTGGAGCCGACGCTGCCATGCGCCTCGAGCCGGAACCCCTCCGACGCCGCGGTTGGAGCCAGTCGAAACGCCATCCCGTCAGAAGAAGGTCTTCGCGGCGGCTTCGGCATAATTGCCGATCGGCCCGCCGATCAGCACATAGAACAGCACGAAGGCGCCGCTGACGCCGAGCACCAGGCGCAGCTCGCTCGCCATCGGCACGAAGCCGCCGACCGGCTCGTCGAACCACATGATCTTGATGATGCGCAGGTAATAATAGGCGCCCACCACCGAGGCCAGCACGCCGATGATTGCCAGCGCGTAGAGATGCGCGTTGATGGCGGCCAGGAACACGTACCACTTCCCCCAGAAGCCGGCGAGCGGCGGGATGCCGGCCAGCGAGAACATCAGGATGGTGAGGATGGTGGCCATGATCGGGTTGGTCGATGCGAGACCGGAGAGATCGCTGATCTGCTCGACATTGCCTTCCTTGCGCCGCATGGCGAGGATGAAGGCGAAGGTGCCGAGCGTCATCACCAGATAGATCAGCATGTAGATGGCGACGCCGCGCACGCCGGCCTGGCTGTTGGCGGCAAGGCCGACCAGCGCGTAGCCCATATGGCCGATCGAGGAATAGGCCATCAGGCGCTTGATGTTGGTCTGGCCAATGGCCGCGAAAGCGCCAAGCGCCATGGAGGCGATCGAGATGAAGACGACGATCTGCTGCCAGTCCGACGCGATCGGCTTGAAGGCGCCCATGGTGACGCGCACGATCAGCGCCATCGCCGCCATTTTCGGCGCGGCGGCCAAGAAGGCGGTGATCGGCGTCGGCGCGCCCTCATAGACGTCCGGCGTCCACATATGGAACGGCACGGCCGAAATCTTGAAGGCGAGGCCGGCAAGCACGAAAACCAGGCCGAAGACCAGGCCGAGCTGACGCTCGCCGTTGCCAAGCGCCGTTGCGATCTCCTGGAAGCCGGTGTTGCCGGTGTAGCCATAAACGAGGCTGATGCCGTAAAGCAGCATGCCCGACGACAGCGCGCCGAGGACGAAATATTTCAGACCCGCCTCGGTCGAACGCAGATTGTCGCGGTTGATCGCCGCCAGCACATAGATCGCCAGCGACTGCAGCTCGAGCCCGAGATAGAGCCCGATCATGCCGTTGGCCGAGATCATCAGCATCATGCCGAGCGTGCACAAGAGCACCAGAACCGGAAATTCGAACTTGTCGAAATGTTCTTGGCGCGCAAAGCGCATCGACATGACCAGCGTCACCGCCGAGCCGATCAGCGCCAGCATCTTCATGAAGGCGCTGAAGGAATCCTGCACGAAGGCGCCGCCATAAGCAGCGCCCTGCGTGCCGGAGAAGGCGAGCCACAGGCCGGTCACCACCAGCACGATGACGGCCAGGCCGGTCACGGTCATGGTGCTGTTGGAGCGCGAATAGGCCCCGATCATCAGGAGCACCAGCGCACCGACGGCGAGGATCAGTTCCGGCGTCGAGAGCGAAAGGCTGGAGAGAAGGTCCGGCGTCATGTCTATTCCCCAGTCAGTTCGCCGCCGCGGTCTGCGCGGAATTGATGGATGCGGTGACGTTGGTGACGAGCGTCTTGACCGATTGGGCCGTCGCGTCGAACACCGGCGCCGGATAGACGCCGAAGAAGATGACCAGCACCACCAGCGGATAGACGATCGCCTTCTCGCGCGGCGAGAGATCCAGCAGGTTCTTCAAGCTGTCCTTGGTCAGCGCGCCGAAGATCACCCGGCGGTAAAGCCACAGCGCGTAGGCCGCCGACAGGATGACGCCGGTGGCGGCGAAGAACGCCACCCAGGTGTTGACCTTGAACACGCCGAGCATAGTCAGGAACTCGCCCACGAACCCGCTGGTGCCGGGAAGACCGACATTGGCCATGGTGAAGATCATGAACACCGTGGCATATTTCGGCATGTTGTTGACGAGGCCGCCATAGGCGTCGATCTCGCGCGTATGCATGCGGTCATAGATGACGCCGACGCACAGGAACAGCGCGCCCGAGACGAGGCCGTGGCTGAGCATCTGGAAGATCGCGCCCTGCACGCCTTCCTGGTTCATCGCGAAGATGCCCATGGTGACGAAGCCCATATGGGCGACCGACGAATACGCGATCAGCTTCTTCATGTCCTCCTGCATCAGCGCCACCAGCGAGGTGTAGATGATGGCAACGACCGAGAGCGTGAACACGAGCGGCGCAAACATCGCCGACGCTTCCGGGAACATCGGCAGCGAGAACCGTAGGAAACCGTACCCGCCCATCTTCAGGAGGATGCCGGCCAGGATGACGGAGCCCGCGGTCGGCGCCTCGACATGCGCGTCGGGCAGCCAGGTATGCACCGGCCACATCGGCATCTTCACCGCGAAGGAGGCGAAGAAGGCGAGCCACAACCAGGTCTGCATGTTGGCCGGGAAGTGATGCGTCAACAGCGTCGGTATATCGGTCGTACCCGACTGGAAGAACATCGCCATGATGGCGAGCAGCATCAGCACCGAGCCGGCGAGCGTATAGAGGAAGAACTTGAACGAGGCATAGACGCGCCGCTTGCCGCCCCAGACGCCGATGATGATGAACATCGGGATCAGGCCGGCCTCGAAGAAGACGTAGAACAGGACGATGTCGAGCGCGCAGAACACGCCGATCATCAGCGTCTCGAGGATCAGGAAGGCGATCATATAGGCCTTGACCCGCTTCTCGATCGCATCCCACGAGGCCAGGATGCAGAGCGGCATCAGGAAGGTGGTCAGGATGACGAACAGCATCGATATGCCGTCGACGCCCATATGGTAGGAAATGCCCGAATCCAGCCAGGCGTGCTTCTCGACGAACTGGAAGCCGGCCTGCGAATTGTCGAAGCCCGTCCAGATGAACAGCGAGACGACGAAGGTGAACGCTGTCGTGATGAAGGCGATGGCGCGGATGTTGCGGCGCGCGTTTTCGCTGTCGTCGCTGATGAACAGGATGAGCAGAACACCAACCAGCGGCAGGAAGGTGACCAGCGAGAGGATTGGCCAGTCGGTCATCAGAGCATCATCCAGGTGACGAGAGCGGCCACGCCTATCAGCATGGCGAAGGCATAGTGGTAGAGATAGCCGGTCTGCAGCTTGACGACGCGGTTGGTGACGTCGACGACGCGCGCCGAGATGCCGTCGGGGCCAAGACCGTCGATGACGGCACCGTCACCGGTCTTCCATAGGAACCTGCCGAGGCGTTTGGCCGGCCGCACGAAGAGGAAGTCGTAGAGCTCGTCGAAATACCACTTGTTGAGCAGGAAAGCATAAAGCAGCCGATGGTTGGCGGCGACGCTTCGGGGAAGTTCCGGCGAACGAATATAGAATTTCCAGGCCACCGCGAGGCCGATAAGCATGGCGACGAAGGGCGCCAGTTCCACCCAGAGCGGCAGCTCGTGGATCTCGTGCAGGATGTGATTGTCCGGCAGCATGAACAGCGACGCCTTCCAGAATTCGGCATAGCCCTCGCCGATGAAGGCACCGTGGAAGAGAACGCCCGCAAACAGCGCGCCGGCGGCCAGCACATAGAGCGGCACCAGCATCACCGGCGGCGATTCATGGACATGGTGCATGACCTCGTGGCTGGCGCGCGGCTCGCCGTGGAAGGTCATGAAGATCAGCCGCCAGGAATAGAAGCTGGTGAAGCAGGCGGCGACAACCAGCAGGATAAAGGCGAAGCCGGCGACCGCATTGTGGCTGGCGAAGGAGGTCGCGATGATGGCGTCCTTGGAGAAGAAGCCGGCGGTGCCGATCACCGTTGCCGGAATGCCGACGCCGGTCAGCGCCAGCGTGCCGACGATCATCATCCAATAGGTTGCCGGGATGAGCCTGCGCAGGCCACCCATCTTGCGCATGTCCTGCTCGTCGGACACGGCGTGGATGACCGAGCCGGAGCCGAGGAACAGCAGCGCCTTGAAGAAGGCATGCGTGAACAAATGGAAGATCGCCGCGCCATAAGCGCCGACGCCAAGCGCCACGAACATGTAGCCGAGCTGCGAGCAGGTCGAATAGGCAATGACGCGCTTGATGTCGTTCTGGACGAGGCCGACGGTCGCCGCGAAGAAGGCGGTGAAGGCGCCGATGAAGGTGACGACGGTCAGCGCCGTATGCGAAAGCTCGAACAGCGGCGACAGCCTCGCCAGCATGAAGACGCCGGCGGTCACCATAGTCGCCGCGTGGATGAGCGCGGAGACCGGTGTCGGGCCTTCCATGGCGTCGGGCAGCCAGGTGTGCAGCGGCACCTGCGCCGACTTGCCCATGGCGCCCATGAAGAGCAGCAGGCAGACCACCGTCAACGCCGTCTGCTTATCGAGCGCATGGCCAAGGAAGGTAAGCACGGCAGCACCCGCCGGCGCGCCTTCTGCGGGCACGAACGAGGCCGCATTGGCAAAGACGGTGCTCAGATTGACCGAGCCGAACAGCACGAACACGCCGAAGATGCCGAGCGCGAAGCCGAAGTCGCCGACACGGTTGACGACGAAAGCCTTGATCGCCGCGGCATTGGCCGACGGCTTCTTGTACCAGAAGCCGATCAGCAGATAGGAAGCGAGACCGACGCCTTCCCAGCCGAAGAACATCTGGATGAGGTTGTCGGCCGTCACCAGCATCAGCATGGCGAATGTGAAAAGCGACAGATAGGCGAAGAAGCGCGGCCGGTTCGGATCGTGGTGCATGTAGCCAATCGAATAGATGTGGACCAGCGCCGACACGGTATTGACGACGATCAGCATCACCACCGTCAGCGTGTCGATCCTGAGCGCCCAGGACGCGTCGATGCCGCCCGACTGGATCCAGCGCAGCACCGGCACGGTGAACACCTCGCCATGGCCGAAGCCGACGGTGAAGAAGGCAACCCACGACAGCACGGCCGCGATCACCAGGAAGCCGGAGGTGATGTATTCGGAAGCCTTGGCGCCGAGCGAATTGCCGAACAGACCGACGATCAGGAAGCCAAACAGCGGAAGGAAGACGATAGCCTGATACATGATGGTTCCCGTCAACCCTTCATCGCGCTCACGTCTTCGACCGCGATCGAGCCGCGGTTGCGGAAGAAGACGACAAGAATGGCAAGACCGATCGCGGCTTCAGCGGCCGCGACCGTCAGCACGAACAGGGCGAAGACCTGTCCGACGAGGTCATGCAGCGCCGCCGAGAACGCGACGAAATTGATGTTGACCGCAAGCAGGATGAGCTCGACCGACATCAGGATGACGATGATGTTGCGGCGGTTCAGGAAGATGCCGAACACGCCGAGCGTGAACAGGATCGCCGATACGGTCAGGTAATGTGAAATGCCGACGACCATCTCAGATGCCCTCGCCCGATTTGACTTTGCGGATTTCCATGCCCGTCGCCGGCGTGCGGGCGACCTGCGCGGCGATCGACTGCCGCTTGACGCCTTCCTTATGGCGCAGCGTCAAGACGATGGCGCCGATCATGGCGACCAGCAGCACAAGGCCGGAAATCTGGAAATAATAGAGGTAGTCCGTGTAGAGGATGTCGCCGAGCGCCGCCGTGTTGGAGCGCGTGGCGAGATCCGGCGTCGCCTTGGCGACCGTCGAGGCGAGCTGTGGTGCGAATGTGTAGCCGCCGAGCACGACGATCAGCTCGGCCGCCAGGATCAGCCCGACCAGCGCGCCGATCGGCGCGTATTGCAGCGCGCCCTCTTTCATCTCGGCGAAGTCGACGTCGAGCATCATGACGACGAACAGGAACAGCACCATAACCGCGCCGACATAGACGACCAGCAGGATCATCGCCAGGAACTCGGCGCCGGTCAGCATGAACAGCCCTGCGGCGTTGAAGAAGGTGAGGATCAGGAAGAGCACCGAATGCACGGGGTTGCGCGACGAAATGACCATGAAGGCCGACGCCACGGCGATAAAGGCGAAGAGGTAGAAAAAGGCCGCCTCTAGTCCACTCAGCATGGGTTCCCCCGGGGTTCCTGTCCGGACATTGGGCCCTGAGCCCCTTGTCCGATATTCGCCGCCGCCTCCGGCTGGCAAAGTTGCGTGTTCCTAGCGCATGTTCCGATCGGGTTGAAAGACCCGATCGGAAGAAACATGCGCCACTTTTTTCATTCCGGAGGATGATCTTGTCCGAAAAGTCTGCAACTTTTCGGGATCATCCTCTGGACGAAGCCCCTCGCCTCGTCCATGTGTCAAATGTCAGCGATAGGGCGCATCCAGCGCGATGTTGCGCGCCAACTCACGCTCCCAGCGATCGCCGTTCGCGAGCAGCTTTTCCTTATTGTAGTAAAGCTCCTCGCGCGTCTCGGTCGCGAATTCGAAATTCGGCCCTTCGACGATGGCGTCGACCGGGCAGGCTTCCTGGCAGAAGCCGCAATAGATGCACTTCACCATGTCAATGTCGTAGCGCACGGTGCGGCGGGTGCCGTCATTGCGACGCGGGCCAGCCTCGATGGTAATCGCCTGCGCCGGGCAGATCGCCTCGCAGAGCTTGCAGGCGATGCAGCGTTCCTCGCCGTTCGGATAGCGGCGCAGCGCATGCTCGCCGCGGAAACGCGGGCTGATCGGCCCCTTCTCATGCGGATAGTTGATCGTTTCCTTCGGCGCGAAGAATTGGCGCATCGACAGGAAGAAGGCGCTGACGAAATCCTTCAGCAGCAGCGATTTTGCGGCCTGGGCCAGAGCGGACATCACGCAAACCCCGTGATCTTGAGGAAGGCCGCGGTGGCCACGACCATGAACAGCGAGATCGGCAGGAACACCTTCCAGCCCAGCCGCATCAGCTGGTCGTAGCGGTAGCGCGGCACAAAAGCCTTCACCATCGAGAACATGAAGAACATCAGGCAGATCTTCAGCACGAACCAGATCACGTGCGGCACCAAGGTGAAGGGCGCGAAGTTGAACGGCGGCAGCCAGCCGCCGAGGAACAGGATGGTCGCCAGCGCGCACATCAAGACGACGGCGACATACTCGCCGAGGAAGAAGAGCAGGAACGGCGTCGACGAATATTCGACCATGTGGCCGGCGACGAGTTCCGATTCCGCTTCCACCAGGTCGAAGGGCGGACGGTTCGTCTCGGCAAGCGCGGAAATGAAGAACACCACGAACATCGGCAACAGCGACAGCCAGTGCCAGTCGAGGAAGGTGTTGGGCAGGCCAAGCCGCGTGCCGAGACCGTCCTGCTGCGACATGACGATGTCGGAGAGGTTGAGCGAGCCGACGGTGAGCAGCACGGTGACGATGACGAAGCCGATCGAGACTTCGTAGGACACCATCTGCGCCGCCGAGCGCAGCGCGCCGAGGAACGGGTATTTCGAGTTCGACGCCCAGCCGCCCATGATCACGCCATAGACCTCGAGCGAGGAGATGGCGAAGACATAGAGGATGCCGACATTGATGTTGGCGATCGCCCAGCCCTCATTGACCGGAATGACCGCCCAGGCCGAAATCGCCAGCACCGCCGACACCAGCGGCGCCAGAAGGAACACGCCCTTGTTGGCGCCCGACGGGATCACCGGCTCCTTGAAGACGAATTTCAAAAGGTCGGCAAAGGCCTGCAGCGTTCCCCACGGACCGACGACGTTCGGCCCGCGCCGCAATTGCACCGCCGCCCAGATCTTGCGGTCGGCATAGAGCAGGTAGGCGACGCCGATCAGCAGCACGACGATCAGCACGACCGACTTCAGAAGGATCAGCAGCGCCGGCAGCACATAGATTGAGAGGAAGGTGTCCATGCTTATTCCGCCGCCTGCTTGAAGCCGCTCTTGGCCAGCGCCGAGCATTCGGCCATCACGGCCGACGCCCGCGCGATCGGGTTGGTGAGATAGAAGTCCTTCACCGGCGAGGTGAAGGTGCCCTTGTTAAGCCGGCCGCCAAGCTTCGCCACCTTGGCGATGTCTTCGCCGCTGCCGGCCTGCACCTGGTCGATGCGGGCGAGATGCGGGAATTCGCCATAGAGCTTGGCGCGCAGCTGCGCCAGCGAATCGAAGGGCAGCTTCTTCCCGAGCACATCCGAAAGTGCCCGCAGGATCGCCCAGTCCTCGCGCGCCTCGCCGGGGGCGAAGCCGGCGCGATTGGTCTGCTGCACGCGGCCTTCCGTGTTGACATAGGTGCCCGACTTCTCGGTGTAGGCCGCGGCCGGCAGGATGACATTGGCGCGGTGCGCGCCGGCATCGCCATGCGTGCCGATATAGACGACGAAGGCGCCGCCGGTCTTGGCCATGTCGATCTCGTCGGCGCCGAGCAGAAAGAGCACATCGGTGTCGCCCAGCATGCCGGCGACGTCCTTGCCGCCCTCACCCGGCACGAAGCCGACATCGAGGCCGCCAACTCTTGCCGCGGCGTTGTGCAGCACCGCAAAGCCGTTCCATTCGGCCGTGATCGCGTTGACGGCAGCCGCGAGCTTCGCCGCCAGACCGAGCACGGCCGCGCCATCGGAGCGCGCCAGCGCGCCCTGGCCGACGATGATCAGCGGATGCGTGGCCTTGCTCAGCACCTCGAAGAACTTGCCGTTGCCGTCGGCAATGTCCTTCAGCGATTCCGGGCCGGCGCCGATGAGCTCATAGTCGTAGCGAGTGTCGCCGATCTCGCCGATGACGCCGACCGGCAGATTGCCGACGCGCCAGCGCTTGCGGATGCGGGCGTTGAGCACCGAGGCCTCGAAGCGCGGATTGGCGCCGATGATCAGCACCGCATCGGCCTGCTCGATGCCTTCGATGGTCGGGTTGAAGATGTAGCTGGCGCGGCCGAGCGACGGATCGAGCGCAGCGCCATCCTGGCGGCAGTCGATGTTCTTGGAGCCGAGCGCGGCCATCAGCAGCTTGAGCGCGTAGATTTCCTCGACCGCGGCGAGATCGCCAGCGATCGCGCCGATCCGCTCGGGCGCGGTCTTTGCCACCTCGTCCTTGATCGCGGCGAAGGCTTCCGCCCAGCTTGCCGAAACGAGCCTGCCGTTCTTGCGCACATAGGGGCGGTCGAGGCGCTGCGTACGCAGGCCATCCCAGATGAAGCGGGTTTTGTCGGAGATCCACTCCTCGTTCACCGCCTCGTTGACGCGCGGCAGGATGCGCATCACTTCGCGGCCTCTGGAGTCGACGCGGATCGCCGAGCCGACGGCATCCATGACGTCGATCGATTCCGTCTTCGTCAGCTCCCATGGCCGTGCCTGGAAGGCGAACGGCTTGGAGGTCAGCGCGCCGACCGGGCACAGATCGATGACATTGCCCTGCAGCTCCGACGTCATTGCCTGTTCGAGATAGGTGGTGATCTCGGCATCCTCGCCGCGGCCGATCAGGCCGAGCTCGGAAATACCGGCAACCTCGGTGGTGAAGCGGACGCAGCGCGTGCAATGGATGCAGCGGTTCATCACCGTCTTGACCAGCGGGCCGATATACTTGTCTTCGACCGCGCGCTTGTTCTCGTGATAGCGCGAGGAATCGACGCCGAAGGCCATCGCCTGGTCCTGCAGGTCGCATTCGCCGCCCTGATCGCAGATCGGGCAATCGAGCGGATGGTTGATCAGCAGGAATTCCATCACGCCTTCGCGGGCCTTCTTGACCATCGGCGTGTTGGTGAAGATTTCCGGCGGCTCGCCATTCGGGCCCGGACGCAGGTCGCGTACGCCCATGGCGCAGGAGGCCTGCGGTTTCGGCGGACCGCCCTTCACCTCGATCAGGCACATGCGGCAATTGCCGGCGATGGACAGCCGCTCATGGAAGCAGAAGCGCGGCACTTCCGCGCCGGCGTCCTCGGCCGCCTGCAGCAGCGTGTAATGGTCGGGTACCGTGATCTCTTTCCCGTCGACCTTCAGCTTTGCCATTCGCCTCAAACCTCTGCGGATGTCCCGCAATCTATCCTTCCGGGCGCGAACTGAGCCGCGCCCGGCATCTCAATTCACTTCTTCGCGGCGAGCGCCGCGGCCTGAGCAGTCCAATCGTCGCGGCCGATGCGGCCGGCGAGCGACAGGTAGTCTTCCACCCAGGCGATCTCTTCCGACGTCCAGGCAGCGATCTGGTCATAGGTCCAGATGCCGAGACCGTTAAGCACCTTCTCCAGCTTCGGTCCGATACCCGAGATCGCCTTCAGGTCCGACGGCTTAACCGGCTTGTCGATTGCCTTCGGCTGCCTGAAATCTTCGGGCATCAGCCCGGTCGCGGCCGGCTGGGCGACAAGACCTGTCCCGGTCGCGTCGAGCGCCTTCTCGGTCGCGTTCGCCGCTATATCGGTCACGTCCCTGGCGAAGGTCTGCGCCCTGGCGATCAGCGTATCGGTCGCCTTGCGCGCCTTGGAAGCGTTGGCGGCCGCTTCGTTCTGCGCCTCGAGATCGTCGAGGAAAGGCTGGAACATGCGCTGCGAGGCTTCCAGCGCGCCGGTGAACGCGCCCATCCACATGCCGACGGCGTGGTTGGCAAGACCGATGCTGAGCGCCGACATCGCGGCGGCGCCGGCGACCGGATGCGCCAGAAGGTTGACGGCGCTGGCCATCTCCTTCGGCATCATCTTGGTCAGGTCCTGGTTCATTTTCTCGAGTTGGTCCAAATCAGGCATGAACGGGTAAGGTATCGAATACAGCGCCATAGAGATCTCCTGGTCGTTTCTTCGTATGCCCCGCCCCTGCTTTTTAGTCTTCGGGCCAAGCCCGTATTTCGAAATTCTTATTCCGCCGCCACCATCACCGGCTCGACCCGGTGCGCGTTGCGCGAAAACTCGTCGATGCGACGTTCCACCTCGCCGCGGAAATGCCGCATCAGGCCTTGGATCGGCCAGGCCGCCGCGTCGCCCAGAGCGCAGATCGTGTGACCCTCGACCTGCTTGGTGACGTCGAGCAGCATGTCGATCTCGCGCTTCTGCGCCTCACCGCGCACCAGCCGCTCCATCACCCGCCACATCCAGCCGGTGCCTTCGCGGCACGGCGTGCACTGGCCGCAGCTCTCATGCTTGTAGAAGTAGGACAGCCTGGCGATGGCCTTCACTATATCCGTCGACTTGTCCATGACGATGACGGCGGCCGTGCCGAGGCCGGATTTCAGGTCGCGCAGCGCGTCGAAATCCATCGGCGCATCGATGATCTGCTCGGCCGGCACCAGCGGCACCGAAGCGCCGCCCGGAATGACCGCGAGCAGATTGTCCCAGCCGCCGCGAATGCCGCCGCAATGCGTCTCGATCAGCTCGCGGAACGGGATCGACATCGCTTCTTCGAAAGTGCACGGATTGTTGACGTGGCCGGACACGCAGAACAGCTTGGTGCCGGCATTGTTCGGGCGGCCGAAGGACGAGAACCAGGCGGCGCCCCGGCGCAGGATGGTCGGCGCCACCGCGATCGATTCGACGTTGTTGACGGTGGTCGGGCAGCCATAGAGGCCGACATTGGCCGGGAATGGCGGCTTCAGCCGCGGCTGGCCCTTCTTGCCTTCGAGGCTTTCGAGCAGCGCAGTCTCCTCGCCGCAGATATAGGCGCCGGCGCCATGATGCATGTAGATGTCGAAATCGTAGCCGGACGTGTTGTTCTTGCCGATCAGCTTGGCTGCATAAGCCTCGTCGATGGCGCGCTGCAGCGCCTCGCGCTCGCGGATGAACTCGCCGCGCACATAGATGTAGGCGGCGATCGCGCCCATGGCGAAGCCGGCGACCAGCGCGCCTTCGACCAGCGTGTGCGGATCGTTGCGCAGGATATCGCGGTCCTTGCAGGTGCCGGGCTCGGATTCGTCGGCATTGATGACCAGATAGCTCGGGCGCCCGTCGCTCTGCTTCGGCATGAACGACCATTTCAATCCGGTCGGGAAGCCGGCGCCGCCGCGCCCGCGCAGGCCCGACGCCTTCATCTCGTTGACGATCCAGTCGCGGCCCTTGGCGATGAGGCCCGGCGTATCGTCCCAAATGCCGCGCGACTGCGCGCCGGCCAACGACTTGTCGAAGAGGCCGTAGATGTTGGTGAAGATGCGGTCTTTGTCCTGAAGCAT
Organism: Mesorhizobium sp. CA8; assembly: GCF_020164955.1. Lineage (GTDB taxonomy): Bacteria > Pseudomonadota > Alphaproteobacteria > Rhizobiales > Rhizobiaceae > Mesorhizobium. The sequence goes on from NZ_JAIUHG010000021.1 coordinate 24,366, forward strand.
TTATCGTCCCTCAGACCGGCTTCTTGCCGAAGACACGGATGTATTCGGCGACGCCGCCCTTGGCGAGCGCCTTGGCCTGCTTCACCCAGTCGTCGCGCTCGATGCCGCCGCGGAAATTGAGATAGCCGTCGACCCATTCGCGCTCGGCCTTCTTCCAGGAGGCGACCTGCGCGAAGGTGTAGATGCCCAGCGAATGCAGGGTTCCTTCGATCTTCGGGCCGACGCCGGAGATCAGCTTGAGATCGTCGACGGTGGCAGGTCGCTCGATGCCGGCCGGCCGGTTCTTGTCGTCCAGCGAAGGCTTCGCCGTCTTGGCGACGGGCTGCTTGGTTTCCGGCGCCTTGAAAGCAGTGGCCGGTTCGGCCTTCGTCTTCGGCCCGCTGCGCGGCTTGGAAACGGCCTCGACTTCCGGAGCAGCCTGATTGGCGTTGGCGGCCGAATGACGCGGCGCCCTGACGCTGGCGCCGTTCTCGGTGGCCGGGGCGACCTTGACCGGCGACGGCGTGTTGAGCGCCGGGTTGGTTTCAGCCGCGTGCGTCTTCGGCTTGCTGGATTTTGACGGTCCAACCGGGCTCGGGGCGGCGAGAGCCGGCGCCGAACTTCCCGGCGCAGCGGGTGCGGGAGATGCGGCGGAAGCTGCAGCCGGCGCCGACGCGAGAGCTTCCTTGGCCGCTTTCGCCGCCGCCTTGGCTTCCTTCTCGCGCGTCGACTTCAAGATCGCCTTTTCGCTGGTCAGCGTCGTCAGGCCGGTAGCCGGCTCGGACCCGTGGCGGCCGTTCTGCGGGCCCGGCTTGACCTCGGCGCCCTTGCCGGCGTCGTAGAGATCGATGATCTCGGCCAGCCGCTCAGGCGTCAGGTCCTCGAAAGTGTCCTTGAAGATCATGACCATCGGCGCGTTGACGCAGGCGCCGAGGCATTCGACCTCCTCCCACGACAGCGTGCCCTTGTCGTTGGTATGGAACTGGTCGTGATGGATTTTCGAACGGCACACATCCATCAGCGCTTCGGAGCCGCGCAGCATGCAGGGTGTGGTGCCGCAGACCTGGATATGGGCGCGTGTGCCGACCGGGTTGAGCTGGTACTGCGTGTAGAAGGTCGCGACTTCGAGGCCACGGATGCGCGGCATGCCGAGCATGTCCGAGATCGTCTCGATCGCCGCCTTGGTGACCCAGCCTTCCTGCTCCTGCGCGATCATCAGCAGCGGGATGATGGCCGACTGCTCGCGCCCCTTCGGGTATTTGGCGATCCACTGCTGGGCGGCTGCCGCGTTCGCCTCGTTGAAGGCGAACGAGGCTGGCTGGAGGCTGGCTTCTGCAAGACGGCGGACTGACATTTAGCGATCGACCTCACCAAACACGATGTCGAGGGAGCCAAGCACGGCGGTGACGTCGGCCAGCATGTGGCCGCGGCACAGGAAATCCATGGCTTGCAGATGCGCGAACCCAGGCGCGCGCAGCTTGCAGCGATAGGGCTTGTTGGTGCCATCGGAGACGAGATAGACGCCGAACTCGCCTTTCGGCGCCTCGACGGCCGCATAGACCTCGCCGGCCGGCACGCGATAGCCCTCGGTATAGAGCTTGAAGTGATGGATCAGCGCTTCCATCGAGCGCTTCATCGCGGCGCGCTTCGGTGGCACCACCTTGCCGTCGAGATTCGACACCGGGCCGGCGCTTTCCTTGCCGAGCAAGAGATCGACGCACTGGCGCATGATCTTGGCCGACTGACGCATCTCTTCCATGCGCACAAGGTAACGGTCGAAGCAGTCGCCGTTCTTGCCGATCGGAATGTCGAAATCCATCTCGGAATAGCATTCATAGGGCTGCGATTTGCGCAGGTCCCAGGCGGCGCCCGAGCCGCGCACCATCACGCCCGAAAAGCCCCAGGCCCAGGCGTCGGCCAGCGACACCGTGCCGATATCGACATTGCGCTGCTTGAAGATGCGGTTGCCGGTAAGCAGCGCGTCGAGATCGTCGATCGACTTCAGGAACGGATCGATCCACTTGCCGATATCCTCGACCAGCTTCTGCGGCAGGTCCTGGTGCACGCCGCCCGGCCGGAAATAGGCCGCATGCATGCGCGAGCCTGAGGCGCGCTCGTAGAACACCATCAGCTTTTCGCGCTCGACGAAGCCCCAAAGCGGCGGCGTCAGCGCGCCGACATCCATCGCCTGCGTCGTCACATTCAAGATGTGCGACATGATGCGGCCCATCTCGGAATAGAGCACGCGGATCAATTGGCCCCGCTTCGGCACCTCGACGCCGAGCAGGCGCTCGGCCGCGAGCGCGAAGGCATGCTCCTGGTTCATCGGCGCGCAATAATCGAGCCGGTCGAGATAGGGCACGGCCTGCAGATAGGTCTTGGCCTCCATCAGCTTCTCGGTGCCGCGATGCAGCAGGCCGATATGCGGATCGACGCGGTCGACCACCTCGCCATCCAGCTCCAGCACCAGGCGCAAAACGCCATGCGCCGCAGGATGCTGCGGACCGAAGTTGATGTTGAAGTTGCGGACGGAGGTTTCAGCCATGGGTCGCCCTACTGCTTCGCCTTCTCATCCCCGGGAAGGACGTAATCCGTTCCTTCCCACGGGCTCAAGAAGTCGAAGTTTCTGAATTCCTGCTTCAATTCCACCGGCTCATAGATGACCCGCTTGGCCTCGTCGTCGTAGCGAACCTCGACGAAACCGGTCAGCGGGAAATCCTTGCGCAGCGGATGGCCTTCGAAACCATAGTCGGTGAGAATGCGGCGCAGGTCCGGATGGCCCGAAAACAACACGCCGTAAAGGTCGTAAGTCTCGCGCTCGAACCAGTCGGCACCGGGATAGACGCCGGTCAGCGACGGCACCAGCGTCTCCTCGTCGGCCTGGACCTTGAGCCGGATGCGCACATTCTGCTTCGGCGACAGAAGGTGATAGACGACATCGAAGCGCTTGGCGCGCGAGGGATAGTCGGCGCCGCAAATGTCGATGATCGAGATGAACTGGCAGCGCGGATCGTCGCGCAGGAAGGTGGCCACCTCGATAAGATTGCCCGGCTCGACCGGCACCGTCAGCTCGCCATAGGCAAGCACGGCTTCGCCGATGCGGCCGGAGAGCTTCTCGCCGAGATAGGTGGAGAGTTCGTTCAACGCCAGGGTCATCGGCTCACCGCTCGATCGTGCCGGTGCGGCGGATCTTCTTCTGCAGAAGGAGAATGCCGTAGAGCAGCGCTTCCGCGCTCGGCGGGCAGCCGGGCACATAGATGTCGACCGGCACGACGCGGTCGCAGCCGCGCACCACCGAATACGAATAGTGGTAGTAGCCGCCGCCATTGGCGCAGGAGCCCATCGAGATGACGTAGCGTGGCTCCGGCATCTGGTCATAAACCTTGCGCAGCGCCGGCGCCATCTTGTTGGTCAGCGTGCCGGCGACGATCATGATGTCGGACTGGCGCGGCGACGCGCGCGGCGCGACGCCGAAACGCTCCGAGTCATAGCGCGGCATCGAGGTGTGGATCATTTCGACCGCGCAGCAGGCGAGGCCGAAGGTCATGAACATCAGCGAGCCGCTGCGCGCCCAGGTGATCAGCGCTTCGGTCGAGGTGACAAGAAAACCCTTGTCGGCCAGCTCATTGTTGATTTCGAGGAAGAAGGGATCGTCTTCCCCTACCGGCCTGCCGGTGTTGGGGTCGATGATGCCCTTGGGCTTCGGCGCGACGAGGGTGCCTGAACTGTCGTTCAATCCCATTCCAGCGCTCCTTTTTTCCATTCATAGGCAAAACCGATGGTCAGCACCGCCAGGAAGACCATCATCGACCAGAAGCCGAGCATGCCGAGCTTCGAGAAGGACACCGCCCACGGGAACAGGAAGGCGACCTCGAGATCGAAGATGATGAACAGGATCGACACCAAGTAGAAGCGGATGTCGAACTTCATGCGGGCGTCGTCGAACGAGTTGAACCCGCATTCATAGGCGGAAAGCTTTTCCGGGTCGGGATTGCGGTAGGCCACCAGGAACGGAGCAACGATGAGTGCCAGACCGACGATCATCGCCACGGCGATGAACAGCACGATAGGCAGGTACGAACTTAGGAGTGCGCTCATGCGGCGACTTTCCTTCGGTGGGGGCAGTTCATTTTGATTACAGCAACGAACTCTAATGCGGAAGCGTGACAGATTAACCGCTGAACCGTTTTAACGGGCCCATGCTGCAACGCGGCGAGGGTTAGCGCAGCGGTTTCGGTGACGCAAGTCAAACCTTGTTCAAATCGCGGCCCTGGACGGCTTATCGGAAGAAACTGGTCCGATCCGCTCCTGTTTGATTTCCTTCGCTCTCCTGACATATCTCCCGCCATTTGCCTGCTAGCATGGCCGGAATCACCGGCTAAAAATCCAAGGGACGATCGGGGCGACACCTGATGAAAGACAAGATTTCGCTGGCCATGGCGAGGCGCATTGCGCTGGGCGCGCAAGGGTTCAACGACCCTCGCCCCGCAGGAGTTCCGGATCGCCGGCACCTCGCCCGGGTGCTTTCGCGAACCGGCCTTCTGCAGATCGATTCCGTAAGCGCGGTGGTGCGCGCGCATTATATGCCGCTCTATTCGCGCCTCGGCCCCTACCCGCTTACGCTGCTCGACAATGCCGCGGTCACCCGCAAGCGCGCCGTGTTCGAATACTGGGCGCATGAGGCGTCGTTCCTGCCCGTCGAGACCTATCCTCTGATGCGCTGGCGCATGCAGCGCGCCGAGCAGGGCGACGAGATGTATCTCGGCCTGGCGAAATGGGGCCGTGAACGCAAGGAAATGATCGACGAGATATATAGAGAGGTCGCTGATCGCGGTCCGATCGCCGCCTCCGATATCGATGGCCACAAGGGCAATGGCGGCTGGTGGGGCTGGAGCGAGGCCAAACACGCGTTCGAATGGCTGTTCTGGGCCGGACGCATTACGACCGCCTACCGCCGCGGCTTCGAACGCTATTACGACCTGCCCGAGCGCGTTTTGCCGCAGGCGGTGCTCGACCTTCCCGTACCCTCGGTCGAGGACGCGCATCGCGAATTGCTGCGCATCTCAGCCCGCGCCCACGGTATCGCCACCTATGGCGACCTGCGCGACTATTTTCGACTCGCGCCGGGCGACACGAAGGACCGCATCGAGGATTTGGTCGATGCCGGCGAATTGCTGCCGGTGAAGGTCGAAGGCTGGGACAAGACCGCCTATCTCCACAAGGACGCCCGTTCCCCGCGCCGGATAGAGGCGCGCGCCCTGCTCGCCCCCTTCGATCCCGTCGTCTTCGAACGCACCAGGACGGAGAAACTCTTCAATTTCCGCTACCGCATCGAGATCTACACGCCGGCCGAAAAACGCCAATATGGCTACTACGTTCTGCCTTTCCTGCTCGGCGATCGGATCGTCGCCCGCGTCGATCTGAGAGCTGACCGCCCGGCCAGCATCTTGCGCGTCCACGCCGCCTATGCCGAGGCCGGCGCCCCGCCCGAAACGGCCGCCCAGCTTTTCGATGAGCTGAAGCAGATGCAGGGCTGGCTCGGCCTGGAGTCGATCGAAGTGACGCCGGCCGGCGACCTCGGACCGGCGCTGGCCGACATCAAGGTGTCGTAGCTGCGCGTTGACAGGGACCTAACCGTAAGCCTAAATCCTGACCCAGACGGTCTTCTCCCGGCAAAGGGAGGAGCCAAGAGGGAATGCGGTGCGGGCCAACACCCAAATCCGCGGCTGTCCCCGCAACTGTAAGCGACGAGCCTCTGCCGAAAACCACTGGGATGTTCCCGGGAAGGCGGCATTCAGGGCGACGACCCGCGAGCCAGGAGACCTGCCGTCTGAGACTTTAAGTATCCGAATACCCGGCGGGTTTTCCGGGCAAGGAGCATGGTTTTGGATCGCAACGGCAGTTTCCCGGCAAACAGTGCGGATAATCCGTCCGAGCCCGACGCTTTGGCCGGTGTGACCGTCATCGTCTGCTCATCCTGCCGCGACGAGACGGGTTCGGATGCGCATCCGCGCGCCGGTGCACTGCTTGCCGAAGACACGCGTCGGGCTGCCTCCGGCGAAAAGATCAGCATCCGTACCGTCGAATGCCTCGGCAACTGCAAACGCCGGCTGAGCGCCGTGCTGCTGCGCGACGGCTGCTGGAGCTACGTCTTCGGCGATCTGAACACGACCAGCGGCGCTGATCTCGTCGCCGGCGCAAAGCTCTTCGCCACCTCGACCGATGGCCTCATCCCCTGGCGCGGCCGGCCCGATTCCCTCAAGCGCGGCCTGGTTGCCCGCATCCCCCCTCTCGACATGCTGAAGGACTGACCATGACCGCATCCGTTTCCCGTGTTCCCTGCACCGTCGTCACCGGCTTCCTCGGCGCCGGCAAGACGACGCTGATCCGCAATCTGCTCGAGAACGCCAAGGGCAAGCGGCTGGCGATCATCGTCAACGAGTTCGGCGATGTCGGCATCGACGGCGAGATCCTGAAAGGCTGCGGCGTCGACTCTTGTCCGGAAGAAAACATCGTCGAGCTCGCCAATGGCTGCATCTGCTGCACGGTTGCCGACGATTTCGTGCCGGCGCTCGACCAGATCCTGTCGCTCAACCCCAAGGTAGACCATATCCTGATCGAGACCTCGGGCCTCGCTCTGCCGAAGCCGCTGGTGCAGGCATTCCAGTGGCCGACGGTGAAGAGCCGCGTGACGGTCGACGGCGTCATCGCCGTGGTCGACGGCCCGGCGCTCGCCGACGGCCGCGTCGCCTCCGATATGGATGCGTTGCAGGCGCAGCGTGCAGCGGACGATTCCCTCGACCATGACGATCCGGTCGAGGAGGTGTTCGAGGACCAGATCGCCTGCGCCGACCTGATCATCCTGTCGAAGAGCGACCTGATGGATGCGGCGGGCTCCGCCCGCGCCAACGCCGTCATCGGCGAGCATGTCGCGCGCGCCGTCAAGGTCGTGCCGACAGCGCAGGGCAAGGTTGACCCGTCCGTGCTGCTCGGCCTCGGCCTTGCGGTGGAGGACGACATCGAGAACCGCAAGACCCATCACGACGACGAGCTCGACCATGAGCATGATGATTTCGATTCCTTCGTCCTCGACATTCCGTCGATCGCCAATCCCGACGAGCTGGCCAAGCGCGTCGCCATTGCCGCCGAGCAGGAAAACGTGCTGCGCGTTAAAGGCTTCGTCGAGGTCGGCGGCAAGCCGATGCGGCTTCTGCTGCAGGCCGTCGGCCCACGCGTGAACCACTATTACGACCGCGCCTGGACAGCCGATGACGACCGCCGCTCGCGGCTCGTCGTCATCGGCCTCAAGGGGCTGAACCGCCCGGCGATCGAGCGTATCCTCGCCGGCTGAGGCAAATCCGGACTCCGATGCACATCCTCGCCACCACATCCGCTTCGCTCGACGATCTCGCCGAGCCGATCGACCTCAGGCAGACGCCTGCGGATGTCGTGGCATTGTCTTTCACCGACAGCGATCTCGCCGGCCTTGCCACGGCCTGGAAGGCGGATGCGGCGCGGCTGCCTTCGATGCGGTTGGCGGCGCTGCGCGACCTTCGCCACCCGATGTCGGTGGACCTGTGGATCGACAGCGTCGCCCGCCACGCCCGGGTCATCCTCGTCCGCATCCTCGGCGGCTATGACTGGTGGCGCTATGGCTGCGACCAACTCGCCGCGGTGGCGCGCGAACGCGGCATCAAGCTGGCATTGCTGCCCGGCGAAAGCCATGACGAGGACCTGCGGCTGATCGAAGGCTCAACCCTACCGCGCGCCGAGCTCGACGCCCTGCTCGGCTATTTCCGCGAAGGCGGCCTGCCCAATATGCGCGCGCTGGTGCAAAGGCTGGCAAGGTTGGCGGGGTCGGATGCGGCCGTGGCCGAACCGGTCAGCGTGCCGAAGGCGGGGCATTATGAGCCGGGATTGGGAGTTGTCGAAAAGCCTACACTTTCAAAGGTCGGCGATCCTTCGCACCCCCCTCTGTCCTGCCGGCCCCCGCAAGGGGGAAGATCAGCCGTCATCGACCGTGGCGCCTCTTCTGCTAACTCAACAATAGAACACATTGCAGCATCCGCGATTGGCGAAACCATCGACGGCAGCTCAATCTCCCCCCTTGGGGGGGAGATGTCCGGCAGGACAGAGGGGGGGGCGACAGAACTCGACGCTGACAACCTCAGCACCCCGGTCATCCCCATCCTCTTCTACCGCTCGATGCTGCTTGCCGCCGACGTAGGGCCCATCGACGCACTCGTTGACGCCCTGTGTTCGCAAGGCCTGGCCCCCATACCGATCTTCGTCTCCAGCCTCAAAGATCCGGCATCGCTGGCCTTCGTCGAGAATGCCGTCGCAACATTGAACCCCGCCGCCATCGTCACCGCCACCGCTTTCGCCTCCGGCGCGGAACCCGGCGCCGAGACCCTGTTCGACCGCGCCGGCGTGCCCGTCTTCCAGGTCATCGTCGCCACCACCAGGCGCGAGGTCTGGGAAAAGAACCAGCGCGGCCTGGCGCCCGCCGACCTCGCCATGCATGTCGTGCTGCCCGAGCTCGACGGCCGCATCCTCGCCGGCGCGATCTCCTTTAAGGGCGAGGTCGAGACCGATCCGGCGCTGGCCTTCCGCGCCTTCGCCAACCGGCCCGAGGCGGACCGCGTGGCGCAGGTGGCCAAGCGGATCGCCGCGTTTATCCGCCTGCAGCGGACGAAGCGGGCGGAGCGCAAGCTCGCGATCCTGATCCCTGATTATCCGAGCGCGCCCGGACGTACAGGTTATGCCGTCGGGCTGGATGTGCCCTCCAGCGTGCTTGCGATGCTGCATGACCTGAAGGAACAGGGCTATGCGGTTAAGGGGATTCCGCAATCGCCACGCACGTTGCTGGATGCGCTGCAGGTGGGTGGGCACTGCCTCTCGGGAGGGGACTACTCCGCCTTTTCAGCCGAACTGCCGGAAGCAGCGCGAGCTTCTGTTGAGGCCGCGTGGGGCAAGGCAGACGGGATCGGTTCGCGCGAGGCACCCCCCTCTGGGCCAGAGGGGGGTGTTCAAGCGCCGACCTCGGTAACCTTCCCCTTCCGCGCCGCGACATTCGGCAACGTCACCGTGGCGCTGGCCCCCGACCGCGGCCGCTCGGCCGACCGCCGCGCCGACTATCACGACCCGACGCTGCCGCCGCGCCACGAGCTGATCGCTTTCGGCCTCTGGCTGCAGAAATCGCTCGGCGTGCATGCCATCATCCATGTCGGCGCGCATGGCACGCTGGAATGGCTGCCGGGCAAGACGGTGGCCCTCTCCGGAACCTGCTTCCCGGAGATCGTCACCGGATCGCTGCCCGTCATCTATCCATTCATCGTCTCCAATCCGGGCGAGGCGGCGCAGGCCAAGCGCCGCATTTCGGCCGTCACCCTCGGCCATCTGCCGCCGCCGCTGACCGGCGCCGGCCTCGACGAGGCGCAACAGAAACTCGAGCGGTTGGTCGACGAATATGCGCAGGCCGACGGCCTCGACCGCCGCCGTCGCGACCGTCTGGCCAAATTGATTGTCGAGACGGCGCAAAAGACTGGCCTTGCGTCCGAAGCCGGCGTTGCCGGCACAGACGCTCCTGACGAAGCGCTGCGCCGCATCGACGCCTGGCTCTGCGACCTCAAGGATTTCGCCGTCAAGGACGGGCTGCATGTCTATGGCCGCGCGCCGGAAGACGAAGCCGACCCGCTGCGCCGGCAAAGCGCGGCGGCCGAAAAATCCAACCTGCTCGCCGCGCTCGATGGCCGCCATATCAAGGCCGGCCCTGCCGGCGCCCCGGCGCGCGGTCGCTCCGATGTGCTCCCCACCGGCCGCAACCTCTTCACCTCCGATCCGCGCACAATGCCGACGCCAACCGCCTATGACCTCGGCCAGGCGGCGGCGGAGGAAGTGGTGCGCAGCTATATGCAAAGCCATGGCGACTGGCCGCGCTCGCTGGTCATCGACCTCTGGGGTTCCGCCTCGTTGCGCACCGGCGGCGAGGAGATCGCGCAAGGTCTGGCGCTGATGGGCTGCCGGCCGCAATGGGATGCCGCCACCGGCCGCGTCACCGGCATCGAGGTGCTGCCGCCGGCCACGCTCGGCCGCCCGCGCGTCGACGTCACCTGGCGCATCTCCGGCCTGTTCCGCGACATGTTCCCGACCCAGATCGCGTTGATCGACGCCGCTGCCAACGCGGTCGCCAGCCGCGACGAGGACGATACCGAGAACCCGCTCGCCGCAGCGACGCGCGCTCAGGGGAAGATCAGCCCGCGCATTTTCGGCACCTCGCCCGGCACCTATGGCGCCGGCGTCGAGGACCTGCTGTCGCGCGGCGAATGGGGCGCGCGCGAAGAGATCGGCCGCGCCTATCTCGACGCCACCTCGCACGCCTATGGCGGCGCCGATGGCGAAGCGATCTCGGCGCCCGGCGCTTTCGAAGGCCGCATCGCCGAAGCCGATCTCCTCGTCCACACCGGCGATGACCCTGGCCGCGACATCCTTGAAGGTTCGGCCGACGTCGCCTTCATCGGCGGCTTTTCGGCCGCCCTTGCAGCACTTGGCAGGAATGCCGACGTCATCGTGCTCGACACGACCGACCCGAAAAAGCCGAAGCCGCGTTCGGTCGGCGAAGCGGTATCGCGCGTGGTTCGCGCCCGCGCGGTCAACCCGCGCTTCATCGCCGGCCAGATGCGCCACGGCCCGCGCGGCGCCTCCGAATTCGCCGAGACGGTCGACCGTCTGGTCGGCTTCGCGGAGACTACCCATGCCATTTCGGGCGCGCTGATCGAGGCCGTTCACGACGCCTATGTTGGCGATCCGGACGTCCGTGCCTTCCTGCTGCGCGAGAATCCGGCGGCTGCCAAGGTCATCGCCGAACGGTTCCTCGCCGCCCGTCGGCGCGGCCTGTGGCACCCGCTGCGCAACTCCATCGACGACGACCTCGCGGCCTTGATTGCCGAGGCCCAGGCAGGTGGAGTGGCGGCATGAACGCGTTTTCGCGCCGTGGCGCTTGCCCTGCTCTAAGCGCGCCGATGCAGACCGGCGACGGGCTGCTGGTGCGGCTCAACCCAGTCGCTGGAGGAATTTCGCCCAAGTCGCTGATCGGTCTCGGCGAACCCGCCTTGCGCCACGGCAACGGCATCATGGAGGTGACGGCGCGCGGCAGCCTGCAGATTCGTGGTTTGACGGCCGAAAGCGCCCGGTTGCTGGCGGACGAAGTGGATGCGCTGGGCATCGCGGTGCGCACCGGAGTGCCGGTCGAGACGGGGCCGCTGGCTGGGATCGATCCGGAAGAGAACGCCGATCCGCGGCCGGTGGCGGAGCGGATCAGGGCGGCGATTGAAGAGGCCGGGTTGACGCCGCGGCTGGGGCCGAAGGTGTCGGTGGTTGTCGATGGCGGCGGACAGCTGACGATGGATGCCGTGACGGCCGATGTGCGGCTGAAGGCGATGCAGGCTGCGGCGAGCATCCGGTGGAGCGTGTCGATTGCCGGCGACGGGCGGAGTGCGAAGCCGCTCGCGGCGGTCGATGCTGATGGCGCACGCGACATTGCAGTCGCGGCTCTTCGGATGGTCGCCGAAAAAGGTCGCGAGGCGCACACCCGGGATTTTTCGGAGAGACAGTTGGCTTCTCTCGCAGGCTGGCATTCCGTCGCGCCCCCCTCTGTCCTGCCGGACATCTCCCCCTCTAGGGGGGAGATTGGCAGTTCCCGCACCGGCTCTCCACTTTCAGCGTTGGAGATTGGCGAAAGCCGCGGTGACAAGGCAATCTCCCCCCTTGAGGGGGAGATGTCCGGCAGGACAGAGAGGGGGGCGCAGGAACGCCAGCCCGCGAGAAGTCCCATTGGCCTATTCAATCTAGGCAACAACACCGCCCTAGGCATCGCCCTGCCCTACGGCAGCATGCCGGCGCAAAACCTCATCGATCTCGCCACCCAAGCCGCGAACCTCGGCGCCTCCGAAATCCGCCTCGCCCCAGGCCGAGCCCTGCTCTTCCTCGGTCTCTCCGCCCCCTCCACGCTCCAATCCTCCGCCGCCGCGCTCGGCTTTGTCACCGACCCCGCCGATCCGCGCACCCGCATCGCCGCCTGCCCAGGCGCGCCGGCCTGCGCGTCCGGCCGCATCGCCACCCGTGCCATCGCCGAAACGATCGCAAAAGAAAGCGCGGACGTTCTCGACGCCTCGCTGTCTCTCCACATCTCCGGCTGCGCCAAGGGCTGCGCGCATCCCGGCACCGCTGCGCTCACCCTGGTCGGCGACGAAAACGGAGCCGGACTTGTCGTGGACGGGACGGCAAAGGCCCTTCCTGCCGCGTACAGGCCGGGCTATGACGCCGCGCGCGGGGTCGCCGGCATCCTTGCCGCGATCCGCGACGGAAGACATCAGGGCGAAACCGCCGCCGCCTGCCTGAAAAGACTTGGCGCTGCCGGCATCGCCGAACTCTATCGACGGAACCAGTGAATGGCCGCCTACGACTATATCCATGACGGTACGGCGATCTACGAGCGGTCTTTCGCCATCATCCGCGCCGAGGCGGATCTGTCGCGCTTCTCGGAGGCGGAAGCCGATGTCGCGATTCGCATGATCCATGCCTGCGGCCAGGTTGAAGCCGCCAGCCATTTCGTCTTCTCGAATAATTTCGTTGCCGCCGCCCGGACCGCGCTCGCCGCCGGCGCGCCGATCTTCTGCGATGCCGAGATGGTGGCGCACGGCGTCACCCGCGCCCGTCTGCCGGCCGGCAACGAGGTGATATGCACGCTGCGCGACCTGCGCACGCACGACATCGCCAGGCAAATCGGCAACACCCGCTCGGCCGCGGCGATCGACCTCTGGGGCGAGCGCATGGCCGGCTCTGTCGTCGCCATCGGCAACGCGCCGACCGCGCTCTTCTATCTGCTTGAGAAGCTGCGCGACGGCGCGCCGAGGCCGGCCGCGATCATCGGCATGCCTGTGGGCTTCGTGGGTGCTGCCGAATCCAAGGATGCGCTGGCCGAAAATTCCTACGGCGTGCCTTATGCCATCGTGCGCGGCAGGCTGGGCGGCAGCGCCATGACCGCCGCCGCGCTCAACTCTCTGGCGAGGCCCGGCCTGTGAACGCGATCGTGAAAGGCCGTCTGGTCGGCGTCGGCACCGGCCCCGGAGATCCGGAGCTTCTGACACTGAAGGCGGCGCGCGCGTTGGCAGAGGCGGACGTCGTCGCCTATTTCGCCAAGCGCGGCAACAACAGCAATGCGCGTGCGATCGTCGAGGCGCGCTTCCGGCCGGACATGATCGAGCTGCCGCTGCTCTATCCGGTGACGACGGAGATCGACAAGGATCACGACGACTACCGCGCGCAGATCGCCGATTTCTACGAGCAATCGGCCGAACAGGTGGCCGAGCATCTCGGCGCCGGCAGGATGGTGGCGGTGCTGTCGGAGGGCGATCCGCTCTTCTACGGCTCCTACATGCATCTGCATATGCGGCTTGCGCACCGCTTCTCTACGGAAGTCATCCCCGGCATCACCGCCATGTCCGGCTGCTGGTCCGCCACTGGCCTGCCGATCGTCCAGGGCGACGACGTGCTGAGTGTGCTGCCCGGCACGATGAGCGAATTCGAGCTGACCCGCCGCCTCGCCGACACCGATGCGGCCGTCATCATGAAGGTCGGCCGCAACCTGCCAAAAATCCGCCGCGCGCTGGAAGCGACCGGCAAGCTGGCGAAGGCCGTCTATGTCGAGCGCGGCACCATGCCGGGCAGCGTCTCGATGCGGCTTGCCGAAAAGCCGGACGACAAGGCGCCCTATTTCGCCATCGTGCTGGTTGCCGGCTGGTCGGCTCGCCCAGGGACCAAGCCGTGAGCGGCCGCCTTACCGTCATCGGTCTCGGACCCGGCAATGCCGACCAGGTCACGCCGCAAGCTGCCACTGCCGTCGCCGAGGCTTCCTTCTTCTATGGCTACAAGCCCTATCTCGACCGGCTGGAGCTGCGGCCGGACCAAACCCGCATCGCCTCCGACAACCGCGAGGAACTCGCCCGCTCCAACGAAGCGCTGGCCAAGGCCGCAGGAGGCCACAATGTCGCCGTCGTTTCCGGCGGCGATCCCGGCGTCTTCGCCATGGCCGCTGCCGTCTGCGAGGCGATCGAAGCCGGCCCTGAAGAATGGCGTGCCATCGACATCTCGGTTGTCCCGGGCGTGACTGCGATGCTGGCCGTAGCCGCCCGCATCGGCGCGCCGCTCGGCCATGATTTCTGCGCCATCTCGCTCTCCGACAATCTGAAGCCGTGGGAGCTGATCGAGCTGCGCTTGTTGGCGGCGGCCGGGGCCGGCTTGGTCATCGCGCTCTACAATCCCATCAGCAAGGCTCGCCCCTGGCAGCTTGGCCGCGCCTTCCAATGCCTGAAGGCGGTGCTGCCCGGCACCACGCCGGTGATCTTCGGCCGCGCCGCCGGCCGGCCCGACGAGCGTATCGAAGTCTCTCTGCTGGCGGATGCCGATGCGGCAAAAGCCGACATGGCGACCTGCATCATCATCGGCTCGCCGGAAACCCGCATCATCAAGCGCGGCGAAAAACCAGCGCTGGTCTACACCCCGCGTTCTGCAACGGGGTCGAAATGATGATCGACCTTTGCCGCCAGCGCATCGACGGTCTCAGTCGAAGGAACGTCCGGCAAAGACGGTCGGCGGATCATGATCACCTCGATACCAAGCGCCCGCGCAGCGGCGACCTTGCCATAGGTCGCCTCGCCGCCGCTGTTCTTCGAAACGACGGCATCGATGCCGTATCTCTCGAGCAATGCCCTTTCGTCCGCTTCCGGAAACGGTCCGCGCGCCAGCAAGTAGAGCGCATCGGGCACGCCAAGCTCCGGCTCGACCGGATCGACGCTGCGGATCAGGTAGCGGTGCTGCGGAGCGGCCTCGAACGCGCCCGCCTCCTGCCGGCCGATCGCCAGGAAGACGCGACGCGGCGCCGTGCCGAGCGCACGTGCCGCCTCGGTGACATTGTCAACCAGCGTCCAGCGATCACCCGTCACGGGTTCCCAGCCGGGACGGCGCAGCGCCAGGATCGGCACGTCCGTCTGCCTGGCCGCTTCGGCGGCATTGGTCGAAATACGCGCGGCGTATGGATGCGTGGCGTCGATCAGCAGATCGATATGTTCCTCGCGAAGATGGGCAGCCAGCCCATCTGCGCCGCCAAAGCCGCCGACACGCACCGGCACGCCTTGCGCGACCGGGCTTTCAGTGCGGCCGGCCAGCGACAGCCTGACCGAAAAATCGTCGCGACGGGCGAGCTTCCCGGCCAATTGCCGGGCTTCCGTCGTTCCGCCGAGGATCAGAATATGGTGGGTCATCATGCCTGCTAAGGGTCCGCGCGCCGCCAAGCCAGCCTCAAAATGGCTCACCATCGTCGGCATCGGCGAGGACGGTGTAGCGGGTCTCGGCGACGAGGCCAAGCAGCGGATTGCCGAGGCCGAGATCGTCTTCGGCGGCAAGCGGCATCTCAGCCTTGTCGCGTCGCTGGCCAAGGGCGAAGCGCGCCCGTGGCCGACGCCCTTCGATGCCGAAATGCGCGACGTGCTGGCGATCGCGGGCAAAAAGGTCTGCGTGCTGGCGTCCGGCGACCCGTTTTTCCATGGTGTCGGCGCCACGCTGGCCCGCAAGGTCAAGCCGGAGCAAATGCTCGTCCTGCCGGCGCCCTCGTCTCTGTCGCTGGCCGCGTCCCGTCTCGGCTGGGCATTGCATGACGTGGAGACAATCTCGCTGCACGGCCATTCGATCGACCTGATCCGGCCTCTGCTCCATTCCGGCGCGCGTATCCTGGCGCTCACCTCCGACGCCGACGCGCCGGCGGCCATCGCCGCACTGCTCGACGAGCTCGGTTTCGGCCCTTCGCGACTGACGGTCCTCGAAGCACTCGGTGGGCAGGATGAGGCACGCCGCACCGCTCGCGCCGAAGCCTTCGATCTCGAAAACGTCAATCCGCTCAACGTGCTGGCGATTGAAATTGAATCAACACCGGATGCCCGCGTCCTGCCTCTGACCGTCGGCCTTGCCGATCATCTGTTCGAGCATGACGGCCAGATCACCAAGCGCGAGATCCGCGCTATCACGCTGTCGGCACTGGCGCCGCGGCGCGGCGAATTGCTCTGGGATATCGGCGCCGGCTCGGGCTCGATCGGTATTGAATGGATGCTGGCGCATTCCTCGCTGCGCGCCATCGCCATCGAGGCTAACGCAGAACGCGCCGCCCGCATCGCCCGCAACGCCGCGCATTGCGGCGTGCCCGGCCTCGTCGTGATCGAGGGCGCCGCGCCTAAGGCGCTGGCAAAATTGGAGACGCCCGATGCCATCTTCATCGGCGGCGGCGGCAGCGATGCCGGCGTGCTGGAGAAGGCAATCAAGGCGCTCCGTCCCGGCGGCCGGCTCGTCGCCAATGCGGTGACGCTGGAGATGGAGGCGCTGCTGCTCGACCAGCACAACAGACGCGGCGGCGACCTGACCCGCATCGCCCTGTCGCGCGCGGCGCCTGTCGGCTCGATGCAGGCGTGGCGACCGGCCATGCCGGTCACGCAGTGGAGCTGGGTCAAGCCATGATGGTCGCAGGTATCGGCAGCCGCAAAGGTGTGACGGCGGGCGACGTTCGCGCCGCGATCGAGACCGCGCTTGAGGCGCATGGGCTTACGATGACGGCGCTTTCTGCATTGGCGACGGGTGAAATCAAGCGCGATGAGCCGGCGATCTTCCTTGCCGCCCGAGACCTCGACCTCCCCGTGCTCGTCATCTCCGACGCCGCACTGCAATCCGTCTCGTCCGGCACAGTCAGTCGCTCCGACGCGTCGCAGGCCGAGGCCGGCACGCCTTCGGTTTCGGAAGCCTCGGCCCTGGCCGCGGCCGGAAAAGGTGCGAAACTGTTTGGACCGCGCATCGTGCTCGGTCCGGTCACCTGCGCCATCGCCATCAGCGGAGATGCGCCATGACGGTCCATTTCATCGGCGCCGGTCCAGGTGCGGCCGATCTCATCACGCTGCGCGGCGCCCGGCTCCTGGCCAGTTGCCCGGTCTGCCTCTATGCCGGCTCGATCGTGGCTCCGGAGCTGCTCGAACATTGCGCGCCCGGCACCAGATTGATCGACACCGCACCGATGTCGCTTGACGAGATCGAGGCCGAATATGTCGCCGCGCACAAGGCCGGGCACGACGTCTCGCGCGTGCATTCCGGCGACCTTTCGGTGTGGAGCGCGGTGGCCGAACAGATCAGGCGGCTGGAAAAGCACGGCATCCCCTACACATTGACACCTGGCGTTCCCTCCTTCGCGGCGGCAGCGGCCGCACTTCGCCGCGAGCTCACCATTCCGGAACTCGCGCAAAGCCTGGTGCTGACCCGTGTCTCCGGCCGCGCCTCGAAAATGCCGCCGGGCGAGACGCTGGCCGGCTTCGGCCGCACCGGCGCCACGCTTGCCATCCATCTCGCAATCCATGCCATCGACCGCATCGTCGCGGATCTGACGCCGCTTTACGGCGCCGAGTGTCCGGTCGCGGTCGTCTTCCGCGCCTCCTGGCCGGACGAGCGCATCGTGACCGGCACGCTGGGCACCATCGAAGCACAGCTGGCGGAAGACCCGATGGAGCGCACGGCGATCATCTTCGTCGGCAGCGCGCTCACAGCGCAGGATTTCGGCGAAAGCTCATTGTACGACGCACACTACCAGCGGCGTTTTCGCGGACGGGACGGATTGTGAACGGCAGCGCCAATACGAACGGACGGGCAAATGTGGAGCAGGCGCTGGCGCGGCTGAACTTCAAACCGCGCGAACTGGAGCCTGGTCATGTCTGGCTGGCCGGCGCCGGTCCCGGGAACCCCGGCTGCCTGACCCTGGAAGTGCTGGCGGCACTCGGGCAATGCGATGCGCTGGTCTATGACGCGCTGGTCTCGCCCGACGTCGTGGCTGTCGCTCAGAGTGCAGAGCTTTTCTACGCCGGAAAACGCGGCGGCCAGCCCTCGATGAAGCAGGCCGACATCAACGCCCTTCTCGTGCGGCTGGCGCGCGAAGGTCGCCGTGTCGTGCGCCTGAAGGGCGGCGACCCCTATATTTTCGGACGCGGTGGCGAAGAGGCTCTGGCGCTCGCCGGCGAAGAAATTCCGTTCCGGGTGCTCTCCGGCCTGACCTCGGGCCTCAGCGCGCTGGCCGCCACCGGCATTCCCGCCACCATGCGCGGCATCAACAAGGCGGTCATCCTCGCCACCGGCCATGCAGCAGGCACCGAGGACGACATCGACTGGGCCGCGATCGCCCGCACCGGACAGCCGGTCGTCGTCTATATGGGCATGGCCAATTTGCCGGCGATCGCGGCAAAGCTGCTCAAGGGCGGCCTCGCGCCTTCGACCCCGGCCGCCGTGATCGTCGCGGCGACCACGCCGCAGGAGCGCATCGTCGTCGCCACGCTCGCCACCATCGCTGACGAGGCCGCGGCCGCCGGGCTCGCTTCGCCGGCGCTGATCGTGGTCGGCGGCATCGTCGCCATGCGCGCGGCATTGGCTGGCGGCGCATGACGGCGCGCGCGATCATCATCGGCGCGCCGCGCTCCGGCTCGGGCAAGACCAGCGTCACCATAGGCCTGTTGCGCGCGCTTGCCAGGCGCGGCCTGAAAGTGCGCGGCGCAAAGTCCGGACCGGACTATATCGACCCGGGCTTCCACGCCGCCGCGACCGGACTCTCGGGCGTCAACCTCGACAGCTGGGCGATGTCGCCTTCCCTGCTCAACGCGCTGGCCGCGGAGGCTGCGGACGACGCCGAATACATTATCCTTGAAAGCGCGATGGGCCTGTTCGACGGCATCCCCGCCCCGCAAGGCCGCTCAGGCTCGGCCGCCGATCTGGCGCGGCTCTATGGCCTCCCGGTGCTTCTGGTGCTCGACGTTTCCGGCCAGTCGACCACGGCGGCAGCGGTGGCCAAGGGTTTCGCGACCTACGATCCGGATGTCTGTATGGCCGGCGTCGTGCTCAACCGGCTCGGCAGCGAACGCCATCGCCGCCTGTCCGGCGATGCCATCGAGGCGATCGGCCTGCCCGTGGTCGGCGCTATCCTGCGCGATCCGACGCTCAACCTGCCGGAACGGCATCTCGGCCTTGTCCAGGCGGGCGAGTACGAGAACCTGATGGCGCATCTCGACCGGCTGGCGGACATGGTCGAGAAGTCGCTCGACATCGACGCCATCCTGGCGCTGGCATCCCCGCTGGAACCGGCGGCTGGCGACTTCGGCGATGCCTTGCGGCCGCCCGGGCAGCGCATCGCGCTGGCCGAGGACGCGGCCTTCACCTTCCTCTATCCGCATGTCGCCACGCATTGGCGCAAAGCCGGCGCCGAGATCCTGCCCTTCTCGCCGCTCGCCGACGAGGCGCCCGCGCAGGACTGCGACGTCTGCTGGCTGCCCGGCGGCTATCCCGAACTGCATGCCGGCAAGCTGGCGGCCGCGACGAACTTCCAGACCGGAATGGCGCGGTTTGCGGCGACGAAGCCGGTTCACGGCGAGTGCGGCGGCTTCATGGTGCTGGGCGAAATGCTGGAAGACGCGGACGGCGAGAGCCATAAGATGCTCGGCCTGCTAGGCCATTCGACCAGCTTTGCCAGACGCAAGATGAATCTCGGCTACCGCGAGGCGCGGCTGCGTGCCGCCTGCCCGTTGGGACCGGAGGGCACGTTGATCCGGGGGCACGAATTCCACTATGCGCAGATGACTGGCACCGGCAACGACGACCCCTTGGCCGACCTTGCCGATGGCCAGGGCAACCCGCTCGGCGCCTCCGGCTACCGGCGCGGTCATGTCAGCGGCACCTTCTTCCATGCAATTGCGAGGGGCGCATGAGCGGTCCTTCCGCACCCCGGCAAGTGCTTGACGATATCGGCCTCAGCCTTGTCTTTTTCACCCGGCTGAGATTGCCCTCGAGCGATTTCGGCGGCCGCAGCCTGGCGGATGCGATCTGGGCGGCGCCCTTCGCCGGTCTCGCGGTGGCGATCATCGGCGCGCTCGTCTATGCGATCGCCGCCGTCTTCGGCCTCGCCACTGCACCGGCCGCGGCGCTCACGCTCGCCGCGACGATGCTCGTTACAGGCTGCCTGCACGAGGACGGGCTTTCCGATATCGCCGATGGCTTTTGGGGCGGCAGGACGCGCGACAGGAAACTGGAGATCATGCGCGACAGCCGCATCGGCGCCTATGGCGCCGCAGCGCTTGGGCTTTCGCTGCTCATCCGCTGGAGCGCCCTGTCCGAACTCGCCGGTCCGGGCCACGTGTTCCTGGCGCTGCTCGCCGCGCATGCCGGCTCGCGCGGCCTGTTCGGCGCCTTCATGCATCTTCTGCCGCCGGCCCGCAGCGACGGCCTGTCGGCGGGCGCCGGCACCGTCACCACCGAGACCGCCATCATCGGCGCCGCGATCGGCGCGGTGGCGCTGCTGGCGCTCGGCCTTGGCGGCGCGATCGCGGCGCTCATTCTGCTCGCCCTGGTCTTTATGGCGTTCCGCGCGCTTTGCCTAAGCCAGATCGGCGGCCAGACCGGCGACACGATCGGCGCGCTGCAGCAGCTCGGCGAGATCGCCGTGCTGCTCGTCGCTTCCATTTGCCTTTCCTGATTCACTTTCGGAGACCTTGCCCCCTATGTCCCCCCAATCAACCTCCTTCAGATCCCTTGATGAACTGCGTGCCGCCTGCCTCGACCTCCCGTCCGGCAGCGATGCGGCCGCCAGCGCCGTCGCGAGGCGCCAGGACACGCTGACCAAGCCGCAGGGCAGTCTCGGCCGGCTGGAAGCGATCGCCGCCTGGCTCGGCCGCTGGCAGGCCCGCGACATGCCGAAGCTCGACCATGTGAAGGTCGTCGTCTTCGCCGGCAATCACGGCGTCACCGCGCAGGGCGTGTCGGCCTATCCTTCGGAAGTCACGGTACAGATGGTGGCGAATTTCGCCGGCGGCGGCGCGGCCATCAACCAGCTTGCCCGCATTGCCGGCGCCAAGCTCGACGTCATCCCGCTCGACCTCGACCATCCGACCGGCGATTTCACGCAAGTGCCGGCGATGGACGAAAAGGCGTTCCTCGCCGCCGTCTCGGCCGGCTACGACACGGTAACCAAGGATCTCGACCTCGTCTGCTTCGGCGAGATGGGCATCGGCAACACCACGCCGGCGGCGGCGATCTCGACGGCGCTTTTCGGCGGCGGCGCGGAAAAATGGACCGGCCGCGGCACCGGCGTCGACGATGCCGGGCTGCTGCGCAAGGTCGTGGCCATCGAGGCCGGCCTCAAGCGCCATGCCGATGCGCTCTCCGACCCGCTGAAGATCGCTGCCGCCCTTGGCGGGCGCGAGCTGGCAGCAATCCTCGGCGCCACACTCGCCGCGCGCAAGAATAACGTGCCGGTGCTGCTTGACGGCTTCGTCTGCACCGCAGCCGCAGCACCTCTGGCGAGGCTGCATCCGACCGGGCTGGCCCACACCATCGCCGCCCATGTCTCGGCCGAAGCCGGCCACCGCCGCCTGCTCGAGGCGCTCGGCCTGCCGCCGCTGCTCGATCTCGGCATGCGGCTCGGCGAAGGCTCCGGCGCCTGCCTTGCCGTCAACATCGTTCGTTCGGCGCTGGAATGTCATTCGAAGATGGCGAGCTTCGCCGAGGCGGGCGTATCGGAGAAGTAAACTGGCCTGACACCGAGGGCGCTGATGAACGAACCCTCACAAATTTTTGGTGACCCCAAACAAGGGCTTCGTGACTGTCTTGCTCGGATAATCCGAGATTTCGACAGCAAACGCGGAGCCTTTGCCGCGCTGAAATACAACTCGCCGTGGATATTAGCCACCGAGGATTGGGCAGAACGCTCGGGCCATACGATCGAAGAAATTCGTGAGGTTGTTTCTCAGTGGCGGATCTCACGTTGCTCGGGCGAGCCGATGGATTCGAAAATCGTCGAGATTTTCGAAGATTTTCACGGTGCTGCGGAGGAATGGAGAGCCGAGACAGGCTACATCGACCCACCCCTCGCTTTTGATCCTGAAAAATCAAGATTTCCGAACCGTAAGGAGCTGAAGGCTCATACGCTTAACAGATGGAGTTCTCTGGGGTTAGCGGGGCAATGGCACGACTACGATGCCAGGGACCTTACTTTTGGGGGAGCTTTTGAAGACAGGTTTGGCCACCGGGTAGCAGTTAGCATGACCTTCAAGCTTGGATACGGCGGCCCAATAAGGCAGTTTTTCCAATTTCCTTACTATTCGAGCGGCGAACCGCGCTCACTTGATCTCTTCACGCTTTCGGGTTGGGTCGCACGTGACGCGCTCCGGCTACCACAAGCCCCCGAACTCGAATGGATCGTCGGCAAAAGCAAGACGAACTTCGATGCCGTTGACGGTGTCCTGGCCATAACGCGGGCGATTCTCACCTATCTCCGGCCAACCATCCAATAGGCCGCCGCTGCCTC
Organism: Mesorhizobium sp. CA8; assembly: GCF_020164955.1. GTDB lineage: Bacteria > Pseudomonadota > Alphaproteobacteria > Rhizobiales > Rhizobiaceae > Mesorhizobium. The sequence continues at coordinate 46,771 of NZ_JAIUHG010000021.1, forward strand.
GATCTCGGCACGCGACTCAGCGAAGGCTCCGGCGCCTGCCTTGCCGTGAACATCGTGCGCTCGGAGCTGGAATGCCATGGAGATGGCGAACTTCTCCGGGGCCGGTGTTTCGGAGAAGGTATCTCCTGCAGAATGACGCCGGCCGCTGCGAATCACCTCCCCGCCTCGGTTCTATTGGGACGAAACCTGATCCTGATCACTACGTTTTCGGTAGCGTCATCAAGGATCATCGCCATGGGCGGCGCTTCAGCCAAGTCGTCGTCACATCGTGATGGTCAACGTGGCTTGTGGAGACCGCCCTGCTCACCTAAGCGTCCGGGGGCGGCCCTCAATGGGCTCCAGTTGATTGGGCCTGTTGAAAAGGTCCATGCGTTCCAGCGGCCCATGAAAGTGTATCTTGGCAACAAAGTCAGGATACGCTGCCTTCACATCCGCCGCGCTCACTTCAGCCCTCGCAAATCTGATAAGTAAGTCTGCTGCGTCTTTGCCAATGAAATTAGCTTTTTTATTTATATCTTGCTCTATCTCGGCCATCGCCTCATCGCTAGAAATCAGGTATTCATTCATTTTTCTGTGTAATACTGCAAATCGTCCTAGAAGATACTGGAACAAAGCCACAATTCCCCCAAGAGAAATAATTGAAATAGAAGTTACAGTCCTCTGAGCAAAAGATATAGATTCTTTATCCGGTAAGTTAAACGAAAACCCTATCAAAAATACAGACAGCATCGCTGCATATATACCACATCTTACCATAACAAATCCAAAATAATTTATCCTTGCTTGATAGTATGGAGTTGCACCAAGGTATCTTGCTTCACTTATCCACGCAGCCCTGGAAAATAAACTTTTAAAAGTTCTCTTTTTACTCCAAATCATACCTGATATCTTTGGCGTCAGAATATTAGCTACAACCGCCAAAACGAAACCTATCGCCAGCGTTGTTATTGGATTTGCCAGCCAATGCAAAATCATGTCCACTGGTGTCCGCTCCCCGGTTTGCCTGCTATCCCAATCAATTTTATCATCATGTGCAATCTCTACAACCTCACCAGCCAAGACGCAGTCCGCGAGTGGGCGCGCGCGTCGCTGTGAGTGGGTTTTGCGAGACTGCTTGGTCCTGCCTGCGCTTCGGAGCCAGCGGAGATCGCCAAGTCAAGCCTGTGACGTAAGCGGAAAACGTCGCCAGCCAACCAGCGGAAATCTTCTTAAGCGGTTGAAAGATTTGGTGGGTGTGCACAGGATCGAACTGTGGACCCGCTGATTAAGAGTCAGCTGCTCTACCAACTGAGCTACACACCCACACCGCCGGGAAAACCAGCGTCGGCGGCGCATATAGCCGCCGCTTTCGGTGATGTCTAGGCCCTGCCGGATCATTTCCCGACAAATCGCTGAATTACCGCAGGTGTCACACGAATAGCTTGCCTTCAGCCACCTTGATCGCATGGCCGCCAATGCGTGCGGAGGCCAGTTTCCCGCCATCGACATTGAGCTCGAGCCGGATGCGCGAGGGCCGGCCCATTTCCAGGCCCTGCTCGATCCAGAGCTGCGAGATGCCGTCGGTCGGGGCGTCGAAATGCATGATGGCGCCCGCAAAGGCGGCCGCGGCCGAACCGGTCGCGGGGTCCTCATAGGAAGGCGTGCCGGGCACGATCATGCGCACATGGAACGCGCTGTCGTGATGTACCGTCTCGCGGCAATAGACATAGGGGCTGGCGAAGGCCCATTCGCTCTTGCGGGGTGCCAATTCCGACCATGCCTGGTTGTCGAGCCTGATCTTGGCCGCCTCCTCCAACCCGGCAACCGGAATCGTCACATAAGGCACGCCGGCCGACCAGAAGGCGACACGGTGATTCTCGAAGCCGATCTCGTGCGGGGCAAGGCCGAGCGCCGCGCCGATCGCTTCCGGGTCAGCCTTGAGCTCCAAGGGTTCCGGCAGTTTCGCCAGGTCGAACTCGGCGAAGGTCGAGCCGTCATGCTTGCTCACCGCGCAGCGCACCGGTCCGATATTCTCCTCCAGCACGAAAATGCCGGCGGCCTCCCCGGCGAGTTCGGCCAGCGCGATTGCCGAGCCGACCGTCGGATGGCCCGCGAAAGGCATCTCATAGTCGGGCGTGAAGATGCGGATGCGGTTGCGGTGCTTGGGATTGTCGGGGGGCAGCACGAACACCGTCTCGGACAGATTGAATTCGCGCGCGACCGCCTGCATGCCGGCAGTGTCGAGCCCGTCGCTATCCAGCACCACCGCAAGCGGATTTCCGGCCAGCCTTTCGGTGGTAAACACATCGTAAAGCAAGTAATTGCGCGCCATGGAGAAAACCTTTCGCCTCGCCCCGAATTTCTGCCTCAATCCAAACATGAGGGAAATTTAATTTGAAATTCGAACCTCAAGGCCTGATTTGTGGACGGATAGGGACATCCATTTTCAGCATAGGGGTCCGGCGTGGACCAGCTTGTCAATCCGCCAAACGCGGAATCCGGTACTTCCATAGAGGCAGCGCTCGGGCTCGACCGCAAGGGCGTAAGCCGCAAACGTCGCCGCTTCTGGCTCTACGCGCTGCTGGCGATAGCGATCATCGCCGCCGGCATTGCCCTCTATCGATGGTATGCCGCAGCACCTCCCAGGATCGAATACACCGCCGTGCCCGCGGCGATCGCCGACCTCACCGTCGCGGTATCGGCCACCGGCACGCTGCAGCCGCTGACCCAGGTCGACATCTCCAGCGAGCTTTCCGGCATCGTCCGCTCGGTCGCGGTCAATGAGAATCAGCAGGTCAAGAAGGGCGACGTGCTGGCGAGGCTCGACACCGCCAAGCTCGAAGTCCAGATCGAACGCGCCACCGCCTCCGCCAAGGCGGCGGCAGCAAGCGTCGAGAACGCCAAGGTTACCCTGCAGGAGAACGAGAACGCGGTCGTGCGCGCAAGCGCGCTGACCAAGCGCGGCATGGCGACGGACCAATCGCTCGAAGCGGCGACGGCGACGCGCGATCGCTCGAAGGCGGCGCTCGACAGCGCCGAAGCCAATCTCGCCATCGCCCAGGCCGATCTCAAGGCGCAGCAGACCGATCTCGCCAAGAGCACCATCTATGCGCCGATCGATGGCATCGTGCTGACGCGCTCGGTCGATCCCGGCCAGACCGTCGCGTCCTCGCTTCAGGCGCCGGTGCTCTTCGTCATCGCCGCCGACCTGAGGAACATGGAATTGCAGGCCGCCGTCGACGAGGCCGATATCGGCCAGGTCAAGCCCGGCCAGCACGCGCGCTTCACCGTCGACGCTTTCCCGGACCGACCCTTCGACGCCGAGATCCGCGACATCTCCTACGCCTCGGTCACCACCGACGGCGTCGTCACCTACAAAGCGCGGCTCGAAGTCGATAATGGCGAGCTTCTCTTGCGGCCCGGCATGACGGCAACGGTGTCGGTCGTCACCCGGCAGGCCAAGGGCGTGCTTACCGTCCCGTCGACCGCCTTCCGCTATCGCCCGATGCAACAGACCGCCCGCGGCTGGAGCTTGCGCGACCTCTTCACCGGCCGAATGGGCCGCCCGAACCGCCAAGCCGAGGCAACGAAGGCGCCGACCGACGGCTCGCGCACGCTTTATGTGCTGGAGAACGGCCGACCGCACCCGGTCAACGTCAGGATCGGCTCCACCGACGGCGAGTTGACCGAGATCACGTCCGGCCTCGATGAGGGCGCTGAGGTCATCACCGGCGCACAGCAGCGGAGCTGACGAAATGTCGGCTCCCCTGCTCATCACCTTCGACAAGGTCTGGAAGAGCTATGGCGAGGGCGAGGCTCGCGTGCACGCGCTGGCCGGCGTCGATCTCGCCATTCGGCGCGGCGAATTCGTCGCCATCATGGGTCCCTCCGGCTCGGGCAAATCGACGGCGATGAATATCATCGGCTGCCTCGATACGCCGACAGCCGGAACCTACTCTTTCACGGGCATCGATGCGGGACGGCTCGACCGCAACCGCCGCGCGCTTTTGCGCAACCTCTATGTCGGCTTCGTCTTCCAGGGCTACAATCTCCTGCCGCGCACCACCGCGGCAGAAAATGTCGAGCTGCCGCTGATCTATCGCGGCGTCGCCGCGCGCGAGCGCCGCGATCTCGCCATGCAGGCGCTGGCCGAGGTCGGGCTTGTCGGGCGCGAGCATCACACGCCGGCCGAGCTTTCGGGCGGCCAGCAGCAGCGCGTGGCGATCGCCCGCGCCATCGTCACCAGGCCGACGCTGCTGGTCGCCGACGAACCGACCGGCAATCTCGACACCGCGCGTACGCATGAAATCATGGAGTTGATGACCAGGCTCAATGCCGAGCTCGGTCTCTCCATTGTCATGGTCACCCATGAGGCCGACGTCGCCGGCTATGCCGGCCGCACAATCCGCTTCCTCGACGGCCATGTCGCCTCCGATACTTTGAAAGCGGAGGAAGCAGCATGATCTGGGAAACTGTCCGCCTCTCGCTGCGCTCGATCCGCCGCAATGTGTTGCGCTCCTTCCTGACATTGCTTGGCATCGTCATCGGCGTCGCCGCCGTCATCGCCATGCTCACCATCGGCTCCGGCACGACGGAGAAGGTCAAGGCCGATATTTCCAAGCTCGGCAGCAACCTGCTCGTCGTCCGCGCCGGCCGGCCGGCAGGACCCGGCGGACCGGGAGGGCTCGACCAGGCGGTGCGGCCGCTGGCCGAAAAGGATGTCATGGCGCTCGTCGCGCATCTGAGCGGCGCCCGCGCGATTTCACCGGCCTCGCAAAAGCAGGTCCGCGTCATCTTCGGCACCGAAAGCCTGACTTCGGGCGTGACCGGCACCGACAGCGCCTATCTCGACGCCCGCGACTGGAAACTGGTCTCCGGGCGGCCGTTCAGCGATTCCGAAACGCGCGCCGGCGCCGGTGTGTGCCTGATCGGCGAAACCGTGCGACAGCAATTCTTCGGCGCCGGCGATCCGGAGGGCGAGATCATCCGTGTCAACCGCACCTCCTGCAAGATCATCGGCCTGCTCGAGCCCAAGGGCTATACCGGCTTCGGCCAGGACCAGGACAATGTCGTGCTGATGCCGCTGCACGCCTATCAGCGACGCATCGCCGGCAACCGCGACATCGACAACATCTATATCGCCGCCGACGACCGCACGCCGACCGGTGAGCTGCAGCCGCGCGTGGAGGACATTTTGCGCGACACGCGCCGTATCACGCCGGATCGCGATCCCGATTTCGCCATCCGCGACATGACCCAGATCGCCGATGCGATGACCAGCGCCACCACCACCATGACCGGCATGCTGGGCGCCGTCGCCGGCGTCAGCCTCCTGGTCGGCGGCATCGGCATCATGAACATCATGCTGGTCTCGGTCACCGAGCGCACGCGCGAGATCGGCATCAGGCTGGCCATCGGCGCGCACGAAAAGCACATCCTCATCCAGTTCCTGGTCGAGGCGACGGTGCTGTCGCTCTTTGGCGGCATCATCGGCATCCTGATCGGCCTGTCGCTGGCCGGCATGGCCTCGATGGCGCTGACGATACCCTTCGCGCCAAGCCCCGCCGTCATCCTGCTCGCCGTCGGCTTCTCGGCGCTGATCGGCATGGTGTTCGGCTTCTTCCCGGCGCTGCGCGGCGCAAGGCTCGACCCGATCGACGCGCTGCGGCACGAATAATCAGAGGCAGCGTTCTGCGCCTGTGCGCCGATCTTGCGGTGACGCAGCGCGGAGAGAGCGGCTGGGTGCTGCTAACGGCCGCCGCCGAAATGCCACTCGACCAGCGGCTTCATGTGCGGCATCAAGCCATCGGGCAGATCGCCGGCGTGGCGGATGATCACCGGCCCCTCGATCTCCGGCTCGGTCTCGGCGGCGACGAAGGCGGTGATGCGCCGCGCCAGCTCGTCGGCCGGTTCGGCCACGTGGTAGCGGCGGAAGATCACCGTGCCGCTTGCCGTCGATAGCGCGTGATAGCGCTGTCCGCGCTCGGCCGTCGAAAGGTCCAGCCCGGTCTCCTCCCTCACCTCGCGGATCATGTTGAAGTCGACATCGACGAGCCCGTCGCGGAAATCGATCGGCTCGAAGGAGCCGGCAGCGAAATAGACGCGGCCGGCATTGACCGTGTGCGGCCCCATGCGGATCGCCACCAGCGCATTGTCGCCGGCAACCAGCACGGCATGCGCGTAGGCGTGCTCGGCGCCGGAATTCTCGCGCCGCCTGCGCCACAGCAGGAACGTCGAATAGTTCACCGCATGGCAGCGGCCGACGAGGCGGCCGTCGCGGTAGGCAAGCTGGGAAAGCAGCACCACGGCGCCGTCGAACAATGCCGGATTGGCGGCGATCTCCTGCCGCCAGTTCTCGGCGATGGCTGCCGCATTGCTGCGCGCAAAGGGATGCGGGCCGGGATCGAGGCGGACGTCGACCGCATCGAGCGGCAGGATGACATTGCGTGGCAGATCGAAACTCAAGAGGGTCACGCCATGTCCAGGGTGATCGCAATCGGACAATGGTCCGACGCTTTCGGCCTGTCCCACCCGACGCGCGGGAAACGCTCGACCTCTTGTCCGGGCGGGAAGATGGTGCGCCAGGGCTGGCCGTTGCGGATGATGTCGGGAACGGCAGTGGCATTCTTCGCCGCCAGCGCCTTCGACAGCAGGATATAATCGAGCTGGCAAAGATGCCGCTCCTCCGGGCCGCGCGTGTGGTAGAAGCTCCAGCGATCCATCTCCGGCCGCCGCTCGACGACATTCTCGCAAAAGCCGCCGGCGGTAAGCACATCGATCGAGGACCGGGTTTCGTCGACAACCTTGAAACGGTAGCCGTCGATGGCATCGCCCTCGATCTTCACGCGCTGCCGGTAGTCGTTGAGGTCGCCGCAGATCGCCCAGCGCTTGTCGGCGGCGTGGTCCTTGCCGAAACGCTCCTCGATGATGCGGCGCACTGCCTGCGCCTCGGCGATGCGCAGCGGCATCGACGCCTCGCGGCCATTCAGCCCGTTGCGCGGCGGACCCATGGATTTGAAATGCACGAGATAGAGGGTCAGCGGCGCGCCGCCGACCCTCAGGTCGATCTCCACGCAATCGCGGCGAAAGATACGTTCATTGGCAAGATAGCCGAACGTGGCGAGTTCCGGCGTGAACAGCCCGAACTCCTCGAAGGTGACATAGGCGTGGCTGGTCATGCGCACGAATTCGATCGGCTGCCCTTGCGCGGTCTCGTTGCGCATCATCACGGCGACATCGATGCCGCGCGTGTCGTTGCCGGCGGTGGTGTATTTCTGCCGGTAGCCCTGCCCGACCATCTTGAACAGATAGCCATATTCGAAGGCCTTCAGCGCCTCGATATTGTCGACCTCCTGCATGCAGATGATATCGGCGCGGGTGGCCGCGATGGCGAGCGCCGTCAGCTGACGGGTGTCGTCGGATTGGGCGATCGTACGGGCCTGTTCGAGGATGCGGTATTCGGCCTCGCTCTGGATGTCGAACAGGGCCAGCGTGCGGTCTTCATTGAGTTGGTTGCGATAGCCCGAGAAATCGAACCTGTTCATCAGGTTCTCGACATTGAAGGTGGCGAGGCGCAGCGACATGGCCGTGACCTTTGCCCGCAAGCGCGAGCGAAAACAAGAGCCAGGCCGATGCTCGTTATGGTTGATGGAACCTTTCTGTTCATCCTCCGTTCAGACGGAAAGTTCCAACAATAGGCCTCTTCCCGGGGGTGCTGGGCGTGGGGCCTTTACTCCTTGGAGAGTGAAATGAAACCGCTTTTCTCTTCCCTTCGATCCGGGCTCCTGGCCCTGGGTTTCGTTGCCGGCGTGACGGCACCGTCGGTGGCCGGCCCGATCTTGCAACCCGATCTGTCGACCGCAACCAGCACGGCGGCAACCATCATACCCATCCGCGACAGCTGGGCCGGCGGCAACGACCGGGGGGGGATGTATGATTGGCGCTGGCGGCGCGGTGGCGACTGGCGGGGCCGGGATTTCAGATGGCGCGGCGACGACTTCCGCTCTCGTCATTTCTCCCGCAACTGGGATGGCGGCGACTGGCGCTGGCGGCATCATCGCCACCATCGGGGTTTCGATAGTGGCGACGCCGCCCTTCTGGGGCTGGGGCTAGGCCTGGGCCTGGGTAGCCTCGCCTACAACAACTACTACGATCCATACTATTACGATCCTTACCCGCGCTACGTTCAGCCGCGGCGCATCTACCGGACCGAGCGGCTTTCCAGGGCCCATGTCCAATGGTGCTACGACCGCTACCGGTCCTATCGGGCTTGGGACAACACGTTCCAGCCCAACTACGGCCCGCGCCGGCAGTGCATCTCGCCCTATATCTGAGCCCGTCGGCAGGAAGGATGAGACGGCGCCCATCGCGGGCGCCGTTTTATTTGCCGCAACCTGTGCCCGCCATCGGCCGATAACCCTAAATTCATCGGCGGCGGCTATTCATCCATGCCGATGTCTCTCAATATGACGATTCGCGCGAACGGGGTGCGAGACGTGCTCGCCATGGCCGAAAACGAACACAGAAATCAACACAGGCAACGCGTGCTCAAAGGCGCGGCGATCCTGACCGGCATCAACAATTCCGAGGTCAGATGCACGGTGCGCAACATGCATGCGAACGGCGCGGAGCTGAAAGTGCCGATCGATGCGCGCGTGCCCGACGAATTCCTGCTCTACGTGCCGGTCGACGGCATCGGCTACAAGGCGGTGGTGCGCTGGCGCCGCGAGGATCGCATCGGCGTCGAGTTCACCGGCACCGAGCCCAAGCCACACTGGCACTACGGTTGAGCAGCGGCAACGCTGCGCACCCCGCAACGAAAAAGCCGGCGGATCGATCCGCCGGCTTTGATAATTTGACACGAAACTTCGCCTTAGTTCTTGGCCTTGTCGACCAGCTTGTTGTTGGCGATCGCCCGCGCAACCGCAGGGCAAAGCCCGAGGACGCGCAGGCAAAAGATGTGAGTCGCCTTAGTTCTTCGCCTTGTCGACCAGCTTGTTTTTGGCGATCCACGGCATCATCGCGCGCAGCTTGGCGCCGACTTCCTCGATCTGGTGGCTGTCGTTGTTGCGGCGGATGCCCTTGAAGCGCGACAGGCCGGCCCGATATTCCTGCATCCATTCCGAGGTGAACTTGCCGGTCTGGATGTCCTTCAGGATGCGCTTCATCTCAGCTTTGGTTTCGGCGGTGATGATGCGCGGACCCGAGACATATTCGCCCCATTCGGCGGTGTTCGAGATCGAGTAGTTCATGTTGGCGATGCCGCCTTCATAGATCAGGTCGACGATCAGCTTCACCTCGTGCAGGCACTCGAAATAGGCCATCTCCGGCGCATAGCCGGCTTCCACCAGCGTCTCGAAGCCGGCGCGGATCAGTTCGACCAGGCCGCCGCACAGCACGACCTGCTCGCCGAACAGATCGGTCTCGCACTCCTCGCGGAAGTTGGTCTCGATGATGCCCGAACGGCCGCCGCCGACGCCGCAGGCATAGGAGAGCGCGAGGTCGAGCGCGTTGCCCGAAGCGTCCTGATTAACGGCGACCAGGCACGGCACGCCGCCGCCCTTCTGGTATTCGCCGCGCACCGTGTGGCCCGGGCCCTTCGGCGCGATCATGACGACGTCGACCGAGGCCTTCGGCTCGATCAGGCCGAAATGCACGTTGAGGCCGTGCGCGAAGGCGATCGCCGCACCATCGCGGATGTTCGCCGCGATCTCGTTTTTGTAGATGTCGGCCTGCAATTCGTCGGGCGTCGCCATCATCATCAGGTCGGCCCATTTGGCGGCGTCCGCCACGCTCATCACCTTGAGCCCGTCGGCCTCGACCTTCTTTGCGGTCGCCGAGCCGGCCTTGAGACCGATGGCGATCTCCTTGACGCCGGAATCCTTGAGGTTGAGCGCATGCGCCCGGCCCTGGCTGCCATAGCCGATGATGGCGACCTTCTTGCCCTTGATCAGATTGAGATCGGCGTCACGATCGTAATAGACACGCATTTTGGTCTTCCTTCCCTTTTGAAGATCAGAGGCTTTGCAGCCGGTTGTTTGCTCCGAAGAGAGCGAGAAACTGCTGCGTCGCGCGGCGGGCATCGCCGCCGATTGTCGCCTCAGTCAATTCCACCCGGTCGCCGAGCAGCAGACGGATCTGCACATCGCGGCCGACCAGGCCGAAAAAGGTCCGGAACGCCGTCTCGGCGTCCTCGAAATCGAGCAGCCCTGCCTGCCGGCCGGCTTCAAGCACCGGCTTCAGCCGCCTGGCAAGCGCGAAGCGGCCATTCTGCAGCACGATGGCGCCGAGGTCATCTTTCCCGGAGCCGGCATGGCCGACCGCCACACGGTTGAGCGCGATCGACGTATCGCTGGAGATCACCTTGAGCCAGTCGGAGGCGAAGCGTTCGAGGCTTGCCGTCAGCGACGCGAGGTCGAGCCCCTTGCGGTCGACCGGTGTCACACGCACCTTGGAGGCCTGCCACTGCACCGTCGCCGTCAGCAGGCCGTCGCGGTCGCCGAACCATTTGTAGAGCGTTTCCTTGGAACAGCTGGCCCGCCGCGCCACCGCGGTCATGGTGAGGTTGTCGCCCTCCTCGACTAACAGGCGAAGCGCCGCATCCAGAACCGCCTGCTGGCGCTCGGTCAGCGTTTCGCTCTTATCGATGTCGGCGCCTGCCTGCAGCACGTTCTGTCCCGCTTTTCCGGTCGCTCACAGGCGTACCGTACGTTACGGTTCGGCTTATTGCGCATTCCGGTTTCCGATGCAAGGGGCTGCTGAGAAAAATGACCGGCGAACCGGCGAAAGGCTCGCCAGCTACTCGCTGGCCGGCGGATCACGCAACCGTCCGAGCAGGCTGGCCAATGTCTTCAGGTCCTGGGCTGAAAGCCGGTCGCCAATTTGGTCAGCAATAGAAGCGCCATAGATCGCCCAGATGCGGCGGCGCATCTCCCGGCCGCTTGCCGTGATGCGAACGGTCTGCCCGCGGCCGTCATCCGAGACGGGCAGCTTCTCGATCAGGCCGTCCACTTCCAGCCGGGCCAGCAGCCTTGAGACGCTATACTGCGCCAACAGGATGCGATCGATCAGCTCGAACGGCCTTAATCCGCCCTCGCCTGCCTCTGCAAGCTCATGCAGCACGTCATACCAGGCGAGCGGCGGCAGGCCGCTGGCTTTCAGCGCGTCCTCGGTCCTTTCGACAAGTTGGCGCGAGACGCGCACCAGGCGCGCCCAGGCGGCGATGGCTTCGGGTGATGGCGATTTCTTCGTCATCGGCGCAGCCTAGAGGATAGATGCAACTGCATCAAGCTTGACGATCGATGCAAATGCATTCATATAAATGCAATTGCATCGACAAGGAGTTCTCCGATGAAACATGAAATCTGCAAGATCGCCGATATTCCGCAAACCGGCAGCCTAATCGCGCCCTTCTTCGGCCGCGAGGTCCATGTCTGGCGCAGCGGCGAGCGCATCCGCGCCGCGGCCAATGTCTGCCTGCATTTCGGCGGACCGCTAGACTGCAAGGACGGTTCACTTGTCTGCCAATGGCATGGCGCGAAGTTCGGCATGGATAACGGCGAGCGTCTCGAAGGGCCGGCGCCGAAGGGTTCCCGCCTGATGTTCTTGTCGACCCGCGTCGAAGACGGCGCGCTCAACTATGTCTGGGGCGAGTGAGATGACCGCCAGCCTCACCCTCGTCAGCCATCATTTGTGCCCGTACGTCCAGCGCGCGGCCATCTCACTCGCCGAAAAAGGCGTGCCGTTCGAGCGCGTCTATGTCGATCTTTCCGACAAGCCGGATTGGTTCAGGGCCATTTCGCCGCTCGGCAAGGTGCCGCTGCTCAGCGTCCGGCACGACCATTCGCAGGAGGTGATTTTCGAATCCGCCGTCATCCTCGAATTCCTAGAGGAGACCGAAGCCAATCCCTTGCACCCGGCCGACCCGCTGGCGCGAGCCAGGCATCGCGCCTGGATCGAATTCGGCTCGGCCATCCTCAATGCCATCGGCCGCTTCTATTCCGCTGCCGACGAAGCCGCTTTCCTCCATGAAAGCAGCGGCTTGTCCGGGATGTTCGCGCGTGTGGAGGCGGAACTGTCCGCAAGGCAAAGCGGCCGGTGGTTCGCCGGCGAGCGCTTCTCGCTGGTCGACGCCGTCTACGGACCGGTCTTCCGCTACTTCGACACGTTCGACAGCATCGGCGATTTCGGCATTCTCGACGGCAAGCCGCTCGCCCAGGCATGGCGGACAGCCTTGAGCAAACGGAAATCGGTGAAGGAGGCAGTCGGCGCGGATTACCCGCAGCGGCTGCATGCCTTCCTTCGGGCAAAGGGATCTTACCTGTCCGAGATCATCCGGCTGCAGGCCATTGCAACTCCGCAAGCCCTATCCGCCTGAACGGGTCGACCACGGTTCCCGCGACCATGGCGGCAAGGAATTGCGGTCCCGGCGGGATTCTCGCCAGTGCCGCCACCATGCGGTCACGGACAAAGGGCAAGGCTGCGGAGTCTGATTGGTAGAACGGCGTCAGCGACAGCGACAGCGCCTGGAAGACGCGCACATGCCAACGGCGCGCGCTTGCATAGGCCGCCAGCGCTTCATCGATGCCGTCCGCCTTCGCCAGCGCATGGCTGAGCGCGGCGGCGTCGAGCAGCGCCATGTTCGCGCCTTGCCCGAGTTGCGGGCTGGTCGAATGCGCGGCGTCGCCGATGACGGCAAGCCGCCGGCCGGCCGGCCGCCTCATCGTGTGATGACCGTAACGGGCGAGCGAGAGCTGCTCGAAACTGTCGATCTGGCCGGTGAAGGCCTCGCACTCCGGCCAGACCGAAACCACGCGCGCCTTCCATGCTTCGAGCCCCTCGGCCTTTAGCCGTTCGGTATCGTCCGGCTTGAGGCTCCAGAAGAAGGCCGCCATGTCCTGCGCGCCAGGCTCGGGCCGGCCGATGGGCAGCACCCCGACCATTATGCTTGCCTTGTCGTAGCGCTGCAGCAGCGCGCTTCTGTCAAAGCCGTCCCGCCAACCGAGCGACGCCCAGAATGCGCCATAGGCGAGCGGTCGCGGCATGGCGTTGTCGCCGAGATACGGTCGCAGTTTCGAGCGCGCGCCGCTGGCATCGACAATGAGGTCGAACGGTCCGAGCCGTCTGCCGTTGCTGCAGACCAGCGTCGCGCGCTCGGCCGTCTCCAGGGTCTCGACCTCGACATTGGTTTCGATGGCGATCGCTTCGCGCAAGGCAGCGCGGAAGAGCACGCCGAACAGCGCCGCCCGGTGGATCGCGAGGCCGAAGCGGCGGCCGCGCCGCGCGTCGTAGCGGACCTCAAGCACGGTGCGCCCGCTCCTGGCGTCGGTGCCGTGCAGCCGTTCGATGCGGCTGCCAAGCGAAAGGATCTCGTCGAGCAGGCCGAGATCGGCGAGCACGGTCAGCCCGGTTGGCTGCAGGATGAGGCCGGAGCCGACCGGCTTCGGCGCGTCGAAGCGCTCGAAAATAGTGACCTTGTGCCCGGCTCGCTTGAGGTAAAGCGCTGCCGCCAGCCCGGCCGGCCCCGCCCCGGCAATCGCGATCTCGTAAGACTTGCCCATCGGCCCCCCAACCCGACCCCTGCGGGGACAATCCCGCTTGGAACGCACCGGATCAATCGGGCGCTTTGACGCTTGTATCGAGAGATCAGCCTTGGGCGGCGTCGAAGGCGGCGCGCGCACCGCGCACCGCGTCATGATTGAGTTCGGCCCATTGAACGAGCTGTTGCAGAGGCAGGAACATCGAGCGCCCAAGATCGGTCAAGCTGTATTCGACGCTTGGCGGCTTGGTCGGGAACACTTCGCGATGCACATAGCCGTCGCGCTGCAGGTCATAGAGCGTCTGCGTCAGCATGCGCTGGGAGATGTCGGGAACCAGCCGCCGCAACTCGCCGAATCGGTAGGGTTTTTCTGCCAGTGCCATGACCAGCAACGAACTCCATTTACCGCTGATGCCCTGGATGACGTCACGGACCGGGCAGTCTGCGAAATTGCCGCCGTTCGTCATGGCCTTATAGAGCTCGAGCTTGGCTTTCAGGTTGAAGATCTTGCTGTCCATGGCGACATCCGCTGATCGAATTCGGCCGGCCAGAGTGGTTCCCTGGCTGTGCCTACCTCCCGAAAAAATGCCTTCTTTACGGCTTGGGGTCAATTCCTATTTTAGTGCTGGTCTCTTTTTGAGACTACCAATCGATCCGCCCTCCGACGCAATTTTCAGGAACCTCCCATGACCGAAACCCTTCTCGTCACCGGCGCCTCCGGCCAGCTTGGCCGCGCCGTCATCAATCACTTGCTCGAAGCGCAGAAAATTGCGCCAGCCAACATCATCGCCACCACGCGTAACCCCGAAAACCTCGCCGATCTGGCTGCGCGGGGCATCGCTGTTAGAGCCGCCGACTTCGACGATATGGCTTCACTGGAAGAAGCGTTCAGGGGCGCCGACCGGGTGCTTATCATCTCGACCGGCGAGCTTGACCTGAAAAGCGACCGGCGTTTGAAACAACATCAGGCAGCGGTGGCGGCGGCCAAGACAGCAGGCGTCTCGCACCTGCTGTACACCTCGATGCCAAATCCCGAGCCGGGCTCGCCGGTGCTGTTTGCCGGCGACCACTACGGCACCGAGCAGGCGATCAAGGCAAGCGGCATCCCCTACACCATCTTCCGCAACGGCTGGTATCAGGAGAACCTGTTCATGTCGCTGCCGCATGCCATTTCCTCGGGCAAGTGGTACACGTCGGCCGCCGACGGGCGCGTCGCCCACGGCGCGCGCGACGATATGGCGGCCGCCATCGCCGCCGGCCTCGCATCCGGCTCCAAGGAAAGCCACATCTACACGCTGACCGGCCCGCAGGCCTACACCACGAACGAAATTGCAGCGCTGGTAAGCGAGGTGACCGGCAAGCCGCTGGAGGTCATCCAACTGCCGGACGAGGCGCTGACCGAAGGCGTCAAGGCGGCAGGCGTTCCCGAGGATTTCGCCCGCATCATCGTCTCCTTCGACGTCAACACCCGCGCCGGCCGCATAGGCGAGGTGACCGATGCCGTCGAAAGACTCTCGGGCCGCAAGCCGCGGACGCTGAAGCAGTTCCTCGAAGCGAATAAGACGGCCCTGCTCGGCTGAAGTCTGGCGCGCCTGGGAGATCGTTCCCCCGGGCGCGCTTCACTTCGATTTCTTGAGCATTCATCGGTCGCGACAAGCGCGTCTTCCCGCGATCGCGGCGCCAGCCGAGCAAGCGCCCGCCTGCCTCGGCACTGCTCCGCCAACCTGTCAGATAGCGACCTGCGTACCGATTTCGACCACGCGTCCGGTAGGGATCTGGAAGTACTCCGTCGCGTCCGCGGCCGTTCGCGCCAGGCCGATGAACAGCCGGTCCTGCCAGACCGGCATGCCGGAATTGGGTGAGGCCTTCAATGAGCGCCGCGACAGGAAGAAGGATGTCGTCATGATGTCGAACTTCCATCCCTGCTTGCGGCAGATAGCCAAGGCGCGCGGAATGTTGGGCTGCTCCATATAGCCGAAAGTCAGCGTCACGCGCATGAAAAGCTCGTTGACGGTTTCCAGCTTGACGCGCTCGCTGTCGGGCACAACCGGCTGCGGCGCCGTCACCACCGACAGGATGACGTTCTTTTCGTGCAGCACCTTGTAATGCTTCAGGCTGTGCATCAGCGCCGTCGGCGCGCTCAGCGGATCGCTGGTCAGGAACACAGCGGTGCCCGAGACCAGCTGCGGCTTCTTCTTCAACAGGTTCGCCGCCAGGAAATCGAGCGGGATTTCGTTGCGGCGGGTCTTGTCGAACAGATAGCGGCTGCCGCGCACCCAGGTCCACATGCCGAGGATGATGGCGAAGGCGACCGCGAGCGAGGCCCAACCGCCCTCGAACACCTTGACGATGTTGGAGGCGAAGAAGCCGATGTCGATGAAAGCAAACAGCACGGTCAGCACCACGGCTCGCCACAGCGGCCATTTCCAGATGCGGGCCATGACCACGAAAAGGAGCACGGTCGTCACCAGCATGTTGCCGGTGACCGAAATGCCATAGGCTGAGGCGAGCTTGCTGGACTCGCCGAAGCCAACCACCAGCAGCATCACCACCAGCGCCAGCAGCATGTTGACACGCGGCATATAAACCTGGCCGGACTGCTTTTCCGACGTATGCAGGATTTCGAGCCGCGGCAGCATGTTGAGCTGCACCGCCTGCCGCGTCAGCGAATAGGCGCCGGAGATGACCGCCTGGCTGGCGATGACGGTCGCCGCCGTCGCCAGCACCACCATCGGGACGAGCGCCCAGCCCTCGTTCATTTCGAAGAACGGATGGCCGACCATGCCGCCCTTGGCGAGCACATAGGCGCCCTGCCCGGCATAGTTCAGGAGCAGGCAGGGAAAGACGATCGCCAGCCACGCCAGCACGATCGGCTTGCGGCCGAAATGGCCAAGGTCGGCATAAAGCGCCTCGGCGCCGGTGACCGCCAGGAAGATCGCGCCGATGGTGACGAAGGCGACGTCGGGCGAGTGGATCAGGAAGGCAACAATGTAATGCGGGCTGATCGCCCACAGTATCTCCGGATCGGCAATGATGTGGTTCAGCCCGGAAAGACCTATTGCCAGGAACCAGACGGCCGTGATCGGACCGAAGATCATGGCCACGCCGCCCGTGCCGAACCGTTGCACGGCAAACAGGATGGCGAGGATGAGCAGGGTCAGTGGAACGACATAGGGCTGGAAGGCCGGCGTGACGACATTCATGCCTTCGACCGCCGACAGCACCGAGATGGCCGGCGTGATGACGGCGTCGCCGAAAAACAGCGACGCTCCGGCAATGCCGACCGCAAGGATGATTGCCGAGCGGCTCGAAAAACTGCTGCGCGCAAGCGCCATCAGCGACAGCACGCCGCCCTCGCCGCGGTTGTCGGCACGCAGGACGAACATGATGTATTTGATCGTGACGATGATCGTCAGCGACCAGATGATCAAGGACAGCACGCCCAGAATGTCGCCGCGATCGGCGGCCGCGCCGCGCGAGGACGCCACCAACGCTTCGCGAAACGCGTAGATCGGGCTGGTGCCGATATCGCCATAGACGATGCCCAGTGCGCCAAGCATGAGAACCTTGGTGCTGTGCTGCTCGATTTCCGCGTGGCTCGATTGGTCGACGGGCTCTGCGTCTGCACTACCATTGGCAAGGGCCATGGACGACACTCCGATAAAACGCGCGGTGCTCTACGCTTGCTGCAGTGCAATATCAAGTGCCCTGACGTAAGGGCTCCCATGCCGCCGACGCACGGCTTCAAGTTTTACGGAACGGCCGGACCTCTTCGTCCGGCGAAATCGGTCTCGTCAGATTGCGACCTGAGTACCGATTTCGACCACGCGTCCGGTAGGGATCTGGAAGTACTCCGTCGCGTCCGCGGCCGTTCGCGCCAGGCCGATGAACAGCCGGTCCTGCCAGACCGGCATGCCGGAATTGGGTGAGGCCTTCAATGAGCGCCGCGACAGGAAGAAGGATGTCGTCATGATGTCGAACTTCCAACCCTGCTTGCGGCAGATGGCCAAGGCGCGCGGAATGTTGGGCTGCTCCATATAGCCGAAAGTCAGCGTCACGCGCATGAACAGCTCGTTGACGGTTTCCAGCTTGACGCGCTCGCTGTCGGGCACAACCGGCTGCGGCGCCGTCACCACCGACAGGATGACGTTCTTTTCATGCAGCACCTTGTAATGCTTCAGGCTGTGCATCAGCGCCGTCGGCGCGCTCAGCGGATCGCTGGTCAGGAACACAGCGGTGCCCGAGACCAGCTGCGGCTTCTTCTTCAACAGGTTCGCCGCCAGGAAATCGAGCGGGATTTCGTTGCGGCGGGTCTTGTCGAACAAATAGCGGCTGCCGCGGATCCAGGTCCACATGATCAGCCCCATGATCGAGGCAACCGTGATCGACACCCAGCCGCCCTCGACGATCTTGACCACATTGGCCGAGAAGAAGCCGAGATCGATGACGCCGAACAGCAATGCCAACGCCAGTGCGGCCGCAACCTGCCATTTCCAGAGCCAGCGCATCACCACGAACAGCAGGATCGTCGTCATCAGCATCTCTCCGGTCACCGAAATGCCGTAAGCGGAGGCAAGCGCGCTCGAGCTGCCGAAGCCCACGACCAGAAGCATCACGCCGAGCGCGACCAGAAGGTTGACCCTCGGCATGTAGATCTGGCCGCTCTGCATCTCGGAGGTGTGCTGCACCTCGATGCGGGGCAGAAGGTTGAGCTGCACCGCCTGCCTTGTCAGCGAGAAGGCGCCGGAAATGACAGCCTGGCTGGCGATGACCGTGGCCGCCGTCGCCAGCCCGACCATCGGCATCAGCGCCCATCCGGGCAGCATCTGGAAGAATGGGTTGGTGGGCTTGCCGCCATGCGAGAGCACGAAGGCGCCCTGCCCGAAATAATTCAAGAGCAGGCAAGGAAAGACGATTGCGAACCAGGCCATCACGATGGGCTTGCGGCCGAAATGGCCAAGGTCGACATAGAGCGCCTCGGCGCCGGTGACCGCCAGGAACACGGCGCCCACGGTGACGAACGCGCCTGTCGGCGTGGTGGCCAGGTAGTAGATCGCGTAATAGGGATTGATCGCCAGGAAAACGGACGGGTCGTCGACGATATGATAGACGCCGGCCGCGCCGATCGCCACGAACCACGTCGCAGTCACGGGCCCGAACACCGCCGCCACCTTGCCGGTGCCGAAGCGCTGCACCGCGAAAAGCACGGCCAGGATGACCAGGGTGATCGGCACCACATAGGCATCCAACGCCGGCGTGACGACTTCCAGGCCTTCTACCGCCGACAGCACCGAGATCGCCGGCGTGATGATCGAATCACCGAAGAACAGCGCTGCCCCGCAAAGGCCGATCACCAGGATAAGGCGTGAACCAGGCGGGTAGGCGCTGCGCGCCAGCGACATCAGCGACAGCGTGCCGCCCTCGCCCTTGTTGTCGGCCCTTAGCACGAAGGCGACATATTTGATCGTGACGATGATGGTGAGTGCCCAGACGATCAGCGACAGCACGCCGAGCACATCGTGGCGGGCGACCGAGCTCGACGAGGCATGCAGCGCCTCGCGGAAGGCGTAGATCGGGCTCGTGCCGATGTCGCCATAGACGACGCCCAGCGCGCCAAGCATGAGCACCTTGGTGCTGTGCTGCCGTTCGGTTTCGGCATGGCCCGAGCGTTCGAGAGATTCCGTTTCGCCGGCGTTGGCTAGCACTATGAACCCCACTTCACCGGATTCGTCACGCTCCGAGCTCGCCGCAACGCGCGGGACGCACCAAGACTGCCGAAACTACGCAAGGCGCCCTACCATCCGCAGGCCTTCAAGAACCGCCCGACCGTGCCGGCCATGCCATACTCGAGCGCATCCGCTGTCAACCCATGTCCGATCGATACTTCGGCCAATGCCGGGATGCGTTTGGCCAATGCCGGCAGGTTTTTCACGGTCAGATCGTGGCCGGCATTGACGCCGAGCCCGGCCTTGAGTGCGGCATCGGCGGTTTTTCCCAGTCTTTCCAGTTCTTTCGCCGCCTTTGCGGAATCGGAATGGAAACCTCCATATGGCCCGGTATAGAGCTCGATGCGGTCGGCGCCGGTGTCGCGAGCCGCGTTGACCCCGTCCGGATCCGCGTCGGAGAACAGCGACACGCGGAAGCCGCCTTTCTTCAACCGCTTGACGATTGGAGTGAGGAACGCCGCCTGGGCGACGAAGTTCCAGCCATGGTCGGAAGTCGCCTGCGCCGGGTCGTCCGGCACCAGCGTCACTTGCTCGGGCTGGTTCTTTTCGACAAGCGCCAGGAAATCCTCGGTCGGATAGCCCTCGATGTTGAACTCCGCGCCCGGAAACTCGTCGTCGATCAGCGCCCTGATCTCCGGCAGGTCGGAATGCCTGGTGTGCCGCCCGTCGGGCCTCGGATGCACCGTCAGCCCATGCGCGCCGGCGGCAAGCGCAATGCGGCCAAGTCCGGTGATGCTCGGCCATGGCAGGTCACGTCGGTTGCGCAGCACGGCGATGGCGTTGAGATTGACCGAAAGCTTAGCAGGCATGAGCTGGGGTCCAGTGGATCGGCGGGCATCTATACCGCCTTTAACGGGAACAGATAGAGGGTTTCGCGTGTTCCAGGGGATAGTTGGAGGCTAAACCTCTCTGTTTCAACGCAATTCCGGACGGAAAACCGCGTCGTACTTTTCTTGGAATTGCTCGAGCGCAAGGATTTACCAGTGAATTTTCTCGAAGCCGTGCCGGCGATCCGCCGCATCGAGACCAACCGCGACGCGCTTTTCGCCATCGACGTCGTCGGCGATGTCTCACCGGCCGATGCGGAAAACCTGTTCGGCCTGCTGGAGGCCGCCTACGCGCTGCATCCGAGGATCGACGTGCTGGTCAGGCTAACCGACGAGGAAAGCGTCGACTGGGCCAACATTTCGAAGGACACGCTCCGGCAGGGAGTCGCCGACGCGATGGAACATGTCGTGCGCTGCGCCGTCATCGGCGAGCCGAGTTGGGCCTCCCTCGTAGCCGGCGTGTTCCCGAAGACGCTGCCTTTCGAATTCAGGCGCTTCGATGTCGATGACGAGCAAGCCGCCTGGCAGTGGCTTGGCGCAAGGCCGATATGACATTCGCAAGCGTCAGCGCACCACTGTCAGCCGCTCGACGGCACGGGTGATTGCGGTATAGAGCCAGCGCTGCCTGGTTTCCTTGAACGCCCAACTCTCGTCGAACAGCACCACGTCGTTCCACTGCGAGCCCTGCGCCTTGTGCACGGTCAAAGCGTAACCATAGTCGAAATCGTCGAAGCGCTTCTTCTGCTGCCAGGGGATTTCGGCATCCGGATCCTCGAACGCCGCCTTGAGCAGCTTGATCTTGGCGACGCCGCGGTCGGGGTCGTCCTCTTCCGGCGAGACCAGAAGGTTGATGCCAGGCTTCACCGTCTCGCGCGACGAGGTCATCACCTTCCACAACGAACCGTTGAGCAGCCCTTTGGCCGGGTCGTTGCGCAGGCAGACCAGCTTGTCGCCGGCTTGCGGGAAATCGGCGTTGAAACCCTTCAGCTCGCGCAGCCTTTGATTGTAGCGCCGGCGCGTGCGGTTGGTGCCGACCAGCACCTGGTCGGCCTTGAGCACCAGTTCCTGGTTGACTGCTTCCCTGCCGATCACCTGCGCCGTGCCGTAGTCGCCATGCATGAATTCGCGGCCCTCGCGCACGTCGAGCGCCAGCCGGATGATCGGATTGTCCCGCGCCTGGCGGTGGATTTCCGTCAACAGCACATCGGGTTCGTGCTCGGTGAAGAAGCCGCCGCCCGAAATCGGCGGCAGCTGCGCCGGATCGCCGAGCACCAGGATCGGCGTGCCGAAACTCTGCAGGTCGCGCCCGAGCTGCTCGTCGACCATCGAGCATTCGTCGATGACGACGAGCTTGGCGCGCGAAATCGGGCTTTGCCGGTTGAGCGAGAAGGTCGGCGACATCGATGTCTTGCCGGTCACCTCGTCCTCGACCGATTCCTCACCTTTCGGCCTGTAGATCAGCGAATGGATGGTGCGGGCGTTGGTCGCCCCTTTCGAGCGCAGCACCTGCGCCGCCTTGCCGGTGAAGGCGGCGAACTGCACCTGGCCGTCGACATGCTCGGCGAAATAGCGCGCCAGCGTCGTCTTGCCGGTGCCGGCATAGCCGAACAGCCGAAACACCTGCGGCCGGCCCTCTTTGAGCCAACGCCCGACCGCCTTCAGAGCCTCATCCTGCTGGGGAGAAAATTCCATCAGTGCGACAGACCGGATTCGCTGACGAAAGACAAGATTGGCCGCCATATCGGCCGTTGCCGGCTGCGAGCGCCAGCCTCGACAACTCAGGCTATCAGCCACAAACCGGAACGTAAAGAGAACAAAGACGATCTATCGCCCTGCGCCCGGATCGTTCTCCAGCAGGATCGGCTTGCCATGCGGTGTGGCGTGCGCGGCGCGTTCCCAGGCGGCGGCCAGTTCATCCACCTCGCCCTTGCCGGCGACACCCTTCCTGGACAAAAGCTTCTCCAGCGCCGCCAACCAATGTTCGCAGTAGTCGTGACCGTCCGTTGCCGTGCCTGGCTGCTTCACCTCGGCCGAAAGCGCCTCCGCCCACTCGCTCCACGAGAACAGGCCCTTGTCGTGCAGCGCAACCGTCAGGGCGAAGGCTTCGGCCTGCCACGGCTCGGCGAAGACCGGCTCATCGAAACCGGCCGGCAACGCGCCTTCATGCCGGCTCAAGATAGCTCTCCCAGGCATCGATCGAGACGCTGAGCGTCGGGTCGGCGCGCTCGCCCCAGATTTCGGGCCCGTCGAAGACCACGGTGTAGACCCGTTGCGGGTTTTCACCCTTGCCGTGTGCGTTGGTGTCGGGGAAGACGAAGCCGTCGCGCACCGCCTCGATCGTCCCGCTTTTGCCGCGCGCATAGCGCGGCAGGCGCGTATGGCCGGTCGGGTTGAAATTCTTGGTGCGCACCCGATCGCCCGCCCGAAAACGCGCCGGCGTGGCGACTGGCCGGTCGCACGGCCCGCCCTTGGCTAGCACCGCCGGTACATCCGCCGCCTTCAGCACTCTCTTCGGCGTCGCGGCGGCATCGACGGCCTTGCCGGCGGCAAGGTCGCGCTCGGTGACGAAGCCGTGGCGTTTCAGGAGCGTTTCCAGCGCCTTGATCCATACCTGGTAGTAGCTCGAGGAATAATAGTCGGCGGGGTGCAGCGATTCCCGCGCATGCCGGCTCTCGTCGATGTTCCAGGCGCCCATGGACCCGGCGGTGAGTGTCACGCCGAGCGCCCGTCTTTCCCATGCAGCGTGGAAATAAGGCTCGTCCTTTTCCGGCGCGACCGGCCCAAAACCCATCTGCCCGCCGAGATCCTGCGGCCCGTTCATGCCGGTTCCCCTTCCGGCTTTCTGGCAAGCGCGGTGCCGATCATCGCGTCGCGGCTGACCAGTTCGGCGAGCTGCTCTTCGCTCCAGCCCTCGGTCCCCTTGGGACGCATCGGCACCACCAGGTAGCGAAGCTCGGCCGTCGAATCCCAGACGCGGATTTTCTTTTCCGCCGGCAGTGTCAGCCCGAACTCCTCCAGCACGCCGCGCGGATCGATCACCGCCCGCGAGCGGTAAGGCGGCGCCTTGTACCAGACCGGCGGCAGGCCGAGCACCGACCACGGATAACAGGAGCAGAGCGTGCAGACGACGAGATTGTGCGTCTCATCGGTGTTGAACACGGCCTGCATGTGCTCGCCCTGGCGGCCGGTGTAGCCCAGCGAGGCGATCGCGGCCGTGGCGTCGCGCTTGAGCCATTCGGCATAGTCAGGATCGTTCCAGGCCTTCGCCACCACCCGCGCGCCATTGCGCGGGCCGATCTTCGTCTCATAGGTGTCGACGATGACGTCGATGGCAGCAGGGTCAATCAGGCCCTTTTGGGTCAGGATCGTCTCCAGCGCGCGCACGCGCGCCGCGAACGGATCGAGCTCGTTGTCGTGGTCATGATCATGGGACATGGCCACAGACTAGGATCGGTTGCGGCCGGCCGCAAGCGCCGCGGCTTGGGCCAGCCGGAGCGATCTACTCGGCCGCCGTCTTCTGCGGCTCGGGTTCGCCATCGAACAGCGAGCGTTGCTCGCCGCTTTCCACCACATGCAGCGCCGGCCGGCTCTTCCTCGACGAGAAGCCGAGCAGCCAGCCGGAGAAATTCTCGAAATAGACGTAGATCACCGGCGTCACGAACAGCGTCAGCGCCTGCGAGGCGAGCAGACCGCCGACCACCGCGACACCGAGCGGCTGCCGAAGCTCGGCGCTGGCGCCGGTGCCGAGCGCGATCGGGAATGTGCCCATCAACGCGGCCAGCGTCGTCATCATGATCGGCCGGAAGCGCATCAGGCAGGCTTTGTGAATGGAGTCCTTCGCCGACATGCCTTGTCGCCTGAGCTCCAGCGCGACATCGACCATCATGATGCCGTTCTTCTTGACGATGCCGATCAGCATCAGGATGCCGATCACCGCGATCACCGACAGATCCATGCCGGCGAAGCGCAGCGCCACCACCGCGCCGAGCACCGCCGACGGCAGGCCGGTGAGAATGGTGAGCGGGTGGATGAAGCTCTCATAGAGCATGCCGAGCACGATATAGATCGTCAGGATCGCGCCGCCGATCAGCAGGCCTTGGTTGGCCAGCGAATCCTGGAAGGTCTTGGCCGTGCCGGCAAAGCTGGTCGAGATCTCCTTCGGCATGCCGATCTGGTCTTTGAGCTGGTCGATGCGGGTCACCGTGTCACCGAGCGACACGCCCTGCGGCAGGTTGTAGGAGATCGTCACCGCCGGAAGCTGGCCAAGCTGATTGACCGTCAGCGCGCCGGCCGTGCGATCGACATGCGCGAAGGCGCCGAGAGGCACAAGGCTGCCGCTCGCCGTCCGCATCTGGATGGCGAGCATCCGCTCGGGCGACCATTCGATCTTGGGATCGAGCTCGGTGATGACCTCATAGCTGTCGGCCGAACCGAAGATCGTCGAAACCTGGTCGGTGCCGAAGCCGCCATAGAGGGCGGAACGCAGCGTGTCGGTGTCGATGCCGAGCTGGGCGGCCTTGTCGCGGTCGATCACCAGCGAGGCCTGCAATGCGTTGTTCTGCAGGTCGCTGGTGACGTCGGTGAACATCGTATGGTCCGCCGCCATCGCGTCGTTCAGCTTCTGCGCCCAGATGTCGGTCTGGCGGGTATCCAGGCCCTGCACCACGAGCTGATAGGCGCTGGCCGACGACCGCGAGCCGAGCCGCAGGTTCTGCACCGGCTGCATGTACGTCTCGATGCCCGCCACGCCGGCCAGCTGGTGTCTCAGATCCGAAAGCACCTTCTCGATATTGGGCCGCTGATCCTTGCCCTTGAGCTGGACGAAGAGCTGGCCCTGGTTGAGCGCGTTGTTGCCGCTGCCCGCCGACCAGGCCACATGGTCGACATAGGGCGACTTCGAGAACACGCTTGCCACCTGCCCTTGCAGCTTCGCCATGGCATCGAACGAGATGTCCTGACGCGCGATCGTGGTCACCGATATCTGGCCGATATCCTCCTGGGGAAAGAATCCCTTCGGCGAGACCTGGATCACCCACACCGACGCCGCGGCGGTCGCGATGAAGACGAGGAACACCAGGAAAGTATTTCGCAGGCAGAAGCCCAGGATCCGGTCGTAGCCGCGCGTGATGAGGTCCGGCTTATGACCGGGGGCGTGCTTTTCGCGATCGGCCTTGGTCACCGACAACAGGCGCGAGCAGAGCATCGGCGTCAGAGTCAGCGACACGAACATCGAGGCCAGGATGGCGACGGTCACCACGACCGCGAATTCGTTGAAGATGCGGCCGATGACGCCGCCCATCAGAAGCACCGGTATGAACACCGCCACCAGCGAGATCGAGATCGAGATGATGGTGAAGCCGATTTCGCGCGCGCCCTTCAGCGCCGCGTCGAAAGCCGGCAGCCCATCTTCTTCCATATGACGGAAGATGTTTTCCAGCATGACGATGGCGTCGTCGACGACAAGGCCGACGGCTAAGGTCAATCCCATCAGCGAGATGTTGTCGATCGAAAAGCCGAACAGGAACATCGCGCCAAGCGTGGCGATCAGCGAGATCGGCACCGCCACCGCCGGGATGATCGTCGCCGTCACCCGGCGCAGGAACACGAAGATCACCAGCACCACCAGCGCGATGGTCAAGAGCAGCGTGAACTGAACGTCGTCGACCGCCTGGCGGATCGATGTCGAGCGGTCGTTGAGCAGCTTGATCTGGGCGGCGGCCGGCATCTGCTCCTGGAAGGACGGCAGCATCGCCTTGACTTTGTCGACGACGTCGACGGTATTGGCGTCGGGCTGGCGCTGCACGGCCATGATGATCGCGCGCGTGCCGTCATACCAGCTCGCCGTCGTCGTGGTCTGCACGGAATCGACGACGCGCGTCACGTCGCCCAGCCGCACCGGACGGCCGTTCTTGGTGGCGATGATGAGGTTGGAGAAGCCGGCGGCGTCGGTGAGCTGCGTGTTGGCGGTAATCGTCAGCTGCTGCTTGTTGTTCTGCAGCACGCCGAGCGGGGTGTTGCTGTTGGCCGAGGTGATCGCAGCCTGCAGCTGATCGATCGAGATGCCGCGCGCGGCGAGCGCGGTCGGATCGATCTGGATGCGCACGGCATATTTCTGCTGCCCGAAGATCGAGACCTGCGCAACGCCGTCGATGGTCGACAGCGAAGGCGAGATGACGTTTTCCGCGAAGGCGTCGAGATCCGTCAGTGGGACCGTGTCGCTCACCAACGACATCAGGAGGATCGGCGCATCGGCGGGATTGACCTTGCGATAGCTTGGCGGCGAGGTCATTTCCGGGGGCAGCGATTTTTGCGTTCGCGCGATCGCTGCCTGCACGTCGGCGGCGGCGGCATCGATGTCGCGGTTGAGCACGAACTGGATGGCGATCGAGGTCTGGCCGAGCGAATTGGTGGTCGAGATCGAATCGATGCCGGCGATGGTCGCGAATTGCTTGATCAGCGGCGTCGCCACCGACGTCGCCATCGTCTCGGGCGAAGCGCCGGGCAGGCTGGCCGAAACGTTGACCACCGGAAATTCGGCGCTGGGCAGCGCCGCAACCGGCAAGAACTTGTAGGCAAAAATACCGCCCAGAATGAGGGCGAATGACATCAGAAGGGTGGCGACAGGCTTGCGGATGCAGAATTCGGAGATCATTGGCTCGCCCCGCTGGCCTTGTCGGCCTCCGCGACCTTGGGCGATGCCTGACCGCCGGATCCGGCCGCGGCTTTGCCTTCATGCACCGCCGCGCCGTTTTTCAACCGCGTCTGGCCTTCGACGACGACCTTCTCGCCGCTCTTGAGGCCATCGCTGATGGCGCTGTTTTGGCCCTCCGTCAGCGCCACCTGCACCGGCCGCATCTCGACGGTGTTGTCGGGCTTGACCACATAAACGAAGGGTCCTTTCTGGCTGGGCTGCACCGCGACCGTCGGAACCGAGGTCATCTGCGGCATCATGCCGGCCTCGAGCACCACGTTCACATATTGCCCGGGCCACAACGAAAGATCCGGATTCGGTATGCTCGCCCGCGTGGCGATGGTGCCGGAGGCCGTATCGACGCTGGAATCGACGAAATCGAGCGTGCCCTTGCCGATCGGCGTGGGATCGCCATTCTTGGTCAGCGTCACGTCGCCTTGCTGTGGGTCGGCGAGCGCCTTATGCAAAAGGGCAAGATTGCTCTCGGGCAGCGTGAAGTTCACCTGCAGCGGATCCATCTGCGTGATGGTGACCAGCGGCGTCGAGCTGCTCGAGTTGCCGTTGCTGGTGGTGACGAGATCGCCGACCGAGACGTTGATGGCGCCGAGCCGGCCCGAGATCGGCGCCGTAATCGTTGCATAGCTCAATTGCACGGTATCGGCATCGATGGTCGCCTTGTCGGCATCGATGGTGGCGGCCGCAGCCTTCTGCGCCGCCAGCGCCTGATCGTAGGTCTGCTGCGTGCCGGCCTGCTTGGCGACGAGATCCTTGGCGCGCTGCAGATCGGCCTGGGCGCTCACCAGCATCGCCTGGTCCTTGGTGAGCTGCGCCTGATCCTTGGCGAGCTGCGCCTTCAGCGCACGGTCATCGAGCGAAATGAGCAGATCGCCGGCCTTGACCATCTGCCCGTCCTTGACCGCGATCGACACGATCTGGCTGGAGACACGGGCATTGATATTGACCACCTCCGGTGACGAGACGAAGCCGATGGCATAGCGGCGGATCGGAAAATCGGCGGTCGTCGCGGTGGCGGAGACGATCGAGGCCGAACGCGGACCTTTCGCATTGTCCGGGGCACCGGCCGCTTTGTCGCCGCTCGACGTCTTGTCCGAGGTGGCCACGCTGGCCTGCTTGCCCGAAATCAGCTGCTGGACCTTGGCCAACGTCGTGGGCGAAAGATAGAGCCCGGCGCCCGCCAGGCAGGCGACCGCAACAACTGCAAAGGCGATTTTTCCGCGCATCGACAAATAAACCTTCTACCCGACGCGCCGATACCGGTGGTCCATTGTAGCTCGCTTCACGACCTCGTGCCGCGATTTTCGTGGAGTAGATAGGACAAGGCTTTGGCGGAAAAGGGCCAAAACGGGGCATTACGAAGATTTAATGTGCACTGCACAATGGCTAGGCAGCCGGCTAACGAGGCCAGCGACGCCTCTGCGACCGATCCAAAGACTATCAGATGTGTTGATATTCAGGTCAGGCCGCGCCGAAAATGGTGGATTCCGAGAACCGGAGCGGAGCGTACTTTTCGTACGTGAGCACCGGAAGCGCAGGAAGCCGCCATTTGCAGCCGGCCTCACCTGAATATCGGCATATCTAACGGAGCATCGGCCACAGCGTCGCGGCCAGCAGCACGCCCATGGCGATGTTGAACCATTTCAGCCGCACCGGATCCGACAGGAAGCCGCGCAGCGCCGTGCCGAAGCCGGCCCACACCGAAACGCTGGGCAGGTTGACGATGGTGAAGGCGATCGAGATCAGCGCCACCGAGATGAATGGGTGATCGGCATTGGTGTAGACGGCCATCGCGGTGATCGCCATCACCCATGCCTTGGGGTTGACCCACTGGAAGGCGGCGGCGTCGATGAAGCGCATCGGCCGGCCCTGCGCCCCTTTTCCGTCGCTTATCGAGCGCGACATGGCGATCTTCCAGGCGAGGTAGAGCAGGTAGACGGCGCCGGCGATCTTCAGCGCCGTATGCAGCGCCGGCACCGCGGTCAACACCGCGCCGAGCCCGAAGCCGACGGCCAGCAGCAGGACCAGAAAGCCGATGCTGATGCCCAGCATATGCGGAACCGTCCTGGCGATGCCGAAATTGACGCCGGAAGCGAGCAGCATGAGGTTGTTCGGCCCCGGCGTGATCGAAGTCACGAAGGCATAGACCAACAGGGCGAGGAATGTGTCGAGCGACATGTTATTAGAACATGGGCCCACTTGATGGGTGAAGGCCGGTTCCTTCCAACAGTCCCATAAAGCCAAGCCAACCCTTTATCTTAAACCCAGGTTTAATTTGATATGTCGCGGTATGGTGGCTTCCGGCCGGAAAAGTGGAAGACTTTAGGCGAGTATGCAAATCTTCCGTGTCAATTTCCACTATAAACCCTTCATATTCGAAGTGTTTCAGGTCTGACAAAAAACCATATTCACTATTCGGGAATATTTCCTTGAATTTCTTGTTATATATGGGTTGAAAATAACGTATAAGGCCCGCCTCTACAATTTGAGTCATCTCTTTGTCGCCGATGGGGTTATCAAGCGCTTTCATGAGTCGCTCTCGATCGCGCTCGTCACCAATTAACGACTTGTCTCGCCCGTCGAAAGTTATGAAGACTTGGTTGTTGTCCTGATATTGAAAGCCATAGACGTACACGTCGGTGTCCGGGGAATCCGCAGCATTTTCTGCCACAATCCTCTGAAGCGTTTCGTGTCTCAACAAACGGTCAATCACGTTGCGTTGTCCGTCGGCACCGTATGCCTGACCAATATATACGACCTCATGGATTCGAGCTTCTGGGAATTTTCCATTAAGCATCCAAAGCATCGGAAAGTCTCCGCCAGTTGGCCCTTTATCCGAAACCATTCTGAAGTTTCGCCCACCGCCATCTGTCGCTTCAAATTCCTTTATTCCCCAATCTTCCGGGAAACCGAAATCATGGAATTTTTCTGAGAAATCATGCCCAACCTTCACAGTGTAGGTCACTTTCGCGCCGTCGAATTTTATCGAACTGGGGACCAATCTCACCCGCCGGGCACGGACGATCACATAGATATGAAATTGGTCAATCCACTCGATTTCTCTCGCTTTTTCCAGTCGATGCGGAGGCAGAAAAAAACAACGCGACGAGCAAAAGCCGGCCGTAAAATTGGTTACAAAAGCGTCCTCGGTCATCACATTCCCTGCGGGCCGCGGTTCATCGCGGCGACGCCGGTGCGGCAGATCTCGACTAGGCCGAGCGGCTTCATGATGGCAATGAACTGGTCGAGCTTGGACCCCTTGCCGGTGATCTCGAAGATGAAATGCTCGGTGTTGGCGTCGATGACCGAGGCGCGGAAAGCATCGGCGAGACGAAGCGCCTCGACCCGGGCGTCGCCTGTGCCGGCGACCTTGACCAGCGCGAGCTCCCGTTCCAGGGGCCGCTCCTGGCCAAGCTCTTGCGAACGGACGGTCAGGTCGACCACCCGGTGCACCGGCACGATGCGCTCGAGCTGATGCTTGATCTGCTCCATCACATGCGGCGTGCCGCGCGTCACGATGGTGATGCGCGATAGATGCTTCTCATGCTCGGTCTCGGAAACGGTAAGGCTCTCGATATTGTAGCCGCGACCGGAGAACAGGCCGATGACGCGGGCAAGCACGCCCGGCTCGTTGTCGACCAACACTGAAAGCGTGTGCGTTTCCGGCTTCTCGGTTTCCTTGGCGATGAAATAGGCGGAGCCGGTCGGTTGAAGGTGCTGTGCGTTCATAAGGTGAATCTCGATTTCAGACTTTTGAGCTAATTCTCTGTTTGCGCACGGCTTTCTCTCGATAGCCCCGCCTTGATGGCTGCTACACCAGTTCCCTGCCCTTGGCGTCGATGGCGTTGGCGACCGCCTCGTCGGTCGCCTCGTCGGGCAGGAGCATCTCGTTATGCGCCTTGCCCGACGGGATCATCGGGAAGCAGTTGGCCAGGGTCGCCACGCGGCAGTCGAACAGCACCGGCTTCTTGACCGAGATCATCTCCTTGATCGCGTCGTCGAGCTCGTCCGGCTTGTCGCAACGTATGCCGTGGCCGCCATAGGCTTCCGCCAGCTTGACGAAGTCGGGCATCGCTTCGGTGTAGGAATGCGACAGCCGGTTGCCGTGCAGCAGCTGCTGCCATTGGCGCACCATGCCCATATACTGGTTGTTGAGGATGAAGATCTTGATCGGCGCCTCATACTGCACCGCCGAGCTCATCTCCTGCATGGTCATCTGCACCGAGGCGTCGCCGGCGATGTCGATGACCAGCGCATCCGGGTGCGCGATCTGCACGCCGAGCGCCGCCGGCAGGCCGTAGCCCATCGTGCCCAGGCCGCCCGATGTCATCCAACGGTTCGGCTTGTCGAAATGATAATGCTGCGCCGCCCACATCTGGTGCTGGCCGACCTCGGTGGTGATGTAGGTGTCCTTATCTTTGGTCAGTTCGTAGAGCCGCTGGATCGCGTATTGCGGCATGATCACGTCGTTGTTCATCTTGTAGGCGAGCGAGTCCCGCGCCCGCCATTTCGCGATCTGCTCCCACCACGGATAGAGCGCCTTCTTGTCGACCTTGGCGGTCGCCCGCCACAGCCGCACCAGATCCTCCAGCACGCGGCCGACATCGCCGAGGATTCCGACATCGGCATGGACGTTCTTGTTGATCGAGGACGGATCGATGTCGATGTGGATCTTCTTCGAGTTCGGCGAGAACGCACTGAGCCGGCCGGTGATGCGGTCGTCGAAGCGCGCGCCGATGCAGATCATCACGTCGCAATCATGCATCGCCATATTGGCTTCGTAGGTGCCGTGCATGCCGAGCATGCCGACCCAGTTCTTGCCGGACGCCGGATAGGCGCCGAGCCCCATCAGCGTCGAGGTGATCGGGAAACCGGTGAGGTCGACCAGCTCGCGCAGCAGATGGCTGGCTTCCGGGCCGGAATTGATGACGCCGCCGCCCGAATAGATGATCGGCCTCTTCGCGCCCGCCATCAGCTCCACGGCGGCCTTCACCTTTTCCAGGTCGCCCTGGACCTTCGGCTGGTAACTGGTGCGCGGCGCCGTCTGCGGCGGCACGTAGATGCCCTTGGCGAACTGCACGTCCTTCGGGATATCGACCACGACCGGGCCGGGACGCCCCGTCGTCGCGACATGGAAGGCCTCATGGATAGTGGCGGCGAGCTGGTTGACGTCCTTCACCAGCCAGTTGTGCTTGGTGCAGGGCCGCGTAATGCCCACCGTGTCGCATTCCTGGAAGGCGTCGGAGCCGATCAGCGAGGTTGGCACCTGGCCGGTCAGGCAGACCAGCGGGATCGAATCCATCAGCGCGTCCTGCAGCGGCGTCACCGCATTGGTGGCGCCGGGGCCGGACGTCACCAAAAGCACGCCGGCCTTGCCGGTCGAGCGCGCATAGCCTTCGGCCGCGTGGCCGGCGCCCTGTTCGTGCCGGACCAGAATGTGCTCGACCTCGTCCTGCTGGAAAATCTCGTCATAGATCGGAAGCACCGCGCCGCCCGGATAGCCGAAGACATGCTTGACGCCGTTGTCCTTCAGCGCCTGCACCACCATCTCCGCGCCTGTCATCTCGCGCCGCTCGTTCTGTCCGTTGCTCATCGGTCTGGTCCCGTACTGTCCGCCGTCTGGCGATTTGCTGCTCGTTAAGTTGGTTGAAGGCAATAAAAAAGGCCCCCGAGGGAGCCTGTGGGATGCGCATGGGAGGTTTTCGCCCGGCGGTTACACCGCCTTGCCCACGCGCCAGCCTACGAGAATGAGTGCCGTTTTCATGGGCGCGGACAATAAGGGCCAAAACGCGGGCTCGTCAATGGGGTCCCGTGCGAATTCACCCGTCTGTGAGAACGGCGCCGACGCACTCCCATCGTACAGCTACCATAGTACAGTTGAGCGTGCCTCTCCGACACACCACTATGCGCGGGCAAAAGACGTGCGAGGAGGACGCATGGCTGGCGAGCGGGAGCATATACGCGAGATCGAAGAGGTGCTGTCCGGCGTGCGATCGTCTCGCGTCGATATCGTGGTCCAATCCTGGCTGCGCTGCATCGACACTCATCGGCTCGACCCGGCACGGCCGACCGAAGCCTATATCGTCTTAACAGGTTGATTTCATTGTAACCCTTTATGAGCGTCACGATTGGCACGCCGCTACTGCTCATGCCGGACTCTAGCAAAGTGGAGGAGAACAAATGCTCGAGAGGACACCCACCACCAAGGCGCAGGCGCTGCTCGACAAGTTCGGCAAGGCGCTGGAAGCCGGCGACATCGACAGCGCCGTCAACTGCTTCCAGGCCGATTGCTACTGGCGCGACCTCGTCACCTTCACCTGGAACCTGAAGACGATGGAGGGCCAGGACCAGATCCGCGACATGCTGCAGGCGACGCTGGCCAGCACCAAGCCGACGGGCTGGGCGGTGGCCAAGGGCGAGGAAGCGAGCGAGGACGGCGGGGTCACCACCGCCTGGATCACCTTCGAGACGAGTGTGGCGCGCGGCTTTGGCCTCGTGCGGTTCAAGGGCGACCTGATCTGGACCCTGCTCACCACCATGGCGGAGCTGAAGGGCCATGAGGAGAAAGCGGGCTTCACCCGCCCGCTCGGCGCCAAGCATGGCCACGGCAAGGGCCGCAAGACGTGGCGTGAGGAGCGCGACGAGGAGATCGCCGAGCTCGGCCACACCAGGCAACCCTATGTCGTCATCATCGGCGGCGGCCAGGGCGGAATCGCGCTCGGCGCCCGGCTGAAGCAGCTCGGCGTGCCGGCCATCATCGTCGAGAAGAACGAGCGTCCGGGCGACTCCTGGCGCAAGCGCTACAAGTCGCTCTGCCTGCACGACCCGGTCTGGTACGATCACCTGCCCTATATCGACTTTCCGAAGAACTGGCCGGTCTTCGCGCCGAAGGACAAGATCGGCGACTGGCTGGAAATGTACACCAAGGTGATGGAGCTGAACTATTGGAGCTCCACATCAGCGAAATCCGCCAAATACGACGAGAAGGCCAAGGAATGGACGGTCGTCGTCGAGCGCGACGGCAAGGAGATCGTGCTGAAGCCGAAACAGCTGGTGCTGGCGACCGGCATGTCGGGCAAGGCGAACTGGCCGAAATACAAAGGCCAGGACATCTTCAAGGGCGAGCAGCAGCACTCCTCGACCCATCCCGGCCCGGACAAATACCGCGGCAAGAAAGTGGTGGTCATCGGCTCCAACAATTCGGCGCATGACATCTGCGCGGCGCTGTGGGAAGGCGGCGCCGACGTGACCATGGTGCAGCGTTCGTCGACCCACATCGTCAGGTCGGACACGCTGATGGATATCGGGCTTGGCGCGCTCTACTCCGAGCAGGCGGTGGAGAATGGCATGACGACCGGCAAGGCCGACATGATCTTCGCTTCGCTCCCCTACCGCATCCTGCACGAGTTCCAGATCCCGCTCTATCAGCAGATGAAGGAGCGCGACGCGAAATTCTACGACGACCTGGAAAAGGCCGGCTTCGTGCTCGACTGGGGCGATGACGGCTCGGGCCTGTTCATGAAATATCTGCGCCGCGGCTCCGGCTATTATATCGATGTCGGCGCCTGCGACCTCGTCATCGACGGCTCGATCAAGCTGAAGAGCGGACCGGGCGCCGCGGTGCAGGAACTCACCGAAACCGGTGTCAAATTCGTCGACGGCACCGAATTGCCGGCTGACTTGGTGATCTATGCCACCGGCTACGGCTCGATGAACGGTTGGGCCGCCGACCTCATCTCGCAGGATGTAGCGGACAAGGTCGGCAAGGTCTGGGGCCTCGGCTCCGCCACCACCAAGGATCCGGGTCCCTGGGAGGGCGAGCAGCGCAACATGTGGAAACCGACGCAGCAGGAAGCGCTATGGTTCCACGGCGGCAACCTGCACCAGTCGCGCCACTATTCGCAGTATCTGTCGCTGCAGCTGAAGGCGCGCCAAGTTGGCCTGCCGACGCCCGTCTACGGGCTGCAGGAGGTCTACCACAAGAGCTGACGCACGGCGCTCTCGCGGGTGGCAGAAGCCCGGCCGGCCGTTTTCGGCCATCTAGGCCGCCTTTTCAGCCGCGAACTTCTTCACCACCCGCTCGAGCAAGGGCACGTAGTCGCGGAAGGCACGCGTCTTCATGTCGGCGACCTTGCCGCCCTCGTCCCAGATGCGCACGCGCACCGCTTCGTCGTGGAAGAGATTGCTGCGGAACTCAGCCACCTCCTCCGCGCTCATCGGCCCGCCCTGCAGCGACAGCGTATGCACCGAAGCCGCCGACAGCTTACTGAAATAGGTCGGATCGGTGGCGCAGAGATAGCGCTTGGCCGCGACATGCAGCCTGACGCATTCGACGATAACCGGCGGGAAGAACGGCGCCAGCACCTCGCCGCCCGCCTCGTCATGGTGCTTGTCCTCGACGTCGTCGGGCGAGTAGGTGCCAAACTCGCTGGTGTAATGGCCGATGTCGTGCAGCAACGCGGCCGCGACAAGCTCCTCCGGTGCGCCGTCCTGCTCGGCCAGCCATGCGCCCTGCAGCATATGCTCCGACATGGTGACCGCCTCGCCGAGATAGGATTCGGCGCCGCGACGCTCGAAAATATCGGCGATGAACTCGACGATGTTGCCTGCGTTCAATTCGTTCATTCCGCCGCCTCCCTGAAACCATGCTCGATCGCCGCAAGCGTCGACAGCAGGCCATCCTTGTCGGCGTAGCAGCCCTGCAGCCAGCGCTTGCCGCTGCCGGAAAACGCCTTGCGCGCGTGCATGACGCGGGTGTTGTCGACGATGAAGGATTGCCCCGCCTCGAGCTTGAACGTCACCTCGAAGGCCGGATCCTCGATCAGCTCGGCGAACCGGCGATAGGCCGCGTAATATTTGTCCATCTCGGCGAAGGGCACATCGACGGCCGGCGCCAGAGAGCGGTTGTTGAAGCGGATGCAGACCAACTCGCCATCGGGCCCGAGCTCGATCATCGGCCGCTTGGACTGCAGCCGCACGCCCGACGAGCCGGCATATTCGAAACGCGCCGGATAGGAAGAAAGCAGCCGGAAGCCGTCCGGGTTTTCCGACTGAAGGGCGGCAGCCACCGCGAACCCGTCGATGACGCTGGATTCGCCGCCTTCCACCGTGTTCTCGATACAGGCGAGGATCTGCAGCGTCGGCACCGGATCGCGATAGGGATTGTCGGTATGCGCCTGCAGGCCGAGATTGGTGTAGGCGAGATTGTTCGGGTTGACCTCGGCCCGCACCTCGAACCAGCGCCCGTAATTGGTCTCTCTTATATAGCCGAAAAGCTCCGCCACCTTGCACAGCGCGCCGGATTCGGCGGGCAGGCCGTCCATGACGGCGAAGCCGAAGCTGCGGACCGCGGCCAGCCATTGCCGCAAGACGTTGCTGTCCCTGCTGGCATCTGCATAGGCGGCGCGCGGCACGGAATTCTGCATCGTGGCTTTCGTCCAGCGCTCTATGTCGCTTCCCGTCCAGCCAGGCTCGCGAGCCTCCTTGCGATCGTAGGCATGAGCGCGGAGCCAGCTTGCGGAAAAGCTGGCGGTCTTGCCTTCAGGAGCGAATGTGACCTCCAGCGCTCCGCCCTTGATCTCAGCCGCGCCGATCCGCGTTTCCGCCGGAATATCGAGGATGGTAATCAGCCGCTGTCCGTTGCCGTCACTGCGCGTCTTGTCGTCCAGCGCATTGTCGCGCAGCCATATGGCATGGAAGCGGCTCACCGTTCCGTCCTTCCAGCCAAGCGCGATCACTCGTCCGCCATCGCCCAGCGTTGCCGTCGCCAACATATCCCGAAAGCTCCCATCCTCTACCCGCCACTAGGGGCACGGATTGCATGCTGGCTTCGCCAGAGGCATAATTCAAATTATCGTTTTGCGGGTATTGGCGCTAAATTCCTGATGGCTGGAATAGCTTTCGATACGATGCCTCCTCTCGACTGGCTGCGCAGTTTCGAGGCTGCCGCCCGCCTGTCGAACTTCACCGCCGCGGCCGCGGAGCTCGGGCTCACGCAAGCCGCCGTCAGCCAGCACATCCGTTTTCTGGAAGAGCGGCTCAGGACTCGATTGTTCGCTCGCCTGGCGCGCGGCGTGGCATTGTCGCCGGAGGGCGCGGCCTATCTCCCGCATATCCAGTCGGCATTCGCGACCATCGGCAACAGCACCAATGAGCTGTTCGAGCCGCGCGCCGTGCAGACCGTCTCGATCCGGGTTCCGATCTCGTTTGCCCTTCTGGTGCTGGTCCCGGCCTTGCCCGAGCTGGCAAAAGCGCTGCCGCAGATCCGGCTCGATCTGGTGACCATCCATCGGCCGACCGACTACGACCAGCCCGGCTCGGCGCTCGACATACGATTCGGCAACGGGTCCTTTCCCGGGCGCGAGGCCGACCGGCTGACGGTCGAGCGGCTTGTCCCGGTCGCGGCTCCGCCGTTCGCCCGAGAAGCCGATTGGACGTCGTTGCCGCTGCTCCTGGTGGCGGGCGCGCGCGAGATGTGGGCGGAATGGTTTGCCGCCGCGGGGCTTGCAGGCCATTCCCGTCGCTCGCATCGCTTCGACAGTTTCGTCACCGCCATGGAAGCGGCGAAGGCCGGCGCCGGAGCACTGCTCGGCTCGCGGCCGCTGATCGACGCGGCCCTCAAGGACAAGGTTCTCGTCAGGCTTTCGGATTTCGAGCTTTCGAGCCCATCGGGCCATTTCCTGACGAGACCGTCATCATCGCGACTGTCCGGCGCCGAGCAGGATTTCCGCGGCTGGCTCCTGTCGCACATTGCCGGAAGTTCAGGATAGCGTGTCGGCCGCTGCTCCGATCCGTTTCCAGTAGATAAGAGTGCCGGTGAGCCCGCCGTGGGGCTTGAGCGCGAAATCGGGGATCTCACCGGCCAAGGTGAAACCGAGTTTCTCATAAAGCCCGGCCGCGCCCTCTTCGCTGGCGGTGTCCAGCACCAGCAGCGTGCGGCCTTTCTCGACGGCCAGTTTCTCCCTGCCCGCATCAGGCCCGTCGCCACGCCTTTGCCGCGATGGTTTCGGCCGGCCATCAGCTTGGCGATCTCGGCGCGGTGCGGTTGATTGGGCGGGAAGTCGAGAAGCAGCGTGACGGTGCCGGCAAGCGCATCGCTCCGCCATGCGCCCAGCACCGCCCTTTCCCCGCGCGCGGCCGCGGCAAGCGACTTGCGCCAGAAATCCCGCGCCGCCTCCGCCGACAACGGATGCATGAAGCTCACCGACCCGCCGGCGGCGACCGTCTCGATCAACAGATCGGTGAGCATCGCGATGGTCGCCGCATCGTCACTCAACGCCCGGATTTCAAGGGAATTCATGCTGGTGCTCTCCAGGTGACGAAAAAACATCGGGAACAGGTCATTCGAAATGGCTGATGCGTTTCCGTCGTCGTGCCCGCCGGATTTCGGCGATGCGGTCGGCGTCGTCCTCGCTGAGATGGCGGCCACGCTCCAAGATCTCGAGCGTATATTCCTCATAGGTCAGGCCGAGCCGTTCGGCCCTCTCCAGCCGCATCAGCATGACGGCGTGGCTTGGCGCCTTCCAGGCCTTGTCGTGGGCGGCGCGCCAGGCGATGAAGGTATAGGCATCGCCCTTGCCCCAGGGCGGGCCATCGTAGTCATCGAGCGGCGGCCCGCCATTGTGCGAGCGTTTTGGCCGGCGAGACATCGGGGTCAGTCCCTGACCAGCGCCACGAGATACTCCGCAGCATCCGGTCCGGGAGCATGAAAGACGCAATCCGAGGGCGCGCCCAGCGCCAGGCAGTCACCGGGCTCGAGCCTGTGCACCACATCGCCCTCGGTGAAATCCAGCCTTCCGTCGATCAGCCATATCTGCTGCTTGATGAAGGCGTATGATGCCGCCGGGAGACTAACCTTGGCACCTGCCGGAAGGCTGACCCTGACCAGTTCCAGCGGCATCTGCGATGCCGGCGATAGATGCCGTCTGATGTACCCGGTTGCCGGATCCTGCCAGACCGGCTGCTCGTCGCTGCGCGAAACACCGCCGCCTTGCATCTCGGCCCGTGCGATCAGCGTCGACAACGTCATGCCGAAGGCCGCCGCGATCCGCACCAGGAGCGCCGCGGTCGGGCTGGTCGTACCGCGTTCGATGGCGCTCAGCATCGCCTTCGAGACGTCCGAACGCTCCGCCAATTCGGCCAGCGACCAGTTCCTCACCGTCCTTTCGGAGTGTATCCGCCTGCCGATCGTGGCTGTGATGTTATTCGATATATCGATCATTCGTCCAATATATCGGAATTCCGCAAACCGGGAAGAGCCTATTCGATCGAATTATCGCGGCTGGTTTAACGCTGCCTACACCATCCGACCTCACCTGACTTTAACCCCGATTGGATAGGGTTCCTGCTCCAGGGGAATGGGACCAGCGCACTATGTTTGTTGAACGCGAAGCCTCCGTCGGGGAACCGACCTCGCAGGAACGCCGCAACATCCAACAGAACGACAAGCGCATTCTGGGCAATGTCGTGCAATGCGACGGCGCGCGCGCCACCATCAGCGCCCATGCGGAAGACGCCGAGGGCACAGTCACCGGCCTCTGGACCGTCGGCAGGATGATCTCCATCAATCTCGGCTCAACGAGAACGGTTGGCCTTGTTTATGCCATCGGCAAGTCGGACCGCGCCTGGAACCCCGACGGGCAGAATCTCATCGAGGTCAGCGTTGAACTGGTCGGCGAAGTGCGCGACGGCGTCGAGCCCGGCGCCAAGCCGGTGTTCGACCGCGGCATCACCACCTATCCGCATATCGGGGCCATTGCTCACCGCATCCGAACCCGCGACCTGCAGGCGGTCTACGACCTGGCCGGGCGCTATTCGGTGACCATCGGCACGCTGTCGCAGGATGAGTCGATCGCTGCCAACATCGCCATCGACGACACGCTGGCGCGCCATTTCGCCATCGTCGGCACCACCGGCGTCGGCAAATCGACGGCCGTGTCGCTGCTCTTGCGCAAGACGATCGCATCGCGCCCCGACCTGCGCGTGCTCATCCTCGACCCGCATAACGAGTTTGCTGCCTCGCTGCCGGAATATTGCGTCAAGGTCGATTCCAAGACGCTCGACCTGCCGTTCTGGATGTTCAGGCTCGAGGAGTTCGCCGAAGTGCTGTTTCGCGGCCGCGAAACGGTGCCTGAGGAAGTAGATGTCCTGCGCGACCTGATCCCGGCCGCCAAGAACCTCTACCGCAACCCGAGCTCCGGAACTTACATCAGGCGCGGCAGCGACGCGCTGACCGCGGACACGCCGGTGCCTTATCGCATTGCCGATCTCATCAAGCAGATCGACGAGCGCATGGGCATGCTTGAGGCCAAGAACGACCGCCCGACCTTGAAGTCGCTGAAGACGCGCATCGAATCGGCCGCTGCCGACCCGCGCTACCGCTTCATGTTCAATTCGCGCCTGATCGAGGACACGATCCACGAAACGATCGGCAATATTTTCCGCGTTCCCAATCATGGCCGCCCGGTGACCTGCTTCGAGATGGCGGGCATGCCCTCGGAAGTCGTCAACTCGGTCTGCTCGGTGCTGGCCCGCCTGGCCTTCGACCTGGCCTTGTGGAGCGAGGGCCGGCTGAAGCTGCTGCTGCTTTGCGAGGAAGCCCATCGCTACATGCCGGCCGACCCGCGCCTCGGCTTCGCGCCGACCAGGCACGCGCTGTCGCGTATCGCCAAGGAAGGCCGCAAATATGGTTGCTATCTGGGCGTCGTCACCCAGCGCCCGGGCGAGCTCGATCCGACCATCCTGTCGCAGTGCTCGACCTTCTTCGCCATGCGGCTCGCCAATGAGCAGGACCAGGCGATCATCCGCTCGGCAATCGCCGACTCGTCGGCCTCGACCCTGGCGTTCCTCTCCTCGATGGGGCAGCGCGAAGCCATCGCCTTCGGCGAAGGCGTGGCGACGACCATGCGGCTGAAGTTCGAGAAGCTGCCGCAGGAGTTCATCCCAGGTACCGCGAAGGGGGAGCAGATCGAGCCCTCCGTGGACGGCAACGACGTCGATCTGGCCATGATCGTCGAGCGGCTGCGTAACGTGCCGAAGCCGCAGCAGTCCATGGCTTTCGCCGAGACCGTGGACTCGAGCCGCCAGGCCGGCGATCCGGACTACAAAAAGCCGGCCAACTCCCCGCGCGTGCAGCCCGACGACGACTTCGACACGCGCTACGGCCTGAAGCCCTCGACCTTCGGCATGCGCCAGCTCAACGATTGAATGACCAGCTTCGCAAGCACAGCCAAATTCCGAACAAGAATTCATCAGGCCGGATCGAATGACGTGGCTTCGAGAAGCCGGAGCGGAGCGGATATACAGTCCGTGAGCACCGGAAGCCGAGAAAGGCGCGTCAGTTGACCGGCCTCATGAATTCATGTCGGAATTTTAGGCGCAGACGCGGTTGCGGCCCTGCTTCTTCGCCTCATAGAGCTGGCGGTCGGCGCGGCGATAGAAATCCTCCGCGCTCTCTTTGTGGTCCCAGACGGCAAGGCCGACGCTGGTGGTGACCTTCAGCCGCACATTGCCCGACATGATCGACAGGTTGGCGACCGCCTTGCGGATGCGCTCGGCGAAGCGGGCGAGCAGTTCGACATCCATATTGGGGGTGACGACGGCAAACTCCTCGCCGCCCAACCGCGCCACCACGTCGTGATAGCGCGTCATGCCTCTGAGGCAGGCGGCGACGGCTCTCAGCACCTCATCGCCGACATCGTGACCATGCGTGTCGTTGACCTGTTTGAAATGGTCGAGATCGAGGATCATCAGCCCGACCGGCCTGTCGATTCGGCGAAACTCCTGCAGATATTCGCGCAGCGCATCGTCGAAATAACGGCGGTTCTGCATGCCGGTCAGACTGTCGGTGAGCGCCGCTTGCTCAAGCGTCTGCGAACGGGCGCTGAGCGACACCGTCATGGCCCTGAGCTTGCCCTCTTCCCGCACCTGGCCGCGGATCAGCGGGTAGATGAAGAAGCTGCCGAAGAACAGCGCGGTCGCCAGCAAAGCGCCTGTAACGAACAGCAATTTGTTGAGATACACGATTTTGTCGACGCGCGATGCGGCATCGAGGTCGGCGGCGATGTCCTGCAATTGGCCATAGGCATGGAAGGTCACCAAGCCCGCGGCCAGGATCACAAAAATAAAGACGAAAAATGCGGATTCCGCCTTATGGAAACGCATCAACTCCCCGCGGCACTGTAGCCCCCAAAGGTTATGGCACGGCCGACCTTACGGACCGTTAATCCGAACAACTTTAGCGAGAATTGGAACCGGCGATTTTAAGGCGCTGATTGAAAAGCTTTGGTCAGTCCAGGAGTGCCAACTCGTCGCCCGGCCGTAGCCTGCGCCATTCCGCGCCCAGCTGGTGCCTGAACCATGTCGACTGGCGCTTGGCATATTGCCGGGTCGCGATCTTGGCGCGTTCGATGGCTTCGGAAAAACTTGACTGGCCGGCCATCGCCGCCCGCAGCTCGCGCACGCCGATCGCCTTCATCGCCGGCAGGTCGGGATCGAGGTCGAGCGCGATGAGCTGACGCACTTCGTCGAGCGCGCCCTTGTCGAGCATCTGGTCGAAACGCGCCTCGATGCGTAGCACCAGTTGCTGCCGATCCGGCTCGATGACCAGGAAGCGCGCGCTGCCGCGATCGATCAGCGGCCGGCCGCGCGCCGCCTGCCATTCGAGAATCGAGCGCCCCGAGGCGTCGAGCACTTCGAGCGCCCGCACGATACGCTGGCCATCCGTCGGCCTGAGCTGCATGGCCATAGCCGAGTCCTCGTGCATCAGCAGGCGATGCAGCCTTTCGGCCCCTTGTTCCTTGAGCTCGTAGCGCCAACGCTCGCGGACAGCCGCCGGAATGTCCGGCATATCCGAGATGCCTTCCGCCAGCGCGCGGAAATAAAGCCCGGTGCCGCCGACGAAAACGACCGGACGGCCCGACAGGACGCCTTTGTCGATCAGCTTCGTCACGTCGCGCAGCCACGCCCCGGTGGAATAGGCCGTCGAGGGATGCACATGGCCGTAAAGAAAATGCGGCGCGCGCGCCATTTCGGCGGCGCTCGGCCGCGCCGTCAGGACGTCGAGCACCGAATAGCCCTGCATGGAATCGGTGTTGACGATGACCCCGCCATTGCGTTCGGCAAGATCGAGCGCCAGCGCCGACTTGCCGCTGGCTGTCGGCCCGGCTATCAGGATCGCGTTCTTGATGCGGCCTTCGCCCGCCTGCCTGCCGGAATGTTCGATGCCGCTGATCGCCACTGTAGTGTCCCGTCCAGAAGCCCGCGCCGTGCCGGCCTCGCTTGCGAATATGGCCTTGCGGGCCGCCGGCGCAAGCGCCGTTCGGTGGCTGGCTGAGGACGTCGCCTGCGATCTCGTTTTGCCGCAGACGCCGGATATCGGCGAAATGACCGCCAATCTGCGCGCTGCATTGGCTTCCGAACCGGTCGATGTCATCGTCCAGCCCGCCGAAGGCAGGCGCAAGAAGATCCTGCTCGCCGATATGGATTCGACCATGATCGA
Organism: Mesorhizobium sp. CA8; assembly: GCF_020164955.1. GTDB lineage: Bacteria > Pseudomonadota > Alphaproteobacteria > Rhizobiales > Rhizobiaceae > Mesorhizobium. The sequence continues at coordinate 90,044 of NZ_JAIUHG010000021.1, forward strand.
CCAGGAATGCATCGACGAGCTCGCCGACGAGATCGGCGTCAAGGATCATGTCGCGGCGATCACCGCGCGCTCGATGAATGGCGAGATCGCCTTCGAGCCCGCCCTGCGCGAGCGCGTCGCGCTGCTGAAAGGCCTCGATACCGACGTGGTCGACCGCATCATCGCCAATCGGCTGACGCTCGCCGCCGGCGGCCGCGCCCTGGTGCAAACGATGCGCGCCAACGGCGCCTGGACGGCGCTGGTCTCCGGCGGCTTCGACGTCTTCACCAGCCGTATCGCCGCCATGCTGGGATTTCAGGAAAACCGGGCCAACCGCCTGGTGGAGAAGGACGGCACATTCACCGGCATGGTGGCCGAGCCGATCCTCGGCCGCGCCGCCAAGGCCGAAGCATTGCTCGACATCGCGGCACGGCTCGGGCTGACGACCGAGGACTCCATCGCGGTCGGCGACGGCGCCAACGATCTCGATATGATCCGTCTTGCCGGCACCGGCGTCGCGCTTCACGCCAAGCCGGCGGTGGCGGAACAGGCCCGCATCCGCATCGACCACGGCGACCTGACCGCGCTGCTCTATCTCCAGGGCTATCGCCGGGACGAGTTCGTCTTGTGAGGTCTCCGATGACGCCGATCCGCACCGAGCGCCTGATCCTGCGCAACTGGGAGGATCGCGACCGCGCGCTCTTGCACCGCATCAACTTCGACCAGCGCGTGATGGAGTTCTTCCCGTTCCGCCGCGACCGCGCGACCGCCGACGCCATGATGGACGAATTCCGCGGCTGGATCGAGGAGGATGGCTACGGCTTCGCCGCCGCCGAGATCGCGGCCACCGGCGAATGCATCGGCTTCGTCGGTCTCCTGGATACGGATGATGTGCCATCGCTACCGGACGGCACGATCGAGGTCGGCTGGCGGTTGGCGCCGGAATTCTGGGGCAAGGGCTATGTCACCGAGGCAGCGGAAGCCTGGCTCGCCTTCGGCTTCGAAACGCTGAGGCTGGAGGAGATCGTCTCCTTCGCCGTCGCCGAAAACCATCGCTCCATCGCCGTCATGAAGCGGCTCGGCATGCGAGCCGATCCAGGCGGCGATTTCGACCATCCGAGCGTTCCCGACAGCCACCCGCATCTCAAGCGGCATGTCATGTACAGGCTGTCGCGCCAGGATTGGCAGGCACGAAAAAGGGCGGCTCGCTAGCCGCCCTATCATTGGAAACATCAATCGGTCACGGACGTTCCGGACTCAATCCATCCGGATCGTCACGAAGCGCAATTCGCCGGTCTTTGAAGCCAGCATCAGCAGCGCGTTCTTGCGGCCCTGCTCCTTCAGCGCGCCGATCCGGTCCATCACGTCCTTCGGCGTGCCGACCGATTCCTGCGCGATTTCTGTGATTACCTCGCCGGGCTGGATACCGCGCTCGGCCGCCGCCGAATTCTTGGCGACGTCGGTGATGACCACGCCGGACACATCGGCGGCGATGCCGAACTTCTGCCGCGTCTGGTCGTTGAGCTCGCCGACCGTCATGCCGAGCACCGAGGCTGTCGATACCGGAGGCGTCGCCTTATCGCCCTTGTCCTGGTCGGTCTTGCCGTTCTCGCCGCTGGCCAGCTTCTCGCTGTCCTCCAGCCGTCCGAGCGTCACCTTGACGGTCTGCTCGACGCCCTTGCGCACGATGACCACATCGACCGCCTTGCCGACCGGGCTCTCTGCGACGACGCGCGGCAGGTCGCGCATTTCATGGATATCCTTGCCGTCGAACTTGATGATGACGTCGCCGGCCTGGACGGACCCGTTGTCGACCGGTCCGCCCTTGATGACGCCAGCCACCAACGCGCCCTTTGCGGTCGCCATGCCGAGGCTTTCAGCGATGTCCTCCGTCACCGGCTGGATGCGTACGCCAAGCCAGCCGCGCCGCGTCTCGCCATATTGGCGGAGCTGGTCGACGACGCCCGCGGCAAGCTGCGAGGGGATGGAGAAACCGATGCCGATCGAGCCGCCCGACGGCGAGATGATGGCCGTGTTGATGCCGATGACCTCGCCGGCGGCGTTGAACAGCGGGCCGCCGGAATTGCCGCGGTTGATGGCCGCGTCGGTCTGGATGAAGTCGTCATAGGGGCCGGAATTGATGTCGCGGTTGCGCGCCGAGACGATGCCAACCGTCACCGTGCCGCCGAGGCCGAACGGATTGCCGATCGCCATCACCCAGTCGCCGACGCGCATCTTGGTGGAATCGCCGAATTTCACCGCCGTCAGCTTGTGGCCCTTGGGATCGACCTTCAGCACCGCGACATCGGTCTTCGTGTCGGTGCCGACAAGCGTCGCCTTCAGCGTGACGCCGTCGGAGAAATTCACCTCGATATCGTCGGCATCGGCGATGACGTGGTTGTTTGTCACCACGATGCCCTGCTCGGCATCAATGACGAAGCCGGAGCCGAGCGACTGCACTTTCTGCCCGCCACCGCCCTTTTCGCCGCCACGGTTCTTGAAGAAATCGTCGAAGAAGTCCTGGAACGGGGAGCCCTCGGGCAGTTGCGGCATCGGCACCGCGCCAGGTCCTTCCGTGCCTTTCACCGTCTGCGAGGTCGAGATGTTGACCACCGCGCCGAGCAGGCGCTCGGCGAGATCGGCGACCGAAGGCGGTCCGTCGGAGGCGATCGTCGGCGTGACGAAGGACGGGACGGCAACGATGCCGACCGCGAATGCCGTGGCGCCGGCGAAGACCATGCGCCGCGCCGCGCGCAACAGGGTGTCGGATATCATCATGGCCTCCGGTGGTTTTGAAAAGGAAAAGCGCATCCGCAAAGGCGCCTGTCCGGCTCATCTTGGCAAGAAATAAGGCACGTTTGCGGCTATAGCTATCGGCGGAAGATAAATCGTCAATCGCCTCGGCACCAAGGAATTTTCATTCGAGCAATTCCAGGAAAAGTGCGCAGCGGCTGGGCTCGGCGCCTTCGCCGTAGCCTTCCGTCGGGAAATGCGTAAAAACTAGCCGCGGACCAGCCAGACGATGCCGACACCTATGGCGATCGCCGCCAGCCCGCCGATCCGCAGCATATTTTCCGGCATCGACAGCACCTCGGCGGCGAGTTTCCGGGCCAAAGCCGGAAACCCTCCATAGACGAGTCCTTCGATCACCAGGACCAGGCCGATTGCCGCCAGAAAATCCTGCACTGCCCGCTACTGGGCAGGGCCGGGTTGCGTCGCAGGCGCGGCAGGTGCCGCCGCAGGCGCGGCCGGTGCCGCCGCAGGCGCGGCAGGTGGCGCCGAAGGTGCCGGCCCGGGCTTGCTGTCCGGATCCCGGAAGTAGCGGAAGAACTCGGACTGGGGCGAGAGCACCATCGTCGTTCCGGTGCTGTCCAGCGCCGTGCCGTAGGCGTTCATCGAGCGATAGAAATCGAAGAAGGCCGGATCGCGCTTATAGGCGTCCGCAAACGTCGCGCTACGCTGCGCCTCGCCCTCGCCGCGCAGGATTTCCGATTCCTTCTGCGCCTCGGCGACGATCTCGACGACCTCGCGGTCGGCGCGCGCCCTGATGCGCTGCGCCGCCTCGTTGCCGCGCGCTCTCAGCCGCTCGGCCTCAGCCAAGCGCTCGGCTTTCATGCGGTCATAGGTTTGTTGCGACACCTCCGCCGTTAGATCGGTCCGGCGGATGCGCACATCCTCGATGTCGAGGCCGAGCGAAGTTGCGTCGGGACGAAGCTGGTCGCGCACCTCGCGCATCATGTTGCCGCGCTCTTCCGAAAGAGCAGCCTCGAAGTCACGCAGGCCGTAGACACGGCGCAGCGCTGCGTCGAGACGCGTCTTCAGACGGGCCTCAGCCAATTCCACCTGGCCGGACACCGCTGCGCGGAACGTGCGCGGATCCGAGATGCGATAGGCGATGAAGGCATCGACCTCGTAGAACTTGCCGCCCGAGACCTGGACGCGGATGTTGTCGAGGTCGAAGCGCATCACCCGCTTCTCGACCATCTGCACGCTGTCGGCATCGAAGAAGGCGAACGGCGCCTTGAAGTAGACCCCGGGCTCGCTCTTGACGTCGATGATCTCGCCAAATCTCAGAACGATCGCCTGCTGGCCCGCATTGACCACGAAGATCGACGAGTAGAGCAGGAACAACAGGACAGCCGCAACGACCGCGATGATGGGAAGACGGTTTGCCATCACTGGTTACCTCCCGTCGTGACGCCGAGGGGCGCCGGCGGCGTCTTTGGCTGTAACGCCGGCAGCGGCAGGTAAGGCAGCACGCCCTGGCCATTGCCCTGCTCGACGACGACCTTGTTCGAGTCCTTCAGGATCTTCTCCATTGTTTCAAGATAAAGCCGCCTGCGCGTGACGTCCGGCGCCTTGGCGTATTCGTTGTAGACGGAGATGAAGCGCTGCGCCTCGCCCTCCGCCTCCTGCACGACGCGGTTCTTGTAGGCTGCCGCGTCCTCGCGGATCTGCGCCGCCTGGCCGCGCGCCTGGCCGAGCTTCTGGTTGGAATACTGGTTGGCCTGCTCGACGAACTTGTCCTCGTCCTGCTCGGCGCGCTGCACCTCGTCGAACGCGTCGGCCACCTCGCGCGGGGGCGCTGCGTCCTCGATCGAGACCGCGTTGACCTGGAGGCCGGTCTTGTAGCCGTCAAGCGTGCCCTGGATGATCTCGCGCACCCCCGTTGCGATGCCCTGGCGGTCGTCGCGGAAGATGTCCTGCGCCGGGCGCCGGCCGACGACTTCGCGCATCGCGCTCTCGGCCACCTGGGTCAGCATGCCGTCGGGATCGGAAACGTCGAACAGATAGGCCTTGGGATCGGAGACCTGGTAGGCGACCGAGAACTGCACGTTGACGATGTTCTGGTCGCCGGACAGCATTAGCCCGGAGCCGCTGCTCGAGCCACCGCCGATGCTGACGAGCTGCTCGGAGATCTTGGCGGTCTCGACCGTTTCGATCGGCCACCAGTGGAAATGCAGGCCCGGCTGCGAAAGCTCGGTCTTTGGCTGGCCGAAGCGCAGTTCAACGGCAACCTCGTCGGGCTGCACGGTGTAGACCGCCTTGAAGGCCCATAGCACGATGAGGGCCAGCGCGATCAGCCCGAGCACGGCCGGGCTGGCGCCACCGCCGCCCGGAAGCGCGCGCCGCAGCCTGTCCTGGCCGCGGCGGATGATATCCTCGAGATCGGGGGGCGAACCCTGCGGGCCGCTTGGCCCTTTCGGTCCCTGCCCCCAGGGCCCCTGATTGCCGCCGCCGCCCCATGGGCCGCCGCCACCGCTCTTGTCGTTCCAGGGCATGAATGTCCTTTCGCTTCGGTTCCCTCAGGCCTTGCGGCGCAATCCTAGCGCATGACCACGAAAACCCATATCGGTTTTCGAAAAGGAATCATGCCCCAAAATCAAAGTATTACGGCGGCCTCTTGCGCGTCCGGTTGGACGCGCGCCGCTGCAACACCGTTCTTCTATAGGGACGCCTTGGCCCGCTTTCAACGCGATGTGCCATCGCGACCGTCCGATTTGGGCCGGTAGCGACCGTTTGTCGTCGTCAATGCCCGTCGCGACGGCGTTGGTAGACGGTGTAGCGCGTCGCGTGGCTGTCCTTCTCGCCGGCGGGAAAATCCTCGGCGCTGACGACTTGCCAGATGCCTGGGTCGATCGGCGGGAAATGCGCATCGCCATCGACGCTGGCCAGCACATGGGTCACATGCAGCCGGTCGGCAAGCGGCAAGGCCTGGGCATATATCTCGCCGCCACCGACCACGCAGATCTCTTCCGCTCCCACCATGCAACGGCCGCGCACCTTGGCCAGAGCGATCGCGTCATCCAGCGAATGGGCCACCTCGATGCCGTCGGCGCGCCAGGCTTTGTCGCGCGTCACGACGATGTTGAGCCGGCCGGGCAGCGGCCGGCCGATGCCTTCATAGGTCTTGCGCCCCATGATGATCGGCTTGCCCATCGTGTCCGCCTTGAAGCGCTTGAGATCGGTGGAAAGCCGCCACGGTAGGCCGCCTTCGCGGCCGATCACGCCGTTTTCGGCGATGGCGACATAGATCGCGATGTCCATCAGCCGCCATTCCCGCCATTGTCCGACGGCTCCAGCAGCAGGATGTCGATATCGTGCTCGGGATAAAAATCCTTCGCGGTGATCTGGAACGTCGTCGGCCCGACCTTTTTGACATTGTCGCCGCAGAAGGAGACGAGGTTTTTGGGGCTGCCCTTGTCGATGGTGAGCTTGAAATTGCCGATGGTGCCGGAGGCCCAGTTGCCCCCCGTGGTCAGGATGTAGGCGATCCGGCTCTCGTAATATTTCGGGTACCCGTCGGGATTTTCCTTCGCGGCCCTGCGCACCGCGTTCTCGAATGCGCCGTCCATGCAATAGCGGTTCTTGTAGGCCGCATACTGGCCCTGGAACTGGCCGTCATAGAAGAAACTGACCGAGGAAGTGCCGCCGACGCTGGGCTTGTAGCGGTGCGAGACATGGACCTCCTTGTTGGCCGGGAAGGTCGAGCGCCACCAGTAGGTCGAGCGCAGTTGCCAGAAGGGCACATAGGCAGTCTGCATGCCCGAACCGTCATCGGCGGTATCTTCGATGATGATGCCGCGGTCTTCCCAGTCCTTGGTGACATCCTTGGGCAGCTTCGCCAGCGCCGCCTTGGCGGCGTCGCCGAATGGATAGAGCGGCACGTTCTGGGCCTTGAGGTCGGCGGTGATGTCGATGCCCAGCGCAAACGCCCTTTGCTCGAGCTGGGGCTTCGCATCGACGCCGTCGATGGTCACCTCGAAGCCGAGGAAATTATCGCTCTGCGCCTCCGGGATCGCCGGCATCTCGTTGGGATCGCCCTCGATGTCGGGCATCGGAAACGCGACGATGGAGCTGACATCCTTGTCGGTGTTATTGCGGAACACGTAGTCGACCGTCACCTTCTCCGGCGAGATGAAAAGATCCTCGCTCTGCATGGCGACGGCATCGCTTCGAGACAGGATCAGCCCGCCGGTGCCGAGTTCGGCGACGGAATCATTGGCGAAGGCAGGAGCGGCCATGATTGCCAGCGCTGCGGTCAAAACGGTGCGTAGCATTGGACCCTCCTCTATGCAGCGATACCGGGACCAGCCGGATGCGTTCTTCCATCTACCCGTTTCAAGATAGCGTTTCAAAGCCCTTCGTCGCGCGATACGGGTACTTCTGGACACCGCGCCGCCGATCGGGCAGGAGATCGCCATGCGCAAGCTTCTCGTCATCGGCATCGGCGCCGGCAATCCCGACCACATGACGGTCCAGGCCATCGACGGCCTGAACCGCGCCGACGTGCTGTTCATTCCAGACAAGGGAGCGAAGAAGGACGATCTTGCCGATTTGCGCCGGCGGATCTGCGACCGATTCGTCACCAATCCAAAATCGCGCCGGGTCGAGTTCGATGTGCCGGTTCGGGCCGAGCCGACATCCTCCTATCGCGTGACAGTCGACGACTGGCATGAAGCGATAGCGGAGATCTACGAAACCCTGATCCGCGACGAGCTTGCCGAAGACGGCTGCGGCGCCTTCCTGATCTGGGGCGACCCATCGCTTTATGACAGCGCGCTGCGCATCCTCGAGCGCGTGCGCCTCAGAGGCAATGTCGGTTTCGAGCTCGAAGTCATCCCCGGCATCACCGCGATCCAGGCGCTGGCCGCCGCCCACGCGACCGCTCTCAACCGCATCGGCGATTCGATCCTGGTGACGACCGGTCGCCGGCTGACCGAAGAAGGACTGCCCGCCAATGCCGGCTCCACGGTCGTCATGCTCGACGGCAAATGCGCTTTCAACACGCTTGCCGACAAGGACGTCCTCATCCAGTGGGGCGCCTATCTCGGCACGCCGGATGAGATCGTCATTTCCGGGCGCTTAGGTGATGTCGATGCCGAGATCGAGAAGGTGCGCGAAGAAGCCCGCCGCAAGAAGGGCTGGATCATGGACACCTACCTGCTGAAGAAATTAGGGGAATAAGGCAGTAGGGCAGTAGGCAAATAGGGGGACGCACATCGCATGCGCAGGCGGCCAGGACATCACATCCTACTGCCTTACTGCCTTACTGCCTTACTGCCTTACTGCCTTACTGCCTTACTGCCTTACTGCCCTACCCAGCATCGATCTCCGCCTGCAGGGCCTGCATATGGACAGCGGCGGCCGATGAAGCGGCTCGCTCTATCGCCCTGAAACGGCTGACGACGGCCAAACCCACCGATGTCAGTTGCGCGCCACCACCTTTGCGGCCGCCGGTCTGCGCCGCGACCAGCGGCTTGCCGAACACGCGGTTCATGTCCTCGACCAGGTCCCAGGCATGCTTGTAGGACATTTCCATGCCGCGCGCCGCGGCCGAGATCGAGCCGAAGGCGGCGATCTGCTCCAGCAATTCGATCTTGCCCGGGCCGATCCGGCCGTCGGGGTCGAGATTTATCCGCAGGCTCAATGATGGCATGTCCTGTCCTCCGCGATCATGCCGAGATTACCTCCTCCGCCACCGGATCGCTATTCCAAATCGACATAGCGATATTGCTCCTTCGTCAACCATCCGCCTCAACCGACAGCCCTGCCCCGGTCGTCGCGCTGTCGAAGCTCACTGTCTTGATCACCGCGAAGACCTTGTGGCCGAGCGTCAGACGAAGGGTGTGTTTGGACTGTTCGGTGATACGCGCCAGCACGATCGCACCATTGCAGTCGATGGCGATTTCCACCGCCGGTTCTATGCCAGGCCGGACCGCCGCGATCGTCCCCGCCAATATGTTGAGCGCGCTGAGGCCGGTGGGCTGCTCGGTCGCGATCATGACGTCGCGGGCCCGGATGCGCAACCGCACCGTCGCTCCGACCGGCCGGGCCAGCCGCGGCACGCGGATCTCGCCGGCCTGTGAGCCGAGCACTGTCATGCCGAAAGCCTCGTCATGGCGCAGGACCTTGGTGTCGAGCACCGCTCCGCCCTCGCCGCGCTCCTCCGCCGGCAGCAGGTCGAGCCGCTGCATGATCGCCTCGGTCGGCCCCGAGGCCGCAACCTTGCCTTGCGAAAGCACCACGACGTCGCTCGCCAGCCGCGCCACCTCGGCGACGGAATGGCTGACATAGACGATCGGGATCTTCGTCTCGTCGCGCAGCCGTTCGATATAAGGCAGGATCTCGGCCTTGCGCGCCTCGTCGAGCGAGGCGAGCGGCTCGTCCATCAGAAGCAGTTTCGGGCTGGCAAGCAGCGCGCGGCCGATCGCGACACGCTGCTTTTCGCCGCCCGACAGTTTCGCCGGCCGCCGGTCGAGAAGGTGACCGATGCCGAGCAGGTCGACCACCGCATCCATCTTGGCGTAACGCTCGGACGCCGGCGTGAACCAGCGGCCGTAACGCAGATTGCCGGCGACGCTCATATGCGGGAACAGCCGCGCATCCTGGAACACCATGCCGATGCGCCTCTTGTGCATGGGCACGAAGATCCGCGCGGCGGTGTCGACCAGCACGTTGCCGTCGGCCGAGATACGCCCCTTGTCCGGGCAGATCAGGCCCGCGATCAGGTTGATCAGCGTCGACTTGCCCGAGCCCGATGGCCCGAACAGCGCCGTCAGCCGGCCGGCGCTCTCGAACCGCGCCTCCAGAGCGAATTCGCCCAGCTGATGGTGGATATCGACGGAGACCGTCATTCGATGTCCATCCGCCGGCCGACGCGGCGCGCCAGCACTTCCGAGGCGATGAGCGCGACCATCGAGATGACAATCGAGATCAGCGTCAGCCTGAGCGCGCCTTCGTCGCCGCCAGGCACCTGCGTGAAGGTGTAGATCGCCGAGGGCAGCGTCTGCGTCTCGTTGGGGATGTTGGAGACAAAGGTGATGGTGGCGCCGAATTCGCCCATCGCCTTGGCGAAGGAAAGGATCGCGCCGGTGATCAGGCCGGGCAGGATCAGCGGCAGCGTGATGGTGGCGAACACCCAGAGCGGGTTGGCGCCGAGTGTGCCGGCGGCCGCCTCGATTCTGCGGTCGACCGCCTCGATCGACAGCCGGATGGCCCGCACCATCAACGGGAAGCCCATGACCCCGCAGGCCAGTGCCGCGCCCGTCCAGCGGAAGGAAAAGACGATGCCGAAATGCTCGGCCAGGAAAGCGCCGGCCGGCCCGCGCCGGCCGAAGGCGAGCAGGAGCAGATAGCCGGTCACCACCGGCGGCAGGATCAGCGGCAGATGCACCAGCCCGTTGAGCAGCGTCTTGCCCCAGAAACGCCCCCGCGCGAGCAGGAGCGCGAGCAGGATGCCGGGCGGAAGGCTGGCGATCATCGCCACTGTCGCCACCTTGATCGACAGGCGGACCGCATTCCATTCGTCGGGAGTGAGGTCCAGCAGCCAGGTCATGTTAGCGTTTGCGCGGTCTTTCTCAGTTGCTCGGCCCGAGCACCGTAAAACCCTGCTCCTTGAAGAGCTCGGCGGCCCTGGCCGACTCGACGCATTTCAGGAAGGCCGCCGCATCCTTGTCCTTCGAATCGGCGGTCTGGACAATCGGGTAGATGATCGGCGGATGCGAATCTTCCGGGAAGGTGCCGACGACCTCGACGCCCTTTTCGGCATGCGCGTCGGTGGCATAGACGATGCCCAGCGACGCCTCGCCCGTCGACACCAGCTTAAGTGCTGCGCGCACATTCTCGGCCTGCGCGACCTTGCCCTCGACCGACGACCAGACGCCCAGCGATTCCAGCGCCGCCTTGCCGTATTTGCCGGCCGGAACGGCCTTGAAATCGCCCATGGCAAGCTTGCCGTCGCCGATCAGCTTGGCGAGGTTGAAGCCCTTCTCGATCTTGGTCTCGACCGTGGAATCCTTCGGCGCCACCAGCACGATCTGGTTGCCGAGCAGCTTCACTTCGGTGTCGGGCCTGGTCAGCTTCTTGTCGGAGAGATATCTCATCCAGTCGAGGTCGGCGGAGACAAAAATGTCGGCCGGCGCGCCGCCTTCTATCTGCTTGGCCAGCGCCGAGCTCGCGGCGTAGGAGATAGTCGCGGCTTCGCCGACTTCCGGCTCGCAGGCCGTGTTGACGGCGTCGAGCGCGTCCTTGAGGCTCGCCGCGGCAAAGACGACCACCTTGCCGTCGGCAAGGGCCACAGGCACTGCGGCCATCAGCATCGCTGTCAGACCGCCAATTGCGGCCGCCTTCAACCCGAAACCCTTGCCCGTCATGAAGTCTCTCCCTGGTTTCAAAATCCGTACCGCCCAAAGCCTTAGACCGATATATCCGTCTGAACATAACAAGGGAAGGCTTTTCACCTGTCGCGGCGTTGTGCGCCGGCGTGATCTCAGCCTACGATGAAGGCGAAGCAGCGAGACTCAGGGAGAGACGCATGAAGATCAGCGCCCGCAACGTCCTGAAGGGTAAGGTCACGCAGATCGTCAAAGGAGCCACCACCTCGCATGTCAAGATCGACATCGGTGGCGGCGCCATCGTCACCGCATCGATCACCAACGAGGCGGTCGCCGACCTCGCGCTCGAAAAAGGCAAGCAAGCCTATGCGGTGATCAAGGCCTCGGACGTCATGGTAGGCATCTGAGAGAGCTAAACGGCGATAGGCGCCTTGATATTCGCATCCGCGAAATAGTTTTCTAGGCGGAAATCCTCGAAGCGGAAGGCGAAAAGATCCTTCACCTCCGGGTTGATCCACATCGTCGGCAAGGCCTTGGGCGTGCGCCGCATCTGCTCGCGCGCCTGCTCGAAATGGTTCGAATAAAGATGCGCATCGCCCAGCGTGTGGACGAAGTCGCCGGGCTTCAGCCCGGTCACCTGCGCTACCATCATGGTGAGCAGGGCATAGGAAGCGATATTGAACGGCACGCCGAGGAAGATGTCGCCGGAGCGCTGGTAAAGCTGGCAGGAAAGCCGGCCTTCCGAAACATAGAATTGGAACAGGCAGTGGCAGGGCGGCAGCGCCATCGCCTCGACTTCGGCCGGATTCCAGGCCGAGACGATCAGCCGGCGCGAGTTAGGATTCCGGCGTATCTCCCTCAGAAGATTCGCGATCTGGTCGATCTCGCCGCCATGCCCGTCCGGCCATGAGCGCCACTGCTTGCCATAGACCGGGCCGAGATCGCCGTTCTCGTCGGCCCATTCGTCCCAGATGGTGACGCCGTGGTCGTTGAGACATTTGATGTTGGTATCGCCGGCCAGGAACCACAGAAGCTCATGGATGATCGACTTCAGATGCAGCTTCTTGGTGGTCGTGACCGGAAAGCCGCGCGAAAGATCGAAGCGCATCTGGTAGCCGAACACCGAGCGCGTGCCGGTGCCGGTGCGGTCGCCGCGATCGACGCCGTTCTCCAGCACATGCTTCAACAGGTCGAGATATTGACGCATCGGCTCCGCCTCGATTCGGTAATAGGCAATAATAACCGATAGCCAGGTGTCCGGACACACCAAAACAGCGCCATTAGCGCTTGTGCACCACTACACTTTCCAAACGTTTTGCGCCGCCCCTCATTGCCCTGCCGGGCATTTCTCCCCGTATAATGACGGGGAGAAAGGGCTCGTTGCGGCGCTGCAGCGTTTCTTGCTGACGGGTTGGTGAAACCGCCTAAGACAGCCCTTCTCTCCGTCACATACGGAGAGAAGATGGCGGCAGCCAGATGAGGGCAGCGCCGACGCCCCGTGACGTAAATTCAAATCCGACGCGACAGCCTTGCCGCGCCAATCTTCGCAAACCTAAGCGCGGCCCGTCAAAGCGAGCCGAGTTTGCCGAGGTCCTTGGCAACCAGATAGTAGAAGGTCACGCGGCTCTTGGTGTTGTCGGCCTGCATCGCCTTGCAGGTCTTCTCTATCGAGGCGTTGGCCTTTGCGGCATCGGCAATGCCGAGCTTCTTGCCGATCCAGTTCTCCCGCACGCGATCAAGTTCCTTCGGGTCGGTGCAGGACACCAGCGAGGAATCGCGGTTCCTGAGCGCAATGCCCAGATGCTTGACGATCTTATCGACCGCGTCGGCGCTGGCGCCGGCATCGTATTTCTTCACATCCGCAAGATAATCGGCCATCGAACTTCCCCTCGTCGGCGCCACGGATCCGGTCGGTGAGGCTTGTGGCGCGCCGCGCAACCGTGCGCTAGGTCAGAGACTCCTCACCGCGAGCGAGATTTGATTGAGTAGGCGCGCAAGTCAACCCTTGGCTGTGCATTGGCGTAACCGGATAAGCGCCGGTTTGCCCTTTCTTTTTGCGTTGTCGCTCCCTATATTCGCTTCGTCGGCTTGACCGACTATGGCGATAAACAGGCGATGAAATAAGCCGTTCGGACCCGGGGGCGGTACCCGGCGCCTCCACCAAAAACCGCTCTGGCTGACGGAGCGGCTTTTGCTGGGGGCGAAATAGGATCGACGAAGGTGTAAAGATCGTACTTTCGCCCGGCATTGTACCACCGTTATCGGGCTAAACTTATAGTTGCCAACGACAACTATGCGGAAGCTCGTCTCGCTGCTTAATGCGGCGCGAACGCTTCAAATCAAGCCCTAGGGGTTCGCACTTCTAGGCGGGGTTCGGAGGTACCTGGCAACAGAAACCTCCACTTTCCCTCCTTTGCTTCTCCCCAATCAACCGAACGGCCAAGGCTCGTCCGGCACTTGATCCGCTGCGACAGCCCTGCCGCCCGTCAACCATGGACAAGCGATGCAAGACGATTCCGACCGATTCTTCGTGCTGACCGGCGGCCCCCGGCTCGGGCAAGACCACGCTGATCGAGGCGCTGCGAACCGAGGGCTTTGCGACCGCGCCCGAAGCCGGGCGCGGCATCATCCGCGACCAGATGGCCATCGGCGGCCGTGCCCTTCCCTGGCGGGACCGCGCGATCTTTGCCGAGCTGATGCTGTGCTGGGAGTTGCGCTCCTGGCACGCCGCGCATAGCGAAACCGGCCCGGTCTTCTTCGACCGCGGCGCGCCCGACACGATCGGCTATCTCAGGCTTTGCGGCCTGCCGGTGCCGAACCACCTCACGAGCGCGGCGCGAAAATGCCGCTACGCGCGCCGCGTCTTCGTCGCGCCGCCATGGCCGGAGATCTTCACCCAGGACGAGGAGCGCAAACAGACGCTCGACGAGGCCGAGCGCACATTCCGCTCGGTGACCGGCGTCTATGCGGAGCTCGGTTATGAATTGGTGGCCTTGCCCCTTGCTCCGGTCGAAGAGCGACTGCGCCTCGTCATCGATCAAGCGGGTTTGCGATAGATATGAAAAAGGCCGGGGCTAAGCCCGGCCTTTCTTTGGGTTCTTTCGAAGCGCCTACTCTGCCGGCGCCTCGACCGTTTCGCGCGCGCGGCCGAGCGTCAGCTTGGCCAGCGTGAACGAGATCACGGCGCACAGCGCGATGCCCGCCACCATCGGCAGCGGCGTGCCGTCGAAGAAGATGCCGGCGACGCCCATCGCCAGCGCGCCGATGGCGAAATGCAGCGTGCCCATCAATGCCGAGGCCGTGCCGGCGATCTCGCCATGCTCTTCCATCGCCAGCACCGAGGTGGTCGGGATGACCAGGCCGAGGAAGCCGTAGCCGACGAAGAGCAACGCCGCCATCACGTCGAGCCGGTCGACGCCGGACGCCATGATCGCGAAAAGCGCCACCATGACCGTGGCATAGCCGGTGACCGCCACCCAGACGACGCGCTTCAACCCGAAGCGGTCGGCCAGCAACCCGGTCAGCTGCGACATGCCGATGAAGGCGACCGCGTTGATCGAGAAGAACACGCTGTAGACCGACGGCGACAGGCCGTAATGGTCGATCAGGATGAAGGACGAGCTCGACAGATAGACGAAAAAGCTCGCAATGCCGAAGCCCGCGATCGCCACGAGGCCGAGGAAGTTGCGGTCGCCCATCAGGTAGCGGTAGCCGGCAAGCGCCGTACCGAAGGACGAGCCGGCGCGCTCTTCGACTGGCCGCGTCTCCTTGAGCGAGGTGGCAAGCAGGATCGTTGCAAGCGCCGCAGCGCCCGTCACCGTCCAGAACACGGCGCGCCAGCCGAAGCTCTCGATGATCTGGCTGCCGGTCAGCGGCGCCAGGATCGGCGACACCGAGAACACCAGCATCAGAAGCGACATCAGCTTGGCGGCCTCGTTGCCGGTGTGCAGGTCGCGCACAATGGCGCGCGGCACCGCCATGCCGGCGCTGGCGCCGAGACCTTGCAGGAAGCGGAAGGCGATCAGCCACTCGATGCTCGGCGCCATCGCCGAGCCGACGCCGCCGACCATGAACAGCGCGAGGCCGGCGTAAAGCGGCGCCTTGCGGCCGACCATGTCGGAGATCGGGCCGACGACGATCTGCCCAAAACCCATCGACAGGAAGAAGATCAAAAGGCTCATCTGCACGGCAGCGGTGCCGGCATGCAGGTCCTCGCCGATCGACGGCAGCGCAGGCAGATACATATCGATCGCAAACGGACCGATCGCGGACAACAAGCCGAGCACGACCGCGATGCGGAGGAATTTGGGACTCATGATAAGGCTCTTTTCGGATCTGGTTGCAGCCGCAAATACCGGCGTCTGAACCCAGGACGTTCCATCCCGCGGGAAATCCTACATTCCAGAGCGAACTTATTCGCCTTCAGGGCAAACGTGTTCGTTTCCAGCGGGATTCCCCTTTTTTGTGTCCACAAATTTAGACAGGCTTGTCCAATTCGTCAATCACCGCTATATAGATTTTCATGAAGCCCGGCGTTTCTCCTGACACCTTCCCGCCACGCAGCCACGAGGCCAAGCGCGTGTCGGTGGTGGATGCAGCCGCTTCCGTATTCTGCCGCGAAGGTTATGCCGGCGCCAATATCGACCTGATCGCGGCCGAGGCCGGCGTCTCGCGGCAGACCGTCTACAATCATCACGGCGACAAGGAAAAGCTTTTCGTCGCCGTCGTGCGCGACCTGACGGAGCGCTGTAATGCCGGCATCTTCGCGACCATCGCCAGCTTCCCCGACCAACCCACGGACCTGGAAGCCGACCTGGTCGCCTTTGCCGTGCGCATGAACCGCAACTGCATCTGCAACCGCGACGGCCGTTTCCTGCGCAAGCTGATCCAGGCCGAAGGCGGGCGCTATCCGGAACTGTTTGCCGAATGGCGAGAGCAAGGCCCGGGCCGCACGTGGTCGGCGCTTGCCGCGCGCTTCGCCCGGCTTGCCTTCGCCGGACATCTGTCCATCGGCGACCCCGACGTCGCGGCGCGTCAGTTCCTGGCCCTCGTCAACGCCGAGCTGCAGATCACTTTCATGCTGGGTGGCGTCCCTACCGAGGAAGAGGTGCTGCGCTCCGCTACCAATGGCGTACGGACCTTCCTTAGCGCCTTCGCCAGGAAGAAGTCGCCAGCCGGCAAACAGGCGGCGCTCGTTCACGCCTGAGCAATCAAATCGCCGGCACCCCTCTTGGCCTCACGCCTTTGCGCCTATATGCGGTTTACGCCGCGCTCAAGCTTGATTACAGCTATGCGGAAGATTCAACGGAACCCGACCATCACATGGCCGACGACCACATCCGCTACGACATTCTGGCCCAGGAGGCTCTGCGCGGCGTCATGCGCAAGGTCCTGGCCGAGGTCGCGCGCACCGGCCTTCCGGGCAATCATCATTTCTTCATCACCTTCCTGACCGGCGCGCCGGGCGTGCGCATCTCATCAAGACTGCGCGAGCGCTATCCGGAGCAGATGACCATCGTCATCCAGTTCCAGTATTGGGATCTCAAGGTGACGGATGCCGGCTTCGAGGTCGGGCTTTCCTTCTCCGACGTGCCGGAAAAGCTCGAAATCCCCTTCTCGGCCGTGCGCGGCTTCTATGATCCGTCAGTGAATTTCGAGCTCGAATTCGACGTCAAGACGGAGGGCGCGGAAGACGAGGCCGCCGCTCCGGCGCCCGAACCGGTCCCCGTGGTTCCGGAGAAGAAGGCGGAAACGAAAAAGAAGGCCGCCGAGGCCGAAAAGAAGCCGGCGGTCGCCGAGACCGGCGGCAAGGGCGCCGACGTCGTTTCGCTCGACGCCTTCCGCAAGAAGTAGCCAGCGCCATGGGCGAGGTCGTCAATCTCCGCCAGGCCCGCAAGCAGAAAGCGCGCACCGAGAAGGAACGCCAGGCAAGCGAGAACCGGGCCCTGTACGGCCGCTCGAAGCCAGAGCGCGAGCGTGACCGGCTGACGTCGGAGAAGGCCGAGAATTTCGTGGCCGGCCATCGCCGGGAAAAACCCGACGACCCTGGCAAGCGCTGAGTTCTGCAATGGCCGCGGTCGAAAAACGTTCGGTAACGATCCGCGGTCACCGCACCAGCTTTTCCCTGGAGCAGCCCTTCTACGAAGACCTCATCGCCATCGCCGCGCAGCGTTCGCTGTCGCTCGCGGCTCTGGTCGCCGAGATCGACGAGACGCGCACGCGGGACGCCAACCTGTCATCCGCGCTGAGGCTCTATGTGCTGGCCTGGGCAAAACGCGGCGGCGCCGCGACCTAGGCCGCGCTATCGCTGACGTTTTGTTGCGCCTTGCGCTTCGCGCCGAAGCTCAGCAATGCAGTGCGGTCGCGCTCCTCCGCCTGCTTTTTCGACCTTACCCGCATCATGTCTTTCCAGCCGATATAGCCGACGAGCCGTTCATCCTCGCGCGAGACGACCGGCAGATGCGAGACATTGGCGAGCAAGAGCTTGTCGGAAAGCGCTTCCAGATATTCGTCCGGATAGGCCAGTGTGATCTTGCTGCCGGCAAGCAGCTCGCCGAGGGTCGCCTTGCGATGCTTGCCGTTACGGCGCCAGCGCAGGATCGCCGGCGGATCGATGACGCCGAGCACATGCCCCGCTTCATCGATCACCGGGAAGCTCGGATGCCGCGTGTCCGGTGCGGTCAGGAAGGTCGCCGCGCCATGCAGCGTCATCGTCGCCGGCACGCTCTCGACCTTGGTCGTCATCACTTCCTTGACCCTGGTCAGGGCGAAAGGATCGACGCGGTATTCGCGCACGAGATGGTGCCCGCGCCGCGCCACTTTCTCGGTCAGGATCGAGCGCTTCATCCACAGCACGGTGACCGCATGCGCGGTGGCGCAAGCCGCGATAAGCGGCACCAGCACATGCGTGTTGCCGGTGAGCTCGGTGGCGAAGAAGGTCGCGGTCAGCGGCGCGCGCATGGTGCCGCCCATCGTCGCCGCCATCGCCAGCAGCGGCCAGAAGCCGGGGCTTGCCTCGGGTAGGATGCCCGAGAGCACCGCTCCCATCGCGCCGCCCATGATGAGCAGTGGCGCCAGCACGCCGCCCGAGGTTCCGGAACCCAGCGCCACCGACCAGATGACGGCCTTCACCACCAGAAGCAGCAGCGCGGCGGTGGCGACCGTGCGGCCGTCGAGCATGTTGGCGATGTTGTCGTAGCCGACGCCGAGCGCGTGCGGCTCGATCAAGCCGCCGATACCGACCACCAGGCCGCCGATCATCGGCCACCACATCCAGTGTATCGGCAGCTTCAGGAAGGCGTCCTCGCAGGCATAGACCAATTGCGTCAGCAGCCCCGAAAGCAGCCCGGCGGCGATGCCGACCAGCACCCATCCGCCCAGCCCGGCGACCGATGCCTCCATGGTTCCGGAGAACGGGAAGATCGGGCCCGGCAGGTGCAGCAGGGTGCGCTCGACTTCCGCGACGATCGCGGCGACGGCGACCGGGATGAAGCTGCGCGGCGTCCATTCGAACAGGAGCAGCTCGACGGCAAGCATGATGGCGGCGATCGGCGTGCCGAACACCGTCGTCATGCCGGCCGCGGCACCCGCCACCAGCAACGTTTTGCGCTCATTGTCGCTGACCGGCAGCATCTGCGCGATCAGCGAGCCGATGGCGCCCCCGGTCATGATGATCGGGCCTTCGGCGCCGAACGGTCCGCCCGAGCCGATCGAAATCGCCGACGACAGCGGCTTCAGCACCGCGACCTTGGCATCGAGCCGCGAGCGCCCGAGCAGGATCGCCTCGATGGCCTCGGGAATGCCGTGGCCGCGGATCTTCTCGCTGCCGAAGCGCGCCATCAGTCCGATGATCAACGCGCCGATCACCGGCACGAGCACCGCGGCAAGCCCAAGCGGCGTATCCTCGAGCTTGAGGTCGGCCAGCGAGAACTGGCCGAAATAGGCGATGTTGGTGGCAAGACGGATGAGCTGCAGGAGCACGATGCCGGCGAAGAGCCCGGCGGTCGCCACCACCACGGCGATGGCCGCGATGAGCAGCACGCGCGGATCGGTCGTGAAGTCGCGAAGATGGCCGTTGCCGGCGTGAGCGGATTTCATTTTGGGAGCCTGAACTTTCTGGCGGCGCGAAGACCGTCCGGTTTCAGGCGGCCACATATCGTAACACGATATAAATCTTCAAGTGGTTTTCGATTCCTGCTCCGCGTCATTTTGGACAAGGAACGTGGCGGCCTGTTGAGCTTTTACGGGAAAGGACCATAAGTCGGAGAATGACGCCGCCGAAACCACGTCCCGCAATCAGCCAGGCCGACTACCAACGGCTGTCGCAGTTCCGCTATCTGATCCGCCGCTTTCTCGAATTCAGCCAGGTCCAGGCCAATGAGGCGGGCCTAACGCCGCGCCAGCACCAGGCGCTGCTGGCGATCAAGGGGTTTCCAGGCGGCGGACCGGTGGCGGTGGGCGATCTTGCCGAGCGGCTGCGCATCCGCCATCACAGCGCCGTGGAACTGGTGAACCGCCTTGCCGAGGCAGGCCTAGTGATACGCGATCAGGACAAGAGCGATCACCGCCGCGTCTTGCTGCAGCTCACCCCTTTGGCCGACGATCGCCTTGCCGACTTGTCGGCCACGCATCTCGACGAGCTTTCGCGCATCGAGCCGATGCTGCGGCGTCTGCTCTCGCGCCAGGAAGAGTCCTAGGCGCAGTGGCTAATTTCGCTACGTGTGACGTGAAGCTCAACCGCCGTCGAGCGACTTCAACAGATTGTCGATCGTGAACGGGTTGGCCTTTGGCTTCGCCGGCACCGGCGCCGGACCGTCATTGACGCCGGGCAGCGACCGATCGGCCTTCGGCGTTTGCTCGGCCGCCTTGCGTGCTGCTTCCAGCTTCGCCTGCTCCGCCTTCTTGCGATCGGCCTCGGCCTGCGCCTTGGCCGCCTCGTCCGCGGCCCGCTGCTCGGCCTCGGCCTTCGCCTGCGCATCGGCCTGCGCCTGGGCGTCCGCGTCGGCCTTCGCCTTGGCGTCGGCTTCCGCTTTCGCCCTCGCCTCTTCGTCGGCCCTGGCTTTTGCCTCGGCTTCCGCCTGTGCCTGCGCTTCAGCCTCGGCTTTTGCCTTGGCTTCCGCCTCTGCCTTCTGCCGCGCCTCTTCCTCTTGCCGGCG
This sequence comes from Mesorhizobium sp. CA8, assembly GCF_020164955.1. Lineage (GTDB taxonomy): Bacteria > Pseudomonadota > Alphaproteobacteria > Rhizobiales > Rhizobiaceae > Mesorhizobium. The sequence continues at coordinate 110,295 of NZ_JAIUHG010000021.1, forward strand.
CAGCTCCTCGGCCGCCTTGTCGCGCTCCGTCTGAAGCGCCGCATAATAGCGCGCCTCGCGCCGCAGCCGCTGCTTTTCGAGCAGCGCCGCCTGCATCGCCTCGACCCGCTGCTGTTCCTTCTCCAGCGCGCGCTGTGTCAGGAATTGCGCCAGCGGACCACTGTCGAATTGGGGCGCGGTCGCCCCGAGCGGGCCGGCCAGGCTGAAATTGACGGCCGGTTCGGAACCGACCAGCGCCTCGTCACCGGGGCGGTAGGTCAACGTCCCCTTTGCCGTGACGGTGCTCGTGTTGAGATCGGCCGTCAGGTCGGCGGACAAGGTTGCTCGTGGATTGTCGAGACTGATCGGCGGCGCCCGCAACGTGCCGTTAGCGACGGTGAAGGCCACATCGGTGTCACCGGCGGCAAAGCTGCCGTCGCTTGCGATCTGCGGCGCGAACTCCGCCGTCTTGGCCGTGTCGATATCGCGTCCGATCGCGTCGGCCTTGGCGAGGATAGCGGCAAAGCCATCCGGATTGATGCCGTCCACCTTCAATCCCTTCAGCGCCGCGGTGCCGGATCCGGACAGGGCGGCAATCATGGCATCGACCGATTTGCCGCTGGTCGACAACGCCGCTGAAAGGTCGCCGCTGCCGCCGATGCCGGCGCCAGGCAGGACCGCGGAAAGATCGCTACCGGCGAGCCTCATCTGGCCGGAGAACAGGCCGGTGCCCTCCGTGTTCTTCAGATCGAACAGGCCGGTCAAATCGCCGCCGTAAAGCTTCGCCTTGAGGTCCGAGACGTGGATGCCTTCGCGATCGAGCTTCAGCGAGAAGGAAGCGTCATGCGCCGTGGCGAAGGACCCGACGGCGAGCGCCGACGTGTTGAGGTCGAGATCTGCGTTGAACGGCAAGGTCGACTTCTGGCTGAACGGCGTCGTCGGCCATCCGCCCTTGGCGGGCGCGAAGGACTGGTCGCCGAACAGCGAGACCGCCAGCGGATCGAGGTCGAGCTCGTCGAGCGCCAGCGCTCCCGCAAGATGCGGCAGCCCGTCCTTGGCGTCGATGTTGACGTCGCCGGACACCGCCGCCTTGTTGATCGAACCGGTGAGGCCGCTCAGCACCAGCAGCCCATTGGCGAAATCGGCATCGGCCGCCAGCGACGTCGATGTCCCCGTTCCCATGCCGGGCAAGCCTACCCCCGTCGTCATCAGCCACGGCTCGATATCGGCGGCACTAAGATTGACCTTGCCCTTGGCGGTGGCGCCTTGCGCCGTCTCGGCGACGGTTCCGTCGAAGCTTGCCCTGAAATCGTCGGCCGTCAGGTTGAAGCTGGTCGCGAGACCGCCGGCGACCGAGCCCTTCGCCGAGACCTCGGTGTTGGCGTGGCCGAGCATCCCGAGGGGAAGCGCCGGCAGGCCGTAAAGCGCAAGCAGCGTGGCGGCATTGTCGTTGCGGGCGTTGAAGGTGATCGATACCGGCGCCTCGGAGAGCTTGTCCGCGGTTCCCTTGCCGGAAAGCGAGGCCGAGAAGGCCGAGCCGCCGGTCTTGCCCTGGGCTGAGAGCGCCAGGCCGGTGGTGCCGTCGCCATTGTCGGCGGCGCTGGTCAAGAGATCGATGCGCGCGTCCTGGAACAGTTCGGGATAGGCCGCCGCACGGCTGGCCAGGCCTTTGAGCACGCCATTGCCGGGATAGTGCTGGGCTGCGACATCGATCAGCGGCTTGAGGTCCACCGCCACCACGGAAGCGTTGAGCTTGCCTGTCGGGCTCTGCGGAAAATCCTTGATCCGACCCGTGGCGCTGATCGAGGCGCCGGCCAGGCCGCCGATCGAAAGCCGGTCGATCTCGAGCAGGCCCTCGCGCAGCCGCAGCGCCGTATCGACACTATCGGCGCTGAACCCGCCGGCGCTGACCGGACCCGCCTTGATCTGGAAATCGAGATCGCGATCCGAAAAGCGATTGGCGCCCTTGTCGCTGATGAAGATCGAGGCGAAGGCCGCGAGCCCGTCCAGGTCCATCTCGCCGCCCGCCAGCCGCATCAGCACCGATGGCCTGGCGCCGTCCGGCTGGCTGGACTCGATGCTGCCCGCAAATTTCGCCTTGCCGAGGATGAGTTCGAGATCGCTGAGGGACTGCCGGTTCTCGCTGAGATCGACCTTGGCCTTGAAGCCTGCCGCGGGCAGCCTGCGAATGGCCTCGTCGACATCCTTCGACAGCCAGGCGGCAAAGCCGGAAGGCTGTCCGACGGCCAGCAGCAACGAGCCGGTGAAGCCGAAATGGTCTTCGACGCTCAACATGCCGTCGGCTTCAAGCGTCGTGCGACCCGGCAGCGTCGCGGCAAGCGACTTGACCGACCAGCCGCCTTCGGCCGGCTCGGCCGATAGCCGCACGTCGCGCACCGTTGTGTCGCCCGCCACCACCGCCGGCAGCCTGACCTCGACCGTGCCCGGTATCGTCGGCTTCGGCATGTGTTGCAGCGTCTGTTCCAATGCCGCGATGCGCTGGTCAAGCGTAAAGCCTGAGCCGGTGGCTCCGCCGACAGCTTCGTCGAACTGCACCTGCGCCCCGCTGGCCTCGACCGAGAAATGCGGCTTCAGGCCGAGATCGACCGAGGCTTTGCCGTCGGCGGTATAGGGGTTGTCGAGCGGCCCGGTCTCGAAGCGGAACTCGTCGACATTGAGCTTCTGGTGATCGAGCGCGAATTTGCCGTTCAGCCGGAAACCCGGATCGGGCTTGCCGGTGCTGATCTTGACCGGCTCGCCATTGTTGCCGCGTAGCTCGACCGAATTCCTGTCGACGCCGTTTTTGTCCGCGCCCGAGATCTTGAACTGGCCGGAATAGACCGCGGCGCCCTTGACGATGCCGGCATTGCCGTCGGCCTCGATGATCAGCGGATACGCATCGGGATCGGCTTTCAGCCTGAGCCGCATCTGGCCGTCCGGTTCCACCTTGCCGGTTGAAGCCGAGACGTCGGTGCGCAGGCCGTCGACGCGCAGCGTTCCGTCCATGCGCCATGGACCGGTAAGCGCCTTAGCCGAAATGGTCGAGTTGATCTCCGAGATCAGGTGGCTGCGCCCGCCGGCGGCGTGGCGGAGTTCAATCTGCCCCTCGGTTACCGACAGCTTCTCTATAGCGATCTGGCCGGGGTTGAAGGGCGTCGATGGCCGGATCGCCCAGTCGACGGTGCCGTCGCCGGCGACATTGATGATGGCTTTCGGGTGTACCAGCCGCATGTCGAAGATCAGCACTTCGCCGCGCAGGAATGGCGCGAGCTCCGCATCCATGGAAAAGGTCTCGACCGTCATCGCCGGCTTGCCTTCCGGCCCGCCCGCGACCTCGACATTCGAGAAGGTCACCGACGGAAACGGCAGCAGCCGCGCGGTGGCATCGCCCTTCACCGTCACCTTGCGGCCGAGGACGGCGCTGGCCTCACGCTCGAAATCGCCCCGGTAACCGGTCCAGTCGATGAAATACGGCACCACCAGCGCCGCGCACAGCACCAGCACGAACAGGCCACCGAAGATCACGAACAGGCGGGCGAGCATCTGTTTCCCGGGTTGAAGCCAGCCGCACTCTACCCGCATCCGCGTGTCGATAAAGAGGCAATTCAGCGCCTGGCGCCGCCAATCTCTCCGGTTGCGCGACCGATCGCGCTCGCGATATCTCTTTTGCGGATTCCCGCCCCTCCGGTCACGTCCTCCACCCCGCATACCGGCACGACCCTCTTCGCGCCGACACGGCCGATTCTGCAGAAGCTGGTCGAGGGCGTGGGAGGATAGCCGCCGGCCGGCGGATCAGCCCGCCGCCGGCAGGATCTTGCCGGGATTCATGATGTTGAGCGGATCGAGCGCCTGCTTGATCGTACGCATGACATCGACGCCATGGCCGAGTTCATGGCGCAGGAAGCCGACCTTGCCCTGGCCAATGCCGTGCTCGCCGGTGCAGGTGCCTTCCATGGCAATGGCGCGCATGTTGAGCCTGGAGACGAATTTCTCGGCAAGCGCGATCTCTTGCGGGTTGTCGACATCCATCAGCACCAGCACATGGAAATTGCCGTCGCCGGCATGGCCGACGATCGGCGCGACAAGCCCCATCTCGGTAATGTCGGCCTCCGTCTCCGTGACACATTCGGCAAGCCGCGAAATCGGCACGCAGACGTCCGTCGACAGCCCCTTGGCGCCGGGGCGCAACGTCAGTGACGACCAATAGGCGTCGTGCCGCGCCTTCCAGAGTTTTGTCCGCTCCTCCGCGACGCTGGTCCACAGGAATGGCCCGCCGCCCTGCTCCTCGGCGATCATCCCGAACGTCTCGGCCTGCTCGGCCACGCCGGCGTCGCTGCCGTGGAACTCGACAAACAGGCACGGGCTCTCCGGATAATCGAGCTTGGAATAGTTTGTCATGGCTCGCATCTGCAGCGCGTTGACCAGCTCGATGCGCGCCACCGGTATGCCCATCTGGATGGTCGCGATCACCGTGTTGCAGGCAGCCTCAAGGCTAGGAAACGGGCAGACGCCGCCGGAGATCGCTTGCGGAATGCCCTGGAGCCTCAGCGTCAGCGACGTGATGACGCCGAGCGTGCCTTCTGACCCGACCAGAAGCCGCGTCAGGTCGTAGCCGGCCGAGCTTTTCCTCGCCCGCTTGCCGGTCGTCACCGTCTCGCCGTCGGCCATGACGGCGGTCAGCGATAGCACGTTTTCGCGCATCGTGCCGTAGCGCACCGCGTTGGTGCCGGAAGCCCTGGTCGCCGCCATGCCGCCCAGCGACGCATTGGCGCCGGGATCGATCGGGAAGAACAGGCCGGTGTCGCGCAGGTGCCGGTTGAGGTCCTCGCGCGTCACGCCGGGCTCGACTGTGCAGTCGAGGTCCTGCGGGTTGACGGCGAGGATCCGGTTCATGCGCGACATGTCGATGGAAATGCCGCCGCCCGGCGCATTGGTGTGGCCCTCGAGCGAGGAGCCGACGCCGAAGGCGATCACCGGCACGCGGTGGGCGGCGCAGGCGCGCACGATCTCCTGCACGTCCGCGGTCGTTTCGACGAAAGCGACACCGTCCGGCGCCTGGGTCGGGATATAGGTGGTGGTGTGCGCGTGCTGGCCGCGTATCGCCTCGCCGGTCTGGAAGCGCTCGCCGAAGCGCTGCTTGAGGATGCCGAGCACCGCGGCGATGCCTTCCTCATTGCGTTCGACGGGGTTGAGGTCGCTCAAAGCCATGATTTCCTCCGCGAATGGACCAGCGGCCGCGCTTGTAGTGCAGCTATGAATGATGCCTAAAGCAATCCTAGGAAAAGTGCCAAGCGATTAGGCTCGGCGACTTCACTGTAGCCTTCCGTCCGCCCTGTCCAGCGACCATCGAGGAAAACCAAAATGACGATCCCCGCACCGATCATTTCCGGCCCAATGGCGATCGAGAAGGAATGGATCGACTATAACGGCCATCTCAACATGGCCTACTATAATGTGCTGTTCGACCGCTGCTCGGACCAGGCGTTCGAGCTGATGGGCATGGGGCCGAACTACGCCAAGGAGCGGCGCCTCACCATCTACACTGCCGAAGTTCATGTCTGCTACGTGCAGGAGTTGCACCTCGACCACAAGGTGAATGTCTCGTTCCAACTGATCGACCATGACGAGAAGCGTCTGCGCGCCTATCAGGAAATCCGTCATGTCGACGGCTGGCTGGCGGCGACGTCCGAATCGCTATCGCTGCATGTCGACATGGAGGGACCGAAGGTCGCTCCCTTCCCCGCCGATGTGATGGCCCAGGTCGAGGCCATGCGCGCCGCCCATGCGGCGCTGCCGATGCCGGAGCGCGCCGGTCGCTCGATCGGCATCAGGCGCAAGGGCGCTTGATCCATCCGGATGCCCGCGTTAACCTTACCAAGGTTTTAACGTGAACAAGTCGGTTGAGTCCGTTGAACGACTCACTGGCGCGTTCGAAAACCGCCGTACGGGGTTTGCGCGCGGGCTGGCGGAATGCGGTGCGAGGACAGTGCATGAAAACCGACATCAAGGTCGAAGTGGAGCGCTTGGCGGCCGATCCACGCATTACCGACTATGATTTCTGGCGATCGCTGAAGAACGTCAACAACGAGATCTTCCACATCGCCAACAACAACGAACCTATCCCGTTCGACATGATCCGCTGGCGCGCGATTCTGAAGCAGGCGCGCGTGAAGCGCGGCCACGCCTGAGCCCGTCACTTCTGCCTGAACCCGCCCAGCGGCGAGCGCGGCTCGACCGGTGACGACTGGATGATAGCGGTGTTGGTCATCGCATAGGGAATGATCCGGTCGATCACGCGCTCGAGCTCGCTCATAGACCCGACATGGGCGAGCGCGATGAAGCAGTCCTCGCCGGTCACCCGGTCACATTGCGCGATTTCCGGCAGCTCGCGGATGATGTCCGCCACCATGGAAAGCTGTCCCGGAACCGGCCTGATCCTGAGCCATGCCGACAGTTTCATGCCGAGAGCAGCCGGATTGATCCTGACCGTATAGGCCTCGATCACGCCGTTCTCCTGCAGCTTGCGATACGCTCCGCCACGCTCGGCGCCGACAGCCCGACCGCGCGCGCCAGTTCCGCCGTGCTGATGCGCGCGTCCTTTTCCAGCAGCCGCAGGAGCTTCAGATCGATCGCGTCCAGATCGACATTTTCATTTCGAAGGTTTTTCAAACCAAAGCTCTTCCATCACAAGGCTAAAGAACCGCCTAGTCATTCGTTGCGCATATGATTTGCAGATTTCGCCTGCGATAATGCTCGCATGAAAACGCAAACGCAAATTCCAACTGCAAACCGGGCCACCGGTGATACCGATGCGCGCTCCGCCCTCGCCGGCACCGCCATACTTGCAAGAACGGCCAACGCGTTGCCGCCGCATGTCTGGTTCTGCGTCAGCGCCGTGTTCCATTATCTCGGGCCGGCCTTCGCCGTGCTGCTTTTCGCTCAGGTCGGCGTGCTCGGCATGGCTTGGCTGCGCATCGCCACCGCTGCTGTCATCTTCGCCCCCCTGACCAGGCCCTGGCGCGTTTTCGCCCGCGCCGATCGCGCTCAGCGGCTCCTGTTGCTGGCCTTCGGCGCCTGCCTGGCGGTGATGAACTGCTCGTTCTATCTGGCGCTCGACCGGCTGCCGATCTCGCTGGTGGGGGCGATCGAATTCGTCGGCACGATCGCGGTCGCGCTGGTCGGCCTGCGCAGCCGGCGCAACCTTGCCGCGCTCGCCGTTGCCGTTGTCGGCACCTTGCTTCTCATCGATGTGAAATGGTCCAGCGATGCCATCGGCTTGTTCTGGGCCTTTTTGAATGGCGCCCTCTTCGTCGGCTACATCGTGATCGGTCACCGCGTCGCCCGGGCAGGCTTCGGCATTGCGGGCCTCGGCGCTGCCATGGCGGTCGCATTCCTCGTCGTATTGCCCATCGGCTTTCGCGAGGCGCTGCCCGCCTTCTCGTCGCCGCAACTGCTCGCCGCTGCGATCGGTGTCGGCGTCTGCTCCTCGGTCATCCCCTATATCTGCGACCAGCTCGCCATGGCGAGATTGCCGCGCGCGAGCTTCGCGCTGATGCTCTCGCTCCTGCCGCTCACGGCAACGCTGATCGGCGTCATCGTGCTGCGCCAGATACCCAGCGTCACCGACTGCATCGGCGTTGCGCTGGTCATCGCCGGGGTGGCCTTCCACAAACCGGCGCAGGAATGATCTGCCGACGGCTGTGGAGGCGCCGTTCGCAGGGCGGGCTCAACCTGAAAATCAACGTGCCTCAAGCCAGCTTCTCCTTCAGGAAAGCAATCGTCCGGCCCCAAGCGAGGTCGGCGGCCTTCTTGTCATAGCGCGCGGCCGAGGTGTCGTTGTTGAAGGCGTGGTTGGCGCCGTCGTAGACATAGACCTTGTATTCGACATGCGCGGCGTCGAGCGCCTTCTTGTAGGCGTCGATGCCGGCGTTGGTGCGTTGGTCCAACCCGGCGTAGTGGAGCAGCAGCGGCGCCTTGATCTTCGCGGCGTCCTCGGCCTTGGGCTGCATGCCGTAATAGGCTACGCCGGCGCTGAGGTCGGGCGCATGGACGGCAAGCTGGTTCACCGCGCCGCCGCCCCAGCAGAAGCCGACCGCGCCGACCTTGCCGTTGCCGTCCTTGAGGCCCTTGAGATAGGCGATCGTCGCCACGCCGTCGGCGGCGACTCGGGTCGCATCAAGCTTGGTGAACATGTCGCGCGCTTTGTCCTCGTCGGAAGGCGTTCCGCCAAGCGGCGACAGGAAGTCCGGCGCCAATGCGACGAACCCCTCCAGCGCCACGCGCCGGGCGACATCACGGATATGCGGGTTCAGCCCCCGGTTCTCGTGGATGACGATGACGGCGCCGAGCTTGCCCTGCTGATCGGCCGGCTTGACCAGATAGCCCTTCATTTCGCCACCTGAGCCGGGATAGGTGATGTCCTCGCCCTTAACGCGGCTGTCATCCTCGGCGACGATCGCCGCCTGGGCGGAGTTGGCCGCCAGCATCGGCGCGATCGCGGCCGCCGCGGCGCCCGAGCCCGCCAGCTTCGTCAATTGCTCCATGAAGCGGCGGCGGTCGAGCGTCAGATGCGTGTATTCGTCATAGGCATCGATCATCGCCTGAGTGACGACAGGTTGAGTGATGACAGGCTGCGTGACGACGGGCTTTGCAACGGGGCTGGTCATGATTGTCCTCGACGTCTAGTGCATGTCGCCCAAAAGTGCGCAGCGGTTTTGGGACAACGACATGCATCAAGCAACAACCTAAAGCGCGACACGTCCGACGTGGCGCGCTAGGCGGGCGACCCGCAAGATAGGGTCGAGTATCGCACGGTCCAGTCACGCGCCGTGACCTGCGGGGGAGCCCTGGTGGAGCCAGCCCGCCGTCGCACCGACAAGCCAGCTCGATTCATCACATTTTGGTCATTTCCGAAAGGCTTGATGGTGCCGTCACATCAGGGTGCGAAATTGCCTCAGCCGCCCTACCGATACGAATGACGAAAAGGGGAATGCCATGAACATCCAGGATATCATCAACGCCGTTTCCTCGAAGGCCGGCCTCGACGAGCCGACCACCGAGAAGGTTGTCGGCACCATCTTTTCCGTGCTCGAGCACGAGGCGGAAGGCACTAGCGTTTCGTCTTTCTTCGACCAGATTCCCGGCGCCGATGCGCTGGCCCAGAAATATGACGTGATGGCTGCCGGCGCGGCGACCAATTCGGGCGGCGGCCTTTTGTCGTCACTGCAGGGCGCGCTGGGCGGCGTGCTCGGGGAAAAGGCCGGCGCGCTGATCAACGGCGTTGCTGCCCTCAAGGCGTCCGGCCTCGACATGGCGCAGATCCAGAAGGCCGGCACGACACTGATCCAGCAGGCGGAAGCCGCTGCCGGCCCTGACTTGACCAATCAGGTGCTGGACCAGGTACCGAGCCTGAGGGGTCATCTCGGGCTTTGAAGCCTGACGCCGCCCTGCCTTATTTGGGCAGCGTGTAGGCCATCACATAATCACCCGGCTTGGTGCCGACCGAGCCGTGGCCGCCGGCGACGATGACGACGAACTGGCGCCCGTCGGCCACCGTATAGGTCATCGGCGTCGACTGGCCGCCCGCCGGCAGCCTCGCCTGCCAGAGCTGCCTGCCGGTGGTGAGGTCGTAAGCGCGCAGATAATCATCGACCGCGGCGCCCAGGAAAGCGACGCCGCCCGCCGTGATCATCGGTCCGCCTATGCCTGGGACGCCGACCTTGAAGGGCAAGGGCAGCGGCGTCATGTCGTAAACCGTGCCGTTACGGTGCTTGTAGGCGATGTTTCCAGTCTTGAGGTCGACGCCGGCGACATAGCCCCAGGGCGGCGCCTGGCAGGGAATGCCGAGCGGCGACAGGAACGGTCCCATCACCACTGCGTACGGCGCTCCTTCGTTGCGGTTCAGCCCCTGCTCGCTGCCCTTGGTATCGCCCGGCGGCGGCACGTCCGCGCGCGGGATGAGCTTGGAGGTGAAGGCGAGATAGGTCGGCATGCCGAACATCACCTGCCGCACCGGATCGACCGCGACGCCGCCCCAATTGAAGACGCCGAAATTGCCGGGATAGACCAGCGAGCCCTGCAGCGAGGGCGGCGTGTAGCGGCCCTCATAACGCAGCTTCTTCAATTCGATCCGGCACGCCAGCTGGTCGAACATGGTGATGCCCCACATGTCGGCACCGGTCAGCGGCTTCGGATTGAAGGACAGGTCGGAGGCCGGTTGCGTCGGCGAAGCGTGATCGCCCTGGAGCGCGCCGCCTGGTGCCGGCACTTCCTTGATCGGAATGATCGGTTCGCCCGTGCGCCGGTCGAGCACGTAGAGATCGCCTTGCTTGGTCGGCCCGACCAGCGCCGGCACCACGCCGTTCGCCGTGGTGATGTCGACGAGCGACGGCTGCGCCGGCACGTCCATGTCCCACAGATCGTGATGCACGGTCTGCCGCACCCAGTGCAATTGCCCGGTGTTGAGGTCGAGAGCGGTGATCGATGACGAGAACTTCTCGACATCGGCGCTGCGGTCCATGCCGAGCTGGTCCGGCGTCTGGTTGCCGAGCGGCACGTAGATGAGCCCGAGCTTCTCGTCGGCGCTCGCGGTAGACCACATGTTGGGCGAGTTGTGGGTGTAGGTCTGCCCGGCGGGCAGCGGCGTCGTCACATCCGGATTGCCGGAATCCCAGTTCCACAGCAGCGCGCCGGTATCGACGTCGAAGGCGCGGATGACGCCGGAGGGCTCCTCGGTCGAGTAATTGTCGTTGACCGCGCCGCCGACAATGATCTTGCCGCCGACGATCAGCGGCGCCGAGGTCGAATAATAATAGCCCGACTTCGGATAGGGCATATTGGCCATCAGGTTCAGCGTGCCGCCCTCGGCGAAGGACGGACACACCTGCCCGTTCGCGGCATCGAGCGCGATCAGCCGGGCGTCCGACGTCGGCAGGTAGATGCGCGCGGCGCAAGGCTGGCCGGCGGCGATCTTGGCGTCGGCGTAATAGGACACGCCGCGGCAGGTCTGGTGCTGGCGGTTGGGGTCGAGCTTGATCTTCGGATCGTAGCGCCACTTCTCCTTGCCGCTCGCGGCGTCGATGGCGATGGCGAAATTATGCGGCGTGCAGATGAACAGCGTGTCGCCGATCTTCAGCGGCGTCACCTGATAGGTCGTCTCGCCGATATCGTCGGGGCCCTTCACGTCGCCGGTGCGGTAGGTCCAGGCCGGCTGCAGCTTGGCGACGTTGTCAGGCGTGATCTGGTCGAGCGGCGAATAGCGCTGGCCGAAAGGCGTGCGGCCGTAGAAATGCCACTCGCCGGCCGGCATGTCGCCGCCAAGATTGGCCGCCGCTGCCACCTTTTCGGTGCCGAGCGTGCCGCCGATGTCGTAAGGATCGGCCGTCATCGAATAGCCGGCGACCGCAAGCGAGGCGAGCACGGCCAGGATCAGCAGCGCGCGTCCGTCCGGCCCCCGCAGCCCTCGCCTTGCCCATGGCGTCAAAAGCCACAAGGCGACGAGCACGATGACGCCGCCACGCGGGCCGAGTTGCCACCAGTCGAAGCCGATTTCCCACACCGCCCAGCATAGCGTGGCGAGCACGAACAGCGCGTAGAGCCAGAGCGAGGTCGACCTGCGCCTGAAAAGCAGCCAGGCGGTGATCAGGAAGACCAGGCCGGCAATCAGGTAATACCAACTGCCGCCCAGCGCGATGAGCCAGATGCCGCCGCCGCCGAGAATGAGACCGATGAGGAAGAGGACAAGGGAGGTGATGGTGGTGGCCACGAAATACTCCCGCAGTTATGCGCAGAAGAAAAATCCCCGCTACGAACCCGGAACCAGTTTGCTTCCGATTCTGTTCCAGCCGCAGCGGCAGTTTCGGTTGGCCCGTGCGCCGTGTCAATTCATGGCGCCGGTCCTCCTACTGCGCCATCGGCGTTTCGATCCCGCTGGCCGGTGCGTGAGCGGGTGCGCATGCTGGACGGTCTTTCGGAAATCTGTCGGCCGGTGCTATGTCTTGTCGATGGACAGCGTTGCCATAATGCTCCGACGCGCCCGCGACGCCTATGAGAGGCGGGCTTGGGCGGATGCGCTGGAGTTGCTGCGGGCCGCGGACGAAGTCACCGCTTTGGGAACAGACGATCTGGAGCGCATGTTCTGGTCGGCTGGAATGCTTGATCGCGATCCCGATATCCTTGCCGCAGCCGAACGCCTGGTCAAAGCGCACAGCGATGCGGGCCGTGACGACAGAGCGGCATATTGGGCCTGCTTCCATGGCTCCCGGCTTCTGGCATTGGGCGAGCATGGCCGCGCAACCGCATGGCTGCAGCGGGCGCAGCGCCTTGTGGAGAGCTTTGGTCGCGAATGCTCGACACAAGGCTATCTGGCCTTGTTGGCGGCACAGAAAGATCTCAGGGCAGGCAGTGATGAAACATCCGCTGCGCATGCAAGACAGGCACTTGCGATAGGCGAGCGCTGTCGCGATATCGACCTGGTCGCTTTCGCCCGGTGCGTTCTCGGTCGCGCCCTGGTGCGGCAGGGGCGCGTCGAGGAAGGCATCGCCTCTCTGGATGAAGCCATGTTGCCCGTCATCGGCGGCGAGCTCTCGCCGGTAATCACCGGGCTGGTCTATTGCAATCTCATCGCCGAGTGCCGCCAGGTCTATGCGCTCGATCGCTCCCGCGAATGGACGGATGCGCTGTCGGCCTGGTGCGGAGCGCAGCCGCAACTGGTTCAATTCAACGGTGCCTGCATGCTGCACCGGGCAGAGATCATGGAAATGAACGGCAATTGGCCGGAGGCGATCGCGGAATCGCGCCGTGCGGCATCTTCTCCTGTTGCCAAGGCGGCTCGCGACAACACGATCGGGGGCGCCGCCTATCAAGAAGCCGAAATCCACCGCCTGCGCGGCGAATTCGCCGCCGCCGAGGAGATGTACCGGAATGCCAGCCGGCTAGGACTCGAGCCGCAGCCGGGCATGGCCTTGCTGCGCCTGATGCAAGGTCGCACGGAGCAGGCGGCAGCCACCCTGCGCCGTGTGCTCGCCACCACCGAAGCACCGCTCAGCCGTGCCCGCCTGCTTCCGGCGATGATCGAAATTGCAATCGCCGCCGGGGCGATCGAGGAGGCCCGCAACGCCTGCCGTGAGCTGGAAGCGACCGCCAGCCGGTTCGCGACCGAGATACTGGGTGCGATCGCATCTCAGGCACGAGGCGAGATCGAGATGCACGACGGCAACGCCGCGGCTGCGCTCGGTCACTTCCGCGCGGCGCTCGCGATCTGGCAACGCGCCGGCGCTCCCTATCTGGAGGCGCGGCTGCGCGTGCTGGCCGGCCAAGCCTGCCGTATGCTCGTGGACGAGGATGGCGCGGGACTCGAATTCGATGCCGCGCGTTCGATTTTTGTGGAACTCGGCGCCGCGCCCGATCTCGATCGCCTCAACGCATTGGCCAGGCCCACCACGCCATCGGCGCACGGCCTGACGCGGCGCGAGATAGAGGTGCTAACCCATATCACCACCGGCAAGACAAACAGGACGATAGCGGTCGAACTTGGCCTCAGCGAAAAGACCGTCGACCGTCACGTTTCCAACATCTTCGACAAGCTCGCGGTCAACTCGCGCGCCGCAGCGACCGCCTACGCCTTCCAGCACGGCCTACTTGTTTGATCCCAGGCTTTGATGGGGCATCCTTATCCTCCGAATCAAAGGATGCGCTATGGGCCAGGTTCTTCATGGA
>NZ_JAIUHG010000022.1 GCF_020164955.1 Mesorhizobium sp. CA8
ACGGCAAGCGCTCGATCAGGGGTCTCAGCCTGTCGCTCGGCTCCAACAAGGTGTCGGGCGATCTCGCGCTCGACGACAAGTTCCTGCCGCTCGGCACGCTGACGCTTGCCGTGCCTGACATCGGACCGCTTGCGGCGCTCGCGGATCAGACCGCCACCGGCGACATCAACGGCACGATCGCCTTTGCCAAGGACGGCGAGGCGCCGACCGTCACCATCAATGCGGCCAGCACGTCGATCGCGCGCGGCGATCTGGCGGCGAAAGCCATCACTGTCAACGCGCTGATCGCCAACTACCTGAAAGGGCCGGCGATCTCAGGCACGATCAAGGCCGACAGCGTGACCTCCGGCAGCACGGTCATCAGCGGCATCGGCATCGACCTCAAACGGGACGGCGACTGGACGAACTTTACCGGCGGCGCCACGGCTTCCGGCATTCCGGCCACCGCCACCGGCCGCGTGAAGATCGCCAACGGCACGACCAGCGTGGAAATCGCTTCCGGCGAGGCGACGGTGCGCGGCATCAAGGCGGCCATCGCCGAGCCTTCCAGCCTCTCCATCGCCAATGGCGTGACCGCCATCGAGAAGCTCGCGCTCAATCTCGGCGGCGGCTCGGCAACCGTTTCGGGCAGCGCCGGTCAAGCGCTGGACCTGACGGCAAACCTCGTCAACCTCCCGTTGGCGCTCGCCAACGATTTCGTGCCCGGCCTTGACGGGACCGGAACGCTGGAGGGTACGGCACACGTCACGGGTCCCTCGTCCAACCCCGACATTCAGTTCAACGCGAAGGTGGCGGGCGCCGAGACCAGCCAGACCCGGCAGGCGGGGCTCGGGCCGCTGGATCTGGACGCCGCCGGCACCTACACGCTGGCGGGCGGCGTCGCCCTGGATCACGCGACGCTTTCGGGCGAAGGGATTTCAGGCAAGGCCGCCGGCACCCTCAACCCGAATGGCGCCAGCGATTTCTCCCTCGATCTTACCTCGTCCGGAGCCAGCCTGCCGTTGACGGTCGGCAGCGCCGAGAGCCCGGTCAAGATCGCGGTCCGGTCCTTGTCGGCAAAGATGGCGGGCGAAAGCACGCAAGCGCGGCTCGATGTATCCGCAATCCTGCCTTCCATTGCCGCCAGCCAGGCGACAGTGGACGGCCTCACCCTGGTGCTGCATTCGGATGCCTTCGACCTCAAGGGGCGGGCAGGTCAGGTTTCCGGCACAGTGTCGGTGGACAGGATCGGCCTCGACAATCCCGTGATCGCTCCGCTGATCGCCGGCAAGGTCACGGCCAAGGTCAATGGCCGCCTGACGACCGATGCCGTCGCCGTCAACAGTGGCTCCTTGACGAGCGATGCGCTCAACAGCCAGGTCGCCGGCCGGATATCGCTGGGTGACGGCGCGGTCGACCTCAATATGACGGCCGATGTCGCTTCTTCCGCTTTGCCGCCCGCTGCACGCGGTGTGCTTGGCGAGAGGGCGCAGTTGAGCGCCGTGCTGAAGCGCGATGCCAATGGCAATGTGAATGTCGACGGGCTGAAGCTGAATTCGGGCGCGCTCAGCGCCGATGGGCAGGCGAGCCTTGCCGACGGCAAGCTCGCCGCCGGGATCAGAGGCGCGTTGAGTGATGTTTCGGGACTGTCGAAAGACGCCAAGGGCGCCATCGCCTTTGCCTTGAACGCACAAGGCCCGGTCACCGCGCCGGACCTGTCGATGACGGTGAGCAGCGACCGGCTTTCGGTGGCGGCGCGCGAGATCACCGGGCTGAAGCTCATAGCCAGCGGCAAGGCCGATGCCGCCAATCCGGCGGCCGAAATCTCGCTGACCGGCAGCGCCGAGGGGCAGGCGCTAGACATCGCAGCCTCGCTGGTGACGGCCGACGGCAAGCGCTCGATCAGGGGTCTCAGCCTGTCGCTCGGCTCCAACAAGGTGTCGGGCGATCTCGCGCTCGACGACGCCTTCGTGCCGGTCGGCACCGTTTCGCTCGACCTGCCCGATCTTGGGCCGCTGGCCGCGCTGGCCTTGGAAAAGGCCGAAGGCAATGTGCGCGGCACGATCGCTTTTACCAAAGCAGCCAACGGACCCAATGTCGCCGTCAAGGCGAACACCTCGCAGATCAAGCGCGGCGATCTCTCCGCCAGGAATGTCGCCATCGACGCGCAGATCGCGAACTACATGGCAGCACCCGTTATCGCCTGTAAGGTGCGCGCCGAGAGCGTGACCTCCGGCGGAACCGCCATCACCGGCATCGACGTCGACCTCAAGCGCGACGGCGACTGGACCGGCTTTTCAGGCGGCGCCACCGTCAAGAATATTCCGGCCAAAGCCGCCGGCCGCGTGAAGGTCGCCAACGGCACGACGACCGTCGAGCTCGCGTCGGGCCAGGCGACGGTGCAGGGCGTCAAGGCCACGATCGCGCAGGCCTCGACGATCACCATCGCCAATGGTGTGACGACGCTAGACCGGCTGGTGCTGAACCTCGGCGGCGGCACGGCGACGGTGACGGGCAAGGTCGCGCAGGCGCTCGACATCAACGCCAATCTGGCGAGGGTGCCGATCTCGCTCGCCAACAGTTTCTCGCCGGGTCTCGACGCGGCCGGCTCGGTCTCGGGCACGGTCAAGGTCACCGGCGCGCCGGCGGCCCCCTCGGCCACCTTCAACATCGATGCTTCCGGCGTGCAGACCTCGCAGACCCGCGGCGCCGGCCTCGGCGGCATGAATGTATCGTCGTCGGGAACTTTTGTCGGCAACAAGCTCGCTTTCGACGCCAACATCAGCGATGGCGCCGGCCTCGGCCTCAAGGGCGGCGGCGCGGTGACGACGGCAGGCACGCCCACCTTGGCGCTCGACTTCAAGGGCAAGGTGCCGTTTTCCTTCCTTGCCGCCAAGCTTGCCGTGCAAGGCCTGGCGCTCAACGGCACCGCCAATGTCGATGTGCAGGTGCGCGGTCCTGCGTCCGCGCCGGTGATCAGCGGCAAAGTCACGACATCGGGCGCGCGCCTTATCGATGCGCGTTCCGGCCTGGCGGTCAACGACATCGCCGCCGACGTTTCGATCGGCGGCGGCGTCGCCAGGATAAACCGCCTAACCGGAACGCTTTCGACGCGCGGCAGCCTGTCGGCGAGCGGAACGGTAGGCATCACGCCGGCGCAGGGCTTTCCGGCCGACCTGTCAATCAAGCTCACCGATGGCCGCTACACCGACGGTCGGGTGGTGACCGCCAATCTCGGCGGCGACCTGACGATCAAGGGGCCGCTCGTCTCGGCGCCGGTGATCGCCGGCACCGTCAACCTGGGGCGGACGGTCATCACCGTTCCGGACAAACTGCCCGGGTCACTCTCGGAACTCAACGTCAAGCATAAGAATGCGCCTCGTGCCGTGCGGGCACAGGACAAGGCGTTGCACCCGGCCACGTCCAGCGGCAGCAATGGCGGCAGCGGGCTCACCCTCGACCTGACAGTGAATGCGCCCAACCAGATTTTCATCCAGGGCAGGGGCGTCGATGCCGAGCTCGGCGGATCGCTCAAGCTAACCGGCCCGGCGTCGTCGCCGCAGGCCGTCGGCACCTTCACCTTGCAGCGCGGGCGGCTAACGATCCTCGCCAAACGGCTGACATTCACGGACGGTACGGTCGGGTTCCAGGGATCGCTGGTGCCTTACCTCAATCTCACCGCGACCACGACGACAAGCAGCGCCACCGTGACAATCGTGGTTTCCGGCGAGGCGACCAATCCGAAATTCAACTTCTCTTCTGTTCCGGCGCTGCCGGAGGATGAGGTGTTGGCACAGCTGATCTTCGGCCGTTCGATGTCGAATCTTTCGCCGCTGCAGATCGCCCAGCTCGCCGACGCTGCCGCTCAATTGGCAGGCGCCGGCGGCTCGACCTCGTTGCTCGACAACCTGCGCAACGCGATCGGCATCGACGATCTCGACGTGACGACGGACGAGAAGGGCGGCACCGCGGTTTCGGCCGGCAAATACCTCAACGACCGCACCTATGTGACCATACAGAAGGGCGACAAGCCGGGCTCGGGCAAGGCCACGATCGACCTCAATGTCGGTCGCGGCGTGAAGCTGCGCGGCGAAGCCAACGATGCCGGCGAAGCCAAGGGCGGCGTCTTTTACGAACGCGAATATTGAGGCCGCCCCGGTGCTTCTCTGGCTGCCCAGAGGACTGTCCGCCGCGGGGTGGGGCCGTTATCCGTTAACATGTATTGATTTAATCGCCTGCGACGATTTTTTGGGAAATCCGCCTCGCGATAACAAATTTGCGTCATGACTGTCGCTATCGCGCGAACCGGGTTGCAGCCAAAGATGCACATTCCCTGGCATGTTCCTGCTCCATACCGTCTTTTGACAACGCGGTCTGGATGCGGAATGTTAAAAGGCGGAAAGCCAACAATGGGAGTAAGTCATGGCAATCTATAAGAGCAATGGTGATCGCGTTCCCGATCACATCCTGAAAATGGCCGAAGAAGCCAAATCGGGCGGCGTGGACCGCCGCGAATTCCTGGCTTTGGCCAGCGTCTTCGGCGCATCGACGGCAATGGCCTATGGCATGCTCGGCCTCGCCGCGCCGACCCCGGCCCGGGCCGAGGACGTGCAGGGCAAGAAGGGCGGCGTGCTCAAGGTCGCGATGTCGATCAAGGATCCGAAGGATCCGCGCACCGCCGACTGGTCCGAAATCTCCAATGCCGAGCGCCAGGCGCTCGAGCCGCTGGTGAAATACACGAAGGAATACACCTTCGCGCCCTACCTCCTGGCGAGCTGGGACATCAATGACGACGCCACCGAATACACGCTGCATGTGCGGCCGGGCGTCGAATGGAACAATGGC
Source organism: Mesorhizobium sp. CA8 (assembly GCF_020164955.1). Lineage (GTDB taxonomy): Bacteria > Pseudomonadota > Alphaproteobacteria > Rhizobiales > Rhizobiaceae > Mesorhizobium. The sequence continues at coordinate 4,825 of NZ_JAIUHG010000022.1, forward strand.
GACAAATTCACCGCCGACGACGTGATCTACAATTTCACCCGCTGGGCGGACAAGGGCGCGGAAGGCAATTCTATGCCTGGCCGCCTCGGCAGCCTCGTCGACGAGAAGACCAAGAAGCTGCGCGAAGGCTCCGTCGTCAAGGTCGACGACATGACGATCAAGCTGAAGCTTTCCAAGCCCGACATCGCCATCATCCCGAACCTTTGCGACTATCCGGCGCTGGTCGTGCACAAGACCTTCGACGAGAAGGGCGCGAACTTCAAGAATTGCCCGATCGGCACCGGTCCGTTCGAGCTCGTCTCCTACGACGTCGGCCAGAAGGTGGTCTACAAGCGCCGCACGACCGGCAAGTGGTGGCAGGGCGAGGCCTTCCTCGACGGCGTGGAGTTCATCGACTACGGCACCGATCCGGCCGCGACCGTCTCGGCCTTCGAGTCGGGCGAAGTCCACACCAACCACGAAACGACCGCCGACTATATCAAGATCATTGCCGACGTCGGCGCGCCGGTCTCGGAAGTCGTGACGGCGGCCACCGTGGTGTCGCGCTTCAACGTCACGCACAAGCCCTATGACAACCAGAAGGTTCGTCAGGCGATGTTGCTTGCCGTCGACAACGCCACCGTGCTGCAGCTCGGCTACGGCAATGCCGGCACCCCGGCCGAAAACCACCATGTCGCGCCGATCCATCCGGAATATGTCAAGCTGCCGGAGATCAAGCGCGACATCGCCAAAGCCAAGCAGATGCTGACGGAAGCCGGCGCGATCGATTTCGAGCACGAGCTGATCAGCAACGACGAGGACTACCACAAGAACACCACGGACGCGATCGCCGCCCAGCTGCGCGAAGCCGGCATCAAGGTGAAGCGCACCGTGCTGCCAAGCTCGACCTTCTGGAATGACTGGACGAAGTATCCCTTCTCGGAAACCAACTGGAACATGCGCCCGCTGGGCATCCAGGTGATCGCCATCGCATACCGCAGCGGCGAAGCGTGGAACGAGACGGCTTACGCCAATCCGGATTTCGACAAGAAGGTGAACGAGGCGCTCGGCATCGCCGATGCAGAGAAGCGCAAGATTGTGATGAAGGATATCGAGCAGACCTTGCAGGATTCCGGCATCATCATCCAGCCTTACTGGCGCAAGCTCTACATCAATATCAAGCCCGAGGTGAAGAACCACTCGATGCACCCGACCTACGAGCACGACTTCGGCAAGGTCTGGCTCGAGCAGGCATGATCCATGGCGCGATGAATACGAGGGGCGGCGGCCCCTCGTATTCGCAGCTTCGTCGCCGTTGCATATCCTGCAGCGGTGGCGAGGCGTCATCCGCCTTTCGAAACAGGGTTGAACGTATCTGACCCCAACCCGGCCGGCAGGGGGGCACATGTTCTCATTCATCGCCAGACGCATCGGCACGATACTGCTCACGATGCTGTGCCTGACGCTGGTCGTCTTCTTCCTCGTCAATCTCGAGCCCAATCTGAAGAAACTGGCGATCAGCCAGACTGAGATGCACACGCCCGCCGACCAGCTCGAAAGCTGGCTGGTCAACCATGGCTACCGGCAGAACTTCTTCCTGCGCTACGGCCAGTGGCTGGGCGTCCTGCCGAAGCATCCGATCACCGATCCGGCGACCGGCAAGACGACGCAGCGCTTCTCCTTCTGCAATGATCCGACCGAGCCGCAATTCTCCGGCGTGCTGCAAGGCGATTTCGGCTGCTCGACCAAGTTCAAGACGACGGTCGCGGCCAAGCTGTTCCCCGCGCTGGGCGCCACCGGATTGCTGATGTTCTGGGTGCTGGCGGTGATGGTGCCGATCTCGCTTTTGATCGGCATTCTCGCCGGCATGCGCGAAGGCTCGCGAACCGACCGTGTGCTGTCAGTGGCCTCGATCGCCTCGACGGCCACGCCCGAATATGTGTCGGGTGTCATCTTCACCGTCATCTTCGCATCCTGGCTCGGCTGGCTGAACGGCTCGGCGGCGTCCGCCAGCCAGGGCATCACCTTCTACAATTTCACGCTGCCGGTGATCACGCTGGCGATCTACGGCATCGGCTATATCGCACGCATGACACGCGCCTCGATGGTCGAGGTGATGACGCAGCAATATATCCGCACCGCCCGGCTGAAGGGCCTGTCCTTCAGTAGCGTGGTGATCAAGCATGCGTTGCGCAACGCGCTGATCGCGCCGTTCACCGTCATCATGCTGCAGTTTCCGTGGCTGCTCACCGGCGTCGTCATCGTCGAGGTGATGTTCCGCTACCAGGGGTTCGGCTACACGCTGGTCGAGGCGGCCGGCAACAACGACATCGACCTGCTGCTCGGCTGCTCGCTGGTCTCGGTGTTCATCGTGCTGATCACGCAGCTGATTTCCGACGTCGGCTACGCGTTTCTCAATCCGCGTATCAGGGTTCAGTAGAGGGCAGCGCCGATGCAAACCGAATATATCAGCGCCTTCGACGTGGTTCTCGGTGTGCTCTGGCGGTTCTGGCCGGTGTGGGTCGCGCTCATCCTGGTGATGGGCGCCAGCTTTGCCTACAAGAAGCGGCTCGGGCTCTACGGCCAGCTCTTCGACAGCGGCGTCGGTATTGCCGGCGTCTTCATCTGCCTGTTCTGGCTGTTCACGGCGATCTTCGCCTCCACCATCTCGCCCTTCGATCCGCTGGCGCAGGTCTCGGTGATGAAGGACACGCTGCCCGGCGCGATCGAGCCGGCGTCGAAGCTCGTCTATTATTTCGGCGGCGACAAGCTCGCCCGCGACGTGTTCTCGCGCATGGTCTATGGCAGCCAGATCGTGCTGATCATCGCGCCGGCCGCCACCGGTTTCGCGCTGATGGTCGGCATCACGCTCGGCCTGCCGGCCGGTTATTATGGCGGCAAGATCGACACGCTCTTGTCGTTCCTTGCCAATCTGGTGCTGGCCTTCCCGGTCATTCTTTTGTTCTATCTGCTGGTGACGCCGGGCATCATGGACACGCCGATCCCCTATGGCATGGCGGGATTGTTCTTCCTGTTCCCGATCATCTTCTTCTGCGTGCTGTTCTGGACGCGCTACAAGAAACGGCCGGACCGGCTCTATATCCTACTCGGCATTACGCTGGTCTTAGGCGGCTGGATTTATGCGGGCCTGGTCTTCGACAAGGACCCGCTGCACATCGTGCACATCGATCCCAACCAGCTCAACATCTTCGTGGCGGTGGTGTTCGCCTCCAGCCCCGGCGTGTTCCGCATCGTGCGCGGGCTGACCATGGACATCAAGACGCGCGACTATGTGGCGGCGGCGCAGACGCGCGGTGAATCGCCCTGGTACATCATGTTGTGGGAGATCCTGCCCAATGCGCGCGGTCCGCTGATCGTCGATGCCTGTCTGCGCATCGGCTACACGACTATCCTGCTCGGAACGCTCGGCTATTTCGGCCTGGGCCTGGCGCCGGAGAGCCCCGATTGGGGCACCGCGATCAAGGACGCCAGCCGGCTATTGCGGTCCTTCATCCACCCGGCGCTGCCGCCCACGATCGCGCTGATGTCGTTCGTGCTGGGGCTGAACCTGTTGGCGGACTCGCTGCGCGAACAGTCGATGAAGGATTGATGGTGGGGGTTCAGGCCCTACCTGCTGAAACAATTTAGGATTGGAGCGACCCATGAACGAGGCAGTTCGAAATCCGGCTCAACCAATCATCGAGATCGAGAACCTCTCGATCTCCTTCTTCACCCGCAAGGGCGAGATCCCGGCCGTGATGGATTTTTCCTGCACGGTCATGCCCGGCGAGGCGATGGGCATCGTCGGCGAGTCCGGCTGCGGCAAGTCGACCGTGTCGCTCGGCATCATGCGCGACCTCTCCAATATCGGGAAGATCGTCGGCGGCAAGATCAAATTCCAGGGCAAGGACATGGGTGAGCTCTCCGAGGATGAGCTGCGCTCGATCCGCGGCAACAAGATCGCCATGATCTACCAGGAGCCGATGGCGAGCCTTAACCCGGCGATGAAGATCGGCCAGCAGCTGATGGAAGTGCCGCTGATCCACGACAAGGTGTCGAAGGAAGAGGCGTACAACCGCGCCCTGGAGATGGTGCGGGCGGTGAAGCTGCCCGATCCTGAGCGCATGATGCGCTCCTATCCGCACCAGCTTTCCGGCGGGCAGCAGCAGCGCATTGTGATCGCCATGGCGCTGCTGTCGAAACCGGCGCTGCTTCTGCTCGACGAGCCGACCACCGCGCTCGACGTCACCGTCGAGGCCGGCATCGTCGAGCTGGTCAAGGGTCTGGGCGAGAAGTTCGGCACCTCGATGATCTTCGTGTCGCACAATCTCGGCCTCATTCTCGAGACCTGCGACAAGATCACGGTGATGTATTCCGGCGAGGCGGTCGAGACCGGCAAGATCGAGGACGTGTTCGACCGGATGCGCCATCCCTACACGCAAGGGCTGTTCCGTTCGATCCCGCTGCCGGGCGCCGACAAGAATTCACGGCCGCTGATCTCCATTCCCGGCCAGTTGCCGCTGCCGCATGAGCGGCCGAAGGGCTGCAATTTCGGTCCGCGCTGCCACCATTTCGTCGAGGGCGTCTGCAATGCGGCGGAAATCCCGATGATCCCGGTCGAGGGCCATGAGGGGCATTTCTCGCGCTGCGTGCGCTTCAACGAGATCGACTGGGAGGCGCTGCCGCCCGGCGCCAAGAAGGTCAACGAAAAGGTCGAGCCCGGCGCGCCGGTGCTGAAGATTCAGGATCTCAAGAAGTATTACAAGGTCGGCGGCAGCGAGGTGTTCGGCTCAAGCGAAGGCCGCGTCGTCAAGGCCAACGAGACGATCTCGTTCACCGCGCGCGAATCCGAGACGGTGGCGATCGTCGGCGAGTCCGGCTGCGGAAAGTCGACGCTGGCCAAGGTGCTGCTGGGCCTCGAGACCGCCAGCTCCGGCACGGTGACTTTAGCCAACAAGGAGATTCAGTCGACAGGCATCGAGAAACGCGGCGTCGATACGGTGTCGTCGATCCAGATGGTGTTCCAGAACCCGTTCGACACGCTGAACCCCAGCCACACGGTCGGCTCGCAGATCATCCGCACGCTGGAGAAGTTCAATGTCGGCAAGAATGTCGCAGAGCGGCGCCAGCGCATGCTGGAACTGCTCGACCTAGTGAAGCTGCCGCGCGCCTTCGAGACCCGCAAGCCGCGCCAGCTATCGGGCGGCCAGAAGCAGCGCATCGGCGTCGCGCGCGCCTTTGCCGGCGACGCCAAGGTGGTGGTGGCCGACGAGCCGGTCTCGGCGCTCGACGTCTCGGTGCAGGCAGCGGTGACCGAGCTGTTGATGGATATCCAGCGCAAGAACAAGACGACGATGCTGTTCATCAGCCACGATCTGTCGGTGGTGCGCTACATCGCCGACCGCGTCGTCGTCATGTATCTCGGCTATATCGTCGAGCAAGGCACGACCGACCAGATATTCTCGCCGCCTTACCATCCCTATACCGAGGCGCTGCTGTCGGCGATCCCGATCGCCGACACCAGCGTGGTCAAGAAACATATCGTGCTGGAAGGCGACATTCCCTCGGCAATGAACCCGCCGACCGGCTGCCCCTTCCAGACGCGCTGCGGCTACAAGAAGCTGGTCCCCGACAATCTGTGCGAGACGAAAGTGCCGCCGGTGAAGAATCTCGGCGGCGGCCATACGAGCCTGTGCTGGCTTTCGGACGACGTGCTGGCCAGGATGGAGCCGGTCATCAGGTTCGACAAGGAACATGCCGCGCGTGAAGGCGTGCCGGACGACGCGCCGCAGGGCGAGGGGCCGGGCTTTGCTGGTTCGCCGCCGCAGCGTCCTGACGGCAAAAACGCCAGCGCGGAGGCCGACGCGATCGGAAAAGGCGTCGAGGACAACGACGAGGTGCTCAAAGCCCGTCGCCACGAAGTGCGCGACGAGGATTCGGAAACCGGTGTCTCAAGGCCGAAGGACACGACAAGGCGGCACTAACCCGGGGACGGTTGTCAGCTGCCGCATTGCCGTAGCTGCGCCTGGTAGTCGCGGGCCATCTGGTCGGTGGCGCGCGCGTAGCTTTGAACGCCGGCGTCGCCGCGGTTGCCGCGGCCATAGGCTGTCCAGCCGAGATAGTAGGCCAGATAGAGGTTGTAGGTGTCGTTGCGGGCGACACCGAAAGTGTCGGCGGTCTTGGAGTGGTACCAGCCAACGAAATCGATGGCGTCGGCAAAGTGCGTGCGGCGCGCCGCCCAGTTGCCGGTCTCGCTTTGATATTGCGACCATGTGCCGTCCAGCGCCTGCGAGTAGCCGGTGGCGCTCGAGACATGCGTCCACGGGATGAAGCCGAGCAGCTTGGTGCGCGGCGGGCGGGCATTGCTCTTGAAGCCGGATTCCTTGCGCACCGTCGCCATCAGCACGGGAACGGGAATGCCGTATTTCTGCTCGGTCCGCTCGGCGGCGGATTGCCAGTTGTCGAACCAGCCGTCATTCTGGTCGAAGACGGCGCAGACATTGTTGATGTGGCTGGGCGCCGTCGCGCATGCCGAAAGCGCCAGCAGCACGGGAACAGCGACAATTTTACTAAAACTCGACCTACACATTAGAAGACGAATAGGCCGAAATCATAAAAGGAGTGTTGCGCGCTTCCTTAACGCGGGCTGGGAGGTGCGAAAAGCTGAGTATCGATATTTCGACTGCTCGTGTCGCTATTCTTTTCCTCGATTTTGAAAAATGCCGCCTTGGCTAAAATCACGCCGGCAAATGGCGAATTCCTGACAGCTCGCATGTGATGCCGGCGCTCTGATGCGCGCATGAGCGAACCAAGACGCAAGCGCGGTGCCGAGCGCATCAGCAACCGGGGACCAGCCGCCATCCCGCAACTGCCGGCGCGGCGGGTGGAGAATCCCTATGCGCCGATGGAGCTGCTGTCGGCCGACCAGATCGAGGCCATCCACCAGGCATCGATGCACATCCTGGAGAATTTCGGTATCGAGGTGATGAGCGCACGCGCCCTGTCGCTGTTCGAGCGCGCCGGCGCCAGGGTCGACCATGGCTCGATGAATGTGCGTATCGATCGCGGCATGGTCGAGGAGGCGCTGAAGTCGACGCGCAGCAATTACACGCTTACTCCGCGCAATCCCGCTCGGGCCATCCATCTTGGCGGCAGCATCATCAATTTCACGCTCGTTGCCGGCCCGCCCAATGTGCACGACATGGAGCGCGGCCGTCGCGCCGGCAACCTTGCGGATTATTCGGACCTTGTGCGGCTGGCGCAGCATTTCAACTGTATCCACATGCTGGGCAACCAGGTCTGCGCGCCGATCGAGCTGCCGGCGAACACGCGGCACATGGACACCTATTTCGCCAACCTGACGCTGACCGACAAATGTTTTCATGTCTCGGCGATCGGCCGGGGCAGGGCGCGGGACGGCATCGAGATGATGGCGATCGCGCGCGGGCTGACGCTCGAGCAGATGGGAGAGGATCCGGGCGTCACCACCATCATTTCGGTCAACTCGCCGCGCCGCTTCGACGAAATGATGGCCGAAGGGCTGATGACGATGGCCGAATACGGCCAGTCGGTGGCAGTGACGCCGTTCACGCTGATGGGCGCGATGAGCCCGGTGACGCTTGCCGGCGCGCTGGCGCAGCAGAACGCCGAGGCGTTGTTCGGCATCGTGCTGACGCAGCTCGTGCGTCCGGGCGCGCCGGTGATGTATGGCGCCTTCACCTCCAATGTCGACATGAAGTCGGGTGCGCCGGCCTTCGGCACGCCGGAAAACACCAAGGCCAACATCGCTTCGGGACAGCTGGCACGGCGCTACAAATTGCCTTACCGCACGACGCCTGGCTCGGCCTCCAACGCCGCCGATGCGCAGGGCGCCTATGAGACCATGATGGCGCTGTGGGGCGCGGTGCTCGGCCACGGCAATCTCGTCTATCATGCCGCCGGCTGGCAGGAGGGCGGGCTGACGGCCTCGTTCGAAAAGCTCATCATCGACGTCGAGATGATCCAGCACATGATGGAATTCCTGCGGCCGATCGCGGTCGACGATGCGGAGCTTGCGGTGGAGGCGCTGGGCGCGGTGCCGACCGGCGGCCATTTCTTCGGCGAGCCGCACACGCTGGAGCGCTACGCCACCGCCTTCTACCAGCCGATGCTTTCCAACTGGCAGAATTACGAGGCCTGGCAGGAGGCGGGCGCGCTCGACACGACGGCGCGCGCGACGCGGCTGTGGAAGAAGGCGCTGGAGGAATATGTCCAGCCGGCCATGGATCCCGCCGTGCGCGAGGCGCTCGAAGCCTATATGGCGCGCCGCAAGGAAGCGATCGGGCAGGGTGAGCCGTGAGGAAACAGCTTCCCATCCTGATTCATTTCAATCTCTCAACTCACTGAACCAACGAGAAAAGTCCATGAAGTCGCATGCAAAGGTCGTAGTCATCGGCGGCGGTGTCGTCGGATGCTCGGTGCTGTTCCATCTTGCCCGCCATGGCTGGACCGATGTCGTGCTTTTGGAGCGCGACGAGCTGACTTCCGGTTCGACCTGGCATGCGGCCGGCGGCATGCACACCATCAACGGCGACCCCAACGTCGCCAAGCTGCAGAAATACACGATCTCGCTTTATAAGGAGATCGAGGAGCTTTCCGGCCAAGCAACCGGCGTGCATCTCACCGGCGGCGTGCTTCTGGCGGCGACCGAGGCTCGGCTCGACTGGCTGCGCGGCGTGGTTTCCAAGGGCCGCTATCTCGGCATCGATCTCGAAGTGATCTCGGCCAAGGAAGCGGCGGAATTGATGCCGCTCATCGATCCCAGCCAGTTTGTCGGCGCCGTGCGCAACAAGGAGGACGGTCACCTCGATCCGTCCGGCGTGACGCATGCCTATGCCAAGGCGGCGCGGAAACTGGGGGCCGAGGTCGAGCGCTTCACCAAGGTCGAGGACATCGTGCGCCGTCCCGACGGGCTCTGGCGGGTCATCACCAACAAGGGCGATATCATTGCCGAGCATGTCGTCAATGCCGGCGGGCTCTGGGCGCGCGAGGTCGGCCGCATGGTCGGCCTGGAGCTGCCGGTCCTAGCCATGGAGCACATGTACCTGATCACCGAGGACATGCCGGAAGTCGCCGATTGGAACAAGAAGACCGGCACCGAGATCATCCACGCGGTCGATTTCGACGGCGAGCTCTATCTGCGCCAGGAGCGCGGCGGCATGCTCATGGGCACCTACGAGAAGGCGAACAAGGTCTGGTCCGAATTTTCCACGCCATGGAATTTCGGCCATGAACTCTTGGAGCCGGACATCGACCGCATCGCGCCGTCGCTGGAAGTCGGCTTCCGCCATTTCCCCGCTTTCCAGAAAACCGGCATCAAGCAGATCATCAACGGCCCCTTCACCTTCGCCCCTGACGGCAATCCGCTGGTCGGTCCGGTGCGCGGCCTGCCGGGCTTCTGGGTCGCCTGCGGCGTCATGGCAGGCTTCAGCCAGGGCGGCGGCGTCGGGCTTGCGCTCTCCAACTGGATGATCGAGGACGATCCGGGCGCCGACATCTGGGCGATGGACGTGGCGCGCTATGGCGACTGGGCGACGATGGCCTACACCAACGCCAAGGTGCGCGAGAACTATTCGCGCCGTTTTTCAATCCGCTTCCCCAATGAGGAACTGCCGGCCGGGCGGCCGCTGAAGACGACGCCTCTCTATGACACGCTTGCCGCCAAGGGCGCGCAATGGGGCGTGTCGTACGGCTTGGAAGTGCCGCTCTGGTATGCGCCGGATGGCGTCAAGGACGAGTTTTCCTGGCGGCGCTCGACCGACTTCGACCATGTCGCCAAGGAAGTCGCGTCGGTACGCAACGGCGTCGGCCTGTCGGAGATTTCGAACTTCGCCAAATACAAGGTGACGGGCGAGGGCGCGGCCGCCTGGCTCGATCGGATACTTGCCTGCAAGCTGCCCAAGCGTGGTCGCATGACGCTAGCGCCGATGCTGAAGGAGGACGGCAAGCTGATCGGCGATTTCACTTTAGCCAACATCGACGACGCAGAGTGGTTCATCGCCGGCTCAGGTATCGCCGAGCAATATCATATGCGCTGGTTCGAGGCGCATCTGCCCAAGGACGGCTCGGTGCGCATCGAGGCGCTGGGGCAGAAGCTCACCGGTCTTGCGATCGCCGGGCCGAAGGCGAGGGCGGTGCTCGCCAAAGTAACCCGCGCCGACGTTTCCAGCGCGGCCTTCCCCTTCATGGCGGTTGCGCGAATGGATATCGGCATGGCGCCATGCCTGGTCGGCCGCGTCAGCTACACCGGCGACCTCGGCTATGAGATCTGGGTGGCGCCGGAATACCAGCGCGCCGCCTACCAGACGCTGCTGGCTGCGGGCGAGGAATTTTCGATCGGCCTATTCGGCTCGCGCGCGCTCAATGCACTGAGGCTGGAAAAGAATTACGGCTCATGGGCGCGGGAGTACCGGCCGATCTACGGGCCGGTCGAGGCCGGACTCGACCGCTTCGTCGCCTATGGCAAGGACGCCGATTTCATCGGCAAGCAAGCGGCGCTCGCCGAGCGCAAACAAGGCGGCAAGCTCAGGCTGCGCGCCTTTCTCGTCGAGGCCGCCGATGCCGATGTGATCGGCGACGAGGCGATCTGGCATGACGGCGTCGTACGCGGCTGGGTCACCTCCGGCGGCTTCGCGCACAATTCCAAGACGTCGGTCGCCATGGGCTATGTGCTGAAGGAGATCGCCGACAGACCGGACGGTTTCGAGATCGAGATCCTCGGCAAGCGCCACAAGGCGCGCGTCCAGGCGGCGCCGCTCTTCGATGCCAATTTCGAGCGGATGCGCGGCTAGAGCAATTCCAGGAAAAGTGCGAAGCGGTTTTCCGTCCGGAATTGCGTCAAAGCAAAAAGCCTCCAGGCGCGCACCCTTGGATGCTCAGGCGCTGCGGCGGTTATCCAGCGCGAAGGCGCCGGACCCGGCGAAGATCAGGTAGAGGAAGATGAAGCAGAAGGAGATCGCCGAGTCGCCGCCGTTGTTGACGGGGAAGAAGTCTCGCGGAAAGTGCGCCATGAAATAGGCGATGGCCATTTCGCCGGCCAGAAGGAAGGCGACCGGGCGGGTGAAGAGGCCAAGCGCCAACAGGATGCCGCCGGCGAATTCGAGGATACCGGCAGCCGTCGTCAGCCCGGTGAGGGTGTGCGGCTCGGCGCTGACCGGGAAGTTGAACAGCTTCTGCGAGCCATGTTCGATGAACTGCAAGGCGGTTATGATGCGCAACACGCCCAGCGCTGGCGGACGGTACTGGGCAAGGCTTTTGAAAAGCTTCATCTCAACTCCATTTTACCCCCCTCGGCCTTAGTTTATCGCCCGCCGATGGACCACTCACATCGCATGGGCCGCCATCAACAATCGGTGAGTGGAAATGGCTTCAAATCCCATATCCTTCTCGTTATGGTTGCATATGTATTCTTATGGTTGTATTACTAGGGTGAAGTATCAAACCAGGCGGGTCCCTCAACCATGAAAAAAGTCGTCATCATCAGCCTATTCGCAATCCTTGCGGGCACCAGCTTCGCCGCGGCCGCCGATACCGGCTGCGATGCCTTCAAATGGCCGGTCACGCGCGAGCAGGCCCTGTTTGCGGCAGCGCAAGCCGCCCAGTCCGGCGCTACCCTCACGGTCGGGCGAGCGGTGGATTTCTCGCTCGCGGCTGTCGACACGGTGAGCTTTGAGGTGCCGCCGGACCGTGCACCGAAAGCCGGCACCTTCGGCGCGACGGCAAATGTGACCGTGCCGCCTGACGGCGAGATCCAGTTCAGCCTGTCCGACGAGGCCTGGATCGATGTCGTGCAGGACGGCAAGACCGTGAAATCGGCGGCTGTCAGCGGCGTCAAGAACTGCCCGGGGATTCGCAAGAGCGTGCGCTTCAAGCTCCAGGGCGGCGCGGCCATCGTCCAGCTCAGCGGAGCGAAAAAGGCCGATCTGAAGCTGGCAGTGCTGACGCCGGAGTGATCCGGCGCCAGTCTGTCAGGTAGGCACTGCTACCGTGCCGGCGCCAGCAAAGCGAAATGCGCGCCTTGCGGGTCTTGGCACTGGATGATCCACTGACCGCTCGGCACGTCCATCGGACCCATGATGACCTTGCCGCCATTGTCGGTGACGCGTTTGGCAGCGGCGTCGATGGCGTCGACGTTGAAATAGAACTGCCAGACGGGAACCGGGATCTGCGGCGGCTTGTTCATGATGCCGCCGCCGGATTCGGGGCCGGCGCCGAAGGTCTGGTAGATACCCATCTCGCCCATGTCGAACTGGCCGGCACTCTCCCAGCCGAACTGGCTGGAATAGAAATCGAAAGCGGCTTTCCAGTCCGAAGTGTAGAGCTCATGCCAGCCGACATGGCCGGGCGTGGTCGCCGGCACCGGCGGCTGCTCCGGCTGGTTGGGCTGCAAGAACATGAAGGAAGCTCCTTGCGGATCGGCGACGACGGCGAAGCGGCCGACGCCCGGAATGTCGTCCGGCGCGCGATGGACCGCACCGCCGGCGTCCTTGAGCGCTTGCGTCGAGGCGTCGGCGTCCTTGGTGTAGATGTAGCCCATCCAGGCCGGCGGCATATCCATCTTGGCGGGCTCCTCCGGCATCGTCATCAGCCCGCCGACGCCGCGTACGCTGGAATTCACCACGATGTAGCGGGGCATGCCGGGCGCCTTGTCGAAGGGTTCGGCTTTCCAGCCGACAACGGCGGTGTAGAAAGCCTCGGCGGCGTCGAGGTCGGTGGTCATCAACTCGTACCAGAAGAAAGGCTGCGGGGATTTCGGCATGGTCGGTCTCCTCACGGTTCGGGCAGCGATCGCGGTTCGATTCATCCTAGGACGATCCTGGCGCCAGAAATCCGACATCTGGGCCAGAATTCGAGGACGGCAAGCGGCTTAGGGTGTGTTGAGATTCAGGGTCAGGCCAAGCCGAAAATGATGGTTTTCTGCGCTTCCGGTGCTCACGGACCCGAATGTCCGCTCCGCTCCGGTTCTCGAAAGCCACCATTTTCGGCTTGGCCTGACCCTGAATCTCAACACACCTAAAGCGCGTCGCGCTGAAACGGATTCAAGCGGCGCGCTTTAAGTCTTTGTTTTGATGCAGTCGTTGTCCCAGAACCGCTGCACACTTCTGTGCGGTGCATCAGGCCAATGATCTTGCGTATCCGGCGCTTTTCGACTTTGCTGCCTTCAAAGAGGGGTACGCGTTTTTCCATGCGCCAGATGTCGCTCACGCCCGAGCTTGTCGCTCTGTGCCACCGGGAGGAGATCGACCCCGGTCCCAGCGGGGAGTGGACCCAGCTCAGCGACGACGATTTCCGCGCGCTTGCCACGCGCCTCGCCGGCGAAGCCGACGCGGGACCGCTTTGGGTTTCGCCTACGGTTCGCTGATCTGGAAACCGGCCTTCGAGTCGGTCGAGCAGCAGCGCGCTTCGGCGCATGGCTGGCATCGCTCCTTCTGCCTGGATCTCGTGCGCTGGAGAGGCAGCGCCGAGCAGCCCGGACTGATGATGGCGCTCGAACGCGGCGGACGCTGCGACGGCGTGATCTACCGCTTGCCGGACGGTGACAAGGCCGCCCAGATCGAAAGGTTGTTGCGACGCGAGATCGACGATCACGAGGCCGTTGCCTCCGTCAGATGGGTTCCGGTGCGCACGGCGCAAGGCCGGCTGCGGGCGCTGGGCTTCTGGGTCGGCGTGACAGGCAGGGGGACGTCTCTCGGGCAGCCGCTGGAGAAAGTGGCATGGGTGCTGGCACGTGCCTGCGGCCATGTCGGCTCCGGCGCCGAATATCTCTACAACACCGTCAGCCATCTCGAGACCTTCGGCATCCATGACCGCAATCTGTGGCGGCTGCAGGAGCTGGTGGCGGACGAGATTCGGTCGATCCACGGCCGCAGGATCACAAGCCACGACACCGCGGAGGTTTTCGAGGTGGTCGTAACATGACTTCATTTGTCATGTTTTACTGAACCAATACAGCGACTTGGCAGAAAATTGACCAATTGATAAAAAAATAAAACGTGCTAGCCTTCCCCAAAACGACAACAAGGGGAACTGGAATGGCGACTGGTCATTTCATCGAGGGCATAGCCGGCGGCCGGCTGTCTTCCGAACAATATGCCGACAACTTTTCCGACCTGCATCCGCCGCTCGACCACCACGAGGCGCTGGTAGAATCCGATCGCTGTTATTTCTGCTACGACGCGCCGTGCATGAACGCATGCCCGACTTCGATCGACATCCCGCTGTTCATCCGGCAGATCGCGACGGGCAATCCCCTGGGTTCGGCCAAGACGATCTTCGACCAGAACATCCTCGGCGGCATGTGCGCTCGCGTCTGCCCGACCGAGACGCTGTGCGAAGAGGCCTGCGTGCGCGAGGTGGCCGAAGGCAAGCCGGTGCAGATCGGCCGCCTGCAGCGTTACGCCACCGATGTCGCGATGAGCGAGGGCAAGCAGTTCTACAAGCGCGCCGAGCCGACCGGGAAGAGCATCGCCGTGGTCGGCGCCGGCCCGGCGGGGCTGGCGGCGGCGCATCGGCTTGCCCGCCACGGCCATGACGTGACCATCCTCGAGGCGCGGCCCAAGGCCGGCGGCCTCAACGAATATGGCATCGCCGCCTATAAGAGCGTCGACGATTTCGCTCAGGCCGAGGTCGACTACGTGACTTCGATCGGCGGCATCGACATCCAGAACGGCAAGGCGCTCGGCCGCGACTTCCAACTTGCCGACCTGATCCGCAACTATGATGCGGTTTTCCTCGGGATGGGGCTTGGCGGCGTCAACGCGCTGCGCGCCGAGGGCGAGGATGCCGGTGGCGTCGCCAACGCCGTGGAATTCATCGCCGAACTGCGCCAGGCGAGCGATCTCTCCAGCCTGCCGGTCGGCCGGCGCGTCGTCGTCATCGGCGGCGGTATGACGGCGATCGATGCCGCGGTGCAGTCGAAGCTGCTCGGCGCGGAAGAGGTGACGATCTGCTACCGGCGCGGCCAGGAGCACATGAACGCGTCGGAGTTCGAGCAGGATCTGGCCGCCGCCAATGGCGTCACCATCCGCCATTGGCTGCAGCCGAAGCGCGTCATTGCCGAGAACGGCAAGGTATCGGCCATCGAGCTCGAATACACTGCGATGAGCGGCGACAAGCTTATCGGCACCGGCGAAATGCTTCGGCTCAATGCCGATCAGGTGTTCAAGGCGATCGGCCAGAGCTTCGTGCCGGCGCATCTCAACGGCAGCGCGGAACAGATCGAGCTCGAAGGCGGCCGTATCAAGGTCGATGCCGAAGGGCGCACCTCGCTGGCCAAGGTCTGGGCCGGCGGCGACTGCATCTTCGGCGGCGACGATTTGACTGTTTCGGCAGTGGCGCAAGGGCGCGACGCGGCCGAGAGCATCCACCGGGCACTGACCTCTAACGGGAGGGCATGAGCATGGCAGACATCCGCAACAATTTCATCGGCATCAAGTCGCCAAACCCGTTCTGGCTGGCTTCGGCGCCGCCGACCGACAAGGCCTATAATGTCGAGCGCGCTTTCAAGGCCGGCTGGGGCGGCGTGGTGTGGAAGACGCTGGGCGAAGAGGGCCCGCCGGTCGTCAACGTCAACGGCCCGCGCTATGGCGCGATCTGGGGCGCCGACCGTCGGTTGCTTGGCCTCAACAACATTGAACTGATCACCGACCGCGACCTGCAGACCAATCTGCGCGAGATGAAGCAGGTGAAGATGAACTGGCCGGACCGGGCGCTGATCGCCTCGATCATGGTGCCCTGCGTGGAGGAAAGCTGGAAGGCGATCCTGCCGCTGGTCGAGGAGACCGGCGCCGACGGGATAGAGCTCAATTTCGGCTGCCCGCACGGCATGAGCGAGCGCGGCATGGGCTCGGCGGTCGGCCAGGTGCCGGAATATATCGAAATGGTGGTGCGCTGGTGCAAGCAGTACACGCGCATGCCCGTCATCACCAAGCTGACGCCCAACATCACCGACATCCGCAAGCCGGCGCGGGCGGCGCATGCCGGCGGCACCGACGCGGTGTCGCTGATCAACACGATCAACTCGATCACCGGCGTCGATCTCGACAGTTTCGCGCCGCAGCCGACCATTGACGGCAAGGGCTCGCATGGCGGCTATTGCGGCCCGGCGGTGAAGCCGATCGCCATGAACATGGTGGCCGAGATCGCGCGCGATCCGGAAACGCACGGCCTGCCGATCTCCGGCATCGGCGGCATCACCACGTGGCGCGACGCCGCCGAATTCATGGCGCTCGGCGCCGGCAATGTGCAGGTCTGCACGGCGGCGATGACCTATGGCTTCAAGATCGTGCAGGAGATGATCGCAGGGCTGGAGAACTGGATGGACGAGAAGGGCCACGCATCGCTCTCCGACATCATCGGCCGCGCCACGCCCAACGTCACCGACTGGCAGTATCTCAACCTCAACTATGTCGCCAAGGCGCATATCGACCAGGACGCATGCATCAAATGCGGCCGTTGCCACATCGCTTGCGAGGACACCTCGCACCAGGCGATCACCAGCATGGTCGACGGTGTGAGGCATTTCGAGGTGATCGAAGCCGAATGCGTCGGCTGCAATCTCTGCGTCAATGTCTGCCCGGTGGAGGGCTGCATCACCATGCAGCCGCTGGCCGCCGGCGTGCTCGACCAGCGCACCGGTTTGCCGGTGTCGCAGATCTACGCCAACTGGACCACGCACCCCAACAATCCGATGGCCAAGGTGGCTGCGGAGTAAGGTTGCCTTCGCAGAGTTTAGGTTCCTCGTCCCACGCAGCGGGGAGAGGTGGCCCGGCGAAGCCGGGACGGAAAGGGGTCTTCGGGACGGCTGGGAACTAGTCCCAGGCTCCTGACCGCCTGTTTATCTTGCTAACACCTCATTCTTCACCGGCTCTGACCTCACAGAGGTCGTCCCCCTCTCCGTCCCGGCTTCGCCGGGCCACCTCTCCCCCGCTTCGCGGGGTGCGAGGAACTCAAGCGCTCGGAGCCATCGCGAACAGAGCGTACCTCCATTTTTTTATTGCAGATAAGACATATCCAAGATAAAAGATATCCATGAATTGGAGATCAGCACGATGAAGCTCGGAGAAGGTGTTGAAGCGGCCATCCATTGCGCCGCAACGCTGGCCAGGGTCGATGGCAACAGCACCATGCCGGGGGCTGCATTGGCCGAGGCGTTTGGTCTGTCGCCGAGCTATCTCCTGAAACATCTCAATCAACTGACGGCGGCGCGCATCCTGGAATCGGTGCCGGGGCCGGCGGGCGGCTACAGGCTGGCGCGGGCGGCCGAGCGCATCACGCTGCTCGACATTGTGCTTGCAGTGGAGGGCAGGGAACCCGCCTTTCGCTGCGGCGAGATCCGCCAGCGCGGCCCGGTCAAGCTCGATGCCTCCGCCTATGTGAAGCCCTGCGGCATCAATGTCGCGATGCTCAAGGCCGAGCGCGCCTATCGGGCGGCGCTCGCCGAAGTGAAGCTGTCCGATATCGTGGCGGAGTACGCGGCCGAAGGCGATCCGCAATCCTATGCCGCGAGTTGCGCCTTCGTCGAGCGCCACCAGCGGCCGCAGAAATCCGCTTCACCGAAGCAGATTTGAACCTCCAAACCACCCAAGCGAGAAAGGAAAAAGACGATGAAACCGAGACTGCAGTTCTTTGCCAAGGCGCCGGAAATCATGAAGGCGGTGTCGGCGCTCAACAAGGCCGTCGACGAATGCGGGCTGGAAGTGAGCCTGCTGCATCTGATCAAGCTCAGGGCTTCGCAGATCAATGGCTGCTCATACTGCGTTGAGATGCACAGCCGTGAGGCAAGGCGCGACGGCGAGAGCGAAACCCGGCTCTATCTCGTCGCGGCCTGGAAGGAATCGCCGCTGTTTTCCGAGCGCGAGCGCGCCGCCTTGGCCTGGACCGAGGCCGTGACGCTGATCGCCGACAAAGGCGTATCGGACGAGCTCTACGCCCGCACGCTTGAGCATTTCTCGGAAGAGGAACTGGTCAAGCTCTCGGTCGCGCTCGGCATGATCAACACGTGGAACCGGCTGTGCATTCCCTTCCACGCTATCCATCCGATGCCGGCAGCCAAGGCCGCCTGAGTTTATCCGACGACAGCGTGGGCCTGTGACGGGCCCACGCTTCTTCATTTTGAGGATCAACGGCATGTTTGAGAATTCCCAGAGCGAGATTCTGGCCGTGGCGCGGCTGCTGCTCGGCGGCGCCTTCGTCTTTGCCGGCCTGCGCAATATCCAGAACAGAAAGCTGGTCGCCTCGCTGATGGCCGCGCGTGGTGTCCCACAGGCCACGCTCGCTCTGTGGCTGGGCATCGTGCTGCAGATCGCGGCCGGCGCGCTGGTGATCGCCGGCCTTTGGACCGCTTTGGCGGCAGCCGCGCTGATCGTCTTCCTCATCGTCGCGACGCCGATGTTCCACAATTTCTGGGACCATCAAGGCGCGGACCGCGCCTCCCGCCTCAACGGCGTCGTCAGCAATGTTGCCTTGGCCGGTGGGTTCCTGGCGCTGGTGGCGCAGGGCATGTAGGCGGCCGCGCTGCCGCGGCCGCGAGCGTTCGGGCTAGGCCGCGTAGCGCAGACCGCCGTCGCAGGTCAGCACCTGACCGGTCATGAAGCTGTTCGAAACCAGGAAGGCGATTGCTTCGGCGACGTCCTCGGCGCGGCCGATGCGGCCGACCGGTGTCTTGCCCGCATATTCGGCAAACACCACCTGCCGCTGGTCGTCCGGCAAAAAGTCCCACCAGGGCGTGTCGATGACGCCGGGCGCCACGACGTTGACGCGCAAAGGCTTCAGCTCGACGGCGAGGATCGGCGCGACGGTCAAAAGCATGCCGTTGATGGCACCGATGCCGGCCACGCCGGGCGCGGCAATCTGCGCCGAGACGGCCGAGATGAAAGTCACCGATCCGGCTTTGTTCAAGGTCGGCAGGGCCGCCTGCAGGCAGGAGAGTTGCGGCCGAACCTTTTCATCGACGCCGCTGCCGATATCGGCAAGGTCGAGCGTCGCGAACGGTCCCAGGCCCTTGCCGCCGCTCGCGGCGAGAACCAGGTGATCGAACGGCCCGAGGCGCTCGAAGAAATTCCGGACCTCGTCGGGCCTGGCGGCGTCGAAGGCGGCCTCGCCGACGGTGCCGTCGAGGCTCTTCCAGGCGCTCTTCAGCTTCTCCTCGTTACGGCCGGTAATCGTGACTTTCATCGTGGGGCTGACCAGCCTTTTGGCCGTCGCAAGGCCGATGCCGGACGAGCCGCCGATGATAACGCAATGTTCGATAGTCTCGTTCATGAATGTCGTTCCCTTGATGCTGAAGATGCGTGCCCGACCAATTCGAGGCTGAGGTCTCTCAGCCGGCGGCGGGCCTTCTCGTCATAGGCCTGGGCGTCGGCGCGCGATTCACGCTGGCCGTCGAAGTAAAGGCCGCTGCGGCCTTCGAGCGCCGGCGACGTCGCCAGGTTGAGAATGGCGTCGGCGCCGGTCTCGACCGAGTTCCACGGCGTGACGCCCGCCTGCCGGACCATGGTGGTGTCCATATAGCTTGCCGGATGCAAGGCGTTGACCGTGATGCCGGTGCCGTCGAGCTGTTCCGCCAGATCGATGGTGAACAGGATCTGCGCCAGCTTGCTCTGGCAATAGGCGCGCACGCCGCTATAGCCTCGCGTCAGCATGACGTCGTCGAAATCGATCGCCTGCTGGCCGGCCGAGGCGACATTGACGATGCGCGCCGGCGCGCTGGCCTTGATGAGCGGCAAGAGCTCCGACGTCAGCAGGAAGCCGGCGAGATAGTTGACGGCGAAGCGCAGCTCATAGCCGTCGGCGCTGACCTGCCGGCTGGCGGCCTGGCCGCCGGTGCCGAGGCCGGCATTGTTGATCAGGACGTCGAGCCGATCGGTCCTTGCGCGCACCGCTTCTGCGAGGCGGCGCACTTCGGCAAGCGAGGCCAGGTCGGCGGGGAGAAATTCCGCCTTGCCGCCTTTTGCCTCTATGGCGGCCACGGTCGCCTTGCCGCGGGCTTCGTCGCGGCCATGCACCAGCACGCGGGCGCCGCCGGCGCCGAGCCGCTCGGCGACCACGCGGCCGACGCCATCGGTCGAGCCGGTGACGAGAATTGTCTTGTCCTTGAGTTCCACGTTCAGAGCCTCCTTGCGCTGCTCTGAACGGAAAGATGGGACACGGCGCGTATCTCAAACAGTTCAAACTTTATCCTGGTATCGGTACTGCTATAATAGGCGCATGGATGCCATCGCCCATTCTCCCGAAGATCACCGCCGGCGCGAGCTCGGCGCCTTCCTGCGTTCCCGTCGCGAGAGGCTTTCGCCTGATACCGCCGGCATCGCCTGCGGCGCGCGGCGGCGCACGCCCGGACTGAGGCGTGAGGAAGTGGCGATGATCGCTGGCGTCGGCACGACCTGGTACACCTGGCTGGAGCAGGGCAGGGACGTGCGGCCTTCGGTCGAGGTGCTGTCGGCTCTCTGCCAGGCGCTGCGGCTCGACGCCGCCGAGCAGCGGCATCTGTTCACGCTCGCTGGCCGCCAGCAGCCGGAGCGGCGGCGCATCGTGCAGGGCAAGGTCGAAGGACCGTTGCTGCACATGCTGCAGAGCCTGGTCCTGCAGCCCGCCTATGTCGTCGGCCCGCGCTGGGACGTGCTGGCATGGAATGACGCGGCCGTCGCCATCTTCGGTGATTACGGCCTGCTGGAGGGCGATGCCCGCAACATCATCCACGGCGTGTTCACCGATCCGCACCGGCGCCACCTTTTGGTGGATTGGGAGCAGCTGGCGCGCGCGACCCTTGCCGCGTTCCGCGCCGAGAGCGCGACATACACCGGTGATCCGGATTTCGAACGGCTGATCGAGTTGATGATGCGCGCAAGCCCCGAGTTCCGCGAATGGTGGCCGCAGCGCGATGTGGTGCACCGGCTCTCCGGCCTGAAGCGTCTGCGGCATCCGATCGCCGGCGCGATGACGTTCGAGCATATGAGCCTGTCCATCGACGATGGCTCGGATATGCGGCTGATCGTCTACACGCCGCTTGCCGAGCAGAACTCGGTAGCGAAGCTGCAGAAATTGTTGGATGCACAATCGGTCCAGAAACGCAGCGCGTGAGGCTGGCTGGCGGCAGCCCCCCAGCTTCGTCATCCACGGGCGGAGCGGCAGCGAAGCGGACGCGGAGACCCGAGGATCCATTCCGTTACCTTAATCGAAGGGTGCAGCGGAGCAGAATTCTGGACGCTCCGAGGTCACGGAATGGATCCTCGGGTCTGCGCCGCGTCGCTTCGCTCCTTGCTCCGCCCGTGGATGACGAAGTGATGGGCGCCTCGGCCAATCTCCAAGGTCAGCAAAAGTTGGCCCCACATACGGGTCCACCTGTCGGCGCTAGCCCTTCGGTTTCAGCCCATCCAGGAACAACTGCTCCAGGAACCGGGCCGCGTCCTCGAAGCGGCCGTCGCCGCCGCGGTCGGCGCCGAGCACGGCGCGCACCTGGACGTCGAAATCGGCATAGTGCTGCGTCGTCGCCCAGATCGAGAAGATGAGGTGCCAGGGGTCGGTGCGGGCGATCTTGCCGGCGCGCATCCAGCCCTTGATGACGGCGGCCTTCTCGTCGACCAGGGTCTTCAACTCGCCCTCCAGCATCGGCTTGATGCGCGGCGCGCCCTGCAGGATCTCGTTGGCGAACAGCCGGCTTTCGCGCGGAAAGTCGCGCGCCATCTCAAGCTTCCTGCGGATGTAGCTTCTGAGCTCCGTCAGCGGATCGCCGATGTCGTCAAGCTCGCGCAATGGCGCCAGCCAGGTGTCGAGCAGGCGCTGCATCAACGTCTCGTGAATGTCCTCCTTGCGGCGGAAGTAATAGAGAAGGTTGGGCTTCGACATGCCGGCGGCCTCGGCGATCTGATCGATGGTCGAGCCGCGAAAACCGTTGGCGGAGAAGACTTCGAGCGCGGCTTCGAGGATCAGCTCGCGCTTTTCCTGCTGGATGCGGGTGCGGCGGGGAGCGGAGCCTTCCATCGCCGCCGTCATCCGTCTTCGCGCGAGCTCGCTGGACCAATTGTCTGGACCAGTTTTTCCTTGGGCTGTGGAGCGCGCTTTTTATGCCGCATTTCCGCTAGTAATCCCTTGTCCGCCGACAGGCGGTGCTAACGTTTGTCCAACCGGTCAAAATTTGCCTAGCACGAAAACGCAGCGAAGACCAAGCGTTGGCCGCACCGAAACACGCTTACAAGGGGAAGTCTTGGTCATGTCCAACCGGCTGAAAGTCACGCCGAACGATCTCAGCGCATTCTGGATGCCGTTCACGGCAAACCGCCAGTTCAAGCAGGCGCCGCGCATGTTCGTGTCCGCCAAGGACATGCATTACACCACCAGCGACGGCCGCAAGGTGCTCGACGGCACTGCGGGCCTGTGGTGTGTGAACGCCGGCCACTGCCGGCCGAAGATCACCGAGGCCATCCAGAACCAGGCTGCCGAGCTCGACTACGCGCCGGCTTTCCAGATGGGCCATCCGATCGTGTTCGAGCTGGCGAACCGGCTGGTCGATATCGCGCCCAAGGGCATGGACCATGTCTTCTTCACCAATTCCGGATCGGAATCGGTGGATACCGCACTCAAGATGGCGATCGCCTATCACCGCGCTCGCGGCGAGGGCTCGCGCACCCGCCTGATCGGCCGCGAACGCGGCTATCACGGCGTGAATTTCGGCGGCATCTCGGTCGGCGGCATCGTCTCCAACCGCAAGATGTTCGGCACGCTGCTCGGCGGCGTCGACCATCTGCCGCATACGCATCTGCCGGAGAAGAACGCCTTCTCGAAGGGCGTTCCGGAACATGGCGCGGAACTGGCGAACGATCTCGAGCGGCTGATTGCGCTGCATGATGCTTCGACCATCGCGGCCGTCATCGTCGAGCCGGTCGCCGGCTCCACCGGCGTCATCCTGCCGCCGAAGGGCTATCTGCAGAAACTTCGAGAAATCTGCACGAAGCACGGCATATTGTTGATTTTCGATGAAGTGATCACCGGCTTCGGCCGCCTCGGCGCGCCGTTCGCTGCGGACTATTTCGGCGTCACCCCGGACATCATGACCACCGCCAAGGGCGTCTCCAACGGCGTCATCCCGATGGGCGCGGTGTTCGTCAAGAAGGAGATCCACGACGCCTTCATGACCGGCCCGGAGCACATGATCGAGTTTTTCCACGGCTACACTTATTCGGGCAACCCGATCGCCTGCGCCGCGGCGCTCGGCACGCTGGACACCTACAAGGAAGAGGGCCTTTTGACGCGCGGCGAGGAGCTGGCGCCTTACTGGGAAGACGCGCTGCATTCGCTGAAGGGCGAACCGCATGTCATCGACATCCGCAACATCGGTCTGATCGGCGCGATCGAGCTGGCGCCGATCGCCGGCAGCCCGACCAAGCGGGCGTTCTCGGCCTTCGTCAAGGCGTTCGAACGCGGCGCGCTGATCCGCACCACCGGCGACATCATCGCGCTGTCGCCGCCGCTGATCATCAGCAAGGGCCAGATCAACGAGCTGATCGACCATGTGCGTGAGGTGCTGAGGTCGATCGACTAGGAGCTCCGGGAATGGTCTCTGCCAAGCGCGAAGCGGCTTTGGAAAAGGAAAGGCAGTCTCTTGAGGCTGCCTATTCCGCTGCCTTGCTGGTTGCGCTTCGCGACTGCGCGGATGGCAGATGGGGACTGTTCGGCCAGAACGAAGGAACGCTTCCCGCCTCTCTTGAAAGCCGGTATTTGCCGGAAAGTGCAAAGCGGCTCGCCGCGATAGGCGACGAGCTTGTCGCGGTTCGGGAAGAAATGGGTTTTGTCGACCTGTTTGCGCCCATGCAACGACTGGCTGAACTGAGGACGGAACGCGGGCCTAATCGGCCAGGGGAGCCGCGGCTGGCGCAAATGTTCCTCGATGAATTGAAGGAATAGCACGAGCCTGCGAAGCACGCAGGCAGGTCGGCGGGTCGCACCGACCGATCGTTTGTTGCGATGGCAGTCAATCAGGCAGGCTGCGCGCCGATGCCGGTCAGGATCACCCGCTTGATGTGTTCCTTGGCTTCCCGCCATTGCCGGTCGGAGAGCGACTTGCCGCCGTTCAGCGTCTCGATCTGGTGGCCGAAATCGGCGTAATGCTGGGTCGTGGCCCAGAGCATGTAAAGCAGATGACGCGGGTCCACCGGGTCCATCTTGCCCTCCTCGATCCAGCGCCTGATGATCTCGACGCGGCCGTCGGTCCATTCGCGCAGCGTCGATTCCATATAGTCCTGAAGCACCGGCGCGCCGTGCATCACTTCCGAGGCCCAGACCTTCGAGCCGTCTGGGTGGCGACGCGATATTTCCATCTTGGCGTCGATGTAGGCGCTGATGCCGTCCACCGGGCCGCGCGCCGCGTCGAAGCAATTGGCCGCCTGCAGCCAGATCTCGAAAATGTTTTGAACGACGGACCGGTAGAGCTCTTCCTTGGTGGCGAAATAATAGTGGAGATTTGCCTTCGGCAGCCCCGCCAGATCGGCGATCAGCTGCATCGTGGCGCCGCCGAACCCGGCTTCCGCAAACACCTTTTCGGCGGCGAGCAGGATGGCTTTTTCATTCTCCCGCCTTATATCCTGGCGTCGCATGGGACGGGTGGGTTCGGTCATGTCTCCCCCAAGATTCTCGTTGACCGCTTGGTCAGCTTGTGTAGTCTGAAAGCTGACCATACGGTCAGGATGCAAACCACTCAAGGGGCGACAAGACCCCTGGTGAAAATGGGAACCGCAAATGGCCGCACCCGGCGAAAACCTGCGAGTGAATTCAGACCGCTTGTGGGATTCCATCATGGAGATGGCGAAGATCGGCCCCGGCATTGCCGGCGGCAACAATCGCCAGACACTGACCGATTCCGACAAGCAAGGCCGCGAGCTGTTCAAGTCCTGGTGCGATGAGGCCGGGCTCACCATGGGCGTGGACCAGATGGGCACCATGTTCATGACGCGGGCCGGCACCGATCCGGACGCGCTGCCGGTCTATGTCGGCTCCCATCTCGACACCCAGCCGACCGGCGGTAAATATGACGGCGTGCTCGGCGTACTTTCCGGCCTGGAGGTGGTGCGCTCGCTCAACGATCTCGGCATCAAGACCAGGCACCCGATCGTCGTCACCAACTGGACGAACGAGGAGGGCGCTCGTTTCGCGCCGGCGATGCTCGCCTCGGGCGTGTTCGCCGGCGTGCACACCCAGGAATATGCCTATGCCCGCAAGGATCTCGACGGCCTGACCTTCGGCGACGAGCTGAAGCGGATCGGCTGGGTGGGCGACGAGACGGTCGGGGCGCGCAAGATGCACGCCTATTTCGAATATCATATCGAGCAGGGGCCGATCCTCGAAGCCGAGAACAAGCAAATCGGTGTCGTGACCCACTGCCAGGGCCTGTGGTGGCTGGAGTTCACGCTGACCGGCAGGGAAGCGCATACCGGCTCGACGCCGATGAACATGCGCGTCAATGCAGGCCTTGCCATGGCGCGCATCCTGGAGATGGTGCAGACGGTCGCGATGGAAAACCAGCCGGGTGCCGTTGGCGGGGTGGGTCAGGTGAAGTTCTCGCCCAATTCCCGGAACGTCCTGCCGGGTACGGTGATCTTCACCGTCGACATCCGCTCGCCGGACCAGGCCAAGCTCGACGGCATGCGCGCCCGCATCGAAAAGGAAGCACCGAAGATCTGCGAGGCGCTCGGCGTGAAATGCTCGGTCGAGGCGGTCGGCCATTTCGACCCGGTTACCTTCGATCCGACGCTGGTCGGCCGCGTGCGCACAGCCGCCGAAAAGCTCGGTTACAGCCATATGAATATCATCTCCGGCGCCGGCCACGACGCCTGCTGGGCGGCCAAGGTGGCGCCGGCGACCATGGTCATGTGCCCCTGCGTCGGCGGCCTCAGCCACAACGAGGCCGAGGAGATCACCAAGGAATGGGCGGCGGCGGGCGCCGACGTGCTGTTCCACGCGGTGGTGGAGACGGCGGGGATCGTCGAATGACCGACTAGATCAATCACCTCGCAACGCCGCTCGCAAAGAAGCGCGAATGAACAGGGGAACAGATATGACCAAAGTCATCCGGAATGGCACCGTCGTCACCGCCGATCGCACGTGGAAGGCCGACGTGCTTATGCAGCATGGCAAGATCGTCGCCATCGGCTCCAACCTGCACGGCGACCATGAGTTCGACGCCACGGGCTGCTACGTCATGCCGGGCGGCATCGATCCGCACACCCATCTCGAAATGCCCTTCATGGGCACTTATTCGGCCGACGATTTCGAATCCGGCACGCGCGCCGCCCTTTCCGGCGGCACGACCATGGTAGTCGATTTCTGCCTGCCGGCGCCGCAGCAATCGCTGCTGGAAGCGCTGCAGATGTGGGACAACAAGACCTCGAAAGCGTCCTGCGATTATTCCTTCCACATGGCGATCACCTGGTGGGGCAAGCAGGTGTTCGACGAGATGGCTCAAGTCGTCGACCGGGGCATCACCTCGTTCAAGCATTTCATGGCCTATAAGGGCGCGCTGATGGTGGACGACGACGAGATGTATTCGTCGTTCCAGCGTTGCGCCGATCTCGGCGCGCTGCCGCTGGTCCATGCCGAGAATGGCGACGTGGTTGCGGCGCTTTCGCAAAAGCTTCTAGCCGCCGGCAACAACGGCCCCGAAGGCCATGCCTATTCGCGCCCGCCGGAAGTGGAAGGCGAGGCGACAAACCGCGCCATCATGATCGCCGACATGGCGGGCGTGCCGCTCTACGTCGTGCATGTCTCCTGCGAGCAGAGCCATGAAGCGATCCGCCGCGCGCGCCAGAAGGGCATGCGCGTTTATGGCGAGCCGCTGATCCAGCACCTGACGCTTGACGAGAGCGAATATTTTAACAAGGACTGGGACCATGCGGCGCGCCGCGTGATGAGCCCGCCCTTCCGCAGCAAGTGGCACCAGGATTCGCTGTGGGCCGGCCTGCAGGCCGGCTCGCTGCAGGTAGTGGCGACCGACCATTGCTCCTTCACCACCAGCCAAAAGCGCAACGGCATCGGCGATTTCACCAAGATCCCGAACGGCACCGGGGGGCTCGAAGACCGTTTGCCGGTTTTGTGGACGCGAGGCGTCAACACCGGGCGGCTGACGATGAACGAGTTCGTCGCGGTAACCTCGACCAACATCGCCAAGATCCTCAACATGTACCCGAAGAAGGGCGCGATCGTCGAAGGCGCCGACGCCGACATTGTCGTATGGGACCCGAAGCGCAACAAGACGATCTCGGCCAAGAACCAGCAGTCGGTGATCGACTACAACGTCTTCGAAGGGTTCGAGGTGACCGGCCTGCCGCGCTTCGTCTTCTCGCGCGGCGAACTCTCGATCGAGGAAGCGGACGTGAAGGCCAAGGTCGGCCATGGCGAGTTCGTCGCCCGCGAGCCGAACGCCGCGGTCAACCGCGCGCTGTCGACCTGGAAGGAGATTTCCGCGCCGCGCAAGGTGGAGCGAACCGGCATTCCGGCCACCGGGGTCTGACCATGCGGGCTCTTCATCTTGCGATCGCGGCGGCCGCGATGCTGGCCGCCGGCCAGGCTCATGCCGCCGGCATCGACCTCAGCAAGCCTTACGGCGACAAATATGGCTGCATCAACAGGAACGGCCAGCAGGTCGCTGCCGACAAGATGCTGCTTCTGACCGACAAGGAACTGATCACGGCGGCCAGCGCCTGCACCTTCAGCGACAAGCAGACGCAGGCCGATGGTTCGCTGGCGGTGACGGCAAAATGTGAGGCGGAGGGCGAAGAGGGGCAGGCGCCGGCCAAGTTCATCATCAAGCGCAGCGTGAAAAACGCGAAGAAGCTGATCGTGGCCGACGAGGACGGCAATGTGATGGGCGAAGTCGCGCGATGCAAATGACGGCGATCCCGTCCGTTCCTGTGAGACGTATTCGTTCCGGCCGCATTTATGCGACGCCAAGCGATGCCGCTTGGCTGCAAAATGCCCTAAGCGACGAGGCCATCCAGCTCCGGCAGCAGGACGACGCTTTCCTGCTCGTTGGGATCGGTGCGGGCGATGACCGCCGAAGAGGGGGCGCCGCTCAGATTGGCGGGCAGATGCGGCACGCCCGCCGGAATGTAGAAGAGGTCGCCCGCCTTGACGACGATGTGATGCTCGAGCCGGTCGCCGTACCAGGTGTGGACTTCGCCGGAGAGCACGTAGATCGCCGTCTCGTGGCTTTCATGCATATGCGCCTTGGCGCGCGCGCCGGGCGGCATGGTGAGAAGATGCATGCAGATGCCGGAGGAGCCGACGGTCTCGGCCGCGATACCGGCGAAATAGCTCAGCCCCTGCTTGCCCTGATAGGTGCTTTCGGGGCGAACGAGATGACAGGTGGGTTTAGGCGACATCGGCAAGGCTCCGGGCGGCGTCGATCGGGTGGGACAGGACGAGTGCAAAGCAACGCTATCATAAAATCAACCGGATTGCGGACAGCGCGTCAGCGGCTGCGAAAGGCAGGCTGCAGCCGATGACCGAAAAGCCGCCAGCCGTCGTTTCGGCAAGCAAGCTCGACCTCACCTTCCAAACCAATGACGGTCCGGTGCAGGCGCTGTCCAATGTCGATCTGACCATCGGCAAGGGCGAATTCGTCTCCTTCATCGGCCCGTCCGGCTGCGGCAAGACGACCTTGCTGCGCGTCATCGCCGATCTCGAGAAGGCGACCGCCGGGACGATCTCCGTCAACGGCATGACGCCGGAGCAGGCGCGCGAGAAACGCGCCTATGGCTATGTCTTCCAGGCTGCCGCCTTGTTTCCGTGGCGCACGATCGAGCGCAATGTGGCGTTGCCGCTGGAGGTCATGGGCCTCAGCCAGGCCGAGCAGGCGGAGCGCATCAAGCGCACGATGGAACTCGTCAACCTCTCGGGCTTCGAGAAGAAATATCCCTGGCAGCTTTCCGGTGGCATGCAGCAGCGCGCCTCGATCGCGCGCGCTCTCGCCTTCGATGCGGATCTGCTCTTGATGGACGAACCGTTCGGCGCGCTGGACGAGATCGTGCGCGACCATCTGAACGAGCAGCTTCTCGACCTCTGGGCGCGGACCAACAAGACGATCTGCTTCGTCACCCATTCGATCCCCGAGGCGGTGTATCTGTCGACGCGCATCGTGGTGATGTCACCGCGGCCCGGCCGTGTCACCGACATCATTGAATCGACGCTGCCGAGGGAGCGGCCGCTCGACATCCGCGAGACGCCGGAGTTTTTGGCGATCGCCGCGCGGGTGCGGGATGGCTTGAGGGCAGGGCATAGCTATGATGACTGAGGCGATGGCGAATGAGTGCGGACGAGGCCGCTACGCCTTCGTCATCCTAGGGCGAAGCGACGCGAAGCGGAGCGCAGACCCTAGGATCAATGCCGTGACCTCGGCCGAAGGGTCAAAGCGGCGGAGAATGTCCGACGCGCAGAGCGCGGCGCAGGGAGCCGCATCCTCCACCGCTGCAGAGCGTCGAGGTAACGGAATGGATTCTAGGGTCTGCGCCGCGTCGCTTCGCTCCTTGCTCCGCCCTAGGATGACGAAAAATACCAGCGCCGCAGCACTCCAGTCGAACGTGCCCGGCCTTCGCTTCGCTCCGGCCACCCTCTCTCAGGTGGGGAGAGGAGGGGAGCCGCGCTAGATGGACTCCTTCCGTTCCAAGATCGTCCCCGTCACCACCATCCTCGCCGGCGTGGTCGTGCTCTGGTATGTGTTCGCCGTCATACTCAATGCGCCGTTCCAGCGCGATCTCGACGGCAGGGCCAACGAAACGCCCGGGGCGGTCGAGTTCATCGGCAAAACGCTGTCGCAGCCGAAGCCGACGCTACCGGCGCCGCATCAGGTGGCGGTGAATTTCTTCCAAAACACCTTCCTGCGGTCCGTCACGTCGAACCGCAGCCTGGTCTATAATGCCTGGGTGACATTGTCCTCGACGCTGCTCGGCTTCGCCTTCGGCACCGCGCTCGGCATCGTCATTGCGGTGGGCATCGTGCATGTGGCGACGCTCGACCGCAGCCTGATGCCGTGGATCATCGCCTCGCAGACCATTCCGATCCTGGCGGTGGCGCCGATGATCATCGTCGTGCTGGCGGCGATCGGCATCACCGGCCTGATCCCCAAGGCGCTGATCTCGACCTATCTGTCGTTCTTCCCGGTCGCCGTCGGCATGGTGAAGGGCCTGCGCTCGCCCGAGCTCATGCATCTCGACCTGATGCACACTTATAATGCCAGCGCTTCGCAAACCTTCTGGAAGCTGCGGGTACCGGCCTCGGTGCCATTCCTGTTCACCTCGATGAAAGTGGCGGTGGCGGCAAGCCTCGTCGGCGCCATCGTCGGCGAATTGCCGACGGGTGCGGTCGCCGGCATCGGCGCGAAGCTGCTTGCGGGCGCCTATTACAGCCAGACGATCGATATCTGGTCGGCGCTTGTCGCGGGGTCCGTCGTCGCGGCGCTGCTGGTGATGGTCGTGGGCATCGCCGGACGCCTGGTCGACCGCGCCATGGGCGGGAGGCCGGCATGAATTGGCTGAAGCCATCATGGCAAGCGGTGCTGGCAATCCTGCTTTGTCTCATCGCCTTTGCGCTTGGCGCAATGACGAAGCCGGAGGCAGCCGCGCTGGCGGAGCCGGCCGCAACGCTGGCCTATCCCTATATGGGCGCCAAGGGGCTGATCATCGGGCTGCTGCTCATTGCGGCGCTGGTCTCGACCTTAAGGCTGACGCCGGTCGTCGAGGCCATCGTGCTCTTCGTCGGCGCTCATGCCGCAGCCTGGCTCTTGGTCAAGGGCATCGCCGGTTTCGAGGGCACGGCGCTGGCGCCATATTTCCTGCTGCTTGCCGCTGCCTGGCTGCTTGCCTGGCACTGCGTTGCCTTGCTCTCCTCGTTGCGTCCGAGCGGGAGCGTCGCAAGGAACGCGCTGCGCCTGATCATCCCGGCGATCTTCGGCACCTGGATCCTGATCATCTGGGAGGCGGTGACGCGCGGCGCCGGCATCCCCTTCATTCTTTTGCCGCCGCCGAGCGCCATCGGCGCGCGCATCGCTAACTCGCTGCCGATCCTGGGGTCGGACGTGCGGCAGACGATCTTCAAGGCGGTGCTGATCGGCTATGTCGTCGGCAATCTCGCCGGCTTTACTGTCGCTATCCTCGCCGACCGCGTGCCGTTCCTGCGGCGCGGGCTGCTGCCGATCGGCAATATGGTTTCGGCGCTGCCGATCATCGGTGTCGCGCCGATCATGGTCATGTGGTTCGGCTTCGACTGGCCATCCAAGGCCGCGGTGGTCATCATCATGACCTTCTTCCCGATGCTGGTGAACACGGTGGCGGGGCTTGCCGCGTCCGGACATATGGAGCGCGACCTGATGCGCACTTATGCATCGGGCTACTGGCCGACGCTGCTCAAGCTCAGGCTGCCGGCGGCAATGCCCTTCATCTTCAATGCGCTGAAGATCAACTCGACGCTGGCGCTGATCGGCGCCATCGTCGCCGAGTTCTTCGGAACGCCTGTGGTCGGCATGGGATTTCGCATCTCGACGGAAGTCGGGCGGATGAACATCGACATGGTGTGGGCCGAAATCGCAGTTGCAGCACTTGCGGGTTCGGTCTTTTATGGCGTGGTCGCTCTCGTCGAGAGAGCCGTCACATTTTGGCATCCCTCTGTCCGTGGTGGATAGGGGCGGTGGGTTTGGGTGCTAACTTCAGAGGGTAATAAGATGAAAAGACTGCTGATTTCTGCTCTAGCCGGCGCCATGTCGCTGGCCGCCTTCCAGGCCATGGCCGCCGACAAGGTGACACTGCAACTGAAATGGGTCACGCAGGCCCAGTTCGCCGGCTATTATGTCGCCAAGGCCAAGGGTTTCTATGACGCCGAAGGTCTCGACGTCGACATCAAGCCGGGCGGCCCGGACATCGCGCCCGAGCAGGTGATCGCCGGCGGCGGCGCCGACGTCATCGTCGACTGGATGGGCGGCGCGCTGGCGGCCCGCGACAAGGGCGTGATGCTGGTCAACATCGCCCAGCCGTTCAAGAAGGCCGGCATGGAGCTGGTCTGCCCCAAGAACGGTCCGATCAAGACGGAAGCCGACTTCAAAGGCCACACGCTCGGCGTCTGGTTCTTTGGCAACGAATATCCGTTCTACGCCTGGATGAACAAGATCGGCCTCAAGACCGATGGCGGCCCGGACGGCGTGACCGTGCTCAAGCAGAGTTTTGACGTGCAGCCACTGATCCAGAAGCAGGCCGACTGCATCTCGGTGATGACCTATAACGAATACGGCCAGGTGCTGGACGCCGGCTACAAGCCGGAAGACCTGGTCGTGTTCAACTACTCCGCGATGGGCAACGACCTTCTGGAAGACGGGCTCTACACGCTGGAGGACAAGCTCAAGGACCCGGCCTTCGAGGACAAGATGGTGCGCTTCGTGCGCGCCTCGATGAAGGGCTGGAAATACGCCACGGAGAACACCGACGAGGCGGCCGAGATCGTCGTCGACGCCGGCGGCCAGGACGAGAACCACCAGAAGTTCATGATGAAGGAAGTGGCCAAGCTGGTCGACAATGCCGACGGCAAGCTGATCCCGGCCGCTTACGAGCGGACCGCCAAGGCGCTGCTCGACCAGAAGATCATCAGCAAGGAAGCGAGCGGCGCTTACACCACTGCGATCACCGACAAGGCGATCAAGTAAGCTCCGCTCTCAATGCGGAAGATGGAAGGGGCGGGCGACCGCCCCTTTTTCGTTGCTTGCGGTAAAAAAATAACTGCGTGCCGGGATACATTCAGCCGCTCGGCCGTTAATTGGCGCATCCGCGCGCCGGGGAGCCGCGGAGGATGCTGCAATCAACGGAGGTTCTTCATGCGCATCCTATCCGTGCCGATGCTTTCGGCCTTGGCCGTTTCGACCGCCTTCCTTCTCGCATCGCCGGCCATGGCCGAGATGGTGAAGTACAAAGCGACGCTCGACGGCAGCCAGCAGAGCCCGCCCGTCACCACCAAGGGCAAGGGAACCGCCACACTCACCTTCGACACCACAAGCAAGAAGCTCAGCTGGAACGTCAAATATTCCGGCCTCAGCGGGCCAGCCGTGGCCGCCCACATACACGGGCCGGCGGATAGGGGCGCAAACGCGGACCCGGTCATCCCGTTCAAGAAGCTGAAGAGCCCGATCAAGGGATCGGCGACGCTGACGGACGCGCAGGCAGCCGATCTGGAGGCCGGCAAATATTACGTCAACGTCCACACAGCCAAGAACAAGGACGGCGAGATCCGCGGCCAGATCGAGAAGGCGATGTAGCGCCCGATAGGATCGCGATCAATTCGGACGTCGGCGCGAAGGAACTTTGCCTACGCCTTTGTAGGCGCTCAGGCCTTGTTGCGAATCTGCGTCAGCGTGCGGGTCGGCGTGATCGCTTCGGGATCCAGCCTGATCTCGACGATCGCCGGCTTGCCGCAGGCGCGCGCGCGTTCGAAGGCCGGCCCGAAGTCGGCGGTTTTTTCCACCGTCTCGCCATGGCCGCCATAGGCGCGGGCCAGCGCCGCGAAGTCCGGGTTTTTAAGGTCGGTGGCGACGACGCGGCTCGGATATTCGCGCTCCTGATGCATGCGGATCGTGCCGTAAATGCCGTTGTTGACGACGATAACGACGATCGGCAGGTCATACTGGACAGCCGTCGCGAACTCCTGGCCGTTCATCAGGAAACAGCCGTCGCCGGCAAAGGCGACCACCGTGCGATCCGGGAACAGTGACTTGGCGGCGACCGCGGCCGGCGTGCCGTAGCCCATCGATCCGGAAGTCGGGGCCGCTTGCGTGCCGAAGCGGCGGTTGCGGTAGAAGCGATGCACCCAGGTGGCGTAGTTGCCGGCGCCATTGGTGAGGATGGCATCCTCCGGCAGAACCTTTCCGAGATAGTCCATGATCGGTCCCATCTGGACGGCGCCGGGGCCGGTCTGCGGCGGCGTCGACCATTCGAGATAGGCGGCGTGGGCCTTTTCCGCCTCGCCCGCCCAAGCGGTCTTGGCGGCGGGCCTGCGCTTGGCGAAAGCCTCGACGAAGGCGGCAGGCGAAGCGTTAATGGCCAGCGTCGGCCGGTAGACGCGACCGAGCTCGCCGGCATCCGCGTGGACATGCGCCAGCGCCTGGTCGGGGTACGGGCTTTTCAGCAGCGTGTAGTCGGAAGACGGCATCTCGCCCAGGCGGCCGCCGATCAAAAGCACGACGTCGGCCTGCTTGATCCGCTCCGCCAGCTTGGGATTGATGCCGATGCCGACATCGCCGGCGTAATTCGCATGCAGATGATCGAACAGCATCTGGCGGCGGAAGGAGCAGCCGACCGGCAGTGCCCATGTCTCGGCGATCGTGCGCATATGCGCCACCGCTTCCTCGTTCCAGCGCGTGCCGCCGAGAATGACGAACGGCCGCTTGGCGTTGCTCAGCAACATCTCCAGTGCGTCGAGCTCGGCTTCGCCCGGGCGCGTCTCGACCGGCGTGTGCGGCAGCGCTTCCGGAGCCTCGACCTCGCTGGTCAGCATATCTTCCGGCAGCGAGATGACCACCGGGCCGGGACGGCCGGACGTCGCCACGGCGAAGGCGCGCGTGACGAATTCCGGGATGCGCGCGGCATCGTCGATCTCGACCACCCATTTGGCGATGTCGCCGAAGAAGCGCTTGTAGTCGACTTCCTGGAAGGCCTCGCGCTCCTTGGCGTGGCTGGCGACCTGGCCGATGAACAGGATCATCGGCACCGAATCCTGCATGGCGATGTGGACGCCGGCCGAGGCGTTGGTGGCGCCGGGGCCGCGGGTGACGAAGCAGATGCCGGGCTTGCCGGTCAGCCTTCCCTGGCAGTCGGCCATCATCGCAGCACCCCCTTCCTGGCGGCAGACGATGGTGCGGATCGACGAGTCATGCAGCGCGTCGAGCACTGCGAGATAGGATTCGCCCGGAACGCAGAAGATGCGGTCGGCGCCGTTCGCTTCGAGCGCATCGACGATCAGTTGTCCGCCTGTTTTCATTTTGCTGCTCTCTCCAGTTCGGCAAGGATTTCTTGAGTGTGCTCGCCAAGGCGCGGCGAGGGGCGTTCATAGACGAGCGGCGTGCCCGACATCACCATCGGCGCGCGCACCGAGGGCAGGCGGTTGCCATGGCCGTCGTCGAGGTCGAGCCGCATGCCGCGCGCGATCGTCTGTGGATCGTC
This sequence comes from Mesorhizobium sp. CA8, assembly GCF_020164955.1. GTDB lineage: Bacteria > Pseudomonadota > Alphaproteobacteria > Rhizobiales > Rhizobiaceae > Mesorhizobium. The sequence continues at coordinate 40,020 of NZ_JAIUHG010000022.1, forward strand.
GAACATCTGGCCGATCGTGTTGATCGGGCTTGCCGGGACGCCGGCAGCCTCGAGCTTCGCCAGTAGCGGATCGCGATCCCAAGTGCTCAGCGTCGCGATGATCAGCTCGCGGAGCTTGGCGCGATTGGCGACGCGGGCGGGGTTGGTGGCGAAATCCGGATTGGTGGGCAGATCGGTCAGGCCGACCACGGCGCAGAACTTGCCGAACTGGCCGTCATTGCCGACCGCCAGAATGATGTGGCCGTCCCTGACCGGCAGCACCTCGTAAGGGGCAATGTTCATATGCGCATTTCCCATCTGCACCGGCGACTTACCGGAGACAAGATAGTTGAGGTTCTGGTTGCCGAGCGCCGAGATCTGGCTGTCGTAGAGCGCCATGTCGATATGCTGGCCTTCGCCGGTCTTTTCGGCATGGCGCAGTGCCGCCTGGATGGCGACCACCGAATAGAGGCCGGTGAACAGATCGGAGATGGCGACGCCGGCCTTCTGCGGCTCGCGGCCCGGCTCGCCGGTGATCGACATCATGCCGGCCATGGCCTGGATGATAAAATCATAGCCCGCGCGCGGCGCATAGGGACCGTCCTGGCCGAAGCCGGTGATCGAGCAATAGACGAGGCGCGGGTTAATCGCCTTCAGGCTTTCATAGTCGAGGCCGTATTTCTTGAGGCCGCCAAGCTTGAAGTTCTCGATCAGCACGTCGGCGGTGGCGACCAGCTTGCGCAGCGTCTCAGCGCCCTCGGGCTTGGAGAAATCGATGGCAATGGAGCGCTTGCCGCGGTTGCACGAATGGTAATAAGCGGCCGAAAGGTTCTCGCCGTCATGGCTCATGACGAAGGGCGGACCCCATTTGCGGGTGTCGTCGCCGCCATCGGGGCTCTCGACCTTGATGACATCGGCGCCGAGATCGGCGAGCAACTGCCCGGCCCAGGGACCGGCCAGAATGCGGGCCAGTTCGATAACGCGGATGCCTTTCAGCGGAGGTTCGGCCATGGATCACCGTAATGGGTCGAAAGCGCAGCCTCTATCAACAGCAGCCGCCCCTGTCACGGCCCTTGCAGTGGGCCACGCAGGTCAGGATTTGAGCACGCTGTCGGCCCAGGCGGCAAAATCGTTCGTGACGGCGTCGCGGTTGATCTCGTTCAGGCTTTCATGGCGGGTTTCCGGGTAAACCTTTGAAACCAGATTCGAAAAGCCCATTGCCCGCATCCGTCTGGCGAGGTGGTTGACGGCCTTGCCGTAATCCGATGCCGGGTCCTTCTCGCCGCCGACGAGATTGAAAGGAAGGTCGCGGCGGACGCCGGCAAAGCTGGAATCCTTGCCGGCGTGCTGCGCCATCTTGACCGCGTCGCGCCACATCGAGATGGAGGCGTCCCAGCCGCAGAGCGGATCGGCGATGTATTTGTCGATCTCGGCAGGGTCGCGCGACAGCCAGTCGAATAAGGTCCGGTGGTCGGGCACCGCCTTGCCCCATGCCTGGAAAGTGAGCTTGGGCAGAAGGCGCGACGGCACGTCGGAGCCCAGCCGCATCCGCTCCCAGCCGAGGATGAGCAGCGCCAACTGGCCGAGCAGGCCTTGCGAGAAATTACCGTTCCAGATCGCGGCGGCATGGACGCGTTCGGAATGGCGCAGCACGAAGTTGAGCGCGACCGAGGCGCCCAGCGAATGTCCGAAGACGATCACCGGCAAGCCCGGATGCTCGGCTGCGATCAAGTCGTGAACGGCATCGACATCGGCGATCACTTTGGCGATGCCGTCGCTGTCCGCGAACTTGCCGAGCGGCGCGTCGGCCGCCTTCGAGGCGCCATGGCCACGATGGTCATGGGCATAGACGTGGAAGCCGCGCGGCGCGAGGTATTCGGCAAAGCGGGCGTAGCGCGCCGCATGCTCGGCCAGGCCGTGATTGATCTGGACCACGGCGCGTGGCTTCGCGTCCGCGTGTTTCACATAGAGGTTGAGCTCGGCCCCGGTCGGTGAGGCCAGGCTGGTCTTTCTGTCAAATGGCATGTCTCGCTCCCTCGGCGACTGTTGGGCGAGGCTTCTGCCGGCGTCAAGTGGACGAGCGCTTGCGATTCCGCCGATGAGAGTGCTCAGCTGGGAATTGTTTTTTCGAGCGGGGAAAAAGATCGCAATTCTGACACGTCGGCTGTTCTAGTGTGACGAATCCAATACGGTCCAATGATCGCCGGGAGAGCGGGATGCGGGTTTGGGCATTGTGGGGTTCGATGGTGCTGGCTCTGGCCGGTGCCGGCGCGGCGCATGCCGACGTGAAGATGAGCGGCACTTTCGTGGCCGACAGCGCCTGCCCGGCGACGCAGGCCATCAAGAGCGGCAAGAACCCCGGCAATATCTCGACCGAAGCCGGGAAGAGCTACGACCTTCTTGCCAGCAACAAGGACGAGCCTACGCACTACCTCATCCAGGTACCCGGAGCCGATCCCGAGCGGCGCTGGGTGAAGATCAGCTGCGGCCATGTCACCGGCGGCAGTGCTACGACCTCGCCGGGGCCTTCCGGTCAGACCAAGTCGTCGTCAGCCTCCGGAAAACCCGAATATGTCTTTGCGCTGAGCTGGCAGCCGGCTTTCTGCGAGACGAAGGCAAGCAAGCCCGAATGCAAGGCGCAGAGCCCCGGTGAGTTCGATGCTTCGCACTTTACGCTGCATGGGCTGTGGCCGCAGCCGAACGGCAATTTCTATTGCCAGGTGTCGGCAAGCGACAAAGCCAATGACAATCCGGCGCACTGGGGAGACCTGCCGCCGGTCGACCTCGACGCCAATACGCGCGCCGAGCTCGACCAGGTCATGCCGGGCACGGCTTCCAAACTCGAGCGGCACGAATGGATCAAGCACGGCACCTGCTACGGCAAGAGCCAGCAGCAGTATTTTTCAGACGCGCTCAATCTGATGCGGGCGGTGAACGGTTCGGCCGTGCGCGATCTCTTCAACAAGAACATCGGAAAGCAATTGACCTCGGACCAGATCCGCGGCGCGTTCAACGAGGCCTTCGGCGCAGGAGCGGGCGACCGGGTGCGCGTGTCCTGTCTGGTCGACCCGTCGAGTGGAAGGCGTATGATCGGCGAGATCACGCTCGGCTTGTCCGGCCCGATCGGCCCGGATAGCAAGCTCGCCGATCTCCTGATGGCGTCTGCGCCGACAGCCAAGGCCGGTTGCCCGAAGGGCACGGTCGACCCTATCGGTTTCCAATAGGCGAGAATTTTGGTCAGCCCGTTCTTTGTCAGGCTGATCTGGGGGCCGCCTGCAGGATGATAGCCTCGCTGCCAGGTTCGCCGACCACGCGGTCGCGGCCGCTCAATTTCGCCTTGTAGAGGCGCTGGTCGGCCAGCGCGAAAATGTCGGCAAGACAGCGCGTCGTCTCGCTGACGGTGGAGACGCCGGCGCTCACCGTGATGTTGAAACGGCCGGTATGCGCCGAGGCCTTGGCGGCGTTCCTGATGGTCTCGCCGAGCAGTCTCGCGGGCCCGTGCGACTGCTGCGTCAGCACGGCGAATTCCTCGCCGCCGATGCGGAACACCTGATCGTTGGCGCCGACCGTCTCGGCCAGCAGGGCAGCTATCGATTTCAGCACCTTGTCGCCCTCGGCATGACCGAAGCGGTCGTTGATAGATTTGAAGTGGTCGACGTCGACGACGAGCAGGCTGAGCGGCTTGCCGATCCTGATGGCGGTCGAGACTGCGGACTCGCCGTCGGCATCGAAACTGCCGCGATGCAGCAGGCCGGTGAGGCCGTCACGGCCGACACATTTGATCAGCGCTTCGTAGCGCTCGCGATAGGTGAGGGCGTCGAAAATGTCGGAGAGGCCGCGCGGCACGGCGACATCGTGGTCTTCGACCCATTTCAGATAAGCGACGAGCATGCCGCTATAGGCAAGTGCGGCGCCCATCTTGGCGAACCAGCCGCCGAAGAAGACCTCGACCGGCGCCCCGGCGACGAAATGCAGCGCGGTGAAGAAGCCGGCCTGGTCGAAGGTGAGCACGCAGGCGACCGATACGAGGATGCGCAGGAACGGCCTTGCACGCAGATAGGCGCCGAGCTTCTCGTAGAGCAGGATAATCAGGATTGCGTCCACGAAGAGCAGCGTGGTGCCCCAGACCATCAGCCAGCCCATCTCGTCGATGAAGGCGATATCGGGAAGCTTGCCGCTTGGAAGCGGAGCGATCGCGTGCAGGCGCAGGACCAGCACCAGCCCGATCATCACGGCGTTGCCAAGCAGCAGGCCGTAGATCGGCTGGCGAACGGTCGCCGCATCCTCCTTCATGTAGAGCAGAAGCAGCATGACGAGCTTGCCGGAGAAGAGCACGGCGGAGCCCGGCGATACCAACCCGAACGGCAGCGCGACATAGAAGACGCTGGCAAGGTAGGTTTCGAGAAAATGCATGACGCCGAGCGCGCAGATGAACACGCCAAGCCCGATGCGGCGCCGGAAGCGGAAAAGCGTGACCATGGCGCCGAAGTAGAGAACCGCTTCGGCAAGGAGCAGGGCACCGTTCAGCACGTCGTCGATCCGATCCTTCCCTAAACCGCGTCATGGCCGCGATTTCCAACCTAGCATCGTTTTGAAGGCGAATGGTTAACCCCCGATTTCGCACGATCGCGAGAGCGGTGAAAAAAGCCTGAGCGGATTTGGGCGCCTCAAACCGACGAATCCGCGCGGATTGGCGCGTCTCACGCCGAAAGCGATTGCCGTTCGGCGCTTCATCGCCTACATAGCGCCCAACCCCATCCACCTTGACACTTCAGTTCCAGGGAAAGCGCGCGTGGCTCGCCAGTTCATCTATCACATGTCCGGCCTGTCGAAGGCCTACGGCACCAAGAAGGTGCTTGATAACGTTCACCTGTCCTTCTATCCGGATGCCAAGATCGGCATTCTCGGCCCCAACGGCTCGGGTAAGTCGACGATCCTGCGCATCATGGCCGGGCTTGACAAGGAGTTCCAGGGCGAGGCGTGGCTGGCCGAGGGCGCCACCGTCGGCTATCTGGCGCAGGAGCCGCAGCTCGACAACACCAAGACCGTGCGCGAAAACGTCATGGACGGCGTCGCCAGGAAGACGGCCATCATCGAGCGCTACAACGAGCTGATGATGAACTATTCCGACGAGACGGCCGACGAGTCGGCCAAGCTCCAGGACGAGATGGACCGCCTCAATCTCTGGGACCTGGAGCAGCAGGTCGAAATGGCGATGGACGCGCTGCAGTGTCCGCCGCCTGACTCCGAAGTAACCAACCTGTCGGGCGGCGAGCGCCGCCGTGTGGCGCTGTGCAGGCTGCTGCTGGAACAGCCCGACCTCTTGCTGCTCGACGAGCCGACCAACCATCTCGACGCCGAGACCACGCAATGGCTGGAAAAGCATCTGCGCGACTATCCCGGCTCGGTGCTGATCATCACCCACGACCGCTACTTCCTCGACAACGTCACCGGCTGGATCCTCGAGCTCGATCGCGGCCGCGGCATTCCTTACGAGGGCAATTACACCAAATATCTCGACGCCAAGGCCAAGCGCCTGATCCAGGAAGGCCGCGAGGACGACGCCCGCCAGAAGTCGATCTGGCGCGAGCGCGAATGGATCCAGTCCTCGCCCAAGGCGCGCCAGACGAAGTCCAAGGCGCGTATCAAGGCCTATGAAGAACTGGTCGAGCAGTCGCAGAGCCGCAAGCCGACCGACACCCAGATCGTCATCCCGGCGAGCGAGCGCCTCGGCAACCTCGTCATCGAGGTCGAAGGCCTCAGCAAGGGCTTCGGCGACGAGCTCCTGATCGAGGATCTGTCGTTCAAGCTGCCGCCGGGCGGCATCGTCGGCGTCATCGGCCCGAACGGGGCCGGCAAGACGACGCTGTTCAAGATGATCACGGGCCAGGAAACGCCGGATGCCGGCTCGATCCGCAAGGGCGATACGGTGCGGCTCGGCTATGTCGACCAGAGCCGCGACGCGCTCGACCCGAACAAGACTGTGTGGGAAGAGATATCCGGCGGCGCCGAGGTCATCAAGCTCGGCAAGCACGAGGTCAACAGCCGCGCCTATTGCTCGTCGTTCAACTTCCGCGGCGGCGACCAGCAGCAGAAGGTCGGCAACCTGTCGGGCGGCCAGCGTAATCGCGTCCACCTGGCCAAGATGCTGAAGGGCGGCGGCAACGTGCTGCTGCTCGACGAACCGACCAACGACCTCGACACCGAAACACTGGGCGCGCTGGAAGATGCACTGGAAGCCTATGCCGGCTGCGCCGTCATCATCAGCCACGACCGCATGTTCCTCGACCGCATGGCCACCCACATGCTTGCCTTCGAGGGCGACGCGCATGTCGAGTGGTTCGAAGGCAATTTCGAGGAATATGAGAAGGACAAGCTGCGCCGCCTGGGCGCCGAAGCGGCCACCCCGCACCGCATGACGCACAAGCGGCTGACGCGGTAAGATATGGCACTTTTCGATCGTCTTTCAGCCAAAGGATTTCAGGTCGAATTTCACTCGCATGCCGAGGCGATTCTTTCAGTCGACTTTCCTGATGCGGTGACGGAATTGGAAGATGTGCTCCTTGCCGCATCGATCCCAATTGAGGAGATTATTGCTGGAGGCGGCGGCGAAACGAAGAATACCCAGCGGCTACGACGCGGATTGGCTGCCGCTGGTTGGCTGACGACGACCTTCACCATTGAAAAAGTGATTAATGGAGTCGGCAAAGAAGCGATTTCTCACAAAATGGACCATGTTCGACGCCTTCCTCAGCGGAACGGATCGGACGCGGTAGTAGCGCTTGAAATCGAATGGAACAACAAAGACCCATTTTTTGATCGAGACCTTGAGAATTTCAAACGGCTGCATGCCGAAGGGGCTATTTCTGTCGGCATGATAGTCACGCGCGGGAGATCACTGCATGACAATATGCTTGGTCTGGTTCTGCGGTTTTTCGATGAGCGGCAAATACAATCGTTTGATGATTTGCTGCGGTGGGGATATGATCCAACGGCGCGCCAGCGTGCCGCAATAACAAAGCGTATAGAGCGCTCGAAGAATCCCGTGACTTTTAGAGAGGCGTTCGCAAACAAATTTGTGGCCGATAAGTTCGGCGAAGCCACCACTCATTGGCGAAAGCTCGATGACCGCATTTCCCGAGGAGTGGGCAACCCGTGTCCTATCGTCACAATTGGACTGCCAGATTCGATCGTCAGCTTCGGAGAAGATCCTTCAACTCTTCAGTCGATAATCGATGCCGTCGGCGACGACGAATAATCAGCTATCATTCTGCAGGCTCTGTGGCCGAGTTGTAAGCATATGTCTTCCAAGTCGGCTTGTAGTCCTCGTCCGCTTGGTTACCCCAATAAGTCCACTTCGGCCTGGTGCCGCGGGCAAAAAGCTCAAGGTACGGTCCTTTCGAACAGCTCTCGATCAATTCGTACTGTTCGTCGGGCTTCCGCGAATGCTCGCGCTTGCGCGATGAGAGATAATTGACTTGGCTGCGCCCAGGGGCTTCCGTGCGCGCGTTTTTTCCGCGTACGCCGAACAGCAATAGCTCCGTTACGTTGCGAAAGTAGAAGCCGACGCCTCGACCGTCGGAGCCGCCATCTTTGCGCACCTTATGCCAAACAATGTTCGATTTGTATTCGAACCCCCAACTGCGCATGACCTCCAGGCCATCCGGCAAAAGCGCGTTGGGAACCCAAAGATAGAGGTGCGCAGGTTGTAAAGTTAACTCTGCCACGGGAAGGGCGCAGATGTCGTCGGTCGTCATTGTCTCGTAGCGAGATAAGCGACGATGCTCAGGAGCAACTTTTCCAGTGCGGTTTGTAAAGCGCCATGGCGGATCGGCCAGCACGGTGTGAAAGCGCTTGCCGGCTGTCTTTTTCGCCAAATCGATGGCTGCATTCATCGCTTCGGCGTTCACCGTGGCCCCCTGGGAAATGCGATAGAACAAAAGAGGAACTTTTCCCTTCTGTCAAGACTGACACGATTCGTATCGATATGTCTGGCACATTGTGCAGTTTTCGACATATGCGTATCTGGCCGAGTGCGGAGATAACGAAGAGGGTTCAACATGTCCAAGCCGGACTGGTCCGCCGCCCAATATCTCAAATTCGAGGATGAGCGCACGCGGCCGGCCCGGGATCTGGTTGCGCAGGTGCCGGTCGATTTTCCGCGTCGCGTGGTCGATATTGGCTGCGGTCCCGGCAACTCGACTGAGCTTCTGGTCGAGCGCTGGCCGGATGCCCAGGTGAGCGGCTTCGACACCTCGCCGGACATGATCGAGAAGGCGCGGGCGCGGCTGCCGAACGTCGATTTCGAGCTGGCGGATGCCGCCGGATGGCAACCGGAGCATCCCGTCGACGTCATCTTCGCCAACGCCGTGTTCCAGTGGTTGCCGGACCATCCGGCGGTGTTCCAGCGGCTGACGGGATTGCTTGCGCCCGGCGGCGCCCTGGCCATCCAGATGCCCGACAATCTCGGCGAGCCCTCGCACCGACTGATGCGCGAAACCGCGGCGGAAGTGCCGTTCTCGGCGAAGCTCGAGGGCGCTGCGCGCGCGCCGCTGCCGCCGGTGTCCTTCTACTACGATTTTCTGTCGCCGCTCGCCGACCGGCTCGACATCTGGCACACCATCTACAACCATCCGCTGGCCGATGCCGAAGCCATCGTCGAATGGGTCAAGGCGACGGGGCTGAAGCCGTTTCTCGATCCGCTCGACGTGGATGAGAAGAAGGTGTTCCTTGACAGCTACACGGCGAAGATCGCCAAGGCCTATCCGAAGACGGCGAACGGCAAGGTGCTGCTGCGCTTCCCGCGCATCTTCATCGTCGCCAAGCGCGCTTGAGCATCCACCACCTGAATGCCAGCGGTGGTTGTCGAATTAAGCTGGAATAAACCGGGCAAATGCGACAAGTGTAGCGCCTCGCCTCGGCACAACTTGCCGCCCCTCGGACGGATTGGACATGCATCGCGTCATCATCAGCGGCATCGGCGCCGAAATCCCTGAGCCCGTCATCACCAATGAAGAGCTGGTCGCAAGCTTCAACAGCTGGGTCGATACCGAGAATGCGCGCCGCGCCGACACCGGCGAGCCGCTTTTGCAGAAATCGGACAGCGACTTCATCGTGCATGCCTCCGGCGTGAGAACCCGCCATGTGATCGAGCGCGAGGGCATCCTCGACCCGACCCGCATGTCGCCGCGCATTCCGGCGCGGCCGGACGACGCACTGTCGCTCGAGGCGGAGTTCGGCCTCGCTTCGGCCAGGAAGGCGCTTGCCCATGCCGGGGTCGACGGGTCGGAGATCGATCTGGTGATCTGCTCTGCCTCGCACCATCAGCGGCCCTATCCGGCCATCGCCATCGAGATGCAGGAGGCGCTAGGCACCAAGGGCGCCGGCTTCGATATGGGGCTTGGCTGCTCTTCCGCCGCGGCGGCGCTGCATGTCGCGGTCAACCTGGTGAGGGCAGGGGCGCACAAGCGCATCCTGGTGTCGACGCCGGAGATCATCACCGGCCACCTCAATTTCCGCGACCGGCAGACGCATTTCATCTTCGGCGACGCTTCGGTCGCCATGGTCGTCGAGGGTTTGGCGCAGGGCGAGAAGCGGCCGGAACGCTTCGAGGTGCTCGACACGCGCACCTGGACGCAGATGTCAAACAACATCCGCACCAATCTCGGCTACTACACGCGCACGGCGCAGGATGATCCCTACATGATCAACCTGGAGGGCAATCTCATCAAGCAGGTCGGCAACAAGGTGTTCAAGGAAGTCACCGTCGCCGGCCAGAAATTCATTGTCGAGTTCCTGGCCGAGCACGGGCTGACGCCGGAAGGCATTCGCCGCTTCTGGCTGCATCAGGCCAATGCGCGCATGAATGCGATGATCCTGAAACTGTCCTTCGGCCACGACGTCGACCATGACCGCGCGCCGATGGTGCTGGAGCGGCTCGGCAACACCGCCGGCGCCGGCGCGATCGTGGCGCTGTCGGAGAACCATGCCGATATGAAGGCTGGCGATTTCGGCCTGATCTGCGCCTTCGGCGCCGGCTATTCGATCGGCGGCGCGCTGCTGCGCATGCTTTGAGATGCGGCTTCAGGCCGGCGCGAAGGGCACCAGCATGGGCACGCGCCTGGCGTAGTCGTCATAGGCCGGGCCGAGCTCGCCGCGCAGGAAGCTTTCTTCCAGCCGCGCCTTGACGACGACGCCGACGAGCAGCAGGGCGGCGCCGGCAATGCCCCATACCGTGCCCTTGACTGCCATGGTCGCCAGGACGGACAGCAGCAGTCCCGAGTAGATCGGATGGCGGACTAGGCCATATGGGCCCGTATCGACCACGCGATGATCCGCCTTGGCGGTGACAGTGGCGGACCACAGCCGGCCGAGATGCAGGCGCGCCCACCAGGCGAAGGCGATGCCGATGGCGATTAGGGCGACGCAGATCCAGGCTTCGGTAAGCGTCGGCGTCCAAAGCCGCAGCCGGCCGCCATAGTCGTGCGCCGGCACGAACAGCAGCGCGGTGCCGGCCACCCAAAAGACGCGGTAGCGTGCCTCTGTCTTGAAGTCCGCGCGCTTCTGCGCCGGATCGGCCCAGGCAGCGGCAAGGATCCAGGACACCACCCAGAACAGCCAAAGCGCCGCGACAGCGTGTCCAACCTGCATGATCGAGCCTGCTCCCGACACAGCACGCATCGCTTATGTCGGCCGCACGGCGGTAATGCGACGAGTGTGCAGCGCGGGTGGCATTTTCTGGTAATAACCTCGTGATCGCCATCAAACGGTGTGATCGGATCATCAGCGCTTTCGACTGGACCGCATTCTCAGCGGCCTTTAGACCAGCGGCATGCAGGAAACGAACCTGGAACTTTTTCCAGCGGCCGAACCGACATTCGACATAGTGCCCGGCCGCAAGCTGACGGCAAAGGCGGCGGCGCTCTACGCCGCTCCGCACAACCATTTCGAGACGAGGGCGGTCGAAGAACTGCGGCTTGGCTTCGACGGGATCGCCGGCGACTTCCATGGCGGCACAACGCGGCGTTCGGGCGGGCGCGAGCCCTGGTATCCGCGCGGCACCGAGATGCGAAACGAGCGGCAATTGTCACTTGTCGCGGCGGCCGAGCTCGCCATCATCGCGCAACGCATGGGTCTCGAGGAGATCAAGCCGGAGTGGATCGGCGCCAATCTTGTGATCGAAGGCGTGCCGCATCTTTCGATGCTGCCGGCCGGTTCGCTGATGTTCTTCAACGGTGGCGTGACACTCAAGGTCGACGGCCAGAACAAGCCGTGCCGCGTTGCCGGACAGTCGATCGCCGAGCATGTCGGCGCCGCGGATCACAATGCCACCGCGCTGCTCTTCCCCAAGGAGGCGAAGCGACTGCGCGGCCTCGTCGCCTGGGTCGAAAAGCCGGGCGTCATTCGGGCTGGCGAAGAGATTTCCATCCGGGTCCCCGAGCAGTGGATTTATCGGTGAGGCATGCTGATATTCAGGTGAGGTCGGCCTGCGAAACGGCGATTTCCTGCGCTTCCGGTACTCACGTGCCCAAACGCACGCTCCGTTCCGGTTCTCGGAAACCACCGTTCTCGACTCGCCCTGACCTGAATCTCAACATGCCTCGGCCGGTCCAGGTCCGGCCAAGGCAGTGTCAGGCTTTGCGGTTCTTGTTGGCGCCCTGCGCCATCACCGAGACATGGTCCCACTTTTCCCAGGTGGCGATGCGGTTGGCATATTCCTGCCTGATCATCGGCAGGCCGCCATCGCCGAAGAAGACCCTGAGCGGCGGCTCGGCGGCATCGACGATCGCCAGCATCGCCGGTCCGGTCGCTTGCGGATCGCCGGCGACCGAGCGGCTGCGGCGCTCGGCCATCGCCGCGCGGACCGGCTCATAGGCCTCCAACGGCTTGGAGACCTTGGCCGACGGCCCGGCCCAGTCCGTGGAGAAGCCGCCCGGCTCGACAAGGGTGACGTGGATGCCGAAGCCGGCGACCTCCAGGCTGAGCGACTGGCTGAAGGCTTCCAGCGCCCATTTCGAGGCGTGATAAAGGCCGAGCGAGGCAAAGGCGTTGACGCCGCCGATCGAGGAGATCTGGATGATGTGGCCGGAGCGTTGCGCCCTCATAATGGGCAGCGCGGCCTGGGTCACCCAAAGTGCGCCGAAGATGTTGGTCTCGATCTGGTCGCGTGCTTCCTGCTCGCTGACCTCCTCGATGGCGCCGAAATGGCCGTAGCCGGCATTGTTGATGACGACATCGAGCCGGCCGAAGCGCTTCTGCGCTTCGGCGATCGCGGCGTCGACCGCCTGCTTGTCGGTGACGTCGAGCTGCATGGCAGCGACTCTGTCGCCATATTTCTCGACGAGATCGGCAAGCGTGCCGGCATCGCGCGCGGTTGCGGCGACGCGATCGCCGCGGGCGAGCGCGGCCTCGGCCCAGACGCGGCCAAAGCCCTTCGACGATCCGGTGATGAACCAAACCTTGTCAGTCATGATCTGCTGTCCTTGCCCAGAGGGCGATGAATTCGGAGGGATAAACGGAGGAATCTCCGCTTATCCCATGTACGGCGCCGCCGCCGTTTTTCCAGAGGCGGCATCCGATTTAATTTGGTGGGATGCGCATAGAGGGCGAAGGCGCCTATTCGTCCTCGTCGTCTTCCTGAAGCAGGCGTGTAGCGCGCCAACGGGTGAGCACCTCATTGGTCCGGCCGATTACGAAGAAGCGCGCCGAATCCCGGTCATAGCCCTCGGCGAGCAATTTCTCGTAATCGGTGTGGACATGGCGGACATGGGCGATGGTGGCCAGCCATACCGCGATCGTCGGCGGCAAGCTCTTCATATGCACCGACCCGGCGTCGGCGCGGATCTTTTCCATGTCGGCGTAGGGCGCAAGCGGCAAAAGCGCGGTCAGCGCCTTGGCGATGGCACGGCGGCGGCCGGTGGGGGCGCTCATTTCTCGTCTCGCCCGGCAATCGTCGCTTCCGGGAAGGCATCCGTGGAAGCGTAATACGGCTTGATGTCGATGACCGGTGTGCCGTCGAGCACATCGATGGCGTCGATCCCGATCCGGCCGGCCTCGATGTCGACTGCGACGAGTTTCGCGACATGCAGGCCGACAGGGTTCGGCCGGGCAGGGGAACGCAGCGAGAAAACGCCTTTCGGTTCAGCCGCATGGCGCGGTTTCTGCACAATCAGATTCCGCGGCGCGTAGTGGAGCCAGGACAGGATGACGACGTGGCTGGCGCGTTCCAGGCTTTGCAGCCCCGGGCGATAGGGCTCGTCGATCACGACCGTCGCGGCTCGCCCCGATTCCCGGGCGGCGCGCATGTTCTTGGGGCAATTCTCGCGACTGGCCCAGGGCGAGACGATGCGGCCGAGGAAGACGAGATGGCCGTCCGGCCGCAACCCCGCCGGATCGGCTGCAAGAAGCGTCTCACCTTCGCGCGTTTCAAACATCTTCTTCACCCCACACAAGAACCGTCTGCCACGCGCGGATCACGGCTGCGCCATTTTCTTGTCCGGAAGCGACATACCGCTTGCCAGGATATCAAAACCGACATAAACATATCTTTATATCTTTCAACGAGAGCCCGCTCATGCATGTCTCGCTCGACACAATGGTAGATACATTGAAGGCGGCGGCCGAATCCAGCCGGCTGCGCATCCTGGTGCTGCTGGCGCGCGGGGATCTCACCGTATCCGACCTCACCGAGATCCTTGGCCAGTCGCAGCCGCGCGTCTCGCGTCATCTGAAGCTGCTGCTCGATGCCGGGCTGATCGGCCGCTATCAGGAAGGGTCCTGGGCTTTTTTCAGGCTGACCGACATCGATAATTCGCGCGATTTCGTCCAGCGTCTGGTGTCGGGCATAAGCGAGGCCGATCCGCAGGTGGTGCGCGATCTCGAGCGGCTGGCGGCGGTGAAGCGCAAGCGGCAGGACCGGGCCGCTGAATATTTCTCCGAGAATGCCGCGAGCTGGGATCACATCCGCTCCCTGCATGTGCCGGACCGCGCGGTGGAGGCGGCACTCATCAGGCTCGTCGGCAAGCGGCCGTTCCAGTCGATGCTCGACCTCGGCACCGGCACGGGCAGGTTGCTCGAAATCTTCGCGCCGCTCTACCGGCGCGGCGTCGGCATCGACATGTCGCGCGAGATGCTGACCGTGGCGCGCGCCAATCTCGACAAGGCCGGCATCGCCAATGCGCAGGTTCGCCAGGGAGATATTTTCTCGCCGCCGGTCGAGCGCAACGCCTTCGATCTCGTCACCATTCACCAGGTGCTGCACTATCTCGACGATCCCGCCCGCGCCATCGCCGAAGCGGCACGGCTGCTCAGGCCATCGGGCCGGCTGATCGTCGTCGACTTCGCGCCGCATAATCTCGAATTCCTGCGCGACCAGCACGCGCACATGCGGCTGGGCTTCTCCGACCGGCAGATGTCCGACTGGTTCGAGGAGGCCGGCCTCGATCTCGAGGACAGCCAGGAATTCGAGCCGCGCGGCGGCAACGAGGCAGGGCTTACGGTGAAGCTCTGGCTCGGCCGCGACCGTCGCCTTTTGATCGCCGATCCGTCCAACGATTCCTTGCCAGTAAGGGAAACAGCCTGATGAACCAGTTCCGCTTTTCCCGCCGCCCCGACATCGGCGACAAGGTCAGGGTCTCGTTCGAATTTTTCCCGCCGAAGACCGACGAGATGGAAGTAAGGCTGTGGGACACGGTCACAAGGCTGGAGCCGCTGAAGCCGAAATTCGTCTCGGTGACCTATGGCGCCGGCGGCTCGACCCGTGAGCGCACGGCGCGCACGGTCAAGCGCATCTTGAACGAGACATCGCTGACGCCTGCGGCGCACATGACTTGCGTCGATGCGGCGCGCGATCAGGTCGACACGGTCATCCGCGAATTCGCGGATATGGGCGTTAAGCGCTTCGTGGCGCTGCGCGGCGATCCGGCGGCAGGTGTCGGCACAAGCTATCGTCCGCATCCCGACGGCTATGCCAATGGCGCCGAACTGGTGGGCGCGCTGAAGAACGCGGGCGATTTCGACATCTCGGTCTCGGCCTATCCGGAAAAGCATCCGGAAAGCCCGGATTTTGCCACCGACATCGATATGCTGAAGCGCAAGGCCGACAATGGCGCGACGCGGGCGATCACCCAATTCTTCTTCGATAACGACCTCTACGAGCGCTATGTCGAGCGGGCGCGGCGCGCCGGCATCTATATCCCGATCGTGCCGGGCATCCTGCCGGTGCATAATTTCACGCAGGTCGCCAATTTCTCGTCTCGCTGCGGCGCCCTGGTTCCGGCATGGCTGGCCGAGCGCTTCGAAGGACTGGAGAACGACCCCCAGACGCATGCGCTGGTGGCCTCGGCCGTGGCGGCCGAGCAGGTGCTCGACCTTGTCGAGCGCGGCGTCGGCGACTTCCATTTCTACACGATGAACCGCGCCGACCTCGTCTTTGCCGTCTGCCACATGATCGGCATCCGCTCGCATGAGGCGGAGGCAGCCGGATCCGCCGCGGCTTGAGCCAAAGCTGTAACGGGAAGTCAGGGTTTCCACGGAAAAGGCCGGGTAGAACCCGGCCTTTTCGAACTGTTGGACTATTTCGGTGCTTAGTCTTCCCGGCTTTGGCGGGTCAGGGAAGAACACCTATGATAAGGGCACCGATGAATGCAAATGCGGCACAAATCATCAAAGCGTTGATCGGCCTCGCCAGTCCCATGCCATAGCCTCCTCTTCAGAGCTATGGCCGGAATCTAGAGTCATTTGGGTCACAGGCAAGCGGAAAACGTGCTGCAATGCGACATGGTTGTGGAATTTGCGACCTGGAATTTGCCATTAGCCGTTGAAACTCTTTGGCAAAAGCCGGCTTCACGGTTGTGAATAAATTGTGGCGCCGCTGTGACATGACACCGCTACCATTTGCCGAACAATCGTCCATCGATGGTGATCAGACCGAGTCCGATCAGAGTCATGCCGCCGATCTCGAACAGCGCCAGCCGCTCGCCGAGGAAGAGGAAGCCGAGCAGCACCGCGCTGACCGGCACGATCAAGGTGACCAGCGAGGCATTGGTGGCGCCGGCCGAGGCGACGAGGTTGAAATAGAGGATATAGGCGAAGGCGGTGGACAGCAGCGCCAGCCCCAGCACCGCGGCCCAGACCGGTGGCGAGGCCGAAAACAAGCCCGTCGGCCCATAGGCAATGAGCACGATGGGGATCATGATGATGCTCGATGCCGTCAGTTGCCCGGTGGCGATGACCGGCGACGGCACGCCCTTGAAGCGGCGCGCGATCATCAGGGCGATTGCGTAGGACACTGAGGCGCCGATCAGCGCGAACTTGGCCCAGACAGGGCCGCCGAGGCCGGCAATAAGGCCCGGGCCGATCATTACCGCCGTTCCCGCAACACCGAGCCCGATGCCGGCCAGCTTGTTCCAGGACAGCTTTTCGTCGGTCGTTAGCGCGTTGGCCAGGACAAGCGTCCAGAACGGCGTCGTGGCGTTGAGCACCGAGGCGACGCCGGCACCGAGCTGCGTCTGCCCGGCGAAGATCAGCGAGAAGGGCACGACGTTGTTGGTGAGCGCCAGCAGGAAGAACAGGCCGGCATGCGGGAAGGCGAGCCGGAACGAGGGGCCGCGGACCGCCAGATAGAGCTGGAGTGCGATCGCGGCGATGGCGACGCGAAACAGCACCAGCGCCAGCGGGTGGATTTCGGAAACGGCAATGCGGGCAAAGAAGAACGAGCCGCCCCAGATCGCGCCGAGCAAGAGAAGCTGCGCCCAATCCTTGAGCGTCATCGGTCCGCGCGTCGGCGCGGCGGCGGCCGTAATGGACATGTCCTGTTCCTCCCCGGGCCGATTTCAATTTCAGCCGTTACACCTCACCAACCGATATCGCGTCCGCAGGCAAGGGCCACCCGAAACCTGACTGGTGGTTTAGCGTCGCCAAAATGTGCAACAGGCCGCTCCGGGTCGCCAGACACAGAACTGTTTTCTTTGGCGGTTAGCTAGGATTAATTGTGCGCGCTCCAGACCTGAGGATTCGTCGATGCAGCGATTCGGAAATGCCCGTGATGCGGCACTGGCGCTTCGTCCCGACGATCCGGTCTATTGTTTTCGCCCGCAGGTGCTGAAGGAGGATGCCCTGCAGTTCATGGGCATGTTTCCCGGCAAGACCGCTTATGCGGTCAAGACCAATGGCGAGCAGATCGTGCTGAAGACGCTGGTCGAGGCCGGCGTCGGCACATTCGACGTCGCGTCACCCGGCGAGTTCGCCGCCGTGCGCGCGGTCTCGGCGGATGCCGAGATGCTCTACATGCATCCGGTCAAGGCGCAGTCGGACATCAAGCTGGCCCTGGAGAAATACGGCATCCGGGTGATCTCGCTCGACCATGAGGACGAGATCACCAAGCTGACGCGGGTGGTGCGGGCGCTCGATATCGACCCGGGCGCCATCACCGTCTTCGTCCGCATTCAGACCAAGGGCCATGCGGCTTACGAATTGTCGAAGAAATTCGGCGCCGGGCCGGCCAATGCGGTCGAGCTTGCCGAGCGGCTGAACCGCACCGGCTACAAGGTAGGGCTCTGCTTCCACGTCGGCAGCCAGATCGAGGATCCCGACACCTATGAGAGGGCGCTGGCCTCGGCCGACTGGGTGCGCAACCGTCTGACCTTCGACATTGCCGGGCTGGATGTCGGCGGCGGCTTTCCCGCCGAATATGGTCACGACCCCAACCGCAGGCAGGTCGAGATGCCTTCGCTCGGCCAGCTTATGTCGCGGCTGGCCGGCGACCTGAAAGAATATCAGTTCGACCAGATGCCGCTGGTGGCCGAGCCCGGCCGGGTGATCGTGGCGCGGTGCCTGTCGCTGATCGTGCGGGTGCTGTTGCGCAAGGGCAAGCGGCTCTACATCAATGACGGCATCTGGGCGTCGCTGTCGGATTCATGGACCGGCAAGATCACGCTGCCGGCACGCTTCATCCCCGATCCCGCGATCCGCACGCGCAACGGCGACGAGAAGACCATCGTGCCGTTCAAGGTCTGCGGCGCGACCTGCGATTCCGTCGATATCCTGTCCAGACCGTTCTGGCTGCCGGAAACGGTCGACACCGGCGACTGGATCGAGATCGGCCATATCGGCGCCTACTCGCTGTCGCTGAGGACCCGCTTCAACGGCTTCTTTCCCGACACATTCGTCGAGGTGACGACGCCCTTCGACGAAGGCGACGCGCCGCAAGGGTTGGCCAGCCTGGAGACGATGGCGGATTGAGCTCCCCTTCTCCCCTTGTGGGTGTCGCCGAAGACGACCGATGAGGGGTGCTCCAGGGAAAGCCAACGTCTCACTCCGCTGGAACATCCGTCTCGGCGCTTGCGCGCCGATCCACCTTCCCCCGCAAGGGGAGAAGGGAAGGGCGCTACAGCTTCGCCAAAAGCTCCGGCGTCGGCCAGCCATCGACCGGCAACCCGAGCCGCGTCTGCTCCTTGCGGACCGCTTCGCGCGTGTTGGTGCCGAGGATGCCGTCGACCGTGCCGACGTCGTAGCCCTTGGCTTCGAGCTTGGTCTGCAAGGCCTTCATCTGGTCGCCGCTCAGGCCTTGCTCGGGCGTGCGCGGATCGAATTGCGGCGCGCCGGCAAGGCGGGTCGCAAGCACGGCCGCCGTCAGCGCGTAGGTGAAGGACTGATTCCATTCCAGATAGACGTCGAAATTGTCGTAGGTCAGGAAGGCGGGACCCTTGCGACCCATCGGCAGCGCCAGACCAGCCCTGAGACCATTGTCGATAAGCGGGTTGCCGTTGGGTTCGGTGACACCCCATTGCGCCCATTGCGACAGCGGCAGCTTGTTGGTGCGGCCGGTCTGGTCCCATGGCATCTCGTCGGGAACGCGCACTTCCTGGACCCAGGGCTGATCGCGCTTCCAGCCGCGCGACATGATCTTATTGGCCGTGGTCATGATGACGTCCGGCACGCTGTTCCTGAGGTCGACCTTGCCGTCGCCGTCGCCGTCCAGGCCCTTGGCAAGATAGTCGGTCGGCAGGATCTGCGTCTGGCCGATCTCGCCGGCCCAGGCGCCTTTGACGTCGGCCGGCAGCACGCCGCGGTCGATCAAGATGAGCAGCGGCACCAATTGCTGCCGGAAGAGCTGAGGGCGGCGGCAATCATGCGAAAGCGTCACCAGCGCATTCAGCGTATGGAAGTCGCCCTGGACGGCGCCGAAGTCGGTCTCCAGGCCCCAAAAAGCAGCGATGATGGCCGGCTGAACGCCGAACTCCTTGTCGGCGCGGGCGAAAACATCGGCATATTTCTTTAGATTGGCCGCGCCCTGCTTCAGGCGGTAGGCCGAGATCATGCGATTGGCGAATTCGGTGAAGGTCTGGGTGAACACGCCCTGGGCACGGTCGCGCGCCAGCGCCCGCTGGTCGATGGTGGCGTCCTCCAGCGCGTCGAGCCCGACGGCGCCGACGCCGGCCGCCTTGGCTTCGGCCGCGACGCCCTGCTTCCAGGCCTCGAAATCGCCGCCGCATTCCTGTGCCGCGGCAGGCAGCGCAAACACGCCGACAAAGAGCGCCGCCAGGATTTCAACGCGCAATCGCATCGCTTTCCTTTCGAGACCGACGCATGACACCATCGCGATCCGGACCGGGATCGGAAAGGCGCATGCGAGGATTTCAAAGTTCGGGAGCCGCGCCAGGCACTCGCACGAGTGCGCCGCTCCGGATTACCAGCGGTTGCATGTTTCGCCGCCCGCCGTGTCGAAAAGCAGGCGGGACGGCCGATGTCAACGGGTGTTCTGCCGCAGCCACTTCTTCCAGGCGGCTTCCGAGCCGTTGAAGACGTTGATGTCGGACTTGCCGATCATGCCGGGCACGATGCCGGTGCCGGTGTACTGCCAGAAGGTGAAGGGGTGGCTGCCGTATTTCTCGCGCGGATGGCCGGCGACCGAGCGCAGCCAATAGGGATAGCCGCGGAAGGTCGCCAACTGGTTGTCGTCGAAGAAATCGACCGAGGTGTAGATGATCGGCTTCTTGCCGTAGTAGCGCTCGACCATTTGGAGGAAGACGGTCATTTCGCTGCGCACGGTGGCCGGATCGGGGCGCAGCCTGCAGGTCGGCGATTTCGGGTTCCATTCCATGTCGAGCACCGGCGGCAGCGCCGACGGGTCTCGCGGGACATTGGCGATGAACCAGCGCGCCTGGGTTTCCGCCGGGGTGCAGAAATAGAAGAAATGATAGGCGGCGCGCGGAACTCCGGCCGCTCTTGTGCGCGCCCAGTGCTCGTTGAAATAGTCGTCGAAACGGTCGCCGCCCTCGGTCGCCTTGATGAAGGCGAAGGAGATGCCGCTGGCCTTGGCGGTCGGCCAGTCGACCGAGGTCTGGTATTTGGAAACATCGGTGCCGTGGATGGCGTATGTCCACGGCGCGCCGCTGTCCCACTCATGCGGATTGGAGTCCTCGAATTTGGGTGCGCGCACGGCAACGGTCTGCGACGACGGCGACAATGGTGAGAGGTCCTCCACGGTCGAGCAGGCGCCCAGCAGCGTAAGCATCAGGATGGCCGCAAAACGGCGCATGATATCCCCCGAGCCGGGTTCAGCCGGCCGCTGGTGGGTCCTTTAATGATGGCGGTCGCTTACGCAGGCCCCCTCCGGACGATCGCCCCACATGACCGTCCTAAGTCTCGTTTGTCTGTCCATGTCGTTGTCCCAAAACCGCTGCGCACTTTTGGGCGACATGGAGCATTTGATCGCCGAACATGGTTGATAATCCATTGACGGCGCTCGACGATGCCGGCGATTTTGCGGAAGCAATGGCGGCAAATCGATGACATAAATCGAGCCGGCGAATCCGAAAGGCGGGGGACGATGCGGGCTGTGGTGAAGTTCATCAAATGGCTGCTTGGGCTTGTGGTCCTGGCGGTGGCGGCACTCTTCGCCTGGCTCTATCTCGCGCCACCGGAGCTGATCCGCGTCGGCTCCGGCTATGCGGCCAAGATCGTCTGCTCGAATGTCTTCATCGCCGGCCGCGACGCCAAAGAGGTTCTTGCCGTCGACGTGCAGGCGCCCGGCCATCCGTTGCTCAAGCTGATGAAGGTCTCCGTCGACAAGGAAAGAGGACTCGTTTCGGCGGGCTTGCTTGGGTTTTTCGGCAAGAGCGTTGCCGTCGAGCGCGATGGCGTCGGCTGCGCGTCGGTTCCGGACGGCGACACCGGCAAGGCAAGGCAGATATCGCTGCGTGCCGCGCCGCCGGCGGCGGCGCAGCCCGACGCGCTCTGGCCCGATGGTGAGCGTGTGGATGCTTCGCAGAACCCCGAAGTCGCGAAGATCGTCGACGATGCCGCTATGGCCGGCATTGGCATGCGCGCCATCGTGGTCGTGAAGAACGGCCGCATCGTCGCCGAGCGTTATGGCGAGGGCTTTTCGGCCAAGACGCCGCTGCTCGGCTGGTCGATGACCAAGACGGTGAATGCCGCGATCGTCGGCACGCTGATCAAGGACGGCAAGCTGGCGCTCGACAACAAGGGCCTGTTCAAGCCGTGGAAGGCCGACGGACGCGCCGCCGTCAGCCTTGCCGACATGATGGCAATGTCGAGCGGGCTGGCGTTCAACGAGGACTATGGCGACGTCGCCGACGTGACGCGCATGCTTTATCTCGAGCCGGACATGGCTCGCTTCGCCGAGGCTCAACCGCTGACCGGCGAGGTGGGAAAAGTGTTTTCCTATTCGAGCGGCACGGCGGTGATGCTGTCGCGGCTGTGGCAGGACGCGATCGGCGACAAGGCGAAGGCGCTGGCATGGCCGCGCACGGCGCTGTTCGAGCCGCTCGGTATGCACAGCGCGGTGCTCGAGACCGACGAGCAAGGCACGTTCGTCGGCTCCTCCTACCTCTATGCCACGGCGCATGACTGGGCGCGCTTCGGTCAATTCCTGCTGCAGGGCGGCGTCTGGAACGGAAACCAGATACTGCCTGCCGGTTTCGTCGACTGGATGCGCGAGCCCGTGCCGGCCTCGAAGGTCTACGGCAAGGGACAAGTCTGGATTGAAGGCCCGGGCGATGAGGAAAATCCCGGCGCAGGCGTCGCTGCAGGCCTGCCCAAAGACACCTACTGGATGGAGGGCCATGACGGCCAGACGGTGGCAATCATTCCGTCGGAGCAGTTGGTGGTGGTGCGGCTTGGGCTGACGCCGGGCAAGTTCGGATATCGACCACAGAGGATGGTTGGGGCGCTGGTGAAGGCGCTGCACTGATCGCGTTTGCTATTTGCAGGATCCGATCACGGCCAGCCAGGCATAGCCGCGATAAAGCGTTCTGAAACGGAAGGTTGCGCCGGTGCGCTGCGATTCCGATTCAAGCACGTCGCGCAGTGAAGCGCGCGGCGCGACATGGAATTTCCGCAGCCAGCCGCGCAGCAGGGCGCGGAACCAGGGCGGCAGGCCTTCCTGCTGGCCGAAATCGACGACATGCAGCGAGCCGCCAGAGGCGAGCGCGGCAAGGGCGGCCGATACGGTCTTTTCCCAGCCGGGGATCATCGACAGCGAATAGGAGATGAAGACGCGGTCGAAGCGTTCGAGGCCGAAGAGAGCCTTGGCGTCGAAATTGGTGGCGTCGCCGCGCGCCAGGCTCACTTTGCCGGACAGACCTTCACGCGCGATGGCCGCGTTTGCCGTCTCCAGCATCTCGGCCGAGATGTCGAGGCCGAAGAAACGGGCCTCCGGATAGCGGCAGGCGGCAAGGGCGATGTTGCGGCCGGTGCCGCAGCCGAGCTCCAGAACGGTGCCGCCCTGCGGCACGTCCAGCCCGTCGATCAGCCGGTCTCGGCCAAGCAGATAGTATTTGCGGGTCAGGTCATAGATATGGCGCTGCCAGCGGTAGACGCCGTCCATCAGTTCGGCATGGCTGGCCGGCAGCTCCGTCGTGCTCATGCTGCGCGCTTCACATAGAGGTGGAAGCCGCCATAGATCGCCGAGCGGTCTTTTGCCGAGAATTCGCGCGAGGCGTCGGCCTCGTAGATCCATTGGTCGAGCAGCGAACCGGAGACACGGCCGGGAAGGAGGCTTGGTTCGGCCGCGGTGCGGAAGATGACGCGGGCGCCCACCGAAGCGGTGCGGGTGATCTCGGTCCACAGCGCGTTGAGCAGGTCGTCGGTCATCCAGTCCTGCGCGTCGAGCAGGACGAAGCGGTCGACGCTGCCCGCATCCTTGGCGGCAAGGAATTTGATCAGGTTGGCGTGGTGGATGGCGACGCGATCGATGTTGTTGCGGATCGTCTTGTAGTTGCGCTCTTCCAGATAAGCAGGCAGCGCCGCTTCGCCGGGTTGCGGATAGCGGCGGGCAAAGGCCTGCCAGGCGAAGTAATTGTTCTTGAGCGGGAAATCGCAAGCGAGCTTTTCCAGCCGCGCCTTGAGCACGCTCGCCATCGAACCGTCGCCGGAGGTAATCAGCGAGTCATACTGCGCCGGCGGAATGCCGAGGCCGAACAGCGAAGCCTTGCGCGAGGTCGCCCAGCGCAAGAGCTTCTTGTCGAAGACCGGCGCCAGTTCCTCGTTGAAGAAGCGGCGCTGCTCACCGATGTTTTCCGCCTTCATGATGCAGGCCGGATCGACGCCGAACAGTTTTGCGACGCGATGACCCATGGCGATGAAGAGGCCGAGCAGGCCGTTCTGGTAGAAGTTGCGGTCGAAGACCGAGATGCGGCGGCGGCCGCGCCAATTGCGGCGCTCCCAGTAATGGCGGCTGACCGGATCGAGATGCGGCGCGATGAAGCGATCATAGGCGTCCGAATTGTGGCTGGTGCCGGCTGCGCCGAAGAAGCGGAACAGGTCGCGCTGCGACGGCAGGTGGCGCACCGCTTCCACCTTCATGCGGTTCAGCGCGACATGCGCGGCGTTGAGATCGACGGCGTCGATCCGGGCCGGCGAGCGGGTGAGATAGGCCAGAATGTTGCAGCCGCCCGAGGCGATCGTGACGACCCGGTGCCCCGCGCCAAGCTGCATGGCCTCCATGTCGACCTCGGGGTCTTCCCAGATCTGCGGATAGACGAGGCCGGAGAACAGGAAGGCGAAGAGCCGCTCGGAAACGCCGTCCTTCGACAGTGCCCGGTTCTGGTAGACCGCCTTTCCGACTTCCTTGCCTCGACGATAAACGAGTTCTCCGGATACGTCCGACATGGAAAGGTGATTCCCCGTTTGCGTTGGCGCAAGCGGGTAGCGCAGCGGCATGACAGCCAGGTGACAGCCTGTTGACGCCGTTCTTACGCCTTTCCGAACGCTCCGGGTGTCGGCGTGGTGACGATGACGGCCTCGCCGGCATAGAGCGTGGTTTGGTCGCAGGCCTTCAGGACGTCGACCGATCCGTCATTGCGCCTGACCTTGGTCGAGCCGGCCTCGCCGTCGCCGCCGCCTTCGAGGCCCTGGGGCGGCCGGTTGCGGTGCGAGGACAGGATCGCGCATTCCATCTTTTCGAGGAAGCGGATGGTGCGCCTGGTGCCGTCGCCGGCGTTCCACTTGCCCTTGCCGCCGGAGCCTTCGCGGATATGGAAGTCTTCCAGCACGACGGGGAAGCGCAGTTCCAGCACCTCGGGGTCGGTAAGGCGCGAATTGGTCATGTGGGTATGGACGCCGGACGTTCCGGCGAAGCCGCGCCCGGAATTCATCCGGCCCGCCGGCGAGCCGGAGCAGATCGTCTCGTAATACTGGTATTTCCTGTTGCCGAAGGTTAGGTTGTTCATCGTGCCTTGGGCGTTGGCCATCGCGCCCATCGCGCCGAACAGCGCGTTGGTGACATGCTGCGAGGTCTCGACATTGCCAGCGACGACCGCCGCCGGATAGGACGGTTTGAGCATGCAGCCATCCGGAATAACGATGTTGATCGGCCTGAGGCACCCGGCATTCATCGGGATCATGTCCTCGACCATGACGCGGAAGGCATAAAGCACCGCGGCGCGGGCGACGGGCTCCGGCGCGTTGAAATTGTTCTTCATGACAGGCGAGGTGCCGGTGAAATCGACCGTCGCCTCGCGCTTTTGGCGGTCGACGGTGATCTTCACCTTGATCACCTGGCCGGTGTCGGTGGGGTATTCATAAGCCGCGCTGTCGGGGAGCCGCTCGATCACGCGGCGCACGCTTTCGGCGGCATTGTCCTGGACATGGCCCATATAGGCCTCGACCACATCGAGGCCGAAATGCGCGACCATCTTGCGCAGCTCCGCCACGCCCTTTTCGTTGGCGGCGATCTGCGCCTTGAGGTCGGCGATGTTCTGGACGGGATTGCGCGCCGGATAAGGATGGTCGGTAAGCAGCGTCTCCAACTCCTTCTCACGGAAGCGGCCGCGGTCGACGATGCGGAAATTGTCGAACAGCACGCCTTCCTCATCGACCGTTGTCGCCCGCGGCGTCATCGAGCCGGGCGCGGTGCCGCCGACATCGGCGTGATGGCCGCGCGATGCCGCCCAGAACAGGATCTCGTTTCGCGCGTCGTTGAAGACAGGCGTCACCACCGTGATGTCGGGCAGATGCGTGCCGCCATTGTAAGGGGCATTGAGCGCAAACACGTCGCCGGGATGGATGTCGCCGGAATTCAGGCGGATGATGGTTTCGACGGAACGGTCCATGGAACCCAGATGCACCGGCATGTGCGGCGCGTTGGCGACCAGCGCGCCGTGGCGGTCGAACACGGCGCAGGAGAAATCGAGCCGTTCCTTGATGTTGACCGAATAGGCGGTGTTCTGCAGCGTCACGCCCATCTGTTCGGCGATCGACATGAAGAGGTTGTTGAAGACTTCCAGCATCACCGGATCGGCTTCGGTGCCGAGCGCCGCGGCACGCGCCTTTCTTTCTGTCCGGCGTATCACGACGTGATCGAGACGGGTGATTTCAGCGCGCCAGCCCGGCTCGACGACGATGGTCTGGTTCGGCTCGATGATCAGCGCGGGCCCGGCGACCCTGTGGGATGGCCGCAGGTTTTCACGGCGGTAGACGCCAGCGGCGTGCCAGCGGCCTTCGGTGTAGATGCGCCGAATTTCCGAAGGCTTGACCTCAACTCCTTTCGGTCCGGCAGGAGCGTAGGTCTCAGCCTTGTCCTGTCGAGCGGCTTCCGAGCCTTCGACGGCGACCGTCTCGACGACGATCGGCTTGTCGTGATAGACGAAACCGAACTGCGCCTTATGCGCCGTCTCGAAATCGCTCCTGGCGCGGAAGATCGAGCCATGCTCGAAATTCACCGGCAGCGCCGTGTCGGTACCGTCATATCGGATGTGCAGGACAGGTCTCGTTGAAACTGCGTCCTCGGCAATGCCTTGCTCGCCAAGCTCGGCAATGACGCCGCCGCGCAGCGCCGTGATCAGTGCCTCGATCGCCGAGCGGGATTCTTCGGCAAGCGGCTGCAGCAGACCCTGTTGGCGCGAGGCGAAGACCGACGAGAGGCCGATGCCGTAAGCCGAAAGCAGGCCCGAGAAGGGATGGATCAGCACCGCTTCCATGCCGAGCGCATCGGCGACCAGGCAGGCGTGCTGGCCGCCGGCGCCGCCAAAACAGTTCAAGAGATATTCGGTGACGTCGTAGCCGCGCTGCACCGAGATCTTCTTGATGGCGTTGGCCATGTTCTCGACGGCGATGGTGACAAAGCCTTCGGCGACCGCCTCGGGCGTCCGGCCGTCGCCGATTTCGGCGGCAAGTGCCGCGAATTTTTCGCCAACCCTTCCGATGTCGAGCGGCTGGTCCTGGCCGGGCCCAAAAATCGCCGGAAAGAAATCGGGCTGCAATTTGCCGAGCATGACATTAGCGTCGGTGACGGCGAGCGGGCCGCCGCGCCGGTAGGCGGCAGGGCCGGGATTGGCGCCGGCCGAATCCGGGCCGACGCGGAAGCGGCCTGCTTCGTAATGCAGGATCGAGCCGCCGCCGGCGGCGACGGTGTGGATGCGCATCATCGGCGCGCGGATGCGCACGCCGGCGACCTCGGTGTCGAAGGCGCGCTCGTATTCGCCGTCATAATGGGCGACGTCGGTAGAGGTGCCGCCCATATCGAAGCCGATGACTTTTTCGAAGCCGGCGAGCTTCGCCGTCTCGACCATGCCGACGACCCCGCCAGCCGGGCCGGAGAGCAGCGCGTCCTTGCCCTGGAACAGGTCGGCAGCGGTCAACCCGCCCGACGACATCATGAACATCAGGCGCGGCCCGGCGCCCAGTTCTCCCGCCACCCGCCGCACATAGCGCGACAGGATCGGCGACAGATAAGCATCCACCACGGTGGTGTCGCCGCGGCCGACCAGCTTGATGAGCGGCGAGACCTCGTGGCTCACGGAAATCTGGCTGAAGCCGATCTTGCGGCAGACTTTCGCGACGGCCTTTTCGTGCTCCGGATACTTCCAGGCATGCATGAAAACAATGGCGACCGCGTCGATGCCGTCGGCCTTGGCCTGTTCGATTGCCGGGCGGCAGGCCGCGATATCGAGCAGGCGCTCGACGCAGCCGTCGGCGCGCACGCGCTCGTCGATCTCGATAACGCGCTCATAGAGCTGCTCCGGCAAGATGATCTCCTTGGCGAAGATGTCCGGCCTCGCCTGATAGGCGATGCGCAATGCGTCGCGAAAACCCTTGGTGATGAGCAGCAGCACGCGGTCGCCCTTGCGCTCGAGCAGCGCATTGGTGGCAACGGTCGTGCCCATTTTGACGTCGCCGATAGCGTCGGCGGAGATGGCGGTGCCCGCTTTCAGACCCAACAGGTCGCGGATGCCCTGAATAGCGGCATCTGCATAGGCCTCGGGATTTTCGGACAGGAGCTTTCGGGAGTGCAACCGGCCCTGCGGATCACGGCCGATGACGTCGGTAAAGGTGCCGCCGCGGTCGATCCAGAAGTCCCATTTCCCAGTTCCTGCGGCTGCCGGCATTCTGCTTATCCATTCATGTCTTCGAGCGCATGTTCTGCTGGTTTGGGATTTTCGGCGCCAGCAATCATAGGTTGATATTACACCTCGAAATGCAACGTTACGAAACCGGCAGCCTGCTGATGCATTTCCCCTGCGACCGCTCACCGAAATGTGAGCGTCTGCTGAAGGAGAGATAGCATGAAGAAGCTCATTCTGGCGTCGGTCTCGGCGCTCGCCCTGCTGGGGGTCGCGGCTTGCAGCGACAATAGCACCGACAAGACCACAACCCAGAGCACCAATTCGCCGGCCAACGAGCAGCCCATGAAGCCGGCTTCGCCCGACGCTTCGAAGCCTGCCGAACCGGCTCCGGCAACAAAGCCGGCTCCTGCCGCGCCTGCGCAGTAAGGGCCGATCCACAATCTCGATGAAGGCCGGCATTGCCGGCCTCCTCTTTGCGCCGTCGGTCGGCACATCGCCAGTCACCTGCGGCATCGTCCCGGCTTGATAGAACCGCCCGGTTCGCACTATGAAGCCGGCATGTCGATTTGGGACCGCCTTGGCGACTTCATCGCTCGTGTTTCGTCGTCGGCGTCCTCGGGCGTCGCGGATGTCGTGGAAGCCGTGCGCACCGTGTTTTCCGGCGATCCGGATCTGCGTCGGCGCGTTGCCTTCTCGGTGGCGATGATCGCGCTTTCGGCCAAGATGGCCAAGGCCGACGGCATCGTCACGCAGGACGAGGTGCGCGCCTTCCAGGAAATCTTCGAAGTGCCGCCGAGCGAGACACGCAACGTGGCGCGGCTTTACGATATCGCCAAGCAGGACGTCGCCGGCTTCGAGACCTATGCCCAGCGCATGGCGCAGCTCTGCGGTTCCGGCCATGCCAACTGCATGATGCTGGAAGATATACTCGACGGCCTCTTCCACATCGCCAAGGCGGATGGGCTCATCCATGAGCGGGAAGGGCAGTTCCTGCACCGGATCGCCGAGATCTTTCGGGTCGACGAGATGCATTACGAGGCGATCCTGTCCAGGCATGTCAATCTCGGCGCCGCCGATCCTTACGTCGTTCTGGGCATTGAGCGCGGCAAGCCGTTCGAGGAGGTCAGGAAACGCTATCGCAAGCTGATCTCCGACAATCACCCGGACAGGTTGATCGCGCGCGGTCTGCCGCAGGAATTCATCAAGATCGCCACGACCCGGGTCGCGGCGATCAATGCCGCCTATGAGATGATCGAGCGGGGCTTCAGGCACGTATGAGCGGCTTCCTGCCCGACCAGCCAGGTGCCGAGGTCCGGGTGTCGCCGAATTTCGGTCCGCGCCGCGAGACGCCCCGGCCCGACATGATCGTGCTGCATTATACCGGCATGGCAAGCGGCGCCGGCGCCGAGGCGTGGCTGTGCGACCCGGCGAGCGAAGTCTCCTCGCATTATCTTGTTCATGAAGATGGCCGCATCGTCCAGATGGTGCGCGAGAGCGATCGCGCCTGGCATGCCGGCAAAAGTTCCTGGCTCGGGTGTACCGACATAAACTCCTGTTCGGTCGGCATCGAGATCGTCAATCCCGGGCATTCGCTGGGCTACAAGGCTTTCCCGAAGCGGCAGATTGGCGCCTTGATCGAGTTGTGCGCAGGTATTGTGGGCCGTTATTCGATCCCTGCGGTAAGGGTGCTCGCGCATTCGGACGTGGCTCCGGGTCGCAAGATCGATCCTGGCGAAAAATTTCCCTGGAAGGCGCTGTTCGCGGCCGGTGTCGGCCATCTGGTGCCAGCGGCGGCGATAGAGCCCGGCGCCGCACTGAAAGCCGGCGACACCGGCGCCGAGGTCGAGGCGTTGCAGTCGATGCTGGCCCTCTACGGCTATGACGTTGAGATATCTTGTGTCTACGACCGGCAGACGGAGATCGTGGTGGCGGCTTTCCAGCGACATTTCCGGCGGCGGCTGGTGGATGGCGTGGCGGATAAATCGACGATCCGCACGCTGGAAAGACTCCTGGCTTCCGTAAAGGCAGCCTCGCTCGAATAGCAACGACAAGTTGCTTAAATTACAACCTGTCACTTAAAGTGAATTGCGCCGCCTTTATTGCCGCCAATTCCGCCTCCAAATGCCTCTCCCGCAAGTCGTCGGGCGTCTATCCCCCCGGATGATCCGATGTTGAATTGGCATAGCTGCGTGAAATTCTTCGCGCGGTTCTAACAGAACAGGACTACATGCAAAAATTGACCGTCGTAGCGGCAGCTGTTGCTGCCGGAGTGATAAGCTTTGCGTTCAACCAGGCCAACAGTTCCCCGCTGAGCCCCAGGGCAGACAATGGCTTCGCAGCCGCTCCTGCGACGCCCAAGGGCGCCGTGAGCGCCAAAACATCCGGAACCGCGAGGGCTGCTCCGGCCAAGATGCAGAAGGCGGCCGCAACCAGGGTGACGAAATCGACAGCCAAACGAGTCAAGCGCAACAGGCAGACCATCGACTTGACCCCGACAGCTTTCATCCATCCTGAGAAGCCGGCTTTGTCGTCCTCTGCGACGGGCGGCGGCCAGTATTCGGCGATCGTTGCCCGTTATGCCGCAAGCTATGGCGTGCCGGTGTCGTTGGCCACGGCCGTCATCAAGATCGAAAGCAACTACAGGCCGAACATGGTCGGCAGCGCCGGCGAGATCGGCCTGATGCAGATCAAGCCGGCCACGGCGCGCATGATGGGTTACACCGGTTCGGCCAAGGGGCTGTTCGATCCGGACACCAACATCAAATATGGCATGAAATACCTTGCCATGGCGCAAGGTCTCGGCGGCGGCACCACCTGCGGCACGATCCTCAAATACAATGCCGGCCATGGCGCGACGCGGATGAATCCGATTTCGGCCGCCTATTGCAGCAAGGTGAAGGTGCAGATGGCGGCCTTGGGCTCGCCGGCTTAAGCCGAAATGGATTTGGGCAACGCGTGTCGTCCAGGCATGTCGTTGCCCAGATTCACTGCCTTGGGTGCCTCCCCAGCTTTTTCGTTTGCGTTTTCAGGCGGGAATCCCTTTATACGCGCTTGCCAGCTGGCCGGGCGGCCGCGCCCGCGAGAACCGAAAGGTTGCGGGTGAGGAAAGTCCGGGCTCCATGGAGACACGGTGCCGGCTAACGGCCGGCGGGGGCGACCCCAGGGAAAGTGCCACAGAAAGCAAACCGCCGCGGCATTGCCGCGGCAAGGGTGAAAGGGTGGGGTAAGAGCCCACCGCGCGACTGGCAACAGGAGCGGCAGGGCAAACCCCACCGGGAGCAAAACCGAATAGGGGCGGTACGAGGGGAAACCTTCGAGGGCTGTTTCCGGCCCACCGTCCGGGTAGGTTGCGTGAGGCGCGTGGCAACATGCGCCCAAGATGAATGGCCGCCACGTTCTCGCCGTGAGGCGAGGGCCATACAGAACCCGGCTTACAGGCCAGCTGGCATTTTTCGCAGCGATAGCTGAATGGGATCAGGAGGTTAGGCCGACAGGCGAATCTCCTGATTCAAGCATTCTCCAAGACAGCCTCCGCGGCCTGGTCAAACCTATGCTTGAAGCTGGTGCGATTAAATCGTACCTTTGGGGAAGAGCAGGAGTGCATCAATGGGCCAGGTCGATAAACGCAGCATCACGCTTTCGCCGGAACTTGCGGCTGCGGTCGACAATGTCGTCGCTGCTGGCGAATACGCCTCGGCCAGTGAAGTCATCCGCGATGCACTCAGGCAATGGAAGGAGCGGCGCGACCTGCTCGGCTATACCGTCGAGGAATTGCGGGAACTGGTGCAGGAAGGCATCGACAGCGGACCTGCCCTGGACGGCCCTCCCTTAATGGAGCGATTGCGCGCCAAATATGCGAAGATGGCGGAAGCCAAAGGCGCTGACGAGTGAAGTACCGCCTGCTTCCACAGGCATTGGTAGACCTCGAAACTATCGGCGACTACATCGCTGCCCGCAACCCAAACGCCGCAGTCCGTTTTGTGGAAGCTCTTCAGAGGCGATGGGATTTGCTGACCCTTCATCCCCGATCAGGCGCGCCGCGCGATGATATTCTGCCGGGCATCCGCCACCTCGTTGTCGGGGAGTATCTTACGTTTTATCGGATTGGCAACGACGCGATCGAAGTCCTTCGCGTCCTGCATGGCCGGCGCAAAATCGAGGCTGACGACCTGATATAGCGGACTAGGCGCCGAGCTTGTCCAGCGACGCCTCGATTGCCTTCCAGAGTTCCTCGACCGGTTCGCAGCCGATCGCGAGACGAACGAAGCCCGGCGGCACCGCGTCGCCCCGTTTCGAGCGCCGCTCGGCCGACGTGTGCACGCCGCCGAAGGAGGTTGCCGATTCAATCAGCGCGCAACCGTCGATGAACGCCTCGGCCTGTTCTTCGGAGGCCAGTTCGAAGGAAATCAGGAAACCGAAGCGCTCCATCTGGGCACGCGCCAGATTATGCGAGGCATCGCCCACGAGCCCGGGAAAGCGCAGGCCGCTGACGGCGCGATGGTCCTTCAGCCGCCGAGCGATAGTTTCGGCCGACGAGCACATGCGGTCGAGGCGCACTTCCAACGTTTCGAGGCCGCGATGCACCAGCCATGCCTCGAACGGTCCGGGGATGCCGCCGGCCGTCTCGCGCCAATCCTTCACCCTGGCGACAATGTCGGGATCGCGGCTGGCGACATGGCCGAAGAGAACGTCCGAATGGCCGTTGATCGCCTTGGTGTCGGCCGAGACCACGATGTCGGCGCCGAGATCGAGCGGACGCTGGCCGAAGGGCGTCATCGTCGTGTTGTCCACGATCAGGGTTCCGCCTTGCGCGTGGACGGCCTTGGCGGCCGCGGTGATGTCGCAGATGTCCAGCCGCGGGTTGGACGGACTTTCGACGAAAACCGCCCGGTAACCCGCGAAACCGCCGTCGAGCATGCTTGCCGTCGGCCGCACGTCATAGGCGACGCTGAGTGGTTTCAGAAAACGCTCAGCCAAGGCCCGCGTCGTATGATAGCCGTCCGACGGCAAGAGGATGCGGTCGCCCGATTTGACGAGTGCGAAGAAAGCCGCGGAAATCGCGGCCATTCCCGACGGAAAAATAACGCATTGCGCGTCTTCCAGATGGCCGAGCGCATGCTCGACGGCATGCCAGGTCGGGTTGCTGAAGCGGCCGTATTGATCGAAGCCCGTCGCGTCGCCAGGCGCGTGGAAAATCGAGGCCATGGTCAGCGACAAGGGGATGGGATCGCCCTTGGCGAAATCGGCGCTGCGCAGATGGGCAAGTGTCGCGGCGCGTGACTTCGCAGTGTCCGACATCGGCTCGATCCTTCAGCAGAAAACTTCCACCGACGCTATGCGCGCCGGCTGTGCGCAGCAAGCTGGGTCTTTTTGGGCCAGAGGGCTCTAAACGCTTCGTTAGGCTTAATAGACGATAAAGACGAGACGTGCCTTCAACCTGCGCTTTCTGGTTGTGGCGTGCATGTTTGTGATGCCTGTTCCCGTTGACGCCCATAGTGCCCCATGATATCCCATTTAAACCAAGCTTTCGTTCCGCGTCAGGGTGAAGCGTACGCCAATCGGGCAGCCGCGGCGGCTGTGCGTTTGCCGGTTTTTGCCTCGGTGAATGAAGCCATTTGCCGCGAATGCGGCGAGGGCGCGGAGAACAACATGAGGGGTGCAGCGGCAACAACAGCGGCTGTAGCGTTTATTGGACCGGTTTCTGTCAAACACCGTGAGCAGGATCGATGCGAAAGGGCGGGTGTCCGTTCCGGCGCATTTCCGCGCCGTGGTGCAGAAACGCGGCTATGCGGAACTCTACGCGCTGCGCTGCCTGGACCTGCCGGCCATGGATGTGGGCGGCCTCGACCTGCTCGACCGCTACGAGCAGCGGATCGCGCTGGAAGACCCATTCCTGCAGACGGCGGACGACATGTCGTTCTTCTGCCATGGAGACGGGACATTTCTAAAGCTGGACCAGGACGGCCGCATCACCATGACCGATTTCATCCGCGAGCATACGGGCATCTCGAACGAGGTGGCCTTTGTCGGTCGCGGCAATTTCTTCCAAATATGGGAGCCGGGACGGCTTGCCACCTATGGGGCGCAGGCGCGGGCCAGGCTTTTGCAGCTTCGGCAGGGGACGAAGCCCGGGGAGCGATCGGAATGATGGCTGGCCACGGCGATGACCATCACGCCGTTGGCGGACTGGCCCGTCACATTCCGGTCCTCCTTGCCGAGGTGCTCGACGCGCTCGCGCCTAAGGCCGGCGAGACGATTGTCGATGGGACATTTGGCGCCGGCGGCTACACCAGCGCCATCCTCGATCGCGGCGCTTCGGTTGTCGCCATCGACCGCGACCCGGACGCGATCGCCGCGGGCAGGGCGCTCGAAGAGCAGGCCGGCGGCCGGCTGAGGCTGGTCCAGGCGCCGTTCTCGACGTTGGACGAGCATGTCGAAAGCGCCGATGGCGTGGTGCTCGATATCGGCGTCTCGTCAATGCAGCTCGACCAGGCCGAGCGCGGATTTTCGTTTCGGGCCGACGGGCCGCTCGACATGCGCATGGCGCAGGCGGGTCTCTCCGCCGCCGACGTCGTCAACACTTTCAAGGCCGGGAACCTTGCCCGCATCTTCGGTTTTCTCGGCGAGGAACGTCATGCCGGCCGCATCGCGCGCATGATCGAGAGCCGGCGCGAGAAGAAGCCTTTCGAGCGCACGCTCGATCTCGCCGACGCCATCCAAACGCATATCGGACGGGGGCCGAAGGACAAGATCCATCCGGCCACGCGCGTCTTCCAGGCGCTGCGCATCTTCGTCAATGACGAGCTTGGCGAGCTCGCAAGGGCGCTGATCGCCGCGGAACGGGCATTGAAGCCCGGCGGACGGCTTGCCGTGGTGACGTTCCATTCCCTGGAAGACCGCATCGTCAAGCGCTTCATCGCCGACCGTTCCGAAGCCGCCGCCGGCTCAAGGCATATGCCCGATGCGCCGGCGCGCATCGCGACCTTCCGCAAGGCCGGCGGCGGCGTGGTGCCGGGAGAGGCCGAGCTGGACGCCAATCCGCGCGCGCGCTCGGCCAGGCTGCGCGCGGCGATCCGCACGGATGCGCCGGCGCGCGCTGACGATTTTTCGATTTTCGGCCTTCCAAAGCTTCCCGCCGTCGAACGGCCGGGGGAGAGGTGAGCACGTGTTTCGTACCAGCGACATAGTCCTGATCGCCGTCATGGTCTCAGCCGCGGCCCTGACCTACAAGACGAAGCGGGAAGCCGAAGAGCAACTGGCGGCGGTGCAGAAGATCCAGGCGCAGATCCACTACGAGGAAGAAACGATCGACCTCCTCAAGGCGGACTGGAGCCTGCTCACGCAGCCGTCGCGACTGCAGAAGCTTGCCGATGTCTATAAGAGCCAACTCGGACTCGAACCGGTCAACGCGCACCAGATCGGCAGCCTCGACGACATTCCGGTGAAACCCCTGACCATCGAGGACCTCTCCTCGCAGCGCCTTGGCGGCATGGCCGACAATTCGGGGAAGGAGCCAGCGGACGGCAAGGATCCAGTGGTCACCGGGAGCACCGTTCAATGATCAGCAGCCTTCCAAGGATCGGTGACCTGCTGAAGCGCCGAAAGAAGCAGGCTGAGGCCGGCTCGATCGTCGTCGACGCCGCCCGCAAGACGACGGGCGGCAAGGCAAAGACACGCATCGTCATGACCATGGCGGTGTTCTTCACCATCTATTCGACCATTGCCGGCCGGCTCGTCTATCTCGGCATGCAGAACCCGGATCTTTCGGGCGGTCCGGAGAGCCGGGTCACGGCTTCACGTCCGGATATCGTCGATCGTAACGGCGAGGTGCTGGCGACCGACATCAAGACGGCGTCGCTGTTCGCCGAGCCGCGCCGCATCGTCGACGCCGACGAAGCGATCGAGAAATTGTCGACCGTGCTGCCCGAGATCGACTACGAGCAGACCTACCGCAAGCTCAAGAGCGGGGCCGGCTTCGTCTGGCTGCAGCGCCAGCTGACGCCGAAGCAGCAGGCCGACATCTTGGCGCTGGGCGTCCCCGGCCTCGGCTTCCGCACCGAAAAGCGGCGCTTTTATCCGAGCGGCGAGACCTCGTCCTACATCGTCGGCCTCACCAACATCGACAACCAGGGCATCTCCGGCATGGAGAAGTATATCGACGAGCAGGGGCTGAGCGACCTGCAGGCGTCGGGGCTCGCCGTGGCCAAGGATCTCAAGCCGGTCAAGCTGTCGATCGATCTGCGCGTCCAGCATGTGGTGCGCGACGAAATCGCCGCCGGCCTGGAGCGCTATCGCGCATTGGGCGCCGGCGCCGTCGTGCTGAACATCAAGACGGGCGAAGTGATGGCCATGGCCTCGGTGCCGGACTTCGATCCGAACAATCCGTATAATGCGCAGGAAAAGGATCGACTGAACCGCATGTCGGCGGGTCTCTACGAGATGGGATCGACTTTCAAGAGCTTCACCTCGGCCATGGCGCTCGATTCCGGCAAGGCGACAATGAACAGCCGCTTCGACGCTTCGCATCCGATCCGGGTCGGCCATCAGGCCATCCACGATTTCCATGGCAAGAACCGTGTGCTGTCATTGCCGGAGGTGTTCCTCTATTCGTCCAACATCGGGTCGGCCAGGGAGGCCGAGCTGGTCGGCATCGAGGGGCATCGCGAATTCCTGCACCGCCTCGGCATTCTGGACAGGATGCAGACCGAACTGCCGGAGGTCGCGCGTCCGACCGAACCGAAGGTCTGGAAACAGGTCAATTCGTTCACCATCGCCTTCGGCCATGGCGTGTCGACGACGCCGCTGCAGGCAGCCGTCGGCTGCGCGGCGCTGATGCAGGGCTATCTGATCGAGCCGACATTCCTGGTGCGCAGCGAGCAGGAGGCAATGGCGGTGGCCAAGAAAGTGGTCAGCGACAAGACGGTCGAAGGCATGCGCTACCTCTATACGCTCAACGCCGAAAAGGGTTCGGCCAGAAACGCGAGGGCCCCCGGCTACCGCGTTGGCGGCAAGACCGGAACAGCGGAGAAGGTTATCAACGGCCGCTACTCCAAGGACCTGAATTTCAACACCTTCGTCGCCGCCTTCCCGATGGACGATCCGCAATTTCTGGTGTTCACGATCGCTGACGCTCCCCATCCGGAAAAGCCCGGCATGACCGACGTCGCCGCCAACAATGCGGGGGTTATGGCCGGCAATATCATCCGGCGTTCTGCGGCCATGCTTGGCGTGAAGCCAGATTTCAGCCATGAAAATGGTGCAACGCTGGTTTCCTATCAGTGATTCTTGCGGCGCGCCGGCAACTGCGCGCTATTTTGTTGCGGTGAACGGGACTCAATGCATCTAAAAGATCTAGCCGGCATCCTGCCTGTCGAGGGGACAGCTTCCCCCGATCTGGAGGTGACCGGACTTTCCTCGGATTCCCGCGCGATCAAGACCGGCGTCGTCTTCTTCGCGCTTGCCGGCAGCAGGGCCGACGGCTCGACCTATGCGGCCGATGCCGCGGCCCGCGGCGCTGCGGCGATCGTCACCGGCAGGGGCACGACCGTCTCCGGCCTGTCGATCCCGGTTCTCGCCGTCGATGATCCGCGCCTGGCGCTGGCGCTCAGCGCGGCGCGCTTCTTCGGCCGCCAGCCGGAAACCATGGTCGCCGTCACCGGCACCGCCGGCAAGACATCTGTCGCCGCCTTCACCCGCCAGATCTGGGAGCAGGCGGGTTTTGCCGCCGCCTCGATCGGCACGACCGGTGTCGTGGCGCCCGGCCGCAACGAATATGGCTCACTGACGACGCCCGATCCGGTGGCACTGCACCGATTGCTCAAGGAACTGGCGGATGCCGGCGTCACCCACGCCTCGATGGAAGCCTCCAGCCACGGTCTCGACCAGCGCCGCCTCGACGGGGTGAAGCTGGCCGCCGGCGCCTTCACCAATCTCGGCCGCGACCACATGGATTACCATCCGACGGTCGAGGATTATCACCGCGCCAAGCTGCGCCTGTTCGATACGCTGCTGCCGAAGGGCGCGCCCGCGATCGTCTTTGCCGATGATCCGTGGTCGGAGCCGACCATCAAAGCCGCGAAGGCGGCGGGGCTGAAAGTGCTGACCGTCGGCCGCCATGGCGATTTCCTGACGCTGAAGCGGGTCGAGCATGAGCGCCATCGCCAGCGCGCCGAAATCGTGGCGGACGGCGTGCTGCACGAGGTCGACCTGCCTTTGGCCGGCGATTTCCAGATCGCCAACGCGCTGGTCTCAGCCGGGCTTGCCATCGCGACTGGAACACCCGCGGGCAAGGCCTTGGCGGCATTGGAGAAATTGAAGGGCGCGCCGGGCAGGCTCGACCTCGTCGGCACCACCGCCGCGGGCGCTCCCGTTTATGTCGATTATGCCCACAAGCCCGATGCGCTGGAGAATGTGCTGACCTCGGTGCGGCCTTTCACCACTGGCCGCGTCGTCGTAGTGTTCGGCTGCGGCGGCGACCGGGACCGGGGGAAAAGGCCGATCATGGGCGAGATCGCGACGCGGCTCGCCGATATCGTCATCGTCACCGACGACAATCCGCGCACGGAAGTGCCCGAGACCATCCGCGCCGCGATCCTTGCCGCCGCGCCCGACGCCATCGAGATCGGCGACCGCCGCAAGGCGATCCACGAGGCGGTGGCGATGCTTCGCGCCGGCGACACGCTCATCGTCGCCGGCAAGGGGCATGAGGAAGGCCAGACCATCGGCTCCGAAACCTTCCACTTCTCAGACCATGAGGAAGTGCGCGAGGCGCTCAAGGAGCGCGCCGCATGAACCTGCTGTGGACGTCGGAAGCGCTCGTCGAAGCCATGGGCGGCAGGCCGATCGGCTCGCTGCCGGAGAGCATCACCGGCATTTCGATCGACAGCCGCAGCCTGGAGCCTGGAGACGCCTTCTTCGCCATCAAGGGCGAGGCGATGGACGGCCATGATTTCGCGACAGCGGCGGTCAAGGCCGGAGCGGCCGTGCTGGTCGTCGCGGAGGGCAAACTGCCCTCGCTCGGCCGGCTGACGGCGCCGATGATCGTCGTGCAGGATGTGCTTGCAGCGCTTGAGAAACTCGGTGTTGCGGCCCGTGCCCGCTCGAAGGCCAGGATCATCGCGGTCACGGGCTCGGCCGGCAAGACGACCACCAAGGAAGCGCTGCGCCATGTGCTGTCGGCGGTCGGCAAGGTGCACGCCTCCGCGCAGTCGTTCAACAACCATTGGGGCGTGCCGCTGACGCTGGCGCGCATGCCGCAGGACTGCGACTACGCGGTCTTCGAGATCGGCATGAACCATTCGGGCGAGATCAGGCCGCTGGTCAAGATGGTCAGGCCGCATGTCGCGATCGTGACGATCATTGCCGCCGCCCATCTCGGCTTCTTCAAGAATCTCGACGAGATCGCCATGGCCAAGGCCGAGATTTTCGAAGGGATCGAGCCTGGTGGCGCCGCGCTGCTCAACCGCGACGATCCACGCTGGAAGCTGCTCGGGAAAATGGCGAAAGAGGCAGGCGTCGCGCATGTCTTCGGCTTCGGCGAAAATGCCCGCTCGGCCTTCCGCCTTGTCGGATGCGAGCTTCATGCCGACCATTCCGACATCGCCGTCAAGATCGGCAAGAAGGATGTGACGGCTCGTGTCGGGGCGCCCGGCCGCCATATCGTGCAGAACGTTCTGGCGGTGCTTGGCGCCGCGCAACTGGTCGGCGCCGATGTCGAAAAGGTCGCGGCCGCGCTTGCGGACCTTTCGGCCGAGCGCGGGCGCGGCCGGCGCCACGTCCTGCATCATCCCAACGGGCCGATCACGCTGATCGATGAGAGCTACAACGCCAATCCGGCGTCGATGGCGGCGGCGATGGCGCTGCTCAACGCTACGCCGGTCTCGGGCGAGGGTCGACGCATCGCGGTGCTCGGCGACATGCTGGAGCTTGGCAGCCATTCGGCCAAGCTCCACGCAGCGCTCGCCGAACTGATCGTCGGCACGGGCACCCGCAACGTCTTTCTCGGCGGGCCGGAAATGCAGGCGCTGGCCGCGGTTTTGCCGGCCGATATCCAGACGGAATATCGGGCGGGAGCCGAAGAGCTGAAGCCGATCGTGATCTCCGCGCTCAGGCCCGGCGACGTGGTGATGGTCAAATCGTCGAAAGGCATCGGGTTTTCAAAGCTGGTCGAGGCATTGCTCGGCAAATTTCCGGCGGAAGCCACAAACATTAAGCCGGCCTAGGTCGGGTCCGGGGACGGAAGAACCATGTTCACACTGCTCGTCGATTTCGCGGATAAGATCTCACTCTTCAACGTCTTCCGCTACATCACTTTTCGCACCGGCGGCGCGCTGATCACCTCGGCGCTGATCGTTTTCATCTTCGGGCCGACAATCATCAATTCGCTGCGTCTGCGGCAAGGCAAGGGCCAGCCGATCCGCGCCGATGGTCCGCAGACGCATTTCAAGAAAGCGGGAACGCCGACCATGGGCGGGCTGATGATCCTGTCCGGCATCATCGGCTCGTCGCTCTTATGGGCGAACCTGTCCAGCATCTATGTCTGGGTGGTGCTTTTGGTCACCGTCGGCTTCGGCTCGATCGGCTTTTACGACGACTATCTCAAGGTCACCAAGCAGTCGCATCTGGGCTTTTCCGGCAAGGCGAGGCTGGCGATCGAGTTCATCATCGCCGCCATCGCAGCGTGGGTGATCATGCATAATGGCCAGGCGCCGTTCTCATCGTCGCTGACCTTTCCTTTCGCCAAGGAATTCCTGATCAATCTCGGCTGGTTCTTCGTGCCGTTCTCCTGCTTCGTCATCGTCGGCGCGGGGAATGCGGTGAACCTGACCGATGGTCTCGACGGCCTGGCGATCGTGCCGATCATGATCGCGGCAGCGTCGTTCGGCGTCATCGCCTATCTGTCGGGCAACGCGGTGTTCGCCGAATATCTGCAGATCCATTTCGTGCCCGGCACCGGTGAGCTCGCCGTCGTGCTCGGCGCGGTGATCGGCGCGGGCCTGGGCTTCCTCTGGTTCAATGCGCCGCCGGCCGCGATCTTCATGGGCGACACCGGCTCACTGGCGATGGGCGGGCTGATCGGCACCATCGCCGTCGCCACCAAGCACGAGATCGTGCTGGTCATCGTCGGCGGCCTGTTCGTGGTCGAGATCCTGTCGGTCATCATCCAGGTCGGCTATTTCAAGATGACTGGCAAACGCGTCTTCCTGATGGCGCCGATCCATCACCATTTCGAAAAGCTCGGCTGGACCGAAAGCCAGGTGGTGATCCGCTTCTGGATCATCGCCGTCATCCTCGCGCTGGTCGGCCTCTCCACCCTCAAGCTCAGATAGGACGCCTGCTTGATCCCCGCCGCTTCCTTTTCCGGCAAACGCGTTTCGCTCTTCGGGCTTGGCGGCTCGGGGATCGCCACCGCGCATGCGCTGATCGCAGGGGGCGCCGAGGTGCTGGCCTGGGACGACAATCCAGACAGCGTCGCCAAGGCCGCCGACGCAGGCATTGCGACCGGCGACCTGCGTGGAGCCGACTGGCCGCGTTTCGCTGCCTTCGTGCTGTCGCCAGGCGTGCCGCTGACGCATCCGAAGCCGCATTGGACGGTGGAGCTCGCACGCGGCGCCGGCGTCGAGGTGATCGGCGATATCGAGCTGTTCTGCCGCGAGCGCAACAGCCGCGCGCCGGCAGCACCCTTCATCGCGATCACCGGCACCAACGGCAAGTCCACGACGACGGCACTGACGGCGCATATCTTGAAGTCGGCGGGACGTGACATGCAGATGGGCGGCAATATAGGCCGCGCAATCATGACGCTCGATCCGCCCGAGCCTCAGCGGCACTATGTGGTCGAGTGCTCGTCTTATCAGATCGATCTGGCGCCCTCGATCAACCCGACCGCCGGCATCCTGCTCAACCTTACGCCCGACCATCTCGACCGGCACGGCACGATGGCGCATTACGCCTCGATCAAGGAGCGGCTGGTCGCCGGCAGCGACACCGCGATCATCGGCGTCGACGATTCCTGGTGCGCCCAGATCGCCGACCGTCTGGAGAGGGCCGGCCGGCCGGTCGTTCGTATTTCCAAGCGCTTGCCTTTGACCGATGGCTATTTCGCCGATGGCACCAATCTGATGGAAGCCGTTCATGGCCGCTACAGCCGCGTCGCCTTCCTCGAAGGCATCGGCTCGCTGCGCGGCCAGCACAATGCGCAGAATGCGCTGGCCGCCGTCGTCGCCTGTCTGAAAGTCGGGCTCGAACTCGGCGAAATCCAGGCCGGGCTGGAAAGCTTCCCGGGGCTTGCGCACCGCATGGAGCAGGTCGGCCGCAAGGACCATGTGCTGTTCGTCAACGATTCCAAGGCAACCAATGCCGATGCGGCCGCACCCGCGCTGTCGAGCTTCGCCAACCGCATCTACTGGATCGCCGGTGGCCTGCCGAAGGAAGGCGGCATCGAGCCGCTGCGCGGCTTCTTCCCGCGCATCGCCAAGGCCTATCTGATCGGCGAGGCGGCGCCCGCCTTCGCGGCGACGCTGGGCGAAGCGGTGCCATACGAGATATCGGGAACGCTTGCGGCGGCGGTCGAGCATGCC
Organism: Mesorhizobium sp. CA8; assembly: GCF_020164955.1. Lineage (GTDB taxonomy): Bacteria > Pseudomonadota > Alphaproteobacteria > Rhizobiales > Rhizobiaceae > Mesorhizobium. The sequence continues at coordinate 82,384 of NZ_JAIUHG010000022.1, forward strand.
GCCCATGACGCGGCAAACGACACCGGCGGCGAAGCCGTGGTGCTGCTTTCGCCGGCCTGCGCCAGTTTCGACCAGTTCAAGAATTTCGAGGTTCGCGGCGAAGCCTTCAGGCAAGCTGCGACTGCTATTGATGGCGTCAAACCCATCGGAGGGCCACGTTGATGCAAAGCCGTCTCGACAAAAGTCCTGTTGCCACCTGGTGGTGGACCATCGATCGCTGGTTCCTGGCCGCGTTCCTGTCCCTCATGGGACTGGGCATCATTTTGTCCTTCGCGGCGAGCCCCGCTGTGGCCGAGCGTATCGGCCTCGACAGCTTTCACTTTGCCACCCGGCAGGTCATCTTCACCATCCCGGCGCTCATCGTCATGCTTGCGGTCTCCTTCCTGGAGGCGCGGCAGATAAGGCGCATGTCGCTGGTGATGCTCTGCATCATGCTGGTGCTGATGGTGGCGGTGCTCTACATCGGCGTCGAGGTGAAAGGCGCGCGGCGCTGGGTGTCACTCGCCGGCCTCTCCATCCAGCCTTCCGAATTCCTGAAACCCGCCTTCGTCATCATCTGCGCGTGGCTGTTTGCCGAGCACAAGCGCCAGCCCGATATTCCCGGCAATCTGTTCGCCATGCTTTTGCTTGCGCTGGTCATCTCGCTTCTGCTGGCGCAGCCCGACCTCGGCCAGACCATGCTGGTGACCGGCACCTGGGGCGTCATGTTCTTCATGGCCGGCCTGCCGTGGCTGTGGATCGTGGCTCTCGGCATGGTCGGGGCAAGCGGTCTGTTCGCAGCCTATTCGGTGTTCCCGCACGTTGCCTTGCGCATCGACAAATTTCTGACCGGCGAAGGCGATACGTTCCAAGTCGACATGGGCCGCGAGGCGCTGATCAACGGCAGTTGGTTCGGTGTTGGGCCGGGCGAAGGAACCGTCAAGCGCATTGTTCCGGATGCTCATACCGACTTCGTCTTCTCGGTCGCCGGCGAGGAGTTCGGGCTGATCATGTGCTTCTTCATCATGTCGATCTTTGCTTTCATCGTGCTGCGCGGCTTGAGCATCGCGCTCAAGGAACACGATGATTTCACCCGCTATGCGGTCGGCGGCCTCGTCACCGTCTTCGGTCTGCAGTCGGCCATTAACATGTGCGTGAACCTGCAATTGATGCCGGCCAAGGGCATGACGCTGCCCTTCATCTCCTATGGCGGCTCCTCGCAGATCGCCATCGCCGTCTCGATGGGCATGGTGCTCGCATTGACGCGCAAGCGTCCGGAAAAACGCAAGCAGATGGGCTTCGTCCTGTCGCAGCGCGCAATGCCGGCGGAATGAGGCGGGATGGCGAAGGGTGTTATCCTGCTTGCGGCTGGTGGAACGGGCGGACATCTGTTTCCGGCCGAGGCGCTGGCGCATGAGCTGATCGAGCGCGGCTGGAAGGTGCATCTCGCCACCGACCATCGCGCCGAGCGCTATTCCCGCCATTTCCCGGCAGCCGACATTCACACGATCTCCTCCGCGACGCTGGGTTCGAAGAACCCGGTCGCCATGCTCTCGGCCTTCTGGAAAATCTGGCAGGGCGTGCGAGAGACCAGCCGGGTGATCGCCAGGATCAAGCCGGAGGCGGTCGTCGGCTTCGGCGGCTATCCGACGCTGCCGCCGCTCTATGCGGCGACAAGGCGAAGAGTGCCGACGCTGATCCATGAGCAGAACGCCGTCATGGGCCGCGCCAACAAGGCGCTCGCCCGCCGCGTCGACGCGATAGCCGGCGGCTTCCTGCCGGAAGGAGCGAGCGCCGTCGGCGCAAAGACCGTGACCACCGGCAATCCGGTCAGGCCGCAGATCCTCGAAGCAGCGAAGACGCCGTATCAGGCGTCCAACGAGGGCGAGCCGTTCCGCTTCCTGGTGTTTGGCGGCAGCCAGGGCGCGCAGTTCTTTTCCGATGCCGTGCCTGCGGCGATCGCGCTGCTGCCGCAAGAGCTGCGCAAGCGGCTGGTCATCACCCAGCAGGCGCGCGCCGAGGATGTGGCGCGGGTGAAGGCGGCCTATGCCGATCTCGGCGTCGACGCCCAGGTTTCGCCCTTCTTCACCGACATGGCGGCGCGCATCGGGGCGGCGCATCTGGTGATGTCGCGTTCCGGCGCCTCGACGGTTTCGGAAATCGCCGTCATCGGCCGGCCGGCGCTGCTGGTACCTTACCCGCACGCGCTCGATCACGACCAGGCGGCGAATGCCGCAGCCCTTGCCGCCGCCGGCGGCGCCGAGCTTCATCCGCAGTCGACGCTGTCGGCGGCACGCATCGCCGAGATGGTCGGCGGACTGGTCAAGGACCCGAACCGGCTAACGACCATGGCCGCCGCCGCCCGCTCGGCCGGGAAACCGAACGCGGCGCGGTTGCTCGCCGATCTGACAGAGGCTATTGCGTCCGGCAAAACGGTTTCGGACTACAGGAGGACGCGCCCATGAAGATGCCGCAGACGATCGGCCTTGTGCATTTCATCGGCATCGGCGGCATCGGCATGAGCGGTATCGCCGAGGTGCTGCACAATCTGGGCTACAAGGTGCAGGGGTCCGACCAGGCCGACGGCGCCAATGTGCAGCGGCTGCGCGAAAAGGGCATAGAATGCTTCGTCGGCCACAAGGCCGAGAATGTCGGCGACGCCGAAGTCGTGGTCGTTTCGACCGCGATCAAGAAATCCAACCCTGAGCTCAAGGCTGCGCGCGAGAAGCTTTTGCCGATCGTGCGCCGGGCCGAGATGCTGGCCGAACTGATGCGTTTCCGCCAGGCAGTCGCCATCGGCGGCACGCATGGCAAGACCACGACCACCTCGATGGTGGCGACGCTGCTCGAGGCCGGCGGGCTCGACCCGACCGTCATCAATGGCGGCATCATCAACGCTTACGGCACCAATGCCCGCATGGGCGATGGCGAGTGGATGGTGGTCGAAGCCGACGAGAGCGACGGCACCTTCCTGAAACTGCCGGCCGACATCGCCGTCGTCACCAACATCGATCCCGAGCATCTCGACCACTATGGCAGCTTCGACAAGGTGCGCGAAGCGTTCCGTCAGTTCGTCGAGAACGTACCGTTCTACGGCTTCGGCGTGATGTGCACCGACCATCCGGAAGTGCAGGCGCTGGTCGGCCGCATCGAGGACCGGCGCGTCATCACCTATGGCGAGAACGCGCAGGCCGACGTGCGCTTCACCAACCATCGCATGCAGGGCGCGATCTCCGAATTCGATGTCGTCATCCGCGACCGCAAGGGACGGGGCACGACGTCGATAAACGACCTGCGCCTGCCGATGCCCGGCCGGCACAACGTTTCCAACGCGACGGCGGCGATCGCGGTGGCGCATGAGCTCGGCCTCTCGGCCGAGGCGATCAAGAAGGGCCTTTCGTCCTTCGCCGGCGTCAAGCGGCGCTTCACCCGTACGGGCTCGTGGAACGGCGTGGAGGTGTTCGACGACTACGGCCACCACCCGGTCGAGATCGCGGCGGTGCTGAAGGCCGCCCGCAGCGCGACCAAGGGGCGGGTGATCGCCATTGCGCAGCCGCATCGTTTCACCCGGCTGCACGACCTCTTCGAGGAATTCTCGGTCTGCTTCAACGACGCCGACACGGTCATGGTGGCGCCGGTCTACGCGGCCGGCGAGGAACCCATCGAAGGCGTGACTTCCGACGCATTGGTGTCGCGCATCCGCTCCGGCGGGCACCGAGACGCGCGCTATATCGAGGGTCAGGCGGCAATCGCGCCCGCCATTCGCGAGCTTGCCAAGCCCGGCGATTTCGTCGTCTTCCTCGGCGCCGGCAACATCACGCAATGGGCCTATGCGCTGCCCAAGGAACTTGGTGGGACGCCGTCATGATGCGCGGCCAGGACCTGATCGATAAACTCGGCGACAAGCTTTCCGGCCTGCGCGGCCGCGTCACGCCGAACGCCGAGATGGACAAGATCACCTGGTTCCGGGCCGGCGGCCTGGCGGAGGCGCTGTTCCAGCCGGCCGACGAGGAAGACCTCGCCGCCTTCCTGCGCGCCGTGCCGGAAGAGATAACGGTCACTGTGGTCGGTGTCGGCTCCAACCTTCTGGTGCGCGACGGCGGCATTCTTGGTTTCGTCGTCAGGCTCTCGGCCAAAGGTTTTGGCGAGGCCGAGGCCACCGGGCCAACCACGATCAAGGCAGGAGCGGCAACGCCGGACAAGCGCCTCGCAGCGGTGGCCTATGAGGCCGGCATCGGCGGCTTTCATTTCTATCACGGCATCCCGGGCGCCGTTGGCGGCGCGCTCAGGATGAATGCCGGCGCCAACGGCGTCGAGACCCGCGAGCGGGTCGTCGAGGTGAGGGCGCTGGACCGCAAGGGCAATCTCCATACGCTGAGCAATGCCGATATGGGCTATGCCTATCGCCATTCGTCGGCGCCCGCCGGCCTGATCTTCACCTCGGCCATTTTCGAAGGGTTTGCGGAGGACAAGGCGGCGATCAAGGCGGCGATGGATGCAGTGCAGAACCATCGCGAGACGGTGCAGCCGATCAGAGAGAAGACCGGCGGCTCGACCTTCAAGAATCCGGAAGGCACCTCGGCCTGGAAGGAGATCGACAAGGCCGGCTGCCGCGGGCTGATGATCGGCGGCGCGCAGATGTCGCCGATGCATTGCAACTTCATGATCAACACCGGCACGGCGACCGGCTACGACCTCGAATATCTCGGCGAGACGGTGCGGGCGCGCGTGCTCGAAAATTCCGGCATCCGGTTGCACTGGGAGATCAAGCGCCTCGGCAATTTCAGGCCTGACCATGCGGTGCAGGAGTTTCTTGGCCAGCTCCTTTAGCTTAGGCTTAAGTTCATGTGATGCTTGAACTTCCGGCGGTCTGAAACGGCCGCAAAACCGTTGCCTTAAAGACTCACAAATCACTTTTTGCGGCCGTTTTCGCGGAAAGTGAATCTCTCGGAATCTTAGGTACTTGCCAGCGAATCAACTCTCTGATTCTCTGCCCTAAAGCGTTTCCTGATTTGAGTCGTTCGACGCGTTCAGCCGCGTTTTCCGTCTGGGGGGCAACCTGCCGGAAGACTCGGACTTAGTGCTCGGAGATGCGATGTGGAATATCGGTGGCAGGCCCGGCGTGAGAGGGGATGGCGGGAATGAAGAAGAAGCATGTGGCTGTCCTCCTGGGTGGATTCTCCTCGGAGCGGCCCGTGTCTCTGTCCTCGGGGAAGGCGTGTGCGGATGCGCTCGAGAGTGAAGGCTATCAGGTCACCCGTGTCGATGTTTCGCGCGATGTTGGGGCTGTGCTTTCCGAGCTCAAGCCCGATGTCGCCTTCAATGCGCTGCATGGTCCGTTCGGCGAGGACGGCACCATCCAGGGAATTCTCGAATATCTCGCAATTCCCTACACCCATTCGGGTGTGCTCGCTTCGGCGCTCGCCATGAACAAGGAACAGGCCAAGAAGATTGCCAAGGCGTCCGGCATTCCGGTCGCGGAATCGAAGGTGGTCAACCGCTTCGCCGTCCAGAACAGGCATCCGATGAAGCCGCCTTATGTGGTTAAGCCGGTCAATGAGGGATCGAGCTTCGGCGTGGTCATCGTGCATGAGGGGCAGTCGCATCCGCCGCAGGTGATCGGCTCGACCGAATGGCAATATGGCGAGATCGTCATGGTCGAGCGCTACATCCATGGGCGCGAACTGACCTGCGCGGTGATGGGCGATGTGGCGCTTGGCGTCTGCGAGATCATCCCGACTGGGCATTCCTTCTACGATTACGATTCAAAATACGTTCCCGGCGGATCAAAACACGAAATCCCTGCTAAAATTTCACCGAATATTTACCAAAAAATACAGACACTGGCCCTCAAGGCTCATCTTGCCATTGGTTGCCGGGGCGTTTCCCGATCGGACTTCCGTTACGACGACCGTCACTCCGAAAACGGCGAGGTTGTCTGGCTCGAGGTCAACACTCAGCCGGGCATGACGCCGACGTCTCTGGTGCCTGAAATCGCCGCCCAAGCGGGACACTCGTTCGGCGATTTGTTGAGTTGGATGGTGGAGGACGCTTCGTGTCTGCGTTGAGGTGGGGACAGGGTAATGGCGGCGGCGCGGCTGGTCTCGCGCTGTTCGGCGTGTCGCTGTCATTCGACCGTTTCGTGTTGCCGCGTCAACTCCGCCGGCCGATGCGCGTGCTGGCGCGCCTGTGCGGCGGTGAATATGAGGCGCCGCGCTTTTCGGCGGCGATCCTTTCCGCCGCGCTGATCACATCGAGCAGCGCCTATGGCGCCTATCTCGGCGGCTACGGCGACAGCATCGTGCAAGGCATCACGGCGCGCACCGGCTTTGCCGTCGACCAGATCAAGGTGGTCGGCAACCGCCAGACCTCCGAGATCGATGTGCTGGACCGGCTCGGCCTCGACGGCTGGACCTCGCTGATCGGCTTCGATGCCGAGGCCGCGCGCGAGCGCATCGCGACGCTGCCCTGGGTCGAGGGCGCGGCGGTCCGCAAAATCTACCCGCACACGCTGGAAGTGCGCATCGAAGAACGCGAGCCCTTCGCGCTCTGGCAGCAGGGCACTTCGGTTTCGGTCATCGAGCGGTCGGGCGAGGTGATCGCTCCGTTCTCGGGCGGCAGGCAGGCGCTGCTTCCGCTGATCATCGGCGCGGGCGCGCCGGCGATGGCGCCGGCCTTTCTCGAGAAGATCAAGCGCTATCCCGATCTCGCGGCGCGGGTAAAAGGCTACATCCGTGTCGGCGAGCGCCGCTGGGACCTGAGGCTTGAGAACGGCATCACGGTCAAGCTGCCGGAAGATGACGAAGACCGGGCGATCGCCGAACTCGTCAAGATCGATCATGACAACGGGCTTTTGACGCGCGATATCGCCGCCGTCGACATGCGGCTCTCCGACCGGCTGGTCGTGGAGCTCTCGCCGGAAGCGGCGACGCAGCGCGAAGCCGCGCTCAGCGACAAGCCGAAGAACCTGGCCAAGCGCAAGGCGGAGACGAAGATATGAGCTGGCTTGGCGGCAGCGGTGATGCTTCTTCGCGCCGGTCGGGCACGCTCACGGTGCTCGATGTCGGCTCCAGCAAGGTTTGCTGCGTTGTGGCGAAGCTCAAGCCGAACGAGGACGGCAAGCTTCTGCGCGGGCGTTCGCATCGCATCCAGGTGATCGGCATCGGCCACCAGAAATCGCAAGGCGTGAAGTCGGGTGTGGTGGTGGATCTCGATCGCGCCGAGCATGCCATCCGGCTTGCCGTCGATGCGGCCGAGCGCATGGCAGGGCTTACGGTCGATTCCCTCATCGTCAACATGACGGCGGGCCGGCTGAAGAGCGAAGCCTTCTCGGCGACGATCAATCTCGGCGGTCATCAGGTCGAGGAAGTCGACATCAAGCGCGTGCTCGCCGCCGGCGCCAAGCAGGCGCTGCGGGCCGAGCGCGAGGTGGTCCATTCGCTGCCGGTCGGTTTCTCGCTCGACGCCGAGCGCGGCATGCGCGATCCGCGCGGCATGGTGGGCGATGCGCTTGGCGTCGACATGCATGTGCTGACGGGCGACGCAGCGCCGATGCGCAACCTCGAGCTTTGCATCAACCGCTCGCATCTGTCGGTCGAGCGCATGGTGGCGACACCCTATGCCAGCGGGCTTGCCTCGCTCGTCGATGACGAGCTCGAGATGGGCGCCGCCTGTATCGACATGGGCGGCGGCACGACGACCATCTCGGTCTTCTCGGAAGGCAAGTTCGTGCATGGCGACGCCATCGCCATCGGCGGCAACCACGTGACGCTCGATATGGCCAAGGGCTTGTCGACCTCGCTCGATGCCGCGGAGCGGCTGAAGGTGATGCATGGCTCGGCGCTGCCCGGCAGCGCCGACGACCGCGACCTCGTCTCGATCCAGCCGATCGGCGAGGAGGGCGATGTACCGTTGCAGATCCCGCGCTCGATGATGACGCGCATCATCCGCGCTCGCATCGACGAGACGCTGGAGCTTCTGCGCGACCGGCTGAACAAGTCCGGCTACGGCAATGCCGTCGGCAAGCGCGTCGTGCTCACCGGCGGCGCCAGCCAGCTTGCCGGCCTGCCGGAAGCGGCGCGCCGCATTCTCGGGCGCAATGTGCGCATCGGCCGGCCACTGGGCGTCGCAGGCCTGCCGGAAGCGGCCAAGGGCCCGGCGTTCTCGACCTCGGTCGGACTGATGATCTATCCGCAGATGGCGAGCTTCGAGAGCCATTCGGCGAAAGGACTTTCCGGTTTCAGGATGACCGGAACAGGCGGAAAACTGCATCGCATGAGTCAGTGGTTGAGAGACAGTTTTTAATTTGACGGGGACAGCCCCATAGGCGGCCGCAGCGGCGAGGCGGCGGGAAAGGTAAAGGACGGAGACAATGACCATCAATCTGCAGAAGCCGGACATCACCGAGCTCAAGCCCCGCATCACCGTGTTCGGTGTCGGCGGCGGCGGCGGCAATGCCGTGAACAACATGATCACAGCCGGCCTGCGCGGCGTCGAGTTCGTGGTGGCCAACACCGACGCGCAGGCGCTGACGATGTCGAAGGCCGAGCGGCTGATCCAGCTCGGCGCGCATGTCACCGAAGGCCTCGGCGCCGGCTCGCAGCCGGAAGTCGGCCGCGCGGCGGCGGAAGAGTGCATCGACGAGATCATCGATCACCTCTCCAACACCCATATGTGCTTCGTCACCGCCGGCATGGGCGGCGGCACCGGCACGGGCGCTGCTCCGGTCGTTGCCCGCGCGGCGCGCGAGAAGGGCATCCTCACCGTCGGCGTCGTCACCAAGCCGTTCCATTTTGAGGGCCAGCGCCGCATGAAGACGGCCGACATGGGCATCGAGGAACTGCAAAAATGCGTCGACACGCTGATCGTCATCCCGAACCAGAACCTGTTCCGGCTGGCCAATGACAAGACCACCTTCGCCGACGCCTTCGCAATGGCAGACCAGGTGCTCTACTCGGGCGTTGCCTGCATCACCGACCTGATGGTGAAGGAAGGCCTGATCAACCTCGACTTCGCCGACGTCCGCTCGGTGATGCGCGAGATGGGCAAGGCGATGATGGGCACGGGCGAGGCTTCGGGCGAGGGCCGCGCGATGGCCGCCGCTGAAGCCGCCATCGCCAACCCGCTGCTCGACGAAACGTCGATGAAGGGCGCCAAGGGCCTGCTGATCTCGATCACCGGCGGCCGCGACCTGACCCTGTTCGAGGTGGATGAGGCAGCCACCCGCATCCGCGAGGAGGTCGACCAGGACGCCAACATCATCCTGGGCGCTACCTTCGACGAGGAACTGGAAGGCGTGATCCGCGTGTCGGTCGTCGCCACCGGCATCGACAAGTCGGCGGCCGAAATCGCGGCTGCGCCGATCTCGATCCGCGCGCCGCAGAAGCCGGCCGCCCGTCCGGCGGTGGCTCCGGTTGCCGAAATCCGCCCCGCTCCGGTTCAGCCGCAGGCCTATGAGCCGCGCGCGGCCGATCCGGTCGCGGAAGCGATCCAGCTTGCCGAGGCCAACGCCGCCATGGCGCAGCCGCGCCCCGCGCCGGTCGACGACTTCCGGCCGCAGAGCAAGATCTTCCAGGCCCCGCCGGCCCAGCCGCAGCCCGTGGTGCCGCAGCAGGTCATGCAGCAGCCCGCGCCGCAGCGCGAGATGCCCCAGCCGGTGGCCGCGGCCCCGCAGCGCATGCCGCGCGTGGAAGACTTTCCGCCGGTGGTAAGGGCCGAAGTCGAAGCCAAGAGCCGGCCCGCGGACCATGAGAACAGTGGTCCGATGGGGCTGATCAAGCGGTTGACCAACGGTCTTACCCGCCGCGAGGAAGAGCCGGCCCGGCTTCAGCCGGCGCAGCCGCGCGAGCCGAAGCTGCGCCAGGCCGCGCCCGAGATGCGCCGTCTCGCCAGCCAGGACCCGCAGCTCTACGCGCCGCGCCGCGGCCAGCTCGACGACCAGGGCCGGCTGACACCGCAGGCCCGCACGGTCCAGGAAGACGACCAGCTGGAAATCCCGGCCTTCCTGCGCCGCCAGGCCAACTGATCGATACGGCGGCGGCCGATCGTTAACGACATATAACGGTTGTTAACAGGCAGGCGAGAAATCGTCTGCCTGTTGCTTTTACAAAACTGTTGAAAAACAATGGTTTATGAGTCGCTTTTGACACTGTCCCGCAGTTACACAGGGTAAGAAACCGTGATTTGGAGTCTCCAAGGCGGGCCATTATCTTCGCCACGGACTAAAGTCGGTTTGCCGGGATTCGGGGGTAGCCCTGCCTGCCGATCACACAGAGCCGCACGCTCTTGCTTATTTTGCCGCATCCTATGCGAGCGCCAGGCCATCACCTGGCTGCAAGATACCCAAGGCCGATAGAGCGGACGCAGGCATTTGGGGCTATGGGGTTACTCTTGCACGACTATCAGACGACAGTGAAATCGCGCGCGACGCTGGCTGGCATTGGCGTCCATAGCGGCAAAACCGTCACCGTTCATTTCCTGCCGGCCGATGCTGACACGGGCATCGTCTTCCATCTTTCGAATGGCGGCCAGCCTCGCGAGTTCCGTGCCCTGGTCGCGGAAGTCGGCGCCACCGATCTTTGCACCATGCTTGGCGATCCGGCTGGTGAGCATATCGGCACGGTCGAGCATCTGATGGCGACGGTGTTCGGCCTCGGCATCGACAATCTCATCATCGAGATCGACGGTCCGGAAGTCCCGATACTCGACGGCAGCGCCACGGCTTTCGTCGAAGCCATCGACCAGGCCGGCATCGAGACGCTGGCGGTGAAGCGCCGCTATATCCGCATCGTCAAGCCGGTGCGCGTGGAAGCCGGCGCATCCTGGGCGGAATTCCGCCCCTATGACGGCACGCGATTCGAGGTCGAGATCGATTTCGAAAGCCCGGCGATCGGCCGCCAGCAATTCGCCTCCGACATCAATCCCGACATCTTCCGCCGCGACATCGCGCGGGCCCGCACTTTCGGCTTCATGAAGGATGTCGAACGGCTTTGGGCCGCCGGCTACGCGCTCGGCTCGTCGCTGGAAAACTCGCTGGTCATCGGCGACGACAACCGCGTCATCAATGTCGGCGGGCTGCGCTACCCCAATGAATTCGCCCGCCACAAGACGCTCGATGCGATGGGCGACCTCGCACTGGCCGGCGCGCGCTTCATCGGCTGTTTCCGTTCCTATCGCGGCGGCCACCGGATGAATGCGTCTGCGTTGCGCCGGCTGCTTTCCGACCACACGGCCTTTGAGATCGTCGAGACGAGGCGCCGCGAGCGCGGCCGCGTCGCCGAGATGATCGCCGTCAGCCGGCCGGTCTACGCACCTTGGGTGATCTGATTTTTAACCGTTTTCTGGTTTTATAGGTCGGCTTGTGTTGCATGATTGCATCACGAATCGCTGAAATTGCACAATCTCCGGCGTAGCGTCAGCCGGCCACAAAAATGTGCGATTGGCCGGACATAGCGTTGCCGGGCAAGGGGATAATGGTTTATGGCTTCGGCCCGGACCGAAACGACGCCGAAGGGGCGGAATCCAAACATGTTTTTTTCGCGAGTTGGTCAATCGGTAGCGCCGCGTCGGGGTGTTTTGCTGGCGCTGTCGGTGGTTGCTCCCGCGCTCGTGCTGTCGGCCTGCATGTCCTCCGAGAAGGATGTCAACCTGGCGACCTATGTCGACCAGACCGAACCGGCCGACGTTCTCTACAATCAGGGCCTGGCCAATATGAATGCCGGCCGCCTCGATGAGGCCAGCAAGAAGTTCGACGCCGTCGATCGCCAGCATCCCTATTCGGAATTCGCGCGCAAATCGATGGTGATGGGCGCTTTCGCCGATTATCGCGCCGGCAATTACGACGAGGCGATCGGAACCGCGAAGCGCTATTTGACGCTTTATCCGTCGACCGACGACGCCGCCTACGCGCAATACATCATCGGCTTGAGCTACTACCGGCAGATCAAGGACGTCACCCAGGATCAGAAGGAGGCGCGCCAGACCATTCAGACCATGCAGGATCTGGTGACGCGCTGGCCGAACTCCGAATATGTCCCGGACGCCAAGGACAAGATCCGCTTCGCCAACGACCAGCTTGCCGGCAAGGAGATGCAGATCGGCCGCTACTACCTGGAGCGCCGCGAATACATCGCCGCCGTAAAGCGGTTCCGCGCCGTGGTCGAAAACTATTCCAACACCCGCCATGTCGAGGAGGCGCTCGCGCGCCTGACCGAGTCCTATTATGCGATGGGCCTGACCTCGGAAGCGCAGACGGCCGCGGCGGTGCTTGGTCACAATTATCCGGACAGCCCGTGGTACAAGGACTCCTACAAGCTCCTGCAGAGCAACGGGCTTGAGCCGCGCGAAAATGCCGGATCGTGGATCTCCAAGGCCGGGAAGCTGATCACCGGCGCCTGAAGCTTGCGATGCTGTCCAGACTGTCGATCCGCGATATCGTCCTGATCGAGAAGCTGGACATCGACTTCCTGCCTGGACTTTCGGTGCTGACGGGCGAAACCGGCGCCGGCAAATCCATCCTGCTCGACGCATTGTCGCTGGCGCTCGGCGCGCGCGGCGATGCATCGCTCGTCCGCCACGGCGCCGCGCAAGGCCAGGTCATTGCCGTGTTCGACGTGCCGCGCAACCATCCGGCGCGTGCGCTGCTCGCCGACAATGACATCGAGGACGATGGCGACATCATCCTGCGCCGCGTGCAGACGGCCGACGGCCGCACGCGCGTCTTCGTCAACGACCAGCCCTCCAGCGTCACGCTGATGCGCGATGTCGGCCGCGCGCTGGTCGAGATCCACGGCCAGCATGACGAGCGCGCCCTGGTTGATCCCGGCGCGCATCGCGAATTGCTGGACAGTTTCGGCGGCCATCTGGGCGCCGTGCGCGGCACGGGCGAGGCCTGGCGCTACTGGCGCAACTGCGAGCAGGAGCTTTCCCGGCATCGCGCCAGGGTCGAGGCGGCGGCGCGCGAGGCCGATTTTCTGCGCGCTTCCGTCGCCGAGCTTGCGAAACTCGATCCGCAGCCGGGCGAGGAGACTGAGCTTGCGGAACTGCGCGCGATCATGATGCGCGTGGAAAAGATCGCCGCCGAGATCCATGACGCGCAGGACGTGCTGTCGGGACCGTCCTCGCCGCTGCCACAGCTTGCCAGCCTGCTGCGGCGGTTGCAGCGCAAGTCCAGCGAAGCGCCCGGCCTGCTCGACGACGTGGTGAAATCGCTGGACGAGGCGATGATCTCGCTCGATGCGGCGCAATCGGGCGTGGACGCTGCGCTTCGCGCCACTGAATATGATCCGCAGCGGCTGGAGAAGGCGGAGGAGCGGTTGTTTGCGCTGCGCGCCGCCTCGCGCAAGCACAATGTTGCGGTCGACGACCTGGCGCAGCTGCGCGACACGATGGTGGCCGATCTTGCCGATCTCGATGCCGGCGAGGAGCGGCTGCATGCGCTGGAAAAGCAGGCCGCCGCCGGACGTGAAGCCTATGATATCTCCGCCGCGCAGCTGTCATCGCTGCGCCACGCCGCAGCGGCGGGGCTGACCGAGGCGGTGATGGCGGAACTGCCGGCGCTCAAGCTCGAACGGGCCGAGTTCATCGTCGAGATGAAAAGCGATGCCGAAAACCGCATGGAAGAAGGCATCGACCAGGTCGAATTCTGGGTGCGGACCAATCCGGGCACCAGGCCGGGCCCGATGATGAAGGTCGCCTCCGGCGGCGAGCTCTCGCGCTTCCTTCTGGCGCTGAAGGTGGCGCTGGCTGACCGCGGCTCGGCGCCGACCCTGGTGTTCGACGAAATCGATACCGGCGTCGGCGGCGCGGTGGCCGACGCTATAGGCCAGCGGCTGGCGCGGCTGTCCAAGCGGGTGCAGGTGCTTTCGGTTACCCATGCGCCGCAGGTTGCGGCGCGCGCCGCGACGCATTTCCTGATCTCCAAATCCGGCGGCAAGGATCGCGTCGCCACCGGCATCGCCGAAATGGACCGCGCCGCGCGCCAGGAGGAAATCGCGCGCATGCTGGCCGGCGCCGTCATCACCGATGAAGCGCGCGCCGCTGCCGAGAGGTTGCTGCGCGAGAACACTGCCGCAGCTTAAGATTTTCGGACGCTGGCAGGCCGAGTCAGCAGATGGCTGCATCCCGCTGTTCAACAATGATTTCTTCGCAATCCGACTCCCCCGCACCGAATCCTGATTTATAGTGGCCCGCCATAATTCGAGGACCGCGTTTCATGTCGGAAAAACCAGTCGAATCGCTGAGCGAAGGCGAGGCCGCGGAGGAGCTGAAGCGGCTCGCGGCGGAGATCGCCGAGCACGACCGGCGCTATCACACCGAGGACGCGCCGACGATCTCGGACGCCGAATATGACGCGCTGGCAAGACGCAACCTCGCCATCGAAGAGCGCTTTCCCGATCTCGTGCGCGAGGATTCGCCGTCGCGCCGGGTCGGGGCGCCGCCGGCAGAAGGCTTTGCCAAGGTGCGGCACGCGGTGCCGATGCTCAGCCTCGCCAAGGCCTATACCGACCAGGACGTCGCCGATTTCATCGAACGCGGAAGGCGTTTCTTCGACCGCGACAAGGACCTCGACATCGCCTTCACGGCCGAGCCGAAGATCGACGGGCTGTCAGCCTCGCTGCGCTATGAGAACGGCGTCTTCGTGCAGGGCGCGACGCGCGGCGACGGCACGGTCGGCGAGGACATCACCGCCAATCTGAAAACCATCGCCGATATCCCGAAGAAGTTGCAAGGTTCGGGCTGGCCGGAAATCATCGAGATCCGCGGCGAGGTCTACATGACTTATGCCGAATTCGAAGCGCTGAAACAGCGCTCGGCGGCTGTCGGCGGCCAAGATTATGTCAATCCGCGCAATACGGCGGCCGGCTCGCTGCGCCAGAAGGATCCGTCGGTCACCGCCAGCCGCAACCTGAAATTCTTTGCCTATGCCTGGGGCTACACGACAGCGGACCCCGCGCCGACGCAGTATGATTCAGTGCAGAAGTTCAAGGAATGGGGCTTCAAGGTCAGCCCGCTGATGGTGCGGGCGAAGTCGATCGACGAACTCATCGCGCACTACCACCGGATCGAGGAGCAGCGCTCCTCGCTGGGCTACGACATAGACGGCGTCGTCTACAAGGTCGACCAGCTCGAGTTGCAGCGCCGCTGGGGCTTCGTCACCGGCGAGCCGCGCTGGGCAATCGCTCACAAATTCCCGGCCGAACAGGCGATGACCACGGTCGAGAGAATCGACATCCAGGTCGGCCGCACCGGCACCCTGGCGCCGGTGGCGCGGCTGGCGCCGGTCACGGTCGGCGGCGTGGTGGTCGAGAACGTCACGCTGCACAATGAAGACTATATCAAAGGCTTCGACAGCAACGGCCAGCCGATCCGCGACGGCATCGACGTGCGCATCGGCGACACGGTGGTGATCCAGCGGGCGGGGGATGTCATCCCGCAGATCGTCAGCGTCGTCATCGACAAGCGGCCGGCCAATGCCGTGCCTTACGAATTCCCGCATACCTGTCCGGTCTGCGGCTCGCCGGCGACGCGCGAGATCAACGAGAAGACGGGCAAGGAGGATTCGCGGCGGCGCTGCACCGGTGAAATGATCTGCGCCGCGCAGGCGGTCGAAAGGCTGCGCCACTTCGTGTCGCGCGGTGCGCTCGATATCGAGGGCCTCGGCGCGGAGAATATCGACCTGTTCTTCAATTCGGGGCTGGTGAAGACCGCGGCCGATATCTTCACGCTGAAGGATCGCCGCCCGGCGGTCATGAGGGCGCTGGCGGAGCGGCGCGAGGAGCAGGCGAAGCTGCGCGAGGAAGCCTCGGGCAAGACCCGCAAGAACGTGCGCAGCGTCGAGGAGCGCAATTATGAGGGCCTCGACAAATTGTTCGCCGCCATCGACGCGCGCCGCGAGCCGGAGCTCGACCGCTTCATCTTCGCGCTCGGCATCCGACATATCGGCGAGACGACGGCGGCGGTGCTTGCCCGGCAGTTCTCGACCATCGAGGAACTGATCCGTGTCGGCAAGGAGATGGCAAAGGCGGAGAATCCGCACAGCGTGTTCCCATCGATCAACGGCATCGGCGACACGGTGATCAACGCGCTGCGCGATTTCTTCGGCAATGAGCGCAATGACGACGTGCTCGACGCCTTGCTCGCGCAGGTTCATCCGAAACCCTATGTCGTGGAAATCTCAGCCGGCAGCGAAGTCTCCGGCAAGACGGTGGTGTTCACCGGCTCGCTGGAAAAGATGACGCGTTCGGAAGCCAAGGCGATGGCGGAGCGGCTCGGGGCCAAGGTGGCGGGCTCGGTTTCGGCCAAGACCGACCTTGTGGTGGCGGGTCCGGGCGCCGGCTCGAAGCTGAAAGTTGCGAGCGACCTCGGCATCGAGGTGATCGACGAGGACACCTGGCTGCAGCGCATCGGCAGGGGCGGCTGATGGCGGGCGCGTTCAAGGGGTTCGGGCAGAAAGCCATCCCATTCCTGAAGGCGCTCGACTTCCACCAAAGCCGCGAGTGGTTCCAGGAGAACCGCGACCTTTACGACAGCGAGCTGCACGGGCCGTTCTGCGATCTGGTCGAGACGCTCAGTGAGCGTTTCGAAGCGGCCAAGCTTGGTCTGCGCGGCGACCGCAAGAGGTCGCTGTTCCGCATCAATCGCGACGTGCGCTTTTCCAAGGATAAACGGCCCTACAACCGGCATCTCTCGGCGATCCTCTCGCCCGACGGCACTAAGATGGAGCAGGGCGTCTTCTATGTGCATATCGGGCTCGAGCGCTGCTTTGCCGGTGTCGCATGGTGGCAGCCCGCGCCTGAATTGCTGCAGGCGATGCGCAAAGCGATCGTGACCAAGCCAGCCGCGTTCCGAGCCATGGTCGCATCGCTCAAGAAGGCCGGCCTGGAGCTCGATGCGGAAGACCGCCTGAAGCGGGCGCCCCGCGGGTTCGAGGATGTCGGCGACGAGGATCTCGCCCAGGCGGTGCGGAGCCGGCATTTCGTGGTGCGGCACGACATTGATCCGGCGACAATCCATTCGCCGGCGCTGGTCGACGATCTCGTCGAGTTCACGTTTGGCGCCAAGCCGCTGCTCGACTGGGGCAGGGCGATCCAAGGGACGGTTGTCAAGGCCTAACCCCCGGCGATCAGTTCCGCTGATCGCTGAGTCAAGCGAATTGGTGTGACATTGAAGGCGACGCTCCCTAAATGAAGCCGCTCAAGGAGCGGCGGATGGCGGCGGAAGCAATCTCTGAGGGCAGAACGGGCAGCGATTTCTGGGACGGCGTGCGGCTTTCTATGCCGGTCGTCGTCGCCTCGGCGCCGTTCGCAATCTTGTTCGGCACGATCGCCGTCGACAATGGGGTTTCCGTCCTCGAAGCCTTCCTGATGAGCGCGATGATCTATGGCGGCGCGAGCCAAATGGTCGGCATCGAGCTGTTTGGCCAGCATGTCGCGCCATGGCTGATCGTGCTGTCGATCTTCGCTGTGAATTTCCGCCATGTGCTCTATTCGGCCGGCATCGGAAGGCGCATTGCGCATTGGCCGCTACTGCAGCAGGCGCTCGGCTATTTCATCCTGACGGATCCGCAATTCGCCATCGCCGAGGCAAGGGCCGAGTCCGGCCGTCCCGTCGGCTTCGTCTGGTATCTGGGGCTCGGCCTGCCGGTCTATGTGTTCTGGGTGATCGAAAGCGGGCTAGGGGCTGTGTTCGGCAAGATGATCCCGGACACGCATGCGCTGGGCATCGATTTCCTTTTGCCGATCTATTTCCTCGGCCTGGTGCTCGGCTTCCGCAAGCGGCCGCTGTGGGCGCCCGTCGTCGCCGCCAGCGCCGTCGCCTCGATCATCGCCTATCGAACAGTCGGCTCGCCCTGGCATGTTTCGATCGGCGCGCTTGCCGGCGTTCTCCTGGCGGTGATCCTGCCGCCGCATCACAGCGGCGTGGGCAAGCGGCCATGAGCACGACCTTCTGGATCATCCTGGCCGGCGCCGTCGCCACCTATCTGACCCGAATCGGCGGCCACCTCGTCATCTCTCGCTTCGAGACGATCCATCCGCGCGTCGAGGCCGGCCTCAACGCCGTGCCGGCCGCGGTGCTGACGGCGCTCGTCGCGCCGGAGCTGCTGCATGCCGGACCGGCCGAATGGGCGGCGCTGATCGTCACTGTGCTGGTATCGCTGCGCGGCGGCCTGATGGCGATGTTCTTGGCCGGCGCGGCGGTGCTGATCGTCGCGCGCCAGTTCATGGGTTAGCTTTCCATCTTCAATGGTCGGCGCTGCCCCTCATTGCCCTGCCCGTAAACGGGCAGCAAGACGCTCAACTCAGATTTTTGCGTCGTGCGGCAGCGGCGCTGTAGCCTTTTCCAGCCAAGCCAGCGTTTCGCCGTCGACCATCGGGCCGATCTCGGCGAGCACCCGGGCATGATAGCGGTCGAGCCACTGCAACTCGTCCCGATGCAGCAGATCGGTCCGGATGAGCCGCTTGTCAATCGGCGCCAGCGTCAGCGTCTCGAAGCCGTGCATCGCGATGTCGCCGCCTTCGATCTGCTCCGCCGGCGTGACCAGGATCAGGTTTTCGATGCGTATGCCGTAGGCGCCTTCCTTATAGTAGCCCGGCTCGTTCGACAGCATCATGCCGGCCAGCAGTTTTTCGGTGCCGGTGCGGGCGATGCGCTGCGGCCCTTCATGCACGGCGAGATAGGAGCCGACGCCGTGGCCGGTTCCGTGGGCGAAGTCGCAGCCATGCTTCCACAGCGCCACGCGGGCAACAGCGTCGATCTCCGAACCGCGCGTGCCGGCGGGGAAACGCAACGTCGAGATGGCGATCATGCCCTTCAGCACAAGGGTGAAGCGCTCGCGCATCTCCTCGGTCGGCTGGCCGATCGGCACGGTGCGGGTGATGTCGGTGGTGCCGTCCTGATACTGGCCGCCGGAATCGAGCAGGAACAACTCGCCGCTCTCAAGCTTGCGGCTGGTGGCGCGCGAGACGCGATAGTGCATGATCGCGCCGTTCGGGCCGGCGCCCGAAATGGTGTCGAAGGAAACGTCGCGCAGCGGCATCTGCGTTTCCTCGCCGGTCTGGCGGCGCACCTCCTCGAGCTTGGTGACGACGGCGATCTCGTCGAGTGTGCCGGGCTTCTGGCGGTCGAGCCAGCACAGCAGCCTGGCGACCGCGGCACCGTCGCGGCGATGCGCGGCGCGGCTGCCGGCGATCTCGGCCTGGTTCTTGGTCGCGCGCGGAATACGTGCCGGGTCAGCCGCCAGAACGACCTTGCCGCCATTGTCCTTGACCAGCATGCGGAGCTTCTCCGCAGCCAGCACCGGATCCAGCGTGATTTTCGCACCACCCTTGGCGAGTTCAATGATCGCGGCTTCGAATTCACCTGGATCATGCGGATCGGCAAGCTGGGTGAGGTAGGCAGCGACCTGGCGCGGGAATTTGCGCTGGTCCATGAACAGCTGATGCTTGCCGTCGGCGGCGAGGATAGCAAAGCCGAGCGCCAGCGGCGTGTGCGGCACGTCGCCGCCACGAATGTTGAAGGCCCAGGCGATCGAGGACGGATCGGTCAGCACGGCGTGGGTGGCGCCATCCTTTTCGATCGCGCCGGCCAGCCGCGCCAGCTTGTCCTTCGCAAGCTCGCCGGCAAGGTTTTGCGGATGGATCTCGATGGGCGCGCGCGGCGGTTCCGGCTGGTCCGTCCAGATGATGTCGATGGGATTCCTGTCGAGCGGCACCAACGTCGCGCCGGACTGCTCGGCCGACGCCTTCAGCGCCTTCATCTCGCCGATCGTATGCAGCCAGGGGTCGAAGCCGAGCCTTGCGCCCTTGCCGAGGTTGTCCTTGATCCAGGAGGCCGGCGGATTGTCGATGAGGCTTTCGACGGTGAAGATCGAAAGATCGACCTCACCTCGCACCTGCAGCGTGTAGCGGCCGTCGACGAAGATGAAGGCGCGGTCGCGCAGGATGATGGCGACGCCGGCCGAGCCCGAAAAGCCGGTCAGCCACTTCAGCCGCGCCGAGCGGTCGGCGACATATTCGCCCTGGTGCTCGTCCGCGCGCGGCACCACGAAGCCATCCAGGCCATTCTCAGCCAGCCATTGCCGCAGCAGCGCAACGCGCGGCTTGCCGACGGCCGGATCACCAGCGGAATCAAAGGTCTGGAACATTTTTCTGGCTCCCTCGAATGGCTTGTGGCGACCGTAGCGCATGATCTTGAAAACCGGAATCGATTTCGGCAGGGCCAGATCGGCCGGATGCAATCCGGCCTCAGCGCTTGAGATGGATGGTCGCCCAACCCTCGCGATGCAAGGTACGCACGTGGCGGAAGGCTTGGCCGACATAGGCCGAGATCACCGCGTCGCGCTGCCGGTCGAGGATGCCGGAAAGCACCAGTGAACCGCCGAGCCTGATGTGCTTGGCCATTTCGGGCGCGAGCCGCATCAGCGGCCGGGCCAGGATGTTGGCGATGATGAGGTCGAAAGGCGCGCGCCGGGCGAAGATCGGATGATGGAAGCCGGGCGCCGTCACCGTCTCGACCAGCGCCTTGACGTGGTTGAGGCGGGCATTGGCGGCGGCGACGCGGATGGCGACCGGATCGATGTCGGTCGCCAGCACAGGGACATGCGCGAGCTTGGCCAGCGCAATCGCAAGCACGGCGCTGCCGGTGCCGAGGTCGAGCGCGTTGCGCGGCCGTTCGCGCAACGCCACCTGCTCCAGCATTTCGAGGCAGCCGGCAGTGGTGCCGTGATGGCCAGTGCCGAATGCCAAACCGGCCTCGATCTCGATGGCGAGGTCGCCGCTGCGGCGCTTGGCGCGGTCATGCGAACCATGGACGAGGAAGCGGCCGGCGCGGACCGGCTTCAAGCCTTCCAGCGAGCGCGACACCCAGTCGACGTCGGGAAGGACCTCGCGCTCGATCGCGTTCGGCAGGCCGAGACCGGCGAGGATATCCCGGACCCGCGCCTCGACGGGATCGACGTCGCCATCGGCATAGAGCGACACTTCGTGGATATCCTTTTCCTCGTCGAGCTCCAACACAGCGATCGGCAGGCCGTCATCCTCGAACGCCGCGTCCAGCGCCGCGAAGATGCGGTCGGCTTCAATCTTGTTGGCGGTAAGATGGAGTCTGGTTTGCCCCATCAGAAAGATGCTTGTTTGAACATGATCTTTTCCGAAAACGGGTTCCCACTTTTTGCGTTCGCTGACCTTCGGTTCGGGATCATGTTTGCCCACCGGCAGCCAGCCGCTTCAGCTTGGCTATCGCCGTGTCGGCGCTCTCGCCGTAGGCGATGGTGCCGGCGAAATCGCCCTTGGCGTTGAGCAGCAGCACCGAGGCCGTGTGGTCCATCGTATAGTCGCCGTCGCCGGTGTCGACCTTCTTCCAATAGATGCCGAAGGCCTTGGCCATGGCGTGCACCCTTTCCGGATCGCCGGTGATGCCGGTGATGCGATCGGAGAAATTGCTGACATAGGTGTTCATCGTCTCCGGCGTGTCACGCTCCGGATCGACGGTGACGAAATAGGCGTTGAGATTCTTGCCGCTGTCGCCCATCGTCTTCAGCCAGCCGGCCAGCTCGAACAGGGTGGTCGGGCAGACTTCCGGACAATGGGTGAAGCCGAAGAACACCACGCTCGGATGGCCCCTGAAGGCGGCTTCGGTGATCGGCGCGCCTTTCTGGTCGACCAGCGTGAAGGGCGCGCCGAAGGGCTCGCCGCCATAGTGGCCCCGATACCAGTCGAATGTCAGCCAGCCAATGCCCGCCGCCATCAGAACGAGAATGCCGATCAGGATTGAACGCATCATCAGTGAATGTCCGTCGCCATTGCTTTGGCCAGAAGCCAGTTTGGCGACAGTCTTAACGGGTCGGTGCCGGGCGCGCAAAGATGTCGCGTTGCCGCAAGCGGCCATGCAGGTCGATCGGCTTGCAAACGCCACGATCCTGTCCCACCTGACATCGGCAACGTGAACCGAGGAGGCTTCCTTGCGAAAACTGATCGGCTTGTTCGCCGCCTGTCTTGCCCTGAGCGCCGGCGCGGCCACGGCTGACGAAGTGGGTAAAGTGGGTGTCGACTGGGTCGGCAACGACATCATGGTCGACGCGATCAAGGATCCGAAGGTCGACGGCGTCACCTGCCATGTCGCCTATTTCGACCGCAGCATCATCGACCGGCTGCACAAGGGCAACTGGTTCGAGGATCCTTCCGATTCGTCGATCTCCTGCCGCCAGACCGGGCCGATCACCATCGGCGATATCGACATGGGCGAGGGTGGCGAGGAGGTGTTCAAACAGGGCCTCAGCCTGATCTGGAAAAAGCAGGTGGTGAACCGCATCTACGACAAGAAGAACGAGACGCTGATCTATCTGTCGCATTCGCGCCAGGTGCAGAACGGCTCGGCGAAGATGTCGGTCACGACTGTGCCGCTTTACGGCCAGAACGTGGTGTGGACCAAAGGCAAGCCGCAATAGGCTCCGACAGGCTTGCCGGGGGCAGGTCACGCTTGCGGGCAGTCCCCCGCCGGCGTAAAGCCGCTTCATGGATCGTCCTGAAAACCTCATCCTCAAGGACCCCGAGCCGCGCATCCATCCGACCGCGGAGCTGAAGGCATGCAAGCTGGGCCGCTATGCCTCGATCGGCGAGCGGGTGATCCTGCGCGAGGTGAGCGTCGGCGATTTTTCCTATTTCGAACGCCATTGCGAGGCGATCTACACGACGATCGGCAAATTCTGCTCGATCGCCGCCAACAGCCGCATCAATGCGCTCGAGCATCCGATCGAGCGGCTGACGCAGCACAAGGTCAGCTACCGGCCGAACGAGTATTTCCGCTGGCTGGGCGTCGACACCGAATTTCGTGCGCGCCGGCAGGCAAAATCGGTCAGTGTCGGCCACGATGTCTGGATCGGCCATGGCGCGGTCATCATGCCGGGCGTCGCGATCGGCAACGGCGCCGTCATCGGCGCCAATGCCGTTGTGACGCATGACGTCGCGCCCTATACGATCGTCGCCGGAGTCCCGGCAAAGCCGCTGCGCCGGCGATTCTCCGCCGCAGTCGCGGCGCGCATCGAAGCCCTCGCCTGGTGGGACTGGACGCCCGAGAAACTGGCGAGCGCAATTCCCGACATGCAGGCTATGCCGATCGAAGCCTTTCTCGATCGCTGGGAAGAAACGCTCGCTGACACGGGCAGAACGCCGTCGAGCACTTGACCGGCACTGACTGACCGGTGCCCTCCACGCTCGGAAATAAATGCCCCTTCCGCCATGCGGGGGTGGTGCAGCGGAAGGGACTGGAGGTAAACCGCCGTGAAGCGGAAGAACAGGCTTTCGGCCTGCACCGGCACTATTACAAACAAACGGATAAGGTGTTTTTTCGCGAAGCTGCGCTTTCTGCGTGTAGTCGATTGCGGCCGCGTGTCGGCACGAAAATTCGATCCCGCGGAACCGGAGCGGGCGGCAGCCTGTTTCTTCGCAAATGCCTGCGCATCCAGGGTTCGAGGGACTTGCATGATCGAGAAAGTTTTTACGCGCATAGCCAACCAGGTGGCACATCTGGCGGGCCTGCCGGCCACCTTCGCCATCTGTATGGCGATCGTGGTTGTATGGGCGTTGAGTGGACCGTTCTTCGGATTCTCGGATACCTGGCAATTGGTCATCAACACCGGCACCACCATCATCACCTTTCTGATGGTGTTCCTGATCCAGAACACGCAGAATCGCGACGGCGCGGCGATCCAGGCCAAGCTGGACGAACTGATCAGGGTCAGCCGCGCCCACAATCATTTCATCGGCATCGAACACCTGACGGAATCCGAGGTCGAGGAGATCCGCTCGAAATGCGAGGCGGCAGCAAAACGGCATGACAGCGAGATCGCCGAAAAGGCGGCCAAGAAGGCGGTCGCCGGAAAGAACGGTACCAAGCATGCGCCGAAGACCACCGGCGCGGCCACAAAGAAGACCGCGGCCGGGAAGAACGCCGCCAAGAAGAAAGCCGCGGCTTGAGAGGGCCGTCAGCGGTTCATGAAGGCCGCGAAGGCATCCTTGTGATCGGGATGCCAGCGCGACAGGGCAGGGCGGTTTTCGATGATGTCTCCCATCGCCCAGGCCATCCGCTTTTCGTCGATCGGCCGCGTCACTTCGTTGTCCGGGCACAGTATATAGAAGTCGTCGTTCATCAGCGATGTCAGCATGAAGCCGATCACCTGCTCGCCGCTCCAGGCGCCAGCGGGCTTTTCCGTCGCACCTTCGGTCAGACCGGTATAGGTGAAGCCGGGGATCAGCAGATGCGCCGACACTTTCGCGCCAGGCTCGTTGCGCAGCGCATGCGCCAGCCCTTCGGTAAAAGTCTTCACACCGGCCTTGGAGACGTTGTATGCGAGATTGCCGGGCGGCGTCGTGATGCCCTGCTTGGAGCCTGTGTTGATGATGAGACCCGGCTTTCCGGCGGCGAGCATGCGCGGCGCGAAGGCCTCGACGCCGTGCACGACGCCCCAGAAATTGATGTCCAGCAGCCGCTTCCAGGCGTCGCGGTTCTCCCAGGGCTTGCCCGGATTGTTGCCGATGCCGGCATTGTTCATCAGCACCGACACCGCACCGAAGGCGCCGTAAGCGAGGTCGGCCAGCCGGTCGACTTCTTCCGCCTTGGAAACATCGGTCGGGATTGGGAGGACGGCGTCCTCGCCGGCGATCGCGGCAACCGCCTGCTTCGCCTGGTCGAGGCGCATGCCGCCGATGTCGGCAAGCACCACCTTCATGCCCATCGCCGCGTACCGTTTCGCGGCGGCAAGGCCGATGCCGCTGGCGCCGCCGGTGATGACGGAGACATTGCCAGCGGCGAAAGCGGGCAGTGCGGTCTGGATTTCGGTGTCGCTGGTCATGGTTTCCATCCTTGTTCGGTCGGGTCGAACTTAACGCCGGGCGCGGCCGAGGCAAGGCTGGTTCGTCAGGCGACCGCGACAGCTGTAATGTGACGGCGATAGCCGCAACGGGTCGACGGCGATAGCCGCAACGGGTTGACCATGGCGGTGCCTGCCGCGCATGTTGTCCTGAAAAGGAGTTCGGCATTTGAGCGACTGGATCGAAATTCTGAAGGAGCAGACCGCCGACGGCGATCAGATGAGTCGCGAGGTGCCGGAGATGCTTGCCAACCCGGATATCAGCGAGGCGCAGGTGAAAACACTGTTTGCAGCACTGGAGAAGCAGGCGGATTTCGCCGAGAAGCTGCGGCTCGCGCTGGAGAAGTTCGGCCACGACTTCCCAATCATCAAAGCAGCCGAGCGCCTGGAGGAACGCTATGCCGACCTTGCCGCCTCAGTGGCGGAAAAGCTGAAGGCGATGCGGAAGTAAATTCTATTTTTCGATCAGTCTCTCGAAGCGCTTGTCGGGTGCAAACCAGATGGTCGCTACAAGCACGTAAATCGCGACGCTGATCCACTGGTTGATGAAGCTGAGCAGGACTGCGGCGATGTAGAGCGCCAGCGAGATCTTGCCCTTCCTGTCCTGCCCGATAGCTTTGGCAAAGGTCGTGTCGGCGCCGTGCAGATGGCGCAGCTTGAAGACCAGGATGGTGTAGGCGACGGCGCAGAGGGCGAGGTCCGCGCCATACACGGCGACCGGCGCAGGCGCGAAATGGTTCTCTCCCATGAACGCCGTGGTTACCGGCATCAGCGATAGCCAGAACAAGAGATTCAGGTTGGCCCACAGCACGCGTCCATCGACGCGCTGCACGGTGTGGAACATGTTGTGCAGATTGTTCCAGTAGATGCCGACATTGATGAAGGACAGCACATAGCAGAAGAAGACAGGCCACAGCGGCACAAGCGCCGAGAAGTCCTCGCCGTGCGGCACTTTTAGCTCCAGCACCATGATGGTGATGATGATGGCGACGACGCCATCGGTGAATGCCTCGACCCGTCCCTTGCCCATGGTTCCTCCTCGTCGGCTGACGAAGCTACGCGAGGATTTCGCACAAGACCATCCTGTCAGGATTGTCAGGAGGGCGTCCGGTGGCTGGAACAGCGCCATTACATAGGCGTTGGGCTTGCAACCCTGGAGATCGCCATGACCAGCTACGCTCAAACGATGACGCGTGACCATGAGCTTGGCGGGGGCGCCGCGATGACCGCCGTCGCCGCCATGATCGCAGCACTTTTTGCCGGCAGCACCGCGCTGACCCCGCTTTATGTGATCTACAAGCAAGCCTTCGGCTTCTCGCAGGTCACGCTGACGCTGGTCTATGCCGTCTACGTCGTCGGCAATCTGGCGGCGCTGCTGTTTTTCGGCCGGGTCTCGGACGTCGTCGGCCGCCGTCCTGCCGCGCTCGCCGCGATGGGTATTGCCGTGGTCAGCGCGCTCTTCTTCCTGTTCGCCGAAAACCTCGCCTGGCTCGACATTGCCCGCATTCTGAGCGGCCTCGGCATCGGCGTCGGCGCGGGGGCCGGCACCGCCTGGCTTGCCGAGCTGATCGAAGGCAAGGACAAGTCGCGCGCCGCCGTCATCGCCACCAGCACCAACTTCATCGGTCTCGGGGCCGGCGCGCTCATGGCGGGGCTGCTCGCCCAATATGCGCCCTGGCCGCTCAGGCTGACATTTGCGATCTATTTGGTGCTGCTTGCGCTGGTAACCGTGCTGATCTGGCGCACGCAGGAAACGGTTTCCAATCCCGGACGCTTCTCGGATGTCTCGCTGCGGCCAAGGCTTTCGGTGCCCGACAATATCCGCGCACAATTCGTGGCGCCGGCGGTGACCGGCTTCGGCGCGATGGCGCTGGTCGGTTTCTACGCGGCGCTGGCGCCAAGCATACTGGCGCAGCAACTGCATGTCGCCAATCACGCCGAGGCCGGTGGCTTGTTCTTCGAACTGTCGATTGTGGCAGCAGTGACCATTGTCGGCACCGCATGGCTGTCCGCCCGCTCCACCATGCTCGCGGCGCTGGCGCTGATGATCCCGGCCGTGGCGCTGGTCGTCGCCGCGCAGGTCTATGCTTCGATGGCGCTGATGATCGCCGCGACGGCGGTCTGCGGCGTCGCGGCGGCGCTCGGCTATCGCGGCGGTCTGCAGGTGGTGAATCAGATCGCGCCGGCCGACCGCCGCGCCGAGGTGGTCTCGGCCTTCTTCATCTGCTGCTTCTGCGGCAACGCGCTCCCGGTGATCGGCATCGGCGTGCTGTCGAGCCTGGCCAACGCCACTGTGGCAAGCCTGGCCTTTGCCGGCATGATTATCGTCTTCTCGCTGGTGGCGCTTGGCTTCGGCGCCAAATACGCGCGGTAGAGTATTTCACCCTTTCCCGTCCTCGCGGATTTCAGCTGTTCGGCGTCTCCGCCAGGAGCTGCGCGCGCTGGCGGGGCACGCCGAGGCCGGTGTCGGGCGGCTCGCCGGCCGCCGGCCGGTCCTCGATCATATGCATCGTGCGCCAGCGGCCGAAACGATAATAAGCGGCGGCGAGCACCAGCGAGGCGATCGAGCCCGCCGGAAAGCTCCACCACAGCGCCTCCTGGCCGATGACGCTGCGCATGGAATAGGCAAAGCCGGTACGAATGATCAACACCGAGATGATCAGGATGATGAGCGGCGGCATGACGGCGCCGGTGGCGCGCACCGTGGCGAAGAGCACGATCGTGATGCCGAACAGGATGAACGACCAGGAGGCCACCCTGTTGATATGGGCGGCAATATCGATCGCGGTGCTGTCGTTGCTGAGGAAAAGGCTGAGCACAGCGCGGTCGAAGACGAAAAGCAGCGCCACCAGCGCGCCGGTCAGCACCAGGTTGAAGCCGACGCCTGAGGCCGCGACCTTGCCGATGCGGTCCCAGCGCCCGGCGCCGACATTCTGGGCGGCCATCGAGGAGACGGCGGCGCCGATCGCGAGAGCCGGCATCTGGATATAGGTCCAGAGCTGCGCGGCGATGCCGTAAGCGGCGGCAACCTGCGATCCATAGGAGTTGACGATGCCCATCACGGTGAGCGCGGCGGCCGAGATGACGATCATCTGCAGGCCCATCGGGATGCCCTTGAAGACGACGATGCGCAGCAGCGCCGGATCGGGCCGAAGCAAGGCGAGGTCGCTGCCCGCCAGCCGCAGCGGGTGTTTGCGCACATAAAGCACGATCAGGATGGCGATGACGCTCACGGTCTGGCCTATCAGCGTCGATGTCGCCGAGCCGGCGATGCCGAGCTCGGGGAAGGGGCCGATGCCGCGGATCAGCAGTGGATTGAGCACGACGTCGAGCACGACCGCCAGCGCCATGAAGACGAACGGGGTTCGCGAGTCGCCGGCGCCGCGCAGCACGGTCATGACGAAGGACAAGAGGTTCATCATCGGCACGGCGACGAAGATGATGCGTAAGTAGGCGCGCGCCAAAGGCAAGGCATCGGCCGGCGTGCCGAGGCCGGTGAGAATGGCGTCGACTGAGATCCAGCCGCAGACGGCGAACACCACCGAGACGAGGAAGAAGAAGGTGGCGCTGGTGCCGACGATGCGCTTCGCCTCGGGCAGGTCGCGGGCGCCGACGGATTGCGCCACCAGGATGGTCGCCGCCATGCCGATACCGAAGACGGTGCCGAGGATGAGGAACAGCACCAGATTGGCGTTGGAGGTCGCCGTCAGCGCCGCCTCGCCGAGGAAGCGGCCGACCCAGACCGCGTTGATCGAGCCGTTGAGCGACTGCAGCACGTTGGAGCCCAGCACGGGCAAGGCGAACAAAAGCAGCGTGCGCGGGATAGGGCCGCTGGTCAGGTCGTGAGTCCGCCGGCGGGCGGGCTTTTCGTCATCCATGGCAGCACCGAGAATGAATCAGGCCCGCGATGCTATCGCAGGCCTGATGCTCATGCATCCCTTCCGCGTGGACCAGATGCCAGAGGCATCCGCCCAGAGCGGAACTAGTTAGGGCAGAACTAGTTCGCGGCGAGGCTGTTCCCAGACAATCCGGGCAGGGTGACCTGATAGACCAGGAACATGGTGTCGACATCGGCGCCGTTCTCGGCCTTGTACGAAGCGCCGACCTGGAACCCGTCCTGGGTCAGGAAATCGTTGTCATTGGCGACGAACAGGAAATAGTCGTCGGGCAGCTTCGGATCGAGCACGGAGACCAGCGACATCGCTTCCCACTTCTCCGACAGGTTGTCCTTGTCGTTCGGCGCGCCATTGTGCAGGCCGAAGCGGCCAAGCTCGCCCTCGTCGTTGATATCGATGAACGGCGTCAGCTTGGCAGGCGTCACCGATGCATCGAGCACCCCCTTCGGCGCGACCGGCTTGTCGGCGGCGTCAAACGGGCCGTTGGCGATGTCGGTAGCTGCGGAGAGATCGACGATCTCGATCTTGCGGTAGAGCGACTCATCGCCCTTGAGTCCTTGGCCGTTGCCTGAGTCGCGCGCCAGCATCAGGAAGCTCTTGTCGGACAGCGCGACGATCTCGCTCTGCGCGGCCACCTTGGTCTTGCCTTTGGCATCCTTGAAGACCGGCAGCGGCACGACATATTCATGCGCCAGCTTGAGATGGGCGAGATCTGAGGCGTCATAGATCAGCGCGCGGATGTTCTGGCGGGTCGAACCGGAATCGCCGCCGTCCTGGCGGGGCGCCGACTGCAGCACGGCAATCAAGAACTTGCCGTCCGGCGTCATCGACATGCCTTCGAGGCCCTGGTTGTTCTGGCGGCCGGTCTCGGGATCCTTCGGATCGGGCTCGGCGGCGCCCGGGCCGGGGTTGTCGGAAGCGAAGTTCGGCTTGCCGTGGC
Source organism: Mesorhizobium sp. CA8 (assembly GCF_020164955.1). Classification (GTDB taxonomy): domain Bacteria; phylum Pseudomonadota; class Alphaproteobacteria; order Rhizobiales; family Rhizobiaceae; genus Mesorhizobium. The sequence goes on from NZ_JAIUHG010000022.1 coordinate 112,064, forward strand.
GCATCGGCACCAGCGCCGCGGGCGGCTGGGTCGCCGACATCAGCCGGCCTTCGGCCGAGAAGCGGTAGATGTTGGGACCATATTCGTCGGAGATGAACATCGTGCCATCGGGCAGACGCACGATCGCCTCGTCGTCCAGCGCCAGCTTGCCGTTTTCGGCCTGCGGCAGGATCGGCATATCGCCGGCGGCCTCGCGCACGCCGTTCAGCGGATCGAGGCCGGTGGCATCGGCGCCCTTGTCGTCGGTCAAGAGCATGGTGTCGGCGAGCGTCGCCTTGACGCCGGTCTGTTCCTGTCCGGCGGCGGGCGCCGCCCCGGGAGCGGTCGGGGCCAGCTCGATCGAGATGGTGTTGATACGCGGGCGATAGTCGGCGGTGCCGACGACATTATAGCCGCGATCCGGCAGCAGCCAGAGCGAGCCCTTGTAGCCCGCGCCGTCGCGTACCCAACTTTTGGTGTCGATCGCCATGCCGGACCCCGAACCGAAAGTCTCGCCGAACTTGTCCCTCTGGTTGGCCGGAATGCGGCCGACGCCGACGAGCCCCTTGTTGACATAGGCGACGCCGTCGGCGAGCGCCGGCGTCATGGCGGTGAACAGGGCAAGCGCCGCGCCGAGCGCGACGGTTCGGTTGAGGTGTTTCATCGATATCCCCTTCTAGACGAGCAGAGCGGCCGTTGGCTCAAAAGGGCACGGCATCGACGATGCGGCCAGCCCTAGCCGTCGAGCGGTCTAGGACGTGAACGTGATGGTTGCATGACAGCTTCCTTCTCCCCTCGTGGAGAAGGTGGATCGGCGCGTAGCGCCGAGACGATGAGGCGTGCTCCAGCGGAGTGAGACGCTGGTGCCGTCTGGAACACCTCTCATCCGTCGCCTTCGGCGACACCTTCTCCCACAGGGGGAGAAGGGAAAGGGGTGCTCAATCGCTCTCTCTTGCAATCAGCTCCAGCGGCCAAACCTCGTGGATGATGCGTGTGCCTTCGGGACCGGCGAAGGCGGGAAGCGAGGCGAGCAGCATCTCGGCCAGCCTCCGGCCCATCGGCTCCAGCGATGGACGGAAGGCCGTCAGCGCCGGCGAGAAATAGCGGCAGAGCGGCGTGTCGACGATAACGGTTACGGCGATGTCGTGGCCGGGCCGGATGCCCATCTCGGCCAGCGCCTTGCAGCCGCCGAGCGCCATGGCGTCGTTGTTGAAGATGATGGCGGTCGGCCTGTCCTTCGCCAGCATTACGCGCGGCGTCACCTGGTAGCCGCCAGCCTCGTTGATGAAGCCGTCGGCGATCAGGCCGGGGTCAACCTCGATGCCGTGCCGCTTCAGCGCCTTGCGATAGCCGTCGAGGAAGAGATAACCGAAATTGAGATCGAGCGCCGGGCGGATGGCGGCGATGCGGCGGTGGCCGCGCGCCAGCAGCCGGTCGACCGCATCGCTGCCCGCCTTCTCGAAATCGAGATCGAGGGAAGGGTAGGAGCTGCCGCCCGAGCGGCTGCGGCCGAGCGTGGCGAAGGGAAAGCCTCGCTCGGTCAGGTAGTCGATGCGTTCGTCCTCGCGGCGCGTCCAGGCCAGCACCACCGCGTCGGCGCGGCGGGTCTCGACAACGCGGCGCAGGCGCTCCTGCTGGTAGTCTCCAGGCGCGCCCATCACCACGATCAGGTCGAGCCCGCTTTCGGCGAGCCGCGCCTGCAAGCCGGTCAGGAACGGGATGAAGAAGGGCTCGCCATATTCCTGGTCGCCCGGATGCGGCTGCAGCATGAAGGCGATGGAGCGGGTGGCGCCTTGCCGGAGGCTTCGGCCGGACTGGTTTGGCGAATAATTCAGCTCCCTTGCTGCTTCCAGCACGCGCTGGCGTGTGTCGGCATTGACGTCGGCGCGGCCGTTCAGCGCCCGCGACACGGTGCCGATCGAGATGTTCAGGTGACGCGCAAGGTCGTGGATGCTGGACGCCAAGGACGATTCTCCCCCTGCCTTGGCTAGCACCGGCTGCCGCTCAGGCCAAGGCTTCGGGATAATTTTCGATAAGCAGCCGATTGACATTCTACGCCATCGGGTGTGTTCTCGTAAACGTTTACGGAAATCCGTTTACGGGTGATGCCGTGGATGCCGTGACACTCGGCCTGGAGGGGCCGAGCCGAGGAGGAGCGCTGGATGATGAAGGTCGTCCTGGTCGGGTGCGGAGCCATGAGCAAGCACTGGCTCGATGCCGCAAGGCGGGTCGACGGGCTTGCCATTGCCGGCCTCGTCGATCTCGATGCCGACCGGGCGCAAGCGAGGGCGCGCGAGTACGGGCTCTCCCATGCAGTGATCGGCACCAGCCTCGACGCCGTTCTCGATGAGACGAAGCCCGACGCCGTATTCGATGTCGTGGTCCCGGCAGCCCGCCGCGAGGTCGCGCTTTCGGCCTTCGCCCATCATTGCCATTTGCTCAGCGAAAAGCCGCTGGCCGACAGCCCCGACAATGCGCGCGCCATCGTCGAGGCAGCGCGCCGCGCGGGGCGCATCCACGCAGTCGTCCAGAACCGGCGCTACGTCGTCAATGTCAGGCGCATCAGGCGGTTCCTCGACTCCGGCGCCATCGGCGCGCCGACCAGCATCCATGCCGATTTCTTCGTCGCGCCGCATTTCGGCGGCTTTCGCGAGGAGATGCGCCACGTGCTGCTGCTCGATATGGCGATCCACACCTTCGATGCCGCTCGCTACATGGTCGCCGGCGAACCGGCCAGCGTCTACTGCCAGGAATGGGAGCCGGCCAATTCCTGGTACCGCCAGGGCTCATCGGCGAGCGCCGTCTTCGATCTCGGCGGCGGCAAGGTGTTCACCTATGCCGGCTCCTGGTGCGCGGATGGTTTTCGCACCAGCTGGGAAGGCAGCTGGCGCATCGTCGCCGAGCGCGGCAGCGTGCTGTGGGACGGCCATGAGGGGCTCCAGGCGGAAGTGGTTGCGTCCGGCCGCGACGGTATCATCGACAAGACGATGCCGATCGAAGTGCCGCCGCTTGATCCGACCGACCGCGTCGACGGCCATTTTGGCATTATCCAGGATTTCATGCACGCGATCGAGACCGGCACCGAGCCGGAGACGCGCGGCGCCGACAACATCAAAAGCCTGGCCATGGTCTTCGGCGCGATCGAGAGCGCGGAGAGCGGGCGGCGCGTGACAATCGCCAAGGAAGCACAATGATGGCAAACCCGCTTCTCGACATCAGGATCGGCACCATGGTGCGGGCCAATCTCGACGACCCGGCCGCCTATGTCAGGCAGATCCTGCCGCTCGGATTCGAGAGCATCCAGCCCTTCTTCTGGCAGACATTGGGCGGCAAGGACCTGAAGCGCCTGGCCGGCGAAATCCGCGAAGCGATCGGCGATGCCGACGTCACCGTGTCGTCGATCGGCGTGTTCGGCAATCCGCTGGAAGGCGGCGAGGTCGATCGCGGCGTGCTCGCGGCCTGGGAGACGGTGATCGACAATGCGCATTTGTTCGGGACGTCCATTGTCAGCGGCTTCACCGGCCGCATCCGCGGCAAGAAGCTGACCGACAGCCTGCCGCGCTTCCGCGAGGTGTGGGGGCCGCTGGCCAAGCGTGCCGCAGATAAGGGCGTGCGCATCGCCTTCGAGAATTGCGCGATGGACGGCAACTGGGCGAGCGGCGACTGGAATATCGCCCACAATCCTGATGCCTGGGAGCTGATGTTCAACGAGTTGCCGGACGACAACCTCGGCCTCGAATGGGAACCTTGCCACCAGCTCGTTTATCTCATCGACCCGATACCGCAGATCCGCAAATGGGCGCCGCGCATCTTCCATGTCCACGGCAAGGACGCGACGGTGCGCTGGGACGTCATCCGCGAGCATGGCGTGTTCGGGCGCCTGCCTTTCGTGCAGATGCGCACGCCGGGCTTCGGCGACAGCGACTGGACGCGGGTGATCAGCGAGTTGCGGCTCGCCGGCTACAAGGGCGCCATCGACATCGAGGGCTGGCATGACCCGGTCTATCGCGGCGACCTCGAAATCACCGGACAGGCGCGCGCGCTCGACTATCTGAAGCAATGCCGGGGAGGGTCCAGCTACCTGCCAAATCCGGCTTGATGTGAGGATTGGCCGGCGGGAGGAGCCGGCCAGCACTGCGGCGCGCCGCGCCGAGCCATTGTCGAAAACCCTCCGATGCGAGGGATCAAAAGGGAGGAACGTTCATGAGCATGACGACCAGAAGGACTGTTCTGCGCTCGACCGTCGTGGCGGCCGCCACGGCGCTCTGCGCCTCGATATCCACCTTGCCGGCGCACGCGCTGGACGCGCAATGGTGCAAGGACGTGCACATCCGCTTCTTCGTCGGCGGCGCCGAGGGCGATGCCTTCGGCACCATCGTCTATAATGGCGCCAAGCAGGCGGCTGCCGATCTCGGGCCGAAAGTGGACTACATCTTCTCGCAGTGGGACGTCGAGAAGATGGTGCAGCAATTGCGCGAGGCGGTCGCGGTCAAGCCGCAGGGCATCGCCATGATGGGCCATCCGGGCGATGCCGCGATCATGCCGCTGGCCGAACAGGCACATAAGGACGGCATCAAGATGATGTACCAGAACGTGCCGGTGCCGAAGGTGGTGGCGGCGTTCGGCGGCGGCTATGTCGGCGCGCAGCAGGAGCAGCAGGGCCGCGCGCTCGGCGCCGAGGCGTTCAAGCTCGGCAAGCTCAAGGCGGGCGACAAGGCGATCATGATCGGCCCGTTCGAGAACGAGAACCGCGGCGCGCGCGAGCGCGGCACGGTGGCGGCCCTGAAAGAAGCCGGCGTCGAGGTGATCCAGTTGTCCTCGCCGCCGAGCGGCGAATGGGCTTCCGATCCGAACCTCGCCATTCCGGTGATCACGGCGGCACTGCTCAACCACCCCGACGTCAAGGCGGTCGGCTATCCAGGGGGCCAGATGCTCGGCAATGTCGCGACCTATATGCAGGCGGCGGGCAGGAAGCCGGGCGAGATCTTCAATTTCGGCTTCGACACCAGTCCGCAGATCGTCGAAGGCTTCAAGGGCGGCTGGGTGCAGCTGACGGCCGACCAGCAGCCGTTCCTGCAGGGTTACCTGCCGATCCTCAGCCTCTGCCAGCAAGTGGTGCTGGGGTTGGCGCCGATGAATGTCGACACCGGCGCCGGCTTCGTGACGCCGCAGAACTACGAGATCGTCTCCGAGCTGGCCAAGCAGGCATTGCGTTGACCTCCCAAGCCGCCGGCCGGGATTATTGCCCGGCCGGCGAGATGACCGGCAGACAGTCAATTCCAGCGAGGATCGCATGAGCGAACGCATCATCGAACTGCGCGACATCAAGAAATCCTATGGCCAGGTCTATGCGCTCGGCGGCGTCGATCTCAGCGTCGATCGCGGCGAGGTGGTAGGCCTGATCGGCGACAACGGCGCCGGCAAGTCGACGCTGATCAAGATCCTGTCCGGGGTAGTCAAGCCGACCAGCGGCGATATCCTGGTGCGCGGCAAGCCGGTTAGCGGATGGAGCGCGGCGCGCTCGCGCGACGCCGGCATAGAGACGGTGTTCCAGGACCGGGCGCTGGCCGTACAGCAGACGATCGTGCGCAACATCTTCATGGGCCGCGAGCTCACCAGCTTCATGGGCTGGCTGAAGGTCAATAAGGAGATCGAGGAGGCGAGCCGACTGATGCGCGAGATCGGCTTCACCTCGAAAGTGTTCACGCCGCATTCGATCGTCGGCCAGCTTTCGGGCGGCGAGCGCCAGGGCGTGGCGATCGCGCGCGCCATCTACAAGCAGGCGGAACTGATCATCCTCGACGAGCCGACGACGGCGCTGTCGCTGACCGAGACCGCCAAGGTCTTTCACTTCGTGCGCCAGGTGCGGGCGAGCGGCCGCTCGATCCTGTTCATCGGCCACAACATCCACCATGTCTTCGACATCGCCGACCGCTTCGTCGTGCTCGACCGCGGCAAGGTGGCGCTGACGGCCGGCCGCACCGAAATCAAGTCGGCCGAGGACCTCATCAATTTCATGGAAGACGTGGCGCATCCCGGCGGGTTGCCGGGACTGCATGAGGACGCGGAGCAGGGAGCGCAATGAGCAAGGCGATGGAACCCGATCTGCAAACTCCTCTGGGAAGGGCAAGCGGCCAGGTAGCCAAGAAGCCAGCCAAGGAATGGAGCCATCCGTCCAACCACTGGCTGCGCGGCTTCGTCATCGACAACCGCGCAGCGCTTGGCACACTTGCCGTGTTCATCGTCATGATGGCGGTGTTCATCATCGCCAACCCGACCGTCTTCACCACCTGGTATCTCTACAGTTCTGTGCTGACCACGCTTCCCGTCGCGCTGTTCGTGGTGGTGCCGCTGGTCTTCGTCGTCACCTGCGGGGAAATCGACCTGTCATTCCCGGCGACGATGGGCTTCGCTTCCTGGGTCTTCGCGCTGGTGGTGCAGGCCGGCTACGATCCGTTCCTCGGCATTGCGGCGGCGCTCGTTACCGGCACGCTGCTCGGCTTCCTGGTCGGCTCGCTGGTCGTCTATGGCGGCCTGTCGTCACTGATCGCCACGCTCGGCATGAATTTCCTGTTGCGCGGCTTGATCCAGATCATCAACGAAGGCAAGTCGACGGCGCTGACCGGCGTTGCCGACAGCTCGGCCTACAAGATCTTCTCTAGCCAGGTCTGGGGCATCCCCGTGCAGATCTTCTGGGCTATCGCCTTCGTCGTTTTCTCGGCGCTGCTCTACAACCGCCACCGCTTCGGCGCGCAGGTGAAAGTGGTCGGCGACAATCCTGACAGCGCCAGGCAGATGGGCATCGACGTCAAATGGGTTCGGGTGAAAGTGTTCGTCTTCGTCGGGATTGGCGCTGCGATCGCCGGCACCTTCTCGGTGATGATCAATTTCACCTGGTGGCCGACGGCGGGCGACGGCTATCTGTTGCCGGTGCTGGCCTCGGTGTTCGTCGGCGGCACGCCGACCTGGGGCGGCATCGGCACGGTGGTTGGCGGCGCGATCGGCGCGGTCACCGTGTCGTTCATCCAGACCGGGGTTGTCGCGGCGGGCCTGAGCGGCTTCTACGTCCAGTTCTTCAACGGGCTGATCATCATCCTGTCGCTGCTCGGTCATAAGTGGAACCAGGCGCGATACAGGTAAGCCGGTCACACCGGCGCGACAAACCCGTCCAGCACGCGCTTCTGGCCGGCCTTGTCGAAGTCGATGGTGAGCTTGTTGCCGTCGATGGCCGCGATATTGCCGTTGCCGAATTTCTGGTGGAAGACGCGGTCGCCGACATTGAAGGCGGACGGCGTGTCGGCAACGGATTTGGCGACCAGCTCGCCCTCGATGGTGCGGCCCTTCACGCTGGTGCGGCCGGCGCCGTAGCCGCTATCAGTTTCGCCGTAGCCGATACGCTCGACCTGGTGGCCCGAACGCGTGCCCCAGTTGCGGTCGGTCGCCTCGGTGCGGTTCGCCTGCGCCCGCTGCCAGCCGGGCGTGGCATAGGTGTTGGAGAAGCTGTCCTGGTCCTTGGCGCCGATATTGTCGAAGCGCGAAGCGCCGTAGGGGTTCTGCCGACCGCCGCCGCGGCCTGAGGCGAATGAGCCGCCGCCATAGGGATTGCCGTAGCCGCCGTAGCTGTTGCCGCTGTCGGCGATATCGATATGGGTTTCGGGCAATTCGTCGACGAAGCGCGACGGGATCGTCGATTGCCACAGGCCGTGAATCTGGCGGTTAGAGACGAACCAGATGTGCAGGTTCTTCTTGGCGCGCGTCAGGCCGACATAGGCGAGCCGGCGCTCTTCCTCCAGGCCGGAGCGGCCGCCTTCGTCCAGCGCGCGCTGATGCGGAAAAAGGCCTTCCTCCCAGCCGGGCAGGAAGACGGTCTCGAATTCGAGACCCTTGGCCGAATGCAGCGTCATGATCGAGACCGCATCTTGCGACTCGCCCTGCTCGGCCTCCATCACCAGCGCGACATGCTCGAGGAAGGAACGGAGCGATTCATACTCCTCCATGGAGCGGATCAGCTCCTTGAGGTTTTCCAGCCGCCCGGGCGCCTCCGCCGAACGGTCGTTCTTCCACATGTCGGTGTAGCCGCTCTCCTCCAGAATGGTCTCGGCAAGCTCGGTGTGCGGGGTGGTTTCCAGCGCCTTCTGCCAGCGCTCGAAATTGGCCGCGACCTCACGCAATGCGGCGCGCGGCTTCGGCTTCAGCTCGTCGCTTTCGGCAAGCGTCGCGGCCGCTTCCAGCATCGGGATGCGCATGGCGCGCGCCGTGTCATGGATCTGGCGGATGGTGGCTTCGCCCAGCCCGCGCTTCGGCACGTTGACGATGCGCTCGAAGGCGAGGTCGTCTCCGCCATTGGCGACGACGCGGAAGAAGGCAAGCGCGTCGCGGATTTCCAGGCGCTCGTAGAAGCGCGGGCCGCCGATGACGCGGTAGTTCAAGCCCAGCGTGATGAAGCGGTCTTCGAAGGCGCGCATCTGGAAGGAGGCACGCACCAGGATCGCCATTTCGTTGAGATTGTGCTTCTGCCGCTGGTAGGCCTCGATCGCGTCGCCGATGGCCCTGGCCTCTTCCTCCGAGTCCCAGGCGGCGTGGACATGCACCTTATCGTCCTCGGGGTCGTCGCGGTCGGTGAACAGCGTCTTGCCGAAGCGGCCCTCGTTGTGGGCGATGAGGTGGGAGGCAGCGCCCAATATATGCGCGGTGGAGCGATAGTTGCGCTCCAGCCGGATGATGGTGGCGCCCGGGAAATCCTTGTCGAAGCGCAGGATGTTGTCGACCTCGGCGCCGCGCCAGCCATAGATCGATTGGTCGTCGTCGCCGACGCAGCAGATATTGACTTTGTTCTCGCTCACGGCCGCGCGCTCGCTTCGCTCGCTGGCCTCCGCGGGGGCGGCCTGGCCGGCCGACGCCCGGTCGGGCTTGCGGCCTTCGGCCGATGGGCTGCGCCCAGAATTGGGCCGCTGCGCCAGAAGCCGCAGCCACATATACTGCGCGGTGTTGGTGTCCTGGTATTCGTCGACCAGTATGTATTTGAACCTGCGGTGATATTCCTTCAGCACGTCCGGATAGGCGCGGAAGATGCGGATCGGATGGTAGAGCAGGTCGCCGAAGTCGCAGGAATTCAGCGTCTGCAGCCGCTCCTGGTAGGCCTTGTAGAGCTGGCGACCCTTGCCGTTGCCGAAGCTGCGCGCATCGCCTTCCGCGATTTCGTCGGGGCCAAGGCCCTTGTTCTTCCAGTTGTCGAGCATCTGGGCGAACGTCTTGGCCGGCCAGCGCTTGTCGTCCAGCCCTTCGGCCTGGATCAATTGCTTGATCAGCCGCACCACGTCGTCGGTGTCGAGAATGGTGAAATCCGATTTCAGCCCGGCAAGCTCGGCGTGGCGGCGAAGCAGCTTCACGCCGATCGAGTGGAAGGTGCCGAGCCACGGCATGCCCTCGACATTGCCTTCGCCGATCAGAATGCCGATGCGCTGCTTCATCTCGCGCGCGGCCTTGTTGGTGAAGGTGACGGCCAGGATCTGCGAAGGGAAGGCCCTGCCGGTGGCAAGGATGTGGGCAATGCGCGTGGTGAGCACCCGCGTCTTGCCGGTGCCAGCGCCGGCGAGCACCAGAACCGGGCCTTCGGTCGTCTCGACCGCGAGCCGCTGCTCCGGGTTCAGGCCCTTGAGATAATCAGGCACGCTGTTCTGCCCGCTGCGCGCCGCCATGGCGCGCGCGGCTATGCCGGATGGGGCCGCAGCGGGCCGCGCATTCGGTTCGTCGAAAAAAGGCATGTCTTCGGAAAAGCCCGACATCGCCCCCGAATGTAGTGATTCGGGAGCGAAAGACCAGAACTGTCTACGTTTTGTTCTAGCTTTTGGCGATCCGCATCCGCTCGCTTATCGCATCCGCCACGTAACCGGCGTCCCTTTCCGCACCGTGGATCATTGTCGAGGAGGGGGAGTGCTGGAATGGCAGGCCACAGACATAGAGCCCAGGTTCGCCGGTAACGGCCCCGCGATATTGCCCCGGCCGGCCGCTTTCATCAAAAACCGGCAGTTTGATCCAATCCAGTCCGGGCCGGAAGCCGGTGCACCAGATTACGTTCTCGACCTCGAGAGCCTCGCCGGTTTCGAGCACCGGCTTGCCGTCCTTGACGGCGGCGACGCGCGCAACCCGGTTTATCCCGGCCGCGTCCATGTGTTGCGGCTTTACCCGGATCAGGGGCAGGCCATGGACGAGATGTGCTGGCCTTGCCCTGCGCCCGATCGGCGTATCCACCGAAAGCAGACGGTGCAGAAGGACGCGGAAGACGAACGGTATCACCACACGGAGAGCGATGGTGCCGTTGTAGGCCACGGGAATGTGGCCTGGATGCCGGCCGGCCAGCCAGACGCGGTGCGTGCCAGCCAGGTCCATGGCAATCTCCGCACCTGAATTGCTGGCCCCGACCAGAAGTACCCCGCCCGGCCTGAGCTGCGACGGGTTTTGGTAGGCGGACGAGTGGAATTGCCGTATCGCCGGATCAAGCAGCGCGGCGAAATCCGGAAGCTTCGGCTTCTGGTAGCTCGCGGCGGCAATGACGACATGATCGGCGGTGAAACGGCTCGCGCCCGCGGTGACGACATAACGCTCGCCGTGGCGACTAACCTCGTCAACCTTGGTGCCCGTGCGTACCGGCAAGGCGAATTTCTCGGCATAGGCTTCCAGATAATTGGCCATTTCATCCCTGGTCGGAAAGGAATGAGCGGGGGCAGGAAAACGCATGCCCACCAGCCCGTCGAAGCGCGCCGGCGTGAAAAGGCGCAGCGAATCCCATCGCGCGCGCCAAATATCCCCGACGCGCTGGCGAGCTTCCAGGATGACGAACTTTATCCCCTTGCGGGCCAGATAGTAACCGACGGAAAGGCCGCTCTGGCCAGCGCCGACGACGACGACGTCGAAATGCTCCTCTCGCGGCGCGGGACGCTCCTCGCTGTCGATGTTCGCGTCGCCCGGCTGCGTCTGCGCGGTGTCAGCCTGAAGTTTCATGAAGGCTGTCCCGAGTTCGAGCAGCGCACCGGCACGCGCCTTCGTCTGCGCTATGCCGATTGCGCCCGTGCCTTGCGGCTTTGCCTGGTGAATTGAAATCGCTTCCGTTCGTCCGTTCATCTCTGTCTCCATCGGCTTCTTGAGCCATGGGAGAAGAGTAGCGAACCAGCCCGTCGACGCGCTTCGGGGATAGACCCCATGCAGCAAAGGAAAGTGATGGGGATTTCTCCCCATGGCGGCTAGCAGTGCCTAAAGCGCGCCGCGACGAATGGATTCAGGCGACGCTCCAAGTCTTTGTTTCGATACCTGTCGTTGGCTCAAACACTGCGCAATTTGGACGACATGCGTTACAGTAGGTGTTTAGTCCCGGCATTTGCTGGAGCGGATTGAGCCGGAAGTGTTCGGGCTGGGAGGCCCATGCCTTGCAGAT
>NZ_JAIUHG010000023.1 GCF_020164955.1 Mesorhizobium sp. CA8
AGCGATTCGTGTGTCATCTCCAGCGTAGAATCACAACCGATTCCGCGCCGCAATACCTATCTTAGCGCCTATGCCCTTGAGGGGGAGATGGCCGCGAAGCGGTCAGAGGGGGTCGTCTCGCATGGAGCGCCAACATCGTCTTGTCGCGCAAGAGGTTGACGCCCCGTGCGCTGCGCCCCCCTCTGCCGCCTCCGGCGACATCTCCCCCTCAAGACGGAAAATCACGCTCTCCACCCGCTTGCCGGGTCGCACGTCTGTCGGTACCTTCGCGCCGGGCAGGGCTGCGGAGGAAATCCATGAGCATCGAATTCCTGTTGACGTCGCTGATCATCGTGGCTTCGCCAGGCACCGGCGTCCTCTATACGCTGAGCGCCGGCCTCTCGCGCGGCGCGCGCGCTTCGATCATCGCCGCCTTCGCCTGCACGCTGGGCATCATCCCGCATATGGCCGCCGCCATCACCGGCCTCGCCGCTGTGCTGCACACAAGCGCCCTCGCTTTCGAGACGCTGAAATATCTCGGCGTCGCCTATCTGCTCTACATGGCCTGGAACACGTTGAAGGAAAAGGGCGGCTTGAGTATCGATGAGGATGCCGTGCCGCGCTCGACCGCAAGGACCATCACATCCGGCGTCCTGGTCAACATCCTGAACCCCAAACTGTCGATCTTCTTCTTCGCCTTCCTGCCGCAATTCGTCAGCACCACCGAGCCGCACGCGCTGCCCAAGATGCTGGAGCTCTCCGGCGTCTTCATGCTGATGACCTTCATCGTCTTCGCCATCTACGGCGTGTTCGCGGCCTCGGTGCGCAGCCACATCGTGTCGCGGCCGAAGGTGCTGACCTGGATGCGCCGCACCTTCGCCGGCGCCTTCGTCATGCTCGGGGCGAAGCTGGCATTGGCGGACAGATAAGCGAGCCACCTATCCTTTGACATAGCCCATCGCCTCGACGATTTTGCCATCCGCGACACGCATCAGGTTGACGCCGCGCAGCGATCTGCCATCGGCCATCCAGAAGCGCCAGCGGATCGTGGCGCGGTCGCCGGCGACGAATGTTTCTTCGATATCGAAGCGCGTTCCGGGTCCGGTGGCGATCGCCGACCACAATTCGACGCAAGCCGTCTTGCCGGTGCGGCGGGCACCGTCGGGCGCCGGCGTGGTGTTCTCGATCACTCAGTCCTGCGCCACCAATTCGTCCAGTGCCGCCGGATCGTGACGCTGGAAGACGTCGTTGTAGCGCCGCATGATTTCCGCCGTCTCGGCGGAGCGCTTGGCCGTGGCGATGTCGATGATCAATTCCTGGGTCATTGGATATTCTCCCTGTCGTTTCATTGAGCTACGAGGCTCGTCTTGAGCGTGATGGTTGCGACGCCGGCGAGCGCCCGTGAGACGAGGCAGGCCGCCTTGGCCTTTTGCGCCAGCCGCTCGAAATCCTCCGCCGAGATGCCGGCAACGCGGGCCTGAGTTTCAAGCTCGATGCGGGTGAGCGTCGGCCCGGCCGTAGTGGCGCCGAGATGCACCTTGGCGATCGTATGGATGTTCTCGGCCGTATGGCCTTCGGCGCCGAGTATGGCGGTGAGCGCCATCGAGTAGCAGCCGGCATGGGCGGCCGCGATCAGTTCTTCCGGATTGGTGCCCGGACCGCTCTCGAAGCGCGACGGGAAGGAATAGGCGCCTTCGAACACGCCGCTGCCCAGCCGCAGCCGGCCGGATCCTTCCTTGAGCGTGCCCTGCCATTGGGCCGAGGCTTCTCGAATTGTCATGACTGATCTCCTCTCTGTTTGCGGGAAAGCGTGGTGGTCACGCGCCGTCGATGACGACCTTGCCGAAGACGTCGCCCTGCTGGAAATGGCGGTAGGCCTCGCGCGCCTCGGCGAATGGGAAGACCTTGTCGATGATGGGCTTCAGCCGGTGCGTGGCGACAGCGGCGAGCATTGCCTCCAGTCCGTTGCGGCTGCCGACGAACAGTCGGCCGATGGTGACGAGGCTGCGCTGATAGACGGCGCCCGGGATCTCGACCGGCTTGCCCTTCTGGTCCTGAACGGTCAGCAGCACGATGCGGCCGTAGAGCGAACTGGCGATCAGCGACTGCGCGAAGGTGGCCGGGCCGCCGGTCTCGACGACCAGATCGATGCCGCCGGTCGCCTCGCGCAGCTTCATGCCCCATTCCGGCGTTTCGGCCGCCGCGATGACGAGGTCGGCACCGAGAGCCCGCAGCCTGTCGGCCTTCTCGGCGCGCGAGGTGACAGCGGCCACGCGGCAGCCCATGAGCTTGGCGAACTGCAAGGCAAACAGCGCAACACCGCCTGAGCCGATCACCAGGACCCATTGTCCGGGCTTCGGAATCTCGGCGCCCGTCAGCGCGCTCCAGGCGGTCAGCCCGGCGCAGGCGAAGGTCGCCGCTTCCTGCCATGAGAGATGGTCGGGCAGCCGTACTGCCCATTGCTCGTCGAGCAGCGCATATTCTGAGAGCATGCCGTCCAGCGTGCAGCCGAGCTGATCGATGACGCCCGGATGCATGCGGCCGTCGATCCAGCGCGCGAAGTAGCTGCCGGTGACGCGGTCGCCGACGGCAAAGCGGGTCACGCCGTTGCCGATCGCGACGACTTCGCCGGCCCCGTCGCTCAGTGGCACGATGCCGGCGCTTGGCGTGAGCGGATAGATGCCGTTGAGGATCATCGTGTCGCGGCGGTTGAGCGATGTTGCCCGCACACGCACCAGGATCTGGTTTGCCCCTGGCTCGGGCGTGGGCAACTCGCGCAGTGCCAGCTTCTCGATTTCGCCGAATTGCTCGAGCCGATAGGTTCGCATTGCCGCCTCCAAGATATGTAGACCGATTTACATATTATGTAGACCGATTGTCATATTCGAAGCAACCCCTATAATGCGAGCTCCTGACAGAGGCTGACATTTGAGAGGTCGACGTGGCGACGGACACACGTACCCGCATGATCGAGGCGACGGCGCTGCTCATCCGGCAGCGCGGCTATCACGGCACGTCGCTGAACGACATTCTGAGCGCCAGCGCGGCACCCCGCGGTTCGCTCTACTTTCATTTTCCCGGCGGCAAGGACCAGCTTGTCATCGAGGTGACGCGCGCCAGCGTCGCCGATGTGACGGAGCGGCTGGGCGCGGCGCTGTTGGAGGAAAGCGATCCCGCCGTTGCCGTCCACCATATTTACCAGTCGGTCGCCCGCATGCTGGAGGAGAACGAGTTCTCCCTCGGCTGCCCGGTCGCGCCGGTGGTGCTCGACGCACCGAACGACGTTCCGGACCTGGTTGAAATCTGCCGCTCAGCCTTCGAGCAGTGGATCGGGCTGCTGCGCCAGGCTTTCATGCGGGCAGGGGTGCCGGAGCGGCGCGCGCAGGCGTTGGCGCTGCTGGTCGAATCCTCGCTCGAAGGCCTGATGGTGATCGCCCGCGCCACCCGCGACCGTAGCCCGGTCCAGGCGGTGGCCGACGAGGTGGCGGCTCTGGTCGAGCAAGCGGTGCTGGCTGGCAAGGTGGCACGGCAGGCGGAAAGTGCCGCCTGAGGACTCGGATCTCCAAATGCAAACAAAAAGGGCGCCTTTCGGCGCCCTTTCGTATGCATTGGCTTGGTAGCCTGGATTTAGAAATCCATGCCGCCCATGCCGCCCATGCCGCCGCCGCCCATGCCGCCAGGCATGCCGCCGCCAGCCGACTCCTTCTTCGGAGCTTCGGCGATCATGGCTTCGGTGGTGACGAGCAGGCCGGCGACCGAGGCCGCGTCCTGGAGAGCCGTGCGCACGACTTTGACCGGATCGACGATGCCCATGGCGATCATGTCGCCATACTCGCCGGTCTGGGCATTGTAGCCGAAGGTCGCGCCCTTGTTGTCGAGGATCTTGCCAGCGACGATCGAGGCTTCCGCACCGGCGTTGGCCGCGATCTGGCGGGCCGGAGCCTGCAGCGCGCGACGCACGATGTTGATGCCGGCGGCCTGATCGGAGTTGGCGCCGGTGGCCTTGAGGTTGCCCGAAGCGCGCAGGAGCGCAACGCCGCCGCCGGCGACGATGCCTTCTTCCACGGCCGCGCGGGTCGCGTTCAGGGCGTCATCGACGCGGTCCTTCTTTTCCTTGACTTCCACTTCGGTCGCACCGCCGACGCGGATCACGGCAACGCCGCCGGCGAGCTTCGCCAGGCGTTCCTGCAGCTTCTCCTTGTCGTAGTCCGAGGTGGTCTCCTCGATCTGCTGCTTGATCTGGGCGACGCGGCCCTGGATCTCGGCCTTCTTGCCGGCGCCGTCGACGATGGTGGTGTTCTCCTTGGAGATCGACACCTTCTTGGCGCGGCCGAGCATGTTGAGACCGACATTCTCGAGCTTGATGCCGAGGTCTTCCGAGATGACCTGGCCACCGGTGAGGATGGCGATGTCTTCCAGCATGGCCTTGCGGCGGTCACCGAAGCCCGGCGCCTTGACGGCGGCGATCTTCAGGCCACCGCGCAGCTTGTTGACGACCAGCGTGGCCAGGGCCTCGCCTTCGACGTCTTCCGAGATGATGAGCAGCGGCTTCGAGGTCTGGACGACGGCTTCCAGGACCGGCAGCATGGCTTGCAGGTTGGAGAGCTTCTTCTCGTGCAGCAGGATGTAGGCATCCTCGAGATCGGCGACCATCTTGTCGGCGTTGGTGACGAAGTAAGGCGACAGGTAGCCGCGGTCGAACTGCATGCCTTCAACGACTTCCAGCTCGGTTTCGGCAGTCTTGGCTTCCTCGACGGTGATGACGCCTTCGTTGCCGACCTTCTGCATCGCTTCCGCGATCATCTTGCCGACCGACTCGTCGCCATTGGCCGAGATCGTGCCGACCTGGGCGACTTCCTCGGAAGTCTTGATCTTCTTGGCGGCCTTGCCGAGTGCCGTGACGACTTCGGTGACGGCGAGGTCGATGCCGCGCTTCAGGTCCATCGGGTTCATGCCGGCGGCAACCGCCTTATGGCCTTCCTGGACGATCGACTGCGCCAGAACCGTTGCGGTCGTGGTGCCGTCGCCGGCGATGTCGTTGGTCTTCGAAGCGACTTCGCGGACCATCTGCGCGCCCATGTTCTCGAACTTGTCCTCAAGCTCGATTTCCTTGGCGACGGTTACGCCGTCCTTGGTGATGCGCGGGGCGCCGAACGACTTGTCGATGACGACATTGCGGCCCTTCGGGCCGAGGGTGACCTTCACCGCGTCGGCGAGGATGTTGACACCGCGCAGCATGCGCTCACGGGCATCGCGGGAGAATTTTACGTCTTTGGCAGCCATTTTTTAGCTCCTGGCAGGGGCTCGGGAAGAGCCCGAAGATGAAGATTCAGGTGAGGCCGATGATCAGCCGATGATGCCCATGATGTCGGATTCCTTCATGATCAGAAGGTCTTCGCCATTGAGCTTGACTTCAGTGCCCGACCACTTGCCGAACAGGATGCGGTCGCCGGCCTTGACGTCCAGCGGGACGAGCTTGCCGCTTTCGTCGCGGGCGCCGGAGCCGACGGCGATGATCTCGCCTTCCTGCGGCTTCTCCTTCGCCGTATCCGGGATGATGATCCCGCCGGCGGTCTTGGATTCGGATTCGACCCTGCGAACGACCACGCGGTCATGAAGCGGGCGGAACTTGGACTTTGCCATGTTGTCTTCCTCGAATGAGAACGGTGAGAACTGTTCCTCCATCCGGCGAGGCCGCCGGACATCAGTTAGCACTCGCTAGAGGCGAGTGCTAACGTCGCGCTGAAATAGGCTGGCGAATTGCGAGAGTCAAGGCGCGCGCGATGGGGCGGCGGCGCGAAATTTTTCTCGCATGATCTCCCGGTTGGGAGTGCGCCGGTTGGGGTTGGATCGGCGAGGCCCGTCAACTTCGGGGCGGCCCGACGGCTTCGAGGACCTGATGATACATGCGTTAGGGCGGTCCAGCTCTCGTTGAACCGCCCTGACTGCCGGTTTTCGCGGGACCGACAGGAAGCGCTGCGTGCTTCCTCGATTATCCACGCGGGGCTCAGATATTCATGCCGCCCGACACTTCGATACGCTGGGCGTTGACCCAGCGATTGTCGTCGGAGAGCAACGAGGCGATCATCGGCCCGATATCGTCGGCGACGCCGACGCGGCCGAGCGCGGTGACGCCGGCCACTATGCGGTTGATCTCGGCATTGTCGCGCACATGGCCGCCATTGAAGTCCGTGGCGATCGCGCCGGGCGCCACGGTGTTGGCGGTGATGCCGCGCTGGCCGAGCTCCTTGGCAAGGTAGCGCGTGAACACCTCGATGCCGCCCTTCATCATCGCATAGGCGGATGAGCCGGGAGCCGCGAAGCGGGCGAGCCCGCTCGAGATGTTGATGATGCGGCCGCCATCATTGATCAGCGGCAGCAGCGCCTGGGTGAGGAAGAACACGCCCTTGAGGTGTATGTTCATCAGCGTGTCGAATTCCTCTTCCGTTGTCTCGGCGATCGGCTTGCGCAGGCCGGTGCCGGCATTGTTGACGAGATAGGCGAAGCGGTCGCGCTGCCAAGTCTCGTGAAGCGTCTTCTTCAACGCTTCAATGAAAGCCGGGAAGCTGGCAACGGCGCCGGCGTCGAGCTCAAGCGCGGCCGCGCGGCCGCCGGCAGCTTCGATCTCGGCGATTGCCGCCTGCGCCTCGTCGGCGCGCGAGCGATAGGTGACGATGACGTCGACGCCCCGGCGGGCGAGGTGGATGGCGGTGTTGCGGCCGAGGCCGCGGCTGCCGCCGGTGATGAGAGCGATAGGACGAGTAGTCACGACGAAATCTCCTTCTGTATGGATGGAGATGCATATACTCGCCCGATCGGCCAATATAATCGGCCATGGATTGCCAACACTATTCGGTATGTGCAAACAATCAGCGATGGACCGGTTCGACAGCATGCGGCTCTTCACCCGCGTCGTGGAACGGCGCAGCTTCACTGCGGCCGCCGCCGATCTTAGCCTGCCGCGCTCCAGCGCCACCGCCGCGATCAAGCAGCTCGAAGAGCGGCTCGGCGTGCAGTTGCTTCGCCGCACCACGCGCCATGTCACCACGACGCTCGACGGCGAAGCCTACTACGAGCGCTGCATCGGCATCCTCGCCGACATCGAGGATGCCGAAGGCGGCTTCGGCGCGCATGAGGTGCGCGGGCGGCTGAGCATCGACATCAACGGCAACATGGCCCGAACCTTGGTCATCCCGGAACTGCCGGCGTTGCTCGCCTGCTATCCCGGGCTGAGCGTGCATATCGGCGAGGGCGACCGCTTCGTCGACCTAGTGCGCGAGGGCGTCGACTGCGTGGTCCGCGCCGGCACGCTCCCCGACAGCGACATGATCGCGCGTCGCATCGGCATGGCGCGCGAGGCGACGGTCGCCAGCGCCGCCTATGTCGAGCGCCACGGCCTGCCGCGCTCACTGGACGAACTTGCCGGGCACATCATGATCGGCTTCGTCTCGTCCCGCACCGGCCAGGTGATGCCGCTGGAGTTCACCGTCGATGGCAAGATCCGCGAGGTCGTCCTGCCGTCGCGCGTTACGGTCTCCAATTCCGACACCGCCGCCACGCTGGTGCGCCAGGGTTTTGGCCTCTATCAGGCGCCGCGCCGCCGCTTCGCCGCCGACTTTGATGCCGGCCGGCTGGTCGAGGTGCTGCCCGGCAATCCTCCGACGCCGACACCGATCTCGGTGCTCTATCCGCCGAGCCGCCAGCTTTCGCCAAGGGTAAGGGTGTTCGTCGATTGGCTGGTGGAGATTCTGGGACCGAAGCTGGATCCCTGATCGCGCTCAGAGAAACAATCGCAACTGCGCGTGGATGATCGAGCGGTAATCGTCGATCGTGCGCCGGCCTTCTTCCTTGTCCTGTGTCAGCGCCAGCCGCACGACGCCGCCGGCGAGCTGGAAGATCAGGAACACGACGCGTCCGAACGCCTCGCGCTGCTCGGACTTCAGCATCGGCGCGACATGATCACAGAACATCTTCGCCTGGTGCCGCGTCTCGGCGATGTCGAGGTGCTGCAGCGCCTTGTCGGCCTGGATGGCATTCTGCAGATCCTGGATGGCGGGGTCCGCCGCCACGCGGCTGTAATAGTCGTCGAGCAGGCGGTCGGCCGCGGCGGTCACGTCGTCCAGCCGTCGGATCCCGGCGATGATCGCGCCGAAGCGCGTTCGGCTTTCCTCTGAAAAACGCTCGTAGAGCGTCGCCAGGATCGCCGATTTACTCGGGAAGTAGTGATAGACGGTGGCGATCGGCCCGCCGGCCAGCGCGCCTACTTCCTTCATCGTCACCGCGTCGATGCCCTTTTCGCCGATCAGCCGCATGGTCGTGGCCAGGATCGCGTCGATGCGCTCGCGGCTGCGCTCCTGTTTGGGCCTGCGCCGCGGTTCGGTCGCTTTTCGCTTTATCTGCGTCATGCGCCAAATCTCTCACGAGAGTGCAAATTCGCGGTTGACAAGAAACATGATCAAGTATCAGTTTCGCTAAATGCTGACAACTTGTCAGTTTTCCGATCGAGCTGCAACGGAGGGCGCCTCGTGACCGCATCGCAAGCCGTGCAGGCGGAAAATGGCGATTGGCTTGTCGGCAATCCGACCGGCCTGCAACTGGCCTCGGCGCTTTGGATCGGCTCGGTCGGCCTGCTCATCCTCGGCTTGCAGCCGGTGCTGCTCGGCGCGCTCTACAGCGAAGGTCACGTCACCGGCGACGAGCTGGCGCTGGTCGCCACCGCCGAGATGATTGCCATCGCCATCGGATCGGGCGTCGTGGCGATGCTCTTGCCGGCGCGCAACATGCGCTGGAAGAGCGCGGCGCTGCTCATGCTGCTGGCATTCGCCAATGCCTGGACCGCTTATGCCGGCAGCCCCAATGCGCTGATCGGCGCGCGCACGCTGGCCGGCCTCGCGGAGGGCGGGCTGGTCGCCGTCGCGACGGAGCTGATCGCCCGCTCGCGCCGAGCCGAGCGCATCGGCGGCTATTTCGTTACGCTGCAGACCCTGGCGCAATGCGCGCTGGCGCTGATCCTCGCGCTCTTTGCCGTGCCGCGAGCGGGCTCGGCCGGCGGCTTCATCGCGCTCGGCATCGTCTGCCTGCTTTCGCTCGCCGTCGCCTGGACCGTGCCGGACGACTATGCTGAACTGCCCAAGGAAGAGCAGTTCACCAATGTGGCGACTGTGCCGGCGATCACCGCGCTGCTGTCTATCTTCTGCTATTTCATGTTCTTCGGCGCCGTCTGGGCCTTTCTCGAGCCCATCGGCGCGCAGTTCGGCATTGATGGCCGCACCGTCGGCCTGATGGTTTCGGCGAGCCTTGCCGCGCAAGTGATCGGCGCGATGACCGCGACAATCTTCGAGGCGCGCATCGACTATCGTTTCGCCATCACCGTCATCGGGATCGTCGCGGCGATCAGCTCGCTGCTGCTTGCGTCCGGTCCGGGTCTTTCGGTGTTCTGGGCGGTGGCGCTGGTAATGGGCTTCATCCTGCTCTTCATCGTGCCTTACCAGATCCGGCTCGCGATCACCGCTGACGAGACGCGCAACGCCGTATTGCTGGTGCCGGCCGCCCAGCTCTTCGGCCTCGCCATCGGTCCGATCGCCGCCTCGCTACTGATTGACGGCACGAACTTCCGGCCCGTGCCGGAATTCGCCGCCGCCACCGCTTTGGCCAGCGTGCTTTTGCTCGGCATCTTCGTGCTGATCGCGCGGCGGCGCGGCCGGGCCTGAGCCGGAGGGATCAAGATGGCAACCGCCTGGAGCAACTGGTCCGGCTTCGTCACGGCTTCCCCGAAATTGATCGCGACGCCAGCCGATGCCGGCGAGCTGGCCGAACTGGTGCGCTCGGCGCCTGGTCCGCTGCGCGTCGCCGGTGCCGGCCATTCCTTCACGCCGCTGGTGCAGTCCGAGGGCACCATCGTCTCGCTGGAGAAGATCGAGGGCCTGGTCTCGCACGATGCCGCGAACAACCGGGCGCGGGTGAGGGCGGGAACCAAGCTCGGAGCGCTGATGCGCATCCTGCAGGATATCGGCCAGGGCCTGCCCAATATGGGCGACATCGACAAGCAGGCGATCGGCGGCGCGTTAGGCACGGCAACGCATGGCTCCGGCCCGACGCTCGGCGCCTATCACACGCGGTTGGAGGCGGTGCAGCTCATCGATGGACAAGGCGAGCTGCGCGAGTTCAGCCGGGCGGGTGGCCTGGACATGATCCACGCCACCGGCGTCGCGCTGGGCAGCTTCGGCGTGCTGACCGAAGTGACGATGAACAACATCGCGACCTATCGGCTGCGCCGCCGCAAATGGGTGCTGCCGATCGGCGACATGCTCAAAAACTTCGAGACGATGATGGCCGCGCATCGCTCGGCCGAGTTCTACTACATCCCGTTCTCCGGCTACGCCCAGTTCATCGCCAGCGATCTCAGCGACGCGGCGCCAACGACGCGGCCGACCGAAGACGACGAGGAAGGGCTGGCGACTTTGCGCAAGCTGCGCACCGCGTTGCGCTGGCTGCCGTCGCTGCGCCGCGCGTTGATCAATGGTGCGGTGAGGAAAGTGCCAGCGGAAGACTATGTGCAGGACTGGCTCAACGTCTACGCCAGCGACCGCCGCACCAAATTCAACGAGATGGAGTACCACCTGCCTTACGAGGAAGGTCCCAAGGCGTTGGCCGAAATCATCGCGCTGACGGAAAAGCACTTTCCGGAAGTCTATTTCCCGATGGAGGTGCGTTCGGTGGCCCCCGACGAGTTCTGGCTTTCGCCTTTCTACAAAAGGCTGACCTGCTCGATCGCCGTCCACCATGATGCGGCGAATGATCCGCTGCCTTTCATGCGCGCCGCCGAACCCATTTTCCGCAAGTATGGCGGCAGGCCGCACTGGGGAAAGATGCACAACCTGAAGGCGGCGGAATTCAAGAAGCTTTATCCGCGTTGGGACGACGCGATGGCGGTGCGGCGCGACATCGATCCGCAAAACCGCTTCGTCTCGCCCTACATGGCCGACCTGTTCGGCATCCGACAATGAGCACCTATTTCGCCGCCCTGTCCGATGCATTGAGGGCCGCCGAGGTTTTCCGGCCCTGCCTTGTCCTCGACCGCGACCGGCTGGACGGCAACATCGCGCTGGTGAAGGAGAGGCTGGCGCGGGGCCTTGCGGTGCGGCTGGTCGACAAATCGCTGCCTTGCATGCCGCTGCTCTCGCATATCGCGCGAGCACTCGAAACCAACCGCTTCATGACCTTCCATCCGCCGTTGACGCAGGCCGTGCTCGACGCCTTTCCCGGGGCCGACCTGCTCTACGGCAAGCCGATGCCGGTCGGCGCCGCCAGGGCCGCGCTGACCAGAGGCGGCGCCGGCTGGTGGTCGCGCGTCTGCTGGCTGATCGACACGCCGGAGCGGCTGGCCGACTACGGCGCCTTGGCCGCTGCGCTCGACACCGACCTGCCCTTCGTTTTCGAGGTCGATGTCGGCCTGCATCGCGGCGGCTTTCGCGATCCCGCCGAGATTAACGCGCTCCCGATTCCAAAGGGTCTGCACTGCGAAGGCATCATGGCCTATGAGGCGCATGCGCCGGAAATACCCGGTTTGTTCGGCGGCGCGGCCAAGGCGCTGAAGCAGGCATCTGCCAAGGCCGCGGAGTTCGTCGGTGCCCTCGATCCGGACCAGCGCCGCATCCTCAACATCGGCGGCTCCAAGACGGCGCTGCTGCATGGCGGCGGCGTCACCAACGAAGTGTCGATCGGCTCGGCCTTCGTGCTGCCCAAGGATTTCGACACGCCCGGGCTGGCAGGCTTCCAGCCAGCGGCCTTCATCGCCACCCCGATCCTCAAGGCGCTCGATCCGATGCTGCCCGGCCCGCCGGCGGTTTCACGCACGCTGCAGGCGCTTGGCCTCTTCCCGCGCAAGGGCTGCTACCTCTATGGCGGCAAATGGATGGCCGAGCCGGTGTTTCCTGAAGGCATGAAGCCGAACGGACTGATCGGCCTATCGTCCAACCAGCAATTCATGGGCCTGCCGGCAGGCGCCGATGTGAAGCCCGGCGACTATGCCTTCCTGCGGCCGATGCAGAGCGAGGCGGTGCTGCAACATTTCGGCTCGATCGCTGTGTTTTCCGGTGGCCGCATCGTGGAGTTCTGGCCAGTGCTGCCAATGGGGTGAGGCCGCTGCGGTCGCGATTGGCATTAGCCTCCGCAACTGGGCGTCGCTTCGCTCCTTGCTCCGCCCTGGAATGACGAAGTTGTGTAGTGTCCCGCTCCCCATATTTATTGACTCAGTCAACTAAATGGTTGATCCTGTCCATGACAGGAGGATTTCCCATGACCATCCACAATCACCCCGGCAAGGACCGTATCGATGCGGTGCGCGCCTTCAACCGCTTCTATACCCGCCAGCTCGGCCTGCTCGACGAGGGTCTGCTGAAAAGTTCGTTCTCCCTGACCGAGGCGCGCGTGATTTACGAGCTCGCCCATCGCGATGGGCTAGTCGCAAGCGACCTGGTGCGCGACCTGGGCCTCGACCCCGGCTATGTCAGCCGGCTCTTGAAGAAATTCGAGGAGCGCGGCCTGGTCGGACGCGAAGCCAGTGAGACCGACGCGCGCCGCGCCTCGATCGCGCTGACGCAGGCCGGCAGAGAGGCCTTCGCGCCGCTCAACCAGGATTCGCACGACCAGGTGCGCGCGCTGCTCGATCGGCTGGCCCCGGCCGAACAGGACCGGCTGGTCAAGGCCATGCGCACCGTGCAGGACCTGCTCGGCGACAGGCCCGAACCCAAGGTGCCTTATATCCTGCGGCCGCTGCAGGTTGGCGACATCGGCTGGATCACACACCGCCAGGGCCTCATCTACGCGCAGGACTATGGCTGGGACGAAACCTACGAGGCGCTGGTCGCTGAGACCCTCGGTGAGTTCGTCAAGAATTTCGTCCCGCAATGGGAGCGCAGCTGGATCGCCGAGCGCGAAGGCGAGGTGGTCGGCTCGGTCTTCGTCATGCGCAAATCGCCCAAGGTCGCCAAGCTCAGGCTGCTCTATGTCGAACCGTCGGCGCGCGGCCTTGGCATTGGCCGGCGGCTGGTCGACGAATGCATCACCTTCGCGCGCGCCAAGGGCTACAAGACGCTGACGCTGTGGACCAACGACATCCTTGGCTCGGCCCGCCGCATCTATCAGGCCGCGGGCTTCAAGCTGGTCGACGAGGAACGCCACCATTCCTTCGGCAAGGATCTTGTCGGGCAAACGTGGAACCTGGAGCTATAGTCCTCCTTCTCCCACGAGGGAACCCGCACTCACCCCTTGACCGGCACCCAGATCTCCAGCCCGCCATTGCCGGTGCGCGCGTCGAATTCGGGCCCGTAGAGCTCGAACTCGGGCGCATCGGCGATCTCGTGGCCGGAGGACGGCAGCCAGCTGTTCCAGATCGTGTTGACGGTCCGGCGGATGGTCGAGATGTGCTCGCGATGCGAGAACACCGCATATTTCTGCGCCGGCACCCGCACGCGGTAGAAATCCTTCGGCAGGTCGGAGAAATCCGTCACCTCGACGCCGACGACATAGTCGAAACTGCCGGCATCGTCGCCATTCGTGCACACGCCGTAGAAGACGCCGGGCACTTCGCCCGGAATGTTGCCGATATAGGGGGCGAAGCGCTGCCACTGCATCGGAATGCCGGCGCTGGTCTCGCAGCTGTAGCGCTCGCCGAGGCCGGCGACGAGGAAAGGGCGGCTGGTCTCGAAGCGCGGCGGCTCGAGTGTGGTGAGAAGCGAACTGTCCATCAGAATGGGCTCCACAAGGTCCAGGTTTTCGGTCGAGCCTTGCGCGCGCACCAGCTCCGGCGTGGTGCCGAATTGCTCGCGAAAAGCCCGCGTGAACGCCTCATGCGAGCTATAGCCGGCATCGAGCGCGACCGAAAGAATGTCGCGCGCGCCGCCGGCCAGCTTGCGCGCCGCTTCGCTCAAGCGACGCGCTCGCATATAACCCATCACGGACCGTCCCGTGGCCGCGCCGAAGGCGCGCGTCACGTGGAAGCGCGACACGCCGCTGCTTGCCGCTATCTCGTCGAGGCTGATGGCGTCGGGCAGATGGCTTTCGACGAACCACAGCGCTTTCTCGGTCGGGTTCATGGCTCCTCGCATTTTTTGGCGGGACGACACTAGCCCCTGCGCCGCCAGCCAGTTTGATCGAAATTGCGCTTCGAGCGCAAAGTCTGCCGCACGCTGCCGCGCAGGAACTGCCGATCGGTGCATTGCCGGCAGGCGATCACACGGTCCAGAAATAGCGCACGATGTGAAAGAAGATCGGCGCGGCGAAGACCAGGCTGTCGGTGCGGTCGAGCATGCCGCCATGGCCCTCGATCAGGTGCCCCCAATCCTTGACGCCCTGGTCGCGCTTGATCGCCGAGGCGACGAGTCCTCCGAGGAATCCCATCGTGCAGGCGACGAAGGCGACGGCCGAGGCCTGCAGCGGCGAGAACGGCGTGATGAAGGACAAGAGCGCGCCAAGCAGGCTCGACGCCACCAGCCCGCCAATCAGGCCTTCCCAGGTCTTCGACGGCGAGACGGTCGGCGAGAAGCGGTGCTTTCCGAACAGCTTGCCGAAAATATACTGCAGCACATCGCTGCCTTGCACGACGATGATCAGGAAGGCGATGAGAAGCAGGTTGCGGTCTTCGAAACCCGGCACGTCGAGCGTCAGCAAAGCGGGCACGTGACTGACGCAATAGACCGAGATCATGATCGCCCATTGCTGGGCCGAGACGCGCTCGAGAAAACGTTCTGTGTCGCCGTGCAGCGCCGTGATCGCCGGCATCAGCAGGAAGCAGTAAACCGGGATGAAGATCACGAAGAGACCGTACCAGGCAGTCCACACCAGCCAGTATTGGAACGGGATAACGATGCCGAACATGCCGAGCAGCACCCAGTGGTCGCTGCGCCGGCTATGCGTCAGCGTCACGAATTCGCGCAGCGCCGCGAACGAGATCAACGCGAACAGGATGGTCATGCCGTAGCGGCCGAAGAAGAAGGCGACCGTCATCAGCGCCACCATCACCCACCAGGCGTTGATGCGCTGGGTAAGGTTGACCAGCGTCGCGCTCAGCGGCTTCGGTGCGCGCATCGAAAGGATGCCGGCGGTGACGCTGGCGGTGCTCAGCACCACGAAAAGGCCGATGATCAAAATGCTGATTTCGTGGCGCATTAATCGTCTCGGTCGGGGCGCGGGTTGAGCGCCATAAGCTCGGCGCGGGCGCGCTGCAGAAAAGCGCGGCGTTCCTCGCCGGGCGCCACCGTCACAGGGGCGCCGAAGACAACGCGGCAAAGCAGCGGCACCGGCAGGAACTGGCCTTTGGGCAACACGCGCGACATGTTCTCGATCCAGCAGGGGATCAGCTCGACGTCCGGTCGCGCCATCGACAGATTGTAGAGCCCCGAGCGGAAGGGCAGCAGCTCGTCGCTGGTGTTCCGGGTGCCTTCCGGGAAGATGATCAGCGAATGGCCCTGATCGAGCACGGAGAGCATGATCGAGATCGGGTGCTCCGCCTCGCTTGTCCACTGCCGGCTGATCAGCACGGAGGAGAGCATGTCCTCGGCGATGAAACGGCGCAGCCGCGACTTGCCCCAATATTCGGCAGCGGCGATGGCGTGCGTCTTGGCGCGCTCCGTTTCGCTCAGGCAGGCGGCCAGAAGGATGAAATCGCCATGGCTGGTATGGTTGGCGAAATAAATGCGCTGACGGTCAGACGGCTGGCTGCCGTTCCAGATCGGCCGCACGCCGGTGACCGCCCAGGCCAGCGCCGACAGGCCGACCGATGTCGCCGTCTGCAGCAAGGTGTAGGTGCGCAGCGCAAGCTTGCTCATCGGGGCATCCAGAAACCGGCGGTGAGGAACGCGACGACGAAGATTGCGAAGGCGATGCGCTGGCGAGCGAGCAGTTTTCGCGTTCCCGCGACCCGCTCTTCCAGCGGACGCGGCGTTAGCGAAGCGGGCTTCAGCCGCATGCGCGCCAGCATGTCGTCGACTGCGCTGCCGCCCGACACTTCGTCGCCATGGCTCGCCATCAAACGAAACAGCAGTGCGTCGAAAAGGAGGAGCGTGGAAAGTCCAAGCACCACGACGGCGCTGGCCGCCGCGACCACCAGCGCCAGCACCGCGAGGGGCGCGTGGAGCGCGCCGCGAGCCGAAGCGACGAGCGGCGCGATGCTGTCGACGGCGATCACGAGCGCGGCCGGCCATGCGGCCTGCTTCACCAGCATCGCGGCAAAGGCGGCAGTATCGCGCTGATAGGCGTCGTCGCTCATGCTGGCTCGTCCAGGCCGACCGGAAGATGCACCGGCCGGCCGGATGCGGCGAGCCGCTTGCGCGCCTGCGCTGGAGTGTGCGAGCGGCCGCTGGTGACCAGCCATTGGGCGACCACGGTGGCGCTGCGCTGGAAGCCGAGCGCGCAGCAGACCAGAACCGTGCCCTGCCTGCGCGCCGGCTCGATCGCCGCTACCGCTTCGTCGAGTGTATCGGCGGGGGGCGAAAGGAGATCGAGCATGGGAAAGCTCGTCCATCGTCCCATAGCATCGCGCGGCCGCTCCAGCTCGGCTGCAAGGTCGATCACCGTGCCGAAGCCGTCGGCTTCGGCAGCATCGGGAAAACGCCCCAGGAAGACGCCGTCGGCGACGGCAACGACCGGCGGCAGCTTGCGGGTCCAGGCCCAGACATTGGCCCTGGCGCCCAACCGATACGGCCAGAGCAGGACGCGGCTTGCCAGCGAGACACGGCCGTTAGCCGTCTTTTGGAACACTTTTGGCCCGGCCCCGGCATAGCCAAAGGCGACGATGGCCAGTGCCAGCGAAGGCCACAAAAGCACAAGCGCTATAGCCGAGAAGAAGGCGCCGGCAGCTCCACCGGCAAGCGCCAGAGCGGCGCCCAGCGCGTAGGAGAGCGCAAGCCTCCGCGCCTTGACGTCGGCGGTCAGGCGGAAACCGGTGAAGGGCAATTCTCCTTCAGCCGGAAAGAGCCACAGCGCAAAGAAGCCGAGCAACGCACCGGTCGGGATGTCGATGAAATGGTGTTGCCAGGTCGTCAGCACCGAGGCGCCGATCAGGAAGGACCAAAAATGCCAGAGCGCGAGCACGGGACCGGAAAGGCGTTGGCGCCAGTGATCCCAGATGATCACCAGAAGCGCGATATGCAGGGAAGGAGCCTGGTTGAACGGCTTGTCGAATCCGCCGAGCACGGCAAACAGGAAGCCGGGCAGGCCGGTCGTTGCCGGCCGCACGAAAGTGGCGGTCAGCGGAAACAGGATGAAGCAGGAGACGGCGACGACCTGGGCGGTGAGGTAGCGGCCGGCCAGCCGATCGACGCCCTGCCGGGTGTCATTGAGCAGAAGCGACAGACCGTAGAACAGGTTGATCGACCAGTAGGGCACGATCGTCCAGGCAATGAACGGAACGTAGTGCTCCCAGGGGAAAACGATGCTGCCAACATATAAGCGCTTCGAGGCCAGCCAGTTGGCGAAGCCGTAGGTCGAATAGAAGAATGGCGCGAGAAACGCGAGCCAAAGCGCTGCCCGCAGGACGACAGGTCCATAGGGCTCGGCGATGGCTGAAAGTGGCGGGGGCACGGCGCTGGCGGGCATGCGTGGACGGTTCCTAGAGCCGCCTTGCCAGCGAGACGGTGAAGATGCCCCACTGGTCGATGCGCCGGTCGAGCTTCTCGAAGCCGGCTGCTTCCACCAACTGGTCCATCTCGCCTTGTGTGCGCCGCCGCATCACCCAGGCCTGGCCGCCGCGATGCGAGGTCAGGCTGCGCGCGATCATTTCAAGCTGCGGATGCCACGGCTGGTTGGTGTAGATGAGCAGACTGCCGGGTCGCATGGCGCGGGCGAGGCCTCCCAGCGAGCGGGTAACCAGAGCATTGTCCGAGAAGAGCTCGTAGAGGCCGGAGACGATCGCAAGATCCGGCGCCGGATCGAGCGCTGCCAGCCCGTCGCCGTCGAACGCGTCGGCACGCCGGAACGAGACATCTGCCGGCATATGCCGTTCGGTGATCAGTTTGCGGCCGAGCTCGACATTGATGTCGGAATAGTCCTGCAGGCGCACGCTGGCCGGCTGCTCCGAGCTCTTGCTGATCGCATCGAGCACATAGCGGCCGTGACCGGCGGCGATGTCGAGGATGTGGCCTGGCCGTCCGGACGCCTTCAGCGTTGCCAGCGCCTGGCCGATCAGCTCTTCGAGGTGGAGCTTGCGCTGGCGGATGCCGCGCCAGCCGATGGCATCGAGGAAAGTCCTGTCGACCATGCGGCCGATCGGCCCGATGCCGCGCGCTTCATTCTCGTAGACATAGTCCAGCGTCGAGCCGGAATCGAAGCCCGTGCTGACGCCGATCTTCATGCCGCGCGAAAACCAGCTGCCGATACGAATGAAGGCGCGGCTCAAGCCCCAGTAGAGGCCCTTGGGCGAGAGGAGATCGAGCGGCGAGGCAAGCCAGTCGGCCTCGTCGCGCGTATAACCGGCGAGATCCGCCTGCTTCAGGTCGACAGCTTCGGCCGGCGAAGCGAACTGCCCTTTGAGGAAAGGCCGGATCAGGTCGAGCGCCTTGGCGCGGTCGCGCTCGCCCAGCGTGTCGTGGAAGAAGCCCGGCAGCACATGCCGCTCTTTGACGCGGCTGCCGAGATTGACGAAGAATTCGTGCTGAGGACCGTGCCGCACCACCCAGTCGCTGCCCGACAAAAGAAGCTGCGTCGGTACGGTGATGGCCCGGGCGTCGACGACGATGCGCGCCGCATGCTGGTAGAGCTCGACCAGGATGTTGGAGGCGATCGGCCTGGTGATCAGCGGATCGTTCTCGAAGGAGGCGATGCGCGCCGGGTCATGGGTGAGCAGGCTCGCCTTGACGTAGGAATTGACGAAGAAGCGTCCCTTGATCTTTTGCCAGAGTGCGATGCCTTCCTTGGCGAAGGGCACGTAGAGTTTGACCGAGAAGGCGGGCGACGCGAGCACCATGGCGCGCAGTTTCGGCGCATAGTCGTGCACCCAGGCGGCGGCGAGCACAGCGCCGAACGACTGCGCGATGAGCGCGATGTCCTGTGTGCCAAAACTGTCTTTGGCGGCTATCTCGCGCATGAAACAGTCGATATCGCGCACAAGCGCCGCGAAAGACGGCGCATAGCCGCGCTCGCCGGCAGAGCGCCCGTTGCCGCGCGCATCCCAGGCATAGAAGGCGTGGTCCGGCATGCGCAATTCGTCGACCAGATGCGCCATGCGGCCGCCATGCTCATGGCCACGATGGAAGAGCACGACCGCGCCCTTTGCCTCGGTCGATACCGCCGGCCAGTAACGGTAAAAGATCTCCGTGCCGTCATGGCTGCGGAAGCTGCGTTCCTGCGCCTGCCGCGCAAGTTCTTCCGCGGGCGCGGCTGCAATCTCTTCGTGAAGCATGGCGTTTCCCCCGGATGGCATGGCGAGCCCTTGATGCTTAGCCGGTGTTGCCAGTAAGGCCGGTGCGTATCCGATTGATGGCGGTCAGCAGCGAAAGCGTAGCCATGGCCGGAAACACAAAAGGCGCGATCGAGGCCGGCCAGAAACCTATGGCGCACAAAGCTGCGACCACGCCGAGCCCCAGCGCCCTGTCGCTCTTGCCGAACGGCCCGGCATAGTTGCGCCCTGTCCCGGCAGCGACGCCGAGCACGCCGGCGAATTCGGCGAGCATCGCTGCAACGGCAAAGGCAACGACGGCCCAGGCGCCAAACTGCGGGAAAGCCGCAAACGGCAGGATCAGCGCGAGGTCGGACACGACATCGCAGATTTCGTTGAGATACATGCCAAGGGTCGAGGCCTGGCCATGCTCACGCGCCAGCATGCCGTCCATGGCGTTGAGCGCCATGCGCATGAACAGCACCAGGGGGACGAGCAGCAGAAGAAGGCGCGAGCCGGGCGCCATCGCGATCGCCACGCCGGTCGCGATCGACAGGGCGGCTGCCAGCATGGTGATCGAATTGGCGGTCACGCCCATTGCCGCCAGCCGGTCGACAAGCGGCCGCAGCCTGTCCTGGAAGGCCGGCTTAAGCGCATAGAGCGTCGGCATTGCGTGATCCCCCGATCCACGGCGCAACCTTTACCATGAGCGAGCCGAAAGGCGCTAGCGTGCGCAGAACCCGGGTTCATGGCTCCTCGCAGTTTGGCGGGGGACACCAGCCCCTGTGCCGCCGGCCAGTTTGATCGAAATTGCGCTTCGAGCGAAGTCGAAACGAGTTGCCCGCACGCTTTTGCCGCCGCAGGAACTGCCGATCGGCATCATCACGACCTCGCTTGGCGCCTTCTTCGTCGTCACCATGCTGGTTCGCCAACGGCCATGATCTCTTGGCCGCATGGCACCTCGCACCGCACTTTCATCGATCGCTAACCGTAACCGGCTTTGTCTGCTGCCATGTCGATTTGCCAGCTTCTGGAACAAAGCTGCCTCTTGAATAGTGAGCACGCTTATTATATGTATCGCTCATGGTTTCAGATGGTATCGACAGACTGGGATTCTTGATCCACGACGTGCAGCGCCTGATGCGCAAGCGTTTCGAGGCGCGCGCCAGTGGGTTGGGTCTTTCCTCGGCGCAGTGGCGCCTGCTCGTGCGCGTTGCCAAGGAGGCGGGCGTCGCGCAGGCGCGGCTTGCCGAGCTCCTCGAAATCGAGCCGATCAGCGTCTCCCGGCTTGTCGACCGCATGGAGGAGGGCGGCTGGATCGAGCGTCGCCAGGACGCGACTGACCGGCGCGTGCGCATGATCTTCCCGACCGAGAAGGCAAACGCGGCCTATGCCGACGTCAAGAGCCTGGCCGGCGAGGTCTATGAGGAATCGCTGACCGGCGTGTCGGCGGAAGAGCGCCGCGTCCTGATCCGCGTGCTGGATACCATCGTGCAGAATCTGACGGATGGCGAGACGTCGTCCCTGGAAAAGATCAAGAATACGGAAGGGGCAGCAGCATGAATGCGGCAGCCAAGATAGAAGACGACAACGTCACCAAGCTTGCGCCGGCGCAGCCGGTTGCAGAAGCCCCGGCGCAGCCGGCGGCCGCTCCGGTCGCGGCGGTTCCCGAGCCGCAGCCGGCACCGGCGCCGAAGAAGAAGCGCCGCCTCGGCCGCTTCCTGCTGATGGTTGCCCTGCCGCTGGCCCTGCTTGCCGGCGGCTCCTATGTCTGGGTGACGGGTGGCCGCTACCAGGAAACCGAGAACGCCAACCTGCAGCAGGCCAGGATTTCGGTCGCCTCCGACACGGCCGGCCGTATCGTCCAGGTCGGCATCGCCGACAACCAGCTGGTCAAGCAGGGCGACCTTCTCTTCGTCATCGATCCCGAGCCTTACAAGATCGCGCTCGCCCAGGCCAACGCGGCGGTCGCCGCCGCGCGCCTCAATGTCGAGCAGCTGCGCGCCGCCTACAGCCAGGCGATGGCGCAGGAGAGATCGGCGAGCAGCGAGGTCGATTATGCGCAGTCGCAATATGACCGCGCCGCCGATCTTGCGCAAAAAGGCATCAACGCCAAGTCCTCGCTCGACGAGGCCCGCAACGATCTGGACAAGGCCAAGCAGCAGTTGGCCGTCGCCCAGCAGGGCATCGTCAGCGCCAAGGCAGCACTCGGCGGCAATCCGGACATCGAGACCGACAAGCATCCGACCGTGATGGCGGCGCTCGCCGCGCGCGACAAGGCCGCCTACGATCTGGCGCAGACGACGGTCAAGGCGCCGGCGGACGGGGTCGTCTACCAGGCCGCCTCGTTCAAAGTCGGCCAGTATGTTTCGGTCGGGACACCGCTGTTCGCGCTCGTCGAGACCGGCGACACCTGGATCGACGCGAATTTCAAGGAGACCCAGCTGGCCAATATGAAGCCGGGCCAGAAGGCCGAGATCGTCGTCGACACCTATCCCGGCCGCACCTTCGAGGCGACCGTCAAGGCGATTGGCGCCGGAACGGGCGCGGAGTTCTCGTTGCTGCCCGCGCAAAACGCTACCGGCAACTGGGTCAAGGTCACGCAGCGCATTCCCGTGCGCCTGGAGTTGACCGATCCCGACGCCAAGATGGCGCTGCGCACCGGCATGAGCGCCACCGTCACGGTCGATACCGGCGTGGCGCGCGGCCTGCCGTCGATCTTCGGTCACGCCACGGCAGGGGAGCAGGCGCAGTAAAGACAGCGAAGCCCGTGGCGATCCGGCGGGCATTGAGGGATTGGTCCGGTGGAGACGTGGCAAGGACCAGCAGGGCAAGCCCATGGCGGCTCGCTCGAAAGCTGAGGCCCGGCCACGGACCCGTCGGTCCTCAGGTTTCCGGGCGGCAGGCATCCGCTCCAACAGAGACTTTCGGTCGATGTAACCCCCACATCGATCGTCGCGTCCCACCGCGATGAAAGTCTCTCAACGGGATGCTTTGCCGCCCGGAAACCTAGAGCCGGATGATTTCAGGCCTGTTCGACCGGAATCTAAGTCCGCCTCTAAATCAGAGAGATAGAGAATGATGGCGCCCGAAAGCCGCTTCATACTTTTTTGGCATCATGCTCTAACGTACATGTTTTTGTTACCTGCTGGAAGTTCAGCATCATGAGCACGCCCGAAGCTTTCAAGGAAGTACCGCACCGCGGACTGATCACAGTCGCGCTGATGCTGGCGACGATCATGCAGGCGCTCGATACCACGATCGCCAATGTCGCGCTGCCGACCATGACCGGCGACCTCGGCGCGTCGCCCGACAACATCAACTGGGTGCTGACCTCCTATATCGTGGCCGCGGCGATCATGACGCCGGTTACCGGCTGGCTCGCAGACAGGCTCGGCCGTAAGGAGCTGTTCCTCACCGCCGTCGTCGGCTTCACCATCTTTTCGATGCTCTGCGGTCTCGCCTGGAGCCTCGAGACCATAGTGCTCTTCCGCCTGCTGCAGGGCGTGTTCGGCGCGGCCATCGTGCCGCTGTCGCAGACCTTCCTGCTCGACATCAATCCGAAGGAGCGCCATGGCCAGGCGATGGCCATCTGGGGCGCCGGCATCATGCTCGGGCCGATCCTGGGGCCGACGCTCGGCGGCTGGCTGACGGAAAACTTCAACTGGCGCTGGGTGTTTTTCATCAACCTGCCGGTCGGCATCCTCGCCTTCCTCGGCATGGCCGCCTATCTCCCCGTCATCGCCAAGCGCGTGCGCGGCTTCGACTTCTTCGGCTTCGCCATGCTCTCGCTCGGCGTCGGCGCGCTGCAGCTTCTGCTCGATCGCGGCGGCGAGGTCGACTGGTTCAACTCGGCCGAGATCTGGATCGAACTCGCCCTGTCGCTCACCGGCTTCTGGGTGTTCATCATCCACACGGTGACGGCCGAGCACCCCTTCATCGATCCGAAGATATTCCTCGACCGCAATTTCGTGACCGGGCTGGGGTTCATCTTCGTCATGGGCGTGCTGATCCTGGCCTCGATGTCGCTGCTGCCGCCTATGCTTGCCAACATCTTCGGCTATCCGACCGTGACGATCGGCGTAGTGCTGGGGCCGCGCGGCATCGGCACGATGATTTCCATGCTCGTCGTCGGCCGCATCATGCACAGGATCGATGCCAGGATCCTCGTCGCCATCGGCTTCCTGCTCACCGCGCAGTCGCTCTATACGATGGCGAGCTTCACGCCGCAGATGGACAATTGGCTGATCATCTCCTCGGGCGTCATCCAGGGCCTCGGCATGGGCATGGTGTTCGTGCCGCTGTCGACGGTCGCCTTCGCCACGCTGGACGCGCGCTACCGCACCGACGC
Organism: Mesorhizobium sp. CA8; assembly: GCF_020164955.1. Lineage (GTDB taxonomy): Bacteria > Pseudomonadota > Alphaproteobacteria > Rhizobiales > Rhizobiaceae > Mesorhizobium. The sequence goes on from NZ_JAIUHG010000023.1 coordinate 23,703, forward strand.
CACCTCGCTGTTCAGCCTGGTGCGCAATCTGGGTTCGTCCATCGGCGTATCGGTGGTCGCGGCGCTGATGGTGCGCAACACCCAGATCAACCACACCGAGCTGTCGGCCTTCATCAACCCGTACAACCCGAACCTGTGGGCCGCTTCTCCGGCGGCCGCCGCCGGCAATCCCGCAGCACTTTCCCAGGTCGACCGTGCGGTGAATGCCCAGGCGATGATGATTTCCTATATCAACGACTTCAAGATCCTGATGGTGATGACGTTGGCCGCGATCCCGTTCGTCATTCTGCTGCGCAAGCCCAAGGCGGCGCCCGCGGGCGGGGCGCCCGCGGCCCACATGGATTGATAAAGTCGCTGATCTCAGCCGACCGCCTTTCAACGGCCCAACACCAGCGCCCAGTAACGCAGGGCGGGATCGCGGCCGTCGCGCACATAGGCCAGGCCAAAGCGGCTGAAATCCGGATCGAGCATGTTGCGGCGGTGTCCGTCCGAATGCATCCAGATGTCGAACAGTTTCTCGAGGTCGAAGCGGCCCTCGGCGATGTTTTCGGCCGCCGCACCCCGCACGTCATTGTCCTTCATACGCGAGGCAAAATCCTTGCCCCAGCCGGTGGTGTGGCTCATGCGCTCGCGCGAGGCCATGTAGCCGGCCTGCTGCAGCGCCGCCTGTTCGAGCTGCGCGTCCGGCGTCAGCGTGGGCAGACCGGCGGAGCTGCGGATACCGGCCAGGGTCGCCGTGGCGGAGGAGGAGACGCCGGCGCCTTCGCCGGTCGGCACGGAGACGGTGCTGCAGGCGGCGATGCCGGCAAGCGCTGTAAGGCCGGCGGCCTTGAGCAGCGTGCGGCGGTTGAGATCGGGGAGGGCTGTGATCGAGATGCTCATCCGGCCTCTGATACCGCCGATCATGGCTTTTGCCGGGCAGGGATGAAAGGCTAGGGATGAAAATCGCGTGAAGCGGCGACTTTCCCCGGAATATCGGTTATGATGCGGCCGTTCTTGAAGTGGCAGCCACGGGCGGCCACCGCAGGCGGTGACCGACCCGCGTTGATCTGGCGCATGATTGCTTGACGAGAACCTTCCGGTTCTCGGGCTCATACGTTGACAAACGGAGGACGGTTATGGCCGGTTTTCATGTCATGACGGACGCGCACGGGATGCATGTGCAGCCCGCGTTGCGCCACATCACCACGTCGGATCTCTGGGATGCGTTGAGGCTCGGCGCTGAGGATTTCTGGGCCAAGCCGTCGCATTATGTGTTCCTGTGCCTGATCTATCCGATCGTCGGCCTGATCCTGACGCGGTGGAGCTCCGGCTCCAACGCCATCCAGCTCGTCTATCCGCTGATGTCGGGCTTCGCGCTGATCGGACCCTTCGCGGCCATCGGCCTCTATGAGATCAGCCGCCGGCGCGAGCTCGGCATGAGCAGCCGCTGGCATCATGCGCTCGACGTGCGCCATTCGCCGGCGCTGCCGTCGATTGCGGTCATCGGCATCCTGCTCTTCGCGCTGTTCCTTTTGTGGTTGTTCGCCGCGCAGTCGCTCTACACCAGCCTGTTCGGCGCCGAGCCACCCGCTTCCGTCGGCGGTTTTTTGCGTGACGTGCTGACGACCGGCAAGGGCTGGACGCTGATCCTCGTCGGCAACGCCGTCGGCTTCGTTTTCGCGGCCGTCGTTTTGGCCACCACGGTCATTGCGTTCCCGCTGCTGCTTGACCGCGACGTCGGCGCCGTCTCGGCGATCGAAACCTCGGCCCGCGCGGTGATTGCAAATCCGCTGACGATGGCGCTCTGGGGTTTGACGGTCGCCGTGTTGCTGGTGATCGGATCAATCCCGCTGTTTGCCGGCCTTGCCGTCGTCATGCCGATCCTTGGCCACGCGACCTGGCATCTCTACCGCAAGGTGGTCGAGCCGGAGCAGATCCGGCCTGTACGTCGGCCGATGTAGGCGTCAGCGCTGCGCCTCTGTCGCCATCTTCGAGGCCAGCGCCGTCAGCACCGTGCCCATCATCCAGCGCTGCACGACCAGCCAGAACGGCCGTCCGGCGAGGAACGCGGCGATCGAGCCGGCGGTTACCGCGATGATGGCGTTGACGGTGAGGCTGATCGAGATCTGCGTCACGCCGAGCACCAAAAGCTGCGACAGAACATGGCCCTTGGCCGGATTGATGAACTGCGGCAAGAGTGACAGATAGAGCACCGCCACCTTCGGGTTGAGCAGGTTGGTCATCAGCCCCATGACGAAGAGCTTGCGCGGTCTGTCCCTCGGCAACTCACGGACCTGGAAGGGCGAGCGTCCGCCGGGCTTGAGCGCCTGCCAGGCAAGCCACAACAGATAGAGCGCGCCGGCGAAGCGAAGCGCGTCGTAAGCGTAAGGCACGGCGAAGATAAGCGCGGTGATGCCGAAGGCCGCCGAGACCACATAGAACAGGAAGCCCAGCGCCACGCCGCCGAGCGAGATCAGCCCGGCTTTCGGCCCTTGCGACAGCGAGCGCGAGATCAGGTAGATCATGTTCGGCCCAGGCGTGAGCACCATGCCGAGGCAGATCAGCGCGAAAGTGAGATGATTGGCGGCGTCGGGCATAGGAGTCTCCCAGCAGTAGCTGCACATTCACCAGACGTGTCGCCATTCGCAAGAGCTTGCTGCGGGAGGTGCTTGCGCCAGCGAAGACAATTGGCGAAATCGGCGAAGCGGCCAATCTCCCCCCTTGCGGGGGAGATGCCTGGCAAGGCAGAGGGGGGTGCTGTCCCGCCGGCGTCGATAATTTCATACGGTCTAGGCAGTGGCCTATTTGACAAGGGCTGGCGTTCCTTCACACCCCCCTCTGGCCTGCCGGCCATCTCCCCCGCAAGGGGGAAGATTAGCAGCGTTCGCGCCGGCGCTATTCAACCAACGCTAAGTGCGCCTTACCCAACCACGCGCAAATTCGACAACTCGTTGGCAATCTCCTTGAAGTTGTCGGAGAGCGTTGCGCCGGTGGCGTTCCAGAACAGCTTGGCCGGTTTGCTGGGGTCGGTCGGATCCTTGCGGAAGCGGGAATCGGAAGAGCAGGCCTTCAGCGCGGCCATCGCCTTCTGGTCGCTTGAACTGGTAGACGACATGTCGAGCGCTACCGTCATCACCATGATGTTGGCCGCCTTGGCGTTGTCGCACAGCTTCGCCATCTGCTCGTTCATCGCCGCGGTGTAGTTGCTCGAGGAATAGTTGAACTGGCCGATGGCGCTCGACGTGCCGCCGAACAGGCGGGTGACCGAGGTGCTGTTATAGCCGACGCCGGTATAGCCATAGGCGGCATAGGTCGACTTGTTGCCGGCCGGGTCGGAACTGACCGTCGAATAGGTGTTCTCGCCGTCGGTGAGAACGATGACGACCTTGTCGTTGCCGCGTTCCGTTTCCGGCCGCCCCTCGGTGAAGGGCGGGCTGCTCGAAACTGTGCGCCAGCCCCAGGCCATGCCTTCGGGCACATTGGTGTTGCCGTTGGGCTGCATCAGGTCGATCGCCGCTTTGATGGCCGCGAGCCCATCCGTTTGCGTGACGTCGGTGAGCGGCGTGATCGGGGTGATGGTGCAGCTGTAATTCGGCCCGGCGCCCTTCGACAGCACGGGGGCATTGATCGGCCGGGGCATGAAATACTTGGGCATGTTGGATTGTCGCGTCTTGCCGGTGGTGCTCGACGGATCGTCGTTCCACCAGCTGTTGGCAGCGCCATAGGTGACCGGGTTCGGCTCGTCCGGATCCTGCGTCACCTTCCAGTGGTTGCCCGGTTCGTCCGGCGCGAACATGGGCACGAACATGGTCGCCGGATCGCCGACGCCGATGCCCGTGTTGTTGGGCCCGCCGGAGGCCGGCGTGTCGTCGACATTGTACGGATAAGGCCGGACCTCGACACAGCCTTGCCAACTGGCGAATGGGCCGTAGGTGTCGATATAGTCGTATTCGTCGTGGCTGCGCTTGCAAGTGTGGTTGTCGCGATATTCGTCGCAGACGAAGCGCTTGCTGCCGGCGATGCGTTCGTGGCTGGTGACGACCCTCATATCCCGATAGAGCTCGAAACGGGTCAGTATCTGCCCTTCCTCCGCGCCCCAACCGGTTCCCTTTTTATACCAGATACCATTGATTTTCTGAGCGTATTTGGTGGGAGCATTCAGCGTCAACCAGTCGAAATTCTCGTTGGCGATCGGTGACAGCCCGTAGGTGTCCATCCAGGAGGCGTTGTCGTTGTTCGGCCCGACATTGACCGAAGCCGCGAACGGCACCAGGCTGAACTGGACCGGTTTGTCGATCTGCTTGATCTGCGCTGCCTGCTGCGCCAGCGTATCGACAAGTTGCTTGGCGGCCTGCTTGAGCAGGTCGATGCGCTTCTGTCCCGTGCCTGTGCCGGGCGTTGTCATGGAACCCGAATTGTCGAGCACCATCGCCACTTCCAGCGTGTTCTTCAGCCGCACCTGGGAGTTCATGGCGAGGTTGATCGGCTTGTTCGCATCGATCGTGGATGCGCCGACGAGCAGCGAGGAGGATGGATAGAAGTAAGGATGGTAGTTCAGCGTCGCGCTCATTTTAAGCAAGCCGCCGCCGGCCTGGTTGGTCGGCAGCGTGATGTTGAGCGAGATGTTGGCAGGGTCGATGTTGTTGAGGTTGGCGTTGAAGAAGTCGACTGCGTAGGCTCTGATCTGGTCGTCCGTGGCGCCTTCGGCAAGCCGCCGCGCGGCGGCGAAATTGGCGGCGTCGAGCGCGTTCAGCACCATCTGCTTCTGGCGATTGAGCTCGCTGAAATCGATGGCCATCGCCACCGCCCCCATCAGTGGCACCATGGCGATCGCTGTCATGAGCGCATAATTGCCGCGGCGGTCACGGCAGAATTGATGCCAGAATTTGCGCATTGTACTTGCCCCCTCCGCCGGCGGATTTCTGTCAGGCCACACTTCCACAAAGCGCTGAAGGCGCGGTTTGGCTAGCGGGTTGATTGCTTAACGGCGACTCCACCAACCGCTAGCCAAATCATTGCCAGACACATGCTGCGCGATGGAAAACGCGCGCCTCGCGGCCGGGCGTGGTCGATCGTCTGTCGTGCCGTTCAGCTGACGATGCGCAGGTTCGATAGCTCGTTGCCGATTGCCTTGAAGTCGTCCGACAGCGTGGCGCCGGTCGAGTTCCAGAACAGTTTCTTCGGCGTCTTGCCTGTCGGGTCGGCTGGATCCTTAGCGTAGCGCGAATACGACGAGCAGGTCTTCAGCGCTGCCATCTGCGCCGCCTCGGCCGTGTTGCTTGAATCGAGGTCGAGCGCGATGGTCATAACGATGATGTTGGCCGCCTTGGCGTTGTCGCAGAGCGTTGCCAGATGCTCGCTCATGGCCTTGGTGTAGTTGGCGTTCGAATAATCGCTCTTGCTGACGTTCATGCTGGTGCCGAGGAATGGCCGGCCGTAGGTGTAGGAGCTTCCGAACGGCTTGGTCTGGCTGCCATAGGCAAGATATCCGAGGGCCGAATAGATGGCTTTGTTGCCGGAAAGATCGTTGCCGCCGCTCCTGTAGTAGGTGCCCGAGTACGTCTGGGCACTCACCGAATCCGGCGTGTAATAGGTATTGGCGCCGTCAGTGAGCACGATCAGCACCTTGTCGTTGCCCTTTTCGGTCTCCGGCCGACCGTCGGTGAACGGGGCCGCGCTCGAAAGCGTCCGCCAGCCCCAGGCCATGCCTTCCGGCACGTTGGTGGCGCCGACATCGACCATAGCGTCGATCGCGTTCTTGACCGTGGTGGCGCCGGCAGAGGTGGAGACATCGGTCAGAGGCGTGATCGCCGTCGTGCTGCAGCTGGTGTTGGGACCGGCATTCGAGCCGTAGGCGGGTGTCACCTTGGTCCCGTAATTGAAATATTTCGGCATGAATTTCTGGCGGGTCGGGCTGTCGGTGCTGGGCGTCACGTCGAGGTGCCAATTGTTGTTTGCCGGCCGGCCGTTGCCGTCCGTATAGTCGGTCTCGTCAGGCGCGAACATCGGCACGAAGAGCGTCGCCGGCGTCGAGGTCGAGGCGGCCGTATCCTGGATATTGTACGGATAGGGACGCGACTCGACGCAGCCGCTCCAGCTAGCGATCGGCGCGTAGGTTATGTTGGACGTGCAAACATTGTTCGAATCTTTGGTGCAAGCCGAAATTCGCTGCATCCATTTGTAGAGTGAGAAACGCGTCAGCGGCTTGTCTTTTTGGGTGGCGTCCCAGTCCGTGCCGCGCGCATACCAGATGCTGCCGACCTTCTCGACATATCTCTGCGGCCAGGGCGAATTCCCCTGGGTCATCGTCGTCCAGTCGAAATTCTCGTGCTGGATGGGCGAGATGCCATCTTGATCCATCCAGGCCGCATCTTTGTTTGCCAGGCCGATGTTGACCGAGGCGGCGAACGGAACCAGGCTGAATTGAACCGGCTTGGAAACCTGCTTCATCAGCTGCGCCTGGCCAGCAAGCTGGTCGACCAGCTGCTTGGCGGCACTCTTCAGAAGATCGAACCGTACTTGGTTCGAGCCGTGGCCGAGCTCGGTCATCGAGCCGGAATTGTCGAGCACCAGCGCCACTTCCAGCGTGTTCTTGAGGCGGATTTCAGACTTGGCCGAGAAGTTGATGTTCGTCTGGCCCGGGGTGCCGCCAAGCAGCATGACTGCCGCCGGCAGGAAGTAGGGCTGGTACTTCAAGGCCGCTTCAAGCACCAGCGTGCCGCCGCCCGCATTGTTGTTCGGCAGGGTTACCGTCAGCGTCGTGTTTGCCGGAAGGACGTGTCTGAGATTGGCCTCGAAGAAGGTTTTTGCGTACGCCTTGGCTTCGGTGTCGCTGGCGCCGGCGACGATCTGCTGTGCCGTCGCGATGCCGGCGGCATCCAGCGCGTTCAACGTCTCCTGGCGCTCCCGCACCAGTTCGGTATAGTCGACCGCCAGCGCCACGCCGCCCATCAGCGGTATCATGGTGATGACCGTCATTAAGGCGTAGTTTCCCCGCCTGTCGCGAAAAAAATCGCGGATCATTGTGCTACCCCCGCCAAGGACCCATGTTGGAATACGACCATGGTCGCAGTTGCTATGATACCATGGTCATAAATCGTTAAATTTCAGCTTGCGCGAAACAATCAACCACGCATCACCTTTTTGACGGCCGTTAACCCTGTGCTCGCGGGCTTTGGGCATCGCCTAGGGGTGGCGACGGGGAAAGCTCGTGACAGGATGAAGCGCTTCCGTTATGCGGGACCGGCCGCGGCGGCTCGGCTGTCGCGGCCTTGCCACGGATCAAAAATCAGGGACACGGCATGGCGGATTCGCCTGACATCATCGCTTCGCTCGACGATCTTGCGGGGCGCTACGCCGCCATCTTGTGCGACGTTTGGGGCGTCGTGCACAATGGCGAATGGCATTTTCCAGCCGCCGCCGCGGCGCTTGCAAGGGCGCGCGCGGCCAAGATGCCTGTCGTGCTCATCACCAATTCGCCGCGTCGCAGCGCCGACGTCGTCGCCCAGATGAAGATCATCGGGGTTCCCGCCGATGCCTGCGACCGGGTCGTAACGTCCGGCGACGTGACCCGCGACCTGATCGTCGAAGGACCCAGGAAGATCTTCCATATCGGTCCCGAGCGGGATTTCACGCTCTATGACGGACTTGATATCGACATCGTCGAGGAATTCGAGGCCTCTGGCATCGTCTGTACCGGGCTCTATGACGACGAGGTCGAGAAGCCCGCCGACTATGCCGAGCTGCTGCAGCGGCTGCGTGCCCGCAATCTGCCGTTCATTTGCGCCAATCCGGATATATTGGTGGAGCGCGGCGAGCGCACCATCTGGTGCGCCGGCGCGCTCGCGCGAGACTATGCGCAACTGGGCGGCCGCACGTTGATTGCCGGCAAGCCATTTGCGCCGATCTACGATGTCGCCATGAAGGAAGTCGCCGGCCTTCTTGGCCGCGCCGTCGAGCGGAGCGAGGTTCTCGCCATCGGCGACGGCATGATGACCGACGTCAAGGGCGCGGCCGACAACGGCTTCGACGTGCTCTATGTCTCCGGCGGCATCCACGCTCGCGACTATGGCGATCCGCTGCGGCCCGATCCGGAAAGGCTGGCTGGCTTCCTTGAAAAGCACGGATACCGGCCGGTCGCCGTCATTGCGCGTCTGCAATAGGTTGGTGGTCTGGCCATGACGGACGCCTCGACATGAAGCAAGCCTTCGAACATCTTTCGGCGGTCTCGCCATTGCCCGCGCATCTGCGCGGCGGCGTCGTGGCGATCGGTAATTTCGACGGTGTCCATCGCGGCCACCAGTCCGTCCTGGAGCGTGCGCTGAGCGAAGCCCGCCGCAACGGCGCGCCCGCCCTGGTGCTCACCTTCGAGCCGCATCCGCGCAAGGTGTTCCGGCCACAGGTGCCGCTCTTCGTGTTGACGCCGCCGCCGATGAAGGCGCGGCTGCTCGCCGGAGTTGGCTTTGCCGCTTTGGTCGAGCAGCCGTTCACACGCGATTTTGCCTCGCTCTCGCCCGAGGCTTTCGTGACCGATGTGCTGGAGAAGAACCTCGGCATCCGCCACGCCGTCACCGGTTTCGACTTTCATTTCGGCAAGGACCGCCAGGGCGGTCCGGCCTTTCTGATGGCGGCCGGAGAACGGCACGGCTTCGGCGTGACGCTGGTCGACGCCTTCCGCGACGAAGGCGCGGAGGTGGTTTCGTCGAGCCGCATCCGCGAACTGCTCGCCGAGGCCAAGGTGGAGGAGGCCGCCGGCCTGCTCGGCTACCGTTTCACCGTCGAGGGGGAGGTGATCGGCGGCCAGCGGCTTGGTCGAACCCTCGGCTTCCCGACCGCCAATATGCGGCTTTCGCCGGAAGCGGCCTTGAAGGAAGGGATTTATGCCGTCCGCTTCCGCCGCGCCGATGGAACGCTTCATGACGGTGTCGCCAGCTTCGGCCGGCGGCCCACCGTCGATGACAATGGCGCACCGCTGCTCGAAACATACGTCTTCGATTTTTCCGGCGATCTCTATGGCCAGACCTGCCAGGTCTCGTTCTTCGGCTTCCTGCGGCCGGAGCTCAAATTCGATGGTCTCGACGCGCTGGTGGCGCAGATGAAAAACGACGAGGCGGAGGCGAGGGCGCTGCTCAAGGGCGTGCGCCCGCTCTCGCAACTCGACGCCGAAATCGCTTTCTAGATCGCCCTGTTGCTTCTAGCGCTTCAAGGCGAGGCCGATGGCGATGAAGCTCCAGCCCTGGAACACCAGGTCGATCGCCAGGAATAGGCCCAGCACCCAGAGGCTGTTCACCGGCCAGCCCAGGGCGATCATCAGGCCGAGCAGAATGGTGATGATGCCGGCCGCGAGCAGCCATCCCCAGCCTTGCTGCGGCCGGTGACTGAAGGCCACCCAGGACCGCAGAAGCCCCGAAGCGACGAGCGCGATGGCCAGCAGCAGCGTCAGCACCGCCGAGGCGAGCAACGGGTTGTCGAAGGCGAAAAAGCCGGCGACGGCGTAGAGCAGCCCGCTCAGCAGCCAGTAGAAGAAACGTCCCCAGGTCTTGACCCCGAAGGCATGGATGATCTCGATGACGCCGGCCATCAGCATCAGCCAGCCGACGACGTAGACCGAGGCGACGGTAGCGATGAAAAGATTGCCGAAGGCGATGCCGCCGAAGATGAGCAGCAACACGCCGAGCGCCACGAACCATCCCCATTTGTCCCGCGTCTGGCCGATTGCGTCTCTGAGTGCATCGCTTGGCAGAGTCATGGCTTCATCTCCCTCGAAATTCACCACCGGTTGTGCGGCGAGAGGAAGCTAAACCCAATGGTATTGTCCGTCCAGCAACAGGCGCCGGTCCGCCTTGCGGCCGGCCGTCTCCGACCGCAAGGCGGTCATCCTCGCGGCGGCCGGGTTTTGTCCGCGAATGGCGCAAGCGTCGCCTCCAGCGTCTCCCGTCCGGCCTGCTCCCAGCTTCGCGCCACGAATTCTGCGGCCTTCGCCTCGTACGGAGCACGGGCCGCGGGCGAGATGATCCACCCCCGCATGGCGTTTTCCCATCCTTCGACGTCGAGCGGTTCAAGACAGAGACCCGACGAGCCGACGACTTCGGCGATGGCTCCGCCCGTAGAGGCGATCAGCGCCTTTCCGTAGGCCAGTGCCTCGACGGGCGGCAGCCCATATCCTTCATAGAACGAGGGGTACACGCAGAACGCGCTGTTGCGGTAAAGAAGGGACAATGTTGCGTCATCGACATTGTCGAGATGGACAAGGCTACTGCCATAGTCGGGATGGCTGTGAAGCTTCGCCAGGACTTCATCGACCATCCAGCCGCTGCGGCCGACGAAAATCAGCTTCGTGCCGCTGCGCGCGACCGTTCCGTCAAGGACGAGGCGCCGCCAGACATCCATGAGCAGCGAATGGTTCTTGCGCGGTTCGATGGTGGAAACAAAGAGGATATAGCGATCCGTCTCGAGCCCGTCCGGCAGGCGGCCGTCCGCCTTCGACTTGCGGGCGCTGTCGCAGCCGAGAGGGACAAGTCTCAGTTCCGGCAGGTGGATGCCGAGCTTGGCGGCATATTCCTCGACATCGGTGGTGACGCGCCTCGAAGTCAGGATGAAGCGGTCTGCCAGCCTGATCGCCAGCTTCACATAGTCCGTGAATCTCTTGACGTCGTGCGGCTTGTACCATTCGGGAAACTGGATCGGAATGATGTCGTTCAAGAGCACGATGAGCTTTGCCCCGGCGGAGCGCGCCTCGCGCGATATGACTGCGACATCGGTATGCACCCAGTCGCTGTTCATCAGGAGCAGATGGTCGCCGGGCGAAAGATTGTATTTGTCGCCGGCCACCGTCCGGAGTGGGACGATCCGGGTGCGCGAACCGTCCTCGCGAGCGACTTGCCGCCGCTCGTTTTCCTTCATCAGCCGGTTTTCGATCCGCTTAAGGAAACCAAGAAAAGGGCTGCCGGGATTGCGCCGGCCGAACGCGCCGATTTCCGTTATCAGGACACGGCGCGGTTTTATGATCGCCATCAGCAATCGCCGCGCCCGGTTCGGCCAGCGATCGTAAAACCGCATCTTGATGCGCGCCGGGTCGGGATAGAAACTCATGTCGCACGAGATGTCGCCGGCGATGATTTCTGCCGCCATCTGCGGCGAAACCTGCCTGAGGACCCGCTCGATCGGGTCGAACACGGTGAACGCCACCTCGGCGGCCTTGAACGCGGCCGCGGTGTAGTGCCGCTGCACGCGGACCAGGCCGACCGGAGGGCCGAGCCAGCGCGCCATGCTCGTGAGATCGACGACAAGCCGCATCAGCCGGGCCGCATCAGTTCGGCCGCATCTTTGCAGGGCGCGCGATCATCCTGCGCCAGGCCAGTCGAGGTCCGAGTGCGAGCGTCCTGAAAGAGGGGGCGCCGACAGCCGCGAGGAACAGCAGCTTGCACGTGACGGCCATGGGTATGCCCGCGGTTCGCAACAGCAACTCGATGTCGCGTCTTTCCAGGCTGGAGACGCCGACCCCCGTGGCGGCCCGCCATGCCAGAAAACCTGCAATGGCCTGCGCGGGCTGGCCGTTCGCGTCGAACGGCTCGGAACGATGGCGACGCAACAGCGCCGACTGCCTGGCCAGTGCCGCGGCCGCCTTTTGCTGGTCCTGCTTCATGCGCGATACTTGTCCCGGATGCGATCTCAGCTTCACCAGCGGCACTTCCATATTGGCCAGTTTTCCCGTCTCGGAAAGCCGCAGCCATAGATCGTAGTCTTCGGCATAGGTGAAGGCGTGACGGTAGCCTCCCGCGCGCCGGACCGCCTCGGTCCGGAACATCACCGTCGGATGAAGCATGGGATTATACCTGGCAAGCGCGTCCCGCAACGGGCCCTTGCCGGTGGGGACGTCGATCGGCCTCAGCAGCTTTCCGTCCCGGTCGATCTGCAGTCCCGCCGTACCGAGCAACTGCAAATCGGGATCCGCCTCGAAACACGCCACCTGCAGGCGCAACCTGTCGGGCAGCGAGACGTCGTCGCAATCCATGCGCGCCACAAGAGGGGCCCGTGCGAGCGAAATCCCCATGTTCAGCGCATCGACGATCCCTTTGCCGCGGTTGGCGACAACCTTGACGCGGCCATCACGGTCGCTGATCGACGTTGCGATCGCGGCGCTGTCATCGCAAGATCCATCGTCGACGACGATGACCTCAAGATCCGCCAGATCCTGGTCCAGGATGCTTTGCAGGGCCTCGCCGACATATTGTGCGCCGTCTCGCACCGGAATGATTACGCTTACTGTCGGCAATAGAATGGTCCTTGCGATAGCCGGCCGGGATAGGATGGCCGTTAAATTGCCGGGTGTCGGCAGCCTGATCTCAAAATTCCATTCCAAAGTTCCATCGATCTGTCGACTGTCAATTTCTTTGTCTGGCTGATCCGAGCGAGACCTCAAGGGCGGGGGCGAGCAGCCGCAGGACCGCTTCACGCTTTTTCGCCTTCAACGACGGGTCGCCGTCGAGGCCGACTTCATGAAGCCAGCTACCCCGCCATTCGCAATAGGCCCGTCTGAGCTCAATCCCCGGCAAGGCGGCGAATGCAGTTATTGGCCGTTGCGGCACCGTGTTCGGGTCCGCATCCCGATAGAGCACCTCCCAATTGGCTCCGCCGGTGTCGAGGCCGGCGAACCAGTCGAGCGCGAAGTCCAGAGGCTCGCGGCCGACGGCGTCAAATCGAAAGAAACAATAGCCGGCCCACAAATACCATCGCGCGCCTGCCCAGCGCAGATCGCCGTAAAAAGCCGTGGCCTCAAGAGGTTCGAAGGGGTCGCATGCCTGCGTCGGGAAAAGATCCTGGTCCAGGAATCCGAACGCGGCCGGTGCAGCAGGCTTCAGGACATTGTGCCACATCCAGTTGAGCGCCGCGCTGTGCGACCGGCTCGGGTTTTTCACAGTCCACGGATTGGCTGGCAGCCTGATATAGACGGCGCCATGGTCCGCGCAAACCCGCCTGTTGTCGTCTGCGGAAGCCTCGCTGATGCTGTTGTCGGCGACGATGTGGAGATCGTGGCGAACAAGTTCTCCCGTCAGCCGCAATTGCAGCTCCAGGCATTGGGCATCGCCAAAGGCGACCGTCAGCAGGACATGGCGGCCTCGGACGGCGGCACGGATATCACGGATATCGCCACCCGTGGCCGGCTGACGCACAAAGCTCCGGTCGATTCTCCGGTAACGGGCAGTTTTGATGGCATGCAGCAGCGGCTGCAGCCTCAGCCACTGCCGCCAGTCATATTCGCGTAGGGCCTTCGGCACGGCTATCGCGGCTTTCCGCCGGGGCCGGCTTGGCAGCCGCGATCGCCCTGTGGAATTTTCATGGGCGCGCTCCAGCAGGGTTCTTTTGGGAAAAAGCTTGAACCCGAAAGCATCCAAGTCTCTTGATAACCGGCTATATACAGCATATTCGTGATTTCAACACGACCAACATTTGAGCGCCGGCCGTGTTTGTTTGAATGGGGAAGTCTGGGGCGCACCCGGAGTCTCTCTCGGTCGATCTTGGGGGTAAGGCGGCGCTCCGGAAAATGTGATGAGAATCTGTTGTGCAATCTCTGCCCTCTTTATGAACGGGGGTCTGCAGAGAGATTGTCTGAATATCAGTGACCGACTGGTGGAGCGCGGCCATAGCGTGACGATCCTGACGACACGCCAGGTCGGTCATGTCGAGAGTTCGGCGACCATAAAAGTCCATGCGGTACGGGTTCTCTCCAACCCTGGTACCGAATATGCGCTGGGAAGGACCGTGTTGGCGGCCAGGCGCGACTTCGACTGCGTGGTCGGTTTCAACAAAATGGCCGGCCTGGATATCTACTATGCCGGCGACCCGCCTTATTTTGCGTCGAAGCTCGGATGGTGGCGGCCGTTTTCCCCCCGCTTCATGCGCCAGCAGAACCTCGAATCGATGATCTTTGCCCCCGGCAACGCCGCGCAGATCATAGCGCTCAGCGAACAGCAGGCAGCGCTTTACCGCGGCTTTTGGCGAACCGAGGAATCGCGCGTTCACGTCGTCGGGCCGACGCTCGATCCGAAACGCCGCAGGCCGGACCTGCTGACTGTCGACCGCAATGAGATCCGCGATCGTTTCGGGCTTCCCCGCGAGGCGGTCATCGCCTTGACCATCGCCAATCGATTGAAGGTGAAGGGTCTCGACCGGGCGGTAAAGGCTCTTCAGCCGTTTCCGGGCATCCATTGGCTGATTGCCGGCCTTCGAAAGAACAGCGAGGAAGAGACGCGGCTTCGCGGCCTGATTGCCAAATCCGGCATGTCGGAACGGGTTACGCTCTTGGGTATCCAGGAAGATATTCCGGCGATCGTGGTTGTGAGCGATTTCATGCTCCATGCGGCTCGCCTGGAAAATACCGGCACGGTGATCCTCGAGGCGCTCGCGAATGGCCTGCCGGTCATCGCCTCGGACGCTTGCGGATATGCAAAATATGTCGAGGCCAGCGGGGCTGGACTGGTCGTGGCCAATCGCGACGATCCCGAAATCTGGCAGCAGGCGATCCGGAAAGCCGGCGATCCGGCGGTCCGTGCGCAATGGCGCGAGGCGGCCATTGCCTACGGCGCGTCAAACTCGCTTACCGGCGGATTGGAAACGGCCTGTGACCTGATAGAGACGTCGCGCCACAACCGGCGCGCCGTAGCATGAAATCTAGGCAAGCGGTTACCGTTTGCCAAAGGCCCTGCCGCTGAAGAGCATCATCACGTAAGGACGATCGCCGCCGGCCGATCGGGCCCGTCATGGCCCCGCCGTGTCGGACTTCTCTCCACATGTGGCCGGCGCATCCTGTCGTTGCGAAGGTATCCCCAAATGGCACCGCGATCCTTCGCTGCTATTGCAAAGATACGCCGAAGCTGGTGTCATCCTGTTTTGCACGACTGTGAGGTACGGTGATGACGCGCTCCTCTGGGATTGCCCTGTTTTCCTCAACTTTCGTTCTGTGCGCTGCCGCTTCAGCGTCCGCTTCCGCAGCCCAGCCCGGCGATCCCCCGGACGGCATGCCAAAAATAGAAACGGTGGTTGTCATCTTCGCGGAGAACCGCGCCTTCGACAATCTTTACGGCCATTTTCCCGGTGCCGAGGGCATCGACAAGGCTAGCAAGGAAAGTCTTGAGCAGCGTGACCGTGACGGTTCGGTGCTCTCCGAGCTTCCGCCGGTATGGGACGGGCTGACTGCCAAGGGCGTCACGCCGCCGGTGACGCAGGCGATGACGGAGCACCTTCCGAACGCGCCGTTCACCGTGAACGACGCGAAAGGTTTCAACGTCCCGCTCAACGCCACAACGCACGATCTCTGGCACCGCTATTACCAGAACCAGATGCAGATCAACGGCGGCAAGAATGACATGTTCGTCGCCTGGGGCGATTCAGGCGCCATGCCGATGAGCAATTGGGACATCTCCAAGGGGGATATGTGGGCCGTTGCGCAGAAGTACGTTCTGGCCGATCATTTCTTCATGGGTGGCTTCGGCGGCTCTTTTTTCAACCATCAGTGGCTGATCTGCGCCTGCGCGCCTTACTACGCAAATGCCGACAAAAGCACGGCCAAGCCATCGATCGCGGTGACGGACGATAGCGGCACGGCGCTGAAGCTCGCCGACAATTCACCGAAATCGGCGCGCGACGGCATCCCGAAATTCGTTTCCGATGGCAATCTGACGCCGGATTTCTACGCGGTGAACACGATGCAGCCGCCTTACCAGCCCAGCGGCAACGATCCGGCGCCGGGCGGCGATCCGCGCCTGGCGGATCCGGCCAAGCCGACGACCCTGCCACCGCAGACCGAGCCGACCATCGGCGACATGCTGAGCCTCAAGCACGTCAGCTGGGCCTGGTATTCGGGTGCCTGGCAATACACGCTTGAACACGGCAACCACACGCCGATCCCGAATTTTCAGTACCACCACCAGCCGTTCAACTATTACGCCAACTTCGCGCCGGGCACTGAAGCCAGGCGTGAACATCTGCGCGATGCCGGACTGGGCGGCGTGAGCTTCATCCAGGCGATCGACGATGGCGTCCTGCCGCAGGTTTCTTTCTACAAGCCCCAGGGCAATCTCAACGAGCATTCCGGCTATGCCGACATCCAGGCCGGCGACCGCCATATCGCCGATGTCATCGCGCATCTGGAGAAGAGCCCGCAATGGCCGCATATGCTGGTCGTCATCACGTATGACGAGAATGGCGGCATCTGGGACCATGTCGCGCCGCCCAAGGGCGATCGCTGGGGCCCGGGCACGCGCATCCCGGCAATCATCGTTTCGCCCTTCGCCAAACACGGCTATGTCGATCATACGCCCTATGACACGACCTCGATCCTTCGCTTCATTACCGAGCGCTTCGAATTGCCCGTGCTGCACGGCATAGTGGTTCGCGACCGAGCCGTTGCGGCGCATGGCGAGCCAACGCTCGGCGACCTTACCGGCGGGCTCGAGCTGAATTGATGGCCCGCATCCGGAGGTCGAGGATGGACGCTGACAGGATTGTCGCGCTGGTCACCGCCGGCGGCATCGAACTCACCGACCGCCGGCGCAACGTCAGGAACGACGGCTGGTCACTGAGCTTCGCCAACGGTGCCACGGTGGAGGTGGGCGACGACGGCAATGTGCGTATTGGCGGAAAAGGCACCAAGGCCGTGGCGGGGCTGCTGGACCTTCCGGTCGCGCCGCGCAGCACCTGATCCGGTAGCCGTTCTCATATCTCGCAGCTGCCGTCCACGTTGCGGATTTTAAGTCAAATTTTACCGAATGCACGGCATGGCTTGAGCGCTGGCGAGTGGTGCTGCCGGCGCGTTCCGCGTAAGGGGTGACGATGCGTATTGTCGGGAAGATTCCTCTGGCCGTCGCCATGAGCCTGCTCGCCGCGACTGTCGCTCAGGCGGGCGAAGGCGGCTGGATATCCGGCGACTGGTATCTCACACTCGGCGCCACGGGGCTCGTCGCGCCGAACTTCGAGGGCGGCAAGAAATACATGCTCAGCGCCCAGCCGATCATCTCGCTCGGAAAGGTCGGCCCCGAGGCGCGCTTTGCCTCGCGCAACGACAACATCTCGCTGGCGCTGATCGATGACGGTTCCGTTCGCGCCGGCCTGACCGGTAAGTTCCTATTCGCGCGCGAGAGCGACGACGAACTGAAAGGCCTCGATCCGGTGCGCTGGGGCGGCGAGGCGGGTGGCTTCTTCGAATTCTATCCGCTGGATTGGGTGAGGGCACGGGCGGAGCTGCGGCACGGCATTCGAGCCCATAACGGTTTCGTCGCGGACATCGCGGCCGACGCCTTCTACGACGTCACGCCGACCATCCGCATTTCCGGCGGCCCGCGCGTCTCCTTCGCCTCGTCCGACTATTTCGATGCTTATTACGGCGTCAACGCCAAGGAAGCGGCAGCTTCGGGCTTGAGCGAGTATCATCCGGGCGGCGGCGTGAAGTCGACAGGCCTCGGCGGCGCGATCACCTGGAAGGTGACCGAGCCGATGACGGCGAGCGTCTTCACCGAATATTCGCGCCTGATGGGGCCGGCTGCCGATTCCAGCCTGGTCAAGGAACGGGGCGACCGCAACCAGTGGACCTTCGGTGTCTCGACCTCTTACCGCTTCAATTTCACGATGTAGGTCGCGAAAGCGGCCTCATGCCTTCAAATCCGCGCTTTATTCCTGCCGCGCCATCCGCTAAAAGCCACGCCATGACGAGCTTTTCGCGCCTTTTCGCGATCGCGATACGAATTACGGGCCCGGTGTTCCGGGCGGCCTGAGCGCCGCTGGAGCCGCCGGGAGTTTTCGCGCGCGCCCCTCGCGTTTTTTCATGAACATCAACGCATATCGCCCGAAGGTGGCTTCCGTTTCGGGAAAACGATATGCGTCAAAGCAAGACTTGACGCCCGGCTTTTGTCGTCGGGTACCCTGAGATGGCAGATCAATGACCGACACCGTTGAAACGATCGACTATTCCAAAACGCTCTATTTGCCGCAGACGGATTTCCCCATGCGCGCCGGGCTGCCCGAGAAGGAACCAGGCCTGGTCAAGCGCTGGCAGGACATGGATCTTTACAAAAAGCTGCGCAAGGAGGCCGCCGGCCGACAGAAATTCGTGCTGCATGACGGTCCGCCCTACGCCAACGGCAACATCCATATCGGCCATGCGCTGAACAAGATCCTCAAGGATGTCATCAACCGCTCCTTCCAGATGCGCGGCTACGACGCCAACTACGTGCCGGGCTGGGACTGCCACGGCCTGCCGATCGAATGGAAGATCGAGGAGCAGTACCGCGCCAAGGGCAAGAACAAGGACGAGGTGCCGGTCAACGAGTTCCGCAAGGAATGCCGCGACTTCGCGGCTCATTGGATCAAGGTCCAGGGCGGCGAGTTCCAGCGCCTCGGCGTCATCGGCGATTTCGACAATCCCTATACGACCATGGCTTACCATGCCGAGTCGCGCATCGCCGGCGAGCTGTTGAAATTCGCCATGTCCGGCCAGCTCTACCGCGGTTCGAAGCCGGTGATGTGGAGCGTGGTCGAGCGCACCGCGCTCGCCGAGGCCGAGGTCGAATATCAGGACTATGAGAGCGACACGGTCTGGGTGAAGTTTCCGGTCGCGAGCCTCGCCCAGCCGGTCGCCGGCGCCGCGCCGGCGCTGGATGGAACCGCGCTCGATCTGGTCGAGGCGCATGTCGTCATCTGGACGACCACGCCCTGGACCATCCCCGGCAACCGCGCCGTGAGCTATTCGCCGCGCATCGCCTATGGCGTTTATGAGGTGACGGCGGCCGAGAACGCCTTCGGCCCGCAGCCCGGCGAGAAGCTGATCTTTGCCGACGCCTTGGCCGAGGAATGCGCCGCCAAGGCCAAGGTCGCACTGAACCGGCTTCACAGCGTCTCGGCCGAACAGCTTGGGAAGCTTACGCTTTCGCATCCTTTCAAGGGGCTCGGCGGCGGTTATGAATTCCCGGTGCCGATGGTTGCGGGCGAGCATGTCACCGACGATGCCGGCACCGGCTTCGTGCACACCGCGCCCGGCCATGGCCGCGAGGACTTCGATGCCTGGATGGAGGCGGCCGCTGACCTTCGGGCGCGCGGCCTCGACACCGCCATCCCCTTCACGGTGGACGATGCCGGCTTCTTCACTAAGGACGCGCCGGGCTTCGGCCCTGGGCGCGAGGGCGGTGCGGCGCGCGTCATCGACGACAACGGCAAGAAGGGCAACGCCAACCAGGCGGTCATCGACGAGTTGATCAAGCGCAACGCGCTCTTCGCGCGCGGCCGGCTGAAGCACAGCTATCCGCACTCCTGGCGCTCCAAGAAGCCGGTCATCTTCCGCAACACGCCGCAATGGTTCGTCTATATGGACAAGGACCTGGGCGACGGCACGACGCTGCGCAGCCGCGCGCTGAAGGCAATCGACGACACGCGCTTCGTGCCGGCGGCGGGCCAGAACCGCATCCGCGCCATGATCGAGGAGCGCCCAGACTGGGTGCTGTCGCGCCAGCGCGCCTGGGGCGTGCCGATCGCGGTCTTCGCCGACGAGGACGGCAATGTGCTCAAGGACGAGGCCGTCAACCGGCGCATCATGGACGCTTTCGAGAAGGAAGGCGCCGACGCCTGGTTCGCCGAGGGCGCCAAGGCGCGCTTCCTCGGCAATCACGATGCCTCGAAATGGCACCAGGTGATGGACATCCTCGACGTCTGGTTCGATTCTGGCTCGACGCATGTCTTCACGCTGGAAGACCGTCCGGACCTCAAATGGCCGGCCGACGTCTATCTCGAAGGCTCGGACCAGCATCGCGGCTGGTTCCATTCCTCGCTGCTCGAAAGCTGCGGCACCAGGGGCAGGGCGCCTTACGACACGGTCATCACCCATGGCTTCACCATGGACGAGGAAGGCCGCAAGATGTCGAAGTCGCTCGGCAACACCGTCGTGCCGCAGGATGTCATCAAGCAGTCCGGCGCCGATATTCTGCGGCTCTGGGTGGTGACGACCGACTATTGGGAGGACCAGCGCCTCGGCAAGAACGTGCTGCAGACCAATATCGACGCCTACCGCAAGCTCAGGAACACGATCCGCTGGATGCTGGGCACGCTTGCCCATGACGACGGCCAGGATGTGCCGGTCGAGGCCATGCCGGAACTGGAGCGGCTGATGCTGCACCGGCTGTCGGAGCTGGACGAGGTGGTGCGCCAGGGTTACGACGCGTTCGAGTTCAAGCGCATCACCCGCACGCTGCTCGACTTCATGGTGGTGGAGCTTTCGGCATTCTATTTCGACATCCGCAAGGACGCGCTTTACTGCGACGGCCCGTCGAGCCTGCGCCGCAGGGCGGCCGTGCAGGTGGTGCGCCATCTCTTCGAATGCCTGGTGAAATGGCTGGCGCCGATGCTGCCCTTCACCACCGAGGAAGCCTGGCTCGACCGCCATCCGGAAGCCGCCTCGGTGCATCTCGATCAGTTCCCGGCGATCCCGCAGAACTGGCGCGACGAGGCGCTGGCCGAGAAATGGCGCAAGGTGAGACAGGTGCGCCGCGTCGTCACCGGCGCGCTGGAGATCGCGCGCGCTGAGAAGCTGATCGGTTCTTCGCTCGAGGCCGTGCCGGTGGTCACCATCGACGACGCCGCGCTGGAGGCGGCGATCGCCGATGTCGACATGGCCGAGATGGCGATCACCAGCGAACTCGTCATCAGTCGCGGCAAGGCGCCGGGAGGCGCCTTCACGCTCGACGACGTCAAGGGCGTGGCGGTGGTGGTGGAGAAAGCCGAGGATCGCGGTCTGGTCAAATGCGCGCGCTCCTGGCGCTACACCGCCGATGTCGGCCAGGACCCGGAATTCCCGGACGTTTCGGCCCGCGATGCGGCCGTGCTGCACGAGCTGAAGGGGCTTGGGCGGGTTTAGCGCATGTCGCCCAAAGCATGCGCTCGGGCTTGTCCCGAGCGTGCGCAGCGGTTTTGGGATCCAGTGCAAAAGTACCACGCCGGGCGGCCAATCGCCGCCCGCGCGTTGCCCTTAATAAGTGGTTGAGGTAAACACGCGACAATCCGGCAGACAAATTGTCGCCGGAATTCCGTCGCAAGTGCGGGGAACAAGGGGACCGTGCCGTTGGCCGGTGGCGACCGAAAGGCTGTTAGAGTGGGACTTTTTGGCATGACCGACAGAACGTTTGCGCGCGCCGCGCTGATGGCGCCGCTTGTGGTATCGGCCATCGCAATGTCCGGCTGCGTGAGCTCGCCCACCTACGGGACCGGCAAGACCGCGGCCGCGCAGCTGTTCGACGATGTTTCCGGCGCTGCCGCGATCACGCCGAAGCGTCGCGATCCGATCGACTACAAGCCGCGTCCTGAACTGGTGAAGCCAGCTCCTGGGCAGAAGGAAAGCCTGCCGGCGCCGCAGCAGAGCATCCAGACGGCGAGCGCCGACTGGCCCGAATCGCCGGAGGCGCGCCGCGCCCGCATCCGCGCCGACGCAACCGCGCATCAGAACGATCCGAATTACCAGCCTGAAGCGGCCGAGGACGTGCAGACTGATCCCGAAGCGGTGAAGAAGGCGATGGCGGAGTCGGGTTCCAGCCATCCGCCGCGCTGGTCGCCGGACGATTCCAGCGCCACGCGCCGCGCCGAGGTTCAGCGCCGGCTCGCCGAACAGAAGCAGGGCGATCCGACCACTCGCAAATATCTGAGCGAGCCGCCGCTTGCTTATCGCCAGGCGGCCGCCACCGCGCCGCAAAACGAGCTCGGCGAAGACGAGTACAAGAAGGAGCGCCGTCTCAAGGCGCAGGCCGAAGGCAAGAAGGGCGGCTGGTTCGACTGGCTCGGCCTGTGAAATATTCAGTAGTCGGTAGTCGGTAGTCACCTGCTTCACTACTCACTAACCACTACTCAGTTCACCCGTCATTCCGTTTCTCGCGGAAGAAATCCTTGAGGATGAGGGCGGCGTCGCTCTCGCCCATTCCCGGATAGATGTCCGGCGTGTGGTGGCAGGTGGGCGAAGCGAAGAAGCGCACGCCGTTGATCACCGCGCCCCCTTTCTCGTCGGCGGCGCCGAAATAGAGCCGCCGCAGGCGGGCGAAGGAGATCGCGCCGGCGCACATCGCGCAAGGCTCCAGCGTCACATAGAGGTCGTGGCCGGTGAGGCGTTCGCTGGCAAGCTTCCGGCAGGCCTCACGGATCGCCAGCATCTCGGCATGCGCGGTCGGGTCCGAGAGTTCGCGCGTGCGGTTGCCGGCTTTCGCGATCACCGTGCTGCCATTGGCGATCACGGCGCCGACCGGGACTTCGCCGCGGCCGGCGGCCGCCACAGCCTCTTCAAGCGCCAGGGCCATGAAATCCGGTCGTTTCACGCGGTCTCCATTCCGATTACTTCTCGCCACCCGAGAGTGATCCTGTTATCTAGCGCGAGACCCTGAAAACCGGAATCGGTTTTTGCCGCGCGGCTGGATGCGCAAAATCAAGAATGACACTGCCTGCGTTGGGCGTCCGCAAGGGCGCGCGGCGTCGTAGCAGGCGAAGACGAGCAAAGTAATGAACGACGACAAGAAATCTCCACGCGGGCCGCGCAAAGGCGGCTCGAAACCGGCGGGCCAGCGAGGCCGCGGCGGCAAGCCGGGCTTCGGTCCCAAGAAACCGTTCGTGAAGCGCGAGCGCCCTATGGCCGCCGAAGGCGAGCGCCGCGATGCCGATGGCCAACGCCGCGATGTCGACGACGGACGCCGCGACTTCAAGCACAGCCACAAGCCGCGCGAAGCGGGCGAGGGCGCCGAACGCGGCGAAAGGCCTTTCCGCAAAGGCCCGCGCCCGGAAGGCAAGCCGTTCGAGAAGCGCGAGGGCCGCAAGCCCTACGCACCGCGCGGCGACCGGCCGGCGGCTGCCGAAGGCGAGCGCACGGCCCGCGATTTCAAGCGCAGCCACAAGCCGCGTGAAATGGGTGAAGGCGGGGAGCGTGGCGACAGGCCGTTCCGCAAAGGTCCGCCGCGCGACGGCAAACCCTTCGAGAAGGACCGCAAGCCTTACACTCCGCGTGGCGAGCGGCCGATGGCCGCCGACGGCGAGCGGGGAGAAAGACGTTTCGACCGTCCCAAGCGCGAATTCGGCGATCGCCCGGCACGCGATTTCGCCGACCGGCCGAAGCGCGACTTCAGTGATCACTCGGCACGCGACGGCACCGCAAGAAGACCGGAAGGCGGCTTCAAGCCGCGGTCGCGTCCCTCGGAAGCCGCGCCGGAAAATGGCGAGCGCATCGCCAAGCGGCTGGCGCGCGCCGGCATCGCCTCGCGCCGCGACGCCGAAGAGCTGATCGCCGCCGGCCGCGTCAAGGTGAACGGCAAGGTGCTGGACTCGCCGGCTTTCAATGTCGGCGCCAACGACGTCATCCATCTCGACGGCACCGAGATCCCGCCGATCGAGCGCACGCGTCTCTTCCTGTTCCACAAGCCAGCGGGCGTCGTCACCACCAACCGCGATCCGGAGGGCCGCAAGACCGTCTTCGACGTGCTGCCGTCCGACCTGCCGCGGCTTATGACGATCGGCCGGCTCGACATCAACACCGAGGGCCTTTTGCTGCTCACCAATGACGGCGGGCTGTCGCGCGTGCTCGAATTGCCGGCCACCGGCTGGCTGCGGCGCTATCGTGCGCGCGTCCATGGCAAGGTCGAGGAGAGCGCGCTCGCCGGCCTGCGCGAAGGCATCGCCGTCGACGGCGTCTTCTACGGTTCCATCGAAGCCTCGCTCGACCGCGAGCAGGGCACCAATGCCTGGCTGACCATCGGGCTCCGCGAAGGCAAGAACCGCGAGGTGAAGAACATCCTCGGCGCGCTCGGCCTCGATGTGACACGGCTGATCCGCATCTCCTACGGGCCGTTCCAGCTCGAGGATCTGCCGGAGGGCCATGTGCTCGAGATCAAGGGCCGCGTGCTGCGTGAACAGCTCGGCGAGCGGCTGATCGAGGAATCCGGCGCCAATTTCGATGCCGAGATCCAAAAGCCGTTCTCCAACAAGCCGGTGCGCGGCGGCGGGCCTCGCCGTGAAGAGCCCGACCGGCCGAAATTCACACGCGACGGCGACCACCGGCCGATCGGCGAGGGCGGGCTGATCAAGGCGCGTAAGCGCCGCGAAGGCAGCCGCGACGAGGCGCTGAGCAAGCTCTCGACGAAACCGGACCGGGCGTTTGGCGAGCGCGGCGCGCAGTCTGACCGCGGCGGTTTCGGCGACAGGCCTCGCGGTGGGTTCGGCGACAAGCCCCGCTTCGGCGGCAAGAAATCCGAGCGCGAGCAGCGGCCGATCGAACCGCCGGGCCAGCGCAAGGCCAATGTCTGGATGGCGCCGGGCGCCAGGCCGATCGGCAAGGGCAGGGCGGAAGCCGATGCCGCTAAAGCCGCCGAGGCCAAGGCGCGCAAGGCGTCGTTCAAACCGGGCGGCAAGGGCAAGCCGGGCGCAAAGCCGTTCGGCAAGCCCCGCGGCGAGCGGCCTGAAGGCGATGGCGGCGACAGGCCGCGCGGTCCGAAGAGGGGCGGCGATGCGGATCGTCGGCGGTGAGTTCCGCGGGCGTCCGCTGGCGACACCGAAAAGCAATGCCATCCGCCCGACCACCGACCGCACCCGCGAGGCGGTGTTCAACGTCCTGGCGCATCGCTACGCGGAAAGGCTCGAAGGCGGCCGCGTGCTCGATCTCTTCGCCGGCACCGGCGCGCTCGGGCTTGAGGCGCTGTCGCGCGGCGCCTCCTACTGCGTCTTCATCGAGGAATCGACGGAAGGGCGAGGCCTGATCCGCGAAAACGTCGAGGCCTATGGGCTCACCGGTCGCACCAAGATCTTCCGCCGCGACGCCACGCATCTCGGCGAAGCCGGCACGATCTCGCCCTTCGGGCTGGTTTTTGCCGATCCGCCCTATGGCAAGGGGCTCGGCGAGCGCGCGCTGCGCTCGGCCAAGGCCGGCGGCTGGCTTCTGCCTGGCGCGCTCTGCGTCATCGAGGAGGCGGCCTCGGCGCCATTCGAACCGGGCGCCGGTTTTTCGGTGATGGATGAGCGCAATTACGGCGAAACGGTTATTCGGTTTATCGTCGTTGGCTGAGCCTGATGCTTCCTCTTCTCCCGCAGGGGAAGAAGGAAAAGGCGCAAGCGCCTCGAAAATGCCGAACAATTCGCTTTGCCTCGCCGGCGAACCTTGCCTATCGTCGCGCAACCGGAACCGGAGACCTTGATGACACCAACGGGGATTGGGTTGCGCGCCGCGCTTCTTGTCGGCACGGTTGCGCTCGCCTCGGTTCCGGCCCGCGCGGCCGATGACGGCGCGGTCAAGGATTTCCTGCTCGACAACGGCATGGAAGTGGTCGTCATTTCGGACCACCGCGCCCCGATCGTCACGCACATGGTCTGGTACAAGATCGGCAGCGCCGACGAGCCGCCCGGCAAATCCGGCATCGCGCATTTCTTCGAGCACTTGATGTTCAAGGCCACGACCAATCACGCCGCCGGTGAGTTCGACCGTGCCGTCGCCGAGATCGGCGGCTCAAACAATGCCTTCACCTCCTATGATTACACCGCCTTCCACGAGACGGTGCCGCCTTCCGCGCTCGAAGAGATGATGGGCTTCGAGGCCGATCGCATGCGCAACCTCATCCTGACCGACGATGTCATCAAGACCGAACGCGACGTCATCCTCGAGGAGCGCCGCTCGCGTATCGACGGCAATCCGCAGGCGGTGCTCGACGAGGAGGTCGATGCGGCGCTCTGGCAGAACCAGCCATACCGCATTCCGGT
Source organism: Mesorhizobium sp. CA8 (assembly GCF_020164955.1). Lineage (GTDB taxonomy): Bacteria > Pseudomonadota > Alphaproteobacteria > Rhizobiales > Rhizobiaceae > Mesorhizobium. The sequence continues at coordinate 49,437 of NZ_JAIUHG010000023.1, forward strand.
CATTGGCTGGATGCAGGAGATGGAGCAGTTGAACCGCCCGGACGCGAAAGCCTTCTACGACGCCTACTATCGGCCGAACAACGCCGTGCTGGTGGTGGTGGGCGACGTCGATCCCGACGCGGTGAAGGCGATGGCCGAAAGGACCTATGGCAAGGTCGCCCGCGGCCAGGACCTGCGGCCGCGCATCCGTCCCGTCGAGCCCGAGCAGAACACGAAGCGCACGGTGACGCTCACCGACGCGCGCGTCTCGGTGCCGAGCTTTTCGACGCAATGGGTGGTGCCATCCTATCATACGGCCAAGCCCGGCGAAGCCGAGGCGCTCGACCTGCTTGCCGAAATCCTCGGCGGCGACAACCGCAGCAGGTTGTACCAGCAGCTCGTCGTCAAGCAGGGTATCGCTTCCGAGGCGGGCGCCTACTTCCAGGGCACAATGCTCGACGCCACCAACTTCACCGTCTATGGCGCCCCGCGCGGCGACGCCAAGCTTGTCGATATCGAGGCGGCGGTCGATGCCGAGATCGCCCGCATCGTCAAGGACGGCGTGAGCGACGATGAGCTGGAGCGGGCCAAGACCCGCTATGTGCGCTCCATGATCTTTGCGCGCGACAAGCAGGAGGACATGGCCAACATGTACGGCTCGACGCTTGCCACGGGCGGCAATGTCAAGGACGTCCAGGAATGGCCCGACCGCATCCGCAAGGTAACCGCCGCTGAGGTCAAGGCGGTCGCCGCCCGCTATCTGGTGCTCGATCGCTCCACCAGCGGCTATCTCTTGCCGCAGCAGCAGGCGGGGAATTGATGATGAGCATGGTTCTTGACCGTACGATCGCTTCCCCAAGGAGAGAAGAAGGCAAGCTCTACCGCGCCGTCGCCACCCTTTGCTTTGCCCTGTTCTTCCTGCTTTTGCCGGTGCTTGCCGTGCGCGCCGAGATGAACATCCAGGAGGTGAAGTCGAAGAAGGGCGTCACCGCCTGGCTGGTGGAAGACCATTCGATCCCGCTGATTGCGATCCGTTTCGTCTTCGACGGCGGCACGGCGCAGGACCCTGCCGGCAAGGAAGGCCTGGTCAACCTGATGACCGGGCTGTTCGACGAGGGCGCCGGCGGCCTCGACAGCGAGGCCTTCCAGGTGAAGCTCGACGATGCCGGCGCCGAGATGAGTTTTCAGGCCGCCCGCGATGGCACCTATGGCTCGATGCGCATGCTGTCCGAGCAGAAGGACGAGGCTTTTGGCCTGCTGAAGCTCGCGGTGAACAGCCCGCGCTTCGATCAGGCCCCGATCGACCGCATCCGCGCCCAGATACTGTCCGGCATCCTCGCCAATGAGCGGGATCCCAACACGATCGGCCAGCAGCGCTGGCTGCGGGCGATTTATGGCCAGCATCCCTATGCGCGGCCGGACGAGGGCGACAAGGACAGCCTCGCCACCATCACTGCCGACGACCTCAGGGCCTTCCACAAAGCGAATTTCGCCCGTGGCGGCCTGCATGTGGCGGTGGTGGGCGATATCGACGCCGCCACGTTGAGCGGCAGGCTGGACGAGGTGTTCGGCGACCTGCCGGCCAGGCAGACGCTGGCGCCGGTTGCCGACGTCAAGCCCAAGCTCGGCCAGCAGCTCGAAGTGAATTACGACTTGCCGCAGACTTCCCTGCAGCTTGCCTGGCCGGGCGTGAAGCGCAGCGATCCCGATTTCTATGCCGCCGTGCTGATGAACGAGATTCTCGGCGGCTCGACATTCACCTCGCGGCTTTACGAGCAGGTGCGCGAGAAGCGCGGCCTTGCCTATAGCGTCAGCTCCGATCTCGTCGATCACGAGCATTCTAATGCGCTGCTGGTGACGACGGCGACGCGTTCGGACCGCGCGGCCGAAACGCTTGCCATCGTGCGCCAGGTGGTGAAGGACATGGCCGAGAACGGCCCGACCGAGGAGGAGCTCGCGGCGACCAAGAAATACACGGTCGGCGCCTACGCCATCAACAATCTGGATTCCTCCAGTTCCATCGCCACGACGCTGGTGGAGCTGCAGATCGATCATCTCGGCATCGACTACATCAAGCGGCGCGCGGCTCTCATCAACGCGGTGACGCTGGCCGACGTCAAGGCGGCGGCGAAGAAGCTCCTGTCGTCCGACCCCGCGGTGATGGTCATCGGGCCGCCGCTGGTTCAGGTGGCGGGAGGCCGCAAGGGATGAGCCCGACCTTCGGGGTGGCCTTCGGCGGCGGTGGCGCGCGCGGTCTTGCGCATATCCATATCATCGAGGCTCTCGACGAGCTTGGCATCACACCGGCGGCGATTGCCGGCTCGTCGATCGGCGCCATCATGGGTGCCGGCATGGCGTCGGGCATGAAGGGTGCCGAGATTCACGATTACGCCCGGTCGATCCTAGGTAGCCGGGCCGAAGTGGCGGCGCGCATGTGGCGCTCGCGGCCGGGCACGATCGCCGAGGCCATGCAGGGCGGCATCCGCGTCAGCCAGTTCAACATCGAGCGCATCCTGAAGGCTTTCCTGCCCGAGGCGATCCCGCAGACATTCGAGGCGCTGAATATCCCGCTCAAGGTGACGGCGACCGACTATTTCGGCCACAGCCTTGCGGTGTTTACCGAAGGCGACCTGCATTCGGCGCTTGCCGCATCGGCGGCCATCCCGGCGGTCTTCCGTCCGGTGACGCGCGAGGGCCGCGTGCTGATTGATGGCGGCATCTACAACCCCGTGCCTTTCGACCTCATCGAGGACGACGCCGACATCATCATCGCCGTCGATGTCGTCGGCGCGCCGAGCGAGGCCGAGCGCAGGCATCCGACCACCGTCGACCTGATGTATGGCGCCACGCAATTGATGATGCAGTCGATCATCGCCAACAAGCTCAGGCAGCACCCGCCGGATATTCTGATCCGGCCGAATGTCTCGAAATACCGCGTGCTCGAATTCCTCAAGATCGAGGCGCTGATGGCCGAGACGGCGGAGATCAAGGACGAACTGAAGCGCGCCGTCGAGAAGGCCGTGGAAGCGCATGACGGCAGGCGGGGCGAGAAGGTGGTCTGAGCGAGCCAGCTCCGTCCGATTCGCGCCGCCGTAGCCAATCTCCGTTGTTGGCCAGTCTCATCGTGCAAGCCGCGCTCACACCCCAAGCCATTGCCGAACAAAAAAGCCACCACAGTGAACTGACCGCTTTCGGGGAGTCAGTTCACCATGTCGCGGCTTTGTGTCCTGTCCGCTAGCTGATCAGAACTTGTAGTTCAGACCGACGCGAACGGTATGGAAGGGCACTTTGACGTCCGCATCTGGCCCTGGCCCTGGGAGATCGAACGTCGCTTTACCCAGGTCTGTGTAAAGATACTCAGACTTGAGCGACCAATTCGTGTTGATGGCGTATTCAGCGCCCGCACCAACGGTCCAGCCGACCCTGGTCTTGGAAGAGTCGATCCCTGGGAAAGAGATCTTTTCGTGACCGTAGGCCAAGCCGCCAGTGCCATAGACCAGGAAGCGATCGACGGGCGTATAGCCAATGCGAGCACGCACCGTGCCGAACCAATCAACCTTTGTTTCCAGAGAGGGGCCGCCGACCGATAGCTCGCCCTTAACGTCGGAACCCTGGAAGTCGGTCTCTACGCCGTAGACGAATTGGCCAACCTGCCAGTTGTAACCGGCCTGAATGCCTCCCAGGAAACCACTCGCGCTGAGGTCGAAACCACCAGGGCCGCCGTCGGAAGGATCAAGACTGAACGTGCCAAATCCGCCGCCGGCGTTCACGCCGATATATGCGCCGGTCCAGTCATAGGAAGCAGCAACCGGTGCCTCCTGCAATACATCAGCCGCATAGGCGGTGCCGGTAGCTAGGACGAGAGCGGTTGCAAGAAGAAGCTGTTTCACGGGAAGGCCCTTTCATTGTCAAAACTGGAAGGGCTTGACCGCCGGATTCCCTGCGACACGCCCCAACAAACCTCTCGGTCTGTTTCCATGCTAGGTCGGATGATGCCCCCCACAAGGGCCTACTTACCACCTAAGCGCGAGTAACCTTGCCGCCGAACTCGGCCTGTTGTCAATCTTGCCAATTCGAAGGAGGGAGCATTTTTTTCAGGAGATGCGAGAAAGCCACACGTCCTCATGCCGATGGCCCTCAGCTCCGCGAGCCGGTCGGCGGACAAAGGTTCTCCGGCTAGACTAAGCACTCGATATCAGGCTGTATCAGCTCGGACGTACTTCCAAGCAACACATTGCAGAAGATCATGGCATTCGGGGTTTTCATCCACCGTACGGACTCAATCTACGACGACAGCCCCGCTGAGCAGTACCAATTCCCTCGCCAGTATCTGCGTCGCGTCGAAGCTTGCGTCGGCGATTGGATCATCTACTACGAGCCCAGCAAGGTGAACGATACCCGTGGCTATTTCGCTATTGCCAAAGTCCAACGTGTCATTCCCGACCCCGCAGCGCCAGGCATGTATCTCGCACTGATTGAGCCCGGGACTTATCTCGATTTCGTCGATCCTGTTCCATTCAACGGGGCCGACGGCTTGGCCGAACGAGGTCTGCTCAATGACGAGGGCAGAATTTCCGGCCGCGCCCAATCCGCCGTTCGCCCGCTTAGTCCTGCCGACTTCAACCGCATCATCGATCTGGCTTTCGACGCGAGTGAGGTTGTGCTGCCGCGCGTCGATGAAACCGGCGTTGGCTTTCAGGAGGAGCAGGCGCCATTTCAGTTCGAGCAAAGCCGCGACCGGGTGAACTACATCGGATCGCGGACTCGTGCGGGACCGAATTTTCCGCCGCATCGTCTTGCGCGCCTACGACGAGCGCTGCGCGATCACAGGGCTGAAGTTGATCAATGGCGGCGGCCGAGCCGAGGTTTCCGCTGCCCATATACGGCCGGTCGAAAAGAATGGCCCAGATGTAGTCAACAATGGTATCGCGCTGTCCGGCACGGCGCATTGGATGTTCGATCGCGGGTTGATCAGCCTGTCCGATGACCTGGAAATCCTGATCTCGCGTCAGGTCAATGACGTCGATAGTGTGCACGGCTTCATAAACAAGACGCGCCGCGCGCTTCATCCGCGCCGACCGTCTGAACGCCCGCATCCTCGGTTCTTGCAATGGCACCGGGAGCATTGTTTTAAGCAGTGAGGCTGCGTCTACGCCGGAGGCGTTTAAGTGGTCAGGCAGAGGACTACGAAAGACGAAAGGGTGCCCCACAACATCTTTAGGTGTTCCGGTGATACATTGAAATTCGACGAATGGACGTAGCGGTTCAGCGTGTCCATCGAGATAAGATTTTCGCCTTGCCGCAATTTGTTGATGGCGCCGAGATACTTTTTATCGATCATTTTCTTTACGTACATATCGTCGGCAACCTTCGCAGCCTTTCGGGCGAGATTATCACTTTCGTTCACTGTCGAGAGCGGCGCTTCCTTGATGTAGTTGTCGACAGACAGCTCAAGCAGGACACGCAGCAGCACCGAAATAGCGTTCGGGTGCTCCGAAAAATTTAGCTTAAACTGCAATTCTTCCCAGATCTCCCGATGTCGTTGAAGGTGTGCAGCCCATGTGATTGCGTAATTAACGTTGGGAATCAGATGGGGCCAAGCCACGGCTTTGGGCAGGCCTGGTTTCTGCGATGTGGGGTAGGTTGGCGTCGATGATGAAGGCGGAATCGACTTTGGATTTGATGCAACTGTCGGGAGAACCCCTTCGCGCTCAAGGTTGTCAACGTACGCAAGTTTAGCCTCTGTGTCCCAAATGTCTTCGAGGGTAACCTTGCGTGTCGCCAAATCATTGGCGACACGTTCTAAGGCTCGGAGCGTCGCTTGCTCCTCACGAATGAACTCCAATTTTCCTTTGCGAACCGAAATTCCCAGCCGATTTCGCAAAGCCTCAGCCGAAAGGAGGCGGTTCATATTGGATCGGGGTATCTTCTTGCTAGGCAGCATTTTCGCTGACTTCAGCCTTGCCTCAATCTCTCGGCTACATGGAGTCCATTGCCTTTGCCCGTTCGGATGACGAAGTTGTTTTTCATCCGATCGTTCCAGTTGCTTTGCCCGATACCGCCTTGAACGCCCGTGTGGCGACGAAAAAGGATGTCATCAACGCGGTCGCGATCAGTTTCGACTCTGCATTCAATCTTGTCAGGAAATTTACCTTTCCATTGCTTGCGCAAATCCGCAAAGAACTGCTGCAATTCCACCGTTGGCGCGCGACGCGGCGTAGACAACAATTTTAGGCAGGTGGTGCGTCGATTTCCGTCGGCCACAACGAATTTATCACCATCAGGAAAGACGAGCGGCGGCTCGAAGACCTCGCCCTTGGCGACGAGGTCTTTTGCCAAGTTGCGCATATGTTGCTCTTGCGACGCGAAAAGCTGCGCGATAGCGGCAGTTTCGTTTTCGAGCTCACCATGCCGATCGTTCGCACGATTCACGAGTAGCGCACTGAGCGCTATCTTTCGAATAGCCATTTACCCCTCCGCCGAGACCGCCACAAAATACACTCAGATTCGTCGCCCAAGCCAAGGTCTCTTAACGGAAGCTATAGTGCCGCGACAAAATAGGAAAACAATAAACATGGCAGATTTCAACGCGATTGATTCCGACTCAATCAAGCCGAAGCGGGTACGCTCAACTGCGCTCGTTCGACATATTTTGAAGTCGGACGACCACCCATTCATAGGTCGTGTTTACGATCTCAGCACTGTCGGAATGAATTTCGACAACTGGGACGAGGTTAACAAGCATCCCGACTGCAAGTACGCGCTCGAAGCGAATGAAGTGTTACACACTCTGGTGTCTCGCGTTGAGTCACTCAACCTAGCTGGCAGCCTGTTGTGGCCAAAGCCGTTCCAACTAATTTTCGCGAATTTATCGTATCCCGCTATGAGTGGCTCACAGTAGCTCTCGATGTGTTTCTTATGCGGTACATTCAGTTGTCGACTGCGCGCTTCTCCTGACCAACCAGGTTCTTCAGTGTGGTATCAGGGAAAGAAATTGCACGGTTGAGGCTTTACGCAAGAAAGGTGCAAGCCCGGCCGTAGTCGCGATCTTGGATGATCTGTTAGCTGATCAGGGGCAGCTAAGGGCTGAGCGGAACTCTCGTATGCATCAGGGGCTCGAGCGCGGTTTCACCCAAGACGATGCGACGTTTCGGATGGCTGCGCTTTTCGAGCATAGATACGGTGGTATCAAAGGCCAGGACCAGTTTGGCCGGCGGATCAACGTCGCTCGGTTCTTTAGAGAGGCTCTTGTTGAAGTTCAACGTGATTTCAATCGCGCAACACAGCGACTCGTTCGTTTGCTCAATAGTCTCTACAATCAGCTTTGGGAGCAATTTGAAGCACGTTTTGTGCCGCTAATCCGAGCTGCCACTCACGGCTTTAATGTCGGGGCACAAAACAGTTCTCGTTCGCGCTGTTGAAACGATCGGCGCGCCTATCCCCCTTGCCAACCCGGCCACCTTCCCCTAATCTCCCTCTGAGAAAACCTTTTCCCAACCCGCTCCGCGCCCGCTGACCTCACCCGTTATCAACGCGCAGGGCGGCAAGAGAAAACCTTTTCCCAGCTAGGGGAATTCGCCGCGCCCATGCCTTCAGACGCCGAGCCAGCGCCAGTTTCCGCCAAGCCGCCGGTCACCCTGCGCGAGGTCGCCGCCGCGGCCGGCGTCAGCGTGGCCACGGCGTCCAAGGCGCTGAACGGGCAGGGGCGCATGACGGCGGAGACGCGCGAGCGCATCCGCGAGACGGCGCGGCTGCTTGGCTTCCGGCCGAACAGCCTGGCGCAGAGTCTCTTGCGAAAACGCTCCTTCACCGTCGGGCTGCTCACCAACGATACATATGGCCGCTTCTCGCTGCCGCTGATGGCGGGCGTTTCGGATGCGCTGGTCGACAAGGGCGTCTCGGTGTTCCTGTGCAATGTCGAGGACGACCAGCGGCTCGGCCAACTGCATGTCGAGGCCATGCTCGACAAACGCGTCGACGGCATCGTTGCAACCGGAAAACGCATCGATCGCCATCTGCCGGTCGATCTCTCCAACCTGCGCATCCCGGTCGTCTACGCCTTCACCCAGCCGGATCCCGGCGCGGTCGGCCTGGTCTCCGACGACGCCGGCGGCGCGCGGCTGGCGGTCGAGCATTTTTTGCGGCTCGGGCGCCGGCGCATCGCCCATGTCAGCGGCCCGGCGAGCTTCGCCGTGGTGCATGCGCGGGCAGGGGCCTACCGCGACGTCCTGAGGGAGAATGGCTTGGTCGCAGCCGAGCCGCTGCTCGGCGCCTGGTCCGAAGCCTGGGGCCACGATGCGGTGGCAAAACTGTTCGACAAGGCGGGCAGGGAAGGATGGCCGGACGCCGTCTTCTGCGGCAACGACCAGATCGCCCGCGGCGTCATTGACGCGCTGCGCGAACGCGGCATTAGCGTGCCCGACGATGTCGGCGTCATCGGCTTCGACAATTGGGAGATCGTGGCCGAGGCGACGCGCCCGCCGCTGACCTCGATCGACATGAACCTGGCAAGCCTCGGCCGCGACGCCGGGCTCGCCCTGCTTTCGCTCGTCGACGGCCGGCCGGCCGCGCCGGGCGTCAGGAAACTGCCGTGCCGGCTGGTGGTGCGTCAGTCATGCGGCAGTCCACCGGGATGAAGCAACAAGGCTACGCGCCCGGATCCATTGGGCGGCGTGGCCAAACAGGGAGGAGAACCATGAGGAGGAGTAAAATGAAGACCATGTTTGCCAAGCTGGCTTTGGCCGCGGCCGTCATAGGCGGCGGCCTGCAGGCGGCGTCCGCCGAGACCGCCAACATCTGGGTGCGCGCCGACGGCTCGAACTTCATGCCGCGCATCGTCGACGCCTTCAACAAGGCGCACAAGGACCAGATCAAGCTCGACATCATTCCCAATGCCGAGATCATCCCGAAATATGGCGCGGCCGCCGCCGGCGGCACCGCGCCCGACGCGCTCTCGCTCGACCTGATCTACACGCCGTCCTTCGCCGCCGCCGGCCAGTTGGAGGACATCACCGACTGGGCGAAATCCTTGCCCTATTTCGCCAGCCTCTCGCCGGCGCATGTGAAGACCGGTACCTATAAGGACCGCATCTACGGCCTGCCGTTCTCGGCCGACGCTTCGGTGCTGATCTGGAACAAGAAGCTGTTCAAGCAGGCGGGGCTCGACCCCGAGAAGGGGCCGACCAACTGGGCCGAGATCGAGGCCGATGCCGAAAAGGTCAACGCGCTCGGCGGCGACATCAAGGGCTTCTACTTTTCCGGCAATTGCGGCGGCTGCAACATCTTCACCTTCACGCCGCTGATCTGGGCCTCGGGCGGGGATATCCTGTCCGAGGACGGCTCGAAGGCGACGCTCGACAGCCCGCAGCTGCGCGGCGCGATCGACCTCTACCGTTCGATGGTCAAGAAGGGGCTGGTGCCCGAGGGCGCGCAGACCGATACCGGCGCCAACTTCTTTGCCGCCTTCGCCGGCGGCAAGATCGGCATCTCGCCGTCCGGCGCCTTCGCCATCGGCGCGCTCAACACGCAGTATCCGGAGGTCGACTACGGCATCACCTTCCTGCCGGGCAAGGATGGCGGCTGGTCGTCCTTCGCTGGCGGCGACAATTTCGTCGTCACTAAGGGCACCAAGAAGATTGCCGTGGTGAAGGAGTTTTTGGACTTCGCCTATTCGCTGGAGGGCCAGACCATCCTCGCCAAATATGGCAGCCTGCCGGTACGCAACGACATCGCCAAGGACGCGCTGAAGGATCTCGACCCGCGCTACCAGGTGGCGGCCGAGGCGATGGCCAAGGGCAAGACGCCTTATTCGGTGGTGTTCAATGACTTGATCAACTCGGCCAACGGTCCCTGGACGCAGATGATCAACGAGGTGTTCTTCGGCGACGACGTCGACGGCGCCATCAAGAACGCGCAGGAGACGATGCAGTCGATCATCGACCAGGCGCCGAACAAGTAGACACCAGGGCCAGCCGGCGGCGAGGATCGCGCAACGCCTCGAAGCCAAGGCTCTGACCGGCCGCCCGCCCCGTCTCCCTGGCCGGGCGGCCGGGGACCGTATCGCTGAATAGACTGGAACTGACGCGTTGAGAAAGCTCACTCACCAATTTGAGGCGCCGCGAGGTTCGCCTTCCCTTCTCCCCTTGTGGGAGAAGGTGGATCGGCGCGCAGCGCCGAGACGGATGAGGGGTGTTCCAGGAAACGCCGGCGTCTCACTCCGCTGGAACACCCCCCATCCGGCCGCTTCGCGGCCACCTTCCCCCACAAGGGGGGAAGGGGAGGCGCAGCCATGACTTCCATCGCCGCAACCTCCATGCCGGCCCGGACACGCACAAGAGTAGGCCGCCGGCAGTGGATCGGCCTGCTCTATGTCCTGCCGGCCGTCGCTCTGGTCACCGTCTTCTTCGTCATCCCGCTCGGCATGACGGCGTGGATGTCGCTGCACAATTGGCCGCTGATGGGCGAGCATGCCTTCATCGGCCTCGATAATTATTTCGCGATCCTGCGCGACACGCGCTTCTGGAATGCGCTGAAATTCACCTTGTACTACACGGTGATCGTCACCATCGCGATCTTCGCCGTCGCCTTTCCGCTGGCGATCTTCATCGAAAAGCCGCGCCCGCTCACCAATCTCTACCGCACCGCCTTCTTCATGCCGGCGGTGGTCGGCTTCGCCTCGGCGAGCCTGCTCTGGTCCTGGCTGCTCAATGTCGATTCCGGCCTGTTCAGCCCGGCCGCTTACCACCTCGGTCTGACCGCGAAGAAGGTCAATCTTCTCGCCACCTTCCAGCCGGCCTTCTGGTCGATCATCGCCATGGTGGTGTGGAAGGTCGCCGGCTTCACCATGATCATCCTGATGACCGGCCTGCAATCGATCCCGCAGGATCTGCAGGAGGCGGCCGTCATCGACGGGGCAGGGCCGTTCGCCAGGTTCAGGGCGATCACGCTACCCTTGATGCGCCGCACGCTGGCGCTGGCGCTGATCCTGTCGGTGGCGGGCTCGATCCTCGCCTTCGACCAATTCTACATCATCCTGCGCGGCGGCCCGCGCAACCAGACGCTGACGGCGGTCTACTGGATCTTCAACCAGTCCTTCGTCTCGTTCAAGCTCGGCTACGGCGCCGCGCTCTCCATGGTGCTGCTGGTCATCCTGGTGGCGCTCAGCCTCATCCAGCTCTGGCTGCTGCGCAAGCCCGAGGGGCTCGACTGATGGCCGGCGCGATGTCGCAAAGGCGGAAAGTCGGCTTCAGCCTGGCCAGGCACTCCACCGGCGTCATCGCCTCGGTGTTGTTCCTGGCGCCGATCGTCTGGACGGTGCTGTCGACCTTCAAGCCGGCGCAGGAAGCGCGCCAGCCGCCGCTGCCGCCCTGGCCGACCACCGGCTTCTCGATCGAGAACTATGAGACGCTGAACTCCTTCGGCGACGGGCTCTGGGTCTCGGCGCAGAACAGCATCTATGTCTCGGTTATGACGGTGCTGCTCTCGGTGCTGGTCAGCGTGCTCGCCGGCTACGGCTTCTCGCGCTTCCGCTTTCCCTTCCGGGATTTCTTCTTCATCCTGATCCTGTCGACGATCATGATCCCGTTCCAGTCGATCCTGACGCCAATCTTCCTGGTGCTGACGAAGCTCGGCTTGCACAACACGCTGACCGGGCTGGTCTGCGTCTATGTCACGCTGCAACTGCCTTTCTCGATCTTCATGATGCGCAACGCCTTCGACGCCGTGCCGCGCGAGATCGAGGAGGCGGCGCGTATGGACGGCGCCAACAACGTCACCATGCTGGTCAAGGTTATGCTGCCGCTGGTCTGGCCCGGCGTCGTCACCATCGCGCTGTTTGCCTTCCTCGGCGCCTGGAACGAGTTCCTGGCGGCGCTGGTGCTGATGACCGACCAGTCCAAATTCACTCTGCCGGTGATGATGACCGCGCTTCAGTCCGGCCGCTTCGGCGCCATCGACTGGGGCGCGGTGCAGGCCGGCGTCACGGTGATGATGGTGCCCTGCCTGATCCTGTTCCTGGCGCTGCAGCGCTTCTACATCCGCGGCCTCATGGCCGGGGCCGTCAAGTAATTCGAATGGAGTGAAATCATGACCGCATCGCAGCCCGCCGCGCAGACCGGCACCTCCGCCAGGCCGAAGCTCGCCTTCCGGCCGTTGCCAGTGCCGCAGGTCGATGTCCGCGGCTTCTGGGGCGACCGTGTCGAAGCGGTCGCGACGCGCACCACCGAGATCCTCTACGACCGCTGCGTCGAGGCGCGCATGCTGGAACAGATCGATCCGGACGTGCCGTCTCCGGGCGTCGTTATTCCTTTCCATGTCAGCGACGGTTTCACCGCGCGGACCGTGACGACGCAGATGTTTTGGGATTCAGATTGGGGCAAGACGATCGAAACCGCCGCCTATTCGCTCTACCGCCGCCGCAATCCCGATCTCGAGAAGAAAATCGACGCCGTCATCGACATGTACGGCAAGCTGCAGCAGGAGGACGGCTATCTCTCCAGCTGGTACCAGCGCATCCAGCCCGGCCTGCGCTGGACCAATCTGCGCGACTGCCACGAGCTTTATTGCGCCGGCCATCTGATCGAGGGCGCGGTCGCCTACTACCAAGCGACCGGCAAACGCAAGCTGCTCGACATCATGAGCCGCTATGCCGACCACATCGCCGACACTTTTGGCCCGGAGCCTGGCAAGCGGAAGGGCTATTGCGGCCATGAGGAGATCGAGCTGGCGCTGGTCCGGCTTGCGCGCGCCACCGGCAACGGCAAATATATGAAGCTGGCTAAGTATTTCATCGACCAGCGCGGCCAGCAGCCGCATTATTTCGACGAGGAGGCGCTGGCGCGCGGCGCCGATCCCAAGGATTTCCACTTCAAGACCTATGAATACAACCAGTCGCACAGGCCGGTGCGCGAGCAGGACAAGGTCGTCGGCCATGCGGTGAGGGCGATGTATCTCTATTCCGGCATGGCCGATATCGCGACCGAGTATGGTGACGATACGCTGAAGGTCGCGCTCGAGAGACTCTGGGACGATCTCACGACGAAGAGCCTCTACGTCACCGGCGGCCTCGGCCCGTCGGCCGACAATGAGGGCTTCACCAACGACTACGACCTCCCCAACGAGACCGCCTATGCCGAGACCTGCGCTTCGGTCGGCCTGGTGTTCTGGGCAAGCCGCATGCTGGGCATGGGCCCGAACGCCCGCTACGCCGACATGATGGAGCGGGCCTTATACAACGGCTCGATCTCAGGGCTGTCGCTCGACGGCTCGCTGTTCTTCTACGAGAACCCGCTGGAGAGCCGCGGCGGCCATCATCGCTGGAAATGGCACCGCTGCCCGTGCTGCCCGCCCAACATCGGCCGCATGGTGGCCTCCATCGGCAGCTACTTCTACGGCCTCGCCGACGATGCGCTGGCGGTGCACCTCTATGGCGATTCGACTGCGCGCTTCGAGATCGCCGGCCGGCAGGTGACGCTCGTCCAGACCAGCAGCTATCCCTGGGACGGCGCGATTGCGATCGAGATCGGGCCGGAGGCGCCCGTAGAGTTCACGCTTCACTTGCGCATACCAGCATGGTGTCGCAACGCTGTGTTGAAAGTGAACGGCAAGCTGGCCGATCTCGAAGCGGCGACAGTCGACGGCTATGCCGCGATCCGCCGCGAATGGCGCCAGGGCGACAAGGTCGAGCTCGACCTCGAAATGTCGATGGCGCGCCTCTTCGCCAATCCGCAGGTGCACCAGGACATCGGCCGCGTGGCGCTCGCGCGCGGCCCGCTGATCTACTGCGTCGAGGAAACCGACAATGGCGGCGGGCTGCATCGCATCGCCTTGCCGCGAGAGGCAAGGCTCGAGGCCCATAAGGAGCCGAACCTGCTCGGCGGCATCGTCACCCTTTCGGCCATCGGCAACAGGGCCGAGGCGGAAAACTGGGGCGCCGATCTCTACCGCCCCGAACCGCCGGCGACGCGGGAAACGAAACTCAAGGCCGTTCCCTACTTCGCCTGGGACAATCGCGACCCCGGCGAGATGCTGGTCTGGCTGCGGGAAGGGTGAAGGCGGCCCATCTCAAAGATGCACGAAGGCCGTCAGCGGCAGGTGGTCGGAGGCGACCCGCGACAGCGGCGTGTCATGCGCCTCGACGCCTGAAACCAGGTCGTGCCGGTTGCCCATGATGCGGTCGAGCGCCAGTAGCGGCAGGCCCGACGGGAAAGTAGGGACCGCCGGCGTCGGGCCGAAGGTCGTGTGCAGCGTGTTCAGCGCCGAGCGGTTGCCGAGCCGCCACTCGTTGAGGTCGCCCAGAAGCAGCGTCGGCCTCTCGTCGGCGCTGCTCATGATGTCGAGCACGACCCGGGCCTGTTCCGAACGCGAGCGGCGCAGCAAGCCGAGATGGGCGGCGATGACGCGCAGCGCCCGTTTCTCGTCAAGATCGATCTCGGCGACCAGCGCGCCGCGCGGCTCCAGCCCCGGCAGCTTGATCTGGTGGACGTCGCGCACGGTGCCGCGCTTGAACAACAGCACATTGCCGCGCCAGCCATGCCCCTTGCCGTTGCCGCTGACCGGCACCGGCACCAGCCCCGTTTCCAGCTCCAGGCGGGCCAGGTCGAGCAGCCCGGCCCGGTCGCCGAAGCGATTGTCGGCCTCCTGTAGCGCAATCACGTCGGGGCTGATTTCGCGGATGACGCGCGCCGTTCTTTCAGGGTCGAATTTGCGGTCGGTGCCGACGCATTTGTGGACGTTGTAGGAGGCAACGACGATTTCCGTGTCGTTGACGCGCTTGCGCGGCGTCGCCTTCGCCTTGCGCGCGCTTCTGCTGCGGATCGAGAGCAGCACGGTCTCGGGGAGGCTGCGTCCTTTGATGTCGTCTATCTCCATGATCCTGCTGCTCGATTTCCTGCTCTAAAGATAGGGCGATCCCAGCCACAGCAAACGGTCGAAGACGCGGATTGCGAACGGCCTTGCCTTCAGCGTCTGCAGCGTCACCGGCTGAGCGGTCGAGATGGCGGCCGCGATGCGGGCGTCGATCTGGGCGGCGAAATTTTTATCCAGCACTTCCATGTCGATCTCGAAATTCAGCCTCAGCGAGCGGGCGTCCAGATTGGAAGAGCCGACATAGGCCCACACGCCGTCGATTGCCATCAGCTTCGAATGGTCGAACGAGCCTTCATGGCGCCAGACGCGGCAATAGTGCTTCAAAACCTGGTCGAACTGCGCCGTCATCGCATGGTCGACGAGGAAAAGATTGTTCACCGCCGGCACGACGATATCGATTTCGACGCCGCGCCGGCCGGCGGTGGTCAATGCGCTGATGAACTCCCGGTCCGGCAGGAAATAGGGCGACATGATGCGGATCGACTTGCGGGCGACCGAGAACGCGCCCATCAGCAGCTTCAGGTTGGTTTCGTTGGACGCGTCTGGCCCGGTCGCCACCGCGCGCACCAGCATCGGCTGCCCCGGTGGCGGCACGGCGCGCTCGACCTGCCAGGGTCCGTCTTTCAACGCCTCGTTGCCGGCGAAGCGCCAGTCCTCGGCGGCAACCGAGAACAGATCGGCCACCACCGGCCCGGTGACCTCGAAATGGGTGTCGCGCGAACTGTCGGAACCGGCCAATTCGGCCGAGAATCCCTTGCGGATGTTCATGCCTCCCGTGAACGCCACCCTGCCGTCGACGACCAGGATTTTCCTGTGGGTCCTGAGATTGGCATAGGGAAGTCTCAGGCCCATGACGATGTTGCCGTTGAAGAGGTCGACGGTGACATCGGCCTCCCTGAGCTGCTTTAGGATGCTGGGCACCGAGTAGCGCACGCCGACGGCGTCGATCAGCACGCGCACAGTGACGCCGCGCTTGACGGCGTTGCCGAGCGACTGGACGAAAAGCGCCCCGACCGCGTCATTGTCGAAGATATAGGTTTCCAGAAGCACGCTCCGTTGCGCCGCGTCGATCGCACGGCACATCGCCGTATAGGCCTCGTCGCCGGTCTTGAGCACCGCAATGGTGTTTCCCGAGGTGAGCGGGCGCCGCGCGACCCTGTCGCCCAGCGTCTTCAGCCCGGTGAAACGCTGGCCGAATTCGGCGTTGATCAAGGCTTCCAGCGCAACGTCCCGGTCATGCCTCGCGGCGGCGGCCTCCGGCGAGACTGGGCGCATGGCGCTGATCGTCGCGCGGCGGATGCGGTTGATGCCGGCAATGGCGTAGATGATCGCGCCGAGGAAGGGCGACAAAAGCATCACGCCCACCCAGCCGGTGGCCGCGCGCACGTCCTCCTTCGTCATGATGGCATGCACGCTGCCCACCGCCGCCATCGCCAGCGACAGGATCAGGATAAGCGTCGACCAGTGACTCGCAATCGCCTCGAACATCGGCCCGACTATTGTGCGAGCCGGCGCGGAAGGCAATGCGGACGGATCATTCCTGCGCTCATTCGGATGGCTGAAACCGAGTGGCAAGAACCGCTCTCATCCGCTCGGCCAGTTCCGCTACCGGGTTCATCAGAAGATATGTCGGCAGGGCCGCCGGCCTACGGCTTCCTGAAGAAGCCCGACAAAATGTTCGGACCCGCTTCTCCCAGCCGCAGCCTAATCCCGTCCTCGAAACAGTTCAGCGTCACGCATTCGAAGCCGCTATGCGCTAGGAGCGCTACCAGCGAGTCACGGTCGAAATGGTGCAGATGCTCGTTGGGCAGGCGCATGCGCCACGTCCGGAACCACGCGTCGCCGTCGGCGCCGAGCTCGCGCCAGCGGCAATAAGGGACGGCGACAGCTAGGTGGCGGGTCTGAAGGCGGGAAAGGAAACCGAGATCCGGGATATGTTCCAGCACGTCGAACATGGCGACGAGGTCCCAGGTGCCGGCGAGCGCCTCATGCCAATTGACAAAGCGGACACCCTTGGGCAGGGGAAACTCGGCGATATCGCAGCCGGCGCAGTCGGCGACTCCGGTTATCTTCGCGGCTTCGATGAACGTGCCCGTGCCATATCCGATTTCCAGCACCGAGCGAGGAATCTCGCCGGTGATGCCGAGCACCCAGCCAAGCCGCTGATAGCCGAGCTTGATGGTGCGGTCGCTCAGGTCCTCGTAATAGGAGATGTATTTCTTGTCGTATTTGATCGGTGTGAAATCGATCTGGTGGATCACGCCGAACCTGTCCACCTCATAATTGTCCAACATTGCCCGCGCGGCCTCCGAATGCCGATCCCTTACATGATCAATGACACGCAGCCACGGTCCTAAGCGCTTCGGCTCGGGAAGGTGCAGGCAAATTCCCAATCCGCCGAACGGAAGCATAGAATCTTGGATAATCGCCCGAGCACAAGTCGAACAAGCGGAGAAACGCCGGAACCTCTTCGCCGTAGACGGCCGTCGCCGCGAGCTTTGCGTTGTTGATGGGGCTATCGAACCAGGCGTCGTATCCACGGTATCCGGCCCAGCGCTTGTCGCGCATCTGCCGGTAGCGCGCCCGCAGCCTGTCGATCGTGGCTGCCTTGGCCGCGGCCATCTGCTCCTTACTACGCGGGCTCCCGTAAACCTGCCTCAGCTCGTCCCGCGTTTTCGATATCAGTTCGAGAAAATCTGCCTTGCGCTTGCGATCGGCTTCGTAGCTGCGCAATCCGGCGCGATTGCCGGTGGCACGGAGCCATTTCCTCGTACCGGTGGTTTCGACGGAAACCGCGAAAGCCTCGTTGAACGCGGAGTCGCCGTTCACATAGATTTTCTGATGCGCCAGCTCGTGGAAGATAAGACTTGCCAGGTAGGTGTCGTTCTGACGCAGCATGGTGCTCAGCAGCGGATCACTGAACCAGCCCAGCGTGGAGTACGCCGTGATACCTGTCACATAGACGTCCAGCCCCTGTCGCTGCAGCTCAGCAGCATTTTCGAGCGCGTCTTTCCGCGAAAAATAACCCTTGTAGGGAACGCAGCCGAATACCGGAAAGCACCATGTTACCGGCGCAAGCGAGAATTGCGGCGCGGCGAAGACCGCCAACGTCACATCGTTCCGACCGACGTCGACATAACTGCGGTAGCTATTGTTATCGGGCAGCGCCAGTTCTTCCGTGGCAAAGCGGCGTATGGCGCTGGCCGACGTCAACTTGGCGCGCAATGGTTCCGGCGTCGAGGGGTCACGGATTAGCTTCGCAACATTCTTGCGCGCCGCCATGATCTCAACATGGCCCTCCAACGACTGCGCATAATAGGAAATGCTCGTGCATCCGGTCACGGCGGAGGCCAGGATCGCCGCGGCAAGCAATCGAAAAACGCCATTCAAAGCCTGCCCACCCGCCTGCTCATCTCCGATGGAGCCAATGTCTCCATTTGCTCCAATGTCTCAACAGGCGCGCCTATTTTCGTCAAGACCTGGAGGGAGCAGCGGCCCGATTTTCGATTTTGGCAGGATCGGCGTCCGTCTATTCGCCACGCGGCGCTCAACGAAGATGTCGCCGCTCATAAAATGGAACCGAAATACGGTTCGGGCGTTGTGGCCCTCGCGGGAGTGTGTCCGCGAGGGGAATTTTTCATTCACGACAAGTCTTGATCGTTATCCGCCAGGGCTGTGAGGGGGCGCTGTGAGTACGCTGAGATCCAAACCGCAGTTGGACCGCCGCCAGATTTTGAACGCCCTCAAAGCCTTCCGGCGGGGCGACTTCTCTGTGCGCATCGACAATGTCTATGAAGGGCTCGATTCCGATATCGCAGAGACCTTCAACCAGATCGTGGAGATCAACGATCAGGTCACGCGCGAGTTCGAGCGGCTGAGCAGGATGGTCGGCAAGGATGGGCGGATCGGTGAGCGCGGCCATGTGCGCAATGCCACAGGCAGCTGGGAAAAAAGCGTCCGCTCCGTCAACGATCTGATCGAGGACATGGTCCAACCGACCACGGAGGTGGCTCGCGTCATTGGTGCGGTTGCCAAGGGCGATCTGTCACAAACCATGATGGTGGAGATCGACGGTCGGCCTCTGCGAGGCGAGTTTCTCCGTATCGGCAAGGTCGTCAACACGATGGTCGGGCAGTTGGGGTCCTTCGCTTCGGAGGTTACGCGCGTTGCCCGCGAGGTGGGCACCGAAGGCAAGCTGGGTGGCCAGGCGCGGGTGAAGGGCGTGGCCGGCACCTGGAAAGACCTGACGGACAACGTCAATGCCATGGCGACCAATCTCACAGGGCAGGTCCGCAATATCGCCGAGGTCACCACGGCCGTCGCCTCGGGCGATTTGTCGAAGAAAATCACCGTCGACGTGAAGGGCGAGATCCTGGAGCTCAAGAACACCATCAACACGATGGTGGACCAGCTCAATTCATTCGCCTCGGAAGTGACGCGCGTGGCGCGCGAGGTCGGCACCGAAGGCAAGCTCGGCGGTCAGGCCCGCGTGGAGGGTGTCGGTGGCACCTGGAAGGACCTTACCGACAACGTCAATTCGATGGCCGAAAATCTGACCGGGCAGGTTCGCAACATCGCCGAAGTGACAACGGCCGTCGCGCTCGGCGACCTGTCGAAGAAGATCACCGTCGACGTGAAGGGTGAAATTCTCGAACTGAAGAACACCATCAACACGATGGTGGACCAGCTCAACTCGTTTGCTTCGGAAGTGACGCGCGTGGCGCGCGAGGTCGGTTCCGAGGGCAAGCTGGGCGGCCAGGCCCAGGTACGTGGTGTCGCCGGCACGTGGAAGGATCTGACTGACAATGTGAACTCGATGGCCGAAAACCTGACCGGGCAGGTTCGCAACATCGCCGAAGTGACGACGGCGGTCGCGTCTGGCGATTTGTCGAAGAAGATCACGGTGGCGGTCCAGGGCGAGATCCTGGAGCTCAAGGACACCATCAACACCATGGTGGATCAGCTCAATTCTTTCGCATCGGAGGTGACGCGCGTTGCCCGCGAAGTTGGCACCGAAGGCAAGCTTGGCGGCCAAGCCGACGTGAAAGGCGTCGGCGGCACCTGGAAGGACCTGACCGACAGCGTCAACCTGATGGCTGCCAATCTTACAGGCCAGGTGCGCAATATCGCCGAAGTCACCACGGCCGTCGCGCGCGGCGACCTGTCGAAGAAGATCACTGTCGACGTCAAGGGCGAAATCCTGGAATTGAAAGACACCGTCAACACGATGGTGGATCAGCTCAACTCCTTCGCCTCGGAAGTGACGCGCGTGGCGCGCGAAGTCGGCTCGGAAGGCAAGCTTGGCGGACAGGCCCACGTCGAAGGCGTCGGCGGCACCTGGAAGGATTTGACCGACAATGTGAACGCAATGGCGGGCAATCTTACGGTCCAGCTGCGTGACGTCTCCAAGGTCGCGACCGCGATTGCCACCGGCGACCTGACCCAGAAGATCACGGTCGATGCGCTGGGCGAGATCCTGCAGATCAAGGACGTCATCAACACGATGGTCGACCAGCTCAACTCGTTTGCATCGGAAGTGACGCGTGTTGCGCGCGAGGTCGGCTCGGATGGCAAGCTGGGCGGGCAAGCGCAGGTTCGCGGCGTGGCCGGCACGTGGAAGGATCTGACCGACAATGTGAATGCCATGGCCGCGAACTTGACCGGTCAGGTGCGCAACATCGCCGAAGTGACCACCGCCGTGGCACTCGGCGATCTGTCGAAGAAGATCACCGTCGACGTCAAGGGTGAGATTCTGGAGCTGAAGTCGACGATCAACACCATGGTCGACCAGTTGAACTCATTCGCCGGAGAGGTGACCCGAGTCGCCCGAGAGGTCGGCACCGAGGGCAAATTGGGCGGCCAGGCCCAGGTCCGCGGCGTCGCCGGCACCTGGAAGGATCTCACCGATAACGTGAATTCCATGGCCGAAAACCTCACCGGCCAGGTGCGTAACATCGCCGAAGTGACCACCGCCGTCGCACGCGGCGATCTGTCGAAAAAGATCACCGTGGACGTCAAGGGCGAGATTTTGGAGCTGAAATCGACGATCAACACCATGGTCGATCAGCTGAACTCTTTTGCCGGGGAGGTGACGCGCGTGGCGCGCGAGGTCGGCACCGAGGGCAAGCTCGGCGGCCAGGCTCGCGTCGAGGGCGTTGCCGGCACCTGGAAGGACCTTACCGACAACGTCAATCTGATGGCCACCAACCTCACGAACCAGGTGCGCGGCATCGCCGATGTCGTGACCGCGGTGGCGCAGGGAAATCTGCGCCGCAAGCTCACTGTCGATGCCAAGGGCGAGATCGCCTCACTGGCCGATACCATAAACGGCATGATCGAGACGCTCGCTACCTTTGCCGACCAGGTCACCAACGTCGCGCGTGAGGTCGGCATCGAAGGCAAGCTTGGCGGCCAGGCTCGCGTGCCGGGCGCGGCCGGGCTCTGGCGCGACCTGACGGACAATGTCAATCAGCTCGCAGCCAATCTCACGACCCAGGTGCGTGCCATCGCTGAAGTGTCGACCGCGGTGACCAAGGGTGATCTGACGCGCTCGATCAGCGTCCAGGCGTCAGGCGAGGTGGCGGCGCTCAAGGACAACATCAACGAGATGATCCGCAACCTCAAGGATCAGACGCTCAAGAATGCCGAACAGGACTGGCTGAAGACCAATCTGGCGCGGTTCTCGCGCATGCTGCAGGGCGAGCGCGATCTGGCGACGGTGTCGCGCCTGATCATGTCTGAGCTGGCGCCACTGGTGAACGCGCAATACGGCGTGTTTTACGTGACCAACCGGGAAGAGGACGAGTCCTATCTCGAGCTTGCGGCGTCCTACGGCGCCGAGAGCAAGGCCTCGATGAAGCAGCGGCTTGACCTGCGCGAGGGCCTCATCGGCCAAAGCGCTGCCGACAAGCGTGCGATCGTCCTCGACAATGTGCCGCCCGACTTCCTGCGCATCACAACCGGCCTCGGCAACGCCGCGCCGGCCAATGTCATCATCCTGCCCGCGCTCTTCGAAGACGAGGTCAAGGCGGTGATCGAGCTCGCCTCCTTCAGCGAATTTCGCGATACGCACCAGTCGTTCCTCAATCAGCTGATGGAATCGGTCGGCATCGTGCTCAACACGATCGCGGCGACGATGCGCACCGAAGGTCTGCTCAAACAGTCGCAGCTTCTGACCTCTGAATTGCAGGCGCGCCAGACGGAACTGACGAAGAAGCAGGAGGAACTGCACGCCACCAACGAAGAACTCCAGGAAAAGGCCCAGCTGCTCGAAAACGAAAAGAAGCAGGTGGAGAACAAGAATCTGGAAATCGAAATGGCTCGGCGGGCGCTCGAGGAGAAAGCCGAACAGCTCGCGCTGACCTCCAAGTACAAATCCGAATTTCTGGCCAATATGAGCCACGAGCTGCGCACACCGCTGAACTCGCTGCTCATCCTCTCGAATCTGCTGGCCAGCAATCAGCAGGGCAATCTTAACGACAAGCAAGTCGAGTTTGCCCGGACCATCAATTCGGCCGGAACTGACCTGCTTAGCCTCATCAACGACATTCTCGATCTGTCGAAGATCGAGTCCGGTACTGTTTCCGTCGAGATCAATGATATGCCGCTGGCGCATCTTCGTCAGCACATGGAACGTACATTCCGTCAGTTGGCCGCCGACAAGGGACTGGGCTTCACCATAGAACTTGATCCGGGCCTTCCGGAGACGGTGCGCACCGACGAGAAGCGGCTGCAGCAAATTGTGCTCAACCTGTTGTCGAATGCATTCAAATTCACATCGACCGGTGAGGTCAGCCTCACCTTCAGGCCCGAGAAGACCGGGCGGCGCAACGGTGTTCAGGCGCCCAAGGCGGTGGCCATCGCGGTCACGGATACCGGCATCGGCATTCCCGAGGACAAGCAGAAGCTGATTTTCGAGGCTTTCCAGCAAGCCGACGGCACCACCAGCCGAAAATATGGCGGCACCGGGCTTGGCCTGTCTATCAGCCGTGAGATCGCGCGGCTGCTGGGAGGCGAACTGAGGGTTGAGAGCACCCCCGGCAAGGGTTCGACATTCACGCTCGTCATCCCCATCGAAGGTCCGCGGGCGGTTCCGCAACCCGTGATCGTCGAACAGGACGTGATGGTTCCCACGGGCAGTGTTTCGGTTCCCGAACTGATCGACGACCGGGATGCGCTTTCTCCTGAAGACCGGGTCGTGCTGATCGTCGAGGACGATCCCACCTTTGCGGGACTGTTACTGGGCATGGCGCGCTCGGCAGGCCTCAAGGGCGTCTTGTCCACCGCGGGCTCCGGGACGGTGGCGCTGGCGAGGAAGCTGGTGCCGGATGCAATCACTCTGGACCTCGGCCTTTCGGATATAGATGGCTGGGTGCTGTTCGATCTTCTGCGGCACGACCCCAAGACCGCAGGCATCCCGATACACGTCATCTCGGGTGCGGAAGATACGGCGGGCCTGTTGCGCAATGGCGCCGCCAGCGTCTCGACAAAGCCGGCATCATCGGACGACCTCATGAAGGTGTTCGAGGACATTCATTCGAGCAAATTGCGCCTGCAGCGCAATGTCCTGATCGTGGATGCCGATCCCGAGCGGCGGCTTGCCTTGGTCGAAGCGATCCGCGATGGCGTCACGTCCGTCACGCCTGTCGGCCGGATCGCCGCAAATGGCCGGGGAATAGACTTCGACACCTATGACGCGATCGTGCTGGGCTTCGGGAGGTCGGGCAAGGACAACGCCAAGATGATCGAGGGAATCGCGGCCTCGCTCGAGAGCCTGTCATCCAAGCTTGTGTTCTTCGCACCGTATCCGGAAGCCCTCGAGCAACTGATCGGGCTGAGACCGGAGTTGGCGGATGTTGCCCGTGCCGAGAATTTTAGCCAGTTGGCGCTGCTGATGTCGGCAACCCTGCCGCGGGATAGTCGTACCAACGGGGCTGCAGCCTCCCCACGATCGGATAGGTCCGATCTTGCCGGCGCCAAAGTTCTCATCGTCGACGACGACATTCGCAACATCTATTCGCTGACCAGCGTGCTCGAAACATATGGCATCCAGGTTTTGCATGCCGAGCGGGGTCGCGACGGCATCGCGCTGCTCGAGCAAAATCCAGACATGGACGTCGCGCTCATCGACATCATGATGCCTGAGATGGACGGTTATGAGACCATGCGGCAGATACGGGGCATGCCGCCAATCGCGCACGTCCCTCTGATCTCGGTGACCGCCAAGGCCATGAAAGGCGACCGGCAAAAGTGCCTTGATGCGGGTGCTTCAGATTACATAGCCAAGCCCGTGGATCTCGACCTTCTGCTCGCGCTGCTCCGGGTCTGGATCGGGCGGTCGAGACAACACGCGCAGCCATCGGAAAAGCTCCTGGCGGTCATGTGACGGTTCGTCGATGCAAAGAATGCTGAAGACCAAGCCCGAGCATCAGCCAGCCTTGCCGGAGGTCACAGAAGGCGCCCGGATCCTCGCCGTTGACGATGACGATCGCAATCTCATGGCGATCAGCGAAGTCTTGGCCGGAGTGGGCGAAGTCGTTTGTGCGCACACTGGCGAGGAGGCGCTGCGGTTCCTTCTGAAAGAAGACTTCGCCGTCATCCTGCTGGATGTGCTGATGCCGGGGCTGGACGGATACGAGACCGCCTCATTGATCCGCCAACGCGAGCAGTCGAGACGCACCCCCATCATCTTCCTGACCGCGATCAACAAGGAAGAAGCGCACATGCTGCGCGGTTATGGTGCCGGCGCGGTCGACTTCGTCTTCAAGCCCTTCGATTCGGTCATGCTGCGCTCGAAGGTGGCCGTGTTCGTCGAGTTGCACGAGAAAACCCTGGAAATCCAGCGCAAGGCGATTGTGGAGCAGAAACTGCTGGAGCGGGCCCTGGAGTCGCAAAAGTCGAGGCTCGAGGCGGAACGAGCCTTGCGTGCCGCCGAGCAGCGCCAGGAGGCCATCCTGCAATCGGTGCCGGTATGTTTTCATGCGCGATCCCTCGAACCGCCTTTTGACGCCAGCTTCGTCACCAGCGGGATCGAGCGATTGACGGGATTTTCTCCCGAGCGGCTAACATCGGAACCCGGCTTTGGCCTTAGTCGTGTGCATCCGGACGACTTGCCCGATGTCGAGGCCGCGCTGCGTGGCGCCAAAGCGGCCGGCTCCTATAGCTGCGAATTCCGATGGCAGTGCGCGGATGGCAAATACCGAAGTTTCCTGGACCAGGGCATCATCCTGCATAATCCCCTGGAAAATACGGACGAAATTGTTGGCACGCTGCTCGACATCACCGAGCGGCGCGAGCTGGAAGACAGGCTGCTCAAGGCGCAGCGTCTTGACGCCATCGGCAAGCTTACCGGCGGACTTGCCCATGATTTCAACAACCTGCTTGCGGCAATCCTCAGCGGGCTCGGGCTGCTCGAGCGCAGCACCGCGCTCGACGAGCAGGGAAAAAAAGTGCTCGACCTTACAAGGCGCTCGGCCAAACAAGGCGCCGACCTGGTTAATCGCATGCTCGCCTTCTCCCGGCGTCAGCATCTGAAGCCCGAACCTTTGCAACTGGCGACGCTGGTGGAGCCGCTCTACGGGCTCGTCGGGCCGGTGCTCGGAGGCCTGGTTCGTTTCGAATGGCAAATCGACAATTCGGTTTGGCCGGTGCTGGTGGACGCAGGCCAGCTCGAACTCGCCCTCATGAACCTGGTTTTCAACGCGCGCGACGCAATGCCCACAGGCGGTTCGATCACGATATGCGCTGAAAATCGCACGACCGACGGTCGCTCCGACGAACTGGGGGCGGGCGACTATGTCGTCATCTCGGTCATCGATACCGGCTCGGGCATTCCGGCCGATCTCGTGGCGAAAGTCATTGAGCCCTTCTTCACGACGAAAGCCGTCGGCAAGGGCACCGGCCTGGGCCTGAGTACGGTCTACGGGTTTGCGAAGCAGTCGGGCGGCACGCTTCGGATCGAGAGCGTTGTCGGGCGAGGCACGGCGATGCACCTGTGGCTGCCGCGATCATTGAAGCAACCGGCCCGGTCGGTCGAGCAGCGCCAGGTCAGCCAACCTCGCATGAACGGCAACGGCGCCCAGCCGTCGATCCTGTTGGTCGACGACAGCGATGCCTTGCGCGAGTTGACGGCGGCGTCGTTGAGGCAAAGCGGCTTCGATGTGACATGCGCAGCCGGCGGCGCCGAGGCGCTGGCCAGGATCGAGAAGGCGCCGCAGGATTTCGACGTGATCGTCACCGATTTTGCCATGCCGCTCGTTTCAGGTCTGGACGTGATCCGATTTGCGCGCAACCTCAAGGCGGATTGGCCTGCGGTCATCATCACCGGATACGCCGACACCAAGGCAATCGGCGATCTGCCGGCGGATGTTCCTTTGCTCGCGAAACCCTACAAAGACCAGGAGCTGGTCAACTCTATCCTGCTGGCGAAACAGACGTTTGGCCGGAGCTGAGATGGAGACCGGCGATGTCGTCGATTTCACCCCCGCCTCGCCAATAGCCGCAGCCATGGCGCAAGATGGAAAGCCGCCATCAGGAGATACATCAGCGCCATGCCGCTGAGCACCGAGGCGCCCGGCATGCACATCATGTCGTGGCCGTCATAGGCAATTGTCAGCAGGGCCATCGCTGCGAAGGTCGGCGCCGCGGCGAGGCAAAGCCAGTCGGCGAGGCCGAAGCCGCTCAGGCGAGGGGCGGGATTGTCGATGCTCATGGTGTCCACCTTCTGAAGCGGTCAGGGTTGCAATCGCCGGAGAGAGGGAAGGGCTTGGCGAGATCGGCTCCGGCGGCGCGGGTCGCGCCACCGGAGTCGCTTCACGCTCAGGCATTCTTGTTGCGGAACGCCGCTTCGCCGACATCCGATACCTCGACCCATCTCTGGTCGGGCGCGGCGCCTTCCTCGTAATTGTCGTGCCAGTTCCACCATTTGTAAGTCTGGGTCTGGGGATAGCCCTCGGGCGAATCCTCCCACACCTCCTGGCGGCCGAGCGGCGTGACGTCGAGATAGCTCCAGACGGTGCCAAAGGCTTCGTCGCCGCGGTTGTTGACGAAATAGGTGCGGAAGATGCGCTTGCCGTCATGGATGAAGACGTTGTGGCCGTGCCATTCGTCGACGCCGAAATCCTTATCCCAGCTGTCGGTGATGGTGTACCAGGGCATCTTCCAGTCCATCCGCTGCTTCAGCCGCTGGATGTCGGCCTGCGGCGCACGCGAGGCATAGGCAAGCGTGGTGTCGCGGGCGTTGAGATGGGCGAGGTTGCCGACCTGGTCGGCGCCGAGCGAGCAGCCGCGGCAGGCATGTTCGGGCCAGCCATAGACGCCCGGCTCGAAGAAGGCGCGGTAGATGACGAGCTGGCGGCGGCCTTCGAAGAGGTCGAGCAGGTTCATCTTGCCGTTCGGGCCTTCGAACACATAGTCCTTCTTGACTTCCATCCACGGCATGCGGCGGCGTTCGGCGGCCAAAGCGTCGCGGGCGCGGGTGAGCGCCTTTTCCTTAACCAGCATCTCTTCATAGGCGCCTTCCCAGGCTTCCTGCGAAACGACCGGCGGTGTCTTCATGTGTTGGGTCATTGCTCTTGTCCCGTTCTTGGGTTTGGTTGGGGGTGACGAGGACAGACATAGGGCCGCATCCGGCGATGGTGAGAGTTACAAGTGTGGCGCGATTTGCTGCGGCGGGCCTTGAGGCGATGGCATGGATTCGCTGATCAACGCTGCCGGCCGCGCGCTTGCGGCAGGCGATCCGCTCGGCGCCTTGAAGCGCGTCGCGCTGCGCGACGACGCGCCGGCGCTGGCGCTGCGCGGCATCGCGATGGCGCAGCTCGGTGATTTCGCCAAGGCCAAGGCGCTGCTGAAGGACGCCGCCCGCGCCTTCAGCCCGAGGGAAGCGGTGGCGCGTGCGCGCTGCATCGTCGCCGAGGCGGAAATCGCGCTGGTCTCGCGCGACCTCGGTTGGCCGGAGAGGGCGCTGCGTGCCGCAAGGGCGACGCTTCAATCGCATGGTGATCGCTTGAATGCCGCTTATGCGGGCAGCCTCGAGGCGCGCCGCCTCATCCTGATCGGCCGCCTTGACGAGGCCGAGCGGCTGCTCGCGGACTTCGATCCGACGCCGCTGCCGCCGGTGGCGCGCGTCGCGCATGAACTGGCCGCGGCTGGCATCGCCGTCCGGCGCCTCAGGACAAAGGCGGCGCGCTCGGCATTCGGCCGGGCATCGCTTGCCGCCTATCAAGCCAACATCCCGGCATTGAAGGCCGAGGTCGAAGCGGCGTCCCTGGTGCTGAACACGCCGGTCGGCCGGCTGATCGCGCGGGGCACCGAGAAGGAACTGCTGCTCGATGAGGTCGAGGCGCTAAGTTCGGGCGCGCTGGTCATCGATGCTTGTCGCCACGTCGTGCGCGAAGGCGGCTCGGTGGTCTCGCTGGCGACCCGGCCGGTGCTGTTTGCGCTGGCGCGCACACTTGCCGAGGCGTGGCCGGCTGACGCATCGCGCGAGATGCTGCTTAAGCGCGCCTTTCGGGCGAAGCACGCCGATGAATCGCATCGTGCACGGCTGAGGGTCGAGATGGGTCGCCTGCGAGCCGAGCTCGCTGAGCTTGTCGAGATCAATGCGACCGCCGGCGGCTTTGCGTTGACGCCGCTCAACGCCGCCGAAGTCGTCGTGCTGGCGCCGCCGGTCGAGGACGAACATGGCGCTGTGCTGGCGTTCCTGACCGATGGCGAGGCTTGGTCGAGCTCGGCGCTGGCGATCGCGCTTGGCGCCAGCGCGCGCACCGTGCAGCGGGCGCTGGAGCAGTTGTCGGCCGAGCACAAGGTGCAGGCGGTCGGTCGCGGCCGGGCGCGCCGTTGGATGATGCCGCCGGTGACCGGATTCCCGACTGTCTTGTTACTCCCCGGTCCGCTGCCGAGCGACTAGTTTGCCGGTACTCGGTATCGAGGGACAGACGTCATGAAACTGATCAGACTAAGAGCGCCCGGCGGCCTGGAAAAACTTTCGCTCGTCGAGGAGGATCGGCCCGAGCCCGGACCGGGCGAGTTACTGGTCCGAATCCGGGCATGCTCGCTGAATTTCCACGACAGCATGGTTGCAACGGGCAAGAAGCCCTGCGCCGACGGCCGCATTCCGCTGTCCGATGGTGCTGGCGAGGTGATTGCCGTCGGGGAGGGCGTCGACGCATTCGAGACCGGCGATGCCGTTGTCAGCTGCTATTGGCCCAATTGGCTGGGTGGCGAGGCTACGCCCGCTACCAAGCGGGGCGAACTGGGCGATGATGTCGATGGCTATGCAAGGGAATATGCCTCGATGCCGTGGCATGCTTTCACGAAAGCGCCGGCGGGTTACACCCATATGGAGGCGGCTACACTCAGTTGCGCCGGGGTAACCGCCTGGAGGGGCCTGGTGGTGTGCGGTCAGGTGAGGCCCGGCGATACGGTGCTGGTCCTCGGCGCGGGCAGCGTGTCGTTGTTCGCGCTGCAGTTCGCCAAGATGGCGGGCGCCCGTGTCATCGCGACGTCTTCCTCCGATGACAAGCTCGAAAAGCTCAGGCGACTCGGTGCCGATCATCTTATCAACTACAAGGCCGTGCCCGACTGGGGGCGGAAGGCCAGGGACCTGACCGATGGGCGCGGTGTCGATCACGTGGTCGAGGTCGGCGGCCCCGGCACGCTGACGCAGTCGATAACGGCCTGCAGGATGGGCGGCCACATCGCGCTGATCGGGGTGTTGACCGGCTTTGCCGCAGAAGTGTCGATCCCAGCGCTGTTTTCCAATCAGATACGCATCAATGGAGTTTCCATCGGCAGCAGAGCTGATCAGGAAGATATGATCCGGGCGATAACGGCCAACGGCCTGAGGCCTGTTATCGGCCGTAGCTTTCCGCTGCGCGATATTGCCTCGGCTTTCCGGGCGTATGAGAGCCAGAAGCATTTCGGCAAGATCTGCGTCGAGCTCTGAGGCGGTTCATAAATTCCCGACTGCGTTGTTGCTCCCAGGTTTGCAGCAGAGCGGCTAAAGTCGAAGCTGACACAAGAGACCGATGAGGATTGGAAGATGAAACGAGCCGCTGCCGAGATCCTGCGTGAATATGGACCCTTTCCGGACGCCGAGCGCGTCAATGGCGTCACCTATGATGGCAAGAATGTCTGGTTTGCCACCGGCGACAAGTTGAAGGCCCTCGACCCGGAGAGCGGCACCATCGTGCAATCGATCGACGTCGCCTCGCATGCCGGAACCGCTTTCGACGGCGAGCACCTCTACCAGATCGCCGAGGACCGCATTCACAAGGTCGACCCGAAGACCGGCGAGGTCGTCGCCACCATTCCCGCGCCGGGCAATGGCGGCGATTCAGGCATGGCCTGGGCCGAAGGTTCGCTTTGGGTCGGCGAATACCAGGCCCATAAGATCCACCAGATCGATCCCGAAACGGGCAAGGTGATCCGCAGCATCGAGTCGAAACGCGTTGTCACCGGCGTCACCTGGATCGACGGCGAACTCTGGCATGCCACTTGGGAAGGTGAGGAGGGCGATCTGCTGCGCATCGATCCCGAGACGGGCGATGTGCTGCAGGAGGTAGCGATGCCCTCCGGTGTGTCGGGACTGGAATCCGATGGTGAGGGCTGCTTCTTCTGCGGCGGCGGCAGCAGCGGCAAGATCAGGGCCGTACGTCGGCCGGGACACGACGCTGGCAAATAACGGATAGCCGAAACGGGCGGCCTGATCAGGCCGCTTCGCGCGCCTGCCGCGTCATGGGCTCGCTGGACGCCTTGGCGGCTGTCGGCCTGTCGAAATGCGCCCAGGCCGGCCGCTCGAACAGGAAGGTGCCGAAGCCGACGCGCTGGACGATGAAGTAGAGCACCACCGGGCTTATGACCGAGACGAGCAGCACCGCCAGGCTGAGCATGCCGGTATCGGTGAGGAGGCCGCTCGCCAGCATAACGCCCCGGAAGATCGACATCGGGATGGTGAAGGCGACATAGACGACCAGCGAATGCTCGCCGAGCCAGCGCAGCCATTCCATGGAAGCGAATTTCGACAGGAAACCGCCGGCAACGCAGAGCGCCACGGCGCCGGCGACGGCAAGGGACAGATGCAGCGGCGGCCATGCCGCCAGGCCCATCTGCATGCCGACCGGCTGCATCGCATAGCCCGGCGAATAGACGAGCAGGCCGTTGACGAGGGCCCAGGCGAGCAGGCCCGCAACGGCGATCGCCGGCCGCGCCTGCGTCCATTCCACCAACCGGAAGATCAGCGGCGCCAGCACGAAGCCGAGATAGAAGAACACGAAATACGCCGCGAACTGCTCGAGCGCGTAGCTGTCCGGCTTCGGCGCCCACATTTGCAGCGCGGCGGCGAGCGAGATGACGATCCAGTGCGGCACGCGAAGCTCGCGCAGCACGCGGATGGCGATCCCGAATACCGCAAGCATGTAGATGAACCACAACACGCCATAGGGCTGGACGACCGCCATTGCGAGGTCGTGCAGCATGCCGGCGGGATCGCCGCTGAAGATGCCGATCTTCAGCCCGATCGAGATGACCGCCCAAAGCACGTAGAAATAGAGGTAGTGGACGACGCGGCGGTCGACATAGCGCCGCCATGGCCGGTCGATCACCTGCGACAGGAACAGGCCAGAGATCAGGAAGAATTCCGGCATTCGGAACGGCGTCGCGAAGCCGATGACATAATGCAGGAAACCGACGCCGCCGGTATATTCGCCGGTGTTG
Source organism: Mesorhizobium sp. CA8 (assembly GCF_020164955.1). GTDB lineage: Bacteria > Pseudomonadota > Alphaproteobacteria > Rhizobiales > Rhizobiaceae > Mesorhizobium. The sequence continues at coordinate 80,994 of NZ_JAIUHG010000023.1, forward strand.
TAGGCCGAATACATCATCACCACCAGGATGATGGACAGGCCCTTTGCCGTGTCCACCCACGGCATGCGGTTCGGATTGCTCATGAACGATCTCGAGGAAATTTACCTGTCCAGATTGTAGCGGACAGGTACGTCCCGCGCAGCATCAAGCTTCCATTAACGTAAACGCGGCCCTCGTTTCGCAGGCGATCTCAACTATCGCGCGATGTCGGAACCGCGGTGGCGGAACGCGGCTCACGCATCGTCACCGCGACGATCGCGCCCGACAGGAAGGTCAATGCGGCAATGGCCGCGATCGCTGCGACGAAGCCGAAGAAATCGGCGATCAGGCCGGCGGACAGCGCCCCGATCGCGTAGCCGAGGTCGCGCCAGAAGCGATAGACGCTGAGCGAGCGTGCCCGCCAGGAGGGATGCGATGCGTCCGACACGGCCGCGATCAGGCTCGGATAGACCATTGCTGTGCCGAGGCCGAGCAGAAGGCTGGCAAGCAGCCACCAGCCGAAATCGCGCGTCAGTGCGGTGGTGAGGAGCCCTGCCGCCTGCACCCACATGCCGGCGACGATCAGCCCCTTGCGGCCCCAGCGGTCGCTCAGCGGTCCGGTCGCAACCTGAAGGATGCCCCACACCGCCGGATAGATCGCCTTGAGGATACCGATGCGCTCGATGCCCAGCCCATTGGCGACGAAGAAGAGCGGGAAGAGCCCCCAACTCATGCCGTCATTCAGGTTGTTGACCAGGCCGGCCTGCGAGGCGGCGAACAAATTGCGGTCGCTGAACGAGGTCAGCATGAAGATCTCGCGGAAACCGAGTGGTGAAGCTGCTTTTGGATGGTTGGCCAGCTCCAGCCGCACATGCTCGCGGGTGTCGCGCACGAGCAGGATCGACAGCGCCGCACCCAGAACCGCATAGCCGACGCCGAGATAGATCGGCACCGGACGCAGCCCGTAGCGGCTGGCCAGATAGCCGGTGAGGAAGGCCGTGACGCCGACGGCGAGGTAGCCGGCGAACTCGTTGAGGCCGACGGCGAGCCCACGCGATTTGGGCCCGACCAGATCGACCTTCATGATCACTGTCATCGACCAGGCGAAGCCCTGGTTGATGCCGAGCAGCGCGTTGGCGGCGACGATCCAGCCCCAGCTCGGCGCCCAGATGATGATGAACGGCACCGGCAGGCCGAATAGCCAGCCGAGGATCAGCACGCGCTTGCGGCCCCATTTGTCGGCAAGCTGGCCGGAGACGAGGTTGGCGCAGGCCTTGACCACACCGAAGCTGACGATGAAGGAGACGACCAGCGTGGTGGAAGCGACGCCGAATTCCTCCGCGCCGATCAGCGGCACGACGGTCCGTTCGATGCCGACCATGCCGCCGACAAAGGCGTTGATCAGCACCAGGAGCGAAAACTGCTTCCAGTTGGCCTTGAGGCCGAGCGCGACGGCGGACGCCGCTGTGCTCAAGGTTTCGCTCCGGCATTGACGGCCCGGGTCCGGGCGGCCTCCGGCGGCGGGGGAGGGATGTCGGCGGTCATGGCGGCTACGAACTCACCCTCGTCCCCGATGCGGAACGCCTTGTTGAAGCGCCGCTCGAAGCCGATTGTCGATGTCGGCTTGCCGCTCAGCGAACGGCCGCACACCGAGCCTGAATAGGCGCCCGGCAGCACCTCGATATGGTCCGGCAATTCTTTTAGCCGGCGCACGCTGGCATAGAGCGAGCGCGCTCCGTCCTCGGCGCTTGAAGCAAGCTCGGTGCGGCCGAGATCGCCGACCATCAGCGTGTGCCCGGTGAGCACGAACCAGGGTTCGGCCGACCGCGTCCGGTCGGTGACCAAAAGGCTCAGATGCTCCAGCGTGTGGCCGGGCGTGTGCATCACCGTCGCCGTCACATTGCCGAGCTCCAGCACCTCGCCATCCTTGACACGCCGGAACGGGAAGTCGGCTGCAGCACCTTCGAACAGCACGTATTCGGCGCCGGTCGCTTCGGCCAGCGCGCGTCCCGCCGAGATATGGTCGGCATGGATGTGCGTGTCGACAACATAGAGGATGCGCATGCCCGCGGCATTCGCCGCCTCGACATAGGGCGCGGTGTCGCCGAGCGGATCGACGACTGCCGCGGACGCCTTGCCGCCGCAGCCAAATAGATAGGAGGCGGCCACCGGGTCGGTGTGCAGGAACTGCCTGAGAATCATCGCTTCCCCTCCGAACGAGCAGCTGCGCCGCGGGGAAGTCGCTCCGCTTGACAGCAATGGTCGAAACCGTCATTCAATTATTCCATTGAATGACGGCAGAAAGGCCAATGTCAATCCGCAATCCGAAACAGGCGCTCTACGAACAGTTCGCGATCGTCGCCAAGGCGCTCGGCCATCCGCTGCGCTTGGAGTTGATCGAGCACATCGCGCAAGGTGCGCGCAGCGTCGAGGCGCTCGCCGCGAAGCTTGAGCAGCCGGTCGCCAACATCTCCCAACATCTGCAGGCGCTGCGCCGCGCCGGCATCGTCTCGGCCGACCGGGATGGAAAATTCGTGCACTATTCGCTCGCCGATGCAAGCGTGCTTTCCGCCTTCGCCGCCGTGCGCGGCGTCGCCGAGCGGCAGCTTGCCGAGGTCGACCGCATCGTGCGCGGCTATTTCGACGCGCTCGACGACATGCGACCGGTCACGCGCGAGGAGCTCCAGACGCTGATGCGCGATGGGCTGGTGACGCTGATCGACGTTCGCCCGGCGGACGAGTTCGCGCTCGGCCATGTGCCGGGCGCCATCAACGTCCCGCTGGGGGAGGTCAAGGCCTGGTCAGCCGACGCCACTGTCGGCCGCGAAATCGTCGCCTATTGCCGTGGACCGTGGTGCGTGATGTCCTTCGAGGCGGTGGCGGCGCTGCGCTCGCTCGGGCATGCCGCGCGCCGGCTGGAGGACGGCATGCCAGAGTGGCAGGCCGCAGGTTTGCCGGTGGAAGCGGTGGCCGATATTGCGGCTGATTGATCGGAATGCGCGCGATCCGAAGCCCACTGAGAGTCAATCGTGACGCTTGATTACAATGGCGAATGCCTTGAGTGGGCCGGCTTCTGACAAGCTGCCTTTCAGGCCAAGCGGCGGAAAAGCTGCCACAAGCGAATGAAGTTTATGACGTGGACGCCTGCCACATGGTGGCTCGAACACGGTTCAAATGCTATGACAGGCGCATCGACTGAGCCGGGGAATGTCCGGTGGCGCTGTCGAGCGATTGTAGGACGGTGATGATCCGCGAGCTTGCACCAAAGGGGCGATGATCATGGAAGCGGCGCCGCGTTCACAGGTTGCTGACCACTACGCGCGAGGCACCCTGATCGCAGATATTCGTGATGGTCTTGCCGCCATGGGGAAGACCGAAAGCACGGTCACCGCCGAGGACCTCTCGCCGGTGGACGAGTTTCACATTGGCGGCCGCGCCGCCACGGGAGAGTTGGCAGGGCAACTTGCGCTCACTGCCAAGGATCGAGTGCTCGACATCGGCTGCGGCCTCGGCGGACCGGCGCGGCAGATCGCTGCGCGCTACGGCTGCCACGTGAACGGCATCGATCTCACTCGCGACTACGTCGAAGCCGGCAATGTGCTCTCCAGTTGGCTGCATCTCGAGGAGCGCGTCTCTTTGCGGCAAGGCGATGCTTTGGCGCTGCCCTTCGCGGATGGATCGTTCACCGCCGCTTACATGCTGCACGTTGGAATGAACGTTGCCGACAAGAGCGCACTATTTTCGGAGATTGCGCGGGTCCTGCGCGCGGATGCGCGTTTCGGTGTCTTCGACGTCATGCGCACTGGAGCCGGCGAGCTGTCTTATCCACTGCCATGGGCGAGTACTGCAGATACGAACGCGCTCGCCGCGCCGGAGCAGTACCGCGACGCGCTTTCCGCGGCAGGGTTCGAGATATTGTCGGAACGCGAGCGGCGCGATGTTGCGCTTGACCATTTCGCGCGGCAGCGCGCCCAGGCGGCCACAGGGCAGGCAGCACTGGGGGTCCAGACACTCATGGGAGCGCGGCGACCCCAGATGGTCCGAAATATGATCGAGAGTATTTCAGCGGGCCAGCTTGCACCGATCGAGATTATTGCCCGAAGGCGGTGATTCCTGCGTTCGAGTTCGATCTGGCTCTGGCAGGAAACGCAACGTCTGCTCCGGGTCAGGACTCGAACCAACGCGACCGCCGTGCACGCCCGCTTTTGGTAAGCAGCAGCGCTGACCTCAACGGCCGCCGCTGGTCACAGGCGGATCAGGTAATTGGATGGCCGCGCAGACCCGGACTCTGGTCTAGTCCTTGGCGCGCTCTACATAGGAGCCGTCGGCAGTCATCACCACCACGCGCGTGCCGGCGGAGATGTGCGGCGGCACAGCGGTGCGCACGCCGTTGGAGAGCACGGCGGGCTTGTAGGAGGACGATGCGGTCTGGCCCTTGGTGACCGGCTCGGTCTCCACAACCTCGAAGGTGGCGCGCTGCGGCAGCGTCAGCGAGATCGGCACGCCGTTGAACTGCGCGAGCTGCACGGCCATGCCTTCCTGCAGATAGGGCGCCATGTCGCCGACCACGGCTTCGGAAGCCACGACCTGATCGTAGCTTTCCGGGTTCATGAAATGGAAACCTTCGCCGTCGGAATAGAGGAAGGTGTGCTCGCGTTCCTCGACATAGGCGCGCTCGACCATTTCGGTCGTGCGGTAGCGCTCCGAGATTTTCACCCCGTCGCCGATGCGGCGCATGTCGAGTTGGGTCACCGGCGTGCCCTTGCCAGGGTGGATGTTTTCGGCAAAGAGGATGACATAGAGCTTGCCGTCCTTATCGACGACGTTGCCTTTGCGTAAGGAACTGGCGATGACCTTGACCACGATATTCGATCCCGTTCGAGTTTTTCGGCCTGCGGGCGTCGATTTCCGCGAAGCGGCGACGGCGGCCATCGCGTGCGCCCTAGCGCATCTTGCGCCGAACCGCCAGCCTTCGGCGCGATTTTCCTGCCCATGACAGCCGCTTCGCCCTGGTGGACGCCTGATATCCATGCCGATCGCCGGCCCCGGCTGATGGCGCGCAACGCCATCGCCGCCGCGCTTCGCGGCTGGTTCGCGCAACGCGATTTCATCGAGGTGACGACCTCGGCGCTGCAGGTTTCGCCCGGCAACGAGGCGCATCTCGCCGCCTTCGCCACCGAGGCCATCGGGCCCGACGCGTCGCGCCGAGCCCTCTATCTCCACACCTCGCCGGAATTCGCCTGCAAGAAGCTGCTTGCCGCCGGCGAGGAGCGCATCTTCAGCCTTGGCCCGGTCTGGCGCAACCGCGAGCGCGGGCCGCTGCATCATCCTGAATTCACGATGCTCGAATGGTATCGCGTCGGCGAGAGCTATGAGCGCCTGATGGACGACTGCGCCGAATTCCTGGCGCTCGCCGCGGAAAAGGCCGGCGCCAAAAGTTTCCGTTTTCGCGGCCGCGAGGCCGATCCGTTCGCCGAGCCCGAGCGGCTGAGCGTGGCGGAGGCTTTCACGCGCCATGCCGGCATCGATCTGCTCGCGACCGTCTCAGTCGACGGCAGCACCGACCGAGACGCGCTTTACGAGGCGCTGGCCGGAGCCGGCCTGCGCACCGCGCCCGACGACAATTGGGCCGATCTGTTCAGCCGGGTGATGGTGGAAAAGATCGAGCCGGCGCTGGGGCAGGGCCGGACCACCATCCTCTACGGCTATCCGATCTCGGAGGCGGCGCTCGCCCGGCCGAGCGCTGACGATCCGCGCGTCGCCGAGCGCTTCGAGCTCTATTGCTGCGGCGTCGAGCTTGCCAACGCCTTTGGCGAGCTCACCGACGCGGCCGAGCAGCGCCGCCGCTTCGCCGCCGAGATGGACGAGAAAGAACGCGTCTATGGCGAGCGCTATCCGCTGGACGAGGATTTCCTCGCGGCTTTGGCCGTCATGCCGCAAGCCAGCGGCTCGGCACTGGGCTTCGACCGGCTGGTAATGCTGGCGACGGGGGCAACGAGGATCGATGACGTGATCTGGGCGCCGGTGGCCAACTGATGCTCTTCGCGACGCTGCGGGAAAGCATCCCGCGTGAACCACAGCGATTGCCTTGAGATTGCCGCATCCGCCATTGCACAAGCGTCGGTGGAACAATAGATGGTGCGAAAGCGTCCATGTTGGGGCGCAGCGTCTATCGGGGTCCGTCAGCATCCATTAGCCGGCAGGGTCCACCTGACGGATTGCTTGAACAAACAGGAACAAGCTTATGACCGATAAGCTCGACGCAGCGAAATTGACAGATCGCGTCGCGGCGCTCGTCGAGGCGGCCAAGCGCGCCGGCGCTGATGCCGCCGACGCGGTGGCGGTTCGCGGCCGCTCGACCGGCGTCTCGGTTCGGTTGGGCAAGGTCGAGGGCACCGAATCGTCGGAGAGCGAGGATGTCTCGCTGCGCGTCTTCGTCGGCCAGCGTGTGGCGAGCGTCTCGGCCACCGCCGCATCCGATCCGAAGGCGCTCGCCGAACGCGCCGTGGCGATGGCGAAGGTCTCGCCCGAGGATCCATTCCAAGGTCTTGCCGATCCCGCGCTGCTCGCCCGCAATTTGCGCGATCTCGATCTTTTCGACCCGACCGAGGTCTCGGCCGACCAGTTGAAGGAAGCAGCGCTTGCCGCGGAAGCGGCCGCATTGGCCGTCAAGGGTGTCACCAATTCCTCGGGCAGCAACGCCGGAGCCGGCTTGGGCGGCATGGTTCTCGCCACCTCGCATGGCTTTGTCGGCCAGTATGTCGCCTCGCGCTTCTCGCGCTCGACCAGCGTCATTGCCGGTGAGGGAACCGCGATGGAGCGCGACTACGAGTTTTCGTCGCGCCAGCATTTCGCCGACCTCGACGCGCCGGAAGAGATCGGCCGCAAGGCGGGCGAACGCGCGGTGCGCCGCCTCGGCGCCCGCAAGGCGGCGACCGGCCCGGTCGACGTGGTGTTCGATCCGCGCGTGGCGCGCGGCATAGCCGGCCATCTCGCCGGCGCCATCAACGGTGCCGCGGTCGCCCGCAAGACCAGCTTCCTGCGCGACATGATGGGCAAGCAGGTGGCCTCGGCCGAGATAACCGTCACCGACGAGCCTTTGCGGCGGCGCGGCCAGGCCTCGCGCCCCTTCGATGGCGAAGGCGTGGAGGGCGAGAAACTGCTGATGGTCGAGAAGGGCATCTTGAACCACTGGTTCCTCTCGACCTCGGCCGCGCGCGAGCTCGGCCTTGTCACCAATGGGCGCGGCTCGCGCAGCGGCTCGTCCGTTTCACCGTCCTCGACCAACCTTGCCATCGAGCCCGGCGAGCGTTCGCCGGAAGATTTGATCTCCTCGTTGAAGCGCGGCTTCTATGTCACCGAGGTCTTCGGCCAGGGCGTCGACATGGTGACCGGCGAATACAGCCGGGGCGCCTCCGGCTACTGGATCGAGAACGGCGCGCTGGCCTATCCGGTAGCCGAGGTGACGATCGCGTCGAACCTGAAAACCATGTTCCTCAACATGGTGCCGGCGAACGATCTCGACCGTAATTTCGGCACGGCGGCGCCGACGCTCCTGATCGAAGGGATGACCCTTGCCGGCGCTTGACCAATTGACATCGAGCGCCGCCCGCGACGATCTCGCTCTGTTGCGCGAGGCCGCCCGCGAGGCCGGCGCCATCGCCATGCGCTATTTCGGGAACAACCCGCAGGTGTGGATGAAGGGCGGCACCTCGCCGGTCAGCGAGGCCGACCATGCGGCGGACGCCTATCTGCGCGAGACCCTGCTCAAGGCGCGTCCGGATTACGGCTGGCTGTCGGAGGAGACCGCCGACGATCATGCCAGGCTTTCGGCTCGCCGCACCTTCGTCGTCGACCCGATCGACGGCACGCGCGGCTTTCTCGATGGCCTGCATTCCTGGTGCGTCAGCGTCGCCGTGGTGGAGGACGGACGCTCGCTCGCCGGCGTGCTCGAATGCCCGGCCAAACGCGAGACCTATTGGGCGCTGCCGGGCGAGGGCGCCTATCTCAACGACAAGCGGATCCACGTGCGTCCGCTGGGCGAAAGCGTCGATATCGGCGGACCCAAGCCGCTGGTCGATCTGATGCCCCAAGCCTGGCACGACAGGCTGCGGCGGACAGCCTACATTCCCTCGCTTGCCTATCGGCTGGCGATGATCGCCGCCGGCAAGCTCGACGCGACCTTCGTCAAGCCTAACGCGCATGACTGGGACATCGCCGCCGCCGATCTCATCCTCACCGAGGCCGGCGGCGCATTGCTGGACCGCAGCGGCAAGCCGCCGCGCTATGCCGGCGAGGTGATCAACCATGGTGCGCTTGCCGCGGGCAGCGGCGAACTGCTCGGCGTGCTCGCCAGGGTCATCGCAGGGGATTGACCAAGGGTGAGTCGGCCCCGCAGTTCCAAAATCGGCTGCTTTGGGCTAAACGTTTCACAAAACTCATGAATCTGCGAAGGATCGGCATGGCCGTGGAAGACGGAAAGAAGCAGCTTTTGCACCTGGTGTTCGGTGGCGAGCTGAAAAAGCTGGGTGGAACCGAGTTTCGCGACCTGGACGCGCTCGACATCGTCGGCATCTACCCCGACTATCAATCGGCCCACGCCGCTTGGAAGGCGAAGGCGCAAGCCAGTGTCGACAATGCCCACATGCGTTATTTCGTTGTTCATCTGCACCGTTTGCTCGATCCAGAATCGAAGGTCGGCGGTTGACGTCGATGGAGCATGAAGCGGTGAAAGGGGCGACTAGGCGGCGCGCCGCCAGGCGCGGCGGAACGCGCACGCTGTGGAGGCGCATCCGCGATCCGTTGGCGCAGTCGAGTTTCGCCAAGAACTTCATCGCCAGCCTGTTCGCCTGGTTCGTTCGTCTGATTCGCGTCACCAGCCCGCTGGTCGAGGGCTCGACTCAGGTTGCGGGCGGGGCTCATGCGCATCTCGAGCCCGGCATCATCGCGCTCTGGCACGGCCAGCATCTTCTCACCCCTGCCTATTATCCCAAGGGCCGGCCGCTGGTTGCCATGGTCTCGCGCAGCGCCGATGCGGAGCTCCAGGCGCTGATGATCGAGAAATTCGGCATCGAGGCGGTGCGCGGTTCCGGCGGCCGAGACAGCTCGAGGCACCTCGACAAAGGCGGCGCCAAGGCCCTGATCGCGCTCAAGAGGTCGCTCGTCGCCGGCAAGAACGTCGCCATGATCGCCGACATTCCGAACGGCACGCCGCGCGATGCCGGGCTCGGCATCGTCCTTCTGGCAAGGCTTTCCGGCCGGCCGATCCTGCCCTCGGCCATCGCCACAAGCCGCCGCAAGGTGTTGGAGAAGAGCTGGGACAAGACCACCATCAACCTGCCTTTCGGCCGCTCGGCGGTCGTCGTGGGCCCGCCTGTCTTCGTGCCGGCCGATGCCGACGACGCCGAGATGGAGCGCAAGCGACACGAGGTCACGGCCTCCCTCAATGCCGCGACGGCCGAGGCTTATCGCCTCGTGGATGGCGGCAAATGAGCGAGCGTTGGGCGCGCGCTGCCCTCACGGCCTACCGCTATGCGGGGGCGGTCGCCTATCCACTGATCGGTCCCTATGTCGCTTGGCGCGCCTCGCGCGGCAAGGAGGATCGCGCCCGCCGGCGCGAGCGCTACGGCGTTGCCGGCCGTCCGCGGCCTGAAGGGCCGGTGATCTGGATCCATGCGGCAAGCGTCGGCGAGACGATCGCGGTGGTGCCGCTGGTCGAGAGCATCCTCGACTATGGCGTCAACATCGTTCTGACCACCGGCACCGTGACCTCGGCCAAGGTCGCCGAAGAGCGCCTCGGCAGCCGCATCATCCACCAATATGTGCCGCTCGATCTCAAGCCCGCGGTAAGCCGTTTTCTTGATCACTGGCGGCCGGAACTGGCGATTATCGCCGAATCGGAAATCTGGCCGATGACCATCCTGGAACTTGGCGCCCGCAATGTGCCCCAGGTTCTGGTCAACGGCCGGCTGTCGGACCGCTCCTTCATGTCCTGGAAGAAGCGCGCCGGCGTTGCCGAGGCGCTGTTCGAAAACCTTGCCCATGTCATCGCCCAGTCGGATGTCGACGGCGAGCGGTTCCGCGCGCTGGGCGCCCGGCCGGTCACTGTTTCCGGCAACCTCAAGGTGGACACCAACCCGCCGCCGGTCGACGAGCGGGCCTTAGCCACCCTGCAGCGCCAGATCGGCGGCCGTCCGACTTGGGCTGCGATCTCGACCCATGATGGCGAGGAGGTCGTGGCCGCGGAGGTCCATGCTAGCCTGCACAGGCGTCATCACGGGCTCTTGACCATCGTCGTGCCGCGTCACCCCGATCGCGCCGATGCGCTGGCTGCGCAGATTTCCGGCATGGGCCTGTCCGTGGCAAGGCGCAGCAAGGGCGACCGCATCTCCCACGATACCGACATCCTTCTCGGCGACACGATCGGCGAAATGGGTCTTTACCTGAGGCTGACCGAGATCGCTTTCGTCGGCCGCTCGTTGACTTCGCAAGGCGGCCAGAACCCGCTCGAGCCGGCGATGCTCGAAACCGCTGTGCTGGCCGGCCGTAACGTGCAGAATTTCCGCGAGGCCTATCAGCGCCTGCTCGACAGCGGCGGCGCAAAGCTGGTGCGCGACCGCGACATGCTGACCGGCGCCGTCAATTTCCTTTTGACCAACGAAGCGGCGCGCCACGAAATGATGGCGGCGGGTGCCGCCACCGTCGACGAGATGCGCGGCGCGCTCGCACGCACGCTGAAATCGCTGGAGCCATACATCCAGCCGCTGGTCGTCAAGGCGCGCCTGAAAGGCGCAAACGGGCGCTAGATCATGATGCCAAAAATCGGGACCGGTTTTTGGAAAAGTCCATGCGCGAAGCCGCGACGCATGGGGCAGGCGCGATGACCAGCGAAGCGCCACCCTTCTGGTGGGAAAAGCCGGACTGGCGGGTGCTTGCGCTGTCGCCCGCATCGGCGATCTATGGGCTGGTCGCCGGCCGCCGCATGCGCCATGCTCCGCGCGAGAAGGTCGCAGCACCGGTGCTTTGCGTCGGCAACCTTACCGTCGGCGGCAGCGGCAAGACGCCGGTCGCCATCGCTTTGGCCAAGCAGGCCAAGCGCATGCAGCTCACGCCAGGCTTCCTGTCGCGCGGCCATGGCGGCTCGTTTGCGAAGCCGCATGTCGTCGACGCGCATCACGATGCCGCCAAGCATGTCGGCGACGAGCCGCTGCTTCTGGCCGAACATGCCCCGGTCGCGGTGACGGCGAACCGCGCTGCCGGCGCGAAGCTGCTCATCGAAAAACATGGCTGCGACTTTCTGATCATGGATGACGGCTTCCAGTCGGCGCGCGTCCATATCGACTACGCGCTGGTGGTGGTCGACGCCCGCTTCGGCATCGGCAACGGCCGCGTCATCCCGGGCGGGCCGCTGCGCGCCAAGGTCGTCGACCAATTGGTGTTCACCAGCGGCTTGCTGAAGATGGGCGAGGGGACAGCCGCCGACGGCGTCGTGCGCCAGGCGGCGCGTGCCGGGCGGCCGATCTTCCTGGCGCATGTCGAGCCGGCGAACCCGTCGCGCTTCGCGGGTGGCCGCTTCCTTGCCTTCGCCGGCATCGGCCATCCGGAGAAATTCTTCGACACCGTGCGCGGGGCGGGCGGCGAAGTGGCTCAGTCGCGCGCCTTTCCGGACCATCATTTCTACGCCCAGGACGAGCTAGCCGATCTCCTGACGCTTGCCCGGCAGCAGGGGCTGCGGCTTGTCACCACGGCCAAGGACGCAGCACGGCTGCGCCACGGCGACACGCCCGCCGGTTTCCTCGATCGACTGGATGTGCTCGATATCGAGGCCGTCTTCGAGCTCGGTCATGTGCCCGAACGCATCGTTGACGAGACGCTCGACGCCTGGCGCCAGCGCAAGATGCGGGGCTGAGCATGATGAGGGGAAGCGAAGGGGTGGCCGCGGCTACCCTGCGCGTTGCATAGCCTTCAGGATCGTCTCGTCGCGCTCGACATTGAGCTTGCTTTCGAAGTCGAAATGCCGATCCCTGTCGCGCAGCGCGGAAGTCGAGGCGTCGCCGCGCCGGATTTTCTGGTCGAGGTCGGCGAGCGATCGCGACCAATAGTGGTTGATCCTCAGGATGTCGAACTGCGGAGGCATGCCGGGGCTGATGGTCCGTCGACGGGTATCCATCCCTTCACCGGACAGGAATTTCGACTGATGGACGCCCACCCTGTAGACCATGCGCGGATTGAGGACTGTCTTGACCGTCGTGATGTCCGGCCCGGCTCGCATCATATAGGCCTCGACCACCGGCCGTTCCGGTCGCTGGACATGGCCGGACGAGCCATAGAAGGCTTGCCAGACGCAAACGCCTGGCAGATCGCGATACTCACTCAGAACCGAATGTACGTCACGTCCGTCGGGCGCGAAAAGAAACTCGTCGATGTCGAAGAATCCGATCCACAACGCTTCACGCCAGCGCCTGCGGATGCAGTCCCTATAAGCCGACAGCTGCCCCACCGGCCGCGGCCAGTCCACCAGCGTAACCAGCCCCTCCTGGATGAACGGCTCCAACACCGCTTTGAAGTCGTCGGTCGAGAAGTTGTTGTAGAGATAGAAATGCTCAAATCCCACATTCTGGTGGAACCTGATCCATTCTGCCAGGAACGGCGCTTCCTCGCGGAAGATGGCGCAGGCCGTCAGCTTGAATCGGGGCGCCCTCGACACCGCCCGATCGCGCCATCTTGCGCGTATGATAAGCGGCATGCGAACAAGGGTCTTGAGAGATTTCTTGAAGTTTTTCAATGCAGTACCCTAAGCGGTCGAGCTTGGCCGCCACGGCGCCATGGGCTCGCCAGGCCTATCCCCGCTTGCGCAATTCCGGATGCATCTCGATCTCGCGGGCAAGCGAGACCGCCGCGTTCACATAGGGCTCCTGCCGGGCGACGCTCCAATATTTGAGCTCGTCGAGGGGAATGTTCTCGCCCGTCACCGCGCAGCGCACGAAAGAGCCGGGACTGGTGACCTGGAAGTCGCCGTCGAGATAGCGGATCCGGGCTTCCCTGCCGCCCGGGCCTTCGAAACGGTTCATCATGAAAGGGCGCTTGCGTTCATCGGGTTTCAATCGCCACAAATCGCAAGCAACGTCAAGCTTGACGCAATGCTCATGCAGTATGGCTGAGCGGTAAAATGGTTTCCGGAAACCGGCACGGACATCACCACGACCCGCTTGAATACTCTAATCAATCAGGCGCTCACGCCGCAGGCGGTGCCGTTGCCCAAGGCCGATCCGGCGACGGCGGCTTTGATCAGGACGCAGGTCCAGCCGCCGGCGCCCTCGACCGGGCAGGCGGCGCAAATCGCGGCCCAGTCGCTGCAAAGCGCGCAGCGCCCTGCCGCGCAGGCATCGCAACGCCTGTCCTCCGAGGTCGAGGATGCCTACCGCGCCGTCATGGAGCCCGATGCCGCCACCGACGATGCGCCGGCAAGACCCTCGACGGGCAGGGCGGCGATGGATACCGATCAGGCTCAGCGCGGCTTCGCCTCGCCGCAAGCAGCGGTCGCCGACAATACGCCCAGGCCCGCGGTTGCGCCGGCATTATCCACATTTTCGCCAGCCGTCGCTTCCGCCGCGATGCTGGTCGCGGCCAACGCCAATGCGCCGCAGCCTCGCGGTGCCGCGGTCCGTCCGGCTGGTCACGCGCCGCGCTCCGATTCCGTCGCGGTGTCGCTCTGGACGATTTCGGTCGTCACGGCGATCGTCTCGGCCGTGACCGCGACGATCATGGTGCTGTTGCTTCGATAAGCCCGCTCAGCCGTCGTCCTGAAGGAAAGCCTCAAGCTTTTCCGGAGCAAGCCCAGCCTGTTCGGCGATGCGCCTGGCAAGGTCAGCCGCCGCCGCGCGCAGCCGGCCGACCGGGCGGTCCATCCAGTAAGACACCGGATTGAGCGCAGTCCGCTCATCGACGCCAACGATACGGCCGGATTGGAGCTGGTCTGCCGTCAGCGGCGGCCGCACCAGCGCGATGCCCAGCCCGTGCGCCGCTGCGTCCAGCACCAGATTATAGTCTTCGAAACGCCTGTCCTGCGGCCGGGGACGGTAGTCCATGTCCTGCGCTGCGAACCACGCGCGCCATGCGGACGCGTCGGAATCGTTGATCAGCGGGAACTTCAGCAGCCGTGCTGGATTGCCTCGTCCGATCTCCTTCGCCAGCTCCGGCGAGGCGATCGGGAAAATATGCTCCTCGAAAAGCTGTACCGACACCCGGCCCGGAATGCGGCCGCGCCCGCAGCGCACCGAAAGGTCGATACCTTCGTCGGCGAGATCGGCCTGGCGGTTGTCGACGTCGAGCACGATGCGCAGCTTGGTCGGATGGTTCTCCAGCACGGTCATGCGCGGCATCAGCCATAGCCCGCTCACCGACGGGATCGAAGCCAGCCGCACTACGGCGGTGCCGCGCGGCTCGACCCAGCGGTCGGAGTTGAACGAGATCAGCGCGAAGGCCTCGGCGGTCCTCAAATGCAGGCGGTTGCCCTCGATCGTCAGCGTCACGCCGCGCGCGTTGCGCTCGAACACTTTCAAGCCAAGCCAGTCCTCCAGCTTGGCGATCTGGCGGCTCACCGCGCCATGGGTGAGGTTGAGTTTTTCGGCCGCCGCGGAAAAGCTCCCCGTGCGCGCCGCCGCATCGAAGGCGCGCAGGGTTTCGAGCGGCAGTATCTGGTCAGAGCTGTGATCCATGCTCACAGTTGACCCTCGAATTGGTCGTTTGTCAATTGGCCGGGAATGGCGTTTTCTGCATCCATGACGCAGAAAGACGAGGCTACGGCAATGAGCGCTTACACCGGCACGTTGAATGAGACACAGCGCATGGACACGACCGCTGCGGTCGCGGTGACGCTGACGGTCATCGGCTGGGCCTCGGCTTTCCCGGCGATCCGCGCCGGTCTTGCCGCCTTCCAGCCGCTGGAGTTAGGTGCGCTACGCTTTGCCATCGCGGCGGTCCCGGCCGCCATTTTCCTCGCGGTGAAGCGCCCGGCGCTGCCCAGGATCGGCGAGCTGTGGCGCTTCGCCTTCGGTGGCGCCATCTTCGTCGCGCTCTACACCGCCATGCTCAATTTCGGCGAGCTTACCGTTTCGGCGGGTGCGGCTGGCTTCATCATCAATGTCAGCCCGATCTTCACCGCCATCATGGCCATGGCCCTGCTTGGCGAGCGCTTCTCGGTGCTTGCCTGGCTGGGCACGGTCATTTCCTTCGCCGGCATCGGCATCATCGCGGTTGCCGACGGGCACGGCCTGCATTTCAACGCCGGCGCGCTGCTGGTGCTGGGCTCAGCACTTTGTTCCGCCGTCAACACCATCGTGCAAAAGCCGCTCTTTGCCCGTCATCATCCGCTGACGATATCCGCTTCCAACATGGTGCTCGGCGCGCTCTGCCTGTCGCCCTTCCTGCCGGAGGCTTTTTCGCAGGCAGCGGTCGCCGACAGCGCCGGTCTCGGCGCCGTCATCTATCTCGGCATCGTGCCCTCGTTGATCGCCTATGCCGCCTGGGCGACCGCACTGTCCCGCCTGCCTGCCGCGCGCGCCTCGAACTTTCTCTATCTCGTCTCACCGACCTCCGCTCTGATCGGCTTCTTCTGGCTGGGCGAAGTGCCGTCGCTGCTCGGCATCCTCGGCGGCGCGCTGGCGCTGGGCGGCGTGATCGTTGTGAATTTGAAGCGCTAAATCAACGGGTTGCGATCGTTTCCAGACTCAAATTAACAAGTTGGACTCGGTAACCGGGCGCCCCCTGTGATGCGGACGTGAGGCAAGCTATCCTGATCCGCCTTTGATGGAGGGGATCGGGATGGGAAGAGGCTTCATTGCCACGGCTTTCTGCCTGCTGATGCTAAGCGGGAAAGCCTTCGCGGGCTGGTACCAGGTGGAAAACTACGAAGGCTCCATCGGACCGAACCCGGTTCACGTCTCCCTGCAGCGCTATGCCAGCTTCGGCAGCGGCATCAGTGTCAAGGGAAGCTATTTCTACGACGCCAAGCAAAGCCCAATCGCGATCTACGGCAAGGCGGAGGGTTCAAAGCTCACGCTGTGCGAGATCGCCGATGACCAGGAATTTCAACGCGTCCTCGTCATGGGGTCGAAAACACCCGTCGACACCACCGGATGTCCTTTCTCTATCCAGATCAGTGAAAGCGGCGCGGCGGGAAGCTGGAGCAAAGGCGTGGACAAATTTCCCGTTACGCTCAGGAAGGTCGCGAGTCTTGACGATACAGGCGACCTGAAGATCGACGGGACCGTCGAAATTCCCTTTTGGGCTGAGACGACCCGCGACAGATTTGCGGGGATTTACACGAAGTCCGACGCCGGCATCTGCATGACGAAAATGTTGGTGATCAACAAGAAGAAAAAGACGGCCGTTCAGGAGATCGGCTTCGACGATGAGGACTGCAACGCCGGTATTTCGACGACGCCCATTTATATGAACGTGCAAAAATGGGTGGAGGCAGGCAAGGACATCATTTCGGTGGAATTTGGAGGCGGCAAATTCGCAGGCGCGAACGACTATGTTCTCAATCCGAAGACAGGAAAATACCACCTCAAGAAATGATATTTAGCGTATGGCGCCGACCCTTGCTGTTGCAACGAGCCAGGGGACGCTCACCGCCGCCCGAACAGCCTTTCGATATCGGCGAGCTTGAGCTCGATATAGGTCGGGCGGCCGTGATTGCAGGTGCCGGAGCCGGGCGTCGCCTCCATCTGGCGCAGCAGCGCGTTCATCTCCTCGGCCTTGAGCAGCCGCCCTGACCGCACCGAACCGTGGCAGGCCATGGTCGCGGCGATCTTGTCCAGCCGCTCCTTCAACGTCTCGACCGTATCGTTGTCGGCAATCTCGTCGGCAAGGTCGCGCACCAGCTGCGGCACATTGGTCTCGCCCAGCATAGACGGCGTCTCGCGCACCGCCACCGCGCCCGGGCCGAAACGTTCGAGGCCGAGGCCGAATTTGGCGAGCGTCTCGGAATGCATCGCCAGCCGCTCTGCATCCTCTTCCGGCAGGTCGACGATCTCGGGCAAAAGCAGCATCTGCGACGGCACCGCGCGCGAATGCAGCGCATTCTTCAGCGCCTCGTAGACCAGCCGCTCATGCGCGGCATGCTGGTCGACGATGACGAGCGAATCCCGCGTCTGGGCGACGATATAGTTCTCATGCACCTGCGCGCGCGCCGCGCCCAGCACCATGCCGAGCAGCGCCTCAGTCGGCTCGGCCATGCCGGCGCGGACATCAGCGCTGGCCATTGGCCCGGTGTCGAAGGCCGCCTGGTCGTTCTCCGCAAAGCCGTTGCGTTGATGCTTCGCTTCGCCATAGCCCATGTCGAGCGGCCGCTGCGCCGAGCGCAACGGGTCGAAGCCTCCGGACACGGAAACGTGATAAGCGGCCTCGTAGCTGCGATGGCCGTTGGCCGGGCCGGCATGCGAGTGGGGCGCCGCGCCCGGCCGGAATGCCGCCATCATGCCGGCGGCGCCCGTCGTCGCCGCACGGATGCCGGCGCCGGCCAGCGCCTCGCGGATGGCGCCGACGATCAGCCCGCGCACCAGGCCTGGGTCCCGGAATCGCACATCGGCCTTGGCGGGATGGACGTTGACGTCGACCGTCGAGGGATCGAGCGACAGGAAGAGCACCGCCACCGCATGCCGGTCTCGCGGCAGCACGTCGGCGAAGGCGCCGCGGATCGCGCCGGCGATCAGCTTGTCGCGCACCGGCCGTCCATTGACATAGGCGTATTGCTGCAGCGCGTTGGCGCGCGTGTAGGACGGAATCGAGACGTGACCGGCAAGATGCACGCCGTCGCGCAGGGCATTGATGGCGATGGCGTTGTCCGGGAAATCCTTGCCCATCACCTGCGCGACGCGGGCAAGCCGGCCCTCCGGCGTGTCGTCCGTCGCCGGCAGTTCCAAAGTCGAGCGGTCCGAGCCGGCCAGCGTGAAGCGGACAGCGGGAAAGGCGATGGCGATGCGCTTCACCACGTCGCTGGTGGCCGAGCTTTCGGCGCGCTCGCCCTTCATGAATTTCAGCCTGGCCGGCGTGGCGAAGAAGAGGTCGCGGACCTCGACCGTGGTGCCGCGGTTTGCCGCCGCCGGCTTGACCGCCGAGACGCGCCCGCCGTCGATGCCGATCTCGGCCGCGCTGTCGCCGCCTGCCGTGCGCGAGCGGATCGACAGCCGCGCGACGGAACCGATCGAGGGAAGCGCCTCGCCGCGGAAACCCAGCGAGCGGATGTCGTGGATGCTGTCGGAAAGCTTGGAGGTGCAGTGCCGCGCGACCGCCAGCGCGAGTTCCTGCTCGGGAATGCCCGAGCCGTCATCGGTGACGCGGATGAGATTGAGCCCGCCGCCCGCCGTAACGACCTCGATGCGCGATGCGCCGGCATCAAGCGCGTTCTCGACCAACTCCTTCACCACGCTCGCCGGACGCTCGATGACCTCGCCCGCAGCGATCTGGTTGATCATCGTTTCGGAAAGCTGGCGGATGGGCATCAGGCGATTATAGGCGGATTCGAGCCTTGTGGGGGAGGGGTCAGTTCATGCCTGCGCCACAAGCCAGTCCCTCACCCTGCGGGCATTCTCGCTGAGGTCGCGGTTTTTCGGCCAGATGACGTGGAAGCCGATGCCGGTCCGCATGACATGATCGGTCACCGGCACCAGCAGTCCTGATGCCACCAGACGCTCGACCAGGTGCCGCCATCCAAGCGAGATGCCTTGTCCCTCCATCACCGCCTGGATGACCAGGGCGTAATCGTTGATGCGCAGGCCGCGTTCGGCATTGCGCAGGCTGGTTCCGGCCGAAGCGAACCATTCGTCCCAGTTCGGCGCCTCGCGATAGGGCTCCTCGAGATGGATCAGCCGGTGCGTGGCTAGTTCCTCGACCGTCTTCGGCTTGCCGAATTTGGCGAGATAGCTCGGGCCGGCGACCGGGAAGATCTCTTCATCGGAGAGTGACAGCGAGTGATAGTCCGGCCAGTCGCGCGGCACGCCGCCGCGCACGCCGAGCGGAATCCCCTCGGCGATGATGTCGAGGTCGCGGTCGGCGGTCTGGATGCGCAGGTCGACGCCCGGCAGTTCGTCGCGGAACTGCTGCAGGCGCGGCATCATCCAGAACGAGCCGAAAGCCGTCGAGGCGGCTAACGTCACGTGCCCGCCGGTCGCCTGCAGGCGCAGGTCCTCCGCCGATTTGCGGATGTGCGACAGGCCGAGCGAGACGTCGGCATGGAAGCGCTCGCCGGCTTCCGTCAGAAGCACCTGGCGATGGCGCCGCTGGAAGAGCTTGGCGCCGAGCTGCTCCTCCAGGCCGCGCACGGCATAGGAAACGGCGGCCTGCGTCATGCCGAGCTCGCGCCCGGCGGCGGTGAAGCTCGACAGCCGGCCGGCGGCTTCGAAGACGATGAGGCTGCCGGCCGAGGGCAGGAGGTGGCGCAGGCTTCGCATAAGGTGAACTTATACAGAAGATCAGGATTTTCCAGCGTCACAGCCATATTTTGCCTCGCTAACGTGAGTGGCGGGAAGAAGGAGCCTCCATGAACGCACCGGCCGTTGAATTGACCGAACAGACCCACCGCCGCGGCGGTGGCCGTCTTGGCCGCAAGGCGCTGAGAAGCGCGCCGATCGCGTCTTTCCCTACCCTTGTGCGCAAGATCCCCGCTTACGAGATCGTGCCGGACGAGGCGGTGGAGTTGATCCACGAGGAATCGCTCAAGATCCTCGAGGAGGTGGGCTGCGAATTCCGTGACGACGGGGCGATCGAGCTCTGGAAAGCGGCCGGCGCCGACGTCAGGCAAACGCGTGTCCGCATCGACCGCGCGCTGTTGATGGAGCTGGTCTCGAAAGTTCCTGCGGAGTTCACGCTCAACGCGCGCAATCCGGAGCGCACCGTGCGCGTCGGCGGCAAGAACTCGATCTTCGTGCCGATGTATGGCGCGCCCTATGTCCGCGACCTCGACAACAAGCGGCGCTACGGTACGCTCGCCGACCTCAACAATTTCCACAAGATGGCCTACATGGCGCCGGCGCTGCATTCGTCGAGCTCGGTCATCTGCGAGCCGATGGAGATCGCGGTGCCGAAGCGGCACCTGCATATCATCCACTCGGCGCTGAAACATTCCGACAAGCCGTTCATGGGCATCGTGACATCCAAGGAGCGTGCCGAGGATACGATGGCGATGGCCGGCATCGTCTTCGGCGAGGAGTTCGTGCGCGACAACCCTGTGCTGGTGGCGATCACCAACTGCAATTCGCCGCTGGTGTGGGACGCCACCATGATCGACGCCATGCGCGTCTATGCGAGCCATAACCAGCCGCTGATCCTGGCGCCTTTCGCGCTGTGCGGCGCCTCGACCTCGGCCTCCGCCGTCGGCGCGGTGGCGCAGGTCAACGCCGAGGCGCTCGCCGGCGTGGCTTTGACCCAGCTCATCCGGCCAGGCTCGCCGCAGCTCTACGGCCAGTTCATGGTGACCGTCGACATGAAGACCGGCGCGCCGATGGGCGGCACGCCCGAAGCGGCACAGATGATGTATCTGATGGGCGCGCTGGCCAGGAAATACAAGCTGCCGTGGCGCACCTCCGGCTTCCATGTCGGCTCCAAGCTCAACGACGCCCAGGCCGGCTATGAGGCGAACATGCTGATGCATGCCGCGATCCTTTCCGGCGCCAATTACATCTGGCATTCGGCCGGCTGGCTGGAGGCGGGCCTCACCTGCGGCTATTCGAAATTCGCCACCGACAGCGAGCAACTGGTCGGCTGGTACAAATATGCCGGCGGCGTTCCCTTCGACGATTTCAAGGAAGCGATGGCGGCGATCCGCGAGGTCGGCCCGCAAGGGCATTTCCTCGGCACGCAGCATACGCTCGAGCATTTCGAGAGCGCCTTCTTCATGCCCAACATCATGGACTTCAATTCCTTCGAGCAGTGGAGCGCCGAAGGCGCCAAGGACCACGATACGCGCGGCCTCGAAAAGGCGCGCGCTATGCTCGCCGACTACCAGGAGCCGAAGCTCGACGAGGGCATTGCCGAAGGTCTCAGGGATTTGATCGCCCGGCGTGAGGAAAAGCTGCCGGACAGCGTTAGTTGATCGACGATAGTTCAAGCAAAAGGGCAAAAGACCCGCTCAAACCAATGGGAGAACGAGAATGACACTGTTCAGAAGCAATGGTGACCGGGTCCCGGCCGCTATCGAAGCGATGGCCGAGGAGGCGCGCGCGGGGCGTGTCGACCGGCGCGAATTCCTGGCCCTGGCAAGCGCCTTCGGCGCATCGACGGCTTTCGCCTATGGCATGCTCGGCCTTGCCGCGCCGACCAAGGCGCTCGCCGAGGAGCCCAAGAAGGGCGGAACGCTGCATGTCGCGATGTCGGTCAAGGCGCAGAAGGACCCGCGCACCTACGACTGGACGGAGATGGCGAACGTCACCCGCACGTGGCTGGAGCCGCTCGTGCGCTACACGCACCAGTTCACTTTCGAGCCGGTGCTGCTCGAAAGCTGGGACGTCAATGACGACGCCACCGAATACACGCTGCATCTGCGCAAGGGCGTCACCTGGAACAATGGCGATGCCTTCAACGCCGATGATGTGGTCGCCAATCTGAACCGCTGGTGCGAGAAGGGGGCTTCCGGCAACTCCATGGCGGCCCGTGTCGGCGCGCTGATCGACGCCAAGACCGGCAAGGCCAAGGAGGGCGCGATTACCAAGGTCGACGACCACACGGTCAAGCTGAAGCTCAACCAAGCCGATATCGCCATCATCCCCGGCTTCACCGACTATCCGGCCCTGGTCGTGCACCGCGACTTCGACAAGGATGGCGCCGATCCGATCAAGAAGCCGATCGGCACCGGAGCTTTCGAGCTGGTGTCCTATTCGGTTGGTCAGAAGGCGGTCGTCAAGCGACGCGAGAACGGCAAGTGGTGGGGCGGCGAAGCGCCGCTCGACGGGGTGGAGTTCATCGACTACGGCACCGACTTCAACGCCACGCTGAATGCCTTCGATTCCGGCGAGATCGACCTCGACTTCGAAACGCCGGCCGACTTCATCGACCCGCTGGACAAGATGGACTTAGTGAAATCCGAGGTGGCGACCGCGACCACGCTCGTTGCACGCACCAACATCACGCATAAGCCCTATGACGACAAGCGGGTGCGCAACGCGCTGCAGATGGCGGTCGACAACAACCAGGTGATGCAGCTCGGCTATAATGGCCGCGGCACGGTCGGCGAGAATCATCATGTCGCCCCGATCCATCCCGAATACTACCCGCTGCCCAAGAAGGAGCGCGATGCCGCCGGCGCCAAGAAGCTGATGGCGGAGGCAGGCCAAGCCGACTTCGAGCATGAGCTGATCACGGTCGAGGACGAATGGCAGAAGAACACCGGCGATGCGATTGCCGGCCAGTTGCGCGACGCCGGTATCAAGGTGAAGCGCACGGTGCTGCCGGGCTCGACCTTCTGGAATGACTGGACGAAATATCCCTATTCCATGACCATCTGGTACATGCGCCCGCTCGGTGTGCAGGTGCTGGCGCTCGGCTACCGCACCGGCGAGGCCTGGAACGAGACGGCCTATTCCAACCCGGAGTTCGACGCCAAGCTCAAGGAGGCGCTGTCGCAGATCGATGTCGCCAAGCGTAAGGAGGTGATGAAGGATGTCGAGGCGATCCTGCAGGATTCCGGCGTCATCATCCAGCCCTTCTGGCAGAAGCTCTACTGCCACATGAACAAGAAGGTGAAGAACTATTCGATGCACCAGACCTACGAAATGGACTTCCAGAACGTCTGGCTGAATGCCTGAGCGCGCCTGGACTTCATGAGCCGCAAAAAAGCCGGTATGCAGGATGCGTGGCAGCGAGCTTGCCGCCACGCACCGAACCTCGGAGATCCTGCATGAAGCCGATAGTGCTTGCCGCTGTCCTTTCGATAGCCTTGCCCGGCGCCGCGCTTGCCGGGCCGGCTTCCAACACCGTGAAGTTCTTCTACGTGCCGGAGGTGAAGTTCGAGGCGGACGCCAAATACCGCGACCGCTTCACCGAGCCGGTCACCAGTCTGTTCGAAGCCAACGACAAGGCGCAGAAGGAGAAGCCCGACGAGGTGTCCTGCATCGACTTCGATCCCGGGCTCGACGCCCAGGATTTCGATCAAAAGACCCTGTCGAAGACGCTGAAGCTCACCGAGGCCGTCAATGGCGATACCGCCGAGGTGACGGCAAGCTTCAATCTTTTCCCGGAAGGCGATGACTCCAAACGCGAAATGGTGTGGTCGCTGAAGAAAGTGGACGGCAAGTGGAAGATCACCGACATCAGCTCCAAGACCAGCGACTGGAAGCTCAGTGCGCTGGAATGCGGCGCCTCGACGGAGTGATGCCGTGCTTCGCCTTCTCGTCCTCGCGCTGTCGAGCTTGTCGATGCTGGCCGCGGGGCTGAGCGGCGGAGCCTCAGCGCAGGGGCTCTTCGGCTCGCCGCCGCCAAAAGCCTCACCCGACGACAAAGCGCCGGCGGATGGTGCGGCGCCGCCTGCCACAACCCCGGCGCCGCAAACCACGCCGGCCGAACCGGCGCCTGCCGCGCCCGTCCTACCCGGATCGCCGACGGCGGTGGTCAGGCCGTTTTACGAGCATGTTGGTCTCGAGCTCGATCCCGCCCAGCGGAAGAACTTCATCGATCCGGCAAAAACTGTGCTCGACAAGAGCGACGCGTTGCGCGCTTCGGGGCAGGGGGAATGCCTCGACCCCAACATGGCGCTCGACAATGCAGATTACGACAAGCTCGCCATCGACAAGAGTCTGCGCACCATCGAGGCGGTCAATGGCGACGAGGCCAAGGTAGTCGTCGCCTTCGTCGTCGAGGGCCACCAGCACCGCCTCGAATGGAAGCTGAGGAAGGTCGGTGGCGCTTGGAAGGTCTCCGATCTTCTGTCGGTCACCGGCGAGTGGGCGCTCAGCCAGTACCAGTGCGAGTGATGGTGGTGATTGAAGATCAGGGCTGGCGATCCTTCGCGCCCCCCTCTGGCTTGCCGGCCATCTCCCCCGCTTTGGGGGAGATCAGATGCCGCGCCGGCTTTCGCCAATCTCCGACGTCGCAGGATAAGCGGGGCGCCGAAGCTGCCAATCTCCCCCCTTGCGGGGGAGATGTCCGGCAGGACAGAGCGGGGCGCTGTCCCGCCGGCCTTTCGCAACAAATCTCAACCCCTACCGCGATAAGGCGCAACGCCGGTATCCGGCAGCCATACATCCTTGGGCGGCGCGCCGGTCTGCCAGAAGACGTCGATCGGGATGCCGCCGCGCGGGAACCAGTAGCCGCCGACGCGCAGCCAGAGCGGTTTCGTGGACTCCACGATGCGGCGGCCGATCATCACCGTGCACTCCTCATGGAAGGCGCCGTGGTTGCGGAACGAGGTCATGAACAGCTTCAGCGACTTCGATTCCACCAGCGTCTTGTCGGGCGCGTAGTCGATGACGATGTGGGCGAAATCCGGCTGGCCGGTGACCGGACACAGCGAGGTGAATTCGGGGCAGGTGAAGCGCACGATCGCCGGCGGGCCCTCGCCGCGATTGAAAGGCACGGTTTCCAAGACCGCCTGTTCGGGGCTCTGTGGCGTCTCGACGTGCTTGCCGAGCTGGGTGAGGTTTTTGGCGTCGGTCATGGGCGGGCTCCTTGCTCCCGGCCGTTGGAAGCGCAGTTCAATGCGGCGGGCGCGAAACGAAGGTTGAAAGAAGCGTTGCAGTCCTCACGGGCGCAGCGCGTTTGACCGCTCATTAGCATCGGACCGAAAAGTGCGCAGCGGTTTTCGGATGAATCCGATGCGTGAAATGGAAGCGAGAGCGCTCCGCTCCCGCACAATTTGAAACGGCAGGAAGACAATGACCAGCAACGACCCGCTTCTCCAACCCTATCAGCTCAAGCACCTGACGCTGAAGAACCGGGTGATGTCGACCAGCCATGAGCCGGCCTATTCCGAGGACGGCATGCCGAAGGAGCGCTACCGGCTCTACCATGCCGAGAAGGCCAAGGGGGGCATGGCGCTGACCATGACGGCGGGCTCGGCAATCGTATCGCGCGACAGCCCGGCCGCCTTCGGCAATCTGCATGTCTATGACGACCGCATCGTGCCTTGGCTCGCCGAACTGGCGGACGCCTGTCATGAGCATGACTGCAAGGTTATGATCCAGATCACCCATCTCGGCCGCCGCACGGGCTGGAACAAGGCCGACTGGCTACCGGTGCTTTCGGCCTCGCCGGTGCGCGAGCCGGCGCATCGCGCCTTCCCGAAGGCGATCGAGGAATGGGACATCGAGCGCATCGTCGCCGACTATGCGTCGGCCGCGCAGCGCTGCCAGGCAGCCGGCCTCGACGGCATCGAGTTCGAATCCTACGGCCATCTGATGGATGGCTTCTGGTCGCCTTTGACCAACCACCGCGACGACGAGTATGGCGGCTCGCTCGACAACCGGCTGCGCTTCACCGACATGGTGCTGGATGCGGTGCGCGCCGCCGTCGGCGAGAAATTCATCGTCGGCATCCGCATGGTCGCCGACGAGGATGTCGAAAACGGCATCTCGAAGGAAGTGGGCGTCGAGATCGCTAGGCGGCTCGCCAATTCCGGCAAGGTCGATTTCCTGAACATCATCCGCGGCACGATTGAGACCGATGCGTCGCTGACCAAGGTCATCCCGGTGACCGGCATGCGCTCCTCGCCGCATCTCGATTTCGCCGGCGAGGTGAGGGCGGCGACGAAATTCCCGACCTTCCATGCGGCGCGCATTTCCGATGTCGCCACTGCCCGCCACGCCATCGCCACCGGCAAGCTCGACATGGTCGGCATGACCCGCGCCCATATCGCCGATCCGCATATCATCCGCAAAGTGATGGAGGGCCGCGAGCACGAGATCCGCCCCTGCGTCGGCGCCACCTATTGCCTTGACCGCATCTATGAAGGCGGTGAGGCGCTGTGCGTCCACAACGCCGCGACCGGCCGCGAGGCGACCATTCCGCACGTCATCGCCAAGAGCGAGGGACCGAAGAAGAAAGTCGTGGTGGTGGGCGCGGGCGCCGGCGGCCTGGAGGCCGCCCGCGTCGCGGCCGAGCGTGGCCATCAGGTGACGGTGCTCGAAGCCTCCAGCCAGGCCGGAGGACAGGTGCGCTTGGCGACCCAGAATCCGCGCCGCAAGGAACTGATCGGCATCATCGACTGGCGGTTGGCCGAGCTCGACCGGCTCGGCGTCGAGATCCGTTACGACACCTGGGCCGAGAAGGACGACGTGCTGGCGCTGGCGCCGGATGTGGTGATCGTGGCCACCGGCGGCATGCCGCAGAACCCGCCGCTGACCGCCGGCGACAATCTCGTCACCTCGAGCTGGGATATCATGGCCGGCAGCGTCAAGCCGGCCGAGAACGTGATGCTCTACGACGACAATGGCGGCCATCAGGGCATGGGCGCCGCCGAACTCATCGCCAACAGCGGCTCCAGGCTGGAGTTGGTCTCGCCGGAGCGTTTCTTCGCGCCGGAAATGGGCGGCATGAACCACGTGCCCTATATGCGCGCCTTCCACGAAAAGGGCGTCACCGTCACCATCAACACAAGGCTGCGTTCGGTGCGGCGCGAGGGCAACGAACTCGTCGCCGAGCTGGCATCGGATTTCGCCGAAGGCTGGCGCGGCGAGCGGCGCGTCGACCAGGTGGTGGTCGAGCACGGCACCGCGCCGCTCGACGATCTCTACCTTGCGCTTAAGCCTTTGTCGAAGAATGGCGGCGCGGTCGACTATGAGCGGCTGGTGAGTGGCGGCGACATCTTCCCCGCACGCCATCCCGAAGGTGGCTTCGTGCTGTTTCGCATCGGCGACGCGGTCGCGTCGCGCAACATCCACGCCGCCATCTATGACGGCATCCGGTTCGGGATCAGGATCTGAGGGTCGGTGACGCGCAACGGGCCTTTGCAAGGAGAGCCACCTGCCGCTTCGGTCCGTTGCGCGTCGCGCCCGGTCGGCTTCGCCGGCCGTGCGATGTCAAAACAGCTTGGCTGTCGCCATGCAAAATACGGTGATGACCAGCAGCCCGCCCGCGATGCGTTCGCCTCTGGTCATCTTCGCCCGCAATTGGGTCTGCGCCGCTTGATCGGCGCCGGCCAGCTGCCTGCTGGCGGAGGCGACAAGCGCGCCCTGCACGCCGGCGGCGATCAGCGCCGTCAAAATGCCCAGCGCCAACACCTTCTCCATCGACCCGAAAGCACCCTCGTGGAAGAAATACCAGAGCAGTATGCCGGTCAGGAACGCCAGGCCGGAGGCGCCAAGCTGCGGTCGGATGAACCGCTCCGCCCTGATCTCCGGATCGCGGGCAACCGCAATGGTCGTGCCGGCCCAGAACACGCCGGCCATGACGTGCAGGCCGATGGTGACGATATAGACAAATTGCATGACCGCATTCCTCTCTGCCGCCCGCCGCGCGTCGCAGCATGGCGACGCCATCAATAAGACAAAGTTAGATATCTAACGGTTAGATGTCAATCATGAAGCCAAGTTTCATGTTCCAATCGCTTTGCTCTACTGTCAGGTCATGACACCGTTTGATCGCCCGCCCGTCGGCATGAATCTCGCCCGCACCTCGAAAGTGGTGGCGCAGGCTTTCGATGCCGCCATGGCCGAGGCCGGCGGCACGCTGCCGGTCTGGCTGACCTTGCTGTCAGTCAAGTCGAAGGAACTCGCGAACCAGCGCGAGCTTGCCGGCATGATCGGCATCCAGGGCGCGACGCTGACCCATCACCTCAACGCCATGGAAGCGCAAGGCTTGCTGACGCGCCGTCGCGATCCGGAAAACCGCAGGGTCCATCAGGTGGCGCTGACCGAGGCCGGCGAAGCGCTGTTCGAAAAGCTCCGTCTCGCGGCCGTCGCCTTCGACAAGCGGCTGCGCGCTGGCATTCCCGACGACAGGCTGGCCGAATTCGCCGAGGTGCTTGCGGCACTTAGGCGGAACGCCGGGCCGCCTCAGTCGTAACCCGGGATTGCGCCGAAGGCGTAGTGGCGCACCCTGAGCGCCGCGATCGATGCCGTCAGTTTCGCCTTGCCGTCGAAGGCGTCCTGGAACATCTCGTCATGCATGAGCAGGATCAGCCTGTTCGCCATTTGCAGGCCGGCCTCACCTGAATATCGGCGCATCTCAAGCCAAGTTGCCCTGCAGTACTTTCAGCTTCGCCTTCTTCGGGCTGCGCGCCAAAAGCCATTCGCGTGCCTTGTCCTGCGGCATCGGGAAGGCGATGGAATAGCCCTGCACCTGGTCGCAGCCGATCGCCATCAGCGAGTCGAGTTCGGCCTCGGTTTCGGCGCCCTCGGCGACGATCGAGATGCCGAGCCCGCGGGCAAGCTCGGTGATGGCGCGCACGATCTTGCTGTTGTCGCCGTTCTCGTTGATGTTCTGGACGAAGCGGCGGTCGATCTTCAGCCGGTCGATCTCGTTCGGGTTGACGTGGCTGAGCGATGCATAGCCGGTGCCGAAATCGTCGAGTTCGAGATGCACGCCCGCGGCGCGGATATGGCGGAGCTTCGCGGCGATCCCGGTCTTCTCATCGTCGAGGATGACGGATTCGACGATCTCCAGCGCGAGCTTCTGCGGCGGCAGCCCCGCGCGCTCCAGCGTGCCGAACAGGAAGCTGTCGAAATCGGGCTCGCGCAGCTCCGTGCCCGAAACGTTGACGGCGATGCGGCCGAAATCGATGCCGGCGCGGTCCCATTCGGCGGCCTCGTTGATCGCCTTGCCGATGACGATGCGGCCGATATCCGGCATGAAGCCGCATTTCTCGGCGACGGGAATGAACTCGCCGGGCGAAATCATGCCGCGTGTGGCGTGCTTCCAGCGTACCAACGCCTCGATGCCGCTGATCTTACCGCTGGTCAGCGACACTTGCGGCTGGAAATAGACCTCGAAGCTCCTGTCGGAGATCGCCGTGCGGATGTCCTGTTCGAGCTGCTTGCGATAGTCGAGCTCGCGCCGCAGTTCCTCGGAGAAGAAGGAGAAATTGCCGCCGCCGAGCTTCTTGGCCGAATAGAGCGCCAGGTCGGCATGGACGAGCAGGTCCTGCGCGTTGTCGGCGTCGACCGGATAGACCGCGATGCCGGCGCTGGCGCCGGGCATGATGGTCGTGCCCTGGAAGGTGATCGGGTCGTTGATCTCGTCGAGGATGCGCTTGGCGAGCGCATGGATGTCCTCGGTCGTGCCGGCGCCATTGAGGATCATGACGAACTCGTCGCCGCCGAGCCGCGCGCAGAGATCCGAGGCCCGGCAGGAATCGCGCATGCGCTGGGCGGTCACCACCAGCACATAGTCGCCGGCGGCATGGCCAAGCGTATCGTTGATCTGCTTGAAGCGGTCAAGATCGAGCTGGATCACCGCCAGGCGCTCGCGGCGGCGGTGCGCTCCCTTGATCAGCGTGTCGAAATGGTCGGTGAGGAAGGTGCGGTTGTGCAGCCCCGTCAGGCCGTCATGCACAGCGATGAAAGCCATCGAGTTGCGCGCGTCGACCAGCTCGCGCGTCTTGCGCAGGATGGCGTTGGACATCGGCCGGAAGATGAACAGCGCCACCAGCACGATGACGCCGAGCGTGGCGAAGAACAGCGTGCGGTGCAGGTCGAGGATGTTGCTGGATTTTTCGTCGGCGAAGGCGCTGATGCGCTGGCCGAGCGCGGCATAGCCGGACATGGTCGCGTTGGCGACGGAAGCGTCGAGGCCGACGCGGTCCCCGCCGCCCTTATAGCCGTCGGTTTGCATGCCGAGCTGCGACGCAAAAGACGAGACCAGCCTGTCGCCATTGGCGACGAGGCCGACCGAGAAGTAGTCGAGGTGAAAAGGCTTGCTGAACAGCACATATTCGATCGACTTCGGGTCGTTGCGCGCTGGCGAGAGCGGATCGGCGCCGGTCTCCTTGAGCAGCCGGTCGTAATTGGTCTCGAACTCGCCCGTCGCCTGCTTGAGCGCAGTGACCAGCGCCGGCTGCTTGTCGCGCGCGGCAGCACCCGTGGCGCTGGCCAGGAAGACGATGCGCTGCGACAGTGCCTTCTGCGTCTGGACGATGTCGAGCAGCGCGTCATTGTGCTGTTGCTGCGCCATCAACTGCTGCAGAAGGATGAAGGAGGCGATCACCATGGCGGCAATGATCGTCAGCGCCAGCCAGTAGCCGGTCTTGATGAGCAGGATCAGCTTGCGCGAAACGCTCTGCACGGGCTGCGACATAACTTACTGACCCTCCGGTCGACGGATCCTGCCAGGGATTTCGTGACGGGAAAACGATTACGTTGAAAGGGTTAACAGGCCGGCAAGGGCGATCGCGGCAACGCGGCAAAGCTCGCAAGATGGTTATCACGTCCTTTCCCGCACACCCCATTTTTGATCGCATTGCCGTCGCACCATCGCAAAGGATTGCGATCGAGCTTTCGCGACGCCACCGAAGCGGTCGCTTTTGCGATGGATTTTTTGCAGCCATAGCGCGACAGTCCGGCCTCGAACCGAACAGGGCCGGACCATGAGCAAAGCATTCCTTTCCCACATCGACAGCGAGCTCCAGGGCCTGAAATCGGCCGGGCTCTACAAGTCCGAGCGGGTCATTTCCTCCATGCAGTCCGCCGAGATCGAGGTCGGCGGCGAGAGGGTGCTGAATTTCTGCGCCAACAACTATCTCGGTCTTGCCGACAGCCCGGATCTGCGCGACGCGGCAAAGCACGCGCTCGACCGCTACGGCTACGGCATGGCCTCGGTGCGCTTCATTTGCGGCACGCAGGAGGAGCATAAGGAGCTCGAGGCGACGATCTCCTCCTTCCTCGGCATGGAGGATACTATCCTCTATTCTTCATGCTTCGACGCCAATGGCGGCCTGTTCGAGACGCTGCTCGGCGAGGAGGACGCCATCATCTCCGATGCGCTTAACCACGCTTCGATCATCGACGGTGTCAGGCTTTCCAAGGCCAAGCGCTTCCGCTACGTCAACAACGACATGGCCGATCTCGAAGCCCGTCTGAAGGAGGCGAAGGACTGCCGCTTCCGGCTGATTGCCACCGACGGCGTGTTCTCGATGGACGGCATCATCGCCAATCTCAAGGGCGTCTGCGATCTCGCCGAGAAATACGATGCCATGGTCATGGTCGACGACAGCCATGCGGTCGGCTTCGTCGGCAAGAACGGCCGCGGCTCGGCCGAGCATTGCGGCGTCGAGGGCAGGGTGGACATCATCACCGGCACGCTTGGCAAGGCGCTGGGCGGTGCCTCGGGCGGCTATACGTCGGGCAAAAGCCAGGTGGTCGACTGGCTGCGCCAGCGCTCGCGGCCCTATCTCTTCTCCAACACTCTGATGCCGGCGATCGCCGGCGCCTCGATCAAGGTATTCGACCTGATCCGTCATGGCGACGCGCTGCGCGAGCGCCTATATGCCAATGCGGACCGGTTCCGCTCCAAGATGGGCAAGCTCGGCTTCACGCTGGCTGGCGCCGATCATCCGATCATCCCGGTGATGCTGGGCGACGCGGCGCTGGCGCAGGAGATGGCCGCGCGCATGCTGAAGCGCGGCATTTATGTCATCGGCTTCTCCTTTCCGGTGGTGCCGAAGGGCCAGGCCCGCATCCGCACGCAGATGTCGGCCGCCCATTCCAGCGCCGATGTCGACAGGGCGGTCTCGGTCTTCGGCGACGTGGGAAAGGAACTGGGTGTAATCGCTTGACCCACGCCGAGGAAAACAGAAGTCGGCCATGACGATCGATGTCACGAGCAGGATCGAGATCGCCAGGCCACGCGGGGTCGTCGCCGCCTTTTCCGCCGATCCGGACAACGTGCCCCGCTGGTACGTCAATATCAAATCGGTCGAATGGAAGACGCGCCGACCGGCCCAGGTAGGATCGAGAATTGCATTCGTAGCGCAGTTCCTCGGACGGCGGCTTGTTTACACCTACGAAATTGTCGATCTCGTGCAGGGCGAGCGGCTGGTGATGCGAACCGCCGAAGGACCGTTTCCCATGGAAACGACTTATGCATGGCGCGATACCCAAGAAGGCGCTACCCATATGGCGCTCCGGAACCGCGGCACCCCGACAGGCTTTCCCCGTCTCGTGGCACCGTTTATCGCCCTGGCCGTTCGGCGTTCGACCGATCGAGACTTGCTCCGGCTGAAGAACATTCTGGAGGCGGCGCACTGATGAAACCGATCCCATCAAGACAGGTAAGACTTTTGAGGAGCGTCTGATGTCGAACATGATGAAGGCGCTGGTGAAAGCCAAGGCCGAGCCGGGCATCTGGATGGAAGAGGTGCCGGTGCCGGAGATCGGCCCCAACGATGTGCTAATCAAGGTCAAGAAGACCGCGATCTGCGGCACCGACGTCCATATCTACAATTGGGATCAGTGGGCGCAGAAGACCGTGCCGGTGCCGATGGTGACGGGCCACGAATTCGTCGGCACCGTCGCCGACTACGGCGCCGCGGTCACCGAATACAAGGTCGGCCAGCGCGTCTCGGGCGAAGGCCATATCGTCTGCGGCCATTGCCGCAACTGCCGCGCGGGCAGGGGGCATCTCTGCCGTAATACGCTCGGCGTCGGCGTTAACCGCCCCGGCGCCTTCGGCGAGTATGTGGCCATCCCGCAGCACAACGTCGTGCCGATCCCCGACGACGTGCCGGACGAGATCGCGGCGATCTTCGATCCACTCGGCAATGCCGTGCACACGGCCTTGTCCTTTGATCTCGTCGGCGAGGACGTGCTGGTCACCGGCGCCGGCCCGATCGGCATCATGGGCGCGCTCGTGGCGCAATGCGTCGGCGCGCGAAAGGTCGTCATCACCGATATCAACCCGGTGCGGTTGGATCTGGCGCGAAAACTCGGCGTCCAGCATGTCGTCGACGCCTCGAAGGAAAAGCTGCGCGACGTCATGCCGTCGATCGGCATGACCGAAGGTTTCGATGTCGGGTTGGAGATGTCGGGCGCCGCCCCCGCCTTCCGCGACATGATCGACACCATGAACAATGGCGGCAAGATCGCCATCCTCGGCATCGCGCCCACCGGCTTCGAGATCGACTGGAACAAGGTCATCTTCAAGATGCTGCATCTGAAGGGCATCTACGGCCGCGAGATGTTCGAGACCTGGTACAAGATGATCGCTTTGGTGCAGGGGCCACTGGATGTTTCCGGGCTGATCACGCATCGGATCGGGATCGACAATTTCCAGGTCGGATTCGACGCGATGCGCAGCGGCAGCTCGGGCAAGGTGGTGATGGATTGGTAGCTGATTAGAATGTCGGCGGGACAGAGGGGGGTGTGAAGGATCGCTACGTTGCGGATAACGCCCCCTCCAGCGCCGCCACCCCCC
>NZ_JAIUHG010000024.1 GCF_020164955.1 Mesorhizobium sp. CA8
GTGAACCGCTTCGACGCAAACTGAAGCGGACAAATGATGTGCTACCAAACCGGACAACTTGATTAGCTACCGACAGCTCCGGGACGCAGCCAGGCGTCATCCGCGCTCCATATAAAGGCCGGATTTCACACTATAAGCCGTTCGCGAAGGGATATGCCAGGCTGGAGCCGTTGCGTTCCGGCCGAACCGCCAGGGATTCGCCAGCCGCCATGCTCCGTCCATCTCATGCATTCGCAGCCCTGCTTGCCCTTGCCGTGCCGGCAAAGAGCTTCGCCGCCGCGGCGCCGCAGTCCTTCAGGGGCGAGTATACGGTGTCCTATCTCGGCCTTTCGATCGCCAGGGCGACTTTCTCCAGCCATTATGAGGGCAACAACTATGCCATCGACGGCACTGTCTCGGCCGCCGGCGTCGGCAAGCTGTTCGACGATACGAAAGGCAGGATTTCCTCGAAAGGCACGATCTCCGGCAAGCAGATGCAGCCGCGGGCATTCAGGGCCGATTATACGTCCGGCAAGAAGGCCTCGGTGGTCGATATCCGTTTCAACAATGGCGCCGTCACCTCCACACAAGTCATTCCCCCGCCAAAGAAGCGCGACCCGAAGGACTGGGTGCCGATCGGCGCTGGCGACCTGAAATCGGTGCTCGATCCCATGGCCGCGACCGTCATCCATGCCGACAGCCCGGACAAGGTCTGCGGGCGCACAGTCAAATTCTACGACGGTGAGATGCGCGCCGATCTGACCTTGACCTATGCGTCCAAGGGTTCGATCTCGGTGCCCGGCTACAAGGGTGATACGGTGACCTGCAAAATGGGCTTCGAGCCGGTGGCGGGTTATCGCAAGGGCCGCAAAGCATTGAATTTTCTCAAGAACAAGAGCCGCATGCTGGTGACGTTTGCGCCGCTCGGCCAATCCGGCGTATATGCGCCAATCCGCGCCACGGTCGGGACGCAGATCGGTCCGCTGACCATCAGCGCGCGACGGTTCGAGGCGGTAAATTAGGTCAGGCGCCACCGCGCGCCGGTGGGGGAAATATGGGGCGCGCAACACTGATCGGGTTTTCGGCGGTCGCCATGTGGGCACTGCTGGCGCTGCTCACGGACGCCTCGGGCCAGGTGCCTCCGTTCCTGCTTTCGGCCATCACCTTCGCCATCGGCACCTGCGTCGGGCTCGCCGCCCGGCTGGTGATGCCGGCCGCCGACAGAAGCCAGAAGATCCCTCCACAGGTCTGGATGATCGGCATAGCCGGGCTGTTCGGCTATCATTTCTTCTACTTCACGGCGCTGCGCAATGCGCCGGCTGTCGAGGCGAGCCTGATCGCCTATCTGTGGCCGCTGCTGATCGTGCTAGGCTCGGCGCTGATGCCGGGCGAGCGGCTTGCCTGGAACCATGTCGTCGGCGCGCTGCTCGGCCTTGCCGGCACGTTCCTTATCGTCACCAAGGGCGGCGGGCTGGCCTTCGACGCGCGTTATGCCTTCGGCTACGCGATGGCCGCCGTCTGCGCGCTGTTGTGGTCTTCCTATTCGCTCTTGTCACGGCGCTTCCCATCGGTGCCGACCTCGATCGTCACCTGGTTCTGCGCCGCGACGTCGGTGCTGTCGCTGGCCTGCCACCTGCTGCTTGAGAAGACGGTGCTGCCGGATGGTCCTGGACAGTGGCTGGCCGTTATCGGGCTCGGCCTGATGCCGGTGGGCGCGGCCTTCTACGCCTGGGACATCGGCGTCAAGCGCGGCAACATCCAGGTGCTGGGCGCGGCGAGCTATGCCGCGCCGCTTCTGTCGACGCTGGTGCTGATCGCGGCCGGCGTCGCCGAGCCGTCGCTGCGTATTCTGGCGGCCTGCGTGCTCATCACCGGTGGCGCCGCGCTCGCGGCGAAGTCGCTGCTGATGCGCAAGCCGGCCGCCAAGGAGATCAACGCATGATGCCGTTTTCCGGCGGCATCGAGGCCAACGCCAATGCAACGCTGCTGTTCTCGTTCGTCGCGGCCTTGATCTACGCCTTTGCGCTCGACATGCCGCCGAAATGGACGCGCACGGCGGCAAAGACGCTTGCCGTGGCTTTGCTGGCCGTGCTTGCCGCCATGCAGGGCGGTCCACTGCTGTTGGTCGCGGCTCTGGGCTTAAGCGCCATCGGCGACGCCTTGCTGTCGCGCGACGGCGAAAAGGCCTTTCTCGGCGGGCTGGCGAGCTTTCTCGCCGGCCACATCGCCTATGTCGCGCTGTTCGCGCAGGCGGGCGGCGGGCTCGGCCTGTTGAGCGCCGAATCCTGGCGGGGCGCGATTGCGCTCGCCATGGCCGCATTCAGCGTCGTCATGCTTGCCGCGCTCTGGTGCCGCGTCGGCCCGCAACTGCGCGCGCCCGTGGTCGTCTATGTCGCGGCCATCCTCGCCATGGGCGTTTCGGCGCTCACCACGGGGAACGGTTGGGTGATCGCCTGCGCGGTGCTGTTCATCGCCTCCGACGGGCTGCTGGCAACCGAGCGCTTCCTGCTCGCGGCGATCTCGCCGCATCGCGTGTGGATGCGCTATGCAGTCTGGGTGCTTTACTACGCCGCCCAACTGGCGATCACGCTAGGTTTTTTGGTCAGTTAAGCGATTTTCGGCTGCCAACCCGGCTCGGCCAGCTCGAAAGCGCCGAAATCGAAGCCCGGCGCCACGGTGCAGCCGACCAGCGTCCATTCGCCGAGGCTGCGCGCCGACTGCCACCAGCCGGCCGGCACGACGATCTGCGGCCGCTCGCCGGCGGCAAGGGCCGTGCCCAGCACCTGCTCGATGACACTGCCCGCGCCTTCCTCATGCATCGACAGCGCCAGCGGCGCGCCGGCATAAAAATGCCAGACCTCGGCCGCGTCCTTCACCCGATGCCAGGCCGAAAGCTGGCCCTGCTCGAGCAGGAAATAGATCGCGGTCGAATGACCGCGGGGGCCGCCCGCGGCGTCGCGGAACGTCTCGGCGTACCAGCCGCCCTCAGGATGTGGGTGAAGGCCTAGCGTTGCGATGATCTCGGCGGCGCTGGTGGTCATTCGCATTCTTTGTCTTGACGCATGGCGTTATCCCAAAACCGCTGCGCACTTTTGAGCGACATGCGTCAAAAATTGTCCTTGCGCTTGCGGATCTCGGCGAACACCTCCGCGTCCGAGGCTTTCTCCATGCCGAGATGCTTGCGGATCGCCGGGTCGTGCCAACGCAGGAACGGGTTGGTCGACAACTCCTCTCCGATGGTCGTCGGCAATGTCGGCTTGTTATCGGCGCGCAGCGCTTCGATCCTCGCCGCGCGCTGCTTCAGCGCTGGGTTGGTCGGATCGGCCGTCACCGCGAAACGGGCATTGGCCAAAGTGTATTCGTGGCCGCAATAGATGGCGGTTTCGGCCGGCAGCGCCGCCAGCTTCTTCAAAGAGTCGTACATGACCGGCGGCTTGCATTCGAACAGGCGGCCGCAACCCAACGCAAACAGCGTGTCGGCGGTGAAGGCCACCTTCGAGGCCGGCAAATAGTAGGAGACGTGGCCGGCGGTATGGCCGGGTGTCTCGATGACCTCGATTCGTTCCTCGCCAAGGCGCAGGACCGAGCCCTGGCTGACCGTCTCGTCTATGCCGGGGATTTTCGCCTTTTCCGCTTCCGGGCCGACAATGCGCAATTTGAAGCGTTCCTTCAGCGCCAGATTGGCTTCGACATGGTCGGCGTGGTGGTGCGTGGTGAGGATCAAAGTCGGCGTCCAGCCAGTGCGCTTGATCGCCGCCAGGATCGGCGCCTCTTCCGGCGCGTCGATGATCGCCGTTTGTCCGCTTTTCGGATCATGGACCAGCACGCCGAAATTGTCGGTGCGGCACATGAACTGCTCGATTTCGACCGGCATCGCATGTCCTCCATTTGTCGTCGCAGACATAGGGCGAGCGGCGGCCGATGTCATCCGGGTTTATCGGATTTGGCGCCTTTGTTGAACTTGGCAGGCTTCACAGCTACCGTCCCGAGCATGCATTCGGATATCGTCGATCTGCGCTCCTTCTACTCGTCCACGCTCGGCCGCCTGGCCGAGCATTCGATCACCATGGCGCTGTCGTCCATATGGGCGACTGTGCCCAACGAGCGGCTGGTTGGCCTCGGCTACACGCTGCCTTGGCTGGAGCGCTTCGGCACAGATGCCGAGCGCGTCTTCGCCTTCATGCCGGCTACGCAGGGCGCGGTGGTGTGGCCGGCATCGGGGCCGGCGGCGACGGCGCTGGTCTTCGACGAGGAGCTGCCGCTGGTCGATTCCTGCATCGACCGCATGCTCCTGGTGCACTCGCTCGAACATGCCGAAAACCCGCGCGAGACGCTGAACGAGATCTGGCGCGTGCTGTCGCCGGCGGGCAGGGTCGTCATCGTCGTGCCCAACCGGCGCGGCGTATGGGCGCGGTTCGAGCACACGCCCTTCGGCAACGGCCGACCGTTTTCGCGCGGCCAGTTGACCGAGTTGCTGCGCGAAGCGAACTTCACCCCGGCGACCTGGAGCGATGCGCTGTTCTTCCCGCCGTCGCCGCGGCGTTTCCTGATGCGGTTCCACAATGTGCTTGAAAAGGCCGGCCGGCGGTTCTGGCCGATCTTTTCCGGCGTCATCGTCGTTGAGGCACAGAAGCGGCTCTATCAGGGCGTGCCCGTGGTGCAGCGCGCCTCTCGCCGCGTCTTCGTGCCGGTCTTCTCGCCGCAGGGGGCAACGCGGCTTGGCCGGCATGCGATTGACGGCGCGCCTGGCCAAGTGACGTGTTCGTGATCGCCGCCGCGCCTTGCATCGCGCGGCAATCGTCACCCTATCTGAGAGGCATGCCCGATCTAAGGCATGCCCGCTTGGCGCGGTAATCATGACCGCGGCGGAAACCAGGAATATCCTTTATGGACGACCAGACCAATAAAAAGCCGGGGCCGCAGAAACCCGTTGTCTCGGTGGAGGCGAGCAGCCTCGCCGACCAGGTGGCCACGATCAAGCTGGGGCTGAAATCCTCGCCGGTCCGCAGGCAACTTGTCTGGGTCTCCATCGGTATTGTCGCGGTCATCGTCGCCACAGCGATCGGACAGGTCCTGCTCAACCGCTGGAACCAGCCTTTCTACGATGCGCTGGCCCGGCGCGACATGACGGCCTTCCTGCATCAGCTTCTAGTCTTCGCGACAATCGCCGGCGGCCTTCTGGTGCTCAATATCGGCCAGACCTGGTTCAACCAGATGATCCGTCTGAGGCTGCGCGAGGCGCTGACGCTCGACCTGATCGATCAATGGATGCGCCCGGCGCGGGCCTTCCGGCTGGCCAATGCCGGCGCCATCGGCGTCAATCCCGACCAGCGCATGCAGCAGGATGCCGCTCACTTGTCGGATCTGTCGACGGATCTCGGCGTCGGCCTGCTGCAGTCCTTCATCCTGCTTGTCTCCTTCATAGGCGTGCTGTGGGAGCTGTCTTCCGGCTTCGTGTTCCACATAGGCGGCCATTCACTGGCGATACCGGGCTATATGGTCTGGGCGGCCTTCCTCTACGCTGGCATCGCCTCCTGGCTGAGCTGGCTGATCGGGCGTCCGCTGATCGGCCTGAACAGCGAGCGCTATACCCGCGAAGCGGAACTGCGCTCCTCCATGGTGCGGGTCAACGAGAACGTCGACGCGATCGCGCTCTACCGTGGCGAGCCCGATGCCCGGCGCCGGCTGGAGCTTGACCTCGGCGCGGTGCTGGGCGCCATGCGTCGCATCTTCACCGCGCAGATCAACCTGTCCTGGGTGACCGATACCTATGGCTGGATAACGGTCGTGGCGCCCATCCTGGTGGCTTCACCGGTCTATTTTTCGGGCGACATCTCATTCGGCGGGCTGATGATGGCGGTCGGCGCCTTCAACCAGGTTCATTCGTCGCTCCGCTGGTTCATCAACAATATCGGCAGCATCGCCGACTGGCGGGCGACGCTGATGCGCGTGGCGGATTTCCGCATCGCGCTCACCGAGACCGATGCGCTGCACCACAAGGAAAAACGCATCCAGTTCGTCGAAAACGCCAATGGCAGCCTGACCTTCGACAGCCTCGAAGTGGCTTCGCCTGAAGGCTGCACCAAGCTTGCCCAGACGGAGGTCGAAATCCACGCCGGAGAGCGTGTCATGATCACCGGCGAGCCGGGCGCCGGCAAGACATTGTTCTTCCGCGCCATTGCCGGCCTGTGGCCATGGGGGAGCGGCCGGATCGGCCTGCCGGCCGGCGAGACCCCCATTTTCGTTCCCCGCGTGCCGTACTTCCCGGCCGGCACGTTGCGCGAGGTCCTCGACCATCCGAACGGCGAGGCCCCGGCCAGCGATGCCGAGATCGCGGCGGTGCTCGAGGAGGTCGGTCTCGATCACCTGGCAACGGCCCTTGACCGTCCCGGACGCTGGGAACGCGAACTCGGCGATGACGAACAACGGGCGCTCGCTTTCGCCAGGCTCGCTTTGCGCAAGCCGAAATGGGTGATCATCGACGAAGCGCTCGACGCGTTCGACGGCCCGACCCTGCGGCGCGTGCTGGCCATGCTGCAGAAGCGTCTGCCCGAAACCGCGATCGTCAATATCGGGCGCGGTCAGCACAATACACACTTTTTTCCGCGCTCGCTGAACATCGTGAAGGATACCGGAGCCCAGGCACTGAAACCCGCGCGCGTTCGGGCTGGTGCAATCGAACCGCCGCCTCCGGCGGCGCTCCGCAAGAAGGAACCCACTGAAGCCTGAACGAATTCCAGGAAAGTGTGGGTAGCGCAATCGCGTCAAAAAACGCCCAGAGCGGCACCCACTTACTGCGCGGAATTGGGCGGCAGCCGCTTGCGTCACAGAACATGAGGCATGTTTCGGCTTCAACTTCACGACCGCAGCTCATCAACGGCTAATTCGCTGATCCTGCCCAAGTCATCACGCCTGAGTAATCAGAGCCACAGCGCGGGAACGGGCCTTGGCCGATAGATCCAAAATCGTAGCTTGGGAGTTGGTCACCGCCGCAACCGGCCATTCGGCCATAATTCTGCGCATCTGGCTGACGAGCAAGCTTTCGCTGGCCTCTTCGATCGAATACGCGAGCGGCCACCCAATACGATCGAGGATCGGCTTAACCTTGCCCGTTCCCCTGACTTGGTCGATGGCGACGACCGGCTTACCTTTCGATAAACCATAGAGCGCCCCGTGCAGACGCGTTGTAAGGATAAGGTCGACGGTCTCGAACTGCCTCTCGATCTCTACCGCTTCGTTGCCGGGCCGCAACACCGTGTCGATCGGTTCAGTCTCGAAATCGAACATTTCGGAGAGCTGCAACAAGAGCTTCTCGGCCTTGGCCCATTCCGCCATGCCCTTGCCATAGTCCTGCTGAGAGCCGCGGAAGCAGAGCCCGACCTTCAGCCGTTTGCCCGCCGAGGGTGTGGTGCAGGGCTGTGAGCAGGAAATGGCGAGATCGAAGGACGGCTTGGGCAGGCCATCACGCGCCAATATGGCATCGAAACGTGCTGCTATGTCCGGGTGCCTGGAAATGACGCTAACCCCAACGGCGATCTTCCTTGCTTTCCGGTGCACAGCAAGCAAGTCAGCAAGTTGATCGCCGGGAAGGATGGGACCGCAGACGAAAACCAGGGTTTCTATCTCGCGGCGCACGTCGAATAGGTCGCCTGTCTGCCGGTGGTTCGCAATTCCGAGCGCCGGATGGCTGAGTACGTCATGATCATGGCCAACTTGACGTAGCGCCGACGAAAGGTTGTCCACCGCATGCAGATCGCCCACGGTCGCACCGCCGCCGCCTTCGAAACTTCCCCACCAGACCAGCGTGGTGGGCGAGGCGGTCGTGTGCCTTGACACTCGGTGACGGCGCAAGAAGGATCGACATTTGCTGCTGAGCCACGACATAGATTTGAGTTTCTTCTAAAACGAATTAAGAAAGCCGCTTTCTAAGAGGGCAGCGCGCGCCCGTCGTTAAAGAAAAGTGCGAAGGCAGGCAACATGGCGGCCCCCGCGGTGAACATGCTCTGGATCGGCGACAAACTCGGCCGCATCGAGTTGCTTTCGATCGCTTCATGGCTCACTTGTGGGCACGCCGTACGGCTCCACGTCTATCAACCGCTTGCTAACGTGCCTTCAGAGGTCGATCTCGCCGACGGCGAACTCACTGTTCCTTTTGCTGAGATGAAGCGGCTTCGCCACAACAAGACCGGTTCCTACGCCCTCGCCTCCGACTATTTTCGATATCGGCTACAGCTGACTGCTGGCGGGTTGTGGTCCGACCTCGACGTGGTTTGCCTCAAGCCAGTGAATATCGACGGCGGTTGCCTGTTCGGCCTTGAGGATGAAACCCTCATCAACGGTGCTATCCTTTATCTCGATTCCGACATGCCAATGACGGCCGAGTTGGAGAGCCTATTTCGCGTCAATTATTTCCCTCCCTGGACGCGGAT
Organism: Mesorhizobium sp. CA8; assembly: GCF_020164955.1. Taxonomy (GTDB): domain Bacteria; phylum Pseudomonadota; class Alphaproteobacteria; order Rhizobiales; family Rhizobiaceae; genus Mesorhizobium. Next base: position 8,409 of record NZ_JAIUHG010000024.1, read on the forward strand.
GCGGCGGGCGCGCAAGGCCCGGCTGAAGCGCTTCCTCGGCCTTCCGGTGCGGCCGGCAGACCTACCTTGGGGCACCTATGGCCCGGGCGCCCTAACGGCGCTGGCGCACAAGTATGGTCTGTTCGAGTTGGCGCTGCCGAGGGAAGTCTTCTACCCCCTGCATTTCGGCCAAGCTCGAGCCATCTATGATCCCGCATTCTCGCTGAATGCAGTGTTGCACGAGGGGACACGCACCTTGCATCTCTGGAACGAAAACCTCCGAGATTTGAAACATATGCCTCCGCCGGCCGGTTCGCCGCTCGCGAAGCTTTATGCCGATTTTGGCGTCTGACAGGGTTTGTTGCGAAGCCGGGCGGCGGCTATCCTGTCGCGCACGATCTTCGTGTTTGCTGCGGCACGGCTGCGATCGCCTGTCTGGTGCCAAATATGCAGCACCTCCGTCGCCCAGACGCCGGAACGCCGAATGATACCCCTATCTTGCATGCGGAAGACGAAATCTATGTCCTCCGAACCCCAACCAATGAACGTCTCGTCGAAGCCGCCGACACAAATGGCGTCGCTTTTCCAACACGCTAGATTGCAGCCCTTGATCCGCCGCCAGACGAAGGAGCGATAATCCCGCAGTCTTCCGGACGGCAGGCGCACGAACAGCGCAACAACTTTAGAGATACCGCCATTGAGCCGATGACCGAGAATATTTCGACGGAAGACTTGATAGTCCCACTTTCCTTCAGCCAATAAATGATTGCTGAGCTCTCGGCCAAGCAGAATGCGGCTACCGGTGACCAAGTGGTTTGGTTCGGCGAGCGCGAGATGCTGGGCTACGAAATCCGGCTGCAGGATGCAGTCGCCATCGATGAAGATCAAATAGGCGCCGCTGGCCTCTGCGATGGCCTTGTTGAGAATTGCGCAACGGCGAAACCCGGTGTCTTCCTGCCACACATGCCTGACCGGGAATGGCGCCGAGTGAGCAAAGGCTTCAATCATCTCGGCGGTATCGGGACGCGACCCATCGTCGGCTACGATGATCTCGAAACGGCGCTCAGTCTGGCAGGCGAGCGACTGTAGGGTCAGCCGCAGGGCCTCCGGCCAGTTGTAGGTGTTGACGATTATCGATAAGGACGGGACTTTGGACAGAGTCATGAATATGTCCGCGCGCAAAAGTACCTCGGCCTGTTGCCGCAAGCGCGAAAGTCCCGGATATTCATCCTCACGCCTTCGTCTCGAAATGGTTGTTCGACCCGATTCTATTATAAAGAAGAGGCGATTCTGTCACTAGATTCTGTCATTACAAGTGTTGGCCCATAAACCCGGAGCTGATGCTTCGCACAGCTTCTCGCTAAGCCACCGGTCACCGCCTCAGCAGGAACACCGCCTGCTGACCAAAAAAATTCCAGAACCACCAGGGCATCGACAGGCCGATCTTCTGGCCGTTGGCGTCGAGCGCGGTGGCCTTCTCGACGGTCGCGCCGAGCTCCTCGCACAGGTTGACGAAGTCGCGGATGGTGCAGAAGTGGATGTTGGGCGTGTCGTACCAGGAGTAGGGCAGGTCCTTGGTGACCGGCATCCTGCCCTTGATCAGCAACGAAAAGCGCACGCGCCAATGGCCGAAATTGGGGAAGGAGACGATCGCGCGGTTGCCGATCCGAAGCAGCTCGTCGAGCACCACCTTCGGGTTGCGCGTCGCCTGCAGCGTCTGAGACAGCACGACGAAGTCGAAGCCCTTGTCGGCGTAGAATTTCAGATCCGTGTCGGCGTCGCCCTGGATAACCGACAGCCCGCGCGCCACGCATTCGTTGACGCCGCGCTGCGACAGTTCCAGCCCGCGGCCGTCGACCTGCTTGGTCGCCTGCAACAGTTCCAGAAGCACGCCGTCGCCCGAGCCGACATCGAGCACGCGCGAATTGGGCGGGATGAGATCGGTGACGACTTCGAGGTCGACACGCTGGGCGCGATTGACGCTCATGGCTTCGCCTCCTGCACGGTGCATGATCCTGGCCCGAAAAGTCCGCAACTTTTTGCGTTCGCTGACCTTCGGTTCTGGGTCATGCGCTGAGCCCCCTGGCGCGGGCGGCGGAGGCGATGAAGCCGTTGATGGCCGCGAACAACTCCGGCTCATCGAGCAGAAAGGCGTCGTGGCCGCGGTCGGTCTCGATCTCGACGAAGGAGACGGAAGCGCCCGCCGCGTTCAAGGCATGCACGATCGAGCGGCTCTCCTCGGTCGGAAACAGCCAGTCGCTGGTGAAGGAAACCAGGCAAAAGCGCGTCTTGGTTCCGGCGAAGGCGTCGGCGAGGCGCCCGCCGTGATCTGCGGCAAGGTCGAAATAGTCCATCGCGCGGGTCAGATAGAGGTAGGAATTGGCGTCGAAGCGGTCGACGAAGGTCATGCCCTGGTGGCGCAGATAGCTCTCGATCTGGAAATCGGCGTCGAAGCCGAAAGTCAGCGCCTCGCGGTCCTGCAAATTGCGGCCGAACTTGCGGTGGAGTGCTGCTTCCGAAAGATAGGTGATGTGGGCGGCCATACGCGCGACGGCGAGGCCCTTTTCCGGCCGCTTGCCGAAATCGAGATATTTGCCGCCATGCCAGTCGGGATCAGCCATGACGGCCTGCCGTCCGACCTCATGGAAGGCGATGTTCTGCGAGGAATGGCGGGCGCCGGTGGCGATCGGCAGGGCGCAGAACACGCGCTCCGGATAGCTTGCGGCCCATTCCAGCACCTGCATGCCGCCCATCGAGCCGCCAAGCACGCAAAACAGCTTTTCGATGCCGAAATGATCGATGAGCATCGCCTGCGCGCGCACCATGTCGCGGATGGTGATGATCGGCAGGTCGAGCCCGTAGGGCTTGCCAGTCGCCGGATTGGTCGAGGCCGGGCCGGTCGAGCCGAGGCAGCCGCCGACGACGTTGGAGCAGATGACGAAGAAACGGTTGGTGTCGATGATCTTGCCAGGGCCGATCAGCACCTCCCACCAGCCCGGCTTGCCGGTCACCGGATTGGTGTTGGCGACGTGCTGGTCGCCGGTCAGCGCATGGCAGACGAGGATGGCATTGGAGCGCGCGTCGTTGAGCGTGCCGTAAGTCTGGTAGGCGATCTGGAAAGGCGAGAGCAGCGTGCCGGCGTCGAGCTTCAGCGGCTTATCCGGGCCGAACTGCAGCACCGGGCTCGACGGATGGTCGACCTCGTCCTTGGTTCTTGCAGCGCGCTGAGCGGCCATGTCCGTCCTCATCCTGTGGCCGCACCGGTTTCGTCCCGACGCGGTGTCCGGCCGGCGGCGGACAACAAAAAACCGGCATTGCCGTCGCAAAGCCGGTTACAGGTTGCAAACGGCCCTTTAGCGAGTTGTTTAACGTGGCTGCAAGCCGACCGGCCAAATCACCACGGAAGTCTGGCAGACCTTCTAGGACCAGCGCCGCGCTTCGTCAACGGGTAGCCTCTCTCGCAGGCGCCGGCACTCGACATTCCTGCCTGTGGCCTGTATTTCCGCTGCGGCCTTGGAGGCCTTCTCGACGGATTTGTGACATGAAGCAGGATCAGCCCCGTCCGACGCCCCGCGCGGGCATCATGGATATCGAGGCCTATGTGCCGGGAAAAAGCACCGCGCCGGCCGGCGTGACGAAAGTCTACAAGCTGTCGTCGAACGAAAACCCGCTCGGGCCCTCGCCGAAGGCGATCGAGGCCGCGCGCGAGGTGGCGGCGAAGCTCGACGTCTATCCCGACGGCACCGCCCGCCGGCTGCGCGAGGCGATCGCCGAAGTGCATGGGCTGAACCCGGCCAACATCATTTGCTCCAACGGCTCCGACGAGATCCTTGGCCTGCTGGCGCAGACCTATCTCGCGCCGGGTGACGAAGCCATGTTCACCGAACACGCGTTCATGGTCTACAAGATCTACATCCAGGCGGCAGGCGCCAAGCCGGTGGCGGTGAAGGAGACCGACGAGCGCGCCGACATCGATGCGATCCTTGCCGCGGTGACCCCGGCGACGCGGATCGTGTTCCTCGCCAATCCCAACAATCCGACGGGCACCTATGTGCCGTTCCAGGAGGTGCGCCGGCTGCACGCGGCATTGCCGAAGAACGTGCTCCTGGTGCTCGACGCGGCCTATGCCGAATATGTGCGGCGCAACGACTACGAGGCCGGCATCGAGCTGGCGGGCAGCTCCGAAAACGTGGTGATGACCCGCACCTTCTCCAAGCTCGGCCTCGGCGGCGCGCGTATCGGCTGGATGTATGGGCCGGCGCATATCGTCGATGCGATCAACCGCGTGCGCGGCCCCTTCAACGTCAACGCGACCGCGATCGAGGCGGGCATCGCCGCGATCCGCGACCGTGCCCATATCGAACGCAGCGTGGCGCATAATGAGAAATGGCTGGCCTGGCTCAGCGCTGAGCTGACCGGGGTTGGCCTGCGTGTCACGCCCAGCGTCGGCAATTTCGTGCTGATCCATTTTCCCGACAGCAAGAGACATTCGGCGGCGGCCGCGGACGATTATCTGAGCGCGCGCGGCTATATCCTGCGCCGCGTCACCGGCTACGGCTTCCCCAACGCGCTGCGCATGAGCGTCGGCACCGAGGAAGCCAATCGCGGCGTTATCGATGCGCTGAAGACCTTCCTGAAAAGCTAGAACACTATGGCATCACCGATGTTCGAGAAAATAGCGCTGGTCGGCATCGGCCTTATCGGCTCGTCGCTTGCCCGCGTCGTCCGCCGCGAGGGTCTGGCGCGCCATATCGCCATCGCGACGCGCAGCGCTTCGACGCTGAAGCGCGCCGAGGAGCTTGGCCTTGGCGATTCCTACAGCACGGATGCTCGCGAAGCCGTGCGCGACGCTGATCTCGTCATCGTCTCGGTTCCGGTCGGCTCGTCCGGCGAGGTGGCGGCCGAGATCGCGCCGGCGCTGAAGAAGGGCGCCATCCTCACCGATGTCGGCTCGACCAAGGCCTCGGTGATCGCGCAGATCGAGCCGCATGTGCCGGAAGGCGTGCACTTCATCCCCGGACATCCGCTGGCAGGCACGGAAAAGTCCGGGCCCGATGCCGGCTTTGCCGATCTCTTCGAGAATCGCTGGTGCATCTTCACGCCGCTGCCGGGCACCGATCCCGCCGCGCTCGAGACGCTTTCGGAATTCTGGCGGCGCTGCGGCTCCAACATCGATACGATGGACCCGCAGCATCACGACATGACGCTCGCGATCGTGTCGCATCTGCCGCATATCATCGCCTACAACATCGTCGGCACGGCGGACGATCTGGAAGCGGTGACCAAGAGCGAAGTCATCAAATATTCCGCCTCCGGGTTCCGCGACTTCACTCGTCTTGCCGCCTCCGACCCGACCATGTGGCGGGACGTGTGCCTGCACAACAAGGACGCGATCCTGGAGATGCTGGCGCGTTTCTCGGAGGATCTGGCCTCGCTGCAGCGGGCGATCCGCTGGGGCGACGGCGAGAAGCTGTTCGACCTCTTCACCCGCACCCGCGCCATCCGCCGCTCGATCATCGAGGCCGGCCAGGACATCGATGTGCCGGATTTTGGCCGCCAGGCGGTCGAGCACCCCAAAGGGAACTGATATTCAGGTGGGGCCGGTCTGCAAACGGCGGCTCCGTGCGCTTCCGGTGCTCACGTACTTCAAGTACGCTCCGCTTCGGTTCTCGGGCCCCACCGTTTTCGACTCGGCCTGACCTGAATCTCAGCTCCCTTTGCCTTCTCGGGCTGGCGGCCAGTGCGCCGCCATCATGGCCAGCGTTTCGGCCCGATACGGCGCGCCGAGGCGGCCGCCGAAGCGCAGACATTTGAGCGCCGCGGCAGCGCTGGCAAAGCGCAAGGCTTCCTCCATTGGCATCGCCTCCGCGAGGCCAACGGCGAAGGCGCCGTGGAAGACGTCGCCGGCGGCGAGCGTGTCGATCGCCTTCACCTTCGGCGTCTCGACATGGCGCACGCGCCCGGTCGCCCGATCGTGCCACCAGGTTCCGGCGGCGCCGCCGGTCACCGCGACAAAGGCGTCGGTGCGGGAGGCGAGGTCGGCGCAGGCGCTTTCCGGATCGAGCGCCTGGCCGCAGACGATGCGCGCCGCCGGTTCCGAGGCGACGATGTGCGAGGCCAACGGCAAGAGCCGCTCCAGCACCTCGACCGGCGCGGTGTCGGCGTCCAGGATTGCCGGACGGCCGATCGATCTGGCCGCGCCCAGGGCAAGCGCCGCAGCGCCCGGCCAGCGGACATCCACCAGCACGGCGTCGAAGCCGGAAAGATCGGCAAGCGGCAGCGCCTCGGGATCGGCTTGCGCCTTTTTGTCGTAGAAGGGGACGATGATGCGCTCGCCATGCGCATCGACCACGATCGCGGCCAGCGCCGATCGCGCGCCGGGAACGCGGCGGATAAGGCTGCAGTCGACGCCTTCGGCTTGAATGTCGGCGATCAGCTGGTCGCCGACAGGATCGTCGCCCGCGCTTGCCCATAGCGAGACTTCGGCGCCGAGGCGATGTGCGGCACAGGCGGCGCTCGTCGCCATGCCGGAGGCGATCTGGACGCCGTCGCTGGCGATGAACTTGCCCTGATGCGCTGGCAGCGCCTCGACGCGAAGGATGGTGTCGAGGGTGAAGGCGCCGACGCTGAGCAGTCTGACCGGCTTCGCCATCGTTGCGTTACTCAAGCGGCTTGATCTTGCCGAGCGGGATGAAGCCGAGCGAAGCCTTGCCCTTGACGATCTTGAGCGGCAAGGACGGTTCCTTGCCAAGCATGGCAATGGCAGAAAAACCCTGCTCGATTTCGCTTTTATGCTCGGGAACCGCGCCGGCAAGGATAGATGCTACCGCCTTTGGGTCGTTGAGCTTGATCGTCAGATCCCCGTTGACCAGTCCTTCCGCATCCACGGAGACAGGTCCGGACACGGTGATGCGCGCCGTGCCGGACGACAGGTCGAGCCTGGCAATCTGGATCGACTGGCCGCGCAGGCTCTTCGGGGGTGCGGCGATCAGCGCCACGCCGTTCTTCAGCGTTACGTCGCCGCTGCCGTCCAGCGCCGGCAGAACGCGTCCGTCGATGGCATCCGCGTTGATCTCCAGATCGCCGAAGCTGCCGATGTAATTGATGTCCTGGCCGGCCGGCTGCAACTGGCCGGCCGCCTTGCCAGCGCTGAACAATTGCATCGGATCCGTGTCGTCCTGCGGATCGGTCTGACCGTTCAGGCCTTCGGCCCACAGCGAGACACTCCGCGGCAGCGGCCACCACACTTTGACATTGGCTTGCAGCTGGTCCCAGTCGATCCAAAGCGGCGGCATGCCGGGCGCCATCGTCCTTAGAGGCCCGCGCAGGTCGGCGACCGGCGACAGCGGTCCGGTGATCCCGGCGACGGCGTTGAAGCTTCCGGTGGAGGCCGCAACCTTCCGGGCGTCGTCCTCATAGGCGATGTTGTCGCAGGAGACCGTGAAGCTCATCGGATAGCCGCTGACCGTGAGGTTGGCGCAGCCGGCGGCGATCCCCTTGCTGCCCAGCCTCGCCACCGCCTCGTCGGCCTCGGTCTTGAGCCTGTCGGCGAGATAGAACCAGCCGCCGCTGTAGATGGCGAACAGCACGAGGATGAACGCCGCGAGCCAGAACAGCCGGCGGCGAAGTTTGGGCGATCGCTCGTCACTTGACGTCATGCTGCGGCTCTCGTTAACCCCGGCGAGCGGGCATTTACCAATACGCAAACAAACGGGGACAGAAGAAGCACCTTGGCGGTGCGGTGTCGTTCACTCGAATGCGATCAGGCTTGGCGATATGGGCGATTTTTGGGTTTTTGGCTATGGGTCGCTGATCTGGCGGCCCGGATTTGCCCATGTCGAGACGCGCCGCGCCCGGCTCTACGGCTATCGCCGCTCGCTTTGCGTCTATTCCTTCGTGCATCGCGGCACGCGCGCGCGGCCGGGCCTGGTGCTCGGCCTCGACCGGGGCGGTTCTTGCATCGGCCTCGCCTACCGTGTCCCCGGCAATCTGCGCGACGAGGTGCTTTCCTATCTGCGCGAGCGCGAGCTGGTCACCAGCGTCTATCTCGAACGCATTCTCGATGTCCGGCTGGATGGCGGAGGCTCGGTCGAGGCGGTCGCCTACACCGTCGACCGCCAGCATGAGCAGTATGCCGGCGCGCTCGATGCCGATCATGCGGCAAGGATCGTTCGCGGCGCCGTCGGCCAATCCGGCCGAAACGAGGACTATGTCTTGAGCACGCTCGAGCACCTCGAGGCGCTCGGCATCCGCGATCATTGGCTGGAGGAGGTGGGCCGTCGGGTCGCGTCTTCGTGAAGCGCTGGTCTGATCAAAAAACAAAACCCTGCCTTTGACCTCGGCCAGCCACGACCTAGCTTAGCGGCATCCCTTCCTTGGGCGTCAGGCCCGTTCCAGCATCACGGAGATCAGTCTTGCAGAAACGTCGTCTCGGTCGCACCGACCTTTCCATCGCGCCGCTGGTCCTGGGGGGCAACGTCTTCGGCTGGACGGCCGATGAGAAGACCTCCTTCGACCTGCTCGACCGGTTCGTCGCCGCCGGCTTCAATGCCATCGATACGGCCGATGCCTATTCGCGCTGGGTGCCGGGCAACAAGGGCGGCGAATCGGAAACGATCATCGGCAACTGGATGAAGAGTCGCGGCAATCGCGACAAGGTCATCGTCATCACCAAGGTCGGCTCCGACATGGGCCAGGGCAAGCGCGACCTCTCCGCTGCCTATATCGAAAAGGCTGTCGAGGCGTCGCTGAAGCGGCTGCAGGTCGATGTCATTGACCTCTATCTGTCGCACTGGCCGGACCCGGCCACGCCTTACGAGGAAACGCTCGGCGCCTATCAGCGGCTGCTCGAAAAGGGCAAGATCCGCTATCCCGGCTGCTCCAACCTCGATGCCGGCCAGCTGCGCGCCGCGCTCGACGTCGCCAGCCTGCGCAGCCTGCCGCGCTACGAGGTGCTGCAGCCTGAATACAATTTGTACGACCGCTCGTCGCTCGACGGACCGCTGCTCGACCTCTGCAAGGCGGAGGATGTCGGCGTCATCACCTATTTCAGCCTGGCCAAGGGATTCCTGAGCGGAAAATACCGCAGCAAGGCCGATCTCGGCCAGAGCGCGCGCGGCGAACACGTCGCCGAATATCTCAACGAGCGCGGCATGCGCATCCTTTCCGCGCTCGATGCCGTGGCCGAGCGCCATTCGGCCAAGCAGGCGGAAGTGGCGCTGGCCTGGATCATCGCGCGGCCGGGCGTCACCGCGCCGATCGCCAGCGCCACCACGCTGGCCCAGATGGACAGTCTGATCCGCGCCGCATCGCTCAAGCTTTCGGCCGACGATATCGCGGCATTGGACCGGGCCAGCGCCTGAGACGGGCGCTGCGCACGAACGTCCAAGACGGCCATGACGATCCCTCCTAAGTCCTGTCGGATCGCGGCAGGCGGAGGTTCGACATGGCCGGTGGTGTTCTGGGCGCGGCACAGCCTTGGCAGCAAGTGCTGGCGCTTATCGTGGCCGCGACTGTCGTCATGGGCAGTCCGGGACCGGCGACGATCAGCGTGACCGCCGTCGGCGCGGCTTTCGGTCTGCGTCCTTCCCTGGTTTACACGTCCGGCGTGGTGCTCGGCACGATCGCAGTGCTTCTGGCGGTGGCGGGCGGGTTTTTCGGCATGCTGACCTCGGTGCCGGGAGTGGCGCCGGTGCTGGCGCTCCTTTCGGCCGCCTACATCCTTTATCTTGCCTTCAGAATAGCGACCGCGCCGCCATTGGCGGAGCGCGGGAGCACGGCGACGAAGCCCGATTTTCTCGGCGGCTTCATGCTCGCGGTTGCCAACCCGAAAGCCTATGTGGCGATCGCCGCGGTTTTCGCCGGCGCCGCGTCGCAGGCCGATGCGCTCGGCGCTTCCACCAGGCTGCTGGTGCTTGCCGCGATGATCGTCACCATCCACGTCGCGTGGCTGCTTGCCGGAACGGCGTTCGCGCGCGCCCTGCGCCATCCCATGGCCTCGCGGATCATCAATCTGGTGTTTGCCGCCACGCTGGTGCTGACGACCCTGCTGGCGGCGCTGCGGTAGCCGATCAGGTCTTGGCCGTTACGCCGAGTTCGGCCAGCCGTTTCACCGCCGTCGGCGGCATCGGCGGCGGGTTCGGCGCCTGCGCGGCCTCGACGAGCATCTGGTCGCAGGCGGCCTCGGTCGCGCCGATCAGCCGCTGCATGAATTCCTCCTTGCCGAGCCCTGGCGGGATCGCGGGCAAGAAGCGGGCCTTGATGGTGCCCGGATAGCGCAGGAACTTGCGGCGCGGCCAGTAGAGACCGGCAACATGGGCAACCGGCACCACGGGAACGCCGAGCTGCGTGTAGAGCTCGACGATGCCGTATTTGTAGGAGGGTTCGGCGCCCGGCGGGCGGCGAGTGCCTTCGGGATAGATGATGAGCTGGCGCGGATTGCGGTTCATCTCCTGCCTGGTCGCGGCGATGACCGCCTTAAGCGCTTTCGAACGGCTGCCGCGGTCGACCGGGATCATGCGCATCTTCATGATGTACCAGCCGAAGAAGGGGATCCAGGTCAGCTCGCGCTTCAGGATGTAGAGCGCGTCGTCGAGATAGGGGAAGAAGGCGATCGCGTCCCAGAAAGATTGATGCTTCGGCGCCAGGATGAAGGAGCCGTCGGGCAGGTTCTCGACACCGGTGATCTCGCTCTTCGTCGCGGCGATCTTGTCATAGAGCCACATCGAGCTCCGCGACCAGAATTTCGGCACGAACCAGGCGCGGTGGCGCGGCGACAGGAAATAGAAAGGCGTCCAGAAGATCATCTGGACGATCAGGCTAAGATAGAAGACGAAGTTGAACGCCAGCGAGCGGATAATGAGCATGCAAAGGGCCCGTGAGGAAGTGTGCGTTGGTTACACCAAGCGGCGCAAAAAAGGAAACGGCGCCTTGATCGAACGCTGCCCCTACAACGATCCTGCCAGCCGTTCCTTCAGGCGCGGTGCTGCAAAATCGAGGAAGGCGCGCAGCTTCACCGGCAGCCGGCCCTGGCCAGCATGGACAAGGCTCACCGGCCAGGGCGGCGGCTCGAACGGCTCCAGCACCACCCGCAGCGCGCCGGCGCGCACGGCGGCGTCGGCCTGGTAGGAGAGCACTTTCGTCAGGCCAAGGCCGGCGATCGCCGCATCGATGGCCGCCTCGGCGGTGTTGACCTGCAGGCGCGAGCGGACCGCGACCGTGGTTTCCATCTTGCCCGCTCCGAAACTCCATGTCGCGGGAGCGGCAAGACCTTCGAAGGTAATGCAGTTGTGGCCCGCAAGGTCCGGCGGTTTTTCCGGCGTGCCGTGCATGGCGAGATAGGCGGGACTTGCGCAGACGATGCGGCGGATCGAGCCGACGCGGATCGCGACCATGGCCGAATCCGGCAGCTCGCCGATGCGCACCGCCAGATCGATATGCTCCTCGACCAGTTGGGTGATCCGGTCCGACAAGGTCAGGCGGACATTCACTTGCGGATAGACGGCGAGAAAGCCGGTGATCACCGGCAGCACATGGAGGCGGCCGAAAACCACCGGCGCCGTGATGACCAGTTCGCCGGTCGGGCTCGAATATTCGCCGGCCGCGATCCGTTCGGCCTCGCTCACCTCGTCGAGGATGCGACGGCAGGCGGCAAGATAGGACTGGCCGGCGTCGGTCAGCGTCAGGCGCCGCGTCGAGCGGTTGAGCAGGCGCGTCCCCAAGTGCTTCTCCAGTTCGGAGAGCTTGCGCCAGCGGGATGCCGGCGCGCCGCGCGGCGGCGGAAAGGCTGCCGGCCTCCACCGTGGCGACGAATAGGGACATAGCATCGAGGCGATCCATTATTCTCCCGAAATATGGAAGGGTGAGTTCCAAATATGTCCCCTACATCCGAATTTCGGAAGAGGCTAAGTGAGGTGCGATCCTGTCCGAGGAGCGCCGGCATGAATGAATTCACCAGCGACGTGGCCTTCACGCCGACGATCAAGGCCATCCAGTCCCGTAAGGGGTCGCGTGATTCCTATGCGCGCGTCGAGCGGCGCGGCGGCTGGCGGGCAACAATCACGCCGGACCTCGCCGCCTTCATCGAAGCGCAGACCAGCGTGTTTCTGGCGACGGCCAATGCCGAAGGCCAGGCCTACATCCAGCATCGCGGCGGGCCGGCCGGTTTCCTCAAGGTGCTGGACGAGCACATGATCGGCTTTGCGGATTTTTCCGGCAATCGGCAGTTCATCACCCAGGGCAATCTCGAGGACAACGACCAGGCGTTCCTGTTCCTGATCGACTACATGCTCAGGCAGCGCATCAAGATCTGGGGTAGGGCGCGTGTCGTCGAGAATGACCCGGAGCTGACGGCGAAGCTGATGCCGGCGGACTATAAGGCGCGGCCGGAGCAGACGATCCTGTTCACGGTCACGGCCTGGGATGCCAATTGCCCGCAGCATATTCCCCAGCGTTTCGAAGCGGCGGATGTCGCGGCAGCCCTTGCCGAGCGCGACCGGCGCATAGCCGGCCTGGAGCAGGAGATAGCCCGCTTGCGCGATAATGCGGCGGCTGAGGTTTAATTCTTCACCACGGTCGATGCTTCCGCCAGCGTGACGCCCTCGGGCGTCGTGCGAAGCGGCAGAAAGCCGCGCGCCAGCGACAGTACATATTTGCTGTATTCGGTCAGCAGCACGCGCAGCGCCTCTGGTTTGGTCAGCCAGCTACCATTGCCGAGATTGGTATTGACCACCGGATAGGGCTCCAGGCGCGCGCCATGCAGCAGCCGGCCCATCTCGAGCAGGCTGCGCGGCATGTGGTAGTTGTTGGTGACGATGATGATGCTGCCATAGGCGTGGTTCTCCACCCATTTGGCGCTTTCCTCGGCATTGCCGATGGTGTCGAGCGCGGCGCGGTCAATATCGACGCAGCAGGAGAAGAGCTGCCTGTCGCCGCCCATTGCCGCCTGCAATTGGCGCCTGGTGGCCGACGGATGGACGCCGCTGATCAGCAAGCGTTCGCCTTTGCCGGAGGCCAGCAGGTCCATCGCCGCATCGAGCCGCGACTGCCCGCCAGTGAGCACGATGATGGCATCGGCCCTGGCCGGATTGGCTGGAGTCGTCATATGGCTGACCTTGTCGGCAAACCAGCCGAAGCCGCCGGCAAAAAGCGCCAACGCGGCAAGAACCACAAAACCGCAGATACGCAAGGCGAGCCACAGACGGCCAAACCCGGCAGGGACAGCGCTGCGCATAGGCATCGCCGGCATCGGTCCAGCCGTCTCGACAGAATCCTGCGCTTCCATCATCCCCGGGTTAATCCTGAAAGCTTCTAATGGTTAACTCCGAAATGCCGCCATTGATAGGCAGGACGGCGCACATTGCGTTACGGCAAGTATCCCGTGTGTGATCATTGTCTTGTTTGAATATAGCGCTTTGCGCTGGTTTCCGGATTGATATCATAGGTCAGCCGGCATCCGGCTGGCGAACGTCGATGTCGCTGAGATAGGCGACGACAGTCGCGTGCGAAGTGGCCGCAGTCAGCGCGCCGATCACCAGCACCATCAGGCCGACGCCGAAATAACCGGCCGAGCCGATGGCAAAATTACCGAACAAAGCGGTCGCCTGGTCGGCCTGAGGCGTGGCCATGTTGCGCGACGACCACCAGGAAAAGACGATGAAGACGGCGATCGCCAGGGCGCCGCCGGCGGCCGCGCCCTTCATGCCGGTGACCAGGAAATGCCAGCGGAACTCGCGCGCGATGAAGCGCGCCTCGGCGCCGACGAAATGCAGCACCTCGATGATATGGCCGTTGCCGGCCATGGCGCCGCGCGTGGCGAACACCACCGTCAGCACGGTCGCCGAGAGCATCAGCACCAGAACGGCGATGCCGATCGTCACCGTCGTGTGCGCCATGGCGACCAGACGGTCGACCCAGGTGCGGTGGTCGTCGAGCGCGGCGGTCGGGATTTTCGGCGTGATGGCGGCGCGCATGGCGGCGAAGTCCGGGGGGCTGGCCTCGTCGATGGTGACGATGATGAGGCGCGGCACCGGCAATTCGTCGATGTTGAGACCGCTGCCCAGCCATGGTTCCAGAAGGCGCGCGGTCGCGTCGCGGTCGATGATCTTGGTGCCCTTCACGCCGGGGAACTCGCTGGCGATCTGCGAGGCCTGCGCAAGGGCCGCCTCCATATCGAGGCCGTCGGCCGGCTTGATCTGGATCGTCGCCTCGCGCGAAATCTGGTTCTCCCAGACCGATGCGGTATCGCGCACCAGCGTCACCGCGCCGAAGGTGAGGCAGGACAGGAAGGTCATGATGGCGATGACCAGCACCAGCGCCCGTCCGGCGATGTTCTGCGCCGGCACGATCGGCGCCGTCTTGCGCTGGACACGCCGGATCGTCACCGGCGCCTCGGCTTCGTCGTGGAGGTGATCGGCCGGAAGGTCAGTCATAGACGTCCAACCTTCCACCGGCCAGAATCATGCGGCGCGCATCGACCTGCTCCATTAGGCCAAGGTCGTGGGTGGCGATCACTACAGCGGTGCCCAGCCGGTTGAGCTCTATGAACAGCCTGAGCAGCCGGCGCGCCAGCGGCGGGTCGACATTGCCGGTGGGCTCGTCGGCGAGCAGGATCTCCGGCTGTTCGATCAAGGCCCGGGCAATCGCGGCGCGCTGCTTCTCGCCGCCGGACAGCACCGGCGGCAGCACATGCATGCGGTCGCCGAGGCCGACCCATTTCAGAAGCTCGGTGACGTCGGTGCGGTAGCTCGCTTCCTCGCGCCCGCGAACGCGCAGCGGCAGCGCGACATTCTCGTATGTCGTCATATGGTCGAGCAGGCGGAAGTCCTGGAACACCACGCCAATGCGGCGCCGCAGCAGCGGCAGTTCGCCGCGCGAAATGCGCGAGCGATCCTTGCCGAAGATGGTGATCAGGCCGCGCGTCGGCTTCAGCGACATGAACAGCAAGCGCAGCAAGGTCGTCTTGCCGGCGCCCGAAGGGCCGCTCAGGAACTGGAAGGAGCGCTCCGGAATGTGCAGGGAGATGTCCCGGAGGATCTCCGGACCCATGCCATAGCGGAGGCCGACATTTTCGAAGCGGATCACGTTCGGCGACCTGGAAACTCTCGGCGGCGACGCGCCACAATCTACTCTAACAGACCATCCGCCGGCATGGTTAACCGGCGGTTAATTTTGCGATGCTCAGCGTGCATCAAAGCCATTCCGGTGGGGAAGCGTTAACCAATTCCGTTTACGCAAAAGAAACGAAGACTGCACTGGTGCCGTAATGGCTGACGAGAGAACCGCGCGCCCTGTTTCCGGCGAAATCATGACCGGCACGGCAACAAATGCCGCGCCGGAACGCGCCGTTTTCGATGCCGTCGATATCGTCGATGCCGATTACGTGGTGCTGCCGCGTTTTGCCTCGGCACCGGCAGCACCCCCGCCGCAGATTCCGCCGACGCCATCGATCGAGGGCATGGGCATGCTGCGCAAATCGGAGGCAGGGCCGCCGCGGTCCTCGCGCGGTGGTCCGATGTTCTGGATCGCCGGCATCGGTGTAGCGCTGGTCTCCTTCTGGGTGTCGGGCGGTCATGCGCTGGTCCGGCAGAGCCCCTTTTGGACGGCCGCCGCGCCGGCGAGCGCGCTCACCATTTCCGGCGTGACGTCGCGCATCGATGCGTCGGGCTTGAAGCCGGTGCTGTTCGTGGATGGCGAGGCAGCGAATGACGGCATGCGGTCGGAAACACTGCCGCCGCTGGAAATCCGCGTTACCGACAACAACGCCAACATCATCCGCTACAGGCTGGGGACATCCAACCGTTCCCTGGGGCCAGGCGAAAGATTCGGCTTTTCCAGCCGCCTCGATGTGCCTAAAGACGGCGTGAAGACCGTCTCCGTCACCTTCGCCGGCTAGGTGCGTCGATCTTCGGGTGAGGCCGGCCTGCAAATAGCGGTTTCCTGCGCTTCCAGGTGATTTTGAAGGAAAAAACTATGCCAGTTGTGCGCGGCAAGGACATCGAGGTCCTGTTTTCGGCGTCGGCGATCGCGCGCCGCAATCTCGAGCTCGCCAAGGAAATCGCCGGGCGCGACTACCACGACCTGCTGGTGATCTCGATCCTCAAGGGCTCGTTCGTCTTTGCCGCCGATCTCATCCGCGCCATGCATGATGTCGGCCTGTCGCCGGAAGTCGAGTTCATCTTCATCTCCAGCTATGGCGCCGGCACCACGAGCGGCGAGGTCAGGGTGTTGCGCGACATCGACAACGAGGTCGCCGGCCGCGACGTGCTGTTGATCGACGACATACTGGAATCCGGCAAGACGCTTTCCTACACCCGCGACCTGATGCTTTCGCGGGGCGCCAAGAGCTGCGCCATCGCGGTTCTGCTAGACAAGCGCATGCGCCGCCAGACCTCGCTCAACGCCGACTATGTCGGCTTCGACTGCCCGGACTATTTCGTCGTCGGCTACGGCATGGATGTCGCCCATGCGTTCCGCGAGCTGCCATTTGTCGGGGTGGTGAAGGGCGATGTCTGAGGAGGCGGGGCCATTCCGAAAAGCTGCCGATCGTTAGAATTTTCAGAAAACATCAATATTTCGGCGGCATCTATCTCGGCATGGCAAAGCTTCTGATCGTCGAGGACGATGAGTCCGTCCGCACCCTCGCTGCCCGCGCGCTCGAGCGCGATGGCCACAATGTCACCATCGCCACCGACGGCGCGCAGGGGCTGGACAGGATCCGGCAGGCGCGTGGCGGTTTCGATCTGGTGGTGTCCGACATCCGCATGCCGGAAATGGACGGCATCGAGATGGCGACAGCCGCCGCAAGAGAGTTTCCAGCGATGCGGATCATGCTGATGACCGGCTATGCCGACCAGCGCGAGCGCGCCGAGGAACTCAACGGCATCATCCTCGACGTCGTGCAGAAGCCGTTCACGCTTGCCGAGATCCGCGGCCGCGTCGGCAAGGCTTTAAGCTGCTTCGCTTGAGACCGCATCGGTCGTAACAGGGACGGCCGGCACTGCACTTCGCCGACGCCCGCCGCTCAGCGCAAGCAGGCCGGCGCCGATGATCAGCGCCGCGCCCAGCACGGTGGTCTCACGCGGCACCTCGGCGAAGAACAGGAAACCCCAGAGCGGCGACCACAGGATGCCGGTGTATTCGAAGGTGGCGACGCGGTTGGCCGGCGCCATCCGGTAGGCCTGCGACAACAGGATCATGCCGGCGGAAGCGACGAGGCCGCAGGCGGCCATCTTCAGGAAATCCGGCATTGTCGGCCACGCCCATGGCCGCACCAGGAATTCGACACTCGGATGCGCGGCATGGGTGATTCCGGCAAGCTGGAAGACGGTCGCGACCGCAATGGCGCCGCTGAGATAGGCGCCGTTCTGGTAGAAGGCCATCACGGTCGACGATTCGGTGTCGCCGATGCGGCGCGCCATCAGTTGCGAAAAGCCGTAGAGGAAGGCCGAGCCCAGCGACAGCAGCGCCGCCCAGTCGAACACGCTGGCGCCGGGACGCACCATCACAAGCACGCCGACCAAGCCGATCAGCACCGTCGCCAACGTTTTCCAGGAGACGCGCTCGCCGAGATAGGGACCGGCCATCGCCATGATGAACAGCGGCGCCATGAAATAGAGCGCCACTGCATCGGCCAGCGGCAAGGCGGCGATCGCCAGATAATACACCGTATAGGACGAGAACTGGATGAAGGCGCGCAGCGTCAGCATGCCGAAGCGCTTGGACAGCACCGCCTTCAGGCCGACATCGGCCTGGACGATGACGATCAGGATCGGTAGCGCGACGATGGCGCGGATCGCCATCACCTCGGTCACCGGATAACCGCCCGAGACCGCCTTCACCAGCGGATCCTGCAGCGAAAAGACCAGCACGCCGAGGCAGAGGCTCAAAATGCCAAGCACCGTCCGGTTCTGCATGATCGATCCAGCGAAAAAGAACCCGCCACCGTTTTCAGGCAGCGGGCACGAGTGAGGACTCTTCGATTGGTCCGCGACCGACTTCGCGGTCGCATATCCAATGGGTGTGGTGAACTATCCTGCGGCGTTTGACATCTGGCAAACGAATTGGAATGATGCCAGCAATCAACTTTTCTTATGGCGACCTCAATGCGACCAGTCCTCGACAGCGACCTCCTGCGTACCTTCGTGGCGGTGGCCGAAACCGGTAATTTCACACGTGCGGCGGAGAAAGCCGGACGCACGCAATCGGCCGTGTCCATGCAGATGAAGAAGCTGGAGGATATGGTCGGCGACAACCTGTTCGAGCGCGGCTCGCGCGGCGTGGCGCTGACGCGCCGCGGCGGCGAATTGATCGCCAACGCGCGCCGGATCGTCTCGCTGCTCGACGAGACGGCGGCCTCGCTGGTGGCGCCGCCGCTCGGCGGGCTGGTGCGCATCGGCATCCCGGCCGAATATGGACGTTCGATCCTGTCGCGGGCGCTGGGCGAATTCGCCAAGCGGCATCCGCGCGTCGAGGTCACGGTGCGCTACGCGCATTCGGATTCGCAGGTGCGGGCGCTCGCGGCCGGCGAGCTCGACCTCGCGGTGGTGTTCGAATGGGAGGGCTCTTCCGGCGGCGAGGTGCTGATGCACGACCCGACGGTCTGGGTGACATCGACGCTGCATCATATGCATGAGGAACGGCCGGTGCCGATCGCGCTCTACAGCCGCAACGGCTGGTGCCGCGACTTCGCCATCAAGTCGCTGCAGCAGCGCGGCCTCGACTACCGCGTCGCTTACACCAGCGATACCAATGGTGGCCTGACGCTCGCGGTCACGTCCGGCCTGGCGATCGCGCCGATCTCGCGCAGCAACATCCCGGAAGATTGCCGCGAACTGACGGCCGCCTACGGCTTCGGCGACATCGATTCCTCCAACGTCGTCCTGCACCGCAATCCGCTGGCGACCGGCGAAGCGATCGACGGCATGGAGAACGCCATCCGCGAGGCATTCATGCTGACCCGGCAGACGGGCGCGGCGGTCGGTGCTTGAGCGGCGGCAACAGCTATCCGACGACCGCGAAACGCCAGAGCAATTCCAGGAAAAGTGTGAGCGGCTTTCCGACCGGAATTGCGTAGAAACAAGAGATAGACGCCTCTGTAACTATTTCAGCTCCAGCAGCCGTTCCAGATAGCTGCGCTCGATATCGGGGCTGAGCGCATTGCCGAGCCGCTTGCGGATCGCGTCGAGGATCTGGCGGGCGCGCTGAACGTCGATCTCGTCTGGAACCTTGACCGAGGTGCCATCATCGGGGCCGTTGGTGGCGCGTGGTCGTCCCAGCGGATCGCGGTCGGCGTCCTGCTGGCGGCCGCCCTGCTCGCTGCCGCCCTGGTCGCCCTGCATGGCCTGCATCTGCTTCATCATTTCCTTGGCGCCGCGGCGCAGCGCCTCCAGTGCGCGGCCCTGGTGGCCGACGGCCTGGTCGCCATCGCCCTGGCCAAGCGATTGTTCGGCATTGCCCATCGACTTGCCGGCCTCGCCGAAGCCCTCATTGGGCTCCATGCCCATGCCTTCGAGGCCTTTCTTCAACTGGTCGAGCTCGCTCTGCAGCTGGCCCTGGCCTTCCTGCAGCTGTTTCAGCGCATCGGCCAAATCCTTCGGCGACATTTTCGGCCGTCCCAGCGGATCGCGGTCCTGACCGGGGCCCGGCCGCTGCTGGTCGTTGGGCTGGCCCTGTTCGCCATCCTCGCCAAGCTGCTGTTGCTCGCCGCCCTCGCCACGCCGTCCGCGCTGCATCTGGTCCAGGCGGAAGGTGTCGTTCATCATTTCCTGCTGGCGGCGCATGATGTCGCCGAGCTTGTCCATCTGCTGGCGCATCTCGCTGTCCTGCTCGCCGCCAGGCTGCTGGCGGCCGGCCTGCAGGTTGTTCATCATGTCCTGCAGCTCCGAGAGAAGCTGCTGCGCCTTGTCGCGGTCGCCCGATTTGGCCAGATTCTCGATCTGGTCCATCAAGCGGTTGATATCGCTCTGGCGCAGCTCGCGGCCGTTCTGCTGCATCTGCGGCGCGTTCGGATTCTGTTGCGCGCGCTGGGCGAATTCCTGCAGGAACTGGTCCATCGCCTCGCGCAGTTCCTTCATCGCCTTTTCGATCTCCTGATCGCTGGCGCCGTTCTTGATGGCGTCCTGCAACGCCTGCTGCGCCTGGCGCAGCCGGCGCTCGGCGGCAGACAGATTGCCTTCCTCGATGCCGAGCGCGATTTCCCAGAGATAGGAGACGACGTTGCGCAGCTGGTCGTCGCTCCCGGAGAGCTTCAGCCGGCTCCGTGCGCTCATGATGGCAAGATAGTTGGACATGTTGTCGAACGTGTCCTCGGGCCGCAGCGTGATCGCGTCCATCAGGTCGAGAACGCGCGGCTTGGCATTGGTGTCGAGCGCCAGCAGCCGGCGCTGTTCGATCACCGCCCGGGCCAGCGGATTGGCGAAGGGCCGCTCGGGCATGACCATTGTCTTGGTCTCGCTGGTCGCCGTGTGGCCGGCATCGTCGGTGACGCTCAGCGTCAGCTTGATGTTGCTGCCGGCCCAGACATGTTCGGTCAGGTCCTTGGTCGTCTTGGCCGCGCTCGCCTTGCCGCCGCGGCGCGGCAGGGTCAACGGCATGTCGGGCGGGCCGTAAAGCGGATGCGCGTTGGCCGCCGGCGGGTCCGACGGCTCAAAAACTGCCTTGGCGGAGGCCGCGCCGTAGTCGTCGGCGATCTCGTAATTCAGCTCCATGGCGCCGTTGACGGCGCGCTTCGGCTCGCCGACGAAGCGGATCGTCGGCGGCTTGTCTGGAATGACGGCAAAGGCCCAGTGGCCGAGATCGCTATCGCCGGATTTCAGCGTCAGCGTGCCGTTGGCGTTCAGCTTGCCGGAGAACTGGCGCACCTTTGGTGCCGTCTGGCTGGTGGCGGCGGGCGCGGTTCCCTTGGGTGCTATGGGGGACGCCGCGGGCTCGATGGCGCGATCATTGCCGCCTTGATCGGCATAGCTCAGTGTTTCCTCGCCCGAGCCGCCGGTGACGCGCAACGAAACGTCGCTGCCTTGCGGCACGGAAAAGGTCTGGACGGCCTGGTTGGCGTCGGCGGTCAGGAACAGCGGCGCCTTGCCGGTATAGGCGGGCGGCGTCACCCAGGCGTCGATGCGCGGCGGCACCGCATCGTGCGCGGCGCGGGCGACAAAAGCGTCGCTGACTCTGCCGCCAAACGGTCCGAAGGAGAAGGCCAAAGCGGTGACGAACAACAGCCCCGCCACGGCGCGCAAGCCCCAGCGGTCATGGTCCGGCACACCGGTGCGCGGCCGGTCGGCGCCGAGGCTCGAAAGCCGCTCGGCCATGCGCTTCTGGTGCTCGCGCCACAGCGCCTGCGAGAAGATGCTCTCGGCGCCGCTCGGCCGGTCCGTCTGCACCTGCACCGGGCTGTGCAGCAATTCGTTCGCCGCCTCGATGCGCCGGTCGATCTCGGCTGCCGAGGGCATGCGGAAGAAGCGAAGCGGATAGAGCGCCGCGACCGCGGCCAGCGCGAACAGGATCAGAAGGCCAACGCGTACCGTGTCCGGCAGACGCGGGAACAGACCGAACCATGAAAAGCTGAGGAACAGGCTGGCGACGACCAGCAATGGCAGCACGAGCGGCCAAGCGCGCTCGAAGAGTATCGAGGCCCGCGTCGCCAACCGGCTGAGCGCCAGGCGCCCGGCCAGGCCGCGTCCATCGCTGGCCGGGCCGCGTTCGCCGCTGGAAGTGGGTCGTTCGGTCATCGGCCCTTCCTGCCCGGGCACGATAGCCCGGACGTCATCAGCAGAAGGATACCAACAAACACGGCAAAGGCGAGGCGGGTTCCAAAAAACGTGAAGCGGTCTGGCCGGGTTATGATCAGAAACTGGCG
Organism: Mesorhizobium sp. CA8; assembly: GCF_020164955.1. Lineage (GTDB taxonomy): Bacteria > Pseudomonadota > Alphaproteobacteria > Rhizobiales > Rhizobiaceae > Mesorhizobium. The sequence goes on from NZ_JAIUHG010000024.1 coordinate 30,241, forward strand.
GGATTCGTGTTCGAACCGCAGACCAGGACCGCCACGCGTTCGCCTTCCGCGGGCACATAGCGTCCGGAAAGCATGGCGGCGAAAGCGGCTGCGCCGCCCGGCTCGGCGATGATTCGCACGCGGTCCCACAGCGCTTTTTGCGCCGCGACGATGTCGTCGTCGCTCACCAGGATCGATCGCTCGACGAAGGCTTCGGCGATCGGGAACATCATCTCGCCGACGCGCTTCGGCGCCAGCGAATCGGCGGCGATGCCCTCGGCGGGCGCATCGACCGGCTCTCCGGCCTCCAGGGCACGGTAAAGCGTCGGCGCTCCCTCAGGCTCGATGGCGACGATGCGGATGCGGCCAGCGAACCAGGCGGCGATGCCGCCGATCAGGCCGCCGCCGCCGACCGCGACCAGCAGCGTGTCGATCTCGGGCAGGTCGGCCTCGATCTCCATGCCGAGCGTGCCCTGGCCGAGCAGCGTTTCCTCCTGGTTGAAGGCGTGCACCTGCAGGGCGCCGCTCCTGGCGGCGAAATCTTCGCTGGCGGCCAGCGCTTCGGCATAGCGGGCGCCGCCGACCACCAACTCGGCGCCGTAGCCGCGAATGCGCGCGAGCTTCGCCGGCGGGCTGACTTCGGGCACGAAGATGGTCGCCTTGTGCCCGAGTTTCATGGCGGCGTAAGCGACGGCCGCGCCATGATTGCCGCCGGACGCGGCGACCACGCCGGCTCGGGGAACCTGGCGTTCGAGCAGGTTGGTGAAGGCGCCGCGCGCCTTGAACGACCCTGAATGCTGCAGGCATTCGAGCTTCAGGTCGACCGGGAAGGCGGGCCGTCCGAAATCCGCCATGTCGACGCGCATGACCGGCGTGTGGCGGACATAGGGGCGGATGCGCGGCTCCACGGCGGCGATGCGTTCGCGGGTGATCGTCCGGGTGTTCAACATGGCGTGCTCCTCGGGATTGACTTCAATTAGTAACTTAGCAAAATAGCTAAATGCAAGAGGTCGACATCTTCAAGGCATTTGCCAATGAGCGCAGGCTGCAGATCCTCGAATGGCTCAAGGACCCGCGCGCGCATTTTCCGCGCCAGGCCGATGGCGATCTGGTGGAGGACGGCGTCTGCGCGCTGCTGATCGCTGAGAAGCTCGGCATCAGCCAGGCGACGCTCAGCGAGCATATGCGCGTGCTGACCCAGGCCGGCCTGCTCAGCACCAAGCGCACCAAGCAATGGATATTCTATCGCCGCGACGAGGGGCGGATCGCCGAAGCCAAGGCGCTGATCCAGGAGAAGATCTAGCGAGCTATTTCAGCCAGTCGGGGACCGAATCCAATCCAATCAGGTCCTCATAGGTCTGGCGCGGCCGCACGACATGGAAGCGGTCGCCATCGACCAGCACCTCCGGCACCAGAAGCCTGGTGTTGTAGGTGCCGGCCTGCACCGCGCCATAGGCGCCGGCGGTGGAAACGGCGATGAGGTCGCCCGCCTTCAGCCTCGGCAGGTCGCGGTCGAGACCGATGAAGTCGCCCGTCTCGCAGACCGGGCCGACGACGTCGACCTTCATGCGCGGCGTGGAGGCGGGCGGCTGCACCACCGGCCTGATGTCGTGGAAGGCGTCATAGAGCGTCGGCCGGATCAGGTCGTTCATGGCGGCGTCGACGACGAGGAAGTTCTTGGCGTCGCCTTCCTTCACATAGATGACCTCGGACACCAGGATGCCGGCATTGCCGACGATCAGGCGGCCGGGCTCGAACATCACCTTCAGGCCAAGCCCGGTGACGTGTTTCCTGACGATCTCGGCATAGGCGTCGGGCAGCGGCGGCGGGTTGTTGTCGACGCGGTAGGGAATGCCAAGGCCGCCGCCGAGATCGACATGCCCGATCGCATGTCCGTCGGCGCGCAGCGCTCCGACCAGTTCGACGAGCAGGGCAAAGGCGTCGTCGAAAGGCTGCAGCTCGGTGATCTGGCTGCCGATATGGGTGTCGATGCCGGTCACCTTAATACCCGGCAGTTGCGCGGCACGGGCATAGACCTGCCGCGCGCGCTGCCATGGAATGCCGAACTTGTTCTCGGCCTTGCCGGTCGAGATCTTCTTGTGCGTCCTTGCATCGACATCCGGATTGATGCGCAGCGAGATGGGCGCCACCTTGCCGAGCGCCACGGCGCGCGCCGACAAAAGCTCAAGCTCAGGCTCGGATTCGACGTTGAAGCAGAGAATGCCGGCCGAAAGCGCGAAGTCCATTTCGCTCGCGGTCTTGCCGACGCCGGAAAACAGGATCTTGTCGGCCGGGATGCCGGCGGCCAAAGCGCGGCGCAATTCGCCTTCGGAGACCACGTCGGCGCCTGCGCCCTGCCTGGCCAGCGTCCTCAGCACGGCCTGGTTGGAATTCGCCTTCATGGCGTAGCAGACCAGCGCGTCGAGGCCGGCGAAAGCCTCTCTGAAGACGCGGAAATGCCGGGTCAGCGTCGCCGTCGAATAGCAATAGAAGGGCGTGCCGACCTCGGCTGCGATGTCGGGAATGGCGACGTCCTCGGCATGGAGAACGCCGTCGCGGTAATCGAAATGGTTCACGGGTGTTGGTTCCGGAAAGTTGAAGCCCGATGAGATCTGGTCGATCTCACCAGCTCTAGAGCAGGGGATCGAGGATGAATTTCCTGTCCTTGACCGGTTTTTCCGGCTCGGGCGGCACCGGCTGCTTGGCTTTTTCCGCATCCTTGCGCGCCTGCTCCGCCGCCTCATAGGGCGTGTCGAGGCCAGTCTTCCTGCCGCAGGCGGTGACGGTGACAACCGCCGCCAGCAGCGCCAGCGTCACCAAAATCCTGCTACGGGTCATCGATCCATCCGTTCGAAACTGTTTCTTGTGCCGCCGCTTTTAGCCGAGTTTCCAGCGCTTTGCATCCCGGCATTTGTTTTGGTGCATGTCGTTATCCCAGAACCGCTGCACACTTCTGGGCGACATGCATTAAGCCTTGGCGAGCCGCTTTTTCCAGTAGCGGACCTGCTTTCGCACTTCCGATGGCGCGGTGCCGCCGAAGCTTGTGCGGCTCTTCACCGAATTCTGCACGGCAAGCACCGAGAAGATGTCGTCGGTGATGCCGGGATGGATGGAGCGCAGGTCGTCCAGCGAGAGCTTTTCCAGGGAGACCTTCTTCTCCTCCGCGAGCGCCACGGCGCGGCCGGTGACGTGATGCGCCTCGCGGAAGGGCAGGCCCAGATTGCGCACCAGCCAGTCGGCAAGGTCGGTTGCGGTGGCGTGACCGGCGCCTGCGGCTTTCTTCATGGCGGCGGCGTTGACGGTCATGTCTCGCACCATGCCGGCGGTCGCCGCCAGCATCAGGTCGAGCGTCTCGGCGGCGTCGAAGACCGCTTCCTTGTCTTCCTGCATGTCCTTGCCATAGGTCAGCGGCATGCCCTTCATCACCGTCAGCAGGCCGACGAGATGCCCGTTAACGCGGCCGGTCTTGCCGCGCACCAGCTCGGCGGCGTCCGGGTTCTTCTTCTGCGGCATGATCGAGGAGCCGGTGGAGAAGGAATCCGACAGGCGGATGAAGCCGAATTGCGGCGTCGACCAGATGATGATCTCCTCGGCCAGCCTGGACAAATGCGTCGCGCAGATCGCGGCGAGGCTCAGGAACTCGAGCGCGAAATCCCGGTCCGAGACGCTGTCCAGCGAATTGCGCGTTGGCTCGCGGAAACCCAGCGCCTTCGCCGTCATGTGGCGGTCGATGCCGAAGCTGGTGCCGGCAAGGGCCGCCGCGCCCAGCGGGCTTTCATCCATGCGCTCGATGGCGTCGCGGACGCGCGAGAGGTCGCGGCCGAACATCTCGACATAGGCCATGCAATGGTGGCCGAAGGTCACCGGCTGCGCCGCCTGCATATGGGTGAAGCCGGGCATGACGGTCGCCGCATGCTCCTCGGCGCGTTCCAGGAACGCGGCGATCAGGTCTTTTAACGCCAGGGCGACGCGCTGGCATTCCTGCTTGACCCAGAGCCGGAGATCGACCGCCACCTGGTCGTTGCGCGAGCGAGCGGTGTGCAGGCGTCCCGCCGCCGGGCCGATAAGGTCGGCAAGGCGGGCCTCGACATTCATGTGGATGTCTTCGAGCTTCGTTGAGAATTCGAACGTGCCTGCCTCGATCTCTTTCAGGATCGTGTTCAGTCCGTGAGCGATTTTTTCTTGATCGGCGGCCGAAATAATGCCCGTTTCAGCCAACATCTCGCTATGGGCGATCGATCCGCTTATGTCCTGCGCATAGAGCTTGCGGTCGAAGCCGATCGACGCGTTGATCGCCTCCATGATCGCGGCCGGACCCGAGGCAAAACGTCCGCCCCACATCTGGTTGCTGGCCTTCTTGTCGCTCATCGCTATAACCCATGCTCCGGAGCAGTTTTGAAAATGGCAGACGGCAAGAGATATTTTTTTCCGGCTACGCGCCTCATCCTCGCCGCTTTGGTGGCGGGCGTGCTGGCCGGCGCGGTCGCGGTATACGTCAGCGAGAGCGGTTCTGGCAACAATGCTCCCGAGAAGGTCGCCGCGGCCGCCGGCAAGGACGATGCAGCCTGCGCAGCCAAAGTTGACCGGGCCAAGCAAATCGCCGCCAAGGCCGTCGGCCAGGTCGCGGCTCTGCAGCCGGCCGACCCGCCGCAATCGCTGAAGAGCCTGGCCTTCAACGGCCCCGACGGCAAGCCGATGACGATAGCCGACCATGCCGGCAAGACCGTGCTGCTCAATCTCTGGGCCACCTGGTGCGCGCCGTGCCGCGCCGAGATGCCGGCGCTCGACGCGCTGCAGAAGGAAAAAGGCAGCAATGCCTTCGAGGTGATCGCGGTCAATGTCGACACCGGCGACGATACGAAGCCGAAGAACTTCCTCAACGAGATCGGCGTTCAGACGCTCGGCTTCTACCGGGACCCGACGATCGCGCTGTTCAACGAGGCAAAGACGCGCGGACTGGCGCTCGGGCTTCCGGTGACCATGCTGATCGACGCGGATGGCTGCCTGATCGCGCATATGAACGGCCCGGCCGAATGGTCGAGCCCCGACGCCAAGCGGCTGGTGGAAGCGGCGCTAACGCCGTGATCGCGACCGCTATCTTACCCTAACCGTAATCACCAGCGCCTCGTGGTCGGCGCTCGGGCTGCCGTCCGGCAACACCGCCGGCAGTGTCGCCGGCGCGCTTGCCTCGAGGCCGCGGGTAAAGAACCAGTCGATGTGGCCGGCAGGCGTGGCGTCGCCGGCCGGACGCCGCTGCGTCGGCTTGTCGAACGCGTTGGCGTCGCGCCAGTCGTAGCCGCGCTCGGCCATGATCGCGAAGAGGGGCTCGTGGCGGTCGGGGCGCATCAGCCGGTCCGGCTCGGCATCGATGCAAGCCTGCCATGCGGCCGGGTCGGCGTGGCGCTCTTCATAGGTTGCGGTCAGCGTGTTGAAATCGCCGCCGATCAGGACCGGCGCTTCCGCGTCATATCGGTCGATGGCGTCAAGGAGGTGGCGCGCCTGGTCGGCGCGGCCGGCGGGCGCGGTGCGGTTCTCGAGATGCACCGAAACGACGGTGACCCGGCGCTCGCCCACCGTCACCTGGCCGCCGAGCGCCATGCGGCCGCCGATCCGGGGTTGGCCGTGCTCCGGCAGGAACCAGGCACCGGCGGCATCCAGCCGAACGAGGAAGGGCCGCAGCAGCGGGACGGCGCTGGTTATGGCGTTGCCATGGAAGCCCTCAACGTTCTCGGCGCCGTCATTTGCCGCCTGCTCCGCCTCATTACCGGTGCCGAGTTCAAGGAACTCGACGCCATAGGCGTAGGAATGGCCCAGACGATCGGCAAGCCGGCTCAAAAGATGGCCGTTGCCGGAGCGCGCCATGCCCTTGTCGACTTCGGACAGCAGCACGACGTGCGGCGCCTGGCCCGCTATCGTAGCGGCGATGGCATCGACATGACGCAGGCGCTCGACGTTCCACGCCATGACGGTCAGGCTCTCGCCGGCGCTCTCGCGCGACGCCTTGCCGCCGATCTCGATCTCGCCGAGGGCGGGAACGGCGGCAGCGTAGCGCAGATGGGTGGCGCTGTCGCGCGGTCCGTCCCGCATGGCGTTGCGGACGGCGACAGGCACGTGCGTGAGCTGCGGGACCAGCATCTCTCTTCTCATCCAGCCGGTTAATCACGGAGGTCTTTTCGCCGCTTGGCGGCGCCCTAGCTCTCTAGAGCGCCGATGTGACGTTTTCATGCCGGCGCGACCGCTGCCAGGGGAGGAGAGACTGGCTGTCCACAGGGGCTTCGGGCCCACAGCAGAACTGTCACATACCTTCTCTATGAGAGCGGGCAAGGACTTGCGCAAAACCTTGTCACACTGCCACTCAAGAGGGAAAACCATGACGATCATCAAGCGGGGCTTCGCTGCCCTTGCCGCCGGCGCGCTCAGCACCGCGCTTGCGGTTCCTGCTTTTGCCGAGCCGGTCAAATTCGATTTTTGGTTCGGTCTTTCGGGCGACCTCGCCCGCGTCGTCGACACGCTGTGCAAGAACTTCAACGATTCCCAGAAGGACTACCAGGTCGTTTGCACCAGCCAGGGCAATTACGACGCCACGCTGCAGAACACGATCGCCGCCTTCCGTGCCGGCAAGCAGCCCACCGTCGTCCAGGTCTATGACGTCGGCACTGCCACCATGATGCTGTCGGGCGCCTACAAGCCCGCCGACAAGCTGATGGAAGAGAACGGCTACAAGATCGACTACAGCGACTATTTCCCCGGCATCGCCCGCTATTACGCGACCTCGAAGGGCGAGATGCTGTCCTTCCCGTTCAACTCGTCAACGGCACTGATGTACTGGAACAAGGACGCCTTCGCCAAGATCGGCAAGACCGAGGCGCCGAAGACCTGGGAAGATGTCGGCGCCGACCTCAAGGCGCTGAAGGACGCCGGCTATGATTGCCCGATGGCCATCAACATCTCGGCCAATGAAAGCTGGCAGCTGATGGAGCAGTTCTCGGCGCTGCATAACCAGCCGATCGCCACCAAGAACAATGGCTATGACGGTCTCGACGCCCGTCTGGAAGTCAACAAGACCAAGTTCGTCCAGTACGTTACCGATCTCAAGAAGTGGTATGACGCAGGCCTTATCAAGATCAAGTCGAAGATCTCGGCCAGGATATGGTGCAGGCCTTCGCCACCGGCACCTGCCAGCTCATCCTCACCTCGGTCGGCGACCACGGCACGGTCGGCCGCACCCAGAAGGAAGGCATGAAGTGGGACGTCGCCGAGCTGCCGGTCTATGCCGGCACCGAGCGCAAGAACTCGCTGGTCGGCGGCGCTTCGCTGTGGGTGCTGTCCGGCAAGTCGGACGCCGAATACAAGGGCGCGGCCGCCTTCCTCAACTTCATCCACGATCCCAAGACCGCATTGTTCTGGTCGACCAACACCGGCTATATCCCGGTGACGAAGTCGGGCTTCGATTTCATGAAGTCAAACGGCTTCTACGACAAGGCGCCTTACAAGGGCCGTGAAGTGGCCATCGAGAGCCTGACCGCCTCGGAGCCGACCGAGATCACCCGCGGCATCCGCCTCGGCAACTTCACCCAGATCCGCGCCGAGTTCGGCACGCAGATGCAGGCGATCTTCGCCAATAAGGTCAGCGTCCAGCAAGGCCTCGACACTCTGGTCAAGAACGGCGACGCGATCCTCGAGCGCTTCCAGCAGACCTATCCGGGTAAGACCCTGCCCTGATCCCGGATGTTGGAACGGCCGCCCGCCGGGAATCGACGGGCGGCCATTTCACATCTAGGTTTACCGTGAAGGTGGGCTGACGGTTCAACGGCATCGGCGGATCGATGGAAAAACGCGTCACTTTCGGCAGATGGACGATCGGCATCCTGTTCGCGGTGCCGCAGCTTCTTCTGATCTTCACCTTCTTCTACTGGCCGGCCGGCCAGGCGGTTTACTGGTCGCTGACGCTGCAGCAGCCCTGGGGCGGCGGCAACATCTGGGTCGGGCTCGACAATTTCCGTTCGATCCTCGCCAATGCCGACTACTGGAATTCCATCACCGCCAGCATGATCTTCGCCGGCATCAGCACGGGCCTTGCAATGGTCATCGCGCTGGTGCTCGCCGCCTTGACCGACCGGCAGCTTGCCGGCTCATGGCTGTATCGCGTGGTGCTGATCTGGCCCTACGGCATCGCCGCGCCCGCTCTGGCGCTGGCATTTCGTTTCATCCTGGCGCCGGAAGCCGGCTTCATGGCCGTCGTCAACCGGGTCTGGCCGGGCTTCTGGGACCCGGGCCTCGACGGCGCCGACGCGATGGCCTCGATCATCATCGCCTTTTCCTGGAAATATGTCGGCTATAATTTCATCTTCTTCCTCGCCGCCTTCCAGGCGATCCCGCGTTCGCTGATCGAGGCGGCCGCCATGGACGGCTCAGGCGTCCTCCGGCGCTTCTGGGACATCCAGTTCCCGCTGATCACGCCGACCATCTTCTTCCTGCTGGTCATCAACATCACCGAGAGTTTTCAGGACTCCTTCGGCATCGTCGACATCATGACCGCAGGCGGACCGGCCAACGCCACCAATCTGATGGTCTACAAGATCTATTCCGACGGCTTCAAAGGCCTCGATTATTCGGGCGCCGCCGCGCAGAGCATCATCCTGATGTTGCTCATCGTCGCACTGACCATCGTCCAGTTCCGCTTCATCGAGCGGCGCGTCCACTATCGTTGAGGCCGGCCATGGTCGAGCGCACTCCGATCCTCAATTTTTTCACGCATCTGATCCTGTTTGCCGGCTTCGTATTCTGCGTGGCGCCGTTCGTCATCGTGGCGATCGCCGCCTCGCACAATCTGAAGGACGTCAACGACGTGCCGATGTCGCTGCTGCCGGGCAGCGATTTCTGGGTCAACATCAAGACGGCCTGGGTGACGGCCGATCTCGGCCCGAAGCTGCTCAACTCGTTCATCATGGCGTTCGGCGTCGCCGCCGGCAAAGTGATCGTGTCGGCGCTGACGGCCTTCTCGATCGTCTATTTCCGCTATCCCGGCCGGACGCTGATCTTCTGGCTGATCTTCATCACGCTGATGCTGCCGCTCGAAGTGCGCATCGTCCCGACCTACGCGGTGGTCGCCAACGTGCTGGAGCCCTATCAGACGATCATGGATCTGACGGGGCTTTCCTGGCTGATCGAGAAGATATCAGGCGTTCGGGTCCAGCTCAGCCTGGGGCTGCTCAATTCCTATAGCGGCCTGATCCTGCCGCTGGTCGCCACCGCCACCGGTACTTTCCTCTACCGCCAGTTCTTCCTGACCGTGCCTGACGAATTGACCGAGGCCGCGCGCATGGACGGCGCCGGCGCGCTGCGCTTCTTCGTCGATATCCTTCTGCCGCTGTCGCGCAACAACATGGGGGCGCTCGGCACCATCATGTTCCTGTGGGCCTGGAATCAGTATCTGTGGCCGTTGCTTATCACCACCGACCAGTCGCATGCGATGGCGGTGACCGAGCTGAAGCAGCTCATCCCCAATGTCGGCGGGGCGCCGGAATGGCATATTGCCATGGCCGGCACGCTGATCGTCATGCTGCCGCCGCTGATCGTGGTGCTCTTGATGCAGCGCTGGTTCGTGCGCGGCCTGATCGCCACCGAAAAATAGGGAGACAAAAATGGCCTCCATCACCATTCGCGGCGTCAAGAAGAACTACGCCAAGACGCAGGTCGTGCACGGCGTCGATCTTGACTTCGCCTCGGGCGAATTCGTCGTCATCCTCGGACCGTCGGGCTGCGGCAAGTCTACGCTGCTCAGGATGATCGCGGGACTGGAAGAGATTTCCGACGGCACGATCGCGATCGACGGCACGGTGGTCAACAAGCTCGAGCCGCGCGAGCGCGGCTGCGCCATGGTGTTCCAGAACTACGCGCTCTACCCGCATATGAGCGTGGCCCAGAACATCGGCTATTCGCTGAAGGTGGCCGGCGTTCCGCCGGCCGAACGCGCCCAGCGTGTCCAGGCGGTGGCGCGCGTCCTGGAGCTGGAGCACCTGCTAGACCGCAAGCCGATGGCGCTCTCCGGCGGCCAGCGCCAGCGTGTTGCCATGGGCCGCGCCATGATCCGCGAGCCCAAGGTCTTCCTCTTCGACGAGCCGCTCTCCAATCTCGATGCCAAGCTGCGCGTGCAGATGCGCTCCGAGATCCGCAAGCTGCACCGGCGCCTCAACGCCACCTCGGTCTTCGTCACGCATGACCAGGTCGAGGCGATGACGCTGGCAGACCGGCTGGTGGTGATGAATGGCGGCCGCGTCGAGCAGGTCGGCACGCCGGCGGAAGTCTACAGCCGGCCGGCAAGCCGCTTCGTGGCGACCTTCGTCGGCGCCCCGGCGATGAACATGCTCGAAGGCACGGTCACGCTGGACGGGCTGTCGCTGCTCGGTGGCAACCGCAAGCTCAACGTGTCGCGCACGGGCCTGCCGGTCGGCGCGAAAGTCGCGGCCGGCATCCGGCCGGAGGCGGTGCGCATGGTGGCGCCGGGTGCGCCCGGCGCGCTCGCGGCGACCGTCGACCTCATCGAGGAGCTGGGCGCCGGCCGCGTCATCTATGTCGATCTCGACGGCGCGCCGTTTTCCATCGTGACGTCGGAGACCGTCCATCCCGAACCCGGGAGCACGATCGGCCTGCAGTTCGCCGAGACAGACCTGCACTTCTTCTCCTCGAAGACAGGCGCCAGGCTCGACGTGTTCAAGGCCTCGGTGCCGGAGCCGGCTCTATAAGGCGGTTGGCGGCTTCGCGAATTCGATTGAGGGTTACGGAATAAAGATCATCCAGGTGACCGACGTCCATCTCGGCCGTCGGAGCGAAATCCGCTACGGCGCCGATCTGCATGAGCGGCTCGTCCGCTGCATCGACCATATCAATGCCCGCCACGGCGATGCGGCGCTCTGCATCTTTACCGGCGACCTGACGGATGCCGGCGAGGCGCAAGCCTATGCCGACTTCAAGGCGGCGCTGAGCCGGCTCACGTTGCCTTACAGGCTGCTGCCCGGAAACCACGACCGGCGCCCAAACCTCATCGCCGCCTTTCCCGAAAACGGGACCGACGGCAACGGTTTCGTGCAGTCGGTTTTCGACACGCCGGAAGGGCGCTTGCTTTTCCTCGACAGCCTGGCGGAAGGCCGCGTCACCGGCGAGTTGTGCGACAGCCGGCTTGGCTGGCTCGACGCGCGGCTTGGCGAGGCGGCAGGCAAGGCCGCCTATGTCTTCCTGCATCATCCGCCGGTCGAGCTTGGGCTTACGCTGCTCGACCCGCTCGGCCTCGAACAGCCGCAGCGGCTGATCGATGTGCTGACGCGCCACGGCAATGTCCGCTCCATCTTCTTCGGCCATGTCCACCGCGACATAGCCGGCACCGTCGCCGGCATCCCATTCTCGGCGCAGCGCGGCCTGCATGCCCGCTTCATGCTCGATCTCATCGGCGACGAGGTTGTCGAGCAGGCACCGCCCGCCTATTCGATCATCCTGATCGAGGGCCAGCGCGTCGTCATCCACAGCCACGATTTCCTCGAGAGCTGGCCGCTGTGGTCGCCGGCAACTGGGCAGCGCGTGCGTTGAGGCATGTCGATATTCAGGTGAGGCCGGCCTGCAAACGGCGGTTTCCTGTGCTTCCGGTGCTCACGTACTCCAAGTACGCTCCGCTCCGGTTCTCGGAACCCGCCGTTTTCGGCTCGGCCTGACCTGAATCCCGACACGCCTCAACCCGGACCTAAGCAAAGACATGCGCCTTGCCGGTAACGGTGAGGCGCACGATCTCGCCGACCGCTGGCGCGTCCATGCCTGTCTTGCGCAGGATGAGCGGGGTGTTGCCGATGGCGGCCGCATCGGGCGGATCGGGGCTGTTGAGCAGCCGCACCGCGACGGTGCAGACCGAGCCGGCGAACTCGCAGTCCGTCACTTCGCCGAACAGCATGTCCGGTGTGCCCGACATGCCCTCGCGCGAGGTCCGCTTGAGAAGGATTTGCTCGGGCCGCAGCATAATGCGCGCGACATCGCGTCGTTCCTTTGTGTCGACCGCGATGCGGCCGAGCGGCGACATGGCGAAGCCGTCGGCGATTTTCGCCGGCAGGATAATGGCGTCGCCGAGGAACTCGGCGACCATCCTGTCCCTGGGCTGGAAATAGAGCTCGCGCGGCGTGCCGACCTGCGAGAACAGGCCGTCACGCATCACCGCCACCTGGCTGGCGAAGGACAGCGCCTCGGCCTGGTCATGGGTGACCAGGATGGTGGTGATGCCCGCCTCTTCCAGAAGCTCGGCCACCGCCTTGCGCATGGAGGCGCGAAGCCCCGTATCGAGGGCCGAGAACGGCTCGTCGAGCAGCATTAGCCTCGGCTTCATCGCCATGGCCCGGGCAAGCGCGACGCGCTGCTGCTGGCCGCCGGACAGCTCGTGCGGCCGGCGCTTGAGGACCGCCTTGTCCAATCCGACGATGTAGGCGAGCTCGACGATGCGCTCGTTGCGCCTGTCTTCGCTACGGGCCATGCCGAAACCGATATTGTCGGCGATGCTGAGATGCGGGAAGAGGGCGCCGTCCTGGGCGACCACGCCGATGCCGCGGCGATGCGCCGGCACGGCGGCGCCGCCATTGGCCAGCACCTTGCCGTCGAGCGTGATGCGACCGCGGTCCGGCGCCTCGAAGCCGGCGATCAGCCTGAGCAAGGTGGTCTTGCCGCAGCCAGACGGCCCGACGATCGCGGTGCGGCTGCCGCTTTCGACAGCCAAGTCGACGCCGGCGAGCGCCGTTACCGGGCCGTAGCTTTTCGCGACGCCGCTGAGTTCGAGAAAGCTCATCGTCCGGCCATCCGCTTCGACTGGATGTAGAGCCACCAGGTCATCGGTAGCGACATCGCCACCATGATCAGCGCGTAAGGGGCGGCGGAGGCGTAGTCGATCTCGCCGCTATAGGACCAGAAAGCCATCGCCAGCGTGCGGGTGCCGTTGGGAGCCAGCATCTGGGTGGCGGTGAGCTCGTTGGTGATGCCGAGCGCCACCATGGCCATGCCGGCCGCGGCGCCCGGCGCCGACAGGCGGACGGTCGTCGACCACAGCGCCTTGACCGGCGAGCGGCCGAGGCTGGAAGCGGCGCGCTCCAGCTCCACCGGCGCCTGCGCGATCGAGGCGCGCAGGCTGACCAGCGCGCGCGGCAGGAACATCAGCGCATAACCGAACAGGATGGTGAACAGGGTCTGGTAGAGAGGCAGCGCGACGCGCACGGTGATTGTCACCAGCGCCAGCGCGGTGACCACGCCCGGCAGCGCGCCGACGATATAGTTGCAGCTCTCGAGCAGGCGCTGCAGCGGCCCTGGCGCGCGGATCGAGATCCAGGCCATCGGCATGGCGGCGAGCGTTGCAAGCACCGCGCCGGCAATGGCGAGGAACAGCGTCTGGCCGAGCGCCAGGCTGATCTCGTCCCAACGCCAGACTTCCGTGCCGCCGGCGAGCAGCCAGCGGCTTACGGTGACGAAGGGCACGCCGAGCGACAGCAGCGCGACGCCGGCCGGCAAAAGCAGGCATGGCAGGGTGGCGCGGCCGAGGCGAGCACGCTGCTGCTTGCGCGCGGCGCCGGAGCCGACGCGGGCGTAGCGCTCCTCGCCCCGTATCATCACCTCAAGGGCGAGCAGGAAAAGGCAGCAGACCACCAGCACGGCGGCCAGCATGTTGGCGGCCGGACCGTTGAAGGTCGACTGGAACTGGTCGACGATCGCGGTGGTGAACGTGTCGAAACGGATGAAGACATAGAGGCCGTATTCGGCCAAGAGATGCAGGCCGACCAGCAGCGAGCCGCCGCAGATGGCGAGCCTCAGCTGCGGCAGCACGACACGCGCAAAAACCCGCCACGGGCCAAGGCCAAGCGCCGCGGCCGCATCTTCCAGCGCCGGATCGAGCCGGCGCAGCGCGGCGGCGATCGGCAGATAGAGGAACGGGAAATAGGCGATCACGGAAACCAGCACGCCGGCCCAGAGCCCGTGCAGGCCCGGAACCAAGCTGATCCAGGCATAGGAGTGCACGAAAGCGGGGATGGCGAGCGGCGCGACCGACAGCCAGGACCACCAGCGGTTGCCCGGCAGGTCGCTGCGCTCCGTCAGCCAGGCCAGCGCCACCGAGAGCACGATGGCGATCGGCACCGTGACGAGGACGAGGAGCACGGTGTTGACCAGCAATTCGCCGACGCGCGCGCGGAAGATCAGCGCCGCCACGGTGTCCCAGCCGGTCTGGATCGCGACCCAGACGATGAAGGCGAGCGGCAGCAGCGCAACGAGCGAGATGAGAGCCGCTGCGAGCGTGATCCATGACGTGGGCCGACGCTCCTTCATCCGGGCCGCAGGCAATCTTGCCGGCGTCATGTCGATCGTCGACTGCATCAGGCAGGCCGCTGGGTCGCCTCCGCCTGCCGGCGGAAGCGGTGCGATGTGCCACTCAGGCGGGTCGAAGCGCAGTCGACTGTCATCGACGAGGCGATCTCCAAACAAAAACGCTCCCGCGGAAGGCGAATTGCCGCGGGAGCACGGTCGTTCGCCCTTTTAGGACGAACGCGAACTAAAGCAAGCCGGCTTGCGTCATCAGCTCGATGACCTTCTTGGAATTCAATCTCGCCGGATCGACTTTCGGCGCCTGCAGATCGGCCAGCGGCACCAGCTTCGGGTTGGACTGGGCATCCTTGCCGACGGCATATTCATAGGACGTTCCGGTCTTCAGCACGTCCTGGCCGCCCTTGCCGGTCACCCACTTCAGGAACGCCTGGGCTTCCTTCGGGTGCTTGCTCGACGCCAGCACGCCGCCGCCGGAGATCGACACGAAGGCGCCCGGATCCTGGTTCTTGAAATAATGCAAGGCGACATTCCGGCTGTTTTCGCCGGTCTTGGCCTGATCACCGAAATAATAATAGTGATAGATCACGCCGCCATCGATCTCGCCGGCATTGACGGCCTTCATCACCGTTGAGTTGCCCTTGTAGGCGGTGAAGTTCTCCTTCATCGCCTTCAGCCAATCGGCGGTGGCGGCTTCGCCCTTGAGCTCGAGCAGCGCGCTGACGATGGCCTGGAAGTCGGCGCCGGACGGCGAGGCGGCCCAGCGGCCCTTCCAGCTCGGGTCGGCGAGATCGAGCAGCGACTTGGGCAGTTGGTCTGCCTTCAGCTTGTCCTTGTTGTAGGCAAAGACGGTGCTGCGGGCGGCGACGCCGACCCATTTGCCAGTCGACGGCTGGTATTCCTGCGGGACCTGGGCGAGGGTCTCGGCATCGACCGGCGCGAACAGGCCCGCCGCCTCGACCAGCGCCATGGCCGGTGAGTTCTCAGTCAGGAAGACGTCGGCCGGCGAGGCCGCGCCCTCGGCGACGATCTGGTTGGAGAAGTCGCTGTCGCCGCCATTGCGCAGCGTCACCTTGATGCCGGTTTCCTTGGTGAATCCCTTCGCCCATTCCTTGGCCAGGCTCTCATGCTGGGCATTGTAGACGATGATGCCTTGATCCTCGGCTATGGCTGGGCCGGCGATCAGGCCGAGCGCCAGGGCGGCGCCGGCAAGCGTGGAAAGGGCAATTTTCATGGGTATCGTCCTTAAAACTGGAAACCGGGTTTCAGGTTACGGCCGCTCTTATCAATACCTGATTGTCTTAGTCAACATTGTGGCCCTGCTTCAATCGGTCGCCGCGCCGCAAACTTTCGTGATTTTGCGGCAGTTTGGCTTGGACATTATTTGGCCGGCCACGTAACAAACCAGGGCCGAGACGCGAACATTGGGGGTAAACTCTTGTGACCGGCAAGGACGAGGCCGAGCTTTCCCGGCTGCTCAGGGCCGCGATCGCGGGAGACGAAAGGGCTTATGCCGACTTTCTGCACCGCATCGCCGCCCTCGTTCGAGGTTTTGTTCGGCGCAAGATCGTTCAGGGCGGGGTCGATCCCGAGGATATCGTGCAGGAAACCTTGCTGGCCATTCATGTCAAACGCCACACCTGGCGGCCTAACGCGCCGGTGCTGCCCTGGGTCTATGCGATCGCCCGCTTCAAGCTGATCGACGCGTTCCGCCGGCGCGGGCGGCGCATCGAGGTTGAGATCGACGAGATCGCCGAAACCTTCGCCGAGCCGGAGACGGAAACGGTGAGCGAGCGCGACATCAACCGGGCGCTCGATGGGCTGCCGCCGGCGCAACGCTCCGTGGTCTCGTCAATCTCGGTCGACGGGCAGTCGATCGGCGAGACGGCGGCGAAGCTTGGCATCAGCGAGACGGCGGTGCGCGTGTCGTTGCATCGCGGCCTCGCCGCGATCGCCAAACGGTTTGGACGAACAGCGACATGAGGACAGAGGATCTCATCAAGGCGCTCGACGCCGATGCCCGCGACAAGGCAATGCCGCTCGGCAAGGCCTGGTGGCTGGCGGTCGGCGTGGCCGTGGTGATCGCGGGGGCGGTCTTCTTTGCGACCATCGGGCCGCGTCCCGACATCATGTCGGCCATGCACACGATGCGCTTCATGTCGAAATTCGTATTCACGCTGGTGCTCGCGGCCAGCGCCTTCGCGCTGATCCGCGCGCTGTCAGTGCCGGGCGCTTCGACCGGGCGGGCGATGGCCTGGATGATCGCCGCGCCGCTTCTGGTGGTGCTGGCGGTGGTTCTGGAGCTCTTCGTCGTGCCCGAGGCCGATTGGGGCAAGCGGCTTATCGGCTCGAACATGATGATCTGCATGAGCTTCATCCCGCTGATCGGCATCGGTCCGCTGGCTATCTTCCTCGGCATGCTGCGCTATGGCGCTCCGACGCGGCCGGTGTTGGCGGGCGCGGTGGCCGGCCTGCTCGCGGGCGGGCTCGCGGCAACCTTTTATGCCGCGCATTGCTTCGACGATTCGCCGCTCTTCGTCGCCACCTGGTATACGATCGCGATCGCCTTCCTGACGCTGCTCGGCGCGCTTGGTGGGCGGTTTTTCGTCCGCTGGTAGGATTTTACACACCGATCATTCGGTACAGTTTTGACACAATACCTTAATCATACCGGCAATTGTTCGCCGGTTATCGGAGCGGCCGCTGCCGCTCACGCAACCATTCCTTAAAATCGATCCGCCAGGGTGTGGCAACGCGCAGTCGCGCATTGGGTGGGATCGCATTGTGGCGTGGTGGTTGAGTTGGAAAGGTCGGCGGGCCGGCAAGCGCGCTGTGCCCGTCTTGATGACAGCAGGACTCGTTGCCCTGACTGCATCGATCCTGTTGCCGGCGCTGGAACTCGGCCCGGACGCGTTGAAGGTCTGCCTGCAGATATCCGTTGCCGTCGCGGCCGTCACGCTGTTTGTCTCGGCGCTGTTCATCCGCAAGATCATCGACGACCGCCGGCAGATTGCCGAGAGCGAGCAACG
Source organism: Mesorhizobium sp. CA8 (assembly GCF_020164955.1). Taxonomy (GTDB): domain Bacteria; phylum Pseudomonadota; class Alphaproteobacteria; order Rhizobiales; family Rhizobiaceae; genus Mesorhizobium. The sequence continues at coordinate 47,583 of NZ_JAIUHG010000024.1, forward strand.
CTTCCGCAGGGCCATGGAGGATTCGGCGATCGGCGTCGCCATTGTCGGCCTCGATGGCCGCATCCTTCAGGCCAACCCCGCCTTCGCCGACATGCTGGGATACACCCGCGTGGAAATCGAGGCGCTGACCTTCTTCCAGATCACGCATCCCGACGATCTGCAGATCGGCCGCGAGACGATGACGAGCCTGAAGGAAGGCAAGATCCATTCCTTCCATTTCCAGAAGCGCTATCTGCGCAAGGACGGCACCCCGGTCTGGGCACAGCTTGCCGGCTCGGTCATCCATGAAGAGGAGACAGGTCGTCCGCTCTATCTGGTGTCGCAGATCGAGGACATCGATGCGCGCAAGCAGGCCGAGGCGCGCATCGCCGAGGCCGAGACCAGGTGGAACTTCGCGCTCACCAGCACCGGACAGGGTATCTGGAGCCTCGATATGCGCAAGGGCGGCACCACCTATTCCGAAACCTGGGTGAAGATGCTGGGCTATGCCGATGGCGAGCTCGACGGCGACCCCGATCGCTGGCTGACCATGATCCATCCCGACGACCGCGAAGTTGTCGCCGAGGCGGATCGCGCGCACCTTGCCGGCGAGACGCCCTTCTTCGAGGCCGAGTTCCGGATGCGGCACAAGGACGGGCACTGGGTCTGGATCCTCGACCGCGGCAAGGCGATCGAGCGCGACGGCGAGGGCCGGCTGATCCGGGCCATCGGCAGCCTGACCGATATCACCGAGCGCAAGGAGACGGAGGCGCGGCTGATGGTTTCGGCGGCGCTGCTGGCCGACGAGAAAGAGCGCCTCAGAGTGACGCTGCACTCGATCGGCGACGCTGTGATCTGCACCGACGCCGCCAACCGCATCACCTTCATGAACCCGATCGCGGAAAAGCTCACCGGTGTCGAGGTCGGCGAGGGTATGGGCAAGGTGCTCGGCCATGTTTATTGGGCGGTCGACGAGGAAAGCGGGCACAGAATCGGGCTGACGCGTCCTTCGGCGGGCGAACGCCCGCACTGCGACCAGAACACGCGCGCTGTCCTGGTCCGGCGCGACGACACCCGATGCAGCATCCGCCAGGTGGTGTCGCCGATCATGAACGACCGCGAGGAGTTCTGCGGCCTCGTCATCGTCTTCCAGGATTTCAGCGACGCGCGCGCCCTGCAGCGCCAACTGGCCTATGCCGCCGCTCATGACGCGCTGACCGGGCTCGCCAACCGTTCGAGCTTCATGCGCACTATGGAAGATCTGGTCGACCAGTGCCGCCTCAATGGCGGTGAGCATCAGTTCATGTTCGTCGATCTCGATCACTTCAAGGCGGTCAACGACACCGGCGGCCATGCTGCGGGCGATGCGCTGCTCAAGCGCGTGGCCGACACGTTGCGCAACGTGCTCGGTGCGGAAGACATCGTCGCCAGGCTCGGCGGCGATGAATTCGCCGTCATCCTCAAATCGGGCGCCGCGGAGCGCGGGCCGATCGCGGCGCGCTCGATCATCGACGCCATCCGTAACCTCAACTTCAGCTGGGACGGGCGCCTGCATTCGATCGGCGCCAGCATCGGCCTCGCGCCGATCCGCGCCGGCTGCGGCGAGGTGGACGAGATCATCGCCCGCGCCGACGCCGCCTGCTACGCCGCCAAGGCCGCCGGCCGCGGCTGCGTTTCCGCCGCGCCCGACGAAGCTTTGAAAGATTTGGCGCCACTGCCGCTCGCCGCGGCGTCCTGAGCCGCGTCGAAGGGTTCAGCCGCGGAAGATCAGCGCGTCGGCACCGGATGGTCGCCGCGATAATCGTAGAAGCCGCGACCGGTCTTGCGGCCGAGCCAGCCGGCTTCGACATATTTCACCAGCAGCGGGCAGGGGCGGTATTTCGAGTCCGACAGGCCCTCATGCAGCACCTGCATGATCGACAGGCAGGTATCGAGCCCGATGAAGTCGGCGAGCTGCAGCGGTCCCATCGGATGGTTGGCGCCGAGCCGCATGGCGGTGTCGATGGCGTCGACCGTGCCGACGCCTTCGTAGAGCGTGTAGATCGCCTCGTTGATCATCGGCAAAAGGATGCGGTTGACGATGAAGGCAGGGAAATCCTCCGAGACGGTGATGGTCTTGTCGAGGTGCTTCACATAGGTCTTGGCGGCCTCGAAGGTCTGGTCCTCGGTGGCGATGCCGCGCACCAGCTCGACCAGCTTCATCACCGGCACCGGGTTCATGAAGTGGATGCCGATGAAGCGCTCGGGACGGTCGGTCTGGGCGGCAAGCCGGGTGATCGAGATCGACGAGGTGTTGGTCGCTAGAATCGCTTCCGGATTGAGCTGCGGGCAGAGCTGCGCGTAGATCTTGCGCTTCACCGTCTCGTCCTCTGTCGCCGCTTCGATCACGAGGTCGGCGGCGGCGAGGTCGGCCATGGCCGGAGCGGCGGAGATGCGCGCCATCGCTTCGTTGCGCGCCTTCTCCTCGAGCTTGCCGGAGCCGACCTGGCGGGCCATGTTGCCGCTTATGGTGGCGATGCCCTTCTCGATCCGGTCAGGCGATATGTCGTGGATCAGGACCTTGTAGCCGCCCAGCGCCGAGACATGGGCGATACCGCCACCCATCTGACCCGCGCCGACAATGCCGATCGTCTCGATCTTGCTCATGACCCCGATCCCGTCCGGAGCAGTTCCGCTTCCTTGAAGCAGGAACGCTCCTGTGTGTTTGTTTCTCGCAATCCCGGCCGCAACCCGCCGGAATGGCTCAGACCTTTTGCGGCCTGCTTTTTGTGCAGTGCAAACTAAAAGGGCGGGGCGACTTCGTCTACCCCACCCTTCGGATTTTAATATGCCAGAACCGGCGACGTCAAAGCGCCTTTTGCAGCTCCGGCAGGATGACGAAGAGATCGCCGACCAGACCGTAGTCGGCAACCTGGAAGATCGGCGCTTCCTCGTCCTTGTTGATGGCGACGATGACCTTTGAATCCTTCATGCCGGCGAGATGCTGGATCGCGCCGGAGATGCCGACCGCGATGTAGAGGTCTGGCGCCACCACCTTGCCGGTCTGGCCGACCTGCCAGTCGTTCGGCGCGTAGCCGGCGTCGACCGCGGCGCGAGAGGCGCCGACCGCGGCGCCGAGCTTGTCGGCGACCGGCAGGATGACTTCCTGGAACTTCTCCGAGGAGCCGAGCGCGCGGCCGCCCGAGATGATGATCTTGGCCGAAGTCAGCTCCGGACGGTCGTTCTCGGAAAGCTTGTTCTCGACGAAAGACGACAGGCCGGGGTTGGCGGCGGCGCCGACCGTCTCGACCGGGGCGGAACCACCTTCCGGCGCTGCCGAGAACGATGCGGTTCGTACGGTGATGACCTTTTTGGCGTCGGTCGCCTGCACGGTCTGGATGGCATTGCCGGCATAGATCGGCCGCTTGAAGGTATCCGGCGAGATGACCTCGATGATCTCGGACACCTGGGCGACGTCGAGGAGTGCCGCCACGCGCGGAGCGACATTCTTGCCAGACGAAGTGGCCGGCGCGACGATCGCGTCATAGGAGCCGGCGAGCGAGACGACCAGCGCCGCTGTCGGCTCGGCGAGGCGCTCCGAAAGCTCGTCGGCCTCGGCGAGCAGCACCTTGCGCACGCCCTTCAGCTTGGCGGCGGCATCAGCCGCGCCCTTGGCGCCCTTGCCGGCCACCAGCACGTCGACATCGGAGCCGATCTGGAGGGCCGCCGACAGCGCCTTGGCGGTCTGGTCGGAAAGACTTGCATTGTCATGTTCGGCGATGAGGAGAATTGCCATTTTTCTTTGTCCTTTCCCGATCGCTTTACAGCACGCCGGCTTCGTTCTTCAGCTTCTCGACTAGCTCGGCCACCGACTTCACCTTGACGCCTGCCTTGCGGCCGCCCGGCTCCTCGGTCTTGATCACCTTGAGGCGCGGCTTGACGTCGGCGCCGTAGTCGGCCGGGCTCTTCTCGTCGAGCGGCTTCTTCTTGGCCTTCATGATGTTGGGCAGCGAGGCATAGCGCGGCTGGTTGAGGCGAAGGTCGGCGGTGACGATCGCCGGCATCTTCAGCTCGACGGTCTGCAGGCCGCCGTCGACTTCGCGCGTCACCTTGGCATGATCGCCGGCGAGCTCAACCTTGGAGGCGAAGGTGCCTTGCGCCCAGCCAAGCAGCGCCGCCAGCATCTGGCCCGTCTGGTTCGAATCGTCGTCGATCGCCTGCTTGCCGAGGATGACCAGGCCAGGCTTCTCGGCCTCGACCACGCCCTTCAGCACCTTGGCGACGCCGAGCGGCTCGGTCTGCTCGTCGGTCTTGACCAGGATTGCGCGGTCGGCGCCCATGGCGAGCGCGGTGCGCAGCGTCTCCTGCGCCTGCTGCGGGCCAACCGAGACGACGATGATCTCTTCCGCCTTGCCGGCTTCCTTGATGCGGATCGCTTCTTCAACCGCGATCTCGTCGAACGGGTTCATCGCCATCTTGACGTTGGCAAGCTCGACGCCCAGTCCGTCCGCCTTCACCCGGACTTTGACGTTCGCATCCACAACCCGCTTCACGGGCACAAGGATCTTCATTTTCCTGTCACCTCTCCTGAGATAGTCGGGGCGCTATAGCAGCGTGCGCCCTGTCAGAGTTGTCGAAAGCCGACATTACGGGCGGAATATCCGCCCAGCGGTGCCGTTTCCGTAGTGGCGGCAAACCGGCGCGTCAATATCCCACGGCGCACCCAAATCGGTTCAATCCCGGGGCGTCGCTGCTCCACGGCCCCATTGCGAGGCCGGCTGCGCCGGATCGCTGGCGGCCGGCTCGACGGGGACAGGCGGCTGCTGGATGTTGGGCGTCGGATCAGGCTCGCCGTCGGCGCCGGCCAGCAGCGGCACGCCCCGGCTGCGCAGCACCAGCACCAGGATCGATCCGGCGATGATGCCGCCGATATGGCAGGCCCAGGAGATCTGGTCCTCGCCGGCCGCGGCGAACATCACGATCTGGAACAGGATCCACAGGATCAGCGGAATGAAGGCCGGGATGCGCAATGGAATGCGGGCAAAGGCCAGCACCCAGACCTTTACCCGGGGATAGAGGATCAGATAGGCGGCGACGACGCCGGCAATCGCCCCCGAGGCGCCGATCAGCGGCACCTGCGAATCCCAGGCCACCAGCCCCTGGAAGAAGGCGCCCGCGACGGCGCACGCCAGATAGAAGATCAGGTAGCGTATGTGGCCGAGCGCATCCTCGACATTGTCGCCGAACACCCAAAGGAACAGCATGTTGCCGCCGAGATGGAAGATGTCGGCATGCAGGAACGAGTAGGTGAGGTAGCTGAGGCTCTCGGGGATGACCACGAATTCGGGCGACAGCTCGACCTTGTCGTGAACCACCGACGGAATGAAGCCCAGGCCGAGAACCGCGGCATTGGTGAAGTTCTCACCGCCAAGCGTGGTCGCCAGATAGACCAGCACATTCGCCACGATCAGGCCGATGGTGACATATTGCAGGCGGATATGGCGCAGCCTGTTGGTGTCGTAGAGCGGGATGAACATCGGACCCTCCCGCCTCTGGATTCAGCGGTTCTTGCCGGGAACCCATAGCACGTCGGCCTTTCCATTGTCATTGACCGCACGGGCGGCGACGAACAGGAAATCCGAGACGCGGTTGATGTATTTGAGCGCCTCGCGGTTGACATGCTCGGCCGGATCCTGCGCCAGCGCCACCATCAGGCGCTCGGCGCGGCGCGCCACGGTGCGGGCAAGATGGAGCGCGGCTGCGGCAGGCGTGCCGCCGTTCAGCACGAAGGATTTCAGCGGCTGCAGCTCCTTGTTGAGCGCGTCGATATCCTGCTCGACGCGGTCGGTCTGGGCCGCGACGATGCGCAGCGGCTCATATTCCAGGGGCTTGCCGTCGTCCGGCACGGCAAGGTCGGCGCCCAGATCGAACAGATCGTTCTGGATGCGCGACAGCATGGCGTCGATCGCGGGATGTTCCGCGGCGGTGTGGATGCGGGCCATGCCGATGCAGGCATTGGCCTCGTCGACGGTGCCGTAGGCGTCGACGCGCAGGTCGGATTTCAGCCGCCGCTCGCCGGTGCCGAGCCCCGTCGTGCCGTCGTCGCCGGTGCGGGTGTAGATCTTGTTGAGCTTGACCACGCCGTCCTCTTTAAGATCCTCTATTTGCGTGTGAAATAGACCACCAGCAACAGCAGCGCCAAGGCCACGGCCTGCAGCATGATGCGCGCCTGCATCAGCCTGTTCGATGTGATGCCGGAGCCGCCGCGCATCATGTTGATCAGGCCGCGGACCAGCACGATCACCACGGCGGCCATCGCGACGATGGCAAGGATTTTCAAGGCGATGAGCATCTGGCTCGCTCCGGTTCAGGTTCGGTCAGGCGCGCCTGGCGAGCACGCGATAGAGCAGGGATGCCGGCAGGATGCGTTTCAGCGCCGCGCCGATCCGGGCCGGCACCGTTACCACATAATGCGGGCGCGGGCGCTGTGACAGAAGCGCGTGGCGGAGCGCCTTGTGGACGACCTCAGGCCCGGGCTTCAGCTTCGACACGCTGCCGCCGGCCTGAAGCCGTGCAAGCTGCGCCTGATAATCGGCGCGGTGGACGGAATTTTCGATGTCGATGTTTTTCAGGAACCAGGTGAGGCCGTTGCTGGCGATCTTCGACGTCACCGGCCCCGGTTCGATCAGGGATAGGTGGATGCCGCTGCCTTCGAGCTCCTGGCGCATGCAGAGCATCAGGCCTTCGACGGCGTGCTTGGAGGCCGAATAGGCGCCCCTGAAGCGGACAGGGGCCAGCCCGAGAATCGAGGAGCAGTGGACGAGCCGGCCGTGCCCCTGGCGGCGCATGACCGGCACGATCCGCCGGGTGAGATCGTGCCAGCCGAAGAAATTGGCCTCGAACTGCTCGCGAAGCACTGCGACCGACAGGTCCTCGACGGCGCCGGGCTGGGCGTAGGCGCCGTTGTTGAAGAGCGCGTCAAGCGTGCCGCCGGTGCGCTCCAGCACCGCATCGACCAACGCCGCGATGGATTGGGGTTCCCGGTAGTCGAGGTAGAAAGCCTCCAGGCCGTCGGTCTCGAGGGCTGCGATGTCGGCCGGCTTGCGCGCCGTGGCAAAGACCCGCCAGCCTTCCGCTTTCAAAGCTCGCGCGCAATAGGCGCCGATGCCGGAGGAGGCGCCGGTGACGATGACGGTGCGCAACTCTTCGGCGGCGGGGCGCATTGTGGGACCTGGGGTTGCCATTTGCCGCAATCACTTCCCATATTCGCGGCGTTGACACAATCGAGCGGAGCGCGGGCCCTTGCTGCGGAATATCGTCGCCCTCAAGCGCGTGCTCTACGATGCGATAGGCCACTTCAACACTGATGACGGCTGGGCGATGGCCAGCCATCTGGCGATCACCTCGCTGATGGCGCTGTTTCCGTTCCTGATCTTCGCCACCACGCTTGCTAGCTTCCTCGGCGCGCGCGCCTTCGCCGACACGGCCGTGCATCTGGTCTTCGACACATGGCCGGAGCAGATCGCCAAGCCGATCGCGCATGAGGTGCTGAACGTGCTCACGGTGCGCCGCACCGACCTTCTGACCTATGGCGTGCTGCTTGCGGCCTATTTCGCTTCCAACGGCATCGAAGCCCTGCGCACGTCGCTCAACCGCGCCTATCGGGTCACCGAGACGCGCGGCATCATCCACCGCCGGGTGCAAAGCATCATCTTCGTCCTGATCGCCACCGCCTGCTTTCTCGCCATCAGCGTGCTTCTTGTGTTCGCGCCGCTGCTCGCGCGGCTGGCGGAAGCGCATCTGGAATGGATCAAGCCCTATATGGGCACGATCACCATCTGGCGTTACGTGATCGCCTCGACGGTCATCGTCATCGGGCTGTTCTCGGTGCATATCTGGCTGCCCGCCGGCAAGCGCCGCTTCGTCTCGATCATACCCGGCATCGTCTTCACGCTGGTCGCCTGGCTGGTCGGGTCGACGATCTTTGCCACCTATCTCGACCATTTCTCGTCCTATGTGACGACCTATGCCGGGCTCGCCTCGATCATGATCGCGGTCGTCTTCCTCTACATCATCTCGGCGATCTTCATCCTCGGCGGCGAACTCAACGCCGCGATCAGCCGCTATCTTGAGGCGCGCGCCCGCGTCGGCTGAGTCCCATTGGATCGCGCGGTCGCCAAGGCGACGCCAAGCGTGGCGATCGCCATGCCGGCGATCTGCAGCAGGTTGAGCTGCTCATTGAAAAGCACCCAGGCGATGACCGCGGTTACGGCCGGGACCAGGTAGAACAGCGAGGCAACCTTCGACATCTCGCCGTCCCTGATCATCACCATCAGCAGGAATATGGCGCCGACTGACAGCACCAGGACCAGCCAGGCCATGGCGAAGATCAGCTCGCCATTGACGGTGAGGGCGCGCGTCTCGAAGGCGAGCGAGCCCAGGATCATCACGACGGAGCCGCCGACATATTGCCACATCGTCGCCGACACCAGATCGCCGCCGGAGGCATAACGCTTCTGCCAGATGGTGCCGGCGCTCATGCCGAGCACCGAGACGAGCGAGGCGGTCAGCGTCGCCGTCGTGACGCCGCCGCCCAGCATGCCGAGCTTCGGCCAGAGCACGATGATGACGCCAAGCAGGCCGACGGCAAGGCCGGCCCAATGGCGCGGCAGGATCGCTTCGCCCAGGAATTTTCCGGCGAGCACGGCGGTGATCAGCGGCTGCAGGCCGACGATCAGCGCCGAAAACCCGGCCGGCATGCCCCTGTGGATAGCCCAGAAGACGGCGCCGAGATAGACGCCGTGCATGAGGACGCCGGCCACCGTCGCGTGCAGCGCCTCATCGCGCGTTGCCTTGCGCGAGCCGAGCAGAATGGTGAGGCCGGCAAACAGGATCGCCGCGATCGCGAAGCGGATGGCAAGGAAGGTGAAGGGTTCTGCCCAGGGCATGGCGTAGCGCGCGCCGATGAAGCCTGTCGCCCACAGAACGACGAAGGAGGCGGGAATGAACCGCTTGATGCTCTGCATGGGGGGAAGCTGCCGGGTGAACGGTTGATGACGGCAATTGCTCTAATGCCGATCAATCCCGCAAGCAAAACGAAACGGTTGATCCATAAGCTAAATCGAATTCAACAAACCGTGCCAACAGGGGCATGGCGCATCGCCGCGCCATGGTGGGGCATGTTTTTGCATCTGGACACGACCTGGCTGTTGGCCTTCGCGATCATCGCCGCCTTCGGCTTCTTCTTCGGCACGGCGCTCGACGCAATCATGAGGGAGAGCGGCTTCGGCCCGACCGGCAACACGCTGCTGTTCATCTTCGGCTTTTTCGTTGCGGTTGCGGTCGCCAACAAACAAGGCATCAGCCTGAGCGATCTGAAGCTGGCGGTTGCCTGCGGGCTCGGCGGCGCCTTTGTCTTCATCAGCGTGCTGGCGCTGATCAAGGCCGGGATGGCGCGCCTCTAGCCAGCTAAAAGCCGATCGATCTTCTGACGTCCTGCGGCGGCATGCCCGCCGCCCGGAGGGAGGCAAGGCCTGTGTCCTTGAAGCTCTTGGACAGTTTCCTGCCGTACGGGCCGAGGATCAGGCGGTGGTGGAAATAGCGTGGCTGCGGCAGGCCAAGCAGTTGCTGCAACAGGCGCTGCACGCTTGTCGCCGAATAAAGATCCTGGCCGCGCACGACATGGCTGACACTCTGCAGAGCGTCGTCGACGACGACGGCGAGATGGTAGCTGGTCGGGATGTCGCGGCGGGCGACGATGACGTCGCCCCAGGCCCGCGGTTGCGCTTCGATCGCTCGCGTCGCCGACATCGTCTCGTCGGTGAACTCCACCCATGACAGGCCGGCCGTGACGCGCGCCATCGCCGCCTCGACATCGAGCCGCCAGGCGAAGGGCATGTTGTCCGCAATGCGCCGCTTGCGCTCCCTGGCCGAAAGGGCCTTGTCGAGCGGGGGGTAGAGCGGCACGCCGTCCGGATCGCGGGGCCAGTCGCGGCCGCCCGTCTCGGCGATGAAGGCGCGGATCTCGCCCCGGCTCATGAAGGCCGGATAGACGAGTTCCTCGGCGATCAGCCGCTCGAGCACGTCGCGGTATTCGGCGAAATGCTCGGACTGGCGACGCACCGGCAGTTCCCAACGCAACCCCAGCCATTCCAGATCGCGAAAAATGCCGGCCTCGAATTCGGGCGTGCAGCGCAGGACATCAATATCCTCGATGCGCAGCAGCAGGCGCCCGCCGGCCTGCGCCGCCATGCGCTGGTTGAGCAAGGCCGAGTAGGCATGGCCGAGATGCAATTCGCCATTGGGGCTCGGCGCGAAGCGGAATGTCAGGAGTGTCATCTCTCGGGCGGTATTCGGGTTGAAAGGCGCTTCCGTCGGTTGCTAGTTAGCCATCAATTGCCACTTCGCGGGCGCCCTGGGAACAAGCAACGTGCAACGCATCGCCTCGCTCGACGACATTGCGGCAGGGCTCGACGCGCTCTGCCGGATCGATCCGCGGCTGGCGACCGTGCGCGGCCGGGCGGGCGAAGTGCCGCTCCGGCTCTCGGAACCTGGCTTTCAAAGCCTGACCTCGATCATCGTTTCGCAGCAAGTTTCCCGCGCCAGCGCCGACGCCATTTTCGGGCGACTGGTGAAGCTCGTAGACCCGCTGACGCCGCAAGCAATCCTTGCCGCCGGCGAGGGCGTATTTCGCGAGGCCGGGCTGTCGCGGCCGAAACAGCGCGGGCTGCTCGCCGTCGCCGAAGCGGTGGCCGGCGGGCTCGATCTCGATCACCTGTGCACGCTTGACGCCGGCGACGCGATCGCGGCGATGACGGCCGTGCCCGGCATCGGTCCATGGACGGCCGAATGCTACCTTTTGTTTGCCGCCGGCCACCCGGATGTGTTTCCCGCGCGCGACGTCGCGCTGCAGACGGCGGTCGGTCATGCGCTGGGCATCGACCCGCGTCCGCCGGAAAAAATGCTTATCCGGCTGGCCGAATCATGGAGCCCGTGGCGGGGTGTCGCGTCGCGGCTTTTCTGGGCCTATTACCGGGAATTGAAGGGCAGGGACGCGGCGCCCTCCGCCGAAATGACCGAAAAAGCCTGAAAATCATGCGGTTTTGGCGATTTCGACGCGCGACAATCCGCTTCACATCCCTGTCATGTCAGGCTTACAGTATCCGCGCCGTTCGGTTCTAGAAGCAAGGAGGCGAAGGACGTGACGGTTGCCGTGTCTCCGGATGGGCTTCCCGCGCTGGTGCTGAATGCGGACTACCGCCCGCTCAGCTATTACCCCCTGTCGCTCTGGTCGTGGCAGGATGCCATCAAGGCTGTCTTCCTCGACCGGGTCAACATTGTCGCCGAATACGAGCACGCCGTCTCCTCGCCGACCTTCTCGATGAAGCTGCCGAGCGTAGTCAGCCTGAAAGCCTATGTGAAGCCGTCCAGGCATCCCGCCTTCACCCGCTTCAACGTCTTCCTGCGCGACCGCTTCCAGTGCCAATATTGCGGAACGCCCGAGGATCTGACGTTCGACCATGTCATCCCGCGCCATCGCGGCGGGGCGACGACCTGGGAGAATGTCGTCGCCGCCTGCTCGCCCTGCAATCTTCGCAAGGGCGGTATGATGCCGGCCCAGGCCAAGATGTGGCCGCTGCAGAAGCCCTATCAGCCGACGGTGCACGACCTGCACAACAACGGCCGCCTGTTCCCGCCCAACCATCTGCATGAAAGCTGGATGGATTATCTCTACTGGGATGTCGAACTCGAACCTTGAGATCGTTCGAGAATTCGTCAGGCTGGCCGTATGGAGCGATTGTCTGCGCTTCCGATGCTCACGGACCTGAATGTCCGCTGCGCTTCGGTTCTCGACAATCACTCCATACGGCCAGCCTGACGAATTCTTTGAACGATCTCGCGTCGTTTGCGTGGCTCAGTCGCGAGACAACGCGCTGCGGAAGGCGACGGCGGCGAGGATGAGGCTGGCGATGGCGTTCCAGCCGGCGAGCGACAGGCCGAGGATGCGAAGCGCCGCCTTGTCGCAGGAGGGCGGCACGAATTTGTCGAGCGCGTCGAGCACGCCCTTGCCGCCGGTGTCGACCGGGCCGGCGCCGGCGGTGCAGTCAGCCGGACCTTGCCACCATGCCCATTCGACGCCCGAATGATAGACGCCGAGATAGAGGCCGTAGAGCATCAGCAGGCCGCCGATCGCGAGCAGCCCGCGCGTCACCCAGGCCGGCGCACGCAGCATCGAGGCGATCGCCGCCAGCAGCATCAGCGGCGCGCCGATATAGTAGGGCGTGCGTTGCTCGAGGCAGAGATGGCAGGGGATGTAGCCGCCGATATATTGGAAGGCGAGCGCAGAGCCGACCGTCGCGGCCATGGCGACGGCGAGAAAGAGCGCCGCGCGCGTGCGCTGGCGTCCGGTGTCGGCATTCATAGTCGCGGTCATCTATCGGGTCCGTTGCTGCGTCGCTATCCGTGGGCGTATCTGACGAGGATATAGAGCAAAATCAGGGCGGCGGCGCCGGCGCCGACAATCAATCCCAAGCGCTTTTCGATGAATTCCCTGATCGGTTCGCCGTAGCGGCGCAGCAACCAGGCAAGCAGCAGGAAACGGGCGCCGCGCGCCACGATCGCCAGTCCGATGAAGAGCAGGAGATTGACGCCGATGACGCCGGACAGGATCGTCACCACCTTGATCGGCGGCAGATGGGCCGCGCCCGAGGTGACCAGCATCAGGATGATGAAGCCGACGCCGGACGAGGTGCGCAACTGCTCGAACTCGTCATATTTGCCGTAGAATTCGAGCACCGGCTTGGCGACCGCCTCATAGGCATAGTGGCCGATGAACCATCCGGCGACGCCGCCCAGGACCGAAGCGACGGTGGCGATCAATGCATAACGATAGGCCCGCTCGGGTTTGGACAGCGCCATCGGCAGGAAGAGCACGTCGGCCGGCACGAGGAAGACCGAGCTTTCGACGAAGGCGATGAAGGCCAGCCACCATTCGGCCGATTTCCTCGCCGCCAGCGACAGGGTCCAGTCGTAAAGTCCGCGAAGCATCGGCTCTCCTAATGCGGTTGACGCAATTGCAGACGGAAAACCGCTGCGCACTTTTCCTGGAATCACCTAATTCATGTCACCCCAAACGGCGCAGCGGTTTTCGGCCACCGGCATGCACGAAACAAGGACCCAAAGCGCCGCAGCCGCCATTATCGACCGGGCACCTTAAAACATTCGCCTCTCTAAAAAGATTTCTCGCGGCGCACAATGTCCGGCGGTCCTCACAAGACCGCCGGATGCGGGTTGACCGAAGCGGCGCCGGCAAATCCGCAACAGGCCAGTTGACGAAAGGCCGTCCAACCGTATAGTCCGCGCCCATCCAGGCCGCCCGGCCTGAGCCCCTATGGCGGAATTGGTAGACGCGCTCGACTCAAAATCGAGTTCCGCAAGGAGTGCTGGTTCGATCCCGGCTAGGGGCACCATTTGGTTGATTTGAAGTCAGTAATCCAGCAGCTTCAAGGGTTTGTCATTCCTCCGAGGTACAACGGAAGGAACAGAAATGGGCACAGTGTCAGACAAGCATTCTTCAACGTAGGCGAAGCAAAAAAGACGGGAAGCACGTCCTACCGCTACCGGCGCGCTGTCGATGAGCCTTATCGGTCGTCAAAGCTGTTCCAAAAAGGGCAGCCGGCCGGCAGGGCTCATGGGGTCCAAACTCGTAACAGCCCGGCCGATAACTATGCATTATTGCATCTGCACCTGTAGCGTTCGACGACGGAAGATCAGCCAGCCCAAGCTGCAAGCGAGCCCGACGTTCAGCAGCGCCAAACCGGCGAGAACTGCAAGGGTGCCGTGGGGGCCGACTTGCTCCAACAACAAAGCTCCTAAAGACGGCGCTGCCGCTTGGGCGATCAAGCTGGGCATAGCAAGACGTCCCATCAGTCTCGCGTACCCCGACGGACCGAACAGAGCGAGCGGCAGCGTGCCTCTCGCTATTGTTTCGAGGCCGATGCCTGCACCGTAGAATGCCAGCGCCACGGGCACCACCGGAACCCCGACCCAGAGCGCGCCAATGCCGATGGCAACGAAGCTCACCGACGCGAACTTGGTCCAGATGGGATGATGGTAGCGGGCGATGACCATCTCGACGGCACGCGCCGACACCTGGGCGGGGCCGACCAGTGCCCCGAGCCCAACGGCAGCGGCGAGCGCCATGCCGCTGGCCTGCAAGATGGTGAGCAGATGAACTGACATCGTCGACGAAATGACCGCCGCCAAGGTCAGCGTGGCGGCTAGGACGACCATGATCGGAACTGAGGCCGGCTGAACGGCGGTGCCAACCTGCGCCTTTCCCGGTCGGTCTGTGACGCTCGGCAGCGGCACCCCACGCGGCAACATTGCGAGATAGAGGGGCAGGGCGAACAACAACTGGACCGAAGCATAGACGAGGCATGCGCCGCGCCAGCCCGTCTCGCCCATGAGGAAGGCCGAGACCGGCCAACAGAACGTGCTGGCGAAGCCGCCGAACAGCGAAAGGGTTGTGATAGCCGAGCGCGCGCTATGCCCGTAGAGCCGGCCGAGGGTCGCGAAGGCGGCATCGTACAAGCCCGCCCCCATCCCAAGTCCAACAATGAGCCACGCTGCGATATAGGCGGCGAGGTTCGGCGAGGCAGCGAGCCCGATCTGGCCGACGCCGATGCAGCCGGCGCTGAACGCAAGAACGTTCCGGCCGCCGTGGCGCTCGATGGAAGAGCCGACACGAGGCGAGATCAAACCGGCGACGAGCAAGCCGAGCGACAATCCGCCAACGACCCAAGTCAGTGGCCAGCCAGAGTCAGCGGCTATCTTGGGTGCGATGACCGCCGGCAGGTAGTAGGTGGACCCCCAGGCCATGATCTGGGTAGTCCCAAGGACGGTTATGATCGTTCGCCGACTGTGCTCCATCGCGGTTTGATTCGTTCATGCTGCTGCGTTGCAGCCGCAGCCGCTCTTGCCAGCGGCTTCCGCTTCAGCGTCGGCGACACAACAGGCGTCTGCCTCGGAAGGAGCTGGGTCACCACAACACCCGCCACCCGCCGCGCGTATGGTCGAGGGAGGGACCGTGCAGACGCCTGTTTCGGGTAGCACCAGTTGCACCGCATCCGCAGCCGCCATCTCGCCAGCGAGAGCTGCCGCGACCGACCGCACCTGTTCATACCCGGTCATCAGCAAGAAGGTCGGAGCGCGGCCGTAGCTCTTGACGCCGACAGTGTAGAAGTCGGGCTCGGGGTGGCTCAGTTCGCGATGGCCGTGCGGGGGAACATCGCCGCAGGAGTGTTCGTTGGGGTCGATCAGAGGCCCCAGCGCCTTGACACTCTCAAGCCACGGGTCAAGGTCCAGCCTAAGTTCGCGCGTGAGGGAGAGGTCGGGCCGCTGGCCGGTTGCGGCGATGATACGGTCAACAGGTCCCAGCACTTGTAAGCCGTCCCGCGTTTGACCTTCGACGGTTAGGCGGCCCTTTGAGTTGCGGATGGCTAGCGTCGCGAAGCCGGTCACCATCGTTGTGCCGCCGCTTTCCACCAATTCGCGAGCATCAGAGCCCAACTCGCCACGCGCGGGAAGTTGGTCGGCGTCTCCACCGCCGTAGATGCGCACAAGATCGGTACTGCGTGTCACCCAGAGAGAAGTGGTGCCCGGCTCATCAGCACCCAATCTATCGAGTTCCAGCAGTGCGTTGGCGGCCGAAAGGCCGGACCCTGCCACCAGGGTTGTGCGACCTGCATAGAGGCTGCGGTCGCGCCCGAGAATGTCGGGGATGCCGTAGGCGATCTTGTCAGCGAACTCGGCTTCGCCCTCCGCCGCGATACCACCGCCACCAAGCGGATTTGGCGTCTGCCATGTCCCAGACGCATCAACGACGGCACGCGCGCCGTCGCGTTTGATCCCCTCGGCGGTCTTCACGACCAACATGAAGGGCCGCGCCTGTCGATCCTTGCTCAAGACCTTGTCCGCGCCCCAGCGGGAGATGCCAACTACGTTTGCATTGGTCTCGATAGATGTTGAGAGTTCAGGGAGCCTCGCGAGCGGTTCAAGGTAGTGCGCGACCAGCTCATCAGCGGTTGGGAACGCTTCCGGATCGGGCATCGTCCAGCCACTGCGCTCAAGCAGCTTTACCGCCGTCCGATCAACACAGTAGCGCCAAGGCGTGAACACCCGGACATGACCCCAATCCCTGAGATTGGTGGCGATGCCATCGCCGGCCTCATAGACCTTCACCCGGAGTCCCCTTTGGATAAGCTGGACGGCGGCCGCCAAGCCGACCGGGCCGGCTCCGATGACGGCGACAGGGAGGACGTCACGGTCATTCATTGACATTTTCCATCCTTCCGGGATCATCGAAATACGAAACAAAAAAGACGCTATGCTGCCGCTTCGCCCTCGACGGCACCGCAAGCCGCGTCAGCGCAGCACTCGTCAGCCAGGAAGCCGATCAGATCTCGCATGATAGGGTAGTTGGCCCGGCAGATGAGGGTCGTCGCCTGCCGCTCCTGCGTCACGAGACCGGTCAGAATAAGGCGATGCAAATGATGGGACAGCGTCGAGGCTGCGATGCCAAGGCTGTCCTGCAAATACCCCACGGGCCGACCTGCCTCGCCGGCTCTGACCAGAGTGCGATAGAGCTTGAGCCGTGTCGGGTTGCCGATGGCTTCGAGCTGTTTTGCGGCTTGTTCGAGTTTCATGGAAATAAACTGCGCCCGCAGCCGCCACAGGTCAACACCTATTTCGACAATGATCGAAATATAGTCAGCCGACCCGTTTGCCGCTCGCGTCGATCACGACCTCACCGTCTTCCTTGGTGAAGGGGCCGATGTCGGGATTGGGTAAGATCGGCAGGACCGCCTCAGATGGTCGCGCTAAGACCGCACCCAGCGGGGTCACCACGATTGGGCGGTTGATCAGGATCGGATGCTTGACCATGGCGTCGATCAAATCGTCGTCTGACCACTTTGGGTCAGCAAGCCCAAGCTCCTCATAGGGCGTTCCCTTTTCCCGCAGCAGGGCACGCGGAGTGATACCCATGGCTGCGATCAGCTCAACCAGCTTGGCGCGCGAGGGGGGCGTCTTGAGGTATTCGATGATCTCGGGCTCTTCGCCGCTCTGCCTGATCATGGCGAGCGTGTTTCGCGAGGTGCCGCACTGGGGGTTGTGATAGATCGTGACGGTCATCCGGCGGATTCCACTTTCGTGAGGGCTTGGGGTTCCGCGAGCAGCCACCCAGCTAGTGCCATAGCGACCAGAGCGCCGGCGAGCTGAGCTGCGATGAATGCGGGGACGTCGAGCGGCCGGATACCCGCGAAGGTGTTGGAGAGGGCGCGGGCCACGGCCACTGCTGGGTTCGCGAACGATGTCGATGCGGTGAACCAGTAGGCGGCCACGATGTAGAGCCCAACCAGCCACGGGATGGCATCCGCTCGGAAGCGAAGACCCGCAAGGATGGTGAAGACGAGCCCGAAGGTCGCGACCGCCTCGGCGATCCACAGGCCAGACCCCGAGCGCACCGTGGTCGAGAGACTGAAGAGCGGCATGTCGAACATGGCATGAGCGACCAGTGTGCCGAGAATGCCTCCAGCGAGCTGGGCTGCCACGTAGGTCAGAGCGACGTCGAGGCCGATCTGGTGCCGCAAGCTGAACACGAGCGTGACAGCCGGGTTGAAGTGCGCACCGGAAGTCGGGCCGAGGACGGTGATCAGCACGACCAGTATCGCGCCGGTCGGCAAGGTGTTGCAGAGCAAGGCGAGTGCCGCATCATGGGTCAGCCGATCAGCCATAATGCCCGAACCGACCACAGCGGCGACCAGCATCGCGGTTCCAAGGCCTTCGGCAGCGAGCCGTCGCGACAGGTCAGCGGACATGGTGCCGATCCTCCTCCGAGATCATCAGCATTTGCAGGTCGCCGCTTGGATGACTGGCTGGCAAAACTCTGGGGCCTCCCTGCAGCAGTCTTCCATCAGATAGGCCAGCAGATCGCGAAAGGCGTTCATGTCCACGAGATAACGTATGATCCGTCCCTCCCGTTCGGCCCGAACCAGCCCGGCGCGGTCGAGGACCTTCAGATGCGCAGACATGGTGTTCTGCACCGTTCCCAGTTGCGACGCGATCTCGCCAGCTGGAACACCTTCGGCACCCGCCCGCACGAGCAGCCGGAAAGCCCCTAACCTTGTGTCCTGGCCAAGCGCGGCCAGCGCGAGCAGGGCTGCTGTCTTGTCCATGCATCCATCCATCCAGATTTGCGGATGTGTAGGTCCCCAGCATGACGGTTGGACGACAGGCTGAAAAGGGCGGAATTTTTTGGCCAAAGATTTGCGCGCCCAATCCGATCATCAGCACGCGCCTCCTTTCCCCCGGCCGGGTCTTCGGCCCATCAGGAGCGCATCGCGGCCTTGGGCGTAGGTGGCGGGCCACCCCAAAAGTACCTACCGCATATTCCCCGTATGCCCCTGCGAGTAGCGCCCCGGCTGCGGCCACACGGTGAGGCCATGCGGCTCCGCGCCGACGCGGATCTTGATCACCGCGCCGCTCATCGTGTCGATCATATAGACCTCGCTGTCGAAGCGGCCGGAGAGCCATAGCTGCCTGCCGTCGGCGCTGACATTGCCCATGTCGGGGCTGCCGCCGCCGGGAATCGGCCATTGCGCGACCACCGCGCGGGTGGCGAAGTCGATGACCGTGACGCTGCCCGGGCCCCTGGCCTTGCCCTGCTCCATCCTGTGCGAGCCGCGGTTCGAGACGTAGAGCCGCTTGCCGTCGCGGCTGACGACGAAGCCATGCGTGCCGATGCCGGTCGCAATGAAGCCGATTTCCCGAAAATTGTCGCCGTCGACCAGGAACACGCCGTCATTCATCATGTCGGCCACGTAGAAGACCTTGCCGTCGGGCGACAGGCGGATGTCCTGCGGCATGCCCATTTTCGAGAGGTCGAGGTGGCCCAGCACCCTCTGGTTCTTCAGGTCGATCTTGGCCAGGCCGCCGTCGCCATATTCGCAGGTGAAGATCGCGTAGGAGCCGTCGGCAGAGAAGTCGGCGTGGTTGATGCCGGGGCAGGTCGGCGTCGGCAGGCTCGATTTCAAGGCCATGGTGTGCGGGTCGCGGAAATCGAGCTGCTTCATCGCCTCGTCGACGATGATGGCGGCGCTGCCGTCCGGCATGAAATACAGATTGTAGGGGTCGTCGACCGGGATCTGCTGGCCGGGCTTGGCCGTCATCGGGTCGATCGGCGTCAGGCTGCCGTTCCTGCCGGTGCCGTTGTTGGCGACCCACAGCGTCTTGAGGTCCCAGGACGGCACGACATGCTGCGGCTCGCTGCCGACCGGGAAGCGGCCGACCTCCTTTAAGGTGACAGTATCGATCACCGAGACGCTGTTGGAGGAACGGTTCGGCACATAGACGCGCGACAGCGCGCCGGCCGTGGCGGGACTCAGATGGCCGGCCTTGGTCTGGCTGTAGATGTTGACCGGGGGAGGCGCCGGATCGGAGCAATCCTCCGGGCAGGTATCGGCCACGGCTCGAGCCGGAAACATGGCGAGCAGGACAAGCGGCGCACAAAGGTGGGCGAAGCGCAGGACGATATCGATCATTTGGAGTGCTTTGTGGTGAAGGCCGGCCGGGTCCGGCCGCCGCAAGCCATAGCCGGTGTCTCGCCGCCCCTCTAGCGTCTTTTCAGCAGGCTCCGCATGCGATTGCGCAGGATGCGCGCCATGTTGCGAGTCTCGCGGTAGAGATGCAGTTGCGAGGCGGCCTGCCGGGCCAGCCGGTCGGCGTCCGGCGTCAACCCAATCACCAGCGTGCCCGTCGGCTTGCGCTCGCTCCACAGGCGGCTCATCACCGGATGGTCCGGAACCGCGCAGGAATCGGTCATGACGATGTTTGGATCGTCGAGATGCTGCCTGGTCACCTCGATCATCAAAAGCGTGCCCGGCGAATAGGCGGAGAGCGTCTCGTCATAGGCCGTCTTCCAGGTATAGGCGACGCCGGCTTCGACGAAGACGATCAGGCAGGCGATGGTGCGGCCATCGAGCGTCAAAAGGTGGATGCGGCACATGTCCTGCTCGGCCAGCCGGTGCACGGCCTCGCGGGCGAAGGCGGCGCGGTAGCGGTCGATCGCCATCGCGGTGCGCTCGCGGCCTTTCCAGCCGGCCGCTTCCAGCGTCAGGAAGCTTTCGATGGCGTGGCGGATCTCATCCGGCCCGCGCGCCACGACGTGCTCGAGCCTGCCTTGATCGGCAAGGCGCCGCTTCAGGCGGCGGAATTCGCGGTAGTGATGCGCCCGCAGCGACGCCTTGAGGTAGTCCTCGCCGTCGGCGTCGCTCTCCAGCACCGGACGTTCGACCTTGCCGGTGGTCACCATGGTCAAGCCACGGCTGTCGGCAAAGGAGGTGAGCAGGCTCGCCACCGGACCGTCGAGGCGCATATCGGGCAGCACCAAGACCCTGGGCAGCTTGAGATGCGGCCTCGACAGCATCGAGAAGAAATCCTCGATGACGCCGATGGGATCGTCGCGGTCGACCAGCGGCGTGCCGAGCGGGCCGAACGGGCTCGACCATGTGCGCATCACCGGAACGCCGAGCGGGATCGCCGGCCGCTCGACCGAGAAGGGCACCAGAAGGCGCAGCCGGTTGCGATACTCGTCGCCGTCGCGGATGACGGCCAGCCGCACCTCGCGGTCTTCCAGCCGCGGCATGGCCGGCGCCAGGAAACGCGGGTTGAAGAAGACATTGGGCTCGATCGTGCGGGCGCTGAGATAGTCGAGCTCCTCGACAAGGTCGAAGCCGGCCGAGGCCGGGTAGATGGCTAGCTTGCGTTCCGGCCTGTTGCTGGCGAAGAGCTCGATATGGGCCGGGTCGGCCTCGCGCGCCAAGCCGGCAAGGTTGGAGACCATGGCGCCGGCGGGGCCGCCGCTGGTCTCTTCGAGCAACGGGACGGCGGCCATCAGGCGATTTCCTTCTTTGCAGGCACGAAGATCGCCATCACGATGCCGAGCTTGCGCCAGACAGTGAAGGAGAGCGCGCTGGCCTCGAAGACCATGGCGAGGCTGGTGGCGATGGCCGCGCCCCAGAGGCCGAACAGCGGAATGAGGACCACGTTGAGGCCGATATTGAGGGCAAGCGTCATGGCATAGACGGCGGCGCAGATGTTCTGGTTGCCGCTCATGGTGAGCAGGCTCTCGCAGGGGCCGACGGCGGCGCGCGCCACGACGCCCAGCACCAGCAGGAAGAGCAGCGGATAGCCGGCGGTGAATTCGGGACCGAACAGCACCAGCATCGGCTCGCCCAGCGCCAGCACCAGTAGCGCCATCAGCAGCGAGGGCCAGAAGGTCCAGGAGACGGTCTCGCGGGCGAAGGCGGCAAGCCGATGCGGCTCGCCATGGGTGAATTGGGCGTAGCGCTGGGCAACGCCGGCCTTGACCGCGAAATAAACGAAATGCACCAGCGCCAGCGTCTTCACCGTGGCGAAATAGACGGCAACATCATTGGGATCGAGATAGGCGCCCACCATCAGCACGTCGGCGTTGGTGAGCAGGAAGAAGAAGCCCTCGACCAGGAAGATCGGCAGCGAAACGAGGATCCACTGGCCGAAATGCACGGTCATTGGCCCGGGCAGGATTCTTTTGTCCATGCGCGAGGTGACGGCCATCAACTGGCCGAGCGTGGTGACATAGGTTGCGGCGATCGACGCGAAGATCGCGGTCTTGGCGTCGGGCACATAGTGCAGGCCAAGCATCAGCGCCATGAACATCAGGATCAGCACCGGGCGCACCAGATAGGTGGGCGACAGCGCCAGCAGCGCCCAGGAATTGGCGCGCGCCAGCCCCTGAAGAAGATCGCCGAGCGCGATCATCGGCAGGCAGATGACGCCGAGGATGAAAGGGATGACGTAGTAGTTCTCGATCCAGTCCGAGGCGAGCCACACGCCAAGCGCGCCAAGGCCTGCCACCAGAGTCGAGGCGACGAGCACGAAAAGGCGGC
This sequence comes from Mesorhizobium sp. CA8, assembly GCF_020164955.1. Lineage (GTDB taxonomy): Bacteria > Pseudomonadota > Alphaproteobacteria > Rhizobiales > Rhizobiaceae > Mesorhizobium. The sequence continues at coordinate 69,530 of NZ_JAIUHG010000024.1, forward strand.
TCGCCTGCACGATGCCGCGCAGCTCGGCCAGCATGCCGCGCTCGCGATATTCGGGAATGAAACGGATGACCGAGGTGTGGAAGCCGAGGCAGGCGAGATTGCCGACGATGACCATCGTTACCCAGACCAGCACCGAGATACCGTATTCGAACGAGCCCATCCAGCGTGCCATCAGCACCTGGCTGACGAAGGCGATGAAGGCACTGATGATACGGATGGAAAAGGCGATCAGCGACATGCGCCCGGCTTCGCCGCGCTCGTCGGCGGTGAACAGAACGGCATCGATGCGGCCAAGCAACGGCCGCATGCGCAGCGCCCAGCGCTGCGGCAGGAACCGCCCGGCAGTCGTTGCCGCGGAAAAGCGCACCCCGAATACTCTCCGTTTTCCAGCCTCTTTCCAAGGTTTCGGTCTATCCGAAACACCTTAAGAAAGGGTGGGTGGGGTGCTTCCTTCTCCCCGGTCACGGGGAGCGGTGGCGGCAGGCGGATGAGAGGCAGAGCCGGCTTCGGAAATTTGGGATGAACCGCGTGTCGAAAAGGTTCTTTGCGGGAGGGGTCCTAAACAGGGTGATCATCCTCTGTCAGATACGAGGGGGCGGCCGATCGCAATCGCCGGCGCCGCCCCTCATCCGACCCTTCGGGCCACCTTCTCCCCGTGAAACGGGGAGAAGGAAAGGGTGTCTCACATCCCCTGCATCGCCTCGCAGGAGACGTTCGGGTTCATGTCGGCGAAGGCGCCGGTGGGGTTCTGCTTCCAGGCCCAGACATGCAGCTCATAGAAGGGGCCGAGGCCGTAGCGGTTGGGCGCGGTGTTGAAGTTGAACAGATGGCCCTCGAGCGAGGCGGGGCCCTTTGCGGTGATGTATTCGACGGCGATCAGCTTCAGCTTGCCGCCGGCCATCGGCTCGTACATCACCGCTTCAGGCTTGGCGACGTCAACGGCGTCGTCCTTCAGATAGGCCGCGTTGACGTAGTGGATGCCCATCGCGCCGCCGGTGAGGCCGCTGGCGCAGGGGATCGGCGCGTAGCCTTCAGCTTTCGCCACGGCGACGTCCTCGAAGCGGCTGTCCAGCGCCCGCACCTTTTCGGCAAGCGGATTGACGGTTTCTGCCGTGGCCGCGCCCGCCATCAGCATGATGATCGAGGCAGAAGCGCCGATAACGCATTTGGTCAAGGTCTGAATGTTCATTTGTCTCCCCAATTGAGGCGCGCAAGCGGCGGCAATCGGCCAGTAAGGCCAACTCCGAACGCCGGCAGCGCCTGGCGATAAAAAGGATGGTCGCTGATCCCGACCAGAGCGGTTCACCAAACGAACCGCTCCAAGTCTTTGTTTTGCGCAATTCCGGACGGAAAACCGCTCCGCACTTTCCTGGAATTGCCCGGTGCGGGATCAGCGGTGATGCCACCAATATTCCCAGTACTCGCGCGGGTTTTCCCGCTCATGCAGGTCGATGTCGCGCTTCAGGTAATCGTCCTGCGGTGGGAGGAGACGGCGCCGGCTTCGCAGGGGCGAAAGCAACGCCGACACAGCCCGTCGCATGAAGCCGCGCCGTGGCGGGACATTATCCGCTGCGGCGGATACACTCTCGCTATCCGGCACGGCGTCAGGTCCGCCGGCGATGGGTACGGTCTGCCCAACATGGTCTGCCCGATCAGCGATAAAAGTAGGGGTCGAGGACCCGGACCTCCGTGATCTTGTCGACGGGAAGCGAATTCTTCTGCGCGGTGCTGCGGATCGCCTCCGGCGAGGGCGCATCGTAAATGCAGAAGCTCTTGCTCTTGTCGGGCGAGACGAAGGATTGCACCCAGGTGACGCCTTTCTCGGCGTTGCGGGCGATGACGCCGCCCATCGCGGTTGCGCCGGCATCGTTCATCGGCACGTGCAGCCCATCGGGGAAGGTACGTTCAATCAGGTAACGAGGCACGATCGGTTTCCTTTCATTGGTGAATTGCGCTCGGTTCAAGCGCGACCCAGCAGAAATCACCTTCGCGGAAGGCGCGCATCGGAGCCATTCCCCATATTGGCCGGGACGATTCCCTATCTTTGCGACGTTTTATGTGGAAGATAGCACCTCAATGTGTGGGAAGTCACATTTCTGTGCCGTTTCCCACGCTATCGCGGCGGCGGCCGCCACGATGGAAAATTCTGGTTTCGCGAGAGAGTGACGATGCTTCTGGAACGGCAGACGCAACTGCAGCAAATGGATGCCTTGCTGGCAGATGCAACAGGCGGGCGCGGCCGCGTCGTGGTCCTGTCGGGGGAAGCCGGCGCCGGCAAGACGGCGCTGGCCGAGGCGTTCGCAAGTCGCTTGGGCGAGGGGCTGATCGTGCTTCGCAGCGCCTGCGAGGACCTCTCTATTCCCGATCCGCTGGGGCCGCTTTACGATCTGGCCCGCGAGGCGCACTGGGAGCCGCCGCGGGCGATCGACGACCGCCAGGTGCAGCGCCTGCCATTGTTTTCCGAGGCGCTCGACGTCTTCGAGGCGAAAGGCCCATGCCTGCTCGTCATCGAGGATCTGCACTGGGCCGATGACGCGACACTCGATTTCGTGCGTTTCCTCGGCCGGCGTATTGCAAACACGCACATCCTGCTTCTGATCACGGCGCGCACCGACCGCAGCGAAGGACAGATGCGTGTGCGCCGGGCGCTCGGCGAGATACCGGCGGGCAATATCCAACGCATAGAAGTGCCGCTGCTCAGCGAAAGCGCGGTGCTCTCGCTCGCCGCGGCTGCCGAGCGCGACGGCGACGCGATCTACCGCGCAACGGCGGGCAACGCCTTCTTCGTCACCGAGCTGCTCGCCGCCGCAGGCGATGGCGCGTTGCCGGCGAGCGTCCGCGACGCCGTGCTGGCGCGCGCCGAAAGATTGTCGCCGGGCGCCCGTTCGATGCTCGACGCTGTCTCGGTGTTTCCGCGCCGCGCCGATGCCTGGGCGCTGAGCGGCCTTTGCGGAATTGCCGCCGCCGGCCAACTCGCCGAATGCGTGGCCCACGGCCTGCTCGAGGATTTCGGCGACGGCTATGCCTTCCGGCACGAGATCGCCCGCACGGCCATCGAGATGGCGCTGACGCCCAGCAAACGGCGGGAGTACAATGAGCGTGCCCTGGCAGCCTTGCGGGACAATCCGCAGGTCGCCACCGCAAGGTTGGTGCATCATGCCGTGGAAGCGCAAAACCTGGACGTGGTGCGCGAGCTCGCGCCGGTCGCCGCGCGGGAGGCATCTCGCGTCGGCGCGCATCGCGATGCGGCGGGCTATTACGAGGTCGCCCTGCGCTACGCGGATACTCTGCCGATCGAGAAGCAGGCGGAGCTTTACGAAGGCCATGCGTTCGAGTGCCACCTGATCGGCCGCGTCGACACGGCGATGGAAGCACAAGGCCGGGCGCGCCAGCTGCGCCAGGCGCTGGGGGATCGGCTGAAGGAAGGCGACAGCCTCAGGTGCTTGTCACGCTTGGCCTATCTGCTCGGCGATCGCGAGTCGGCGGACCGGTTCGGATCACAGGCCATGGAGCTTTTGGAAACGGCTCCCGACAGTCCCGAACTCGCCATGGCCTATTCCAATCTCTCGCAGCTGGCGATGCTGGCCGAGCGGCTCGAGGAGACGCTTAGGTTCGGCGGCAAGGCCGTCGAACTGGCGGAGCGGCTCAACCGACCGGACATCCTTTGCCACGCCCTCAACAATGTCGGGGCGGCCGGGCAATGGCTGGATTTCGCCAAGGGGCGGCGCGATCTCGCCCGCAGTCTTGGAATTGCGCTGTCGGGCAACTTTCAGGAGCACGCCGCGCGGGCCTTCACCAACTGCGCCTGCGTCGAGATGAACAGGCTTAACTTCGATGAAGCGGCGGCGTTCCTGGATCGCGGCATCGGCTATTGCGTCGAGAACGATCTCGCGACCTGGCGCGACTATATGCGCGGCGTGCAGGCGCAGCTCCTGCTCAGGCTCGGCCATTGGGACGATGCCGCGGCCATGGCGCATGAGGTTGTCGACGATGAAGCAACGACGCCGTTGGTGCGCTATCCCTCACTCGTCGCGCTGGCCCGCTTGCGCATCCGCAGGGGAGACCCGTCGGCCGAGCCGGTTCTCGACGAGATGAGGCTGTTTCTCGACAAGGGCATGGAGCTGCAACGACTTGTGCCCTTCGCCTCGGTGATGGCCGAACTGGCATGGCTGGGCGAGGGGAACAGGGACGAAGCGCTGCGCCTCATCGCCCTTGCCGAAAGCCTTGCGCCGACGCGGGCGGTGTTCGGCGAACTGGCGATATGGCGGCAGCTTTTGTTGCCTGAAAGCGATCCCGGCGACACCGACGGAATGGCTGAGCCGCATCGCCTGCAACTGCTTGGCGACTGGCGTGCCGCCGCCGCGCTCTGGACGAAAATGGATGCCCCCTTCGAGCGGGCGCTCGCGTTGCTGAGGGGCGACGAGGCAGCGCGGCGCGAGGCGCTCGATGGTTTCGAGGCGCTCGGCGCAAGGCCGGTGGCGCAGCATGTGCGCGGCCTCATGCGGCAGAGCGGGTTGATTCATATCGCAAGAGGGCCAAGACAAGCGACGCGCGCCAACCAGGCCGGCCTCACGCAGCGCCAGATGGAAGTGCTGGAACTTCTCGAGCGAGGCTTTTCCAACAAGAAGATCGCCGCGCATCTGACAATTTCGCCCAAGACGGTCGATCACCATGTCTCGGCAGTGCTGGAGAAGCTGGAAGTCATCTCGCGCGGCGAGGCGGCGGCCGCGGCGCGCGCGTCGGGGCTGGTGTGAAGGCGGGAAGCTGAAATAAATCCGGGGTGCTAGATCAGGATGACGTTTCGTTGAATCGCCTGATCTAACTCTCTTGTAAGAGCATGATCTTCTCCGAAAACCGGTTCCCACTTTTCGGGATCATGCAATAACATCGCCGAACGCAGGCGCTGCCCCTCATCCGCCCTCCTGGCAGCTTCTCCCCGTTCAACGGGAGAAGGAAAAAGTGCTCAGGCGAAGGCGCCGTGGCAGTGCTTGTACTTCTTGCCGGAGCCGCAGGGGCAGAGCTCGTTGCGGCCGACCTTGCCCCAGCTCGCGGGGTTCTTCGGGTCGCGGTTTTCCGGCGCGACGACGGCGCTGGTGTCCTGTCGCATCAGAAGCGCGGTCTCGCCGCCCTGGAAATCGTCCTCGCCGGTGGAGCCGTCGATATGGCTGCCGAACATCTCGGGAGCTTCGGGCGGCGGCGCGTCGGCCGCCTGGCGCACCAGCTCCACGCGCATCAATTGCGCGGTGACCGCCTGGCGCAGATTGCCGAGCATGGCCTGGAACAGCTCGAAGGCTTCGCTCTTGTATTCCTGCAGCGGGTCACGCTGGGCATAGCCGCGGAAGCCGACGACCGAGCGCAGATGATCGAGATTGACGATGTGCTCGCGCCACAGATGGTCGAGCGTCTGCAGCACCACCGAACGTTCGACATAGTTCATCACGTCCGGACCGAAGCGGTCGGCACGCTCCTTGGCGGCCGCGTCCGCCGCGGCGGTGATGCGTTCGCGGATGTCGTCCTCTGCGATGCCTTCTTCCTTGACCCATTCCTCGATCGGCAGGTCGAGATTGAGATACTGCGCCACTTCCTCCTTGAGCCCGGCGACGTTCCACTGCTCGGCATAGGCATTCTCGGGGATGTTCTTGGTGACGATCTCTTCGATGACACCTTCGCGCATCTCGGCGATCGTCTCCGACAGGCCTTCGCCGTCCATCAGCTCGATGCGCTGCTCAAACACAACTTTGCGCTGGTCGTTGGCAACGTCGTCATATTTCAGAAGGTTCTTGCGGATGTCGAAGTTGCGCGCCTCGACCTTCTTCTGCGCCTTCTCCAGCGCCTTGTTGATCCAGGGGTGGATGATCGCCTCGTCCTCCTTGAGGCCGAGCTTCTGCAGCATCCCGTCCATGCGTTCTGAGCCGAAGATGCGCATTAGGTCATCCTGCAGCGACAGGAAGAATTTCGAGCGGCCCGGATCGCCCTGGCGGCCGGAGCGGCCACGCAGCTGGTTGTCGATGCGGCGCGATTCGTGACGTTCGGTGGCCAGAACATAGAGGCCGCCGGCGGCCAGCGCCTTTTCTTTCAGGCGCTCGACATCGTCTTGGATTTCCTTTTCCCGCGCCTCGCGCTCCGGCCCGGCCGGCATGTCGCCGAGTTCCTCGGCGATGCGCATCTCGGCATTGCCGCCGAGCTTGATGTCGGTGCCGCGGCCGGCCATGTTGGTGGCGATGGTGATAGCGCCGGGCTTGCCGGCCTGGGCGACGATGGACGCCTCCCGTTCATGGTGACGGGCGTTCAGCACCTCGAAGTCCTTGATGCCTTCCTTGCGCAAGCGCTCGGCAAGCAGCTCGGATTTCTCGATCGAGGTGGTGCCGACCAGGATCGGCTGGCCACGGTCGCGCGCGTCTTTGATTTCCTTGACGATCGCCTTGTATTTCTCTTCCACCGTCCGGTAGACCTCGTCGTCCTCGTCCTTGCGGGCGACCGGCAGGTTGGTCGGGATCTCGGTGACTTCGAGATTGTAGATGTTGGCGAATTCCTCGGCCTCGGTGAGCGCCGTGCCGGTCATGCCGGCAAGCTTCTTGTAGAGGCGGAAATAGTTCTGGAAGGTGACGGAGGCCAGCGTCTGGTTCTCCGGCTGGATCTGCACATGCTCCTTGGCTTCAAGGGCCTGGTGCAGGCCTTCCGAATAACGGCGTCCAGGCATCATGCGGCCGGTGAACTCGTCGATGATGACGATCTCGCCGTTGCGCACGATGTAGTCCCTGTCCTTCTGGAACAACAGATGCGCCTTTAGCGCGTTGTTGACATGGTGGACGATGGCGACGTTCTCGACGTCGTAGAGCGACTCGCCCTTCAACAGGCCGGCGTCGCGCAGCATGTTTTCCAGCTTCTCGGTGCCGTCCTCAGTGAAGATCGTCGTCTTCTGCTTCTCGTCCACCTCGTAATCGGCCGGGCCGAGCTTCAGCATGAAGGCGTCGATGGTGTTGTACATTTCCGAGCGGTCTTCGAGAGGACCGGAAATGATCAGCGGCGTGCGCGCTTCGTCGACCAGGATGGAATCGACCTCGTCGACGATGGCGTAGGAATGACCACGCTGCACCATTTGCGAGCGCTCATACTTCATGTTGTCGCGCAGATAGTCGAAGCCGAGCTCGTTGTTGGTGGCATAGGTGACGTCGCAGGCGTAGGCGTCGCGGCGTTCCTCGTCGGAAAGGCCGTGGACGATGATGCCAACCGTCAGGCCGAGGAATTTGTAGACGCGGCCCATCCATTCGGCGTCGCGCTTGGCGAGATAGTCGTTGACGGTGACGACATGCACGCCCTTGCCGGCGAGCGCATTGAGGTAGACCGGCAAGGTGGCGACCAGCGTCTTGCCCTCGCCGGTGCGCATCTCGGCGATGCCGCCATTGTGAAGCACCATGCCGCCGATCAACTGGACGTCGAAAGGCCGCATGCCGAGCACGCGGCGGGCCGCTTCGCGCACCGTGGCGAAGGCCGGAACCAAGAGATCTTCGAGCGAAGCGCCGTTGGCCAGATCCTGGCGGAATTTCTCCGTGCGCCCGGCGAGCTCGGCGTCGGAAAGCGCCCGCATCTCGTTTTCCATCGCGTTGATGGCTTCGACCCTGGGCCGGGTCGACTTGACGCGGCGGTCGTTGGAAGAACCGAAAACCTTACGGGCGAGACCGCCGAGACTGACCATCCAATGGTCCCTTTCGATAGCAATTTTGGCCGTTTGCGACAGGCACCTGGCGGGCCCATCAAATCCGCGTGAATGCGGACAAACGCAAAAAGCGCCCGGAAAACGGTTCTGGACGCCAAGTCGTTGGACAGATAAGAGGGGGCTCAATCGATGTCAACGCCGCGTTAGCCCTATGGGCAGCGCCAAATTCCGCCACAATCCGACTGATCTGGAACCCTTTCGCTCACGCGATCCTTATTGGCAATCCCTTGGAGTTATCTCGATGTCCCTGTCGTTCCGCCGCGCCTCGCTCGCCAGTCTCGGTCTGGCCTTCGGGCTCTCGGCTCTTTGCCTGTCGCCGCTGATGGCGCAGGAGACCAAGCCGGATGCAGCCGCGCCCGCCGCTGCGCCCGCGAAGCCGGTCGATCCCAATGCGGTGGTCGCCACCATCAATGGCGAGAAGCTGACCGAGGCCGATCTTCAGCTCGCCGAAGGCGAACTGTCGCAGCAGTTCGCGCAACTGCCGCCCGACCAGCGCCGCGCGGCCGCCCTTTCGGCGGCGATCGAAATCCGCGTCATGGCCAAGAAGGCGGTCGATGCTGGCCTCGACAAGGATGCCGACTTCCAGCGCCGCATGGCTTTCCTGCAGGCGCGCGCCCTGCATGGCGAGGTGGTCGAGAAGGAAGTGGTCGACAAGGTGACCGATGCCGAAGTGCGCGCCCGCTACGACCAGGAGATCGCCAACACGCCGCCGGTCAATGAAGTGCATGCGCGTCACATCCTTGTGAAGACGAAGGAAGAGGCCGAGGCGATCATCAAGCAGCTCGACGGCGGCGCCGACTTCCAGAAGCTCGCCAACGAACACACCAATGACCCCTCGGGCAAAACCAATGGCGGCGATCTCGGCTGGTTCGGACCGGGCCAGATGGTGCCGGAATTCGACAAGGCGGCCTTGGCGCTCGACGTCGGCAAGTACACTAAGGAGCCGGTGCAGACGCAATTCGGCTGGCATGTCATCAAGCTCGAGGACAAGCGCGCCAAGCAGCCGCCGGCCTTCGACGACGTCAAGGACCAGGCCAAGCAGGCGGTGATCCGCGACAAGTATTTCGCCATGGTCAAGGACCTGCGCGGAGCCGCCAAGGTCGAGATTCCGGACGAGAAACTCAAGAAGGACGTCGACGCGCTGGAAGGCAGCAAGTAGTCCGCTACCCGCTGGGTATCCTCCAAAGGGCGCCTTCGGGCGCCCTTTGCTTTTCTGGTTCAGGCGGTCACTATTCCCCGCGCGATATAGCGCACGGCCGCGCGGATCGCCGCCACGTCCTCGTCGAGCCGTTCGGTCAGCAGATGCCGCCAGGCGAAGGAAGCGATCAGGTCGGCGACGATCCCGGCATCGACATCGGCCGCGACCTCGCCCCGCGCCTTGGCGCGCTCGATCATCCGGCCGGTGTGGCTGCGGCGTCCGTTCGAATATTCGGCAAGCGCTGCGGCCGCTGTCTCGTCCGACTGGGCCTCTGCGATGAGCGAACGGAAGATGTTGCCCGACGGGGTGTCGCGCCAATGCGCGAAAAGATTTTCAAGGAAGCCGGCCAGATCGTCCTCGATGTTCCCAGTGTCGGGCGTCTCGACGCGCTTCTGCCGCTGGTAGATCTCGATCAGCAGCGCCGCCTTGCTCGGCCACCAGCGGTAGATGGTCGGCTTGCCCGCCCGCGCCCGCCGGGCGACGGCCTCGATCGAGAAGCCGGCATAGCCAGCCTCGCGCAGCACCGCCTCGGCGGCGTTGATGATGGCATCGGCGCTTTCGGGATTGCGTTTCGCGCCGATCGACTTGCGCCCGCGAACGGCGGTTTCGCCCATCGAGGTCTTCCTTAGCCGGTGAATCTGCCGCCGATCATATTGGCTTCGGCGATGAAACGAAACGACGCGTTTCCAACCGCAAAGCCCCCGGCCACGCCGCGAAGGCACGGCCAGAACGCCCCTTGCGCCGGCGCGCGCTATCGGGCAAACCGGCCTTCCTTTCGTGTTCTGCCGCTCCGGGGTCTCGATGTCCGCTACGATTTCGCCGCTCGCACCGAAGAAATATCCGAAGATGCCGGCCATCGAAGGTGTGCGCATCGCGACCGCCGAAGCCGGCATCAAGTACCGGAACAGAACCGACCTGCTGGCCATGGTCTTCGATCCCGGCACGGCTGTCGCCGGCGTGTTCACCAAGTCGAAATGTCCGTCGGCGCCGGTCGATTTCTGCCGCCAGAACCTGCCTGCCGGCAAGGCGCGCGTGCTGGTGGTCAATTCCGGCAACGCCAACGCCTTCACCGGCAAGAAGGGCAAGGCTTCGACCGCGCTGACCGGTGAGGCGGCAGCCAAGGCCGCAGGATGTTCGCAGAGCGAAGTGTTTCTGGCCTCGACCGGTGTCATCGGCGAGCCGCTCGACACCACCAAGTTCAGCCATCTGCTGGCCGGCCTGGTCAAGGACGGCAAGCCGGATTTGTGGACCGAGGCGGCGAAGGCCATCATGACCACGGACACCTATCCGAAAGTGGCGACGGCGACGGTCAAACTCGGCGATACCGACGTCACCATCAACGGCATCGCCAAGGGCGCGGGCATGATCGCGCCCGACATGGCGACGATGCTTTCCTTCATCGCCACCGACGCGCCGATCGCAGCCCCCGTGCTGCAGGACCTGTTGTCGCGCGGTACGGCCAAGACCTTCAATGCGGTGACCGTCGACAGCGACACCTCGACCAGCGACACGCTGCTTTTCTTCGCCACCGGCAAGGCCGCCGCGCGCGGCGCGCCGGCGATCAGCGATCCGAAGGATGCGCGGCTCGGCGCGTTCCGCCGGGCGCTCGGCAAGGTGTTGAAGTCGCTGGCGCTGCAAGTGGTGCGCGACGGCGAGGGCGCGCGCAAGCAGGTCGAAGTTACCGTCACCGGCGCCAAATCGGCGCGTTCGGCCAAACGGATCGCACTCTCGATCGCCAATTCGCCGCTGGTCAAGACGGCGGTCGCGGGCGAGGACGCCAATTGGGGCCGCGTGGTGATGGCCGTCGGCAAGGCCGGCGAGCCGGCCGACCGCGACCGGCTGTCGATCTGGTTCGGCGACAACCGCCTGGCGCATGAGGGCGAGCGCGATCCGGCTTATTCGGAGGAAGCGACCTCGGCCTATATGAAGCGCGACGACATCCGCATCCGCGCCGATCTCGGCATCGGCCGCGGCAAGGCGACGGTGTGGACCTGCGACCTCACCAAGGAATATGTCGCCATCAACGGCGATTACCGGAGCTGATGGCGCCGGTGTCCAGGCATCCGGCAAGCGTGCTGGCGGTCGTGCGCCGCTACGAGGCGGCGGGTTTTCGCGCCTGGCCGGCGGCGGCGGTTCATTATGACGGGACCTGGGTGGTGCGGCTCACGGCCGGGCACCCAGCCAAACGCCTGAACTCGGTCAATCCGCTCGATCCGGGCGACACGCACGCGATCGAGGAGCGCATCGGCCGCGCCGCGAGGCGCTTCGATGCCTATGGCCGGCCGCTGACCTTTCGCATGTCGCCGCTGTCGGGGCAGGTGCTGTCCGCGCATCTCGACAAGGCCGGCTGGAACAGGTTTGACGAATCCCTGGTCATGCGGCTGCCGCTGAAGGAGCTTGAGCTTGGCGCAGCCATGGACCAGATACCGCTCAAGGACATCAGCCGCTTCATCGGCGCGTCGCTGAGGACGAGCGGCTCGGACGCCTCGCTGCGGCCCGGCCTGTCCGAGGTCATCGGCGCCATCCAGCCGGAGGCGGGGCTGTTCGCGCTCGAAGACGGCAACGAGCCGCTGGCGACGCTGATCTGCGTCCACGACGGCGACCTCGCAGGTCTGTTCGAGGTCGCCACCGAAAAGGCGGCGCGCAACAAGGGCCATGGCCGCAATCTCATCCTGTCGGCGCTGAAATGGGCGCGGCTGCGCGGCGCGCGCGAGGCCTGGCTGCAGGTCGAGGCCGGCAACCTACCGGCGCTTTCGCTCTACCGGTCGCTCGGCTTCGAGGAAGTCTATCGCTACCACTATCGACGGCCGCCGGGCGCATGAGCGAGGTCAAGCCAACCGGAAAGCGCCTGCTCCTGGTCGCCGCCTGCGCGCTGGTCGACACCGACCGGCGCGTGCTCCTGGCGCAGCGCCCGGAAGGCAAGCAGCTTGCCGGCCTGTGGGAGTTTCCAGGCGGCAAGGTCGAGCCCGGCGAGACGCCGGAGGAGTGCCTGATCCGCGAATTGCATGAGGAGCTCGGTATCGAGACCGAAATTCCGTGCCTTGCGCCGCTCACCTTCGCCAGCCACTCCTATGACGATTTTCATCTCCTGATGCCGCTCTACGTCTGCCGCCGCTTCCGCGGGATCGCGCAGCCCAGGGAAGGGCAGGGGCTCAAATGGGTCAGGCCGCGGCAGATGCGCGACTATCCGATGCCCCCGGCCGACGCGCCGCTGATCCAGTTCCTCATCGATCTTTTGTAGATTCACGGCCGACTTCGCCGCAGCTCGCCGTTGCCCGGAAACGGTGAATGTTTTCGCACGTTTGCCGGGGCTGCGTAGCCAGCGTTAATGCAAGATTTATCTCGACGTGAAAAATTGCCCGAGGCCGTTTCGCGCGGCGATATCGTCGATGATTGGGAAACACGGCATGAGCCTTGAAAGAGACTGGCACTCGATCCGGCCCGACCGAGGCTTCCGCGTCGTGGACGCCGGCATGGGTATCCTGCGGGTCACGCTTCTCTTCGGCTCGGCCGCGGTGGCGCTGGCGCTGATCGCAACGCCTTTCCTGGACAACCAGACCCGGCCGCAAAGCGCCCGCGATGGCTTCGCCGGCGGGCTCGATATGACGGCGACCGGATCGATCGGCCATCGCCTCAATACATATACGCTGCGCCGTAGCGTGCTGCAGCCATTGCCCAGTTCAATCTGCGTCATCCGCAATGATGGCAGCCGCAGCGGCGGGTGCTGACTTGGTTAATGATTTTTTGGCACAGCGGCATTTCATTCGCTGTTAAGCTTTTACCGTTAACCTTTCTTAACGGGTAGGACATTAGAATTTCTGCATAAGGGGTGATGGCCATGAAGAACCTGCTGCAGCAATTCATTAAAGATGAGACGGGCGCCACGGCTATCGAATATGGCCTAATCGTCACGGTGCTGTCGCTCGTGATCATCGGCGGGGTCGGCAAGGCGGCGGATGCGCTCCAGTGGTTGTTTAGCGATAACAACAGCAGACTGGTCCAAGCTTTCTCCCCCTGAGCGTGCCGGTCAGGCAATCAGAGGCGGCAGTCAACGCTTCCGCACGTCCTCCAGGACAGTTTTCAGCGAAACCTTGGCCGATCCTGGCCTGAGCGGTTTTTGCTGCGAGGCGTCGGGCGCCCAGCCGGACATCCAGACAACCGAAAAACTCGCGCGCACACGGCCGTCCGGGTCCGAGAACCGTTCCGCATAGATTTCCGCGGCGCGGGCAAAGAGCCGTCTGCCGGCCGGCCGGCGGCTGCGATCGACGAGAACGCTGGTTTCGCCCATCGCGCGCAGATCGGCAGCGAGATCGAACAGCGTGTCGTAGCGCACCGCGACCGTTTCGACATCGGCGACAGGCAAGGCCAGGCCGGCGCGCTGCAACAGCGCGCCCGCGTCGCGCACGTCGGTGAAGGGAAGGATGCGCGGGCTTGCGCCGCCGTACAGCTCCGTCTCGGCCGCAAGCATGCTTTCGCGCAATTCAGCCAACGTGCCCGCGCCGGCGAGAGCGCCCAGGAACAGGCCGTCCGGTTTCAGCGCCCGGCGGATTTGCGCGAGCACGCCGGGAATGTCGTTCATCGCGTGCAACGAGAGCAGGGAAACGACGAGATCGAGGCTGCCTTCCTCGAACGGCACGGTTTCCGGCGGCGCCACCAGGCCGGGGCTGCCGGCCAGAAGCGCGTCGTCCATCTCGACGCGCACGATCTCGCCGACCTTGCCGCTGTCGGCAAGCACGTCCGCCGCCCCCGACGTCTGACAGAACAGCGCGGCCGCCCTGTCGAAGCGGCGTTCGACGGCACCCAGCCGGTCGGCAAGATCCTCCGCGGCGCGGCGCATCAGGAAATCGGAGCCTTCGACGGGGCGCGAGAGCGCCCGGCGCTTGCGCGCGAGCCAGAGCTCAGTGTCAATCAAGGGCTGCAATGAAAAGCTTCCTGTTGTCCGCACATGCCGCAGTGGTGTTAAGGTAGCGCGGGTTTCCTTTCACGTGGCCGATCCGGTGCACAAGATCAAGACCATAGCGGTCCAGGATATGGCCCGGCAGGCGCTGGCCTGGCCGGCGCGTCTGTTGTTCCCGCCGGTTTGCGCAGGCTGCCGTCGCCATGTGTCGCAGCCCGGCGTCTTGTGCGGCGCCTGTTGGCCGAAGCTCAGACTGCTGGAAAAACCCTGGTGCCCGGTGATGGGCACGCCCTTCACCCACGACATGGGCGAAGGGTTTCTTTCCGCTGAGGCGATCGCCGATCCGCCGCCCTTCGAGCGGGCGCGGGCCGCTGTCATCTATTCGGGCGTCGCGCGGCAGATGGTGCAAGGGCTGAAATATCAGGATCGCACCGACCTCTCGCCCTGGATGGCGAAGTGGATGATGCGTGCCGGCGCGGAGCTGATCGCGGAGGCCGAGCTGGTCGTGCCGGTGCCGCTGCATTGGCGACGCTTCTTCCGGCGCCAGTTCAACCAATCGGCGGAGCTCGGACGGGCCGTTGCAAAACTCGGTGGGCTGCCCTTTTCGCCCTCCGCGATCAGGCGCGTGAGGCTGACGCGCCAGCAGGTGGGGCTCGAACGGCACGAGCGCGAGGAGAATGTGCGCGCCGCCTTTCGCGTGCCGCCGGAAGGTGAAATCGAGATAGCGGGCCGCCGGCTGCTGGTCGTGGACGATGTCTACACCACCGGCGCCACGGTGCGGGCTGTGGCCAAGGCGCTGAAGAGGGGCGGCGCCGGCGCGGTCGACGTGCTGACCTTCGCGCGCGTCCTGCCGGGGGACTTCCGGGCCGATGAGTCTGCAACTATATAGTGCTTAAGTTGTTGTTTTGGTGCATGTCGCCTTCGCGCAACTGATAAGCGATGTGCACAGGCAGGATTGCTGATCGATGGTCGATGTGACGATCTATACGCGTATGATGTGCGGTTATTGCACGGCCGCCAAGCGGTTGCTCGAGCGCAAGGGCGTGACCTATACTGAGCACGACGCTTCATTCTCGCCGGAATTGCGCCAGGAAATGATTTCACGGGCGCATGGGCGCACCACCTTTCCGCAGATATTCATCGGCGGCACGCATGTCGGCGGCTGCGATGACCTCCATGAATTGGAGTCGCAGGGCCGGCTGGACGCGCTGCTTGCAAACGGAGCGAGGGTTTGATCATGGGCGTTTTCAAGGCGGCGGCGGTGCAGATGCGTTCGGGGACCAGCCCGGAGCGCAATGCGGCCGGCATGGAAAAGCTGGTCCGCGATGCCGCACATCAGGGCGCCACCTATGTGCAGACGCCGGAAATGACCGGCGCGCTGATCCGCGACAAGCAGGCGGGGACAGCCGCCTTCACCACCGAGGACAAGGACGTGGTCGTCGCCACCGCGCGCAGGCTGGCGAAGGAGCTCGGCATCTATCTGCATATCGGCTCGACGGCGATCCGGCGCGCCGACGGCAAGCTCGCCAACCGGGCGTTCCTGTTTTCACCTGACGGCCAGCTGATCGCCGGCTACGACAAGATCCATATGTTCGATGTCGATCTCGACAATGGCGAGAGCTGGCGCGAATCCGCGTCTTACGAACCGGGAACGGAAGCGGCCGTGACCGAGATCAACGGAACGAGGCTGGGCTTTGCCGTCTGCTACGACCTGCGCTTTCCGCAGCTGTTCCGCGCCGAGGCGATGGCCGGGGCCGAGGTGCTGACGGTGCCCGCCGCTTTCACGCGCCAGACCGGGGAGGCGCATTGGCATGTGCTGCTGCGCGCCCGCGCCATCGAGAACGGCGCCTATGTCATCGCCGCCGCGCAAGGCGGCCTGCATGAGGACGGGCGCGAGACCTATGGCCATTCGCTGATCGTCGATCCGTGGGGGCGCATCGTCGCCGAGGCCGCGCATCACGAGCCAGGCGTGATCGTCGCCGAGATCGATCCGGCCCAGTCGCTTGCCGCGCGCCGCAAGATCCCCAATCTGAAGAATGCGCGGGATTTCACCGTGAATGCGGGGACAAGCGAAGCGCCGCGTCTCAGGGGTGCTGCCTCTTGATCCGTTTTTCCCTGATCTGCGAAAACGAGCATGAATTCGAAGCCTGGTTCCGCAGCAATGACGATTTCGATACCCAGAAGAAGCGCGGCTTTGTCGATTGCCCGAGCTGCGGCTCGCACAAGGTCGAGAAGGCGCTGATGGCGCCGGCCGTCTCCACGTCCCGCAGCCGAGAGAAGGTCGCCTTGGCCATGGGCGAGGCACAGAGGCAGGCGCTGGCTCAGTTGAA
Organism: Mesorhizobium sp. CA8; assembly: GCF_020164955.1. Taxonomy (GTDB): domain Bacteria; phylum Pseudomonadota; class Alphaproteobacteria; order Rhizobiales; family Rhizobiaceae; genus Mesorhizobium. Next base: position 85,672 of record NZ_JAIUHG010000024.1, read on the forward strand.
GGCGCTGGCCGAGAAGGTGCGCGAGAATGCCGACTATGTCGGCGACAAGTTCGCAGAGGAAGCGCGCAAGATCCATTTCGGCGAGACCGACCCGCGCGGCATCTATGGCGAAGCGACGCCGGAGGAGGCGCAAAGCCTTGTCGAGGACGGCATCGAGTTCATGCCGATCCCGAGCTTTCCGGACGACCGGAACTAGGACGGCGAGCTCAAGCTGACGATCAGTTTTTCCAGCAGTTTCGCCAGCACTTCCCGGTCTTCGCCCGTCAGACCTGAAAGGATCTGGTGCTCGTTGGCGACATGGGCCGCAAGGGCCTCGTCGGCGAGCTCGCGGCCTTTAGCAGTGAGCGCGACGACGACACCTCGCCTGTCGCTGGGGTGCGGCGCGCGCTGGATCAGTCCGGCCTTTTCCAGGCGGTCGAGCCGGGCGGTCATGGCGCCGGACGTGACCATCGTCGCCTCATAGAGCTCGGTCGGCGTCAGCGCGCAAGGCGCGCCGGAACGGCGCAATGTCGCCAGCACGTCGAATTCGCCGGATTGCAAACCGAAGCGGGCGAAGACCGGCGCCAGCCGGTCGCGCGCGATGAGCGCGGAGGCTTCGTTCAGGCGCCCGATGACGCCCATCGGCGACACGTCGAGATCCGGCCGCTCCCGCCGCCACTGTTCCATGGCCCTGCCCGCTCGATCCATATTGCTCACCGCAAAGTATCTTGACATAAAGAATCTTTACGCTATATTATCGCAAGAAGAACCGGCCGCCAAGCGGTCACGCAGCGACAGGACAGCCCGATGAAATTTCTCTGGGATTCCGCGATTGGCCTTCTGGTCGTGACCGGTAGTCTGCTCGGCATGACGCTGCCGTTCGGCAAGCTCGCCACCGCTGCCGGCGTACCGGCCATGGTCTGGGCCTTCGTCATCTCGCTGGGCGCCGGCGGCGTGCTGTTGCTTGCGCTTCTTCTGCGCGGCGAACGCATCCGGCTGACACCGCACAAGCTGCGCTACTTCTTTGTCACCGCGGCGATTTCCTACGCCATCCCTAATCTGTTGATGTTTTCGGCTATCCCGCATCTCGGCGCCGGCTACACCGGCATTATGTTCACGCTGTCGCCGGTCATCACACTGGTGTTTTCGATCCTGCTCGGTGTCAGGCGCCCCAATCTGCTTGGCGTTGTCGGCATCGCCGTCGGCTTCGTCGGCGCGGTGATGGTCGCGCTCACCCGCGGCGAGGCCGGTCAGCCGGCCGACTATTTCTGGGTCGCGGTCGGCTTGCTCATCCCGGTCAGCCTTGCCGCCGGCAACATCTACCGCACCGTCGACTGGCCGGAAGGCACCGGGCCTATCGAGTTGGCGGTCGGCAGCCATCTGGCCTCGGCCACGCTGCTTCTAATCGGCATCGTCGGCTTTTTGGGTACGCAAGCCTTCGCTCCGCTCGGCGCCGTGCCGCTTGTCGTCGTCGGCCAGGTTGCGTCGGCCTCGGCGATGTTCGCCTTCTTCTTTCGCCTGCAGGCGGTCGGCGGCCCGGTCTATCTCAGCCAGATCGGCTATGTCGCGGCGGCCGTCGGCCTGTTCGCCGGCACGCTGTTCCTGGGCGAGCATTACCGGCTTCTGACCTGGCTGGGGGCGGCCATCATCACCGCCGGCGTCTTCATCACGACCAAGGCGCAAAGCCAGGCCGGCGCGCCTGCGCCGGCTCGGATCGAGCCGGCGGCGTCGCGGGGCTGATCCTCCTTGCCGCCGGCTGGTCCTATTGGCGGGGTACCATCGGACCTTGGAAGCCTGAGGTCTGACGCGATCAGACCGAGGCTTTCTCGGCCAGCACCATGTAGTTAACGTCCATGTCCCTGGACTTCTGCCAGCGGTCGGCCAGCGGATGATAGATGACGCCGGTGCGGTCGATCACCCTGAGCCCGGCGGCGCCCAGCGCCTTTTCCAGTTCCTCCGGCCGCACCAGCTTGCCGAAGTGATGCGTGCCGCGCGGCAGCCAGCGCAGGATATATTCGGCGCCGATGATGGCAAGGCCGAGCGCTTTCAGCGTGCGGTTGATGGTGGCGACGAACATGATGCCGCCGGGACGGACCATCTGGGCGCATTTGGCGAGGAACAGGTCGACATCGGCGACATGCTCGACCACCTCCATGTTGAGGACGACGTCGAAGGTCTCGCCGGCATCGGCCAGCGCCTCGGCCGTGGTGGCGCGATAATCGACACTGACGCCGGCCTCCGCCGCGTGCAGCTTCGCCACTTCGATGTTGGTCGCGGAAGCGTCGGCGCCGACCACTTCGGCGCCAAGCCTGGCCATCGGCTCGCATAAAAGCCCGCCGCCGCAGCCGATGTCGAGGAAGCGCAGGCCTTCGAAAGGTCGCGCAGCGCGCGGATCGCGGCCGAAACGCGCCGCCACCTGGTCGCGGATATAGGCAAGCCGCACCGGATTGAGCTTGTGGAGCGGACGGAACTTGCCGTTCGGGTTCCACCATTCGGCGGCAAGGGCGGAAAAGCGCTCGACTTCTCCGGCATCGATGGTCGATCGGCGGGGCTCTGGCATAGGCGGCTCTCCAGCGCACGACCCCGAAAATCGGTGCCGATCATGCGCAAAGTCAAAGTGCCACAGCGTCCTCTGCGCGTCCCGAAGGACGCGCGGCGCTGTGGAACGCTAGGAAGTCGGGTCCTTGGCGCCAAAAGTCAAGGCAGGGTTTTCGGCTGCTGCCACACGCGTTGCCAGCAAGCATCCGCGCATGCCGGTTGTCGTCGGATGTCAGCACATGGCAGCTTGATCCGGCCGCCGCGGAAACGCGATCGCCATGTCGGACGAATGGAAGGCATGATGTCCAGGAAGGAGGCCCGATCATGCAACCCCACTCATCGATCCTCTGGCGCCGTCTCGATCTTGAGGGCCATGATGCCTGCCTGCTCAGCGCGACCGACCGGGGTTGGCGCCTCGAGGGCCATGCACTCTTCGCCCATGACGGTAGGGCCTGCAGCCTCGCCTATGCGGTGGAATGCGATGTCGGCTGGAGCACACGCTCCGCGTGCGTCGACGGTTTTGTCGGCGCGCAGGAGCTGCATTGCGAGATCGAGCGGCTTGCCGATGGCCAGTGGATGCTGAACGGCGTGGGCCACGCCGAGGTCGCGGGCCTCGTCGATATCGACCTTGGCTTCACGCCGGCCACGAACCTGGTAGCGGTCCGCCGCTTCAATCTTGGCATCGGCATGGCGACGCCGGCTCCCGCCGCCTACCTGGCTTTTCCCGAGCTCAGGCTCACGCGCCTCGACCAGACCTATCGGCGGCTTGACGAAAACCGCTACGCCTATGCCGCGCCGGCCTTTGGCTATGAGGCCATCCTGACGGTCTCGTCGGCCGGTTTCGTCCTCGATTGTCCGGGCCTATGGCAAAGCGCTGCCTGAGCCGGTTGCCCGCCGGAAGGTATGAGCGGGTGTCGGACCTCCGCGATAGGACAATTTTGGCATGGCTCATGGCGACGCTGGCCGGCTCGATCGCCTGCATGGCCTCGCTGTCGCCGATCTCGGCCATGATGCGGTCGGCCGCCGCCTGGGCCTGTTCCATGCTCTGCCAGCGCACGCCGTCCACCCAGCTTCCATCCTCACGCCGGCCGAGATGCCGGCTGAGGAAGCCCGGCTGCCGGGTGAGCCAGTCGGTCTGGCCCCGTCATTGGCGATAAAACCGGCTTCGGTGCCGGGCTTGAGGCGGAAGGTGACGATTTCCAGGATTTCGGTCATGACAATCTCCAACGGGCCGTTTCATCAATCGTGTGGCATATCGGCGACAAGATTCTGTCAGGATAGACGGTGCCGGACCGCTGACAGACGCGCTCGCTTGCGAAGCCTTGCTGTTTTGGCTAAGGAGGCCGCGCATTCCGGCGCCGGGCTTAAACCGGCGTTTCCTCTCGTTCCGGCCTCGAACCGGCTTCAGTCAAAGGCATTTCGCTTCCATGGCGCGCATCGTGATGAAATTCGGCGGAACCTCGGTCGCCGACATCGCCCGCATCCGCAATGTGGCGCGTCATGTCAAACGCGAGGTCGATGCCGGTCACGACGTTGCCGTGGTGGTCTCGGCCATGGCCGGCAAGACTAACGAGCTGGTCGCCTGGACACGCGAAGCCTCGCCGATGCACGACGCGCGCGAATATGACGCTGTTGTTGCTTCCGGCGAGCAGGTCACGGCCGGTCTTCTGGCGATCACGCTGCAGAATATGGGCATCCATGCACGGTCCTGGCAGGGCTGGCAGATCCCGATCAAGACCGACAATGCGCATGGCGCGGCGCGCATCCTCGACATCGACGGCTCCTTCCTGGTCAAGCGTTTCGGTGAGGGCCAGGTGGCGGTGATTGCCGGCTTCCAGGGCATCGGACCGGACAACCGCATCGCCACGCTCGGCCGCGGCGGCTCCGACACGAGCGCCGTGGCGATCGCCGCGGCGGTCAAGGCCGACCGCTGCGATATCTACACCGACGTCGACGGCGTCTATACCACCGATCCGCGCATCGAGCCGAAGGCGCGGCGGCTGGCCAAGATTTCGTTCGAGGAAATGCTCGAAATGGCCTCTCTCGGCGCCAAGGTGCTGCAGGTGCGCTCGGTCGAGCTTGCCATGGTACACAGGGTGCGTACCTTCGTGCGGTCGTCCTTCGACGATCCCGATGCGCCCGGAATGGGGGATTTGCTCAATCCGCCCGGAACGCTCATTTGCGACGAGGAAGAGATCGTGGAACAGCAGGTCGTCACCGGAATTGCTTACGCCAAGGACGAAGCGCAAATCTCGCTGCGCCGCGTTGGCGACCGCCCAGGCGTCGCCGCCGGCATCTTCGGCCCGCTGGCCGAGGCCAACATCAATGTCGACATGATCGTCCAGAACATCTCCGAGGACGGCAAGTTCACCGACATGACCTTCACCGTGCCGTCCGGCGATGTCGACAAGGCGCTTGCCGTTCTGGAGAAGCTGAAGCCGGAAGTCGGCTATGACGTCGTGCAGTCGGAAGCCGGCATGTCGAAGGTCTCGGTCATCGGCATCGGCATGAGGAGCCACGCCGGCGTCGCCGCCACCGCTTTCAAGGCGCTGGCCGACAAGGCGATCAACATCCGCGCCATCACCACTTCCGAGATCAAAATTTCGATATTGATCGACGGTCCCTATACGGAACTTGCAGTTCGTACTTTGCATTCCGTCTACGGGCTCGATAAGCAATAGCAAGAACTGAGTCAGTTGTTGCGTGAACGCCGGCCGCGGGAGAAACTGCGGCGGGCGGAATGCCCATTGGAGAACAAGCCGCGATGCGTGATACGGCCAGTGGCCCGCGCGTTCTGCTCAAACGGCTTCGCGAGCTCATGCAGGAGCCGCTGGAGCCGCAGGAGCGGCTCGACCGCATCGTGCGTGACATCGCCTCCAACATGGTCGCCGAAGTCTGCTCGCTCTATGTGCTGCGCGCGGACTCGGTGCTCGAACTCTACGCAACCGAAGGTCTGAACCCCAACGCCGTCCACCTGGCGCAGCTCAGGCTCGGGCAGGGCCTAGTCGGCACGATCGCCGCCAGCGCGCGGCCGCTCAACCTCTCCAACGCGCAGGAGCATCCGGCCTTCGCCTACCTGCCGGAGACGGGCGAAGAGATCTACAATTCCTTCCTCGGCGTGCCGGTGCTGAGGGCAGGGCGCACGCTGGGCGTGCTGGTGGTGCAGAACAAGACCATGCGCCACTATCGCGACGACGAGGTCGAGGCGCTTGAAACCACGGCGATGGTGATCGCCGAAATGATCGCCACCGGCGATCTCGCGCGCCTCACCCGGCCTGGGCTGGAGCTCGACCTGCGCCGCCCGGTGAGCTTCACCGGCCTTTCCTTCAACGAAGGCGTCGGGCTCGGCCATGTCGTGCTGCACGAGCCGCGCATCGTCGTCACCAACCTGTTCAACGAGGACAGCGAGGAGGAGGTGCGCCGGCTGCAGTCCTCGCTCGGCTCGCTCAGGCTCTCCATCGACGACATGCTGGAGCGGCGCGAGGTCGCCTTCGAAGGCGAGCACCGCGAGGTGCTCGAGGCCTATCGTATGTTCGCCAATGACAGCGGTTGGGTGCGCCGGCTGGAAGAGGCGATCCGCAACGGCCTGACGGCGGAAGCAGCGGTCGAGAAGGTGCAGAGCGACATGCGCGCCCGCATGCTGCACATGACAGACCCCTATCTGCGCGAGCGGATGAGCGATTTCGACGACCTCGCAAACCGATTGCTGCGCCAGCTGATGGGGCGTGGCCCGGAGGATGTCGCGACCTCGCTGCCCAAGGACGCCATCATCGTCGCCCGCTCGATGGGCGCGGCCGAACTGCTCGACTATCCGCGCGACAAGCTGCGTGGCCTGGTGCTGGAGGACGGCGCCGCCACCAGTCATGTCGTCATCGTCGCGCGCGCCATGGGCATTCCTGTCGCCGGCCAGATGAAGGGCGCGGTGTCGATGGCGGAAAACGGCGATGCTATCATCGTCGACGGCGAAGAAGGCATCATCCACCTGCGACCGCAGTCGGACCTCGAGGCCGCCTATGCCGAAAAAGTCCGCTTCCGGGCCAGGCGGCAGGAAGTCTACCGCGAGCTGCGCAAGAAGCCGTCGCTGACCAAGGACGGAGTTCCGGTCGATCTCCTGATGAATGCCGGTCTAGCCGTCGACCTGCCGCAGCTGACCGAGTCAGGCGCCGCTGGCATCGGACTCTTCCGCACCGAATTGCAGTTCATGGTTGCCTCGACCTTCCCGCGCGCCGAGGCTCAGGAGCGGCTTTACCGCGACGTGCTCGAGGCGGCGCGCGGCAAGCCGGTGACGTTCCGCACCATCGACATCGGCGGCGACAAGGTGCTGCCTTACTTTAAGGGCGCGATCCAGGAAGAGAACCCGGCGCTCGGCTGGCGGGCGATCCGGTTGACGCTCGACCGCCCCGGCCTGCTCAGAACTCAGATCCGGGCGCTGCTGAAGGCATGCGGCGGCCGCGAGCTGAAGCTGATGCTGCCGATGGTGACCGAGCTGTCGGAAATCGCGCAGGCGCGCGAGATCATCGACCGCGAGGTCCGGCATCTGTCGCGCTTCGCGCATCATCTGCCCACAAGCCTCAAGCTCGGCGCGATGCTGGAAGTGCCCTCACTCTTGTTCCAGCTCGACGAGTTGATGAAGGCGGTGGACTTCGTCTCGGTCGGCTCCAACGATCTCTTCCAGTTCGTCATGGCCGTCGATCGCGGCAACACCCAGCTCGCCGACCGCTTCGACACTCTGTCGACGCCGTTCCTACGGGTGCTGAAGACGATCACCGATGCCGGCGTGCGCAACAACACGCCGGTCACGCTCTGCGGCGAACTTGCCGGCAAGCCGATCTCGGCCATGGCGCTGATCGGCCTGGGCTTCCGGTCGATCTCGATGTCGCCGGCCTCGATCGGCCCGGTCAAGGCGATGCTGACGGAGCTGCCGCTGCAGGAACTGAAAGACTTCTTCAGGGACAATCTGATGGCGCCCAGCCAGGGGACGCCGATGCGGGCCTTGCTACAGGCCTTTGCAGACGATCGTTCGATTCCGCTCTAGATTCACGTGAGGGCGGTTCTGCAAATGGCGATTTTCTGCGCTTCCGGTGCTCATGTACCCAAATGTACATTCCGCTCCGGTTCTCGAAACTCCCCATTTTCGACTCGCCCTGACGTGAATTCCATCGAAGTTCGAAGACCATGATCAACCTGCCCCGCGACCGTATGGATCAAGTCGTCAAGCGTTTCGACATGCTCGAAGCGCAGATGTCGGCCGGACCCGCCGCCGATCAATATGTGAAGATGGCTTCGGAATATGCCGACATCCAGGAGATGGTTGGCAAGATCCGGGCGTTGCGCGCCGCCGAGCAGGAACAGGCGGACCTCGAGGCGATGCTGGCCGACAAGGCGACCGACGGCGACATGCGGGCGCTGGCCGAGGCGGACCTGCCAGAGGTCGAGAGCCGCATCGAGGCGTTGCAGAAAGACATCCAGATCCTGCTTCTGCCCAAGGACGCGGCCGACGAGAGGAACGCCATCCTTGAAATCCGCGCCGGCACCGGCGGCGATGAGGCGGCCTTGTTCGCCGGCGACCTGTTCCGCATGTATGAGCGCTATGCCGCCTCGCGCGGCTGGCGCTTCGAGGTGGTATCGGCCAGCGATGGCGAGGTCGGCGGCTACAAGGAAATCATCGCCTCGGTGTCGGGCAAGGGCGTCTTCGCGCATCTGAAGTTCGAATCCGGCGTGCACCGCGTCCAGCGCGTGCCGGAAACCGAAGCCGGCGGGCGCATCCACACCTCGGCGGCGACGGTAGCCGTGCTGCCCGAAGCCGAGGAGGTCGATATTGAGATCCGGGCGGAAGACATCCGTATCGACACGATGCGCGCCTCGGGCTCCGGCGGCCAGCACGTCAACACCACCGATTCGGCGGTGCGCATCACCCATTTGCCGACCGGCATCATGGTGGTGCAGGCGGAGAAGTCGCAGCACCAGAACCGGGCGCGCGCGATGCAGATCCTGAGGGCCCGACTTTACGATCTCGAGCGCAGCCGCGCGGATGAGGAGCGCTCGTCGTCGCGCAAATCGCAGGTCGGGTCGGGCGACCGGTCGGAGCGCATCCGCACCTATAACTTCCCGCAAGGGCGCGTCACCGACCACCGCATCAATCTCACGCTCTATAAGCTCGACCGGGTGATGATGGGCGAGCTCGACGAGATTATCGACGCGCTGATCGCCGACCATCAGTCTAAACTGCTTGCCGATATGAGCCTCGATGGCTGATCGACTGCCTGCCGCGCTAGGGCCGCTGCTCAGGGCGGCGCGCGAGCGTCTGGCCGCCGCCGGCATCGACGATCCGGCGCTCGATTCCCGGCTGATCGTCGAACATTTCTCCGGCACGACCCGCGCCCGGGCGATTGCCGAGCCGGGGCACGAGGTGGGTTCGGCGGCGCTTTCGGCCGTTGAAGCGGCCCTGAGGCGTCGCGTCGCAGGCGAGCCGGTGCACCGCATCCTCGGCTACCGCGAATTCTACGGTTTGCGCCTGTCGCTGTCGCCGGAGACGCTGGAGCCCCGGCCGGACACCGAGACGCTGGTCGACGCCGTCTTGCCCTTCGCCCGGGCAACGGCCGAAAGGCTGGGCGAATGCCGTATTCTCGATCTTGGCACGGGCACCGGCGCCATCGCGCTGGCGCTGCTCAGCGCCGTTCCGGCGGCGACCGCGACAGGCGTCGACATTTCGCCCGACGCATTGGCGACTGCAACCGGAAATGCCCAGGATCTGGGGCTTGGCGAGCGCTTCAAAGCCTCGCATTCCAACTGGTTCGAAAAAGTTTCGGGCCGCTACCATGCAATTGCCTCGAACCCTCCCTATATACCTAGTCGAGAGATCGGAAATCTGCAGGACGAGGTCCGCGATTTCGATCCCCATCAGGCCCTGGACGGCGGTGTGGATGGTTTGGACCCCTATAGGGTCATCGCCGCCGGCGCGGCAGGATTTCTGGAAACGCAAGGCAAGGTAGCGGTCGAGATCGGCTACACGCAGAAAAACGAAGTCAGCGGGATTTTCGCGGCAGCCGGCTACAGGCTTGCCGGCGCCTACCTGGACCTCGGCGGCAATGACAGAGTTCTGGTGTTCGAGCGTTGAAAGCCCTGATGCAGTGCGAAAAAACCGCTTGGCAATACCAGGGAATGCAGCTAGGGTCCGGCTCAACCGGATGAGACGAAGCAGGCAGTGCTCCCAGCGATTCGGTTTTCCTTGGAAATAGCTGCCTTCTTGCGCAAACGACGCCCAAGCTTCGTGCGGGAATCATTCGGCAAGTGATGTAACCGGAACAGGATGGCACGTGGCGCCAACGCAATTGATGCGGGCGAACGCCGGTGAAGAGACGAAACGGCTGGCTGCATGAGCGCCTCCGTTCGTGAAGAGTTTTTCGAAAATTCACTATGAAGAGAGTCTAATGAGGCCACAACAGCAGAACAGGCGCATGCGCGGTCGCAACAACAATGGCGGCGGTGGCAACAACAACAACCGCAAGGGGCCGAATCCCCTGACCCGCACTTACGAGAGCAACGGCCCGGACGTGAAGATCCGCGGATCGGCTCAGCAGATCGCCGAAAAATACGCCACACTCGCCCGTGACGCGCAAAGCTCCGGCGACAGAGTAATGGCGGAGAACTATCTCCAGCACGCCGAACACTACAATCGCATCATTGCCGCCGCACAGGCGCAGATGCCGATCCAGAACGTCCCGCAGAACCGCGACGACTTCGACGACGATCTCGATGAGGATCGCGACGAGTTCGACAATGCCGGCAATAGCGGCGGCGCCGAGGCGCCGGCGAACGGCTCCGGGCCGCAGCCAGTGATCGAAGGGACGCCGGCGGAACTCGCCTACAACCCGGAAGGCGGCCGCGACAACAACAATCGCCGCGACAACAACCAGCGCGACAACGGCGGCCGCGACCGGCATCGCGACCGCCGCAACGGCGGCTACGGCCAGAGCGGCCAGCGTGGCGAAAACGCCCAGCGCGGCGAGCAGGGCGGCCAGCAGTTCGATCAGAACCGCCGCAACGAGGCGCAGCCCGAGGCAGCCGGCGAGGCCGGACCCCAGGGTGAGCAGGCGCCGCAGTTCGACGGTTTCTCGCCGGCCGCGCTCGCAGCCCAGGCCGAGCTCAACGAAGCCGCGAATGGCGGTCGCCGGCCACGGCGTCCGCGGCGCCAGCGCGGCAGCTATGCCGAGCAGGCCGGCAGTGACGAGCAGGGCAAACAGCCGGAGGGCTTGAACCCCGAAGCCGGCAGCCCCGAAAGTTCAAACGAAACGCGCAACGCGGCGGGCAATGGCGACCCCGCCGGCGCCAGGCCGGCCGAGGAAGCGGACCGGGCGATCGGGCCTGTCGCCAGCGAGCCGACGCCCGTTGCCGGCGAAGCTCCCGGCGAGCCTGTCGCCGCCGACGCGAACGACTGATCCGGGCCCCATTTCAGGCATTGCGAACGGCGGAGAGCGATCTCCGCCGTTTTCGTTTGTGCGCGCCCTGGAATATTCTGCTTTGATGACATCAAGGCGCCTTGAGCGAGCGCAGCCCATACACCATATCTCGGCTGAACAGGGCTCGGCTCTCATGGGCGGGTTCCGTCACCGCAATCTGATCCGGTGCCGCAAAGCGGGCCGGTGATGGAAGGAGACAGGCATGAATCTTGAAAAATACTCAGAGCGCGTGCGCGGCTTCATCCAGTCTGCGCAGACCATGGCGCTCTCCCGCAATCACCAGCAATTCACCCCCGAACATATACTCAAGGTGCTCGTCGACGATGACGAGGGCCTTGCCGCGTCCCTGATCGAGCGCGCCGGCGGCGGCGTCCGCGACGTCAAGCTCGGCGTCGAGGCCGCACTCGAAGCCATGCCCAAGGTCGAAGGCGGCAATGGCCAGCTCTATCTGGCCCAGCCTCTCGCCAAGGTGTTTTCCACCGCCGAGGACCTTGCCAAGAAGGCCGGCGACAGCTTCGTCACCGTGGAGCGGTTGCTGCAGGCGCTCGCCATGGAGAAGTCGGCCAAGACCGCCGACATTCTGTCCAAGGCAGGTGTGACCGCGCAAGCGCTCAACCAGGCCATCAACGATATCCGCAAGGGCCGCACTGCCGACTCGGCTAGCGCCGAGCAGGGCTATGACGCGCTGAAGAAATACGCGCGCGACCTGACCGCCGACGCCCGTGCCGGCAAGCTCGACCCGGTCATCGGCCGCGACGACGAGATACGCCGCACCATCCAGGTGCTGTCGCGGCGCACCAAGAACAATCCCGTGCTGATCGGCGAGCCGGGCGTCGGCAAGACGGCGATCGCCGAGGGCCTGGCGCTGCGCATCGTCAATGGCGACGTGCCGGAATCACTGAAGGACAAGCAGTTGATGGCGCTCGACATGGGCGCGCTGATTGCCGGCGCCAAATATCGCGGCGAGTTCGAGGAGCGGCTAAAGGCCGTGCTCAACGAGGTCACCTCGGCCAGCGGCAACATCATCCTGTTCATCGACGAGATGCACACACTGGTCGGCGCCGGCAAGGCGGACGGTGCGATGGACGCGTCGAACCTTTTGAAGCCGGCGCTTGCACGCGGCGAGCTGCACTGCGTCGGCGCCACCACGCTCGACGAATACCGCAAGCATGTCGAAAAGGATCCCGCCCTTGCCCGCCGTTTCCAGCCCGTCTTCGTCGACGAGCCGACGGTTGAGGACACCGTCTCGATCCTGCGCGGCCTGAAGGAGAAATACGAGCAGCACCACAAGGTGCGCATCTCCGATTCCGCGCTGGTGTCGGCGGCGGCGCTTTCCAACCGCTACATCGCCGACCGCTTCCTGCCGGACAAGGCCATCGACCTGGTCGATGAGGCGGCGTCCAGGCTGCGCATGCAGGTCGATTCCAAGCCCGAGGCGCTGGACGAGATCGACCGCCGCATCATGCAGCTCAAGATCGAGCGCGAGGCACTGAAGGTGGAGAAGGACGAGGCCTCGAAGGACCGCCTTGCCCGGCTGGAGAAGGAACTCGCCAGCCTTGAGGAGGAATCGAGCGAGCTGACCGCGAAATGGCAGGCCGAAAAGCAGAAGCTCGGCCTTGCCGCCGACCTGAAGAAGCAGCTCGACGAGTCGCGCAACGAACTGGCGATCGCGCAGCGCAAGGGCGAGTTCCAGCGCGCCGGCGAGCTTGCCTACGGCAAGATCCCGGAGCTCGAGAAGAAGCTCAAGGAGGCCGAAGCGCAGGACGGCAAGACCGGCATGGTGGAAGAGGTGGTCACGCCCGACCATGTCGCGCATGTCGTGTCCCGCTGGACCGGCATTCCGGTCGACAAGATGCTGGAAGGGCAGCGCGAGAAGCTCTTGCGCATGGAAGACGAGATCGGCAAGCGGGTCGTCGGCCAGGGCGAAGCCGTGCAGGCGGTGTCCAAGGCCGTGCGCCGCGCCCGCGCCGGACTGCAGGACCCGAACCGGCCGATCGGCTCGTTCATGTTCCTCGGACCGACCGGCGTCGGCAAGACCGAACTCACCAAGGCGCTGGCCAGCTTCCTGTTCGACGACGAGACCGCGCTGGTGCGCATCGACATGTCGGAGTTCATGGAGAAGCACTCCGTCGCCCGGCTGATCGGCGCGCCTCCCGGCTATGTCGGCTATGAGGAAGGCGGTGCGCTGACCGAAGCGGTGTGGCGCCGGCCCTATCAGGTTGTGCTGTTCGACGAGATCGAGAAGGCACATCCGGACGTGTTCAACGTGCTCCTGCAGGTGCTCGACGACGGCCGGCTGACCGATGGCCAAGGCCGCACGGTCGACTTCCGCAACACGCTGATCATCATGACGTCGAACCTCGGCGCCGAATATCTGGTCAATCTCGGCGACGACCAGGATGTCGACGCCGTGCGCGACGAAGTGATGGCCGTGGTGAAGGCCTCGTTCCGGCCGGAGTTCCTCAACCGCGTCGACGAGGTGATCCTGTTCCACCGGCTGCGCCGTCTGGATATGGACCGTATCGTCGAGATCCAGCTCAAGCGGCTGGAGAACCTGCTTACCGATCGCAAGATCACGCTGGCGCTGGATCATGACGCGATCGAGTGGCTGGCGTCGAAGGGCTACGATCCGGCTTACGGCGCCAGGCCGCTGAAGCGGGTGATGCAGAAGGAGCTGCAGGACCCGCTGGCGGAGAAGATCCTGCTCGGCGAGATCCTCGACGGTTCGACCGTCAAGGTCACCGCGGGCTCCGACCGGTTGAACTTCCGCTCGAAGCCGACCGTGGTGGCGACGGAGGCCGCCGCCTGATTCGGGCGAGCTTGAATGAACGCGAAGCGCGTCGCACCGGACTGGTGCGGCGCGCTTTTTTATTGTCAGTGACTGCGCATAATCAGCTGCCGATTCGGATGACAGGGAAGAACTCGATGAAGCTCGACGATTACAACGGCTTCTGCGCGTCATTGCCCGCCACGACGCATGTCGTTCAGTGGGGCGGCGCCCATGTCTGGAAAGTCGGCGGCAAGGTGTTCGCCATCGGCGGCTGGAACGAGGGCGGGCAGCTTTTCGTCACCTTCAAATGTTCCGAGATGGCCTATGATGTGCTGAAGGATCAGCCGGGCTGCCGGCCGGCGCCCTATCTTGCCTCGCGCGGCATGAAATGGATCCAGCGTCAGACAAGCCAAAGCATGGATGATGCGGCGCTCGAGGACTATCTGCGCGAAAGCCACCGCCTGGTCGCCTGCAAGCTGACCAAACAGGCGCGCAAGGAATTGGGGCTTGCCGCGCCCTAAGGATCTTATGCATGTCGTTCTCGCAAACCGCGCACTTTTGCCTGACATGCACCAGCGGATATTCCTCGAGGCACCGGAAAACCGCCATCTTCATGCCCGGTTCATATTGGAACCTTAGTCTGGGTAACTGGTTTGCTGGCAAAGGTTCGCCCGCCAGGAGCCTCGTCGACCGGAGAGCTAGACCCCATGCTGCGCTTGATCTTTTCCCTTTCGGCACTCGCGGCCGGGCTGGTGTCTTCCAGTGCGTTCGCCACGCCGGGCGTGGACGGTGGGCCGAGTGCGCGTCCGGCCGAGCGCGGTGCGCTGGTGCTGGCGCAGGAAGGCAATATCGACATCTATTACGACGCCAGGGGCAACCGCGTGCTGGTCGATGCCGACACCGGCAAGGTGATCGCCATCCAGCCGCCGGGGAGTAGGCTCGATCGCCGCGCGCTTCGCCGGCAGCTGCGCATGCAGGAACTGGGCCGCGCGCCGGCCGAGGACGACGACCGCTATTATCTCGACAACCCCGAGGACATGGCGCGCTTCCGCCGTCGGCAATTGGAAGAGAACGGCCGTGTCATCCCGCCGCCGGTCGATGAATACGACGACAATTCCGTCGATGCCTATCCGCCGGCGCCCAACAATGATGAAGGCTACGCCACCACCTATCCGGAGTCGCCGAAGTCCGACACCATCAAGCGCCAGCCGCTGAACGAAGCGTCGATCGACCCGGAGCAGCCGGGCCAGGGCGAAGTGCTTCAGACCAATCCCGACGCCCAGCCGTCGCTGCCGCCGGACACCGGCGGCAAGGCCGCGGTCGATCCGTCGCTGTCGCTAGGGGTGCGCCAGGACGTTGCCGCGCTGCAGGTGCTGCTCGATCGCGGCGGCGCTTCGCCGGGCGTGATCGACGGGCGCTTCGGCTCGAATGTCGACAAGGCGCTGGCCGCCTACAACGAAATAAACGGCACCAATCTGAAATCCACCGATGCAGTCGGCATCCAGGCGGCGCTTGCCAAGTCGGGCGGCGACGCCTTCGCCTCCTACACGATCACGCCGGAAGATGTCGCCGGCCCTTACGTCGCTTCGATACCGGAGGACTACAGCCAGAAGGCCAAGCTCAACTGCATGTGCTACACCTCGGTCACCGAAGCGCTGGCCGAACGCTTCCACATGGACGAGACCTACCTGAAGTCGATCAACAAGGGCGTGGACTTCAATCGCCCGGGCACGATGATCAAGGTCGCCAATTTCGGCAAGCTGGTCTCGACGCCGGTAACGCGTATCATCGCCGACAAGACCAAGAAGGAAGTCTACGCCTATGATGGCAGCGGCAAGCTGGTCGCGGCCTATCCGGCGACCATCGGCTCGGCCGACACGCCGTCGCCGACCGGCATCCATGCCGTCTCGCGCATCGCGCTCGACCCGAACTACACCTACAACCCGAACATCAATTTCAAGCAGGGCCAGAACGACAAGATCCTGACCGTGCCGCCAGGACCGAACGGTCCGGTCGGCTCGGTCTGGATCGCGCTTGACAAGCCGACCTACGGCATTCACGGCACGCCCGATCCCTCAAAGATCGGCAAGACCGAGAGCCATGGCTGCGTGCGCCTGACCAACTGGGATGCACGCGAGCTTGCCAAGCTGGTGTCGCCGGGCGTCACCGTGGAGTTCGTCGGCGGATCAACAATCGCGGATGTCGGCGGGACCTCAACCGATGAGTTTACGCAGCAGTAAGGTTCGCGGCGCCGCGGCATAGATGAGCTGCACCAGCAGGATGAAGCCTATGCTGAGCAGCGGCGTGATCAGGCAAAGCGCCGCGCCGACCGCCCACAGGATCTGCGCCTTGACGATGCGATTATAGACGGTGCGTCGCGTCTCCGCATCGACATCCTCGGCGATCATGCCGTTCTTGTCGGCATACCACCAGCTCGCGAACAGCGTGCCGCCCAGCATCAGCAGATTCAGCCAGTAGACCAGCACCGCGATCCTGAACTCGAGGAAATCGGCCAGGAGGTCGGTCGAGAAGGGCAGCAGGGCGATGAAGGCGAGAAAGCACAGGTTCAATGTCGCGAGCCTGCGGTCCGACTTTGCGATCAAGCCATGTTGGGCCTGCTGGCCGAACCAGAAGATGGTCAGCGTCAGGAAACTCAGCGCATAGGTCAGAAAGCGTGGCGCCAGCGTCAGGATCGCGGCAAGGAGTTCGCCTTCCGAATGCACAGCCTCATGCGGCGGCACCCTGATCTCCAGCACGATCAGGGTCAACGCGATGGCGAAGACGCCGTCGGTTATGCCGACGATGCGTCCGCGTCCTTCCGCCGACGGTTCGAGCGGTCGCTTCATGGCTTCCCCCTTCCTTCACGCGCAACGTTGGAACCTAGCACGTGATCGGCGGTTTGCATCAGGATTGGCGTCTCCCATGGGGCTCCGGTCAAAAGAGATAGATGTCGCCGAAACCGCTTCACAGTTTCGGCATGCTCCAATGTCATCTGGTTTCAAGAACAGCGATGCTCTGGCTTGTTGTTGCGCAACGGCCGGAGGGCTAAGCAGAGATTCATGTCATCCGCGAACGAAACCACTGCCGATTCGCATTCGCCCGCGCGGGCGAACGGTACGTTCTGTCCTCAGGCGCGGCGAAAATTCGTGCTGGTGGCGGCAATCCTCGCTTCGGCGCTCGGTTTCATCGACGGGTCGATCCTGGCGATCGCCATGCCGGCGCTGCGCGCGGATCTCGGCGCCAGCCTGGCCGAGGCGCAGTGGATTTCCAACGCCTATGCGCTGACGCTCTCGGCGCTCATCCTGGCGGGGGGCGCTGCCGGCGACCGGTTTGGCCTGCGGCGCGCCTTCGTGACCGGCATCGCGCTGTTCATCGCCGCCTCGCTCGCCTGCGCGGTGGCGCCGGATCCGGCCATATTGATCGCCTTCCGCGCCATCCAGGGCATCGGCGCGGCGATCATGGTGCCGGGCAGCCTTGCCATCATCGCCAAAGCCTATCCGAAGAAGGAGCGCGGCCGGGCGATCGGCATCTGGGCCGCCGCATCGGCGCTGACCACGGCGCTCGGTCCCGTTCTGGGCGGCTTCGTCCTGACGACTTTCGGCAATGGGGTCTGGCGCGCGATCTTCGCCATCAACCTGCCGCTTGGACTGATCTCGATCTATCTGCTGCTGGCCAAGGTGCCGGCCGATAAGCCGACCGAAAAACGCAGCCTCGATCTTGGGGGCGCGGGGCTGGCGACGCTTGCGTTCGGCCTGCTCGCCTACGGGCTGACGGCCATGAATGCTGAAAGCGGCGGAATGCTGTCGACACCTGCGATCGTTGCCGGTGTGGTTCTGCTCTTCGTCTTCATCCTTTACGAGTTCAGGCAGCGCGATCCGATGATCGATCTCGGCCTATTCCGGGCCAGGGCCTTTGCCGGCGCCAATCTGGCGACGTTCTTCCTCTATTTCGCGCTGTCGGCCGATCTGTTCTACCTGCCGATGCTTTTGATCGCCGGCTGGAGACTAAGCGAGGCCGAGGTCGGTTTTATCTTCCTGCCGCTGTCGGCGTCGATCGCGCTTTTGTCGGGGCCGGTCGGCCAGTGGTCGGATCGGATCGGTCCGCGTTTCCCGATCGCCAGCGGCAGCATGGTCGTCGCCGTCGCCTTCGGCGGGCTCGCGCTGCTTGCTCATTTCGGCATCCACCATTTCTGGGCCGGGACCTTTCCGCTGATGGCGCTGATGGGGCTCGGCATGGCGCAGGTCGTGTCGCCGCTATCGACCGCGGTCATGACGTCCGTCGAGGACAAAGATACCGGCGCAGCTTCCGGCATCAACAATGCGGTCTCGCGCGTTGGCGGCCTGATTGCGGTGGCGGCGATGGGCTCGCTGGCGGCCTGGGTTTATGCGCGGATGACCGGCCGTGCCCCCGGCATGCCCGGTTTCGGCGAGCCGCCCGCATCCGGACTTGCCGCCAGTCTCGACGCGGCCAGGGTCGCGGCAAGCGATTCGGCGTTCGCCGCAGTCGCGGCGGTCACGGCTCTCCTTTGCGTGCTTGCTTCCCTCACCGCCTGGTTCACAGTACCCGGACAGGCATCGCCATGGCCGCGGCAGACAGACGATTCGCGCGATTAGCTAGAGCAATCCGAGGCAAAGTGGGAGCGGTTAAGCCGACTTCGCCCTAGCCTTCCGTCCGCTATTGCGTCGAAACAAAGAGGTAGAGCGGTTCCGGAACGGCTCAGTTCGGAAGCTGCGAATCAGTCTTGGCGCTGGCAACCTTCAGCGCATTGCCGTCTTCCTGCTTCAGAAGATCGTCGATGCGCTCGCGCTCTTTCTTGAAGGCGACGAGATCGTCGCCCTTCAAGACCTTGCCGACCGGCAGGCGCACGCGCATCGAATCGACCTTGGTGCCGTTGACGATCAGTTCGTAGTGAAGGTGCGGGCCGGTAGAGAGGCCGGTCTGGCCGAGATAGCCGATGACCTGCCCCTGCCGGACATGAACGCCTTCCTCGATGCCTTTGGCGAAAGCGCTCTGGTGGTTGTAGGAGGTCTCGTAACCATTGGCGTGGCGGATGATGATCTGCTTGCCGTAGCCGCCGGCCCAGCCGGCCTTCTCGACGACGCCGTTGCCGGCGGCGATGATCGGCGTGCCGATCGGCGCTGCCCAGTCAGTGCCGGTGTGCATCCGGACGTAGCCAAGGATCGGGTGCCGGCGTGCCCCGAAGCCGGAGGTGAAGCGCCCATTGGGCAGCGGATTGCGCAGCAGGAACTGCTTGGCGCTGCTGCCGTTCTCGTCGAAATAGTCGACGCTGCCGTCCTGCATCTGGAAGCGATAGAAGTTGCGTGTTTGTCCGCCGAAGGTCGACGAGACGTAGAGAAGCTCGGAGCCGTCGGAAGCTTGGTCGTCGCCGTCAGGTTGCGAGAACAGCACTTCGAGGCGGTCGGAAGGCGAGAGCCGCGACTGGAAATCCACCTCGGAAGCGAGCAGCTTGATCAGCTTCTGCGTCATCGCTTTCGACATGCCGTAGGAATAGGCGGTGCGGTAGATGCCGTCATAGACATTGGGCAGGTTGCCGCGCACCACGACGGGCTGCGAATCATCGAACGCCGTCAAAAGCTCGGGATTTGGCTCGGGCTCCTGCGCCGGCACATACTGGCCGCGATCGTCGAGCGCGATGGTCACGATATGCGTGGTCTTGTCATAGACGCTGGTGCGCACGACCTTGGCTATGTCGCCGCGCACCTCGAGGCCGACGCGCAGCACCGTTCCGGCCTTCAGCGCCGGGGCGTTCAAGAGCTTGCCGATCGCCTCGGCCATGCCAGTCGCGTCATCGCCGGTGTAGCCCGAATCGGCAAAGGCCTCGGCGATGTCGGTATCCCTGGTGAAGGGGATGATCTCCTCGGCGAAGGCCGGCGCCTGATCGTCCTGCATGGCGCGCGGCGCCACCGAAACATTTTCCTGCGTGATCTTCACGTCGTAGGAGCCGGCCATCGATTCGGCGAAGGCATCGCCGAATCGCTGCGGGTCGACATAATGCAGCGCGGCGACCTGAACGGCGCCGTCGCTCAAGCCGTTGCTGGCGTCCCGCACCACCTTTTCCACCTCATTGGCGGAAAGGTCGCTCTTTTCGTCGAAGGAAGCCGTCTCGATCGGAAAATCGACCGTCTTCAGGCTCATCTCGCTTTCGACCTTGGCGCCGTAGATCTGTCCGGCGGCCGCGGTGGCCGTTGCCGGCTGCGCATTGTCGTCGCCGTCGTCGCCGAACACCTGCATCGGGTCGAATGGCGGGTAGGGGCGGTTGGTGGTGTGGCCGGCGGCCAAGGCCATCTTGATCTGCACGAACGGCATGGTGTGGATAACATCGCGGTCGCCGACTTTGGTGACCATCGATACTTCCATGCGGCGCCGATCCTTGGCCCGGGCGATCTGGCGGGGTGCTACCAGCCTTGTGGTCTTTGCCTGCTCGCCGGAATCGTCGCCGTCACCGGCAAGGCCGATGAGCTCGGCGATTTCCGGCGGGGTCGCCAATTGCTGGCGGCCATCAAGGGCGGCGAACAAGGCCACGCCCATCAAGACACTCGACGTAACGCCGGTGAGGAACGTGCCCGACAGCCAGCGGGCCGAGACCTCGCGGCGGTCGGGCGGACCGCTGCGGCCGTCCGCGATCAGCGGCGGCTCGTTGCCGAGTTCGGCTATGACATCTTCCGTGTCTGGCATCCAGAAAGGCTGCTTCTTCCCCGGGCGAACGGCTTGTCGTTATCGTTGCGGCCATGACATTTGCCTGTCACGGCGGTTGAAGTCAACGAAACGGCAGGCCGGGGCCGATATCCCCAATCATGCGTTCTGCGCGCGGCGCTCTTGTCGTCTGTTGCGGTCGTCTGTCCTGGGGCGCCTCGCGCATACGCGCGCGCCTTCCTTGTACGGGCCGGTTTCACGCCCCAATGCGGCGGCAATAGGGCCTCGTTGTGGATGACCCAAGGGCTGCCGCAAGGGCAGTCGGCTACCGAAAAGGCGCTTCGCAAAATTCGTCGCAAAAAATTCAAAAAAGTTGGAAATCGGTGTTGACGCGTCGAGGGAGGTCCGACTATATACGGCCCACGAACGAGGGCGGTGCGCCGCTGGCGACGAAGAAGTTTGCTTCTAGGTCTGCCCTCTGCG
>NZ_JAIUHG010000025.1 GCF_020164955.1 Mesorhizobium sp. CA8
CTCCACCCCCAGCCCTGTGCAGCTTCAGCCGATCCGACTGCATGGCAAACCTGCCAAGCAGGCGAGCCTTCTTGCCTCCAATCTTGACAGGGAACATGAGAGACTAGGCCGCCGCCAGAGTAGAATTATCAAAAGGTCCTCAGATAAACTGCACCTGGACGATCTCGTACCCCCGTGCGCCGCCCGGAGCATTGACCTCGATAGCGTCGCCGACTTCCTTGCCGATCAGCGCACGCGCGATCGGCGAAGAGATTGAGATACGGCCGGACTTCACGTCCGCTTCCTGATCGCCGACGATCTGGTAGGTTTTCTTCTCTTCGGTGTCCTCGTCGACGAGCACGACAGTTGCGCCGAATTTCACCTTGTCGCCGGAAAGCTTCGAAACGTCGATAACTTCGGCCCGCGCGATCAGATCCTCGAGTTCGTTGATGCGGCCTTCATTGTGACTCTGCGACTCCTTGGCCGCGTGATATTCTGCATTTTCGGACAGGTCGCCATGCGAGCGCGCTTCGGAAATCGCCTCGATGATACGAGGACGTTCCTCCTGCTGGCGCCAGCGAAGTTCTTCCTTCAATGACGCGAACCCCTCGCCTGTCATCGGGACCTTGATCATGTGCCTGACCTTTCCTGCCGCCGCCCCCGTTTTCGGGAGCGGCCTTGTCAACGGGTACAAAAAGAAAACGGTCCGGCAGCCTCGGGCTAACGGAACCGTCTCACCACAATTTCCACGAATATAGCAATCTTCGCGCGATTTTCACGCCCAAAAATGAAATTTCGGCAAAATGATCACCGCTTTCGCGGGTCCGGCTTCCCGGCAAACGAAAAACCGGCCGCGATTGCCCGCAGCCGGTTCGAGAAGCGTCGAAGCCCTGTTCAGCTCCTCAGGAAATGGTCGATCTGCTCGGACAGCATGCCGTATTCGCGCGAGCCCTTGCCGGTCCGCTTTTCGATTTCCTGGAGCTGCTGCTGCGCGCCGGCGAGATCGCCGATCTGCAGATGCGCTTCGCCGAGATATTCGCGCACCAGCGTGTAGTTCGGGTCGATCCGCAGCGCTTCCTCATAATAGCCAAGGCCGACCGTGACGCGGCCCGAATGGCGGTGCGAATAGCCGAGATAGTTGAGGATGCGCGGATCCTGCTTGTTGGCGGCGAGCGTCAGCACCGAGATCGCCTCGTCATAGCGGCCGGCCATCGCCAGATCGTGGCCGGCCTCATAGATGCTCTCGTCGTCCAGCATGCCATATTGCGGCTTTACGCATTTGTTCTTCTTCTTATCCCAGACCTCGCCCTTCTTGCACTGCGTAGTGGTTTGACCGCTTCCGCCACCGCCTTCACCGGCAGTATAGGCCGGCGCAACGAACAGCGGCAGCGCCGCTACAGCCATGACCTGAACAAGCAAACGTCTGCGCATCGAAGCCTCCTTGAGCGTGACAATGGCAGACTAACGCCGCGCCGACGTGGTTTCATCCCGAAAAGCAAGCGGACGCGGAACTATTTTGAGCACGCGGACAGAAGCATTTACCAGCGGACGTGACGCGCGTTTTAATTCCGCTATCATCGGAACCAAGCGCTTCACGTGGAGAAAGGCAGTGCAGCAGCGCCTCGAGAAGGAGTGGGAACTTTCGATTGATCCGGACACGGTGCGCCTGTTCATTCTCAAGGCGAAGGCGCTGAGCGCCGCCGTTAACGAGGACTATGACGACGGCGCCGAGCATGAGGTCGAGTTCGACGGCGACACGCATGCCAGCCACCATCACGACGGCCTTGTCGAGGAAGCCTCGGAAGATCTCACCGAGGAGGAATTCCGCGAGCTGATCAACGATCTCAACATCGACGAAGCGGCCGAGCTGATCGCACTCGCCTGGGTCGGGCGCGGCGACTATGACGCATCCGAATGGGTGGATGCCGTGGCCGCCGCCAGGGAGCGTCCCAGGAAGCGCACGGCCAAATACCTGCTTGGCCTGCCGATGCTTGCCGACTGGCTGGAGGAAGGCCTTGAGGCCATCGGCGCGTAACGCGCCGGTAACCGATTGTGATCGCCAAGGCTGCCCGCGCAGGCAACTTCGCAACGCGACCGCCGTTTCGGGGCGATGGCAACGCTGAGCCTTTCCCGAATTTGCCGACTGGCGCTGCCTGTGGCGGCCGCGATGCTGCTGGTTACGCCGGCCGTGGCCAAGCATCACCATCGGAACAAAAGACACCTGCCGCCGGCCAGCCAGAGCGCCGCTCCGGCATCGGAAACGCCGCCGGCGACCCCGGTTCCAGGGTCGCGCCCCCAGGACATGGAGAACGGCACTGAGAAATCCGGGCAAGACAAAAGCCGCCTCGACAGCAGCGACGACCTCCTCAACCAGGAGAAATCGCATCCGAAATGGGATGCCCGCCCGCCACGTTCGAAGAGCGCTCAAACCGCGCCGCGGACGGAATCCGAGCCGCTGACGCCGGATGTGGTGCCGACGCCGCCGCGGAAGCCCACTGAGTTCGAGCCGGAGCCGCCGGAAACCGCGCCGCAGCCATCGGAAAAACCCGAACCACCGGACGAGGAAAAGATGCTTCCCGATCCGCGCTCGGCCGACATGCCGGCCGACACGATGCCGGCGGAAGAAACCGCATGCCGCGAGCGGCTGAAGGAGCTGGGCGTCGAGTTCGAGGAGCACAAGGCCGAGCACGATGCGGAAATCGGCTGCTCGATCCCCTATCCGGTAATTTTGAAGACGCTCGGCAAATCCATCGGCATCGGTCCCGGCACCGAGCTCAACTGTCAGATGGCCGAGGCCGCCGCGCGCTTCATGGCCGATGTCGTTCAGCCTACGGCGAAGGCCGAACTCGGCGCCGATTTGAAGTCGGTCAACCAGGGCTCGGCCTTCGTTTGCCGCCCACGCAACGGCACCCGCAAACTGTCTGAACACGCCTTCGGCAATGCGCTCGACATCGCGAGCTTCATCTTGTCGGACGGCAGGAAGATCGAGGTCGGGCCGGCGCCGCCGGATCAAGACGCGAAGTTCCTCGACGCGGTGCGCAAGGCCGCCTGCGGGCCGTTCAAGACGGTGCTCGGACCAGGGTCCGACCCCGACCACGCGCTGCATTTCCACTTCGACCTGGAACCGCGCCGCCACGGCGGCACCTTTTGCCAGTAAGCACGATTTCGAAAGTTTCGGTCACGTCCCAACAAGTTCAGCGCCGCAATTCCGCCCCAGGCATGAATGCCGGCGCTGATCTTTCCTTTACTGTTGAGGGCTAACCTTGTGTCATTTGGATCATGATCCCAACAGGGATCAGATCTTGGGGACAAGGACGCCTTTCGATGGCTCGAAGACTTGGCGCCATGCTGGCGGCGGCGCGACGGACCAAGCGTGCGCGCATCATGCTCGTCGGGCTGGCCGCGGGCATTGCCATCGCGACGATGTCGGCCTGCACGACCGGTGACGTCTTTGCGCTGCAGCCGGCAGTCGATGTCGGCAGCCAGACGGCAGCCGTGCCGCAGCCCGACGCGCCGCAATATTCCGGGATGCAACGCCTTGTTCCGTCCAATCCCTACATGACCCAGGCCGCCTATCCGCGCATGGATGAGCCGATGTCGCCGACCGTGCAGATGCCGGCCAGCGAGATCGACTGCCGCAACGAGTTGGAGCGGATGGGCGTGGTCTATCAGGACATTCAGCCGATCCATGAAGGCCAGTGCGGCATCGACTATCCAGTGAAGGTCTCGGCGATCGGCAGCGTCGCCATGAAGCCGGCGGCGACGCTGACTTGCAACATGGCCGCCACCTTTGCCGCCTGGACGAAGAACGAGCTGCAGCCGGCTGCCCGCTGGCGCTATTTCTCCGGCGTGAGGGCGATCCACCAAGGTTCTAGCTATTCCTGCCGTAACATCGCCGGCGAAGGCGTTCTCTCCGAGCACGGCAAGGGCAATGCCCTCGACGTCATGAGCATCGAGCTCAACAATGGCGACGACATCGACGTCCGCAAGCCCGGCCTGTTCGCCTTCCGCACGCGCGGCTTCCTCAACAATGTGCGCGCCGACGGCTGCGAGTATTTCACCACGGTGCTCGGCCCAGGCTACAATTACGACCACCGCAACCATTTCCATTTCGACATCAAGAACCGCAAAAGCGGTTACCGCGCCTGCCGCTGAGGCTGCTCTGCCCAAAACGGCCAACACCGCATAAAATGGTCGTGCGTGGATTTGGGAGCGGTTGGCTGTGGGTGAGCGAAGCCTGAGGCGGCGCGCGGCGATCTGGCTGGCGGCGGTTTGCGCCTTCTATCTGGCGCTCGCCTACGTCGCCGCGCCGGAATTCTGGACCTGGCGGGAGCGCGGTTTTCGTACCCGGCCCTTCGAGATGGTGACGCATACGCCGCAGGGCATTCCCGGCGATCCGATCAATGTCGGCCTTGTCGGCACCGAGAAGGAAGTTGTCCACGCCTTCGCGGTCGCGGGCTGGGACACGGCCGATGCCGTGACGCTCAGGACTGCGATCGACATCGGTGAAAGCGTCTTATTTTCCCGCCCCTACCCCGATGCGCCGATGAGCCGCCTTTTGTTCGAGGGCCGCTCTCAAGATCTTGCCTTCGAAAAGCCGGTCGGCGACAGCGCCGACCGGCGCCACCACGTCCGCTTCTGGCAGACGGACACGGTCGGCGACGACGGCCGTCCGCTCTGGCTGGGCGCCGCCAGCTTCGATCGTGGCGTCGGCCTCAGCCACGACACGGGCGCCGTCACCCACCACATCGGCCCCGACATCGACGCGGAGCGCGACTTCCTGATCGGCGACCTGAAGGCCGCCGGCCTGCTTGCATCCACCAGCGAGATACCGGGAATCGGCGCCACCAAGACGGGACGCAACGGCGGCGGCGATCCCTATTTTACCGACGGCATGGCCGTGATCGGCGTGTTGAAGGTGCAATGACGGCACGCCCGTCACGCACGCATCGTCATCGATGCACTTGTCGGCATTTCTCGGCGCCGATCTGGGATGCGGCTTGAACGGCGCGCCTGTCATGTTCCAAAAATAACGGCGGGCTATTTTCGAATGCACTGCAGCAATGCTATTGACCGCCCATGCTATATCTTGAAATCGCCGTCGTGGCCGTCCTCATCTTGGTGAACGGCCTTTTGTCGATGTCGGAGCTTGCCATCGTCTCGTCGCGACCCGCCCGACTCAAGGCGATGATCGACCGCAACGTCAACGGCGCCGGCCGTGCGTTGGCGCTCGGCTCGAACCCAGGCAAGTTCCTGTCCTCGGTGCAGATCGGCATCACCCTGGTCGGCGTTCTCTCCGGCGCCTTCTCGGGCGCCACGCTCGGCGAAAGGCTGGCGCAATATCTGGCCTCGACCGGCATCCGCGAAAACATCGCCGACCCCATCGGCGTCGGCATCGTCGTCGCCTTGATCACCTATGCCTCGCTGATCGTCGGCGAATTGGTGCCAAAGCAGATCGCGCTCAAGGACCCGGAACGCGTCGCGGTCAGGGCCGCGCCGGCAATGACCATCCTCGCCACCTTCTCGGCGCCGCTGGTCTTCCTGCTCGACCTCTCCGGCCGCGCCGTGCTGTGGCTGCTCGGGCAAGCCGGCGAGACGGAAGAGAAGGTCACCGACGAGGAGATCAAGATGTTGGTGGCCGAGGCCGAGCATCACGGCACCATCGAATCCGACGAGCGCCGCATGATCGCCGGCGTCATGCGCCTCGGCGACCGCGCCGTGCGCGCCGTCATGACGCCGCGCACCGAGGTCGACTGGCTGAACCTGCAGTCGGACGACACCGCCGTCAAAAAGCTTCTGATGGACACCCAGCACTCGCGCCTGCCCGTCGGCGACGGCAATGTCGACGCCATGGTCGGCGTCATCCAGACGCGCGACGTGTTGGCGGCCCTTCTGGCCGGCAGGGTATTGGACCCGCGCCAGCATGTGCGCGCCGCCCCCATCGTGCATGACCAGGCCGACGCGCTCGACGTCCTGCAGAAACTCAGGGAATCGGACGTCCCGATGGCGCTGGTCCATGACGAATACGGCCATTTCGAAGGCATCGTCACCCCGGCCGACATCCTCGAAGCCATCACCGGCGTGTTCCGCTCCGACCTCGAGGCCGGCGAGGAGGAGAATGCCGTGAAGCGCGAGGACGGCTCCTGGCTGCTCGCCGGCTATATGCAGGCCGACGAGATGGCCGAGGTGCTGGGCATCGACCTACCGGAAAACCGCGACTACGAAACCGTCGCCGGCTATGTGCTGTCGCATCTCCACCATCTGCCGACGACCGGCGAATGCGTCGACGCGCAAGGCTGGCGCTTCGAGGTGGTCGACCTGGACGGCCGCCGCATCGACAAGCTGATCGCCACCCGCCTGCCCGACGGCCACCGCCCTGTGGTGCGCTGAGGATCGCCTCCCTCGATGCGGCTGGAACTGCCAGCACTGCTCAGGCAAGCTGCTTGCGAAAAAAGATGCGCGCCTGTCCCTCGACTGCGAAAGGAATGCGGCCGAATTCGTTATAACCATGCCGGATGTAGAATCCGGGTGCCTGAAAGCTGCTCGTTTCGACGACAGCGCCCCTGCAGCCGCGTCTTCTTGCGGCTTCCTCGACGGTTGCAAGCAGCCGAGCGCCGTAGGATCGGCCACGCAGATGCGCCGGCACGAAAAACATGTCGAGGAACAGTAGGCCGAGCTCGGTTCGTCCCCAAAGCCCACCGAGTGCCCTGCCCGAGCCATCGTATAGCACGGCCCCGATGGGCAGGCGATCATCCACGCCTGTGGCGGCAACGTTATAGCGATAGAGCGCCGCTGCCGCCTCGGCTTTGACGGCATCGTCAGCCGACGGCAAGATTCTCAGATTCGGAGTCTCGTTCATCTTCGCCTGTTCCGAACAACTGCATGGATTGTGAACTTCCAACCTCTGCCGACGTTCCTCCTGCATGGCTTCGAAAGTCTTCGTGTTCGGCACTTTGAAGATGGGCTATCCCCTGCACGAGCAGGGTTTGAGCGGGGCCGCGTTTCTTGGCAACTGTCGGAGGCATGAGCGTTTTCCAATGCTGATTGCCGGGCCTCGCTTCGCTCCGATGATGTTTAACGAACCGGGTGCCGGCTTCCAGGTCGCCGGCGAACTTTACGAGGTGGATGAACGCATCCTCTCACGCCTCGACAGGCTTGAATCCGTCGGCGCGCCTGGCAATCTGCGCGTGCCGGTCGAGGTTGAGCCTTTCGAAGGCGGGACGTCGATCCTAGCGCAGGTCTACATGAAATCCCGGCATCTCGCCGATCCCGTACATTCCGCATATCTCGCTTATTACAATGACCGGCGCTTCGTGCTTCCCCCGAGCACTTAGCGACTTCGCCGCCTCCGGAAGTTCCATTTTCGGATATTAAACGGGCTAAAGCGATCGCAATCCGAGCGGCGCCGAGCAGCAACGGCTTGCGCCGCTTCCCGGCAAATCCACTCGGTGCCCGCCAGCTTGGCTATTCCCGGACGAAGGTGTCGAGGCTGATGCCGAAGGCACGCCAGGTCCCCACCCGCTCGCGGGAAGCGGTTTCGCCCTCCTTGCCGGTGATGGTGCTGCCTGCCACCGTCAGCCACATCGTCTCCAGCTTGCCGTCTCGCAATATGCCGGTGTAGCTCACCGCGGCGGGGCCGGCCGTACCCTCGCCGGCGGCCGTTACCCCAATCACGTCGCCATGCGCGATGCCGGATATCGGCACGGTCTGTCCATAGAAGCTGCTGTCTTCGAGCGCCGTGCGAAACGTGCCTTCAATCCGGCCGCACTCCTCGCCGGTGATGTCGAGGACGGACCCGTATTGATTACGCCATCTGCCAAGCCAAGGCATTCCCCTCCTCCACGACTGTGCTGTCTTCGTCTTCAGCGGATTGGAGCCTGCATCTAACGCGTCGTCCCGAGCGGTCAAGTGACCGGCCAAACCCGAACGCAGGTGCGACGGCCTAAAGGGATCAAAACTGGACTCCAGGCAAGACAGGTAGCTCGGGTTGCCAAAAAATAAAAAGGGCGGCACGCAAGCGCCGCCCTCCGGGAGGATGATTCTACGCAGGCGCTTTAAGCGGCCTGGGCTTCGCCGGCGATTGCGTCGGCGGCGCGAGCCGCTTTCAGCACCCTTGCCCACCAGGCGACGTCGTTGACCAGGGCGGCGGCCGACTGGTTCAGGTGCTCGAGATCCTCGAGCTTCTTCTCGCCCTGGCGAACTGCAAGGAAATCGCCCCAGGCGATGTGCACCGCCGACTTGACCGGCGCCATCTGCAGCTCGACGGCGATCAGGCGGAGCTGCTCGATCGCGCGCGAGCCGCCGACGCTGCCATAGCCGACGAAGCCGGCCGGCTTCTTGTTCCACTCGTTGGCGGCGTAGTCGATGGCGTTCTTCAGCACAGCGGTCGGGGCGTGATTGTATTCAGCGGCGGTGAAGATGAAGCCGTCGAACTCGGCGACCTTCTTCTGCCAGCGCTGCGCCACTTCGTTCTGCGACGGCGCCCAGGCGGACGAAGCGACCTCGTCGAAGAAAGGCAGCGGCCAGTCGCGCAGATCGACGATCTCGACATCGATATCGGCGTGCGACTTGGCGATCTTGGCGATCCACTGCGTCGGCACGTCGGCGAAGCGGGCGGCGCGCGTCGAACCGACGACAATGGCGATTTTGGGCTTGGACATAAGGGGCTCTCCTTGCGGGAATTTCTGGTATCGTTTGGATACCGGCGCTATATGTGATACTGACAAATCGACGCGCAAGGAGGCACTTCTTTGTTACTGAGGCACCCGCACAACACCGAGGACTGCCGGGCCGTTTCGGAAATCCTGCAACGGGTCGGCGACAAATGGACGGTGCTCGTCGTCGGCAAGCTCGGCGGCGGACCAATGCGCTTCAACGAATTGCGCGCCGCTGTCGGCGGAATTTCGCAGAAGATGCTGACCACCACCTTGCGCGGTTTGGAGCGCGACGGCTTCGTCACGCGCAAAGTGTTTCCGACCATTCCGCCACGTGTCGATTACGAGCTCACCCAACTCGGTCACGAGCTCCTCGTGCCGGTCGGCGCGCTCGGCGAATGGGCCCGCAAGAACACCAATCGGGTCCGCGAAGCACGCGCGAAATTCGACGGCCTACAGGCCTGAAGCCATTGCAATGCAAGGGTTTTTAACCTGCCGATGAAACCATGGGCCTCAGCGCCGGTTGCATCGCGCTTTCGATTTTGATCGGAGCCTTCGCGGTTCCGCCGGCGGCGTCGCCGGGCAGCCGCTTCGCCAAGGAGACCCGTCTTTAGCCGCCACCGATCAGACGCTTGGGGCAGTGCTGTCGCAGCACGCCGTCGAGCAGCTCTTGAATTGCGCGGCCATCTTGCCGGCCGCCGTCCGGTCCCGCATGCAGGCGACGTGTGGAAGACCTTTGCTGACTTCCATGTAGGCCGTTACGCCAAGCAGGCAGACCAGAGCAACAAGGGCTGCCACGAGCCAGCCGTTCAGCATATGTTGACGCATTGTCTTTCCCCCGCGCCCACAAGGTGGGGCGTGAAGGCAACCATTGGATGTCGCGAAGGGAATCTCCCGCGCAGGCGTTGTTACAAAGCGGCAAGTCTGGGGAGAATCAGTAATCCCGCCGGCGCGTCAGCTCTCGGCCGGAACCGGCTTCGGCTTGCCTTCGCCGTCGAGCGCCACCATGACGAAATCGGCATGGGTGACCTTCTCCATCAGATCGGAAAGATAGCGCTGCGCCCAGGCTTCGACCTTGAGCACCATCGAGGTGCGGCCGACGCGCTCGACATGGGTGTAGATGCACAACGTGTCGCCGATCTTCATCGGCTTGGCGAAGGACATCTCCTTGACCGCGGCGGTGACCACGCGGCCCTTGGCGCGCTCGGCGGCGCGGATGCCGCAGGCAAGGTCCATCTGCGCCATCACCCAGCCGCCGAAGATGTCGCCGGCCGCATTGGCGTCGGACGGCATAGCGAGCGTGCGCAAGGTCAGATCGCCAAGGGGTTTTCCGTCCGCGTAATGCACCATGGCGAAATCCTTAAAGGGCAGCTGCTGTTGCGTATCAATGCGACCGCCATGTCGCAAGCTCTGGTAAAAGCGAAATGTGCGCCACTGCGCCGGTCGCTTTTTTCACAAGCCATGCCGGAAGCCACGGCGACGCCGCAAGCCGGCAATGTCTAGGGTAAGCGCAACATCGCGGAGCCCGCTTTTCCATCATGCAGACTTACGACTTCATCATCGTCGGCTCCGGCTCGGCCGGCTCAGTCGTTGCCGACAGGCTGTCGGCCTCGGGCCGCTTCTCGGTGCTGGTGCTGGAGGCCGGCGGAACCGACCGGCGCTTCTATGTTCAGATGCCGCTCGGCTACGGCAAGACCTTCTTCGACCCGGCCGTCAACTGGAACTACAAGGCGGAGTCCGACCCCGGCCTGGCCGGCAACAGCGACCACTGGCCGCGCGGCAAGCTGCTCGGCGGCTCGAGCTCGATCAACGCCATGGTCTATATCAGGGGCGCGCGCGAGGATTTCGATGCCTGGGCCGCCGCAGGCAATCCCGGCTGGGCCTATGACGACCTCCTGCCATCCTTCAAGGCGCTGGAAGATAATGCGGCGGGCGCCGACCAGTGGCGCGGCGTCGGCGGCCCCTTGCACATCACCGACTGCACGAACGCGGTGCATCCGCTGACCAAGCGCTATCTTGCCGCCGCTCAGCAGGCCGGGCTGCCGCTCAATCCGGACTTCAACGGCGCCTCCCAGGAAGGCGTCGGCGTCTATCAGATCACGACGAAGAACGGACGCCGCATGTCGGCCGCCCGCGCCTTCCTGCGGCCGGCGATGAAACGCGGCAATGTCCGTGTCGAAACCAACGCCCTGGCGACGAAAATCCTGTTCGAGGGCAAGCGCGCCGTCGGCATCGAATACGAGCAGAACGGGCAGAAGAAGACGGCTCGCGCGGGCCGCGAGGTGATCCTGTCGGGCGGCTCGATCAACTCACCGCAACTGCTGCAGCTGTCCGGCGTCGGCCCTGCGGCATTGCTGGCCGACCTCGGTATCCCAGTCGTGCACGCCAATGAAAATGTCGGCGCCAATCTGCAGGACCATGTCGGCATCAACTACACCTTCAAGGGCAAGCTGCCGACGCTCAACCAGATCCTGCGCCCGTGGTGGGGCAAGCTGCTCGTCGGCATGCAATACATCCTCTTGCGCTCCGGTCCGCTGTCGCTGTCGATGAACAATGCCGGCGGCTTCTTCCGCACCGACCCGTCGATGACGCGGCCGAACATGCAGCTCTATTTCCAGGCTTTCTCGACCGTCATCCCGAAGAGCGGCGAGCGTCCGATCCTGACGCCCGACCCCTGGCCGGGCTTCTCGATCGGCCTGTCCAATTGCCGGCCCTCGAGCCGCGGCGAGATCATGATCCGCTCGAAGGATCCGCGCGACTATCCGAGCATCACGCCCAACGCCTATTCGACCAATGCCGATGTCGACGAGATGCTGGCGGCGGTGAAGTTCGTGCGCAAGATCGCCTCGATGCCGGCCATGGCCGAGATCATCGAGGAAGAGGTTCTGCCCGGCCCGTCGATCCAATCGGACGCCGACCTGATCCAGGATTTCAGGAAACGCTCCGGTACAGTTTATCACCCGGTCTCGACCTGCCGCATGGGGCCTGATGCGGCGCGCGCCGTCGTCGACCCGCGGCTTCGGGTGCATGGGCTGCAGGGCCTGCGCGTCATCGATGCTTCGATTTTCCCCGACAACATCACCGGCAACACCAACGCCGCCTCGATTCTGACCGGATGGAAAGGCGCCGACCTGGTTCTGGAGGATCACAAATGAAAATCACCGACGTGAAGACCTGGGTTGTCGGCAACCCGCCGCCCGGTATCGGCGGCAAGTATTTCATCTTCGTCAAGCTCACCACCGATGGCGGCGTGGTCGGCTATGGCGAGGCCTACAACGCCACCTTCTCCGCGCATGTCACCGCCAGGATGATCGAGGACATGGCCGAGCGCTATCTCGTCGGCCGCGATCCGCACGACATCGAGAATTTCTTCCGCCGCGCCTATTCTTCCGGCTTCACCCAGCGCCCCGACGTCTCCGGCATGGGCTGCTTCTCGGCGCTCGAAATGGCCTGCTGGGACATCGTCGGCAAGGAGGCCGGCAAGCCGGTCTACAAACTGCTCGGCGGCCAGGTGCACGAGACCCTGCGCTCCTACACCTACCTCTATCCGCACACCGGCAGCGTCCATTCGGAAGATGCGCGCGGCAAGAACGTCTACAACGACCCCGACATGGCTGCGGCCTGCGCGCTCGAATATGTCGAGCAGGGTTTCAACGCCGTGAAGCTCGATCCGGCCGGCCCCTACACCGCCTATGACGGCCATCAGCCGCGCTTGATCGACATCGACCTGTCGGCGCGCATGGTCAAGGCAATCCGCGAAGCAGTGGATAACAGGGCGGATATCCTGTTTGGCACGCATGGCCAGTTCACCGCCTCGGGCGCGCTGCGCCTCGCCCGCGCCATCGAGCCCTACGATCCGCTGTGGTTCGAGGAGCCGGTGCCGCCTGATATGCCCGAGGTGATGGCGCAGGTCGCCCGCAGCACCTCCATCCCGATAGCAACCGGCGAGCGGCTGACGACGAAGTTCGAGTTCGCCCGCGTTATCGAGAACCGCGCCGCGACCATCCTGCAGCCGGATCTCGGCCGCTCCGGCGGCATCCTGGAGACCAAGAAGATCGCCGCCATGGCCGAGGCCTACCACATCCAGGTCGCGCCGCACTGCTACTGCGGCCCGATCGTCGGCGCCGCCAACATCCAGCTCGCGGTGACGCTGCCCAACTTCCTCATCCTGGAATCGCTCAAGCAGTGGGACGGTTTCCACGCCACGCTGCTCAAGAAGAAGATCGAATGGCAGGACGGCAACGTCATCCCCTCGAAGGAGCCCGGCCTCGGCGTCGAGCTCAACGAGGCGGTCTGCGAGGCCCATCCCTATAGCGGCAAGGAGCTGCATCTGCAGATGATGCAGACGCCGCTGATGCCGTGACCCTCGCTTATGCCTTCGTCGGCCTTGGCCATCTCGGCGGCAACCTTGCCGCCAGCCTGCTGCGCAACGGCTTTGCCGTCACCGTCTTCGACCGCGACCCGGGGGCGGTCGAGCGCCTTGTCGCGCTCGGCGCCACGGCGGCGGCGAGTCCGGCGGAAGCCGCTGCCCGCGCCGGCAACGCGATCACCTGCCTGCCCTCGCCGAAGGTCAGCGAAACAGTGCTCGCCGGCCCCGACGGATTGCTCCAGGGCCTGCCCGCGGGCGGCACCTGGATCGAGATGTCGACCAATGGCCGTGACGAGATTTTACGGCTCGCCGCGCTGGCATCGACACAAGGCATCGAGACGCTCGAATGCCCGGTCACCGGCGGCGTGCATCTGGCGGCGGCGGGCAGGATCACGGCGCTCGTCGGCGGCGATGCGGCGCTCTACGAACGCCATCGCTCGGCCATCGAGGCGATGTGCGCGAAATCCTTCCTGATGGGGCCGATCGGCTCGGCGGCGGTGATCAAGGTCATCACCAATATGCTCGCCTTCATCCATCTCGTCGCCGCCGGCGAAGCGTTGATGCTGGCGAAGCAGGGCGGCCTCGACCTTGCGCAAGCCTACCACGCCATCGTCGCCTCTTCCGGCAACAGCTTCGTCCACGAAACCGAAAGCCAGCTGGTGCTCAATGGCTCCTACGACATCGGCTTCACCATGGACCTGGCGCTGAAGGACCTCGGCTTCGCGCTCGCCATGGGCAGGGATTTCGGCGCGCCGCTCGATCTGGCGTCTCGCGTCAACGCCATTTTCGAAGAGGGCAAGCGCGCCTATGGCGGTGGCGCCTGGTCGACACAGATCGTCAGGCTTTTGGAAGACGCGGTCGGGACGGAGCTTCGTGCGCCAGGCTTCCCGGCGAAGCTCGAACTGTAACCTGGCAAAATAGGGAACTATTTCAATCGCCTGGCCGCACCGGCTGAATCAGCCTCTCAGCCAGTTGATTCAACCTCTCAGCGTCAGCGCGCCGGGCCGAATCTCGAACGTCGCCGGAATCCGGCCCGGCGACTCGCCGTCTATGTCGACCAACGCGCCGTTGTTCTCGGCATCGCCGAGCGGCTCGACCAGCACCTTGCGGCCACGCAGGATGGTTATTGCCGGATGGTTACGATGCCGGCCGCCATAGAGCAGGCGGAGGTCGCGGATCAAGCCAAGCTTACCGGCGGCGCGCAGGATGACGATGTCGAACTGGCCGTCGGCGAGCTCGGCGTCCGGTGCGATCATCATGCCGCCGCCGAAGAATTTGCCATTGGCGACCGCCACCAGCGCCATGCGCGCCTCGACCGGCTCGCCGTCGTCGATGGTGATCCGGACATCCTGGAAGCGGTAGCGGAGGAACTCTACTACCGTGCGCCAGAAGAACAGTGCCTTGGCCGAGACCCTGCCCTTGCGCTTGTCGGCATTGACTGCGCGATCCGTCGCGCCGGACAGGCCGAGGCTGGCGATGTTGATGAAGTGGCGGCTGGCCAGCGCGCCGTGGTCGTCGATGTAGCAGATGCGGCCGGCATCGATTGTCCGCGCTTTGGAATCAGCGATTCGCTTCAGCGCGGCATTGATGCCGCACGGCAGGCCAAGCCCGCGCGCGAAGTCGATGCCGGCACCACAGGGCAGAAGCCCAAGCGCAGCCTCCCGGCCGGTCTCATCCTGTGCCTGCAGCAGACCGTCGGCCACCTCGCTGGCGGTGCCGTCGCCGCCTGCCGCGATCACCAGGTCGCACCCGCCGATGGCGAGGTCGATCGCCAGCCGCTCGGCATCGCCGCGGGCTTGCGTCTCGCGCAGGTCGAAATCACCGAAATTCATCTTGAGCGCCGCCGCCGCCTCCGCCCAATGTCGCTTGAGCCTGCCGCCCCCGGCTATCGGATTGAGAACCACTCCGACTTTCAAGTCGACCTCCCCCGAGGCAAGTCGCGCAAAATGCGCGGCGGCCCCTGTGCGGGCATCCAAAGTCTTTTGCCGGCCCAAACTCTTTTGCCGACATTGAAACGCGGACCGGGCGACGGAGCAAGGCTCCAAGGTCGAGCGGTCACAGAAAAGCGGGGCAGGCTGTCTAAGCGGTTCGGCCAGCGGATTCCGGGGCTTCTGCCACTGGTCCCCGATAATCCCGCAATCCACAGGCGCGCCGGCATTCCCCAAACCCGTTACCCGGCGTACATTCAACCCATCTCAGGCGGCTACCGAACGCCCAGCCGAAAGGCAAAAGCGCAAGGCGGATTTCCTGAGGCCCGTACGGCCCAGAACGAGAGCAGGCTTGCCTGTTGAAGGGACGGATGCCGAGACCTACGGGTGCCGCGGAAAGCGTGCCAACGCCGACGGCGGGCCGATGCTGCCATGAAGGCCGGTAAAAACCTTCGATGGCACGCCGGGCGAAGCCCGCCAGGGTGGAGATCGGCGTGGTCTGGAACGGGCGCCGCCCTCGGGTGGCGACTGGCAGGACCGTCAAAATCAAGGCTGGCCTGGCGCGACGACTTTACGGAAGTTGCTGCCTTGACTGGTTCCTGATCTGACAGGGAGGCGCTGGGAGAAATCCCAGCGCCGACTGTCTTTTTGAGGACGGCGTCGCCTCCTGTTAGGCCTACGAATCCGCCACTACCCGACATGTGCCGCGCCGCGCTGTCCGGCGCCGTGCACAAGCTGCACTTGGTCCTGCCGGCGCTCGCCAAACCCGGTGCCAAATTGGAACATGTCTACACCGAGGACTGAGGCATTTCGGTCACAGTCGCCGGCTGAGCAACCTTTGGAAACGTCCCGTCATCCACATTTCACAATGGCGGCCAAATCCCGCCTTGTTCGGCATGGATTGATGCAACCGGGTGGAGAGGGGCAATTTCGAAGGGACAAGACCGTGATCAAGACCGCCCTTGTCGCCATGACCATTGTCGGCTGCGACTGTGACACCAAGCTGTGCGAATATATCGGTGAAACGCCGGCCAAATGGGCGACAATCGCCGACTGCGAAGCGGCGATGAAGAGCCAGATGCTGCACCAGCGCAATTTCGACTATCCGCTGGTTTCGGGCATCTGCCGCGTCAAGGGCTCGGCCTCTTCCTCCGAGCT
Organism: Mesorhizobium sp. CA8; assembly: GCF_020164955.1. Classification (GTDB taxonomy): domain Bacteria; phylum Pseudomonadota; class Alphaproteobacteria; order Rhizobiales; family Rhizobiaceae; genus Mesorhizobium. Next base: position 16,089 of record NZ_JAIUHG010000025.1, read on the forward strand.
TGCCGCGAAAGCCTCCAGGCCGGATTTGAAGCCCAGGAACCGCGCCGTCGAAACCATCGCCCCGCTGCCGCCCGAGCTCGATCATCGCCCGAGCGCTCCGGTCGGCGCAACGGTGACCGCCAGCGAAATGGAATCGGCAAAGCCGGTCGCCTTCGACAGGTCGGTCGATGGCGGCCGCGCGGTGCTTTACCGCACCAAGGCCGGCTATGCCGTGGTCAAGACCGATCTCAGCCGCGCTGCAGGCGCAACGGTGGACGCGGCGAAGCGCTCGGCAAGCTGGCTGGCCGGTTTGACCGGGCTGTAAGCCCGTCCAGGGCGCGTTGAGATTCAGGTCAGGCCGAGCAGAAAGTGACGGCGAAGCCGCTCTCTTATCATTGCCCGATGACAATGGCGTAAGGCCGCTTCGCAACCGCAGATCGGATTGATTAAGCCGCCACATTGCCCGAAGATAACGCACCAGGATGTTGGCCTTCACCGGGGGTGTCATGACAATTGCCGTTCGTATCGCGTTATGCCTGCTGCTGGCGCTCGCTCCCTTGCATGCCAGGGCGGAAGGCGACGACAAGGCCATGATGATCGCCTCCGACGACGCCGAGATGGCGGCGGCGATCGAGAAGGCGCGATCCAGCCTGGATGAATTCCTGAACCTGTCCGACGCTCCGCCGCCGGGGACCGACAAGTTCAAGCTGAAGGTGATGTCGTCGACGGAAATGCGTCGGAGCACTTCTGGGTCATTCCCTTCAAGCGGACCGCCAACGGCTTCGTCGGCATATTGGCGAACGAACCGGAAATCGTCCGCAACGTCGTCCTCGGACAGAACATCGAATTCACCAGGGACGACATCTCCGACTGGGGCTACACCAGGAACGGCCGCCAGGTCGGCAGCTTCACCGTATGCGTGATGCTCAAGAAGATGTCGAAGGAAGAGGCCGAGTATATGCGTTCTGCATACGGCTTCGACTGCTGAACCCTATCCGGCCACTTCATTTCGCGCGCCGATCTTGCGCTCCGACATGGGAAAAATCGCCACCAGTCGGGCCGCGACCCGCCGTTTGAGCACTCCATCCAGAACTTCGATCGGCAGCAGCCACTCATGGCTGCCTGCCCGCAGCCGTATGAAGAAATGCATCTTGTAGGCGGCGATGGCGCCGCGCGTGGCCGGATCGGCGCTGACATCGACAACGAATACCGAGCCGATGCGTGCCGGCCATGGCAGTCTGGCAAAGGCGGTGCCGAGGAAATCGCCAAGCCCATAGGCGATCACGGTGTCGCCGATGCGCTCGATGGGCTGCAAGACATGAGCGTGATGCCCGGCGATCAGCCGGACACCGTGATCCGCCAGCCGCCTCGCCAGCGCCCGGGTTGCAAGTCGTGGAAAATGCCGGAACTCCCAGTCCCAATGCGGCACGGCGCAGGTGAGATCGATGCCGGAAACGGCGTCGCTCGGCCATTCGGCGGCACGCATCGAGATGCGTTCTTCGAACGGCGCGGCGTCCGTGTTGCGCCACAGCGTGAAGGCCGCAAAGCCGACCATCAGCGATCCGGCCGCATGACGCTGGGCGGGCCCCCCGGCAACCGTGCCGATGGTCCGGATCCCGAGCCGCTTCAACGCCGCGAGCGTTTCCTCGAAACCGGCGATGCCCTGATCGAGCATATGGTTGTTGGCCAGGGACAGAACGAGCCTGTCGCGCGCGATGCCGGCGGCTGCGAGCGCATCGGCCAGGAAACGCTCGCTCATCGCATGATGCGTGCCGAGCCGCGTGCCCATGACCGCGCGTGCGCGTTCGACGATCGGGCTTTCGCAATTGCCGATCACGAGGTCGGCGGACGAAAGCAGCGTCGTGATTGCCGGATCGCATTCCGGCGCACCGCGATTGGCGACGGCCGAGATGTCGCCGACGAAGGCCAGCCGCACCTTCCGTGTGGGCTGCGGATCGAGCAACGTCGCCGTGGGCGCCCCGAAGCCGCTTCTGTCGCCGGCAAGCGATGGTCTGAGCAGGCGCGGCAGCCACGACAGTTTATAGGCAAGCGGATAGTTCGACACGGGCCCATCCAGTTTCGCCCTGTGTAGACTGTCTGATGGGCCGGTTGAAGCGGGTAACCCGCGGCGGGCATCTTCGACTGACCGAAATGCGTGTATGCTCGCGAGCAGTGGAGGGCGATGACGATGCGTAGAGTGATCCTTGCAGCAGCCTTGTTTGCATTCCTGCCGGCGTCCGTTGCCTGGGCGGAGATGCCGGACGCGGCCAAGTCCATGTTCGAGGCGAAGAGCGTGGCCGACCGGAACACGGCGCTGTCGACGTTGGAGGCGGCGGCGGCTAGGGACCCGGCCTCGGCCTATGCGGCCGGGGCCGGCGAATTCTTCACCGCGCTTGAGCTACTCGCCGGCGGCCTGCATCGCCACGGTTTCGAGAGCCCGAAATCCTTCATGCTGCCTCTGATGCGGTTGCCCGTGCCCGACAATCCCAACCCGCAGCCGCTGACCTACGAAGAATTCCGCCCCATCCTGGTCGCCTTCCGTGACCGGCTGGAGAAATCCGCCGTCACGCTTGGCTCCGTGCCAAAAGATGCCGATATCGGCATGGTGGTCGATCTCACCCATGTCGGCATCGACCTCAACGAAGATGGCAAGCTCGCGCCCGACGAAAGCATCGCCGCCGTCATCGCGTCGCTCTCACGCGGCAGCGTCGACACAAGCGATGCCGCGCCTTCGCTCACCTTCCGCTTCGACCGCGCCGACGGCTTCTGGCTGCAGGGCTACGCCGAATTCCTGATGGCGCAGGCCGATTTCTGGCTGGCGCATGATTTCCGCAATGCCTTCGACGGCTCGTTCCACATGCTGTTCCCGCGCGCGAAACTGCCATTGCAGGATACGCTCGTGCCGCTGGACGGCGGCATGAGCGGCAACATGTTCGCCTCGGAATGGCGCTTCGCCGACTTCATCTCCCTGGTGCATCTCGTCAACTGGCCGGTGATCGAGCCGGAACGCCGGCAGGCCGCGCGACGCCACCTGCTGGAGATGATCCGCCTGTCGCGCGAGGACTGGAAGTCGATCCTGGCCGAGACCGACAATGACCGTGAATGGCTGCCGGGACCGCAGCAGAAGGGCGTCAATCCACTCACCGGCCTCGAGGTCGGCGAGGAACAGGTGCAGGCCTGGCTCGCCACGCTGACGGTGGCCGAGGATCTTCTCGAAGGCCACGCGCTGCTGCCGCATTTCCGCATCGCCGGCAAGGGCATCAACATGAAGCGCTTCTTCGACGAGCCGAAACCTTTTGACCTGGTCCTTTCGATCACCGGCCCCGGCATCGCGCCCTATCTCGAAAGCGGAAAAATCCTCACCAGCGACGATTTCGACCAGATCCAGCGCGAGTTCGGCGGCGCCGGCTTTTTGACGTTTGCGCTGTGGTTCAATTGAGGCCGCCGAACCGAGGTAACCGCTGAAGCATGATCCCGAAAAGTAGGAACCGGTTTTCGGAAAAAAATCATGCTCCGATAAAGAGTTAGATCAGGATGGCGATTCAACGAAACGTCATCCTGAACTAAAGGATCGCCCCTTGATAAAGCACCGCTTCGGCCTCCTCCGGCGCGAAGCGCCGCGCCAGGGTGCGGAAGGCGCTGTGGACACCGTCGCGGTCGAGGTTGCAGCTTCTGAGATGGCGGATGGCCAGTGTCGGATCAAATTCGGTGCGCCCGTGCAGGACCCGCTGATTGTCGAAGACCAGCACCTCGCCGGGCTGCAGCTGGTGCTGGAACTGGTTCGCCGGATCGCAGATCAGCCGCGTCAGCTCGGCAAGCGCTTCAATCAGCCCGTCGATCTCGTCGATCGAGCCAGTCTGCGGCGCCAGGCAGCGGTCGTTATAGCGCAGGCCGGTGACGGCGCCGCTCGCGTCGAGGCTGATGACATGCGCCTCGGCGCTGAAGAACACTTCGCCGGCATGCTCGCGATGGAATGTCACGCCATGACGGGTCAGCAGGTCGAAGAGCTCCGGTCTGTTCCTGCGCATCCGCTCGGCGACTTGGAAACCATCGACCATCAACGAGGTGCCGCCGCTGCCGGCGCCGGTCCTGATGGCATGGAAGAAGATGAAGCCCGGCGGCGAATAGCGGAACGGCTCGTCGGTGTGCGGAATTTGCGCGCGCGCCGTTTCCCCGGCCACCCGGGCGTCCGGCCGTGAGATGAGATCGAAAACCTTGCCGTAACTGGTCTCCCGCACGGGCCCGTAGCGGCCGGCGACGCGCAGCGTCGCCTCAGGCTCGGCCGGGACGCCGGTCAGCATGGCGATGCCATGGTCGCGCAAGGCGCGCAGCGACTGGAAAAGCGCCGCGTCGTCCTCCACCACGGCGTCGAAGGCGAAGCGCCCAAGCCGCGCGCCGAGATCGCTATTCCACAGTTCCGGCTGAAAGCGTGGCGCGCCGAAATCGCCGCCGCGTCGGGCATGGGCCGCCAAAAAGCCCGCCGCGAAGCGCGAGACGTGGCCGTCCTGCCAGACCACGTCCATCGTCCCGCTCGTCGAGATTTCGATCGACGCCGCGCGGATGTCGGCCGGAACATCGGCCGGTGTCAGCCAGCGCTTCCCGGAAGCGGTGTCGCCGCATATCTCGCATTCGCAGGCAAGCCGCAGCCAGCGCATCGACAGCCGGCCGGCGCTGCCGTCATCGAATTCCACGGCGATGCGCGGCCCTTCATTGCGCATCGACCGCAACGAGCGCGAAGCCTCAAGAGCCCGACCGGTGGGGACAGAATGCGTTTGCATATCGAGCATTGCGAGGGCCTTCCTGGATTGAGTTACCTTCAACAACGCTAGGCCGCAGCCGGCTTTTTCTGCAAACGAGTTTGTTTTTGCAAGTTTTGAGCTAAGCTCAATCCATGACGCTTCTTCGCGAGCTCCCTCTGTCGGCATTGCGTGCGCTGGCCGCCGCTGCGCGAACCGGCAGTCTCACCCGCGCCGCCGACGAGCTCGGCGTCACGCCCGGCGCCGTCGGCCATCAGTTGCGGCAGTTGGAGGATCGGCTTGGCGTCAAGCTGGTCAGGCGCGAGGGCAACGGCATTGCACTCACGCGCATTGCCGAGGCGGCGCTGCCCGACATCGACCGCGGCTTCGACGCGCTGGCCTCCGGCTTGCGGCGGCTGCGTTTCGAGCGCCGTGCCGATACGTTCACCATCGCGGCCGATCCTTCCTTTTCGTCGCTTTGGCTAGCGCCACGGCTTGACAAAGTTCGAGCGGCTCTCGGCAGACTGGACGTGCGCATCGTCGTGTCGATCACGTTGGATTCGATGCTGGAGGAAGGCATCGACCTCGCCATCAGCTACCGCAACAGCACGGCCAGGGATCTCGCATCGGCCGACCTCTTCACCGAAAGGGTGATCCCGGCGTGCGCTCCGGCGCTGATCCACAACCGCACCGATCAGGACAGCGCCGAAGTGCTCGACCGCCTGCCCCTCCTCCACATCGACCAGACGATGGGCGACGACGTCTACCCCACATGGGCAAGCTGGTTCACCGCCGCCGGCCGCCAGCGCAAGCACATCGACCATGGACCACGGTTTCCTTTGACCGTGCTGGCCGCCCAGGCCGCGCTTTCCGGCATGGGCGCGCTGCTTGCCAGCGAACTGGTGCTGAGGGAGCATTTCGGCTCCGGCCAACTCGTCGAGATCGCCCGCGAGGTTCCGGCATTGACCATCAAGCGCCGCCTGGTCTGGCCGGTGGACGGACCGAAGGCCCGCCGCGCCAGCGCCGTCGCCAAGGCGCTTGCCGCTGTTGCTATGGCGGAGGCGGACGATCCCGGGCCTATCGGATCATGACGCCTCTCCTGACAGCCTTCTGTCAGCAGCGTCCACGCGCGGCCGGAGCCCTTTCACTCGGCTCTTTCCATTTCGGCCGAGTCCACCCATATTCGGACCATGGCCAGACATCCTGACAAGAAGACGCCTTCGCAAGACGGCGCGCCGAAGCGGCGCAGTCCGCTGACCGAATTCCTCGATGCCGCCGAACCGCTGGAGCCCGGCGGCTTCGCGGAAGCGCCGCAGGCCGAGTTTTCCGGCGCGCCGCTGACCGGCTCGATCTCCGATTGGGCCGGGCAGATCGAGCGCGAGGCGGAAAAGCAGCCGAAGGCGAAAGCCCCGAAGAAGATCCCCGAACGCTCGTCGGCGCCCGGACGCACCGCGCGCGGCACCTCGATGGGCGGCGCCGCCTCGGCCAAGGAGCGCGCGGCTGCTGGACTCAACCCGGTAGCCGGCCTCGACATCAGCCTCGAAGATGCCGAGTCGGTTTCCTCCAGCGGCGTCACCGCGACCGTGGCGGCGCTGTCGGCGCTGATCGAATCCGGCAATCCACTGCACAAGGACGGCCAGCTCTGGACGCCGCACCGTCCGGCCCGGCCGGAAAAGTCCGAAGGCGGCATTGCCATCAAGATGGTGTCGGATTTCGAGCCGGCCGGCGACCAGCCGACCGCCATTAAGGACCTCGTCGAAGGCGTCGAGCGGAACGACCGCACCCAGGTGCTGCTCGGCGTCACCGGCTCGGGCAAGACCTTCACCATGGCCAAGGTGATCGAGGAGACGCAGCGCCCCGCCCTGATCCTCGCGCCCAACAAGACGCTGGCCGCGCAGCTCTATGCCGAGTTCAAGAAATTCTTCCCAGAGAACGCGGTCGAGTATTTCGTCTCCTACTACGACTATTACCAGCCGGAGGCCTACGTCCCGCGCACCGACACCTATATCGAGAAGGAATCCTCGATCAACGAGCAGATCGACCGCATGCGCCATTCGGCGACGCGCTCGCTGCTGGAGCGCGATGACGTCATCATCGTCGCTTCGGTGTCCTGCATCTACGGTATCGGCTCGGTCGAGACCTATACGGCGATGACCTTCCAGATGCAGGTCGGCGACCGGCTCGACCAGCGCTCGCTTCTCGCCGATCTCGTCGCCCAGCAATACAAGCGCCAGGACATCAACTTCGTGCGCGGCTCGTTTCGCGTGCGCGGCGACACCATCGAGATCTTCCCCGCCCACCTTGAGGACCGCGCCTGGCGCATCTCGATGTTCGGCGACGAGATCGAACAGATCACCGAGTTCGATCCGCTCACCGGCCAGAAGACCGGCGAGTTGAAGAGCGTTAAGATCTACGCCAACTCGCACTATGTGACGCCGCGCCCGACCTTGAACCAAGCCATCAAGTCGATCAAGGAAGAGCTGCAGCATCGCCTGCAAGAGCTTGAAAAGGCTGGCCGTTTGCTGGAAGCGCAGCGGCTGGAACAGCGCACGCGCTTCGATCTGGAGATGCTGGAGGCGACCGGCTCCTGCGCCGGCATCGAGAACTATTCGCGTTACCTCACCGGCCGCCGGCCGGGCGATCCGCCGCCGACCTTGTTCGAATATGTGCCCGACAACGCTCTGATCTTCATCGACGAAAGCCACGTCACCGTACCGCAGATCGGCGGCATGTATCGCGGCGACTTCCGCCGCAAGGCGACGCTGGCCGAATATGGTTTCCGCCTGCCCTCCTGCATGGACAACCGGCCGCTGCGCTTCGAGGAATGGGACGCCATGCGCCCGCTGTCTGTCGCGGTTTCCGCGACGCCCGGCGCCTGGGAACTTGAGCAGTCCGGCGGTGTCTTCGCCGAGCAGGTCATCCGCCCGACCGGCCTGATCGATCCGCCGGTCGAGGTGCGTCCGGCCAAGAGCCAGGTCGACGACGTCGTCGGCGAGATCCGCGACACGACCCGGGCCGGCTATCGCACGCTGGTGACGGTGCTGACCAAGCGCATGGCCGAGGACCTGACGGAGTACCTGCACGAGAACGGCATCCGGGTCCGCTACATGCATTCCGATATCGACACGCTGGAGCGCATCGAGATCCTGCGCGACCTGCGTCTCGGCGCCTTCGACGTGCTGGTCGGCATCAACCTGCTGCGCGAGGGCCTCGACATTCCCGAATGCGGCTTCGTAGCCATCCTCGATGCCGACAAGGAAGGTTTTTTGCGCTCGGAGACCTCGCTGATCCAGACCATCGGCCGTGCCGCCCGCAACGTCGACGGCAAGGTCATTCTCTATGCCGACCAGATCACCGGCTCGATGGAACGGGCGATGGCGGAGACCAACCGCCGCCGCGAGAAGCAGATGGAGTGGAACGCCGCCAACGGCATCACGCCGGAATCGGTCAAGTCGCGCATCGCCGATATCCTCGACTCGGTTTACGAGAAGGACCACGTCCGCGCCGACATCTCGCAGTTCACCGACGATGCCGGCGCTATGATCGGCAACAATTTGAAGACGCATCTCGAGGCGCTGGACAAGCAGATGCGCGACGCCGCCGCCAATCTCGACTTCGAAAAGGCCGCCCGCATCCGCGACGAGATCAAACGGCTGCGCGAGATGGAGCTTGCCATCTCCGACGACCCGCTGGCGCGCGAGGTGGAAAGCCAAAGTCCTGCCTCAGGCCGCGAAAAGGGCAAGCACAACAAGGGGGTGGCCAGACATCGTACGGTCGAGGAACAGGAGCGTTTCCGCAAGCTTGATGAGGCACGCGCCGCCGAAGAGGCGGCAAAGGCTGCCCGGCCCAACCTCTTCCGCAAGCCGCATCTCGACGAGATGGGCGCCGACGGCGCCGTGCCGGTGAAGAAACCGCTCTTCGCCAAGCCGTCAATCGACGACATGGGGCCCGGCACGGATATGGCGACTCCGGCCGGCGCGGTGTCGCGTTCGCTGTTCAAGAAGCAGAGCGCGCAGGAAGCGCACGGTTCCGATTTCGGCATTCCCGGCGACCGGGCCAAGCCGTTGTTCCGCAAGAACTCGCTCGACGAGATGACGGTGCGGCGCACGGAAAAACCGGTCGAGGGCAAGAAGCCGGCGAAGCCGCAGCCGGTCTCGCCGGAGGCGAATGCCGCCAGAACCGAAGCGCGCGACGACAAGCCCATCGTTCGACAACGCTCAGGCATCGGCTCCTACGAGGATCCGGCAGACGAGCGTCGTCAGAAACGGCGGCCGAGCAAGACGGGACGGCCAGGACAGTAGCGCTTTTTGCGTTCTCCCTTTGGGGGAGAAGGCAAGCGCTCCACCGGCGCCGCTCGAAGCGGACCACTTGCCTCCGCACCTCCCCCGGTGTACCCAATCTCCAATTCGAACGTCCAGCAAGGAGGGCTGCGTGCATTTTTATCGCCACCGTCAGCGCGGCCCTGTCTGTGCCCTGCGAGCTTGCTTGCAGGGCTGACCAGGACGGTCCGGGTTTTCCCGCTTCGATTTTTGGTCTGCCCTTCGTGGTGCCGCTGAACCTGGCCTGATGGCCCGCCGGCGCACCGTCAAAGTGCATCACAGCCCGAGTTCCTCCGGGCAGACCAGAGAAATCGACATGGCCCTGATCAGCCTCAAATCCCTCGGCGTCACCATGAGTGCGCCGCTCTTCTCCAACCTCGACCTCATCATCGGCGCCGGCGACCGGCTCGGCATCGTCGCGGCCAATGGCCGTGGCAAATCCACACTTCTCAAATGCCTGGCCGGTGCGTTCGAACCCACCGCCGGCGACATAGCAAGGTCGCGCGGCCTGCGCGTCGGCCATGTCGGGCAATCCGTTCCCGACGCGCTGCTCGGCCGCAGCTTCCATGACGTCGTCGCCGATGCCCTGCCGCGCGAACAGCGTGAGAGCGAACTATGGCGCGTCGACGTGGTGCTGGATTCACTCGACGTGCCTGAAGAAATGCGCGGCCGGCCGATGCGCGCGCTGAGCGGCGGCTGGCAGCGGCTGGCGCTGATCGCCCGCGTCTGGGTCACCGATCCGGACGTGCTCCTGCTCGACGAGCCGACCAATCATCTCGACCTCGCCAGGATCAGCCAGCTCGAGACATGGCTCAACACGCTGCTGCGCGACGTGCCGGTCATCATCGCCAGCCACGACCGCGCCTTCCTCGACGCCACCACCAACCGAACGCTTTTCCTGCGCCCGGAAGAGTCGGCGGTGTTCGCGCTGCCCTATTCCCGTGCCCGGCAGGCGCTCGACGAGCTCGACGCCTCGACGGCGCGCAAGTTCGAGCGCGACATGAAGATCGCCCAGCAGCTGCGAAAGCAGGCCGCCAAGTTGAACAATATTGGCATCAATTCCGGCAGCGACCTTTTGACGGTGAAGACCAGGCAGCTCAAGGAACGGGCCGAGAAGCTGGAGGATGCCGCCATACAAGCGCATCGCGAGCGCTCGGCCGGCGCAATCAAGCTGGCGAACCGCGGCACCCACGCCAAAGTGCTGATCACGCTGGAGGACGCGGCGGTCGAAACCCCTGACGGCATGCTGCTGTTCAGGACCGGCAAGCGCCACATCTGCCAAGGCGATCGCATCGTGCTGCTTGGCCGCAACGGCGTGGGCAAGACGCGCTTCATCGCGATGATCCGCGACGCCGTCGCCGAGCCGGCGTCAGTTGCAAATGTCAAGGTGACGCCATCGACCGTGCTCGGTTACAGCGATCAGGCGCTGTCGGGCATCGATGGCGACGACACACCGCTGGCGATGGTCTCGCGCCGCTTCGAGCTTGGCGAGCAGCGCGTCCGCTCGCTGCTCGCCGGCGCCGGCGTCGCCATCGAGATGCAGGAGAGGAAGATCGGCGCTCTGTCCGGCGGACAGAGATCGAGGCTGATGATGCTGGTGCTCAGGCTCATCCATCCCAATTTCTGTCTGCTCGACGAGCCGACCAATCATCTCGACATCGACGGCCAGGAAGCATTGGAGGACGAATTGCTGAAGCATCAGGCAAGCTGCCTGCTTGCCTCGCATGACCGCTCCTTCATCCGAGCCGTCGGCAACCGTTTCTGGCTGATCGACAAGCGGCGGCTGACCGAAGTCGACGATCCGGAGGCGTTCTTCCGCTCGGTCGCTGAAATGCCCAGTTGAGAGACGGTGCATCAGCCGGGCCGGCATTCAAAGTGCTGCCGGCCCGGCAATACTTTTCCACCCGCTAAAAAAGGAGCATGTTGAGTTGCTTAAAGCATGTCTCCCGAAAGTGGGAACCGGTTTCGGGATAAAGACATGCATAAAATTAAGACCCTAAAGCGCATGGAGCGAATCTGAAAGATCGCGACGCGCTTTAGCCATGGAGGGAACGGGCCATGCGTGCAGTGGACATCGTCAGCAATCTTTACCAGGCCTATGCGGAGCGCGACATCGAGGGCGCCCTCGCGCGATGCTCCGAGGATGTCGTGTTCCGCTGGATTGCCGATCCCCGGCAATCGCGGCACGCCGGCACCGCGCACGGCAAGCAGGAATTCCTCGCCAGGCTCCTGGTGCTCGACGACGACTTCGAGTACCGGCACTTTGTTCCGGTCGAGATCATCGACGGCGGCGACAAGGTCGCCGCGCAGGTCGAGATCCACATGACGCGCCGCGCCACCGGCGAGGAGTTCATCATGCGCACCGCTAATTTCTGGACGGTGCGCGACGGCGAGATCATCGAGATGGTGGAATATTACGACACGGCGTTGGCGGCGTCGGTGTTCTGAAAAAAATCTCCACGATCTGTCGGATCGTCGATTGCCGCCTCGTCCTTGGAATGCCGACACGATGATGCCGGCATCAACCAGGGAGAGACATCATGTCGGTACTGTCATCCATCGGCCGTCTTGCCAAGCGGTATGCCCAGGCGCGCGCCCGTCACCGCAGCGAGCGCATCCTGCTTTCGTTGCCGGCCGAACTGCGCAAGGACATCGGCTTTCCAGAGATTTTCGAAACGCGCGAAAGCCGCCACGCCGCAACCTTCTCGGCGAAGGTCATATAAAACGATGCTTTGAATGCCAATCTTTCCCGGTCCCGCCGATTGTCCGGGCTGTCGGGGACCGGCCCTTAAAAATTTTTCGTCAGGTATGTAGGATCACCACCGCCTCATCCGTCCTCGGAACAATTCCAGGAAAACTGTGAACCTGTTTTCCGTTCGGAATTGCGTAGAAATGCCCCAAGTCGCGAGCCAGATCAAACCCGTGAAGAGGAACACGAGAATGAACGACCAGACCCCGCCCCGCGCCAAGGTCCTTGGCGGATTGACCCCCTACCTGCAGGTCGACGGCGCCATCAAGGCCGCCGAATTCTACAAGAAGGCCTTCGGCGCCGAGGAAGTGTTCGCCTATCCGCCGGACGACAAGGGCCGCACCATGCACATCCATCTCTACGTCAACGGCTCGACGCTGATGCTGGGCGATGCCTATCCCGAACACGGCCATCCGCACCGAGCGGCGCAGGGTTATACGCTGCAGCTTCATCTCGGCAGCGACGATATCGATGCCTGGTGGAAGCGCGCGGTGGATGCCGGCTGCGAGGTCGTCACGCCGCTGCAGGTGATGTTCTGGGGCGACCGCTGGGGCCAGGTGAAAGACCCCTTCGGCGTCGCCTGGGCGATGAATGCGCCGGTGAAGTGAGCCCGCCCACCTCTCCCCCTGGGAGAGGTCGGATTGCCCCGATTTGCCCTTCGCAAATGGTGGCAATCCAGGTGAGGGGTAAGCGGCGCCGAACTGGCGCACCCCTCATCCGTCTCGGCGCTGCGCGCCGATCCACCTTCTCCCACAGGGAGAAAGAGACGCCACAAAGAGGAGTTCACCATGTCCTATGTCGATGGTTTCGTGCTTGCCGTGCCGAAGGCAAATCTCGATGCGTACAAGAAAATGGCTGAGAACGCCGGCAACGTCTGGATGGAGCACGGCGCGCTCGCCTATGTCGAATGCGTCGGCGACGATGTGCCCTATGGCGAGCTGACTTCGTTCCCGCGCGCCGTCCAGGCGAAGGACGACGAGGTCGTCATCTTCTCCTGGGTCGTCTACGAATCCAGGCAGAGTCGCGACGCGGTCATGGCCAAGGTGATGGCCGATGAGCGTCTCAAGATGGACTGGTCTGCCATGCCGTTCGACGGCAAGCGCATGATCTTCGGCGGCTTCCAGCCTTTCATCGAGCTTTGAGGAGCGACGGAACGCCAGTGTCGGCTGATCGCAATCATTTGCGATTGGCCGAGACGCTCGTCAGGTCGTCATCCACGGGCGGAGCAAGGAGCGAAGCGACGCGGCGCAGACCCGAGGATCCATTCCGTTACCTATGAGCTTGCAGCGATGCAGAACGACCTCTGTTCTGCGCCGCCTTTAACCTTCGCGCGAGCTCACGGAATGGATCCTCGGGTCTGCGCGTCCGCTTCGCTCCCGCTCCGCCCGTGGATGACAAAGTTCGGGCGCTTCGGCCAATCGCTAACGCGTGTGCTAGTTCAGCCGATCGAGCAGCGGCTTCAGCCGGTCCCCATAACGCTTCCACAGATCCACGGAGCCCTGATACATCGGCTGGCGCACCTGCGCGGCGGAAGCGGTGCGCACCGGCCGGTCCGTCTCGTGGAATGACAGCACCTTGTCGTCCCAGGGCAGGCCGAGATACGCCATCAGCGCCCGTGTCTGCCCTTCCTGGTCGGCGACGAAATCCTCATAACGCACATCGTGCACGACGCCCGGCAGCACCTTGTGCCAATGCGCCATGATGTCGGTGTAGAGGTTATGGAAATCGGCGAGCTCGCCGAGGTCGTAGCCGTAGCGGTGGCTGTCGCCGCGGAAATGCACCTTGAAGATCGACAGGCACGTAGCCGCCGCATCGCGCGCGCAATGGACGATCTTGGCCTTCGGCAGCATCATGTGCAGGAAGCCGACCAGAAGGAAGTTGCCCGGCATCTTGTCGGTGACATGGCGATAGCCCGGATAGCGGCTATGCAGCATGTCGAGATAGGCCTGGCCGGCTTCGGCGAAGGTCTTGTCCGGCATGTCGGCGATCCCGGCGGGGAAGCCGCCCGGCATGCTCATCGGAAACTGCTTAGCGACGGCCGTCTTGAGAATGTTCAACTCGCCCGCGCCGAAAACCTGCGGATGGCTGGCGATGATCTGCTCGACCAGCGTGGTTCCGGAACGCGGCATGCCGACGACGAAGATCGGCGTGTCGTCTGAAATGCCGCTTGGCCTGTGCTTCTCGAAGAAGGCTGCGTCGAAGGCCGCCTTCATCGCCTCGAATTCGCCGCGCGTGCGCGCGGGATCGTAGTCGATCACCTTGCGGCGGATGGCATTGCCCTCGGCGAAATAGTCGAAGGCGCGGCCATAATCCTTGAGGTCGTCATTGACCTTGCCCAGTCCGAAGGAGAGCTGCATGCGCGCGAGGCTGCCTTGCGGCGCCTTGGCATGCTCGGCCTCCATGCCGGCAAGCTCCTTGTCGCGCTCGGTCTGGCGTTTGACCTGCGTGAGCAGCAGCCAGGCCTTGGCCATGTTCGGGGCGATCGCCAGCGCCTGGCGAGCGCGGTCGGCCGCCTCGTCGAGCTTGCCCTTCTCCATCATCGCGACGCCCAGCCCGTAGAGAAGCTCAGCGTCCTTCGGCCGGATCGACAGCGCCTCGCTGAACAGCTTGATCGCCTCGTCCAGCCGCCCGGCCTCCTGCATCGTCTCGGCAAGGCCGATGCGTGCGCGGACATGGAACGGGTTGCGGCTGATGGTGCCGCGGTAGATCTCCTCGGCCGCGTCGAACTGGCCGAGCTGCTTCAGCGACGAACCGAGATTATCGCGCGCGGCCAGCTGGTCCGGCCGGATATCCACGGCGCCGCGGAAGAAATCGACCGCGGCGGCGACGCGCCCGAGGTCGCGCATGACCGTGCCCATATTGTTGAGGAAGTCGGCATTCTCGGGCTGCAGCGTCACCGACTGCTCGATGAGATCGAGCCCTTCCTCGCTCCTGCCGGTCTGGTGCAGCAGCAGCCCGAGGAAATGCAGCGCAGCGGCATGGTTCGGCTGCTGCCCCAGAACCTGCCGGTAGAGCGCCTCGGCCTCTTGCCGCCGGCCCGCCTGGTGCAGTTGCAGCGCCTTTTGCACATAAGGATCGAGCGGATTCACCGCGCCACCTGGCCTGCCACCGGCGTTTGCCGCTCTTCTGCGATCTTTGTTAATGGGAAACCTGCCGTGTTTGTTGGTCCGCCGGACCTAAGCCATGCGGACAAGAGATTCAAGACAAAGCGTCAGCGCGCGTCGCGGTGGCCATTGAGGGGATGGACTCCGCGGTCTTCTCAGCAGGGCCCGTCGCCGACGATGCGATAGTCCGCCGCACGGGCCTCGCATGCGTTCGGGAAGGTCCGCATTTGCCCGTGGCGCCTCGCGCAGACCGGCGCGTATTCGCGCGTGCAGAAGGCTTGTTCGCCACCACCACCGCCGCCGTCGCGGCAAGCACCCTCTCGCATGATGCGGTAGCCTTCCCTTTCGGCCAGGCAGGCATTGGCAAAGGTCTGCCGGTCGCCGCCGCGCCGAGCACAGACCGGTTGGTACTGCATGGTGCAGAACTGCGGATGCGGCCGGGGCGGCCGCGGGCGCGGGCCATCGTCGACGACGACGGTGCAGGCTGCCAGCAGCGCGGACAGCATGAAAACGACAACGCCTTGCCGTAACACTGCAAGAAACCGCATATACCCCTCCTCCATCCCGGCGTATGATGCCGGCTCGCGGCATCCTCGCATCCTGCGCGGTAAACGCAACCGTCGTTTGTGGAGCCGCGGAACCCGTCCTCGCCACCTTCATTCTGGCCTATGCTTGGCCCGCCTCTGGCCGATGACCCGCGGTGGCACGGGTTCTATCGAAGCCGCAGCGTTGGACGCGCCGCAGGCCGCCCGCGAGCGTCGTCTTGCAACCATCACGTTTCCGTGTAATAAAAATCACGTTCGGGCATTTGCGACCCGGAGAGCGGAACGTTTTGGACGACCTTTCCCCGATAAGTGTGAATCTCTGACAGCCCCGTTTTTCGGCGGGGGGTTTGACCATGCGCGAATGCATGACCGCCGAAGCAACCACCGGGATTTGCCTGAGGCGCGAGGCAGCGGGCGAACCACAAGACTGACACGGGTGAAGGAGTTTTCCCCAATGGCCCAGACCGGTACCGTAAAGTTCTTCAATGCCACCAAAGGCTTCGGCTTCATCACGCCGGATGGCGGCGCCAAGGACGTGTTCGTCCACATCTCGGCGATCGAGGCTTCCGGCCTGCGCACGTTGGTCGACGGCCAGAAGGTCACCTTCGACGTCGAGCCGGACCGCATGGGCAAAGGCCCGAAGGCGGTCAACCTGCGCGCCGCCTGATCGCCAGACCGGCCTATCCTTGCGGACGCAACGGTGCGGCAGGGTCATGAACCGGCTTCTGGACAGGCCTGAAATTGCGAAGGCGCGGCCGAAACGGTCGCGCCTTTTTTGCGCGCAAATGCTTGGATCGGCAGGCGAAAACTTTCTCTTGCCGATAGCGCTAAAATAAAGGACAAATTTCCTCTCGGGCAGTTTGCCGGCCCGAAACTTGACTTGATGGGATCAAAGGAGTTTCCCATGCCGCAGACCGGCACCGTCAAATTCTTCAACCATGCCAAGGGCTTCGGTTTCATCACGCCCGATGATGGCGCGAAGGATGTCTTCGTCCACATTTCGGCCGTGCAGGCGTCGGGCCTTCCCGGTCTTGAGGATGGGCAGAAAGTGACATTCGACACCGAGCCGGACAAGCGCGGCAAGGGTCCGAAGGCCGTCAATCTGTCGATCGGCTAAAGCATGTCTCCCGAAAGTGGGAACCGGTTTCGGGATAAAGACATGCGCCAAATCAAGAACCTAAAGCGCATGGAGCGCCTCTGAAAGATTGTGACGCGCTTTAGGCCGGCTCACGACAGACCCGACGGAGGCTATTTGAGGCGGGACCGCTCCCGCCCGGCATCGGGTTGTGCCCAAGCCTCGAAATCGCCAAGCCACGAAAAATCGTTTTTCCCGATTCCGTTCAGCCTCCGTTCAGCCACGGTCTTCTATTAACTTTTGCTAAAGCCGGTCCGTATCCCCTGAAAATGCGCGGGCCGGCGCGAAGGAGACCGAAAATGAACCGTTTTCTCAAGACTTCCATCCTGAGCGTTGGCATTGCCGCGACCACCTTGGCCACCTTCTCAGCGGCCAATGCCGACGACTGGCGCTGGCACCATCATCGTCACCATGGCGGCGACGCCCTCGCCGCCGGCGTTGTCGGCCTTGCGGCCGGCGCCCTGATCGGCAGCGCGCTGAGTAACCCCGGGCCGCGCTATTACGAACCGGCCTATGGTGACGACTATTATGTCGACCGGCCGGTGCGCCGCTACTACGTTGAGCAACCCCGCGTCGTCTACGCCTACCGCTACGCCGAACCGTGGACCCGCGGCTGGTATGAGTATTGCTCGGATCGCTACCGCAGCTTCAATTCGCGGACCGGCACCTTCACCGGCAGTGACGGCGCCCAGCATTTCTGCGTCGCCAACTGACCGGTCGAACATCGCCCGGGTTTCCTGCCCAGGAAAAGCGCCGCCCCCAGCGGCGCTTTTCTTTTTGAAGGTCAGGTCAGAAAGGGATTGGTCCGCCGCTCGTCGCCAAAGCGGCTGCCCGGGCCATGGCCGCAGATGAAACCGATGTCGTCGCCGAGCGGCAGAAGCTTGTCCTTGATCGAGGCGATGAGCGCGGCGTGGTCGCCGCCGGGCAGGTCGGTGCGCCCGACCGAGCCGCGAAACAGCACGTCGCCGACATGCGCGAGTTTGGCCGCTCGGTTGTAGTAGACGACATGGCCCGGCGCATGCCCGGGGCAATGCAGCACCTCGAACTGATGGCTGCCGAAGGACACGACCTCGCCTTCGGTCAGAAAACGGTCGGGCACGCAATTGCGCACCGGATCGGTCAGGCCAAAACGCTTGGCCTGGTTCTCGAGATTGGCAAGCAGGGGCTTGTCGGCCTCGTGCGGGCCGATAATGTCGATGCCCAGCGCGTCCTTCAGTTCCATCGCGCCGCCGGCATGGTCGATATGACCATGCGTGATCCAGATCGCGCCGGCGGTGATGGCATTGTCCTTCAGCACTGACAATATCTTGTCGACATCGCCGCCGGGATCGACGACGACGCCCGTCTTGTCGTCCATGTCGAACAAAATGGTGCAGTTCTGCTGAAACGGCGTGACCGGCACGATACCGGCATTGAGCTGACCCATGGCTTTCCTTTCTCGAGCAATTCCAGGGAAAGTGAGAACCGCTCCGATGGTTGCCCTGATGTAGACAGGCGGGCAAACGCCGTCCACTGCGGCCGGCACAATATCCTGGAAACGAAAATGGGCGGCCGAAACCGCCCATTTGAAAGCTTGAAGCGAGAGACGTTATTTCTTCATCGCGTTCATGACCGCGCCGACGATGCCGGTCAGGATGGCGCCGCCGCCGACGCCGCCGAGAAGGTTCTTCAGGTCGAGCGCGCTGCCGATTCCACCGGCCGCTGCCGCCGCGTCGACTCCACCGCCGCCGAGCAGACTGCCGAGGATGGCCGCACCGCCGACGCCGCCGATGGCGCCGCTGAGGATTTTCGTAAGCTGGCCCATCGCCGCCTGCTTCAGCGCCGCGCCAACCGCCTGGCCACCGATAACGCCGGCAATTACCTGTACAACGATCTGAATAATCGTATTGCTGTCCATGTAACTAGTCCCTCCATAGCCGCCTGCCTCCAAGGGCCGACACCATCATGAGACGCCGAACCGTTCGAAAGTCAAATGCGTGAAAGCTTAAATAAAAAGGGCGGCCCGAAAACCGCCCCTGCTGCACAAAAAAGCTGTGACTATCGCTATTCTGCGGCGATGGCATGCTTTGGTTGCACTGCGGCAGAATAGTCATTCATCAACGTCTTGGCGATCTCGCCGACCTCGAATCGGTATGGACCGATCTCCGAGACAGGCGTGACCTCGGCCGCCGTCCCGGTGAGGAAGCATTGCTCGAAATCTTCGAGCTCCTCCGGCATGATGGCGCGCTCGATCAATTCGAAACCGCGGTCTTTCGCCAGGCCGATCACCGTGCGGCGGGTTATGCCGTCGAGGAAGCAGTCGGGCGTCGGCGTATGGATCTTGCCGTCCTTGACGAAGAAGATGTTAGCTCCCGTGGCTTCCGCCACTTGGCCGCGCCAATCGAGCATCATGGCGTCGGCGTAGCCCTTGGCCTCGGCGGCGTGCTTGGACAGTGTGCAGATCATGTAGAGGCCGG
This sequence comes from Mesorhizobium sp. CA8, assembly GCF_020164955.1. GTDB lineage: Bacteria > Pseudomonadota > Alphaproteobacteria > Rhizobiales > Rhizobiaceae > Mesorhizobium. The sequence continues at coordinate 35,112 of NZ_JAIUHG010000025.1, forward strand.
CGGCCTTCGACTTGGACGGCGCGGTGCGCGGATCGGGCCGGCGCCATTCGGCGACGTCGAGGCGAATGCCCTTGAGCTTCTGCGCGGGGTCGAAATAGCTCGGCCACTGCCAGATGGCGATGGCGACGTTGATGCGATTGTTCTGCGCCGAGACGCCCATCTGCTCGCTGCCGCGCCAGGCGATCGGGCGCACATAGGCGTCCTGGAAACCCTGTTTCTTCAGCAGGGTGCGGCAGGCCTCGTCGATCTCGGCGACCGGATAGGGGATCTTGAAGCCGAGCAGGCGTGCCGATTCATGCAGGCGCTCATTATGCTCGGTCAGCTTGAAGATCTGGCCGCCATAGGCGCGCTCGCCCTCGAAAACGGCGCTGGCATAGTGCAGGCCATGGGTCAGCACGTGGATCTTGGCATCGGCCCATTTGACGAACTCGCCGTTCATCCAGATGAAGCCGTCCAATTGATCGAAGGGAACGGATGCCATGGAAACCTCCCGCGGGCGGGTGCCCGCAAATCGTTGTATTTTAAAGCCTTTCGTACCGGCCCCGCCACAGGACCCGAAACGTTGGCCAATGCTTGAAAGCGTAGGCGGATATTCAATTCGTGGCAAACTCAGGAAGTTCCGGAAAAACGGCTTCCACTTGCCTTTTCGTTCGCAATCCGCCGAAAAGCTTGTCAAAAATTATCATTGCCCGGAAATTACGTCAATAGTACTGACATAATTCCCGCCTCGCATGGAGAAATGATGACGGATCCAAGCCCCGCAGCCGGAAAACCGATCAGGACGGCGATCGCCGACGAGGACGGCATCGACTTCGCCATCATCGAGCTATTTTTCTTCGCCTACCGCGATTTCACCTCCGACCCGGACCAGATACTCGCCGAGTATGGCTTCGGCCGCGCCCATCATCGCGTGCTGCATTTCGTCAACCGCAGGCCCGGGCTCACCGTCGCCGAACTGCTCGACGTGCTGAAGATCACCAAGCAGAGCCTGGCGCGGGTTTTGAAGCAGTTGATCGACACCGACCATATCGTCCAGGTGCAGGGTCCGCGCGACCGCCGGCAGCGCGAACTCTACCCGACCGCCAAGGGTCGCGCGCTTGCCTTGGCGCTGGCGCGGCCACAGTCGCGCCGCATCCGTGCTGCATTGGAGGATTCCGGAGCCACCGAACGCGCCACGATCGAGCGATTCCTGGAAGCGATGGTCAATCCGGAACTAAGGGCGCAGATCGACATTGTGCCTGCGCAAACATCGGGGAAGAACCATGGAGACCATTGAGAAGGTTGATCATCCGGCCGCGCCCGACGATGACGCGCCGCATCTTCTGGTTGTCGATGACGACACGCGTATCCGCAACCTGCTCAAGCAGTATCTGTCCGAGAACGGCTTTCGCGTCACCGTCGCCGGCAATTCCGGCGAGGCCAGGCGCAAGCTCGCCGGCCTCGACTTCGACCTTCTGGTGCTCGATGTCATGATGCCGGGCGAGACCGGCGTTGACCTCACCAAGGCGTTGCGGGCCGAGAAGAACGTGCCGATCCTGATGCTGACGGCGCTGTCCGAGACCGACAGCCGCATCACCGGGCTGGAGGCCGGCGCCGACGATTACCTGCCGAAACCGTTCGATCCGCGCGAGCTGATCCTGCGCATCAACAACATCCTGCGCCGTGGCGGCCCGGCAACAACGCCGAAGGTCGAACAGCTGGTGTTCGGACCCTATACGTTCCAGATCGCCAAGCGCGAATTGAAGCGTGGCGGCGAGGCGCTTAAGCTGACTGATCGCGAGCAGGAGATCCTCGCGATCTTCGCCGCGCGGGCGGGCGAGACCATCCCGCGCCATGAGCTGGTGGGCGATGAATCGGATGTCGGCGAGCGCACCATCGACGTGCAGATCAACCGGCTGCGCCGCAAGATCGAACGCGATCCGTCCAATCCGGTGTGGCTCCAGACGGTGCGCGGTATTGGGTATCGGCTCAGCGTCGAATAAACTACCGTCGAAGGCCCTTTGCTGAACGGCCATCGACGAGCGGAAGGGCGAATGGCGACCACGCAACTGGAACAGCCTGAAGGAGGCGGCCCCGGCGATCTCGCGCTGCGGACACTGAGGGCGATGCCGCGCGCTTGGAACCGGTTCTGGCGCCTGGTCGCGCTCTATATGCCGAAGCGGCTCTACGCCCGCTCGCTGATCATCGTCATCGCGCCGATGATCCTTTTGCAGTCGGTGGTCGCCTTCGTCTTCATGGAGCGCCATTGGCAGACGGTCACGCAGCGCCTGTCGCAGGCGACCATCTCGGACATAGCGGCCGTCATCGACATGATGGAGACCTATCCGCACGACGCCGACTACGCCAACATCATCCGCATCGCCCAGGACCGCATGCAGTTGAAGGTGGATCTGCTGCCGCCCGATCCGCTGCCGCCGCCAGGCCCGAAGCCGTTCTTCTCGATCCTCGACGAGGCGCTATCGTCGGAGATCACCAGACAGATCAACCGTCCGTTCTGGATCGACACCGTCGGCAACTCGAATGTCGTCGAGGTTCGCGTCCAGCTCGAAGGCAAGGTGCTGCGCGTCTTCGTGCGGCGCAGCCAGGCTTATGCCTCGAACACCCACATCTTCCTGATCTGGATGGTCGGCACCTCGCTGGTTCTGTTGATGATCGCGATTCCCTTCCTGCGCAATCAGATCAGGCCGATCCTGACGCTTGCCGAGGCCGCCGAGAGTTTCGGCAAGGGGCGGCCGATGCCGCGCGATTTCCGCCCGCGCGGCGCCGAGGAAGTTCGCCGCGCCGGCTTCGCCTTCATCCAGATGCGTGAGCGTATCGAGCGCCAGATCGAGCAGCGCACCGCCATGCTGACCGGCGTCAGCCACGACCTCAGGACCATCCTCACCCGGTTCAAGCTGCAGCTGGCGCTGGCCGGCGGCAAGTCCGAGACCAAGGCCGCGCTGAACCAGGACATCGACGACATGCAGTCGATGCTGGAAGGCTATCTCTCCTTTGCCCGCGGCGAGGCCGCGGAGGATACCGGCCGCTTCGACCTCAATGCCTGTTTCCAGAAGCTCGGCGAGGAGGCGCAATTGCGTGGCTGCAAGCTTACGACGACACTGACCGGCGATCCGGCCGTGCATGTGCGGCCGAACGCTTTCGCCCGTTTGCTTTCGAACGTCATCGGCAATGCATTTCGTTATGCCAAGACCGTCGAAGTCCACGCCAACCATGGTCGCGGCTCGCTCACCGTCACCATCGACGACGACGGACCGGGCATCGCTCCCGATAAGCGCGAAGAGGTGTTCAAGCCGTTCCTGCGGCTCGACGAGGCGCGCAACCTGGACGCCAGCGGCACCGGACTTGGCCTGTCGATTGCCCGCGACATCGCCCGCAGCCATGGCGGCGACATCAGTCTCGAGGACAGCCCGCTCGGCGGCTTGCGCGCCGTCATCAAAGTTCCCGCGTAAATCCGGCCGAGGCAGGCTTCATCCGCCCGTCATGAAATCATGGTCAAGAGCGCGCATGAAGCGCGCGACCTTTGTTGATTCGGCCCTGCCGCCCCGCTTCGATCCGGCCCCTGCCCGGGTGCGCTGGAGCGAGGCGCGGGCTGCTGCCTGGCTGCCGTTCCGGCACCGCGCCGGCGCGCTCAGGAATTATTGCAAAGTATCGCCATGCGCATCCTGATGGTCACCGACGCATGGCGACCCCAGGTCAATGGCGTGGTGCACACGCTGGAACGCCTGACCGAGGGGCTGAAACCCTTCGACGTCGAGCTCGATTTCCTGACGCCGAACCTCTTTCGCACGTTGCCGATGCCGACCTATCCCGACATCCGGCTTGCGCTGACGACGCCGGGGCATGTCGCGCGCCTGATCGAGGCCGCCAAGGCCGACCACATCCACATCGTCACCGAGGGTCCGCTCGGCATCATGGCGCGCCGTTATTGCCGCAGGACCCGCCGCCCCTTCACCACCAGCTATCACACGCGCTTTCCCGAATATCTCAGCGCCCGCCTGCCGGTGCCGGAGAGCTGGGCCTATAACTGGCTGCGCGGCTTCCACAATTCCGGACAGGGAACGCTTGTCGCCACGCGGTCGCTGGCAGACGATCTGGCCGCTCGCGGCTTCGACAAGCTGAGGCCCTGGACGCGCGGCGTCGATACCGACCATTTCCGGCCGGACAAGCACAAGGAAACCGGATTCCCTGGCCCGGTTTTCCTATGCGTTGGCCGCGTCGCGATCGAAAAGAACCTGACCGCCTTTCTCGATCTCGACCTGCCCGGCAGCAAGGTCATCGTCGGCGAAGGGCCGGAACTGGCAAAGCTCAAGACGCGCTATCCCGACGCGCATTTCCTCGGCCACCGCCCGAATGACGAGCTGGCCGAGATCTACGCGTCGGCCGATGTCTTCGTCTTTCCGAGCCGCACCGATACCTTCGGCAATGTCATCATCGAGGCGCTGGCCAGCGGAACGCCCGTCGCCGCCTATCCGGTGACCGGACCGATCGACATTGTCGGCGACGGCATCGGCGGAGCCGTGTCGAACGAACTGGGCGAGGCGGCGATGAAGGCGCTTCACGTCGATCGCGCCGAAGCGCGCCAGCGCGCGATGCGCTACAGCTGGCAGGCCTGCGCCGAAATGTTCCTCGACGCGGTCGACGAGGCGTTGGGGATGCCAAGTAAGCGCGCCGATCAGGACAGGGTGGCTCCAGGTCGCCCCAGGCTCGTCCTAGAATAAGCGCCCGCCGTCCGGCACCTTGCGCTCGATGGCGCCGAGCACCACGGCGCCCTCTTCATCTGGAAAGCCCAGCGTCAGCACTTCCGACATGAACGGGCCGATCTGGCGCGGCGGGAAATTGACCACCGCGAAGACCTGGCGGCCGACAAGCGTTTCCGGCGCATAATATTTGGTGATCTGCGCCGACGACTTCTTCACCCCGATCGCCGGACCGAAATCAATTTTCAGCTTGATCGCCGGCTTGCGCGCCTCCGGGAACGGCTCCGCCTCGACGATCGTGCCGGCACGTATATCGACACGGTCGAAATCGGCAAAGCTGATCTCGGGCTTGCGCTCGCTGCTGGAACTCATCGGCGATATGGACTTGGTTCAGGCGTTTCCGTGGGTCTCGAAGAGCACGCTGGAGAGCGCGTCCTTGGCCGATGTACCCGACCAGACGACGAACTGGAAGGCCTGGAAATAGCATTCACAGGCCTCCAGCGCCGAGGACAGGAGCACCTCGACCTGCTGGCTCGACGGCTCGACCCCACCGGCAAGCAGCAGCGACTGCCTGAACATAATGGCGCCTTCCTGTTCCCACAGGTCGAAATGCCCGAACAGCATCTGCTCGTTGATCAGCGACAGGAGCCGCATCACTTCCAGCGTACGCGTCTCCGGCACCTTGATGTCGAAAGCGCAGGCAAGATGCAGTGCCTCGAAATCCTCCATCCAGGAAAAGGAGACATGATAGTCGGTCCAGCTGCCGGCCACTGAAATCGAAATCTCGTCGTCGCCGGCGCGCTCGAAGGACCAGTCATTGTTGTGGGCCACCTGCTCGATGACGTCCACCGGGTGGATTTCGCGGGAGAATTCGAGTTCGAGGAGTTCCATGAATGCTTCCTGTGTTCAGGGGAGCGCCACACGCTCCGCGGGGCACACACGACGAACAATCTTGTCTAGAACTCGGACGGTCAGGACTTTCCAACGCAAAGACCCAACCGGACCCCACCGCCCGGCGCATGACCCTGCTTCGAATCATGCAACAAATTCAGTCTATTGATCGGGAGTCGCGTGAACAGCCCAATTTTTCGCACTGCGTCATCCGCATGTGGAAAGGTGGCTGTCACGAAGATTCATGCAATGCCGGTAAGCGATTCACGGCAAAGCGATTTTTCGGATCGCGCTATGTGGAAAAGTTTAACGATTATTTTTTTGCGCGGGGCTTCGCAGCACCCGCAGGTGCGGCCTCTGCGGTCAGTTCGGCGAGCCTGGCCTCGAGCGCCTCGACGCGCGTCGCCAACTGGATGTTGTCTTCCCGCGCCTTGACCGCCATCTCGCGCACCGCCTCGAATTCTTCGCGCTGCACCACATCCATGGAATTCAGCATGCGCTCGGCCTGCGCCCGGAACGCCGTCTCCACTTCGCGCCGCACGCCCTGCGCGGCACCCGCGGCATCGGTCATGATCTTTGCGAATTCGTCGAGAATGCGGTTCGGTCCGGTCGCCATGGCAGATCCTCGCTTTGTCGTTTTGACGTAGTGGCGCACGGCGCCGAATGCAAGCGAAGCCTTGCCTTGACCCCGCCAAAACCCTGCCGCATGGTCCGCGCCCAATCGTGACCGTCACCGGGGACCTCCGTTTTGAGCGAATATTTCCTGCTGCCGCTGGCCTCCCTGCCCTTCCCCAACATCGATCCGGTCATCGTCCATATCGGGCCGCTGGCGGTGCATTGGTATGGCGTCGGCTACATTATCGGCATCCTCTTTGCCTGGTGGTACGCCAAGCGCCTCGTCACCAACCCGCGCCTCTGGCCGGACGGCAAGCTGCCGATGAAGCCCGAGGACCTCGACGACTTTATCGTCTGGGCGGCCATCGGCGTCGTGCTGGGCGGACGCACCGGCTACGTGCTCTTCTACGACCTGCCTCGCTACATCGCGCATCCACTCGACATCTTCGCCGTCTGGCAAGGCGGCATGTCGTTCCATGGCGGCCTGCTTGGCGTCATCTTCGCCATGACGCTGTTTTCGCTCAGGCGCCGCATCCCCACCTGGACATTGTTCGATGTGGTGTCGGCTGGTGTGCCTGTCGGACTCGGCCTCGTGCGTGTCGCCAACTTCATCAATTCGGAGCTTTGGGGTCGGCCGTCGGATGTGCCTTGGGCGATCGAATTCCCCAATGGCGGCCCGTTCACCCGCCATCCCAGCCAGCTCTACGAGGCCTTGCTCGAAGGCCTCGTGCTCTTCCTGGTGCTGCGCCTCCTCACCCATTCGCGCCTGAAACTGAAGACGCCGCGCTTCGTCGGCGGGGCCTTCATCTGCGGCTACGGCCTGTCGCGCATTTTCGTCGAGTTCTTCCGCGAGCCCGACCAGCAGCTCGGGTATCTGCTTGGCACCAACTGGCTGACCATGGGCATGATCCTGTCCACGCCGATGGTGCTTGCCGGCATCTGGGCCATGGTCACTGCAAAACCGGCGGCCGAGCCGCGGGCGGCATGACCCGGCTGAAGGAGCGCATCATAGGCCTGATCGGCGCGGCGGGGCCGATCCCGGTCAGCGAATATATGGCGCTCTGCCTGTTCGATCCCGACGAGGGCTATTACACGACGCGCGAGCCCTTCGGCGCCGCCGGTGACTTCATCACCGCGCCCGAGATCAGCCAGATGTTCGGCGAGCTCGTCGCCGTCTGGCTCTACCAGGCCTGGCAGGGTGCCGGCCGGCCGTTGCCCGCGACCTTCGCCGAGATCGGTCCCGGCCGCGGCACCTTGATGAAGGACATGCTGCGCACCTGGTCGCGGCTCGACCCGGCGCTCCTGGCCGGCGCCTCCTTTGCCATGATCGAGACCAGCCCGCGCCTGGCTGAGATCCAGAAGCAGACGCTTGCCGGCGAGAGCGCGCCGCTTGCCTGGCACCAGACCATCGACACGCTGCCGCGGCAGCCGCTCTTTATCGTCGGCAACGAATTGTTCGACGCTGTGCCGATCCGGCAGTTCGTCTATGTCGGCACGGGCTGGCGCGAGCGCGTTGTCGGCCTCGACGGCGCCGATGAACTGCACTTTTTCGCCGGCGCGGGGTCGGTCGACCCGGCACTGCTGCCGGCCGCCGCTGCCGATGCGCCGCAAGGCGCCATCGTCGAAGTGGCGCCTGCCCGTTCGGCGCTGATGTCGCAGATCGCCGAACGCATAGCCGGCCGGGGCGGCGCCGGCCTCTTCATCGACTACGGCTATCTGCAGGCAGGGATCGGCGACACTTTCCAGGCGCTGCGCCGACACCAGCGCGAGGACGTTTTGGCCAATCCGGGCGAAGCCGACCTAACCGCCCATGTCGACTTCGCCGCTCTTGCCGACGTGGCGCGCGCTCACGGTCTCAATGTGCAATTGTCGACCCAGGGCGAGTTCCTGCTCGGCATGGGCCTGCTCGAGCGCGCCGGCACGCTTGGCGCTCATGCCGATCCCGAGACACGTCAAGCCATCTCGGACGCGGTCGAACGCCTGGGCGGCCCCGACGCGATGGGTGAACTGTTCAAGGTCGTAAAGATCCTGCCGGCGGCCAAAGCTGCCTGAGATCGCGGCCTTGCCGTCTGGTCTGCTTCGTTCTCCGAACTTCGCCTTGACGAGACCGCCCCGCACGGACGACAAACCCAACCATGCTGAATCAGACCAGACCCGATCCAGTACGCTCGCCGCTGCTTGAAAAGGCGCCAGGCATGCGCCACGGCTATTTCACGCGCATCGGCGGCGTCTCCGACGGCATCTATCGGGGGCTCAACATCGGCACGGGCTCCAGCGACGATCAGATACTGGTCGCCGAGAACCGGCGGCGCGTTGCCGACTGGATGGGCGTGCCGGCGGATCATCTGTTGACCGCGCACCAGATCCATTCGCCGGATGTCGTTGTCGCCAGGCAACCCTTCGCCGGTCCTCGCCCGAAAGCCGACGCCATCGTCACCGACCGTCCCGGCATCGCCATCGGCGCCTCGACCGCCGATTGCGGGCCGGTTCTCTTCGCCGATGCCGAGGCGCGCGTCATCGGCGCCGCCCATGCGGGCTGGAAGGGCGCTTTCACCGGCGTGCTCGAAAACACCATCCTTGCCATGGAGGGCCTCGGCGCCCACCGCGACCGCATCATCGCCGTGCTTGGCCCCTCGATCGGCCCTGACAATTACGAGGTCGGGCCGGAATTCGTCGCCCGCTTTCTCGAGGCCGATGCAGGCAATCACCGCTATTTCAGCCCGTCGAAGACGACCGGCCACTCGATGTTCGACCTCAACCGATATACGATCGACCGGCTCCGCAAGGCCGGCGTGACCGCTGAAGGCCTTGGCCGCTGCACTTACGCGGAAGAAGAGCTTTTCTATTCCTACCGGCGCACCACACACCGCAAGGAAGCGGATTATGGGCGCCAGGTTTCAGCAATCGTTCTGGAGAAAGAGTAATGGCGCTGCATTTCGAACGTTCGGAATTCGACGCGCGGCGCGACCGGCTGCTGATCGAAATGGCCGAGAAGAAGCTCGACGCCGTGCTCCTGTTCGCGCAGGAGAGCATGTACTGGCTGACCGGCTATGACACTTTCGGCTTCTGCTTTTTCCAGTGCCTGGTAGTGAAGGCCGACGGCTCGATGGTGCTGCTCACCCGTTCGGCCGATCTCAGGCAGGCGCGCCACACCTCGACCATCGAAAACATCGTGCTGTGGACCGACCGTCAGGGCGCCAATCCGGCGATCGACCTGCGCAACCTGCTCAACGATCTCGATCTGCTCGGCGCCCGCATCGGGGTGGAATACGACACCCATGGCCTGACCGCCTATAACGGCCGCCGTCTGGACGAGCAGTTGCAGACCTTCGGCCAAATCGCCGATGCTTCCGGTATCGTCGGCCGGCTGCGCCTGTTCAAGAGCCCGGCGGAGATCGCCAAGGCGGAAAAGGCAGCCAATCTATCCGACGACGCGCTGGACGCGGCGCTACCGCTGATCAAGCAAGGCGGCGACGAAGGGCTCATCCTTGCCGCCATGCAGGGCGCGGTCTTTGCCGGCGGCGGCGACTACCCCGCCAATGAGTATATCATCGGCTCCGGCGCCGACGCCTTGCTCTGCCGCTACAAGGCAGGCCGCCGCAAGCTCACCAAGAACGACCAGCTGACGCTCGAATGGGCCGGCGTCTTCCACCACTATCATGCCCCGATGATGCGCACCGTTCTGACCGGCAAGGTGTCGAAACGTCACCAGGAATTGTTCGACGCTTCCCGTGCCGCCCTGCTCGCTGTCGAAAAGGCGATGACGCCGGGCAACACTTTCGGCGACGTCTTCGATGCGCACGCCCGCACCCTCGAAGCGCACAACCTGACCAAGCACCGGCTGAACGCCTGCGGCTATTCGGTCGGCGCCCGATTCACGCCGTCCTGGATGGACATGCCGATGTTCTACCAGGGCAATCCGGAGCCGATCGCACCCAATATGACGTTGTTTGCGCATATGATCATCATGGACTCCGAGACCGAGACCGCGATGACCCTTGGCCGCACCTACCTCACCACGGAATCGGGGCCGAAGCCGCTGTCGCGCCATGATCTCGACTTGATCGTGCAGTGAATCCATAATGGTTGGTTCGCGCGGGGGCGTTCGCCAACAGGGAGTTTTCAGGCAAATGAGACGATCGCAGGTGACGACCGTGTCATTGCTTGCGGTGTTGGCGCTTGGCGCCTGCACCAACGCCAAGGACGTCCTGGAACCTTCGGCGATCACCCCGCCAGCGAGCTCGGCCCAGTCTTCGGCCACCCCGCAAAGCACATCGACAACGGCCACATCTGCGACCACGACCGCGCCTGCTCCTTCGCCCGCGCCTTCCATCACAGCGTCACCCGCGACACGCGCAACGCCGGCGCAAACCGCCGCCCTCGCCAAGACGCGGCTGCAGGTGGCGCCGATCGTCGGCGCATCGGTGGACGCGGCGGCACCGTTGACGGCGGAACTGCAGAGCCGTGCCAAACAGCGTGGCCTGACGCTTGTCGGCAGCACGGACCAGACGGCGACGCATGTGCTGAAGGGCTATTTTTCGACCATGTCCGAGGGCAAGGACACGACCGTCATCTATGTCTGGGATATTTACGACCCGTCCGGCAATCGCCTGCACCGCATCAATGGTCAGCAGAAGGCGCCTGCCGTCGGCAGCGGCGAAGGCTGGCCCACGGTGGCGCCCGCCACCATGCAGGCGATCGCCGATCAGACGATCGACCAGTTCGCTACCTGGCTCGGCAGCGGCGGCGCCGGTTGACCGGACCGGCCGAGCTGTTGCCGGCCAGACTGTTGCCGGCTTGCGATGTCTTCGGTGTTTGTTGCGGCCACCGGAAGGATTCCCCACAACGAGGCTTGCAATACCGGCGCGGGCCGCTAAAAGCCCGCATAAAAGGCGAATGAGAGTCTCTCCGGCCTCTCCATCCTTCACCAGGAACGGTGCATGAAGCTTTTCGCGGGCAATTCCAACCGGGTGCTGGCCGAGGCGGTCGCTCGCTATCTCAACGTCCCGCTGGGGAAGGCCAGCGTCAGGCGCTTCGCCGACCAGGAAATCTTCGTCGAGATCCAGGAAAACGTGCGCGGCGAGGATGTCTTCATCCTGCAGTCGACCTCTTATCCGACCAACGATCATCTGATGGAACTGCTCATCATGATGGACGCCTTCATGCGCTCCTCGGCGCGGCGCATCACGGCGGTCATCCCCTATTTCGGCTATGCAAGGCAGGACCGCCGCGCCTCGGGGCGCACGCCGATCTCGGCCAAGCTGGTCGCCAACATGATCACCCGCGCCGGCGCCGACCGCGTGCTGACGCTCGACCTGCATGCGGGCCAGATCCAGGGTTTCTTCGATATCCCGACCGACAATCTGTTCTCGGTGCCGGTGATGGCCCGCGACGTGAAGGCCAAGTACAAGCAGCTCGGCAACGTCGTGGTCGTGTCGCCCGACATCGGCGGCGTTGTGCGGGCGCGTGCTTTGGCCAAACGCTTCGACGCGCAGCTCGCCATCGTCGATAAGCGCCGCGAGCGTCCCGGTGAATCGGAAGTCATGAACATCATCGGCGCGGTCGCCGGCAAGGACTGCCTCCTGATCGACGACATCGTCGATTCCGGCGGTACGCTTTGCAACGCGGCCGACGCGCTGCTGGCCAATGGCGCGACCTCCGTCACCGCCTACATTACCCATGGCGTGCTCTCCGGCGGCGCCGTCGCACGCATCGCCGGCTCGAAGCTGCAGGAACTGGTGATCACCGATTCCATTCAGCCGACCCAGGGCGTGCTCGACGCCCCGAACATCCGCGTCATTTCGATCGCCGACCTGATGGGCGAGGCGATCTCGCGCACGGCGACGGAAGAATCTGTCTCGAGCCTGTTCGATTAGGCTATTGCGCTGCTGGCCTGGGCCGGCCCGGTCAGCCGTTTCGTCCCCTCGCCTGCATCGCGCGCGCCGCGCATATAGCCGCGCGGCGAAGCGCCGAGCATGCGCTTGAACATGGTGATGAAGGCCGGCACGCTGTCATAGCCGAGATCGAGCGCCACCCTGGTGATCGGCTCGCCGTCGGCGAGCCTCGGCAGCGCCGCGAACAGGCAGGCCTGCTGGCGCCAGGTCGAGAGCGACAGCCCGGTCTGGCGGTGAAAGGCGCGGGTGAACGACCGCCGGCTCATGCCCGCCGCATCCGCCCATCCGTCGATCGTCGCATGCGGCGAAGGGGCCGCCACGAAGCGCCGGCAAAGCGCCGCGAGCTTCGGATCGGACGGGAAAGGCAGGCCGAGCGGCCGTTCCGGAAGGTTCGGGATCTCGTGCAGCAGCAGTCCCATGACGAGCGCCGCCCGCCCTTCGAGCTCGCCGCCCTGCGGCAGCTTCTCCGATTCCACGATCAGGCTGTGCATCAGATCGGTGATGCCGACGACGCGTAAGCCTTGCGGCAGGCCGGCAATGGCGTCCGGCATGACATAGACCGAACGCATCGAGACGTCGCCCAGCATCTCGACCGAATGCTCGGTGCCGGCCGGTATCCACATCGCATGGTCGGGCGGCACCATCCAGCGTCCGTGCCTGGTCGTCACAAGGACCACGCCGACCAGCGCGTGCAGAAGCTGACTGCGGCTGTGGCGGTGCTGCGGCACGTGGTAGCCGTCCGGATATTCGGTTGGCAGCGCAACCGCCGGCCCGACGGCCTGTTCCAGCCATTGCCGGCGGCTTTCATGCAGCCGGCCGAGCTCGGCGGCATCGCCTCTGAATATCTCCCGGCTATTCGGCATCGGATGTGGCCCACTTGCGAAACTATTGGACCAAACCACGAAAGAAGTCGCTTGGCAACGGGCTTATAAGGCCGGCTGCGGTTCGCCGCCTAGAGCATGATCCCGAAAAGTGGGAACCGGTTTTCGGACAAGATCATGCTCCAACAAGACTACGGAGCATTGCCTTGACCGATACGACCGCCACCTCCGTCGCCGCACCGGCGCCGGCAAGCAACATCTCGGCGCAAGCGACGGCCTTCACCGTCATTCTTGCGGTGAGCTTCTGCCACTGCGTCAACGACATCATGCAGTCGCTACTTTCGGCGATCTATCCGCTGCTCAAGGACAATTATGGTCTCGATTTCTGGCAGATCGGCCTTCTGACCTTCACCTTCCAGGTGACGGCATCGCTGCTGCAGCCGGTCATCGGCATGATCACCGACAAGAAGCCGATGCCATACTCCTTGCCCTGGGGCATGGCCTCCTCGCTGGTCGGCCTGGTGGTGCTCGCGCATGCCGGCCATTACTGGCTGCTTTTGATCGGCGCCTCGCTGATCGGCATCGGCTCGGCGATCTTCCATCCGGAATCCTCGCGTATCGCGCGCTTCGCCTCGGGCGGCCGGTTCGGCCTGGCGCAATCTCTGTTCCAGGTAGGCGGCAATTTCGGCCAGGCGATGGGACCGCTGCTCGCCGCCTTCATCGTCGTGCCGTTCGGCCAGACGAGCATTTCCTGGTTCGCCGTCGGCTCGCTGATCGGCATCGTCGTCTTATGGCAAGTCGGCGGCTGGTACAGCCGGCTGCGCGCCTCTATGGCCACCCGCAGGCAGGCTGCCCATGTCTCGCCCTTTGCGCGCAAGAAGGTCATGTGGGCGCTGGCCGTGCTGACGCTGCTGGTGCTGACCAAGAACGCCTATATCGCCTCGCTCTCAAGCTACTACACCTTCTACGCCATGCATAAGTTCGGCGTTTCGGTGCAGATGAGCCAGGTTATGCTGTTCCTGTTCCTCGGTGCCTCGGCGCTGGGCATCCTGCTCGGCGGCCCGTTCGGCGACCGCTATGGACAGAAGGCGATGATCTGGTTCTCGATCGTCGGCGTGCTGCCCTTCACGCTGGCGCTGCCTTACGCCAATCTGGAATGGACGATGGTGCTCACCGTGCTGATCGGCCTGATCCTGTCGTCGGCCTTCTCCAACATCGTCGTCTTCGCGCAGGAGCTGGTTCCCGGCCGCGTCGGCATGATCGCCGGCATCTTCTTCGGCTTCGCCTTCGGCATGGGCGGCATCGCCGCCGCGGTGCTCGGTGTCGTCGCCGACATGAAGGGCATCGACTTCGTTTACCAGATTTGCTCGTACCTGCCCTTCCTCGGTCTCCTGACGCTGTTCCTCCCCAACATGAGGGAAGCGCGAAAGGCCTGATTGCCCGGCCACTTCGAACGGTTTTCAAAGATCAAAGCACCCGCCGCTTGGCGGGTGCTTTCGTGTTTGGCGGCCAGCCTCAGGCCTTGAAGAAGGCCAGGAGGTCGGCGTTGATGACATCCGCATGGGTCGTTGCCATACCATGCGGAAAGCCCTTGTAGACCTTGAGCTCGCCCTTCCTGAGCAGCTTGATCGAGATGAGCGCGGAGTCCGCGATCGGCACGATCTGGTCGTCGTCGCCATGCATGACCAGCACTGGCACGTCGATCTTCTTCAGGTCTTCGGTGAAGTCTGTTTCCGAGAAGGCCTTGATGCAGTCGTAATGCGCCTTGGCGCCGCCCATCATGCCCTGGCGCCACCAATTGTCGACGACGCCTTCGGAAACCTGCGCGCCCGGGCGGTTGAAGCCGTAGAACGGCCCGGCCGGCACGTCGTGGAAGAACTGGGCGCGGTTAGCCGCCAGCGCCGCGCGGAAACCGTCGAACACCTCGATCGGCAGGCCGCCTGGGTTGGCCGGCGTTTTCAACATGATCGGCGGCACCGCCCCGATCAGCACGGCCTTGGCGACGCGGTCGCCATATTGCGCGACATAGCGCGCCACCTCGCCGCCGCCCGTCGAATGACCGACATGGATGGCGTCCTTGAGGCCGAGATACGCCGTGAGCTCGTCTACATCGGCGGCATAGGTGTCCATCTCATTGCCGGTGTCGGTCTGGCTGGAACGGCCATGGCCACGCCGGTCATGCGCGATGACGCGGTAACCCTTTGACAGGAAGAACAGCATCTGAGCGTCCCAGTCGTCACTGCTCAGCGGCCAGCCATGGTGGAAGACGATCGGCTGGCCCGTGCCCCAATCCTTGTAGAAGATCTGCGTTCCGTCCTTGGTGGTGATCGTGCCGCTGCCCGAGCCTGACTTGGTCTGCGAGGTCATCTCAATCTCCTTCTGTTGATATCGCGATAAACAATATCGCGATAATATCCTCCTTAACTGAGGTCGGACGCCGCGTCCATGGAAATACGTATCGTGATATCATTTTTCGTGGTACACAACAGAAGCTCAGTCGGCAAAAGGAATGCGCCGTGCCTCTCCCGTTGGACAATCAGCTCTGCTTCACGCTCTATGCCACCAGCATGGCGATCAGCCGCACCTACAAGCCGATGCTGGACGAGATGGGCATCACCTATCCGCAATATCTCGTGCTCAACGCGCTGGGAGAGGCGGACGGCATATCGGTGGGCGGCATCGCGCGTCGGCTCGCCCTGGAATCGAGCACGATCACCCCGCTGGTAAAGCGAATGGAGCAGGCAGGCCTTGTCACCCGGCAGCGCAGCCAGATCGACGAGCGTCAGGTGCAGGTCGACCTGACCCCCAGAGGACGGGCTCTGCTCGTCCGGTGTAATTGCCTGAACGAGACCCTGATCGAGCGCTCAGGCATGAAATTGGCTGAACTCGATACCTTGAACCGGAAAATCCAGGCGTTGCGCGATGCGCTGAACGACAGTCTGGAGGTCGACTCCGGCTGAGATGTACTGAAAACGAGATCGGACTCGACCGGACGAGTTTGCGTCCCGGGCGCCTTTGATAGGTTCAGCGTATGCGGGTCACGCCTCGATCTTGACCGGCGCCAGTGGCGGCGCTTCCAGTCCCTGGAACGGGTCGCGCCAGGCGTCGATCGCTTCCAGCCGGCCATACCAGCGACTGATCGACGGATAGTCGTCGAGCGGCAATCCGGCGGCATCGTTGAAAGGCAGGAACGTCGCCATGCGGAAGTCGGCATAGGAGATCGAATCGCCGACCAGCCAATCCCGTGCGGAAAGCTCAGGCTCGAGGACCGCCGCGGCGGTGTGGAACTGCCTCAGCCCCTCCTCGACCAACGCCCGATCGATCGGACCGAGCCCGTAGCGCTGCTTGGTGCCGCGCTCGAAATGCACCATGTCGCAAGCGAAGGCGAACCGTTCCTTGCCCCAGCTGATCCAGCGGATCATGTCCGGCTCGTCGTCTCCGCTGCGCCAGAAATCCGAGCGAAGGTCGCGAGAAAGCCGGCAGGCGATGGCGTCAGCCTCCCACAGGCTCCATCCCGGACCGACCAGGATAGGCAAGGTCAGATTGGGGTTAAGCGCGCGGTAGCGCTCGGCCTGCCCGGGCGCCATTGGCGATGCGAACTCGAACGCGATCTTGGCCTCGAGATAGCGCGCGGTCGCGACCGCGAGGCGAGGATTGGGATTGCGGCTGAACAGAAGTTTCATGTTGGTCCCCACGGGGTCTGATTGCATGCCGCAGGACGGTTGAGAACCGCGCGATCCTACATTCGCCGCAAATGGGTATCCGGTTTATGCTCGGCGTTGAAAACCACCCTGCAATGCTCCCAATCCCTTCCAGCCCAATCGCTTGCACCCTCGGCCGCCTTCCGCTATAGAGCCGCCACCCGCGTAGACACCCTTGGAGGCAACGCGGAGGAAGGCCGGCCAGGCCTCGCAGATCCCAGACGCATTTGGATCGCCAAACGCATTGGATAGATCGTGCAAGGCCGCGACGGCTTTCGACGTTTACGGATGGGCTTGCCCGCCGTAAGCGCTCCATAACACGCGAAAGGAAATGCCATGAGCCACGACGCTTACGAGCTCAAGGCCGAAGCGCGCGAACAGGTCGGTAAGGGGTCCGCCCGTGCAGTTCGCCGCAACGGTAAAGTGCCTGCAGTTATCTACGGCGACAAGCAGCCTCCCCTGGCTATTGCGCTGAACTACAAGGACATCTTCTACAAGATCCATGGCGGCGGGTTTCTGACCACGATCGCCACGATCGATGTCGACGGCAAGAAGATCCAGGTCCTGCCGAAGGATTTCCAGCTCGACCCGGTCAAGGATTTCCCTGTCCATGTCGACTTCCTGCGCATCGGCAAGGACACCGAGGTCAATGTCGACGTGCCTGTCCACTTCATCAATGAGGACAAGTCGCCCGGCATCAAGCGCGGTGGCGTGCTCAACATCGTTCGTCACGAAGTCGAGTTCCACTGCCCGGCCAACGCGATCCCGGAATTCATCACCATCGATCTCACCGGCACCGACATCGGCGACTCGATCCACATCTCGGCGGTCAAGCTGCCGGCCGGCGTCAAGCCCGTCATCTCCGATCGCGACTTCACCATCGCGACCATTGCCGGCTCGTCGGCGATGAAGCCGGAGACGGAAGCCACCACCGAGGCGTCGGCGACCGAGACGGCGGCCCCGGCGGCCGAAGAGAAGTAATTCTCCGAGCCGGATGATTTCATCCGGCTCTAAATCAAAGAAATAGAGCATCATGTTTTCCGAAAACCGCTTCACACTTTTCGGCATCATGTTCTAACGCTCGGAGATAGCGATGCTTGTCTTTGCAGGCCTCGGCAATCCGGGCACGAAATACGAAAACAACCGGCACAATGTCGGCTTCATGGCGGCGGACGCGATTGCCCGCCGCCATTCCTTTTCGCCCTGGTCGAGAAAATTCCAGGGCCTGATCTGCGAAGGCATGCTCGGCGGCGAAAAAATCCTGCTGATCAAGCCGCAGACCTTCATGAACCTTTCCGGACAATCGGTCGGCGAAGCGCTGCGCTTCTACAAGCTCGAACCATCCGCCCTCACCGTCTTCTATGACGAGATCGATCTTGCCGCCGGCAAGCTCAGGATCAAGGTGGGCGGCGGCTCTGGCGGCCATAACGGCATCCGCTCGCTCGACCAGCATGTCGGCAACGCCTATCGCCGGGTGCGCATCGGCGTCGGCCATCCCGGCGTCAAGGAGATGGTGCACGGCCATGTGCTTGGCGATTTCGCCAAGGCGGACCGCGAGTGGCTCGATGTCCTGCTGGACGCAATCGCCGACCATGCCGCGCTGCTCGCCAAGGGCGACGACAGCTCGTTCATGAACCGCGTCACGCTGACCTTGCGCGAGAAGCTCGTGCCGACCGGCGATGACGACCGCCCGCCGCCCAAGCCGCCGAAGCAGCAAAGCCATGTCCGCCAGGCGCGCCCGCAGCAGCCGGCGGCAAAACTTCCCGAGAGCGGCCCGATGGCCGCCATGCTGAAGAAGCTGTTCGGCAAGGAGTGAGCGTCGATCGAACGACGCCTGGGGCTTGACGTTCGTCACCCCTATCGCCCATAGCCCACTTCAAAATCGAATTCCGACAGGACTGGACGAACATGGGTTTCAAATGTGGCATCGTTGGCTTGCCCAACGTCGGCAAGTCGACGCTGTTCAACGCGCTGACCAGGACGGCCGCCGCGCAGGCCGCCAACTATCCTTTCTGCACCATCGAGCCGAACACCGGCGAGGTGGCGGTGCCTGACCCGCGCCTGCAGAAGATCGCGGCGATCGGCAAGTCGAAGGAGATCATCCCGACCCGCATCTCCTTCGTCGATATTGCCGGCCTGGTGCGCGGCGCCTCCAAGGGCGAAGGGCTGGGCAACCAGTTCCTCGCCAACATCCGTGAGGTTGACGCCATCGTGCATGTGCTGCGCTGCTTCGAGGATGACGATATAACCCATGTCGAGGGCCGCATCGATCCTGTCGCCGACGCCGAGACGGTCGAGACCGAGCTGATGCTCGCGGATCTCGAAAGCCTCGAGCGCCGCATCGCCCAGATCCGCAAGCGCGCCGCCGGCAAGGACAAGGAAGCCATGGCCGTGCTGCCGATGATGGAAGCCGCCCTCGAATTGCTGCAGGCCGGCAAGCCGACGCGCGTCCTGCTCAATGGCATCGCGCCGGAGGATCTGCGCATCCTGCAGGGACTGAACCTCCTCACCTCGCACCCCGTGCTGTATGTCTGCAACGTCGCCGAGGCGGACGCCGCCACCGGCAACGAGCATACCAGGGCGGTCGAGAAGATGGCGGCCGCGCAGGGCGCCGGCACGGTGGTGATCTCGGCGGCGATCGAGGCGGAAGTCGCTCAGCTTTCCGACGAGGAGGAAATGGAGTTCCTGGCCTCGATCGGTCTCGACGAGCCGGGCCTCAACAAGGTGATCCGCGCCGGCTACGAGCTCCTGCATCTGATCACCTATTTCACCGTCGGGCCGAAGGAGACGCGCGCCTGGACGATCCACAAGGGCGATAAGGCGCCGCAGGCGGCCGGCGTCATCCATACCGACTTCGAGCGCGGCTTCATCCGCGCCCAGACGATCTCCTACAACGACTTCGTCACGCTGGGCGGCGAAGTGGCGGCCAAGGAAGCCGGCAAGGCGCGCGACGAAGGCAAGGAGTATGTCGTCCAGGACGGCGACATCATGCTGTTCAAGTTCAACACCTGAGTGCCTGACTGGCTTACCAGAAATCACTTGACCAAATCGTCCTGGGCCTGCATCCGGGTCGCCCGATCTTTGGGATAACCGGATTGCCGACATGACCGGAAAGACCTGGGCTTATGAGGACTTCGTCGAGGGCGCCTCGCTGAACATCGGTAGCAAGACCGTAAGCGCCGCCGAGATCATCGAATTCGCCGCGGAGTTCGATGCCCAGCCGATGCATCTCGACGAGGAAGCCGGCAAGGCCAGCATTCTCGGCGGGCTTTCGGCCTCGGGCTGGCACACCTGCGCGATGTTCATGCGCATGCTGTGCGACGCCTTCCTGCTCGATTCGACCTCGCAGGGCTCGCCGGGCATCGAGCATGTGAAATGGAAGAAGCCGGTGCTGGCCGGCGATACCTTGCGCGGCACGGTCACGATCCTGTCCAAGCGCCAGTCCAAGTCGCGGCCGCAGCTCGGCTTGATCACCATGCGCAGCGAATTGGTCAACCAGCGCGGCGAGAGTGTTTTCGAGCTGGAGAACACCGGCATGTTCCTCGCGCGTGATGCCGCAAGGGACCTGTCATGACCCTGGACGAGTACTTCCTGATCGGCGAAACGGTCACGCTCGGCTCGCATAAGTTCGAGGCCGACGAGATCAAGGCGTTTGCCAAAAAGTACGATCCGCAGATCTTCCACGTCGATGAAGAGGCGGCGAAGAAGAGCGTGCTTGGCGGGCTCTGCGCCTCGGGCTGGCACACCGCCGCCACCTGGATGAAATACAATCTCGAAAAGCGCATGGAGACCGAGGGCGTGCGCTGGACTGGCCCCGGCCCGCAGCCCGAATTCGGCCCGTCGCCCGGCTTCCGCAATTTGAAATGGCTGAAGCCGGTCTATGCCGGCGAGACCGTGACTTTCACGCGCACCGCGCAGGCGCACCGCCCGCTCGCCGGGCGTCCGGGTTGGAATCTGCTCACGCTGCGTTCGGAAGGGTTCGATTCGACTGGCGACAAGGTGATCGAGTTCGACAGCGCCGTTCTGGTGAAGGTGGGATAGTGAGCCTCTCCCTTGTCCCCTTGTGGGATGAGGGAAAGCTCTTCAATGCCCCTCGAACCCGATCAGCGTCCTGACCGGCACGCCGAGCGCTTCGAGCTTCTGGCGGCCGCCGAGATCCGGCAGGTCGATGACGAAGCAGGCGGCGACGATGTCGGCGCCGATTTGCCTGAGCAACTTCACCGCCGCTTCCGCCGTGCCGCCGGTGGCGATCAGGTCGTCGACCACGATCACCTTCTCGCCCGGCGAGACGCCGTCCTTGTGCATCTCCATCTCGTCCAGCCCGTATTCGAGGCTGTAGGCCACGCGCACCGTTTCGTAAGGCAGCTTGCCCTTCTTGCGGATCGGCACGAAGCCGGCCGAAAGCTGGTGCGCAACGGCGCCACCGAGGATGAAGCCGCGCGCCTCGATGCCGGCGATCTTGTCGATCTTCAGCCCGGCATAGGGATGGACCAGCTCGTCGATGGCGCGCCGGAAGGCGCGGGCGTCGCCAAGCAGCGTGGTGATGTCGCGAAACAGGATGCCGGGTTTCGGATAGTCAGGAATCGTGCGGATAGCCGCAAGCAGCGTGTCTTCTAGGGAGGATTTCATCGAGGCTTTCCGCGTGTCCGGCTGTCGGATGTGGCGGCGTCGGCCATTGCTGCCCGACGCGACCGACAAGGGCTACCGCGATGTCGAGCCAGAGACAAGCACATCCAGCAAAGGATCGGCACCGACCGGCCTCGGACGAAACGAAAAGGGCGCCCGCGAAGGGGCCCTTCGAAATACAGGCGCTACCGTGCGGCTACATGCCGAGGTCCGAGCGCAGCTCGGAGCGCGCCACCTCGTACTCGGCCTTGAAATCGGGACGGTTGAGCAGCACCGCGGCGATCACGCTGCCGGAGATCTTGCCCATCTCGATGTCGGACGGATAGTGGATGCCGCCGACCACGCGATTATGGGCGAATTCGGCCGCGCGCGCCATGATCTCAGCGCGCTTTTCCGGAACCATGTCGGCAAGGATGATGCCCATCATGGTGCCGACCGTCGCATGGCCAGACGGCCAGGAGCCGGAGTTCGACAGCTTCACGACCGGCTTGACCAGATCGCTCAGCTGATGCGGGCGCGGACGCTTCCAGACATCCTTAGCCGGATCGACGACGGCCCCTTCGGTCGCCACGACGCGATCGAAGAAGGCGCCGAATTTCGGCAGCGTTTCCTCGTTGAACTTCGGTCCCATGACATCGGCGAAGCGCCAGACATTCTCTTCGGCATCGGCGATGGCTCGCTTTTCCATTTCCGGCGTGCGCGTCACCTGCAGGGTCAGCACCTCGCCGAGCTCGGCCTTGGTCTCGGCCGAATCGTTGGCGGGCGGCGGCGGCAGGATCATCGTCAGCTCGATGTCTTTGCTGGTGACGAAGGGCTGCGCCTCGTCGGCATGGGCGGCATATCCGGTGACAAGCAGCAGGAAACCGGCCGCGAGCGATGCATATCTTTTCATGGGTGCGATCCTTTGATGAAGCAAGGCAGGATCGCCACGCGCAATGACGGCCATGTGACATAGCCCGCAGTTAGCGCGTACCGAAATGCAAAAAGGGCGCCCTGTGGCGCCCTTTCAAATTCTTGCGGTCAACGGCGCCTCAGTGCGCCACGTCGGCCCACACCCTGCGCTTGGTCATGTAGACCAGCGCGCCGAAGAGCAGCAGGAAGACCATGACGCGGAACCCGGTCTTCTTGCGTTCCTCAAGATGCGGCTCGGCCGCGAACATCAGGAAGGCCGCGACGTCGCGGGCATACTGGTCGACGGTCTGCGGCGAGCCGTCGTCATAGGTCACCTGGCCGTCGGAGAGCGGCTTCGGCATCTTCAGCGACACACCGGACAGGAAGTACGGGTTGTAGTGCGTGCCTTCCGGGATCACCATGCCGGCCGGCGGCGTCTGGTCGTAGCCGGTGAGCAGCGAGTGGATGTAATCCGGGCCGCCCTGCGCGTACTGGGTGAAGATATCGAAGATGAAACGCGGGAAGCCGCGCTCGACGCCGCGCGCCTTGGCAAGTAGCGACATGTCGGGCGGCGCGGCGCCGCCATTGGCGGCAGCAGCGGCCTGCTCGTTCGGGAACGGCGCCGGGAAGTGATCCGACGGCTTGCCGGGACGGTCGAACATGTCGCCGGCATCGTTCGGGCCGTCATGGATGGTGTATCCGGCGGCCAGCGTCTTGATCTGCGCTTCCGAATAGCCGAGCCCTTCCAGCGTTCGGAAGGCCACCAGGTTCATCGAGTGGCAGGCCGAGCAGACTTCCTTGTAGACCTTGAGGCCGCGCTGCAGCTGCGCCTTGTCATAGGTGCCGAACGGACCGGCGAAGCTCCAGCTCATTTCCTTCGGTTCGTTGATCGGGAAATGCGTCGGAGCGGCCGGGTTCTGCTCTTCGGCGGCGATGGCCGCGGTGCCCGCGACCACCAGGCCGAGCAGCGCCAGCGAGGTGAGAATCTTCTTCATACCCAAAATCCCCTCAGATTCTCAGCCCTTGGTATCCGGCGCGGCGGTCATGCCTGCCAGATGTCCGCTGCCGCCCTTTTTCTTTTCCAGCACCGCCTCGGTGATCGAGTTCGGCAGCCTGCGCGGCGTCTCGATCAGGCCGAGTACCGGCATGACGACCAGGAAGAAGGCGAAGTAGAACAAAGTCGCCATCTGCGCCATGAACACGTAGCTGCCTTCCGCCGGCTGCGAGCCCAGCCAGCCGAGCAGGATGGCATCGGCCACGAACAGCCAGAAGAACAGCTTGTACCACGGACGGTAGACCGCCGAGCGCACCTTCGAGGTGTCGAGCCACGGCACCAGGAACAGCATGGCGATGGCGCCGAACATGCACAGCACGCCGCCGAGCTTGGAGTTGATCGGGCCGATGTTGAAGGTGATGGCGCGCAGGATCGCGTAGAACGGCAGGAAGTACCATTCCGGAACGATGTGGGCCGGCGTCTTCAGCGGATTGGCGACCGTGTAGTTGTCCGGGTGGCCGAGATAGTTCGGCAGATAGAAGACGAAATAGGCGAAGACGAACAGGAATACGATCATGCCGAACGCGTCCTTGATGGTCGCATAGGGCGTGAAGGCCACCGTGTCGGTCTTCGACTTGACCTCGATGCCGGTCGGGTTCGACTGGCCAACGACATGCAGCGCCCAGATGTGCAGGACGACGACGCCGGCGATCATGAACGGCAGCAGGTAATGTAGCGCGAAGAAGCGGTTCAGCGTCGGGTTGTCGACGGCGAAGCCGCCGAGCAA
Organism: Mesorhizobium sp. CA8; assembly: GCF_020164955.1. Lineage (GTDB taxonomy): Bacteria > Pseudomonadota > Alphaproteobacteria > Rhizobiales > Rhizobiaceae > Mesorhizobium. Next base: position 59,029 of record NZ_JAIUHG010000025.1, read on the forward strand.
AAGCTGCTGGATCCAGTTACCGACCAGCGGGATGGCGCTGAAGAAACCGGTGATGACGGTGGCGCCCCAGAAGCTCATCTGACCCCAGGGCAGCACATAGCCCATGAAGCCGGTGGCCATCATCAGGAGGTAGATGATGCAGCCGAGGATCCACAAAAGCTCGCGCGGCGCCTTGTACGAACCGTAGAACAGGCCGCGGAAGATGTGAATGTAGACGGCGACGAAGAAGAACGAAGCGCCGTTGGAATGAAGATAGCGCAACAGCCATCCCGAATTCACGTCGCGCATGATCTTCTCGACCGAATCGAAGGCGAGATTGGTATCGGACGTGTAGTGCATCGCCAGCACGATGCCGGTCAGGATCTGCGCGACCAGCATGATCGACAGGATGCCGCCAAACGTCCACATGTAGTTGAGGTTGCGCGGCACCGGATAGGCGACGAAGCTGTCATAGATCAGCCGCGGCAGCGGCATGCGGGCGTCGAACCAGCGCTCGATACCGGTCTTCGGCGTATAGGTCGAGTGTCCCTCGCTCATCGAAATGTCCCCTGCCTCAACCGATAAGGATCTTGGTATCGGAAATGAACTTGAAGACCGGGATCGCCATGTTCTCCGGCGCCGGGCCTTTGCGGATGCGGCCGGCGGTGTCGTATTGCGAACCGTGGCACGGGCAGAACCAGCCGCCGAAATCGCCTTCCTGGCCGAGCGGGATGCAGCCGAGATGGGTGCAGACCTGCACCATCACCATCCAGGCTTCCTTGCCCGGCGTGGTGCGGTTGGCGTCGGTCGCCGGCGCGTCGGCCGGCAGGTTGGCATTGCGCGCGATCGGATCCTTGAGATCGGCGAGATTGACGGCCTCGCCGTCCTTCATTTCCTTTTCGGTGCGGTTACGCACCACCACCGGCTTGCCGCGCCATTTGACGATCAGCGAGCTGCCCGGCTGCAGCGAGGAGACATCGACCTCGACCGAAGCAAGCGCCAGCGTCGAGGCATCGGGGCGCATCTGGTCGATGAATGGCCACGCGACGGCTCCAGCGCCGACAACGGCGGCCATGCCGGTCGCTACATAGAGAAAATCGCGACGGTTGGGATCGTGGATGTCGGTTGCGCTCACGGGTGCCTGATCCTTTCGCCTCTTCCTAACCGGAGGCCGAGCCTTGTCCCCGCTCAATCGCACCTGCCCGACAGCGCATGGCGAACAGGCTAGCGAATTCCTCCGGCATTTGGAGTTCGGTTTATGCGTGCGGCCCGTTTTTGTCCAGCGGGGTGAGACCACAAGGGCAGATTGTCGCGGGCATGCGCGGCGGCCGTTGCCGATGCATCCCGGCCCGGCCGCCGGACAGGGTGGAACAGCGGGAAATCCGGGGAGAAATCGGGCCGGTGTTCGCCTCGACATCGGCTGCTGGCCCGGTCTATTCTGCCGTCATGGCGTATGTCATTGAACGCTACAGCTGGGCCGACGCCCCCGACCTCTGGATAGGCGAGCTGCAATGCGGCCAGTTCGGTGCCAATTCCTGCCTGATCTTCAACTATCAGCCGACGATCGGCGGCGGCCCGCGCCTGCACAAACATCCGTATGCGGAAATCTTCGTCATCCGCTCCGGCACCGGCCTGTTCACGATCGGCGACCAGGAGATCAAGGCCACGGCCGGACAGATCCTGATCGTGCCGCCCGACACGCCACACAAATTCACCAATCTCGGCCCCGGCCCGCTCGAAAGCACCGACATCCACGAGAACGGCCACTTCATCACCGAGTGGCTGGAATAGCTGTTTAGCTGGCGCCGAGCCTGACCAGCACAGCCCTTGGGATGTCGTATTCGCGGATCACGGCATCATGCTTGCGCAGACCGCAAAGCTCGCGCTGGATGAAATAGGCGTGGACGGCCGCGGCCGCTTCCTTGAGCAGCCGGTTGCGATGCTCGCCCTCGCCGCCTTCGCGCAATTTGGCAAGGGTTTGCTCCACGCGCTGGCCGGCGCGGCCGAGCGCGGCAGCCTTTTCGGCGAGGATCTCGTGGCCGAGGAGATCGAGGGCGCTTTCCTGCGCGCCTGACCGTCCGAAATTGGTGGGCATGCGTACCGACATGGTGCCGTTCTACTCCGCCGGCCGCGTCTCTTCCAGCGCGCTTTCCTCGTTGAACAGGAAGCCGCCGGACTGGCGTTTCCAGAGCCGCGCGTAAAGGCCGTCGAGCGCAACCAATTCGTCATGCGTGCCCTGTTCGACGATGCGGCCGCCGTCAAGCACCACCAACCGGTCGAGCGCTGCGATGGTGGACAGCCGGTGCGCGATGGCGATCACTGTCTTGTTTTCCATCAGCTTGGTCAGGTTCTCCTGGATCGCCGCCTCAATGTCCGAATCGAGCGCCGAGGTCGCCTCGTCGAGGATCAGGATCGGCGCATCCTTGAGGAAGACGCGCGCGATGGCGACGCGCTGCCGCTGGCCGCCGGAGAGCTTTACGCCGCGCTCGCCGACATAGGCCTCGTAGCCGGCGCGGTCTCTGGTGTCGCGCAGTCCCAGGATGAATTCATGCGCCTCAGCCTTCCTGGCCGCGGCGATCACTTGCGCATCGGTGGCGTCCGGCATGCCGAGCTTGATGTTGTCGCGCAGCGAGCGGTGGAACAGTGCTGTATCCTGGCTGACGACGCCGATATTGCTGCGCAACGAGTTCTGCGTGACCCCGGCAATATCCTGGCCGTCGATCAGGATCTGGCCGCCCTCCAGGTCGTAGAGGCGCAGGATCAGGTTGGCCAAGGTCGTCTTGCCGGCGCCGGACGGGCCGACTAGGCCGACCTTCTCGCCCGGACGCACGACGAGGTCGATGCCGTCAAGCACCCCTGCCCCCTTGCCGTAATGGAAGGTGACGTTGCTGACGTCGATGCGGCCGCCGGTGACGACCAGTTCCTTGGCGTCAGGCGCGTCGGTCAGGCCGAGCGGCTGCGAGATCAGCGCCTTGGAATTCTCCAGCACGCCGAGATTTCGCAGGATGCCGTTGAGCTGCATCATCAGCCGCCCGAGCAGCATGTTGAGCCTCAGCACCAGCGACAGGGTGAAGGCGACGGCGCCGACTGTGATCGAGCCTTCGACCCACAGATAGATGGCGAAGGCCGCGATCGCGGTGATCATGATGCCGGAGAGCATGGTGAGCGCCATGCGCACGCCGGTCAGCCGGCGCGTGAACGGCCGCAGCGCGTCGAGATAGATGCCGAAGCCGCCGCGGATATAGCGATCGTCGCCATCGGCCGAAAACAGCTTCAGTGTCTGCACGTTGGAATAGGAATCGACGATGCGGCCGGTGATCATCGAGCCCGCCTCGGCCGTCGCCTCAGCATGCTTGCGGATCGCCGGCAGATAGAGTTTTGCCAGCCAGCCGAACGCGGCGATCCAGATCACCACCATGACCGCCAGTCGCAGATCCAGCCCCGCGACCAGCGCCAGCGTCGTCACCGTATAGACGATCATGAACCACACGACCTCGATGAAGCTTTCCATCAGGTCGCCGGTCGCCTGCCCCGCCTGCCAGACTTTTGTCGCGATGCGGCCAGCGAAATCATTCTGGAAGAAGGCATAGGACTGGCGCGAGACATGCCGGTGCGCCTGCCAGCGCACCAGATTGTAGAAGCCGGGCGTGATCGTCTGCTCGTCGACTAACGCCGACAGGCCGACGACAGCGGTGCGGATGACAAGCACCACCGCGCCCATGAACAGAAGCTCTGGCCCCGCAGCAGCCCAAAGCGCATGCCAGCTGCGTTCGCCCGGTAACTGATCGAGGATATCGACCAGCCTTCCGACGAAATAGAAGAGGCCGGCCTCGACCAGCGGCGCGATCCCGCCGATGATCAGCATGGCGAAGAAGGCGAGCTTCGCCTGCCCGACATAGTGCCAGAGGAAGCCGCCGACGCTGGCGGGCGGTCGCAGATTCGCGGGCTCGCGGAACGGGTAGACCAAATGCTCGAACCAGCGATAGATGGCCTGCATCATTCTGCGGCTTCACCTTTCGTCGCCAAACCGTCGGCCGCCTGCTTTTCCTCGAGCAGGAAACCGCCCGACTGACGCCGCCAGAGCTGGGCATAGAGCCCGCCTTTGGCGATCAGCGCCTCATGCGAGCCGTCCTCGACGATGCGCCCCTTGTCCATCACCACCAGCCTGTCCATCGCCGCGATGGTCGACAGGCGGTGGGCGATGGCGATGACGGTCTTGCCCTGCATGAGCTTGTAGAGGTTCTCCTGGATGGCGGCCTCCACTTCCGAATCGAGCGCGGACGTGGCCTCGTCGAGGATAAGGATCGGCGCGTCCTTCAGCATGACGCGGGCAATTGCGATGCGTTGCCGCTGCCCGCCGGACAGCTTCACACCGCGTTCGCCGACAAGCGCCTCATAGCCGCTCTGCCCATGCGGATCGGTCAGCCCCGCGATCACATCGTCGATCTGGGCGGCCTTGGCGGCGCTGAACATCGCCTCGTCGCTGGCTGACTGGCGTCCATATTTGAGGTTCTCGCGAACGGATCGATGCAAGAGCGAGGTGTCCTGGTTGACGAAGCCGATCGCCGCGCGAACGCTTTCTTGCGAGACGTTGCGGATGTCCTGCCCGTCGATCAGCACCTTGCCGTCCTGCACGTCGAACAGCCGCAGCACGAGATTGACCAGCGTCGACTTGCCGGCTCCCGAACGGCCGATCAGGCCGACCCGCTCGCCCGGCGCGATCTTCAGCGACAGATCGTCGATGACGCCGCCTTTGCCGTCCTTGCGCCAGTAGTTGAAGTTCACCCGGTCGAACTCGATGCCGCCGGCGGCCACGACGAGGGCCGGTGCGTCAGGCTGGTCCTGCATGACGATCGGCCGCGCGATCGTCGTCATCGAGTTGCTGGCGACGCCGATCTGCCGGAAGACGTTGGCGCCGACATCGAGGATCCTGCCGGAGATGTTGGCAATCTGCAGCGCGAACGGTATCGCGGTCGCCACGGCCGCGGTGGTCATGGCGCCGGCGTTCCAGCCGGCGAGCGCCAGCCAGCTCACGGCGATAAGCAGCGCCGCGTTGAGGATGAACAAGGCCGACCACATCAGCGTGAAAACGCGCATCAACTGGTAAAACGTGTCGGCGTGCTCGACCACCGCTTGCGAGACATATTTGTCTTCATGCTCGCCGGTCGAGAATGTCTTGAGCGTCAGGATGTTGGTGTAGCTGTCGACCATGCGGCCGCTCACCTGCGACCACCGCTCCGACAGCTGGGACGAGCGTTGCGTGATCCTGGGCATCGCAGACCAGAAGATCAGGCAATAGACCACCAGCCACACCGCCACCACGGCCAGCAGAAGCGGGTCGAGCCGCGCCAGCACCACAATGGCAACCGCAACGAAGACCAGCGCATACCAGACGGCATCGACGGTGAGGTTGACGCTCATCTCCATCGAATCGCCGCTCTGCATCACCTTGGTTCCGATGCGGCCGGCAAAGTCGTTCTGGAAGAACGACCAGTCCTGGCGCACGACATGCCAATGGCTCTGCCAGCGGATGAGGTCGATGAGGTTCGGCGCGATGGCGTGATTGCGGATGAGACCATCAACAACCATCGACAGCGGACGCAGCAGCACGACGAAGGCCATCATGGCGAGCAGCGGCCCATGCGCGGCAAAGAAATCGCCGGGCTTGGTGCTGGCGAGCAGGCCCACGATCAGGCCGACGAAAATCGGCAGCATCGCGTCCACTATCGCCGCGATGGCAACGATGACGATGCGCAGCCAATAGGCGGCGCGAAACTGCCTTATGAAATACCAGTAGAAGCGCCAAAGCCCCATTGGCGGCTGCCTGTCGTCGGCCAGCGCCACCGGCGAGTAACGGCTTTCGAACCAGGTGAAGATGCGGTCGAACATTTTTCTCTCATAGACGCCGGAAACTCGCCGGCGAACGATCTGGCCGCCGGCAGGCCTCCGACCAAGTCGTGGTTACGCCCGGGAACGATTCCCGGCAATCGCCGTAACCTTGATGCCGGAGCGGCTCCACGGCTCACAGAACCGCCGGGCCGCTCTAAGTCTTTGTTTTGCGCATTCCGGACGGAAGGCTACGGCGAAGCCGCCGAGCCCGACCGCTACGCATTTTTCCTGGAATTGCTGCAATTGCGATCGCGTTACTCCGCCGCCATCTCGGATTGAGGCGCCTTGGCATCGGGTCCGGCCGGCACGTCATCAAGCAGGAAGCCGCCCGACTGGCGCTGCCAGAGCTGGGCATAAAGCCCGCCCCTCGCGACGAGCTCCTCATGCGAGCCTTCCTCGATGATGCGGCCCTTGTCCATGACGACGAGCCTGTCCATCGCCGCGATCGTCGACAGCCGGTGCGCGATGGCGATCACGGTCTTGCCCTGCATCAGCTTGTAGAGGTTCTCCTGGATGGCCGCCTCGGCTTCGGAGTCGAGCGCCGAGGTTGCCTCGTCGAGGATCAAGATCGGCGCGTCCTTCAGCATGACGCGGGCAATCGCGATGCGCTGCCGCTGGCCGCCGGACAGTTTGACGCCGCGGTCGCCGACTTGGGCGTCGAAACCCTTGCGGCCATTGTGGTCCGAAAGCCCGCCGATGAAATCGAGCGCCTCCGCCCGCCGCGCCGCCTCGATGAGCATCTCGTCGGTCGCGTCCGGCCGGCCATAGAGGATGTTCTCCTTCACCGAGCGGTGCAGCAGCGAGGTATCTTGCGTCACCATTCCGATCTGCGCGCGCAGCGAATCCTGCGTCACTGCCGCGATCTCCTGGCCGTCGACGAGGATCCTGCCGCTTTCCAGGTCGTAGAAGCGCAGCAACAGATTGACCAGTGTCGATTTGCCGGCGCCGGAGCGTCCGACAATACCGACCTTCTCGCCGGGCTTCACGGTGAGCGACAGGTTCTCGATGACGCCCTTCTGCTTGCCGTAATGGAAGCGGATGTCCTCGAAGCGGATCTCGCCCTGGGCGACGGTGATGTCCTTGGCGCCCGGCCTGTCTTCGACCAGGCGCGGCAGCGAGATCGACTGGATGCCGTCCTGCACCGTGCCGATATTCTCGAACAGCACGGACATCTCCCACATGATCCATTGCGACATGCCCCACATGCGCAGCACGAGGCCGATGACCACGGCGACCGCGCCAATCGTCACCGCTTGCCCCAGCCAAAGCCACAGCGAGATCGCCGTAACGGAGAACAGCAGCAGCGAGTTCAGGATGTAGAGCAGGCCATAAAGCACCGTTACCAGCCGCATCGAGCGGTAGACGGTATCGAGGAAGCCTGCCATGCCTTCCCTGGCGAAGGTCGCTTCGCGGCGCGCGTGCGAAAACAGCTTCACCGTCTGGATGTTGGCGTAGCTGTCGACGACGCGGCCGGTCATGGTCGAGCGGGCATTGGCTTGCTCCTCGCCGACCTTGCCCAGCCGCGGAATGAAATGCCACAGCAAGGCGACATAACCGATCAGCCATACAGCCAAGGGCGCGGCCAGCCGCAAATCCGCCGAACCGACGATGAACAGCATGCCAAGGAAGTAGACGATCACGTAGTTGAGGACGTCTATCAGCTTCATGACGCAGTCGCGTACGGCGAGTGCGGTCTGCATCAGCTTGGTGGCGATGCGGCCGGCGAACTCGTCCTGGTAGAAGGCCATCGACTGTTTCAGCAAGTAGCGATGCACCTGCCAGCGGATGCGCATGGGATAATTGCCCATAAGCGTCTGCTGGTTAAGCAACGAACGCAGCCACACCGTACCGGGCAGCACAAACAGCACGATGAAGGCCATGCCGGCGAGCTTCCAGCTCTCGGTCTGCAGGAAAGTTTCCCGGTTCTGCGCTGACAGCCAATCCACGATGCGGCCCATGAAACCGAACATCCACACTTCCGTGATAGCGATCGACGCCACCAGCACCGCATCTACGGCGATGTAGGGCCAGACGCCGCGCGTATAATGAACGCAGAATGCGATCAGCGTCTTCGGCGGCTCGACCGGCTCCGCGGCGGGAAACGGATCGAGCCTGTTTTCAAACCAGCGGAACATTCCGGGCACTCGACTTATCTATGCGCTCACGCGGCGCGGGATTGATGGGCTAGGCGTTGCAGCCGCGCGGCATTGCGGGCCGGCGATACGGAATCATCCGCATCGCCGGCCTTGCTACGCGCAATATAGGGTTTCGCCGGCATTTCGCCGACAGGCTCGTTTGACGTCCTTGACGGCACCGAACTTCCCGACGAAAGGCTGGAGCCTGCCCGGCTCCTGTCGCCCGGCCGGATCAGGCGGATGATCCGGCGCACCAGCGTGGGCCGGCTGTGGTCGGGCACCGCGCGCGAGAAATCGACGTCCGGCAGCATGCCGCGATGCGGCCTGCGCCGTTCCTCGGCATGCACGGCCGACGAATAGGTCTCGCCGATCAGCAGCGCCCAGGTGGCCGCCTTGCGCTCGTGCAGGCTTCTTGAACCAGGTATTTTGTAGGGATCGAACATCGGCCCGTCCTCCATATGCAAATGCGTTAAAAAGGGTGATGCGGCCTCGACCATCGGCATTCGGCCGAAGGCGCGGATCGAATCGGCCGGGAGACGACTAGCGTCGGTCCCGACACGCTCAGCTGGGGCGCGGCGCCCCTTTGGCAGTTTGAAAAACATCGCAAGATTCCTTCGAAGGCCGAAAACTGGGTTCGGCGGGAATCGGTGCGATGAGGACTTAAAGTGTCAGAAGAATCGTCGTACCGAAACCGCCTGCGGGCATACGTGAGCCCCGGATGGGAGCTGGATGTGCATGGTCATCATGTGTTCCCCTCCATACGGTTCGGGTTGACGATGGTGGGCATATACTCGACTTCGCAGAAAATGGCCATCCGCCAGTCCAGAAATTGCCGAAAGCGGGAGATGCCTGTGGCCGATCTGCCACTTATTAGCAGGATGCGAAAATGAACGATCGTCTCCGCATCGCGCTCTACCAGCCGGACATTGCCGGCAACACCGGGACGATCCTGCGCTTCGCCGCCTGCCTCGACATCGGTGTCGATATCATCGAGCCGGCTGGTTTCCCGCTCTCCGACCGGGCGCTGAAACGGGCCGGCATGGACTACCTCGAAATGGCGGCGCTTTCCCGCCATGCCGACTGGCACGCCTTCGAGGAATGGCGAAAGGCGCATGCGCGCCGCCTGGTGCTGCTCACCACCAAGGCCGCGACCGCCTATACCGATTTTGCTTTCGCCGCCGGCGACATCCTTCTGTTCGGCCGCGAATCCGCCGGCGTGACGGAAAAGGTCCATGAGGCGGCCGATGCGCGACTGACCATTCCGATGCGAGCGGGCGCGCGCAGCATCAATGTCGCGCTGTCGGTCGCCATGGTCGCGGGTGAAGCGCTCCGTCAGTTCGGAAAATAGTTTTCGCGCTTCCGCGCCATCCCGAACCGCCGTGCCTTCCGCCGTCATTCTTGCCCAGACGCACATCGCCTTCTCCTGCAATTGCCCTATCGATATTTCTTGGCTACAAGCTCAACTTAACTTGAGGTCAAGCGGGAATTTGGGAAATGACTCCAGCGAGGGAATTGACGGTTGGCCAAGTGGCGATGCGCAGCGGTGTTGCGGTATCGGCGCTGCATTTCTACGAGGCGCGCGGGCTGATCCGCAGCCACCGCACGTCGGGCAACCAGCGGCGCTACAGCCGCGATGTGCTGCGCCGCGTCGCGATTATCCGCGTCGCCCAGGAAGTCGGCATCTCGCTGGCCGAGATTGCCGCCGTGTTCCAATCCTTGCCTGAAGAGCGCACGCCAACACGTGAGGATTGGAACCTGCTTTCGACAGCCTGGCGCGACGGGCTCGACCACAAGATCAGCCAATTGAAGAAATTGCGCGATGGCCTGACGGATTGCATCGGCTGCGGCTGCATGTCGATCGACAAATGCCCGCTTAGGAACAGGGAAGACCGGCTGGCCCGGGAGGGTACGGGGGCGAGAAGGCTGGCGGTGCGCTGACAGTCTGTCGCCAAGGCGCATTGAGATTCAGGTCAGGCCGAGTCGAAAATGGTGCTTCCGAGAACCGGAGCGGAGCGTACGCAATGTACGTGAGCACCGGAAGCGCTGGAAGCGCTGGAAGCCGCCATTTGCAGGCCGGCCTCGCCTGAATATCAATGCACCTTAATCCGCCGCCGGCAGCCGGCGCATGGTGAATTCGATCACATCGCCCGGGCGTTCGAACCAGCTTTCGATCTCGGTCCAGTAGGCCTGTTTCGGAAAACGCTCGAACCACTCCTTGGCCTTGAGGCGCGCGGCGGGCCTCGGCAGCACGAAGGTCTCGCGCAGGAAACCGTCGCGTGGCTGGCCTGCGCGCTCGGCCCGCGAGCGCTCCAGCCTCTTCTTCAAACCATCCAGCGGCGGCCTTGCCGGGGTGCGCACGAAGGAACTCCTTTGCACCTTGGTCAGACAGGACTTGACCCTTGCCTTTAAGAGATTAGGGATCGCGCGCAGAAAAAACGAGTCATTTGTCAGGCAAGCGGGCCTGTGACTGGAGACGGAATTGGAACGACCTGACCTTCCAGTGGGACTGCCGGCCGACATCGAACAGAAGAAGATGAAGGCTCGCCTCTGGTTCGAGGCCCTGCGCGAGCGCATCTGCGCCACCTTCGAGCAGCTCGAGCAGGAACTCATCGGCCCGCAAGCGTCTTGGTCGCCCGGCCATTTCGAAAAGACTCCCTGGGAGCGCGACGAAGGCCGTGGCGGCGGCGGCACCATGTCGATGATGCGCGGCCGCGTCTTCGAGAAGGTCGGCGTGCACACTTCGACCGTCCATGGCGAATTCTCCCCCGAATTCAGGAAGCAGATTCCCGGCGCCGAGGAAGACCCGCGCTTCTGGGCGAGCGGCATCTCGCTGATTGCGCATCCCTGGAACCCCAATGTGCCGGCCGTGCACATGAACACACGCATGGTCGTCACCACGCGCCAGTGGTTCGGTGGCGGCGCCGATCTGACGCCGGTGCTCGATCGTCGCCGCACCCAGGACGATCCCGACACGATCGCCTTCCATCGCGCCATGCAGTTCGCCTGCGAGAAGAACGCCGCCGTCGCCGACTATCCCAAATTCAAAGCCTGGTGCGATGAGTATTTCTTCCTGCCGCACCGCAACGAGCCGCGCGGCATCGGCGGCATTTTCTTCGACTGGCTGCATTCGGACGAGGACAAGGGCGGCTGGAACGCCGATCTCAATTTCGTCCAGGACGTCGGCCGCTCCTTCCTCGTCGTCTATGCCCATCTGGTACGGGGCAATTTCAACCGGAACTGGACCGATGGCGAGCGCGACGAACAGCTCATCCGGCGCGGCCGCTACGTCGAATTCAACTTGCTTCACGATCGCGGCACCATCTTCGGCCTGAAGACCGGCGGCAATGTCGCCTCGATCCTGTCCAGCCTGCCGCCCGAGGTAAAATGGCCGTAACGATCCGGTGAGTGCGGCGATGGCCGCATTGCTGTCCCATTCGCCGAATCTTGGCCGGCAATGTGGCAGCGACGATATCTTTTTCGTCTAATATCGTTTTGAAAAAAATGGGTTATTTAAGGTCGTCGGGTCGGGAAGCGCCGGCGGTCGAAGCGGAGATCATTTGTCTCCCGCGGCCGCGACCCGACGCGACTTGACGACCCTGATCACGCGAGGTGCCTCGCCAAATCGGGCACCCGCATTCCAGGAGAGCACGTCATGCGCAAGCTTATCGTGACGGCAGCAACCGCCGCCCTTCTCGCCTCCGGCGGCGCCGCCTTCGCAGCGGTCAAGCACACCACCGGCACCGTCAAGAGCTTTGACGGAACGGCCATGAGCCTTGTTCTGGAGGATGGATCCACATTCAAGCTGTCCAAAGCCTTCAAGGATCCCGGCATTCAGGCCGGCGAGAAAGTCCGCGTGTCCTGGGACATGAGCGGCAAGAACAAGATCGCCGAGGCGGTCAAGATCATGAAGTAACGGCCTTGCTCTGAAGGTCCAGTTCTCAGGCGGCAGGGAAAGGCGGGGCATAGCGCTCCGCCTTTTTCTTTCCAATCCGAGACAGGGGACTTTCGATGCAACCGAACCGTTGCACAGGTGTTATGATAGCCCGGCAGGTTAACCGGAAGAGGCGCGCCGCTCCCTCCCGGACTGCCAAGACAAGACATCAGGGGTGGGCGGCCAAGGTCGAACCACCCTGCGCTAGGAAAGGAAGGATCATGAAGGAATTCCAATGCGGGTCGCTGGTTCCGGGCTGTGACTGGCACACGCGCGCCGAGGAGGAAGCGGAGGTCATGCGCCGCGCCGTCGAGCATATGCGCGAGACGCATGGCGAGACCATCATCCGCGAGACGATGATCGAGGCGATCCGCTCGCGCATTCAAAAGGTTCGCGACGCCGCCTGAGCGGCCAAATTCCGGAATTCGACCAGATGGGCCGACACGCAAGAGCGGAACGCCGCTTACGCCTGCGCCCAACTCTCCGCCGGCGATCTCCCGGTCGCCGGCAGAAACATTTTCCCTATGATTCAAGCAAATTCTTATATTCCTAACGGCTCGGATAACCTTGCAGTAACGATGCACGTGCGATTCTCCGATCCATGATCCGGCCAGAGGGGCTGCCCGAGCAGCCTTCGTCATCAAGGCGCTGTCCGGAATGATGGGGCGAGGTGCTTCGCGCATGCGCGAGCGGTCCAACATCGGAGTCGGTCTCTGCGCGGCGCTCCTGTCGAGCGCCTTGCTCTTTGCGTCGCCAGTAACGGCCCAGGAATGGACGACCTCGCTCGTCGATATTCATCAGGGTTCTCCACTCAGCGATCGCGCCAGGAGCCTCGGCAATGGCGGCTATGAGTTGCAGGGCGGAAGCTGGGTATCGTTCACCCATTGGTACCATGCGAGCTGGGTCGATATGCATGCGGATCTTCTTACCCAGATCACACCCGATACCGGCATTCTTTGGGGATTTGGCACAGGCGAGCAAGCCGAGAAATACCGTATCGAGCCCAGCCTGAAGCTTGGCTTCCTCACCCAGATCCATCCCAATCCGAACAGCACGCTGTCGCTTTCCGTCACCTCGACCATCGGCGGCGGACTCACTGAAAAGCCTTGCGAAGCCGACTATGGCGACCTGGGCACCTACAGCGTCAATTGCCGGCTCGCGGCGGGCGAGACGGCGCCGGAGGAAACCTTGAAATATCTGGTCAGCGCCAAGCCGGAGACCATGCATCTCTGGTTGAATTACCGTCTCACATTCTGATTGCGGGAGCCGCAAATGAACATCATCTCGTGCCCAAATTCGCGCCCGTCCCGGTCCTCGTTGGACTGGAGAATGACCCTGAAATTGGGCGTTGCAGCCGCTTTAGCCGCCCTTTCGGCGCCGACTGCCTCGGCGCAGGAGGTCCTCAGCGCGGACGAGATGGCCGCGCTCTGCCATGGCGGCGGCTCCATCTGCGTGAGCGCAAAGATCCCGGTCGCGCGCACGACGCAAACGGTACAGAACTGGATGATCCCCGACGTCGGCGCCGCATGGGCAGCCGGCTACAAGGGCAGGGGCGTCACCATCACAATGGTCGACGACTTCAGCAGCACGTCGCGTTTTTCCGGCAATTTCGGGGTCGGCGTGCAGACCCAGCGGCACGGCGAATGGACGCGCGAGGAGGCAAGCATGATTGCTCCCGCCGCGACCATCCGCTCCAAGGATTTCTCGACGGGCACGGCGGTTTCGCTGGCACGCGGCCTCAACGTGCTGAACCTCAGCTACGGCATGTACGCCACCGCCGGCTACAGCGCGAACCAGATCTGGTGGGCTCCAGAGGAGTCCTCGATCATCTCCTACGCCACCAAAGGTTCGGCCATCGTCTCGAAGGCGGCCGGCAATGACTCTGTCGCCGTCGGCGGGGTCACCGATGGCCAGCAGGACTATCTCGACCTTGCCCTGATCGGCAAACCGACGGCGATCTTCGTCGGCGCGCTGTCGACGAACGGCACCACAGCCAACAAGGCCCAGCTCGCCTGGTATTCCGACTATGCCGGCTCCAACACGGCTGTGCAGAGCCACTTCCTGGTGGTCGGCGTCGAGGGCGACAAGACCGGTCTCTACGGAACATCTTTCGCCGCGCCGATCATCTCAGGCTATGCTGCGATCATCGGCAGCAAGTTCACCAAGGCGACGCCGGTGCAAATCACGAACGACCTGCTCAACACTGCCCGCACCGACACCCTGGTGGACTACGACCCCTCGGTCTACGGCAAGGGCGAGGCAAGCCTTTCCCGCGCGCTCGCCCCTGTTGCGATCCATTGACAGGCGCGGCCGCCTGAACAGGTTAGATCTCCAGCGCGTGCGCGGCGCGCTCCATCAGCACGCCGCGTTCCAGGGTGAAGCCCGATTCGACCCATTCCTTCTCGAGGTTCTTCAGCGTCGCGCCGAGCTTCGGCCCCGGCGAGGCGCCAAGCGCGGTCAGGTCGGCGCCTTTGATCGGAAACACCGGCTTTTGCCATTTCAGCGTGAAATTGAGCAGGCGTGAGAAACCGCCGGCTTCCATCATCGCCTGATTGTCCTCGACGGCACGCGTTCGCGCCGCGGCAAGCGCCAGCCGGATGCGGTCGACATAGCCATTGCGATCGCCGTGATAGAGTTTCTTGGCCAGTTCGGTTTCGGTCACCTTCGCATCCGGCGCAATAGTCAACGCCCAATGCCGCAGGCGGTCGGCCTCGTCGTTCGACAATCGCAGCCGCTCGCCAAGCGTCTTCATGCGTAAGGCATCGGGCGGGACGATCGCCTCCAGCCTCAGCACAGGATCGGCGGCCCAGCCGAGATCTTTTCCAGTCTTGACCAGGCCATGGATCGCGTCAATGCCCCATTTCTCGCTCTCCGGCAGCACGGCGGTGAGCACGCCGGCCTGGCGCATCCACAAGAGCGCGCGCGAGGGATCGGGCGCCGACAGCAGCTTCTTCAGTTCGGACCAGACGCGTTCGGCCGAAAGCCGCGCAAGCCCGTCCTTCAGCCTTGCGCAGGCCTTCAGCCCATCCGCGTCCGGCCGTCCGTCGCCATACCAGGCAAAGAAACGGAAAAAGCGCAGGATGCGCAGATAATCCTCCCGGATGCGCGCTTCCGCGTCGCCGATGAAACGCAGCCGCCGCGCCTCTATATCGGCAACGCCGCCGACGAGGTCGACGATCGTGCCATCGGCCTCGGCGTAGAGCGCGTTGATGGTGAAGTCGCGCCGCTCGGCGTCCGCTTTCCAGTCGCGCCCGAAGATCACTTTTGCCCGCCGCCCGTCGGTCTCGATATCGGCCCTGAGCGTCGTCACTTCATAAGGCTTGCCGCCGGCGATCACCGTGATCGTGCCATGCTCGATGCCTGTTGGCACAGTCTTGAAGCCGGCCGCCTCGGCGCGCCGGATCGTTTCCTCGGGCACGGTGGTCGCAGCGATGTCGATGTCGGCGACCGGCTGGCCGATCAGCGCATTGCGCACCGCGCCGCCGGCGACACGCGCTTCCTCTCCGCCTTGCTTCAGCGCCGCAAGCAGCTTCTGCAGATGCTTGTCGGCCAGCCAATCGGCCCTGCCCGAGAGTGACGTCTCAGCGCTCAACCGTAAAGCCTTTCATAGAGCGTGCGGATGATGCCGGCGGTGACGCCCCAGATGCGCTGGCCGCCATAGGGCATCTCGTAGAAGAACCATTCGAGCTCGTTCCACATGCGGCTGTCGCGCGCGTGGTTGGCCGGGTCCATAAGGAAGCTCAAGGGCACCTCGAAGGCGGCGTCGACCTCGTCGACATTGAGCGTCAGCGAAAAGCCGGGCCGCACGATGGCAAGCACCGGCACGATACGGTAGCCGCTGCCCGCGACATAGTCCGGCATGCGGCCGATGATCTCGACATGGCCACGATCGAGGCCGATCTCCTCGAAGGTCTCGCGCAAAGCGGCGGCCTCGGGGCTTGAATCGGTCGTATCGATGGTGCCGCCCGGAAAAGCCACCTGGCCGGAATGGCTGCGCAGCTTCTCGGCGCGTTTGGTGAGCAGCACCATGGCGCCCTCGGCACGGTCGATCACCGGGATCAGCACCGCCGCGTCGCGCAATGGCTTGATGTGCTTGAGCCTGGGATGGCCGGGATTGAAGCGATGGTCGCCGAAATCGTCGCCAGGGCCGATCGCGGCCTGCGCGGCGACGCGCGCCCGAAAGTCTGCGATCGAAAACGGCGCCGGCGTCACCTGGTCCATCACGCGCTCAGCCGTTTCAGCTTCTCGGCCGGCATGATCGGATAAACCTCGCCGCCCGAGCGGACGGCGAACATCGCCCTGCCGTCGATGTCGATCTCCTCGCCGTGCTCGACCAGTTCATACATCACCGGCCGCGCCACCAGCGCCTCCAACCGTCCGCGCACCAGCACATAGGGCTTCAACCCCCCGGTTTCGTGCTCGTCGACGAAGCGCAGCGGATGACCGGGGCCGGCCGCGACGACGTCGCCGACATTGGTACGGAAGGTGATGACCTGCTCGCCCCCGCTCCCCGACACGTCCATTTCGACGGCGATGAAGGGCGCGTCGACGACGCGGATCCCGACCCGCTCGACCGGCGTCACCAAATAGGTCTTGCCGTCGTCATCCTTGCGCAGCACGCTGGAAAAGAGCTGCACCAGCGGCATGCGTCCGATCGGCGTGCCGAGGTAGAACCATGTGCCGTCGGCCTTGATCTCCATGTCGAGATCGCCGCAGAAATCGGGATTCCAGCGCTCGACCGGCGCCGGCCCCTTGCCGGCCCGCGCCGCGCGCGAGATCAGCGCCTCCAGGCCCCGCGCCTCGGTGGCCCCAGTCAGACTCTGGTTGCTCAGATTCTGGTTGCTCAGGCTCTGTTTGCCCAGGCTCTGCTCGTCCGAGCTTGGTTCACGATGTTCGCTGCGTTCGGCCATGGTCACGAAATAGTCACTGTTGTCCCGATTGTCAGCCTTGTCCGCCCGAGTCTGTGATTTAAGTTCAATTGCAGGCGCCGGGTGAGGCCGAATCGCGGCATTCTGCGGCATTGAGAATGCAGGCCGGCATTTCCAACCACAAGGATCGAACGGCATGAGCGTGATGATCAAGGAGAGCCCGATCAGCGAAAAAGCGATGATCGAGGAAGCCGAAAAGGCGCTGGCCGACATCTCCAGGGTCCGCGACGCGGTCGGCCGGGTGATCTTCGGCCAGGAAGCCGTCGTCGAGCGCGCACTGGTGGCGCTTCTGGCGGGCGGCCATGCGCTGCTGGTCGGTGTGCCGGGTCTCGCCAAGACCAAGCTGGTCGAGACATTGGGCATCGTGCTTGGCCTCGATTCGCGCCGCGTCCAGTTCACGCCCGACCTGATGCCGTCGGACATCCTCGGCTCCGAGGTGATGGAGCAGGACGAGTTCGGCAAGCGGTCCTTCCGCTTCATTTCCGGGCCGATCTTCACGCAATTGCTGATGGCGGACGAGATCAACCGCGCCTCGCCGCGCACGCAGTCGGCGCTGCTGCAGGCGATGCAGGAATATCATGTCACCATCGCCGGAGCCCGCCACGACCTGCCCTCGCCCTTCCATGTGCTGGCCACGCAGAACCCGCTGGAGCAGGAAGGCACCTATCCGCTCCCTGAGGCCCAGCTCGACCGTTTCCTGATGCAAGTCGACATTCTCTATCCGGAGATCGAGGCGGAACGCCGCATCCTGCTCGAAACGACCGGCGTCGACGAGGCAAAGGCCGACAACGTGCTGCAGCCGGCCAGGCTCAGGGAAATCCAGACGCTGATCCGTCGCATGCCGGTGCCGGAAAGCGTCGTCGAGGCGATCCTCAAACTGGTGCGTTCGGCCCGGCCAGGCCAGGGCAATGCCGAGACCGACAAGCACGTCGCCTGGGGGCCGGGCCCCCGCGCCAGCCAGGCGCTGACCCTGTGCGCCCGCGCCCGCGCCCTATATGATGGCAGGTTGGCGCCTTCGGTCGACGACGTTCGCGCCTTGGCCGAACCGGTGCTGCAGCATCGCATGGCGCTGACTTTCGCCGCCCGCGCCGAAGGCACTTCCGTGCGTGACGTGGTGGCGAAGCTGGCAAAAGGCATCTGATGGGTCGAATAGGCGAGGTCCAGGCACCGGTTGCGACGCGCGACGCGCTCGCCCGTGGCCGGTTGCGGGCTTCACTGGTGCCGGACCTGCTGGTCGAGGCGCGCCGTATCGTCAATACGGTGATCGCCGGCTGGCATGGCCGCCGCAAGCGCGGCATCGGCGAGAATTTCTGGCAGTTCCGGCCTTATGTCGAAGGGGATTCCTCGCGCATCGACTGGCGCCGCTCGGCGAGAGATGACCATACCTATGTGCGCGACCGTGAATGGGAAGCCGCGCACACCGTCTGGCTCTGGGCCGACCCCTCGCCTTCGATGCTCTACAAATCCGCCGCGGCAAGCGTTTCCAAGGAATCGCGCGCGCTGGTGCTGGCGCTCGCCTTGGCCGAGCTTCTGTCGCGCAGCGGCGAGCGCATCGCCTGGCCGGGCCTGACCGACCCGTTCACCGCCCGCAGTGGCGCCGAGCGTATCGCCGCCCAGCTGAGCCATGCCGTTGCGCTTCCCGCCAAGCCGGATCTGTCGGCCATCCGCCGCTTCTGCGACATCGTGCTGGTCAGCGATTTTCTCGATCCGGTCGAGGAAACCATGGCTTGGCTCGACGTGCTCGCCCGCCACGGCGTGCGCGCGCATCTGATCGAGGTGGCCGATCCGGCGGAGGAAACCTTCCCCTATGCCGGCCGCACCGAGTTCACCGATCCCGAGACCGGCGACAAGCTGACCGCCGGCCGCGCCGAGATGCTGGCCGAGGAATATCGCCTGCTATACCGGGCCCGCCGCGAGGAACTGGCCGCCTGGTGCAAGCGTCTCGGCTGGAGCTACACCGTCAACCACACCGACCGCCTCGCCTCTGAGGCGCTGGTTCGTGTCCACTTGGCCATGACCGCCGACGGCACCAATTTCGGAAAGGCGGTCGCATGAGTTGGCTGCCGCTTTCCTTCGGGGCGCCCATGGTGCTGTGGGGCCTTCTGGCGCTGCCGGTGATCTGGTGGCTGCTGCGCTTCACCCCGCCCAGGCCGCAGATGGAGGTTTTCCCGCCGCTGAGAATTCTCGCCCGGGTCCTGAGGCGCGAAGAAACCCCGCAGCAAAGCCCGTGGTGGCTGACGCTGCTTCGTTTGCTGATGGCGGCGCTCATCGTGATGGCGCTGGGCGAGCCGGTCTTCAATCCGCGCGAAAAACTGCCGGCGGAAGGTGCCGCCCTGGCGCTTGTCGTCGACAATGGCTGGGCGAGCGCCGCCGACTGGAACAAGCGCGTGGCCACCGCCGAGCGGCTGATCGCCGACGCCGGCTCGAACGGCGTGCCGGTCGTGATCGCCTTCACCGCCGAGAAGCCCAATGCCGAGATCGGCCCTTTCGACGCCTCGGCCGCGCTCGATCACCTGCGTGCCGCCAAGCCGCGGCCGATTCCTACCGACAGGCCCGCCGTCTACGCCCGCGTCGCCGCCGCGTTGGAGCGCCTGCCGGGCGCCAGCGTCGTGGTGCTCGCCGATGGGCTTGCCGCCAAAGGCGACGAAGCCGCTTTCAGGACGCTGCTCGAAAAGAATGCGACACGGCTGGTCTGGGCCACGTCCGACCGGCCCTCCGTGACCGGCCTGATCGGCGCCGAGAATCAGGTCGACGGTTTCGCTTTGACCGCCATTCGCGCGCCCGGCAATCCGGCGCCGGCGCAGGTCACCGCTGGCGCCTTCGACGACAAGGGCCGCCGCATCGCCGATGCGACGCTGACCTTCGCGCCGGGCGAAGCCACCGCCACGGGAACAATGGCGGTCCCCTTCGAACTGCGCAACGATTTCGCTTCGATCGCGCTCGACGGCGAGCGCCAGGCCGGCGCCGTGCGCGTGCTGGACGAGAGCTCCAAACGCCGCCGCGTCGGCCTTCTGTCGCAGGCCGAGGCCGACCAGGCGCAGCCGCTTCTGTCGCCGCTCTATTACATCCGCCGCGCCCTGCAGCCGTTCGCCGACCTGGTCGAGCCGTCGAGCGCCGATCTGGCCGACGCCATTCCGCAGCTTCTCGACCAGAAGCCGGCGATGATCATCATGGCCGATGTCGGCACCATCCCGGCGCAGGTCAAGCAGCGGCTGGTCGACTGGGTCGACAAGGGCGGCACGCTGGTGCGCTTTGCCGGTCCCCGTCTTGCCGCGGCCGGCAATGACGACGACCTTTTGCCGGTCAGGCTGCGCAGCGGCGAGCGCGCGCTGGGCGGCGCGCTGTCCTGGACGACGCCGCAGGCGGTGACCGAATTCCCGAAGAACGGTCCCTTCGCCGATCTTTCGCCGCCCTCCGAGGTGACGGTGAGCCGGCAGGTTCTGGCCGAGCCGACGCCCGACATCGTCGAGCGCACCTGGGCCACGCTCGCCGACGGCACGCCGCTGGTGACGGGCATGAAGAAGGACAAGGGCACGCTGGTGCTCTTTCATGTCACGCCCGAGGCGACCTGGTCGAACCTGCCGATCTCCGGCAGCTTCGTCGAAATGCTGAGACGCGTCGTGCAGCTGTCGCGCAACCAGGGCGCCGCGATCGCCAATGCCGAGGCCACCGCCGCATCGCTCGCGCCCTACCGCATGATCAGCGCCGACGGCATGCTGACGCCGCCCTCACCGGATGCCCGGCCGCTGGTGCCCGGCGCCGGTCCGCTGCCGGTGACGCTGGAGAATCCGCCCGGCCTTTACGGCTCCGAAACGGGCGTCTTCGCGCATAATCTGCTCGATGCGTCGAGCACGTTCACGCCGCTGGTCCGTCCGCAGGTTTCGCTGCCGGTGACAGCCATCCCCTATGCCTTCGATGAATCGGAGAACCTGAAGGGCCCGCTGGTCGCCATCGCGCTCCTGTTGATGGTGCTCGACACTTTGGCCGTGTTCGGGATGGGCGGTCTGCTGGCGCGCCGGCCGCGCCGCGCCGGCACGGCGGCGACCGCCGCGGCCGTTCTGGTCGTGCTGGGCGGCCTCTTCGGCCATGCCGATCTTGCCCGCGCCGACGATTCCAAGCCCGGCGACACCCAGGCGATCGAAGACATTTCGAAAACCCGCATCGCTTATGTCATCACCGGCGAGCCGGGCGTCGATTCGATCAGCCGCGCCGGCCTCGAGGGCCTCACCCGTTTCCTGGTCGAGAAGACCGCGCTCGAGCCCGGCCCGCCGGCCGGCGTCGACATCGCCAAGGACGAACTATCCTTCTTCCCGCTGATCTATTGGCCGATCGATGCGACGGCGCCCATGCCCAGCCAGGCGGCGATCGCCCGCATCGACGCCTATATGCAGCAGGGCGGCACGGTACTGTTCGACACGCGGGACCAGTTTTCCAACGGCATTGGCGCCGGCTCGGCAAGCCCGGCGACCGAGCGGCTGCGCGACATCCTGGGTAATCTCAACGTGCCGCCACTGGAGCCGGTGCCGTCGGACCACGTGCTGACCAAGTCCTTCTTCATCCTTCCGGAATTCCCCGGCCGTTTCAACGGCAGCCCGCTCTGGGTCGAGGCCTCGCTCGACGCCAGCAACACCGAGAACCGCCCCGTGCGCACCGGCGACGGCGTCTCGCCGATCATGATCACCGCCAATGATTTCGCCGGCGCCTGGGCGACCGACGAGAACGGCGATCCGATGCTGCCGACCGTGCCGCCGGATCCGATGCAGCGCATCTACGCGCTGCGTGCCGGCGTCAACATCATGATGTATATGCTGACCGGCAACTACAAATCCGATCAGGTGCATGTGCCGGTGCTGCTCGAACGGCTGGGGCAGTAGATCATGAACTGGTCTATCTCGTTCGAACCGCTTCTCTCCTGGCCGCTCTTCGGCCTGCTCTTCGTGCCCTTGCTCTTGCTGGCTCTGGTCGGCCTGTGGTTCCGCCAGCGCGGATCGGCATTGCGCTTCATTGCGCTGCTCGCGCTTGCCGCTTCATTGCTCAATCCCGTTTTCCTCGCCGAGGAGCGCGAGGCGCTGAAGAGCGTCGTCGCTCTTGTCGTCGACCGCAGCCAGAGCCAGGACATCGGCGACCGCACCAAGCAGACCGACGAAGCGCTGGCCGGCCTGCAGCAGCGTCTTGCCCGCTTCAAGCAGTTCGATGTCCGTGTCGTCGAGGCCGGCAAGTCCGAAGCCGCCGACGATCGCACCGAAACCAGGCTGTTCAGCGCGCTGGAAGGCGTCTTCCGCGACGTGCCGCCGTCGCGCATCGGCGGTGCCGTCATGATCACCGACGGCGAGGTGCATGATGCGCCTGCCGGCGCGCCGGAGTTCAACGCGCCGCTGCACGCGCTGATCACCGGCAATGAGCATGAGAAGGACCGCCGCATCCGTTTCGAGAACGCGCCGCGCTTCGGTCTCGTCGGCAAGCCGCTCGACATGACCTACCGCGTCATTTCGACGGAAGGAGACGGCGCGCCTGTGGACGTGCGCGTCTCGGTCAATGGCGAGCAGGTCTCGGTCGAGCACGCGACCGTCGGCCAACCGATGAAGCTCTCGGTCACGATACCCAACGCCGGCCGCAACATCGTCCAGCTCGGCATCGACCGGGAGCCCAGCGAACTGACCGACGCCAACAACCGGGCGATTGCCCTGGTCGACGGCATCCGCGAGAATCTGCGCGTGCTCTTGGTCTCCGGCGAGCCGCATGCCGGCGAGCGCACCTGGCGCAACCTTTTGAAGTCGGACGCGTCGGTCGATCTCGTCCATTTCACCATCCTGCGCCCGCCGGAAAAGCAGGACGGTACGCCGATCAACGAATTGTCGCTGATCGCTTTCCCGACGCGCGAGCTGTTCGTCGAGAAGATCAAGGATTTCGACCTGATCATCTTCGACCGCTACCAGCACCGCGACGTGCTGCCGATCCTCTATTACGATTACATCTCCGAATATGTCGAAAAAGGCGGTGCGCTGCTGATTGCCGCCGGCCCCGAATATGCCGGCGAAAACTCCATTGCCCGCACGCCGCTCAACGCCGCGCTGCCGGCCATGCCGACCGGCGAAGTGGTGGACAAGGCCTTCTATCCGCGCCTGACCGATCTCGGCCAGCGCCATCCGGTGACGCGCGGGCTCGACGGCTCGGCAAGCGAGCCGCCACATTGGAGCCGCTGGTTCCGCACCATCGGCGTCAAGAACCCGGAAGGCGAAGTGGTGATGAAGGGCGCCGACAACCGGCCCTTGCTCCTGCTCGACCGCAAGGGTGAAGGCCGGGTCGGTATGCTCTTGTCAGACCAGGGCTGGCTGTGGGCGCGCGGCTTCGAAGGCGGCGGACCGCATGTCCAGCTCTACCGGCGCATTGCCCATTGGCTGATGAAGGAGCCTGAGCTGGAGGAGGAGCGGCTGACCGCCGACGGCCGCGGCATGGTGCTCGAAATCCGCCGCCAGACGATGAGCGACGATCCGGGTCCCGCCCAGGTGATCACGCCGTCCGGCAAGACCGTGACGGTGAAGCTCGAGAAGGCCGAGCCCGGCATTTTCACCGGAAGCCTGCTGACCAGCGAGATCGGCCTTTACCAGATCGGCAATGGCGATCTCACCGCGCTTGCCCATGTCGGTCCGGTCAACGCGCCGGAATTCTCCGACGTGGTTTCGACCGAGAACAGGCTGAAAGCGCCGGCCGAGGCGACCGGCGGCAGCGTACGGCGGCTGGCGCCGTCGTCGACGCTCGCCAATCTCGCCGGCGGCGTGACCCTGCCGTCGATCGTGCCGGTCCGCTCCTCAGCGGCCGCTTCGGGCGACGATTGGATAGGCCTGCGCACGACCGATGATAGCACGCTCAAGGCCGTGTCGCGCGTGCCGCTGTTCGGCGGCTTCCTCGGCCTCGGCCTCTTGCTGCTCGCCATCGGCTCGATGTGGTATCGCGAAGGACGGTGACGCCACCTCTTCCTTCTTCCCTTGTGAGAGAAGCGCCCTGCCCTATTCTTCCGGCTCGGTCGTGAACAGCAGCGGGTAGCCCTTGGCCTTGCCGGCATCGGTTGCGCGCGCCGCCTTGGTCTCGGCGACGTCGCGCGTAAACACCGCGACGACGCACACGCCGCGCGTATGCGCGGTGATCATGACGCGGTGCGCCTGGTCCTCGCTGAGCTTGAACTCTCCCTTGAGCACCGTCACCACGAATTCGCGCGGCGTGAAATCGTCATTGACGAGGATGACCTTGTAGAGCTTCGGCCGCTCGGTTTTCGGCTGCGTCTTGGTGCGGGGGTTGAGGACGGTTTCGGGCATCGGAATCCACCAGCGATGAACTGGGTTTTCATTTTCACTTTGTCACGCAGGAACGCGCACGTCTATTTGCCTGCGCAGCGGCAACAGGGCCAATGCGATGAAAACTCTATGTGGGGAAGCGTTCCCTGCCGGTCAACGGCCCTGCCGCCCGGCCGTGCGCGACCTGTCGGGGCCGCCTGATCCGCGCTCCAGGAGTGCGAAGAACATCCAAGCGACAAAGCCGATCATCGTCACGCCGGCCAGCACGAGCAAAATCCACGACTGCGCCGGCGTGATGTAGTCGAAGCTCGAAGAGATCAGCGGAGCGAACAGCTCAGGCTCGGTCCTGCCGCTGGCCGGATCCGGCACGGGGCTTGCGGTAAAGATCATCAACGACCGCGCGGCCGCCGTGGCGATCAGGCCGCCGAGTGTGAGCGAACGCATCAGGGACGAAAACCGCTTCTTCATGCGGATTGTCCTACTGCACCGGCATTGCAATCAGGTTAAAGGTCGCGCCAGGCGCAGCGGAAAGCTGCCGGTTGGGAGGCTTCCGTGCGTAAGCCGCTCCGGCCGAAATGGCCGGAACGGCTTTGCAATTTGCAAGATGATGCCGAAGCCCCGGATCAGGTCTTCGGGGCGTCCTTCTTGTCGGCCTTCTTGACGACCTTCTTGTGCTTCTTGGCCGTCTTCTTGACGACTTTCTTCGCCGGCTTGGCGGTGGCGTCGGCCGGAGCGGTCGTGGTGGTCGTCGTCGAAGCAGCCGGAGCGGTGGTCGTCGTCTGGGCGTTGCCGAGAGCCGGCATCGCGAACGCGAGAGCAACACCGAGGCCGAGGGCGGAGAGGATGGACTTCTTCATGGCTTCATTTCCTTTTCTTGCAGATCTGGATGAGCGTCACTGAACGGGATCGATCGGCGTCACTCCAAGCAGCTTCAAAGCGTTTGCGAGCGTCCGGATTCCCTGTGCCTGTTTCTTGTTGGCGCAGAACCGGTTTCCCTTTCTTTGCAGTGCTTTCGCCGCGGTGACCTGCGTTGCCGCGGCATGGGTTTCGAGGGCTTCGTCAACCTGACGGCTCAGATTGGTGCAACGCTCGGTCCGGGTGAGCGGGGCGACTTTCGCGGTGGAGGCGCCGGCCGCGGCTGTGATGAGTGATATGCTGAGCAAAGCACCCATCACGCTGATCCAGAACCTCTGCATTGGTCTTGTCCGTTACTCCGGAAACTTGCGTCGCAGCCGATGACCTGACCGCCACGGCACCGGTTATGCCCTTGAAATTTTTCACGAGTTTTTCCCAACTGTAGAATTTTGTTTCCGGATTGTTTCTGGGGAATCCGCGCAGCGCGCGATCGCGGCCACTGGCCAAGATGTGGCCCGAATTCTATCGTGTGGGTGTTTCGCGAAGAACGTCCGGCAAAGAACGATAGGTTTCGAGTGAAATCCGATGCGCACATACTGATCGTCGACGACGACAAGGGCATACGCGACCTGCTGCAGGAGTTCTTCCAGAAGCGCGGCCTGCACACCACGGTGGCCGGCGACGGCACCGAGATGGAAGCGGTCCTGCGCCGCACGCCGGTGGATCTGATCATTCTCGACGTGATGCTGCCCGGCAAAAGCGGGCTTGAGCTTTGCCGCGAGCTTCGCGCCAATTACACCACGCCCATCATCATGCTGACCGCGGTGACGGAAACGACCGATCGCGTCGTGGGCCTCGAAATGGGCGCCGACGACTACGTGCCCAAGCCCTTCGATCCGCGCGAGCTTCTGGCCCGCATCCGCGCCGTGCTGAGGCGCAACGGCAGCGCCGAGCCGCGTCGCCCCACCACCAAGCAGGTCTACCGCTTTGCCGGCTGGACCATGGACTGCGCGCGGCGCCGCCTGACGGCGCCCGACGACGTGCGGGTGGAGCTGACGATGGCCGAGTTCAACCTGCTGCAGACCTTCGTCAAAAGCGCGCAGCGCGTGCTTACCCGCGAGCAGCTGATCGAGCTGTCCGGCGGCGACACCGGCTACAGCTTCGACCGCAGCGTCGATATCCTGGTGAGCCGCTTGCGCCGCAAGATGGAAGACGACCCGAAGACGCCCAAACTGATTCTGACTGTGCGCAGCGGCGGCTATCAGTTCCTGCCCGAGACCACGTCCGAATGAGACGCTTCCTGCCGCAGACCCTGCCAGTCTGGGTGCTGCTGATCGTCATTGCCGGGCTCATGATCAGCCAGGTGACGACGCTCTACATCGTGGCGCGCGACCGCGCCGCCGCCAACAGCATCGTCGATCTCTACCGGCTGAACGACCGCGCCTACTCGCTGGTGCAGCTGTTGCATGACGCCCCGCCCGAAGAGCGCAAGGCAATCGCGTCCGGCCTGTTCAACTCGACCTATGCGCTGACGGTTTCGGACACGCCCGCCGTCACCTCTTCGATCGCCGGCGACGACGAGCTGGCCGAGCTTGAGGACATCCTGGTCGGCCGCCTGTCGAAATTCGGCGTCACCGACGCGCGCGTGCGGCGCGATCCGGCCACCCAGGAGGCCGACGTCCCGGACGGCCAGGCGGTGAACAAGGATGTCGGCCAGGTCGAGCGCGACCTGCTGGTTCTGGCCGCGGATTTCGCGCAGAGCGACAAGCTGACCGCCTCGCTGCGCTTTTCCGACGGGCAATGGCTGAATTTCACCGAGCCGATCACGCCGGCGGGACCGATACTGAGCGTCGACAGCCTGCCGCTCTACTCGCTGATCGCCGGTTTGATCGTCATCATGTCGATCTGGTCCCTGCGCCGGTTGACCGCGCCCTACCGGATGATGGAAACGGCGGTGAAGCGCATCGGCAACGACCTGAAAAGCCCGCCGATCGCCGAAAGCGGCAGCCGCGAGATCCGTGCCGCCGCGAAGGCGATCAATGCCATGCAGATGCGGCTGCGCGATTATGTCGAGGATCGCGAGCACCTCGCGGCGGCGCTGGCGCATGATCTGCGCACGCCGCTGACGCGCATGCGCCTGCGCCTTGAACTGCTGCGCAAGTCGTCGGCGCGCGAGGCGCTCGCGCACGACCTCGCCGATATCGAAAGCATCGCCAGCTCCGTCATCGACTTCGCCAAATTCGAGGTGACCGAGGAAAAGGCCGAGCGGATCGATTTCTGGTCGCTGGTGGAATCGGTGGCGGACTCCTTCGACGGCGCGTCCTTCGACGAAGACGTGGTCCCTTCGCGCGGCCTGATCTGCATCGCGCGGCCGGTAGCGCTGCGCCGCTGCGTCACCAATCTCATCCAGAACGCGGTGACTTACGGCAAGAAGGCGCATCTGGGCGTGCGCCGATCGGGCGACATGATCACGCTGTCGATCCGCGACGAAGGCCCCGGCATCCCGCAGGCGAAGCTGGATGCGGTGTTCGGCTCCTTCGTGCGGCTGGAGGAATCGCGCAACCGCACCACCGGCGGCCTCGGTCTCGGCCTGACCATCGCCCGCAATATCGCGCGCGGCGCCGGCGGCGAGGTCAATCTTTCCAACTACCCTGGTGGCGGCTTGTTGACGGAGCTACGGCTGCCGTTGGCAACTTGAGTCAGGAGTGGGCTTTGTCCTCCACCGGCGCCACTGGATCAGTCGAGCCATCCTTGTGATAGTGCGGCCCACCTGGTTACGAGGGAAATCCGCCCATGTTCTACGCCGTCCTGGCCTATCACGTGGAAGACACCGTGCAGTCCTGGTCGCCCGACGAGGATGCGGCGCTGATGAAAGACCTGCTCGAGCTCAACGACAGGCTGACGCGCGAGGGCAAGCTCGGGCCGGCGGCGAGGCTTGACGTCACGGCAAAGGCGGTGACGCTGCGCGGTCCCGGCGACGGCATGGTCATTGACGGCCCCTTCGCCGAAACCAAGGAGCAATTGCTCGGCCTCTATGTCCTCGACTGCGCGACCCAGGACGAAGCGATCGCCGCGGCGCGCGATCTCAAGCGCGTCAACCCCACCGCCGTCTACGAGATCCGGCCGATCATGCTCTATCTGCCCGGCGCCACGCTGAGAGTAAGCTGAGACAGCTTCCCGGGCATGCTTCAGACCGGTGTCGCGGCCGCGATTTCCTGTCCCAGCCGGAGCACCTCGCTGACCAACAAGTCGAGATCGTCGCGGCGGGTGCGGTGATTGGCGATTGCCACTCTCAGGCAATGCCGGCCCTGCACCGTGGTGTCGGACAAGACCGCGATGCCCTCTTCCTGAAGTCTCAGCATGATCTCGGTGTTGAACGCCTTGAGCTTTTCCTCCGACGCGCCATCCAGCCGGTGGCGGAAGCTGACGATGTTGATGATGGTCGGCGACATCAGTTCGAGCGCCGGCTCCGCCTCGATCAGCCGGGTGAGGTGGCGTGCCTGGGCGATGTTCTGATCGATCAGGCGGCCGAACTTCTCGACGCCATGCTCCTTCAGCGCCATCCAGATCTTGAGCGCGCGGAAGCCGCGCGATGTTTGAAGTCCGTAATCGTGCAGCCACTCTCCGGACGCCAGGCCCCGCGGCGTCGATTCCAGATATTCCGGCGTGACGGCAAACGTATTGCGGTGCTGGGATGCGTCCCGCACCAGGGCGCAGCCGGCTTCGAACGGCGCGTGCAGCCACTTATGCGGATCGAGCGCGATCGAATCCGCCTGTTCGATGCCTGCGACGAGCGATCGGTTCTCAGGCGCGATCGCGATCAGCGCGCCGATGCAGCCGTCGACATGGAACCAGAGGTCTTCTTCGGCCGCGACGCTCGCCAGCGCCTGCAGGTCGTCGACCGCGCCGGTGTTGACCGTGCCAGCGGTGCCGATCACGCAGGCCGGCCTGAAGCCCGCCTCGCGATCCTCCGCGATTGCCGCCTTGAGCGCGGCGATGTCAATGCGCAGGCCGGCATCAGTCGAGATCCGCCGCAGCGCCCGATTGCCGAGGCCGAGCGCCTCCACGGCCTTGCGGTGACAGGAATGGACCTGGTCCGAGGCGTAGTAGCGCAACGGCTTCGGCATGGCGCCGACGCCCCGCTCGCGCACGTCGACGCCGGCCTTGACGTTGCGCGCCACGGTCAGGCCGATGATGTTGGCCATCGAGCCGCCGCTGACCAGCGTGCCGCTGGCCGAGGCGGGAAAGCCCACCATCTCCTTCATCCAGTTGACGACCTGCTTGTCCATCAATCCGGCGGCATGGTTGCCGCCGCCGAGATTGGAACCCTGGATCGCGGCCAGGAAGTCGCCGAGCGCGCCGGTGAAGTTGCTGGATCCCATATACCAGGACCAGAAACGCGGATGGATGTTGCCCATCGGATAAGGCATGAGGTTACGGGCGACGTCGTCATATACGTCGGCCGCGGGCGCCGGAGATCGCGGCAACGGCGCCGAGAAGAATGAGCGCACTTCAGCCGGCATCTCGCGCCAGACCGGGCGCTCCCGGACATCTTTGAGATAGGCAATGGCGTCGTCGACGATCCGGTGCGAGAGCGCTTCCACCTCGGTCCAGTCCGGCGGATCGAGCGTTTCGTCCGCGGCCGCCGCTTCCTGAAGGCTGTCCATCCATATCTCCCGCCGGCATGTGCATGCGCAACAATGGCGACGCCGCCAAATCACGGCGGCGTCGCGTTTCTATCTTCAGCCTTCGAACTGGCAGCTCGGCGTCGAGCGCGACAGCGCCGTCTCCTCGGCGTCCATCTCGGCTTCGATGCCGTCGAAGAGCGGGCTCGACATATAGCGCTCACCGGTGTCGGGCAGCATGCACAGGATCACCGAGCCGGCTGGGGCCTTGCCCGCGATCTGCCGCGCCACGGCGAAGGTGGCGCCGCCGGAAATGCCGGTGAAGATGCCCTCCTGCCGCGCCAGCGCCTTCGCCCATTTGA
The DNA here is from genome assembly GCF_020164955.1 of Mesorhizobium sp. CA8. Classification (GTDB taxonomy): domain Bacteria; phylum Pseudomonadota; class Alphaproteobacteria; order Rhizobiales; family Rhizobiaceae; genus Mesorhizobium. The sequence continues at coordinate 89,025 of NZ_JAIUHG010000025.1, forward strand.
TGCCTTCGGGACCGGAGATCGGCACCACCTCGTCATAGTAGCGCTGGTCGATCGCTTCCTGCAGCACATTGGGGATGAAGTCGGGCGTCCAGCCCTGGATCGGATGCGGCTCGAAGGCCGGATGGCTGGCGGCCGGCGCGCCGCCGGCGTCGCGCTCCTGGGCCTTGCCGCTGCCGATCAGCTGCGCGTTCGCCGGCTCGGCCAGCACGATCTTCACCTCCGGCCGCTCGCGGCGCAGCACCCGGCCGACGCCGGCCACCGTGCCGCCGGTGCCGTAGCCAGTAACAAGCACGTCGAGACGCGACCCGGCGAAATCATTGACGATCTCGCGGCCGGTGGTTGCCTCGTGGATGGCGGCATTGGCCTCGGTCTCGAACTGGCGCGCCAGGAACCAGCCATTGGCCTCGGCCAGCTCGACCGCCTTCTTGTACATGCCGAAGCCCTTTTGGGCGCGCGGCGTCAGCACCACCTTGGCGCCAAGCATGCGCATCAGCTTGCGGCGCTCGATGGAGAAGCTGTCGGCCATCGTCACCACCAATGGGTAACCTTTCTGCGCGCAAACCATGGCAAGGCCGATACCGGTGTTGCCGCTCGTCGCCTCGACGACGGTCTGGCCAGGCTTGAGCTTACCGCTGCGCTCGCCTTCCTCGATGATGTTGAGGGCCAGCCGGTCCTTCACCGAGGCCGCCGGATTGAAGAACTCGGCCTTCACATAGATCGTAGCGTGACCCGGCCCGAGATTGTTGATGCGGATGACCGGCGTGTCGCCGACCGTATCGAGAATGGTGTCGAACAGACGGCCGCGCCCGGCCGTGGTCCTGATTTTCAACTGATGCAACATGGGCTTTCTCCTCGAAATCTCACGCGCCGGTTACAAACCGGCGGATTGGGCGGCGCGGTTTCGACACCTTGCCGCGTTAGTTGCGAGTGACTTGCCGGCAATTCGGCAAAGGCCGCGTCCGGCTCGAAAGTTCGCCGCCGGATGCGCCCTGTCGTGTTTGGTGATAGAACATGGACCAACTGTTCGACGTGGGAGCGAGCGTGGAAACGGACGTGGAATCCGTTCGGTCGACTCTGAAAGGCATGGCAGCCCGCCTTTCAATCAGGCTGCTCGGCCCGCTTGCGATCATGCGCAACGATGTTCCTGTGGTGTTGCCATCGTCACGCAAGCTGCGCGCGCTGCTGGCCTATCTGGCGCTGGCGCCCCATCCGGTCAGCCGCAGCCGCCTTTGCGAACTTCTCTGGGACGTGCCCAACGATCCGCGCGGCGAGCTGCGCTGGTGCCTGAGTAAGCTGCGTGCCGCGCTCGACGAACCGGGCTTGCGCCGGATAGAAACGGAAGGCGACACCGTGGCGCTTCGCCTCGGCGATGTGAGCGTCGATGCCGTCGAGGCAGCTGCCGCGGTGGCGGGCGGGATCGAGACACTTGGCCTCGACCGCCTGCGGACACTTGCGCTACTATTCGCCGGCAACTTCCTTGATGGCCTGGAACTCGATCGCAGCCCGCATTTCGGCAGTTGGCTGACGGCGCAGCGCCGCCGTTTCAGCACATGCCATGTCGCGGTCCTGGAACACGTTATCGGCCTTATCCCACAGGGAGCCGATGAGGCCGGCCCCTATATCGACAAATGGCTGGAGCTTGCACCCTTCGACGGCCGCGCACATGTGGCGCTGCTGGAAAATCTGGCACGGCGCGGACAGATCGGCGCCGGCGAAGAGCATCTTGCCACCGCGGCGGAGCTGTTCCATTCGGAAGAGCTGGATTTCACGCCATTGCGCGAGGCGTGGCAGGAGATAAGAGCCCGGAACGCCGGCGCAACGCCATGCGCCCGATCCGGGCCGGCTTTCCCGCCCCCGGACTTGCCGGTCGCCGCGATCGAATCCGAACCCGCGGCGACGCGCCGGGCTTCGCTCGCGGTGATGCCGTTTGCGGAGAGCGCCGGCACTGGCGGCTTCCGCGGCGGCCTGGCCGACGGCCTCACGCATGACATCATCACGCGGCTTGCCAAGCTTCGCGATTTTTTCGTCATCGCCCGAGGCTCGGTCTTCGCGCTCGCCGAGAGGAACATTGCGCCGGACGACGCCGGACGCAGGCTGAATGTCGACTATGTCGCGACGGCCTCGGTGCGGGCTTTGCCGGGCCGATTCATCGTGTCGGTCGAGCTTGTCGAGGTCCGCACGGCAAGGATCGTCTGGGCAGAGACCTTCGAGCACAAGCCCGACGACATCTTCATCGTCATCGAGGATATCGGCAACAGCATCGTTTCCTCCATCGCCGCCGAGATCGCGACGGTGGAGCGCAATCGTGCATTGCTGAAAGCGCCAAACTCGCTCAATGCCTGGGAGGCTTACCATCGCGGCCTTTGGCACATGTATCGCTTCACCCGCCAGGAAAACGAGCTGGCGCAGCATTTCTTCGGCGAGGCGTTGAAGCTCGATCCTACTTTCGCACGCGCCTATGCCGGCATGTCCTTCACCCACTGGCAGAACGCTTTCCAGCGCTGGGGCGACCGCGACCGCGAGGCCGCGCTTGCCTTCGAAAGCGCCGGCCAGAGCCTGCTGGTCGACGACCGTAACCCAGCCGCCCACTGGGCGATGGGCCGCGCGCTATGGCTGCGCGGCGAGCAGGACAGCTCGCTGTTGGAACTGGCGAGCGCCGTCGATCTCAGCCCCAATTTCGCGCTCGGCCATTACGCGCTGTCCTTCGTCCATTCGCAGTCGGGCGACCCGCAATCAGCGATCGGCTCATCTGACCATTCGCGTCATCTCAGCCCCTTCGATCCGCTGCTGTTCGGCATGATGGGCGCGCGCGCCATGGCGCATGCGCGGCTCGGCGAATTCGAAGCGGCGGCCGAATGGGCGCTGAAGGCGGCCGCAAGGCCAAACGCCCATGTCATCATCCTGGCGATCGCCGCCCATTGCCTGGCGCTGGCCGGCCGGCAGGACGAGGCGCGCACCTTCGCCGCGACGATCCGCAACACCTTGCCGAACTATCGCGCCGACGATTTCATAGCCACATTCCGCTTCGACCGGGACGGTGAAGCCCTGTTCCGGAACGGCGCCAAGCTGATCGGGCTGGATTGAGCGGCCGGCCGTTTGCAGGCCGGCATTACCTGAATATCAACACACCTCAGTGCATCAGCGGGCCGCTGGCCTTCCGCCAGGCGTCGATGCCGCCCTGGATATGGCGGGCGCTGGCAATCCCGACATCCTGCGCTGCTTGCACCGCCATCGCCGAACGCTCACCGAAGGCGCAATAGAACAGGATCTGTTTGCTGGTCGACTTCGCCAGCTCATGCAGCATGCCGCCGGCGGCGATGTTTTCCTGCAGCCGCGCATAGGGCAGATGGATCGCGCCGGGAATGACGCCGTGGCGCTCGCGTTCGGACTGCTCGCGCAGGTCGATCAGCGCCACGTCGGGCCGTCCGACCAGCGCCAGCGCCTGCTCCGCGCTCACCGCCCAGCCGCGGCTGGCGATGTCGTCCTGATGCAGACCGACCCGCATATTGGCCGGCACGGCCACATCCATCATTTTCGGGTTGGACAAATTGAGATTGTTCATGATGTTCACATACTCGTCGACCGACTTCACTTGCAGGCGCGGGTTGAAGGCCTTTTCCTCGCCGATCGTCGACACGGTCTCGCCCTTATAGTCATGTGCCGGGAAGATCAGCGTCTCATCGGGCAGCTTGAGCAGGCGGCCGAAGATCGATTCATATTGCTGGCGCGGATCGCCGTTCTGGAAGTCGGTGCGGCCGGTGCCGCGAATGAGCAGTGTGTCGCCGGTGAAGACCCGGTCGGGCAGGACAAAGCTGTAGGAATCGTCGGTATGGCCGGGCGTGTAGATGACGTCGAGCGCCAGCCCTTCGATACCGAGCTTGTCGCCATCGGCAAGCCGCATCGACACCACGTCGGCCTTGGTCTGCTCGCCCATGACGGTCACGCAATGCGTCTTGTCGCGCAGCGCGCCGAGGCCAGTGATATGGTCGGCATGGAGGTGCGTGTCCACCGCTTTGACCAGCCTGAGGTCGAGCTCATTAACGAGCTGCAGATAGCGTTCGACCTTTTCCAGCACCGGATCGATGATCAACGCCTCGCCGCCGCGCCGGCTGGCGAGCAGATAGGAGTAGGTACCCGAAACGGAATCGAAGAGCTGACGGAAGATCATCTTGCGGCTCCTTGCTACAGCCGCTTGTAGCCCGACTGCCGAGTGAGTTTAAAACAAGCTGGAGGTGCCCGCCAGCGGGCCACCCAATGCTTGTTCTAAAAACCGAACCTCAGCGCCTCAGCACAGCGCTCAGCACATCGCGGATGCCGATCGCGCCGACGAAACGCGAGCCCTCGTCGAACAGAGCCACCGGAGCCGTCTGCGAGCGGTGCATGGCGAGCATCACCGTCTTCAGCGGCGTGCCGGGATTGGCCCAGAACACCTGCGCCCCTTCTTCCGGCTGGCGCTCGACATCGGCACAGGAGACCCACACCGCCGGCTTGCCATCGCGTTCGGCTGCCGCCACAAGGCCATGCTCGTCGATCTTGAAGCGCGTCGTCTTGCGCCGGTCGAGCCACACCCAGCCATTGTCGCCCTGCTCCAGGTCGCGGCGGTCCCGCATCACGTTCCACGCCGTCAGCACCGACAGCGGATTCACATTGGCAATGAAGTCGCGGACATAGTCGTTGGTGGGCCTGAGCACGATGTCTTCCGGCGCGCCGGTCTGCACGATGCGACCGCCCTCCATGATCGTGATGTGGCTGCCGATCTTCAGCGCTTCCTCGAGGTCGTGGCTGACGAAGATGATGGTCTTCTTGAGTTCCGCCTGCAACTGCAGCAATTCGTCCTGCAGCTTGGTGCGGATCAGCGGGTCCAGCGCCGAGAACGGCTCGTCCATCAAAAGGATCGGCGCCTCGGTGGCAAAGGCCCGGGCGAGACCGACGCGCTGCTGCATGCCGCCGGAAAGCTCATGCGCATATTTCTTCGACCACTGGTCGAGGTGGACAAGCTGCAGCTGCTTCTGCACCCGCGCCTTGCGCTCGGCTTCCGGCACGCCGGCAAGCTCAAGGCCGAAGCCGACATTTTCCTCGACCGTGCGCCACGGCAACAGGCCGAACTGCTGGAACACCATGGCCACCTGCTTCTGCCGCAGCCGCCGCAAGGTCGGCTCATCGCAGGTGACGACATCGACGATGCGGTCGCCGTCCTTGACCAGCACCTGGCCGCGCGACACGACGTTGAGCCGGTTGACGGCCCGCAGCAGCGTCGACTTGCCGGAACCGGACAGGCCCATCAACACCGAGATCTCGCCTTCGTGCACGGTGAGGCTGGCGTCGGCGCATCCGAGCACATTGCCGGTCTTTTCGAGGATCTCGGCACGGGTGGCGCCCTGATCGATCAGCGCCAGCGAACCGGCCTGATCGGCGCCGAAGACGATGTCTACATTCTTGAAATCAACCGCGACGGTCATTTCTTACCTCCAACGCCGATGCGGGTCATGCGGTCGAGCACGATGGCGAGCACGACGATCGCGAGGCCCGCCTCAAGCCCGAGATCGATGCGGCGCGAGCCGAGCGCCCGGTTGATTTCCGTGCCGAGGCCGCCTGCGCCGATCAGGGCGGCGAACACCACCATCGAGAGCGACAGCATGATCGACTGCGTCAGACCCGCCATGATGGTCGGCAACGCCGAAGGCAGCTCCACCTTCCACAGAAGCTGGCGCTTGGTGGCGCCGAACGCCTCGCCCGCCTCGATGATTGCCTTGGGCACCGAAACGACGCCGAGATGGGTGAGCCGAACGGCCGTCGGGATGACGAAGATGATGGTGACGATGAGGCCGGGCGCATTGCCGAGCCCGAACAGGGTGAGCACCGGTATCAGGTAGACGAAGGTCGGCAGCGTCTGCATCAGGTCGAGCACCGGCAGCATGACGCGGTAGACCTTCGGCTTGTGCGCGGCCCAGATACCGAGCGGCACGCCGATCGCCATCGCCATGGCGGCGGCCGCAACCACCAGCACCAGCGTCTGCACCGTCTGCTTCCACAGATTCTGGTTGATGATGAAGATCAGGCCGAGGAAAACGCCGATGGCGAGCGGCCGCGAACGCTGCAAGAGCCAGGCGATGATCGCGATGACCAGGGCCAAAAAAACCGGCGGCACCATGAGCAGGAGGCTCACTGCTCCATCCAGGATGAAATTCAGACCGTTTGAAAATGCGCGGAAGATGGTGTCGAAATTGTCGGTCAGGAAACCGAAGAAAGCCTTGCCCCATGGCCCGATCGGAATTTTGTAGTCGGTCAGGAATTTAGAAATCGGATCCATCTTTCCCCTCTCGGCTTCGCCGCGCTTGCCGCGCGGTCATCCTCTCACGTCTCCAGGCATATGAAAAAGGGCAGCCTCTTCAAGGGCTGCCCTTTTCCGGAAATCATGCCGGTCCCAAGCGGATCAGCCCCCGAGCGCGGTCTTGACGGCCGCGGCAGCGTCGCCGCCATCGAAGGTGGTGACGCCGGCGATCCACGGCGTCACCGCATCCGGATGCTTCTTCAGCCAGTCAGTGGCGACCGTCTGCGGGTCGCCGCCCTTGAGGATGGCGTCCATCATCTCGCCTTCCATGTCGAGATTGAACTTCAAATTGGCGATGAACTTGCCGGCATTCGGGCACTCGGTCATGTAGCCCTTGCGGACATTGGTCGAGACGGTGGCGGCGCCGAAGCCGCTGTCGCCCATGCCGCCGAGATAGGTGATCTTCATGGCGCCCATCACCGGATGCGGCGTCCAGCCGAGGAAGGCGATCCATTCATTGTTCTTCATCGACTGCTCGGCCTGCGTCAGCATGCCGGCTTCCGAGGATTCGACCAGTTCGAAGCCGGCAAGGTTGTCGGCCGGGTTCTTGATCATGTCGAGGATGATGCGGTTGCCGTCATTGCCGGCCTCGATGCCATAGATCTTGCCGTTGAACTTGTCCTTGAACTTGCCGAGATCGGTCAGCGTCTTGACGCCGGCATCCGCGACATAGGTCGGCACGACGATGCCGTAGCCGGCGCCGGCGAGGTTCTGGCTGACGGTCTCGACCGAGCCGTCGGCGGTATAGTCCTTGATGTCGTTGGTCATCGAGGGCATCCAGTTACCGAGGAAGACGTCGAGGTCCTTGTTCTTCAACGACGCATAGGTCACCGGCACCGAAAGCTGTATCACCTGCGGCTCATAGCCGAGCGCGGTGAGCAGCACCGAAGCCAGGCCCGTGGTGGCCTGGATGTCGGTCCAGCCGACGTCGGAGAGCCGGACCGCCTTGCAGCTCGCCGGATCGCCGGCATAAGCGGCAGTCGTGGACAGAAGCGCCGCCAGGCCGAGGCCTGCGACGAATGATTTCATACGCGACATAAACTTTTCTCCCATTGGAACTTTGAGGCAAAGCGAAGTCACGGTTCTTGCGCCCGCCTTGTTTCGTCAGCCAAACACCATTTTGAAGCTGTTTCAAGCGCTTCAACATCACGACGAACGGCGCGCGCTGGTCATTAAGCGACATGACAGGCTTTTGAACGACATCGAGTTTTAGACGGCAGGGAGTTTTTGGTGGACGGAGCCCCGGGCCCCCTCCCCGTGCGCCGACATGTGAGCTTAGAAGGACGGCATGGCCAAGCTTTACTTCCACTACGCGACGATGAACGCCGGCAAGACCACCATGCTTTTGCAGGCGTCCTACAATTATCGCGAACGCGGCATGGCGACGATGCTGTTCGTCGCCGGCCACTATCGCAAGGGCGACAGGGGGTTGATCTCTTCGCGCATCGGTCTCGAATCCGAGGCCGAGATGTTCCGTGACGGCGACGATCTTTATGCCAGGGTCGCCGAGCATCACCGGCATGCCCCGGTGCATTGCGTCTTCGTCGACGAGGCGCAGTTCCTCGAGGAGGAGCAGGTCTGGCAGCTCGCCCGCATTGCTGACCGTCTGGGCATTCCGGTCATGTGCTACGGCCTGCGCACCGACTTCCAGGGCAATCTGTTCCCCGGCTCGCGGGCGCTGCTTGCCATCGCCGACGACCTGCGCGAGGTGCGCACCATCTGCCGTTGCGGCCGCAAGGCGACGATGGTGGTGCGCCTGGGACCCGACGGCAAGGTGGCGAGGCAGGGCGAGCAGGTGGCGATCGGCAAGGACGTCTATGTCTCGCTCTGCCGTCGCCATTGGGAAGAGGAGATGGGCCGGGCAGCGCCCGACGACTTCATCGGTTTTGTCAGCCGCTGAGCCGGAAGGCTGCCGGTCGACGGGTAGCGCAAGAGATTTGCCGGCGCTGTTTCGTCGCCTTGGCCGTCCGTGAAAACAATAACTTAGGCATATAAGGCGAAGCTGTTCGACGGTGGCGAGCATTACTGGCCGCCATGCGCATGCTTGCCTTGTCTTTCAAGGACCTAACCAGTTCTTTTGTTTTGACGTCCCTCCTTGTCTTCCTTCTTTCAATCCCTTGAAGCCCCACATATATTCGCCGCCACGACACGGAAACGGATGCCCAAGCGGGAGGCCCCAATGGCGACATTGCAGAATTTCGATGCCGAAATTGCCAAGACCAAGCAGGTCGTTCAGGACATGCGCACCAAGATCGAGCAGTCCGGCACCGTACTCGACACGCTCGCCCAGGCCGACAAGAAGATCGGCGACGCCAATTTCGATATCGAGAACGCCCGCATCGAGGACGTGCTCAAGCAGCAGAAGGTCATGGAAGGCAACATCGCCGACCTGATCATCGGGCTCGAGGACGCCACCAACGTCTTCGGCGCCGAATTCGAAAGCATGAAGAACTACACCGGCTGGGAAAACTTCGTCGGCGTCTTTTCGGCGCAGCGCAAGCAGCGCATGCGCACCGACCGCGTCCGCAACATGTCGCTGGCCGGCAATCTGCAGGAGCTTTTGGCGAAGTCGGATACTATCGTCGGCATCTTGAAGGCGCAGAAGCAGATCCTCGACCAGCGCTACAAGACCTCCGAAGCCAGCCTGTCGCAGGTGATCGAGCGCCGCAAGACGACCATGTCCAACCTCGAAGCGGTGCAGAAGCGCATCGAGGAATTGAACCCTCTGCTGCTCGACATCGAAAACAAGATCGCGTCTTCCACGACCCAGAAGGAGCGCACCGAGCTTGAGGGCGAGCGCTCGAAGATGGCGACCGAATACAACGAAAAGCAGGCCAAGGAGCAGGAGCTGCTGGCCGAAAGCCAGACGCTGGAGCGCTACACTTCGATGTTCCAGACTTTCGTCGATTCGCTCAACAACCAGATCGCCGCGCAGTCGACGCTGATCAACAAGCTGACCATCGACACCGAGCAGCGCATCGTCCTTTACAAGGCGCTGGAAGATTCGCTGAAGACCGCTGCCCAGCAAGACGTCGCCCACAAGATCAACACGCTGGGCAGCCAGGTCGACAACACGGCCGAGGAGACGATGGCCGGCATCGGCGCCGCCTCGCAAAAGCACATCGGTGACCTGCTGGAGATGCATGAGAAGAACATGGTGGCTTCAGCCGACATCCAGCGCCGCAAGAAGCTTGCCGACGATGCTTTCGCCCGTCGCTTCGACGATGTGATGAAGAAGCACAATTCGGCAAACTACGTGCAGTCGTAGGGCGCTGACTTCATTTCCACGGCAGTCCCATGACACCTGAGAACGACGCGGCGGCACGCTATTTCTCCGCCATCACGGCGGCGCTGAGCGGGCTGGAAGTGTTCATGCGTGACGATCACTCGCCGCTTTACCGGCACGGCATCGTCGCCAGGATCGTCGCCGAATATATCGCGCGGCTGGACAAGTCCTTTGCCTGCTGGCGCAACCGGCTCGGCTTCATGGACACCTTCCGCATCTCGCGCGCCGAGAGCGGCTATCCGATGTTCCAGAACCTGCTCGAATTGGAAAACGACCGTCAGCAGGCGGATGCCCGCCTGGCCAACATCCCGCAGGCCGGCGAGCTGCGCGAGGAGATGGCCGATTTCATCCTGCGCCACAAGGAGTTTCCCGAAGCGCTGCAGAAGTCGATGGCCGAGCGGCTGTATCTGGAGGATGTCAAGAGCGAGGCGACTTTCGGTCCCTTCACCCTGGCGCAGACGGCCAAGGTCTCGGTCAACCCGAAGACCATGCGGCCCTATTATCTCGTCCACTGGGCAACGTTCGACGGCAGCGCCAACCTGCCGCTGGTCTATATGGTGACGGTGGAGGATTCCTCCGAAAGCATGGTGCGCCAGCTGGTCGACGTGAACGGCAAGCTGAACGAGAAGGTCGATATCCCGCTTCCCGTCGACGGCCTGCTCAACCCGGAGCTTGCGCACCGCTTCGACGATTTCACCGAGAAGAACTCGGCTTATACGCTCTCGCCGGCGACGATCGCCGTCAATCTCGACAAGGATTTCGAGCCGTTGCACCCCAAGCAGCTGCGGCGCGTCGTGCTTGGGCCCTTTTATTCGGCCGGCATCACCGAGAACAATTCGACCGTGGCCGAGGTGCTTGCCAAGGTGCGCAAGCCGGACAACGCCTGGCTGCTCACCTGGACCATCCAGGAGGTCTTTTCCAAGAGCGAGAAGCCCGGCCGCAAGGGCCTGTTCTCCAGCGAGAAGACCACGCAGGAATTCTTCATCAACACCGACGACCTCGAAGCGGCGCGCCAGGGCGTGTCGAGCTACGAGAACCATGCGCTGATCCCGCACGAGGCCTACCAGGCGCTCTATGCCGCCGGCGAAGCGCAGAAGATCTTTTCCGGCTACCAGGTCCACATCCTGTCCAACGGGCAGGTCATCAGCGACGTCTGACCGTCAAACCGCGGAGCATCCTTCATGGACACCGGCCTGACAACGATCTCGGAAGCAGCAATCGAGAAGCACCGCGCGACCGCGCAGAGCTTCATCACCCGCTTCGTCGTGCTGGAGAACCCTTCGCGCGTATCCGGCACGGCGCTTGCCGGCACCAACCGCCGCTTCGTCTCGACCGTGTCGGTCGGCTCGGTGCGGCGCACGCGCGAGGTCGAGCTCACCAAGAGCGTTGCCGCGATCCATCCCGACGACCAGTTGATGACGATCCCGCAGCACACGCTGCTCTACCGCGCCCGGCGCGGCCTGGCGATCGCGCTCGCCATATCCGACGTCTTCGCCGAGGGCTCCGATCTCGAAAGCCTGCAGGCGAAAAACATGCGTGCACCGCTGGAAGGCGACGAGGCAGCCACCTTCAAGAAGCTTCTGTCGGCTTCGGCTTACGTCTCCGCCTTCAGTTTCGCTTCGTATCTCGTCCAACTGATCGACAGCGATGGCGAGGCGCCGAACGACATCCCCGAGCCCGACTTCCTGTTCGACACGCCGCAGGATGCGGTGAAGTCGATCGTCGCCGGCCTCGACAAGGCGATCGTCGGCTCGAAGGATGACGCCGACCTGACGACGCGGGCGCGGGCCTTTGCCCGCCTCGCCGTCGACGGGCTTCTGGCGCGAAAAGGCCGCTTCGACGGCATCGGCTCGTTCGAGAACGCCCATATCCGCATCGATGTCGACGATTTCACCCTCGACGGCTTCGACGTTGCGCCCGGCAAACGCGCCAAGCCGCTGGTGATGACCTTCAAGAAGCCGGAGGAAGTGGTCGGCAACCACATCGCCAAATATCAGTCGATCAAATTGGCCAAGATGCTGATGGCCTACGACTTCGAGCGCGAGCTGAACCCCTTCGTCGAGCTCGGCGGCTTCCTGTTCACCTTCATCGGCGACGGAGCGCCGGGCACCGGCAAGACGACGCTGATCCAGATGATCGCCGGCCTCGTCAATGGCTACTGCCAGGTCGCTGGCTATCCTTTTGCTTATGAGAATTTCGGCGTCGACCAGATCTCGTCCTATCAGGGCAAGTCCGGCCAGAACTGCCGCCAGTTCATCAACAACGTGCTCAATCCGCGCGTCATCGGCTTCGGCACCATCGACGACATCGATCAGGTGGCGGCGCGTCGTTCCGACGACCGCGCTTCGGCCGGCCAGCAGGAGATCACCGGCGTTTTGATGGACGCCTTCGCCGGCGCTTCGACCGTGGTGCGCGGCAACTGCTCCTTCGGCATGTTCTCCAACTATCCGGAAAATGTCGACGACGCGCTGCGCCAGCGCGCCGGCGCACGCTGGCTGGTCGACGGCCCGCAGACGCGCGACGACTATATCGACATCTTCGTGCTGCTCGCCGGCAAGAACCACAAGATTCCGCTCGGGGACCACGAGCTCTATGCCGCGCAGGAGATCCAGCGCGCCGTGGCCGAGGCCTATGAAGAGCACGAGAAGCCGCAGGAAGACGGGCTGATGAAGGTCTATGAGCGCTACATGAAGCAGAATGGCGCGCCGAAGACTATGGCCGACGTCGGCACCTATCTGCACATGATCAAGGACGCCGAGCCGCGCTTCACCGGCCGCGCCATCAAGAACGTCACCGACGCGATAAAAATGCGAGCCATGGACATCGAGCTTCCGGACGACTGGTTCGAGAAGCCGGAAGCCTTCATGCACAAGAGCTACGACGACAAGAAAGCGATGATCGAGGAACTGCGTGGGCCGTTCTCGATGGACATGGTCATGCAGGAGATCAACCGCTACGCCGATTCCGAATTCCGCTATTCCGACAAGTCGGATGATGCAGCAGTAGAAAAGCTCCTGCGCGACGCCAGGTTGCGCGAGCGCGCGGCGCGCGAAATGGAGGAGTTGAAGAAGAAGGGGGCGTGGAATGCGTGAGTTGCGCCTTCCCCTTCTCCCCTTGTGGGAGAAGGTGGATCGGCGCGATAGCGCCGAGACGGATGAGGGGTGTTCCAGCGGAGTGAGACGCTGGCATTCCCTGGAGCACCCCTCATCCGGCCGCTTCGCGGCCACCTTCTCCCACAGGGGGAGAAGGGAAGGCTGCGCCGCCCCTCATCCGCCCTCCCGGCACCTTCTCCCCGTAAACGGGGAGAAGGACAGGTGAAGAAAAACCCCGACCTCCTGCGCGACAACGACCTGATCTACGGCCGCTTGCTGACCGTGGACGAGCCGCATCTCATCCAGCGCTACAACAAGGCGCTTGCCGCTTTCGGTCTCGAGCCGACCAGGCTCAAGAGCTTCCAGATCGACCGCACCGGCTTCTCACCCGAAATCGCCGAGGAGTGCGGCGACTATGACTATCTCGATCCCAACGAGGTCAACCGCCGCTTCATCATCCTGACGCCGTCGCAGATCGACCTGCCGGTGGTGCACACCGCCTTCTCCAACACCTCGCAGCTGATGTTCGAGTTCATGTCGAAGAACCGGCGCGCCATCGACGCGCTGACCATCAAGGACGTCATCTACGGCGAGATCGAGGACTCGGTCCCCAAGGTCAACGACATCGAGGACCTGCTGTCGATCAACCAGGTCGAGTTCAAGGTGCTGTCGGCCGAAGACGTGCTGGGCAAGGCGGCCGAACTCGGCAAACTGGTCGACCGGCTGAAGCAGGAGCCCGACGCCTGGCGCGACAATGCCATGCTCCAGCGCATGGTCGATCTCGCCAAGATCTGCGGCGACATCCGCGAGAACGCGCTGGTGCCGGACCAGGTGATCTTCCGCCACAACGCCTACTGGACCAGCCATTTCGGCGGCCTCTATGTCTTCGTCGACCCCGATATGACGACGGTGATCAGCGATCCGGCCGCTCCCGGCTTCCGCCGCTCGCGCCCCTGGCAGGTGAGCTATCTGTCGATCAACGACGCCGACAAGGTGTTCGGCTTCCTGGCCGCCACCGGCCGCCTCGACCTGCCGCGCGCCTCCTGGATCGAGACTTCCGGCTATCTCGAACACCGCGCCGAAATGGTCGTGCGGACGCTGATCCGCGACGCCGAGCCCAATCGCAATCTGACCGATGTCGACAAGGTCTGGCTGCAGACCTGGATCCTCGGCCATGCCGACCTGATCGCCAGCGACGGCAATTTCCCGTTCCTCAACGCTGCCAAGCGCGAGATCGCCCAACTCGGCCATCTCAAGATCGAGGACGTGCCGCCGCGCCAGCGCTTCCTGGTCGTGCGCGCCAAGCCCGAACACCCCGATGCCTGGCTGATCAACCAGCTGATCTCGGATTTCGTGCCGCAGGACTTCGTTTCGCGCTACGTCTTCAACAAGCCCGGCTTCTACAAGGATGATGACGGCTTCAGCGACGCCTGGCGAAGCCATGTTGTGGACGTTCTGAAAACCACATATTTGAAGGACAAGACGGCGTTCCGCGCGCGCCTTTACGGTTTGACTGACTAGAGCATGATTCCGAAAAGTGGGAACCGGTTTTCGGGGGAAATCATGCTCCAACAAAGAGTTAGATCAGGATGACGTTTCACGAAACGTCATCCTGATCTAGAGCAATTCCAGGAAAAGTGTGGGCGGTCTTCCGCCCGGAATTGCGCCAAAACAAAGGGTTAGGGCAGATCGCCGTTTCCCTTGAAACGGTGAAATGCTCCAAGGGGGTGACGAGAGCCATGCTTGACCCGATCGTGAACTTCTTCACCCGGATCTTCCAATGGATCGGCCGCGGCATTGGCTTGGCCATCGGCGCCATCCTGTGGCCGTTCATGTGGGTCGGCCGCTGGTACGGACAGCGTGGCTGGATACTGAAGGTTGTGGTCGGCCTTGCCATTCTGGTATTGATCGGCCTCTACGCCAATTTCTTCTACGCCACCCAGTGGTGGAACAATTTCAACCCGAACTATCCCGACACCTACACGTTCGAGAAGCGCAGCGTTTCCGCCGGCGAGCAGGTTTCGGCCGGCAGCGGCACCGACACGGCTAAGACCTGCGGCAACTCGGCGATCGCCCAGGTCGCCGCCGATCTGACGGATTTCAACGTCAATCAGAATGCCTGGGTCTCGTCGATGATCCTGTACAAGCTCGGCCTGTTCGGCATCAACTGGGACAACACGCCGTGGATGGACAACAAGGCCTCCTTCCAGCGCGGCATCAATCAGGCGGTGCGGCGCACCGCGACCGAGCTTGCCGACAATCTCGGCCGCGTGCGCACGACCTCGCAGATCGACGCCGACCTGCAGGACGCGCGCGGCAATTTGCAATTCGACGAATACACCTGGTATTTCGGCCTGAATCCGTTCGGGCCCAAGACGCCGACGCCGAGCTATTATCGCGACGCGGTGCGCAAGCTGCACTCCTTCAACGCCCGTCTCGCCACTTGCCAGGCGACCTTCGACGCCCGCGCCGACAATCTCAAACAGTATATCGACCGCATCGCCAGCGACATCGGCTCGACCTCCGCCATCCTCAAGGAGCGCGCCGAAAACCACAACAATGGCTGGTTCGATACTCGCGCCGACGACCGCTTCTGGTTCGCCTATGGCCAGCTCTACGCCTATTACGGCCTGATGAAGGGCTCCCAGGCCGACTTCGAGGACGTGATCAAGGAAAAGCACCTGCAGAATCTGTGGGACACGATGGACCAGCAATTCGTCTCGGCGCTGCGCATCCAGCCCTTCATCATCGCCAACGGCCGCGAAGATGGCTGGCTGTTGCCGACGCACCTGACGACGATGGGCTTCTACATCCTGCGCGTGCGCTCCAACATGGTCGAGATCAGCAACGTGCTGACGCAATAGCGGCGCGTTAAGCCAAGACGGCGATGGTGGATTTGCGCCGTCGCCTCTGTCGCTTTTCGCGTATTCAGCGGCTGTTTTGAGACGGCGGAACGGCCTTCGCTCTGGCTTCTATACGCCGCAAGCGACCGGGCCGAAGACCCGAACGGGTCGGACCGGGAACAGCAGTACTTTCTTTGCAGGAAACTTAGTTGCATGGAAGTTGACGCCGCGGCTGCGACAGGGTTAGAACTTGCCCTTGCGTCCGCGCGGCGTTTCGAACATGCACAGATGATCAAACCCTCCACCGTCCAATCCAGAGGAAAGCCGTCATGGCCGAAGTGAAGTCCGACATCGAGATCGCGCGCGGCGCCAGGAAGAAACCGATCCAGGAGATCGGCGCCAAGATCGGCATCCCGAACGAGCATCTCTTACCCTATGGCCACGACAAGGCGAAGGTCTCGGCCGAGTTCATCAAGTCGGTGAAGGGCAACAAGAACGGCAAGCTGATCCTTGT
>NZ_JAIUHG010000026.1 GCF_020164955.1 Mesorhizobium sp. CA8
GCTTGTGATCGACCGACGTTATCCATTCGCGCCAGAGATAGGGCCAGTAGCCTTTCGCTGTTATCCAGACCAGCACCGCGGCGGCCGCCAGGAAGACGACCAGGGCTGCACCGAGCGGGATAGGCTGGTCGAAGGGAATTGCCGACCAGTCGAGCTTGCCGAGCATCGTCATCCTCCTTCTTTGGGCGGGTTCGTCATGGCCTTCGGCTGGGTTTTCGGGCTCACCTGCGGCTCGCTGGCGGCCGTTTCGGCAGGTCCCGGTCCGGGTGGCAGAGCCTGGCGCAGCACCGCATCGAACAAGCCCGGTTCGACCTGGCCGAAGGCGGTAGGCGGCATGTTGATGCTTTGGCGGGCAAGCGCGCGATAGGCGTTGGCGTCCATTACGCCCTTGCCATGCAGGGACGAAGCCCACGCGGCGAACGCATCCGCCGAGACCGCCCGCACGCGGAAATTCATGTCCGAGAAGCCGTCGCCGCTGAAATGCGCCGACAGGCCGAAATAGTCGCCTTCGCGGTCGGCCTGCAGATGCAATTCGGTCTGCATGCCGTTCATCACATAGACCATGCTGCCAAGCTGCGGCACGAAGAAGGTGTTCATCACGCTGGCCGAGGTCAGCCTGAAATGCACCGGAACACCGGCGGGGATGACCAGCTGGTTGACCGTTCCCACACCCTGGTCCGGATAGAGGAACAGCCATTTCCAGTCGAGCGCCACCACCTGAACCTCCAGCGGGCGCTGGCCGGACTCGATCGGCCGGCGCGGGTCGAGGTGATGGGATCCGTAGTAGATAAGTCCGCCAAGGAAGAGGATGGTGAGCGTCGGGATGGACCAGACGATCAGCTCGATGCGGCCGGAATAGGTGAATTCCGGATCATAACGCGCCCTGCGGTTCGTGGCGCGGAACATCCAGGCAAAGGCAAGCAGCGCGACCAATGTCGGGATGACGATGACCAGCATCACGGCAAGCGAGTTCAAGAGGATGGTGCGGTTGCCGGCGCCGATCGGTCCCTGCGGGTCGAGCACGCCGCCCGCGCAGCCGGGCAGGCCCGATATTACAGGCAACCAGATGAGCAGACGCAGTGATTCGGATCTACTGGGGAACAACACAACGATTGGTCACGTGTTTGGGATAATGCGTGTCCGACGAAGCGCGCGTCGAAATCTCTGATCAAGTCTCCGAGCGCTGACGCTCTCGCTGCCGACGGCCGTACAACTCCCGGAGACACGCCCCAACTGCCACAGCGGGCGGTTGTTCCACTCCTTTGACGAGGTGCGGGCACTGAGGCGATCGGAAGGAAAGGCGGCTTTCGATGGCGATGCGATCGCGCGGCCCTAGCCGCTCTGATCGGCGGCATCACCGAGCGAGTGCCTTGACCGAGTGGTCTCAAGGCAATCTGCTACATGGGTTAAGAGCGGGACCTATCGCAGTGGCCAGATCTGACCCTGAGTGGGGCTTGCAAGAAGCTCGAGCCAAGTGCTTTTGGCCCTGGTTGGAGAACTGGCGCCCGGCCTGTGGGCGTTGAGAGTCAGGCCCCGTAGTTCGTCACTGGCATGCCGACTAGCAGACGCGCCACTCTCACTTCCCGGCAGCCTGCAGTTGCTTCCGGCGCACCGGCTGGCGGCGGCGGTGGGTGGTTCTGAGCGGGACCGCCGGTTTGGCGGATAGGGCGCCGGTTACGGCGCCAACCATGTCGAAAGCGACGAAATCGGCGTTGAGCGTGCTGGCGAGCTCGGCCGCGGCCTTGCCATCGCCATTGCCGCCTTCCGACCAGAAAACAATGCCGACGCGCAGCTTCGGTTCAAGGCGCTTCAGCCGGCGCACCATGAAGCGCGCGTGCTGGGTGGACTGGCGGTTGAGGAAGCCGATGAGGACGGCGTTGGTGGGCTTCAGGTCGAGGCGGCGGATAGCCGAAGGCTCGAGGTCTGCGAAGCTCGCCTTCGACACCGAGGCGCCTTGTACTTCCAGCACCTGCGCCAGCATGGCGGCGGCCGCATCGTCGAGCTCGCCGCGCCCGCCGGCGCAGAGAACCGCCATGCCGGAGCCGTCCGGCAGGTCGATGTCTTCCTCCTCGTGGTCTTCCCCGGAAGGCTTGCTTTCGGCAGCCTTCTTATCAAGCACCTTCTTCTCGGCCGTCTTCTTGTCTGTTGCCTTCACGTGCGCCTCAGCCACCTGCTCTTCCTCTTCCTCCTCAGCCTCCTGCTGGGCGCTGTCGTCGAGATTGGCGACCAGCGTCTTCGCGCTGTCGGCAACCTGCCTGCGCTGCTCGTCATCCATGACGCCGCGCCCCCGGTCCTGCTCGCCAAGCAGAAGCGCGGGGATGGCGACCTGATCATAGAACTGGAACAAATATTTTTCCTCAAGCATCTCCTCGGCATGATCGGTCGCCTCATCGGGATCCCCGGCCAGCAGCCGCTGGTAGAGTCGAGCATGCGGCTCCAGCACCGGTTCGTTACCGAACAGCACGTCGAGGAACTCGAATTGCGGCACATGCCGCCCGAGCACCACCAGGCAGACAGTGAGCGGCGTCGACAGCACCAGGCCAATCGGCCCCCACAGCCAGGTCCAGAAAATCGCGGCCACGATGATTGCCAACGGCGACAGACCGGTATGCGAGCCATAGAGCCACGGCTCGATGACATTGCCGGTGATGAGCTCCACGACGATGAAAAGCGCGACGGTCCACAAAAGCAGCGACCAGCCGGGCGCCACCGCCAGCGCCAGGAACAGCGGCAGCAGCGCGCCTACGATCGGCCCAATATACGGCACGAAGCGCAGCGCGAGCGCCAGGAGGCCCCAGAGCACTGCGTTGGGAATGCCAAGCACCCATAGCCCGACGGTGATGGGCACCGCGTAGACGGTGTTCACCACCAACTGCATCAGCAGATACTGGCCGACGCGCTTGCCGGCGTCTTGCAGGGCCTGCGTGGTGCGATGGAGGTCGCCATAGCCGACGAGGCGGATGAAGCGGTCGCGCAAATCCTCCCGCTCCATCAGCATGAAGATGACGACGATGATCACCAGGCCGGCGGAAGCCAGGGGGCTGATCAGCGGCCCAATCAGGTTCTGCAGCACTTCCAGGGGCTTCTCATGTGCGACGACCTCGACCGGAATCGGATCGCGCGTCGGCGCTTGGGCGGCGGAAGGCAGCTGCGGTTCCTGACGGTCGATCTCCTGGCCGACGCGCTCGATGACGCCACTGAGGCGCGAGACGATCCCCCCGCCGAGGCCGCTTTCCTTCAAAGCGCGCACCTTGGTCAGGATGTTGATCTGGTAGACCGGGATGTTCTGCGCGAGATCGCTGACCTGGGTGGCGACGATGAAGGCGAACAGCGACAGCGCGGCAAAGGCCCCCGCCACACTGGCGATGACGGCGACGATGCGAGGGACGCCGGCGCGCTTCAGCCAGGACACGACCGGCGCGATGGCGAAGGTCAAGAGCAGCGCGACCGCGATCGGCAGAAACACCTCGCGCCCGAAATAAAGTGCGGCGACAATGGTGACGACGCTCGCCACTGTCGGCAACACCGTGCGCGGATGCCCTCTGGAAGCGGCGAGCAGGCTCGCCAGCCTCGGCTCCGACACTCCATTACTACGATTGGCCGCCACCACCGAGACTCCATATTGCCTGGTAATGATCCGATATGTTCGCCGCGTGCAACGCGCCGTGGCCCGGTGGGTTGCAGATGCGCTAATAAATAGCTCGGGACACGGTTTTATGCGGAGGAAGGATTTTGCCGGATCTAGGCCCCCCGGCAAGGTGGAGTCCGAAATGACACAATTTCGGACGAAGCGTTCGCGCAGCGCCAACGGCTTTTGGTGCCGGCACGGAAGCAGCCCTGAGCAGTCTCAAGCCGCGATCTGCTAAAGGAACCCGCTTCTGCGGGGTTCTCTTCGGTCAGTCGACTGCCTTCTTCTTGTCCGGCGCTTTCGGCTGCCCTGACTTGCTCTTTGAGGCAGCGCCTTTCGAGTGGGCCGACATCGCCGGAGCTGCACCAGTCTTCTTCGCTGCTGACGACTTGGCGGCGGTCTTCTTCGGCGCAGCCTTTCTTGCACGCGCCTTTTTCGGCTCCTCCTTCGACGAGAAAATGCCGGTGATGCTCTCAATGATGGACATTGGCAGGCCCTCGGTTGAATTAGTCCAACAATGCCGGCCCCCTGAAATTGTTCCGTTGTCGAGTCAGCTACTGCTAATAGGACAGATTCACTCCATGCTGTTGAATTTGAACCCGAGTGATTTGGTGCACATGTGTAAGCCCGTGGGCAGGGGCGAGCTTACTTCATCCAGCCTATGGAACCGAAGCTCTTCAGGAGTCCTCCGAAGGGCGACCTTTGGCTTCAAGAGTCAAACAGCACGGCTACTGAACGCAGGTGATCAAACGATCGCGACGGCACCCGGCGGCGCCGCGCGATCCTCCACGTTGATGCCACCCGAACATCGGATCCAGTTCAGCGAGGCCATGCCGGGCACCGGCGACTGAGTGTTCCACCGGGTCGACGTGACCGGCGTGAAGGCATGGTGTCGAAGGAAGACGAGCGAAACTGCGCCGCGCCTCGGTGAAACGCCCGTGAAAGGATAGCAAGGCCGCTACAGCTTATGGCAGCCGTGGCAACTTGGAAGAGGAGGACCTCCGTTGCTCGAGGCCGCGTGCGCGACATGGCTGGAATGCGCTCCCTCCGACACCGTGGCCTTTCAATCATGGCTTCCTTCCTGCGGAGCTGAGTTAACGTCAGTGCCCAAGTCGAAGCTGCGCACGACGACGGCGCCTTACGTACATCCCCCGCCGTAGCTTCTTGATTGGTCAATTGGGGAACATCCGTCGGAATCACTGGTTAGTCGCAGCAGAATCCTGGGGCGTGCTGCCAGCACGCGCATCCCTCTCCGAAATGGTGTTTCGATGGCCGATGACATCCCCGAAAAGAAAGCGCGCCAGGGTGGCCGCGGACTTCCGGTCCTTGCCGTTCTCATCTGTGGGCTGGTGCTGGCGATCATCGCGTGGGGCATTGCAGAGATGTATGGTGAGCAGGCAAAGACGCCTGCAACCCAGGAAAAGCCGGCGCCGCAGGAGAATGGTCAGGCGCCCTCGACCGCCAGTCCGAATCCCGCGGAAGCTGATCCGGCAAAGTCCAAAGCCGATAATATGAACGTCGCCCCCGTCGACCGGAATCCACAGGTGGACAGGGACCCAACGCCTCGATCCAGCACAGGCGGCGACCAACCGGGCAAGCAACCGTCACAGCCCGCCTCGCAGTAGCTCACTCGGCCAATGCCTCAATGGTTGCTCAGTCAGCGCCGTGCCGTGGAAACCATTTCCGACAGCCTAACAGAGCGTCGATTCTGGCATGCAAAGCGGTCAAGCGATCCGGTCCAGAAGGCTTTCAACTGCGGCCAGCCTCTCCTCTCGCACATCGGTGCCGTGGTCAAGAATGAGCCGATGGGCCGACCATCGGAGCGGATCGTTTTTCCCAATTTTGAGGCGCTTCTGCAGCTCTGCCGCGTGCTCGGCAGGAAGTCTCAGCGCAACCCCCTTGGGTCCGCCATCGATTTTGCTAATTCCAAGCATCGTCGCGCGAATTCGAAGCGACGCAAGGGCGAAGCCTGTCTCGAGCGAAGACGGGATCGGCCCAAACCGATCGCTGAATTCCTCACGAGTTTGGGCGAGCGCAACTTCGCTTTCGGCCCTATCGAGCGCGGCGGCTAACTCGATCCGCAGTTCGGGATGGGGGATGTAGTCAATCGGAATGGCGGGAGTAAAGCCAAGGTCAATTTCAGCGCGGTTCGCTGCTTCTGTTCTTTCGCCTCGAACTTTGGCAAGAGCACGCTCGAGCAGGCTTCGATAGAGCGACAAACCGATTGCATAAAGGTGTCCGGCTTGCTCTTTGCCTAGCAAGTCGCCGGCACCGCGGATGTCGAGGTCGCGAGTGCTGATGTCAAACCCCGAGCCGAGGGCATTGAACTGCTCCAACGCCTGGAACCGACGTCGCGCACCCTCGGACACGTCAGCGCCGGGTTCTAGCGCCATCAGCATGTTTGCCCGGCGAGAGCCACGTCCCACGCGACCCCGTAGCTGATGGAGCTGGGCAAGGCCAAACCGCTCGGGCTTATAAACGATGATTGTGTTGGCTCCTGGAACATTGAGGCCGCTCTCAACTATGTTGGTTGCCAACAATATGTCGCCCTTGCCCGCAGCAAAGTCGAGCATCGCACGATCGATTTTCGCACCTGACATGTCGCCATGAAGAACCGTGAGTGAGAGCTCGGGGACCATGTCGTTGATGCGTCTGGAAAGCGGAGCGAGGTCCTCGATGCGCGGGCACACAATCAAGCTTTGCCCGCTCCGCTCTTTTTCAGCGCGCAGCGCTTTTCGCACGATTTCGGTTTCGAACGTCACCGTCGCTGTCCGTATCGGGCGACGTCTTACCGGTGGCGTGGTGATGACACTCAAATCCATGAGCCCCACGAAGCCTGCTTGTAGCGTCCTCGGAATGGGCGTTGCTGTCATCGAAAGGACGTGCTGTCCTCGGGCCAGATCGCGCATCGCCTTCTTGTGGCGCATCCCAAATCTCTGCTCTTCATCGATCACGACGAGTGACAGATCCTTAAACCGGACGTCCTTGGCGCAGATGGCATGGGTAGCCACAAGAATTCGGACTGAGCCCTCCGCTAGGCTGGCTTTCGTTCGGCGGGTCTCGGACACGGTTTGCAGGCGAGACAGCATTGCAACCTCGATGCCATGTCGCCTGAAACGCCTTCTGAACAGCTCGAAGTGCTGGCGGGCAAGGACCGTGGTCGGAGCGACCAGCGCCGCCTGCCGCCCCGAGAAGACCGCAGCGGCTACGGCGCGCACGGCGATCTCGGTCTTGCCGAAACCGACATCTCCGCAAAGAAGCCGGTTCATCGGCCGGCCGGAGGCGAGGTCCGTGGCGATGGCGGCAGAGGCATCGGCTTGCCCCAGGGTCAGATCGTATGGAAAGCCGGCGCAGAGGCGTTCAAATTGTACCCGGTCGGGGTTGAGCGGCGTGGCCCGGCGTAGGTCGCGCTCGCCGAGCATTCGCACCATCCGTTTGGCCGTTTGCTCGATCCTCGCCACTGTCTTGTCGCGGCGTTGTCTCCAGGCGTCACCCTTGAGGCGGTCAAGCGTGACTTCCGTTTCGGCGCCGCCATACCGCCACAGCTTCCCGATTTCCCGCAGCGGGACCAGCAGGACGGCGTCATCGGCGTAACGCAGGCGCAGCGCTTCATCATCTCCGATTGCGGGCTCAAGCCCTTCCAGAATGCCGATGCCGTGTTCGAAATGAACCACCACGTCGCCGAAGCGAAGCTGGGCGTCCGGGTAGTGCGATAAATCATTCCGAGGCTGGTGAACTGGGAGTGCCTGTCCAGCAAGATCTCTCAGCGCGACACAAAGAAGCATGTCCTCACGATCAACAAAGCCATGCTCGATTGGGGCTACATACAAGCACGCAGATGGCGCTGTGCACACGGCCTCCCAATCGTCCTGGGGAGCTAGCGGCAACGCCAAGGCGCGTTCGACACGCCGCCTCCACAGCTGCAGCACATGTCCGGCCGGTCCGATGAGAACGACCCGCAATCCCTCTGCGATCAGATTTTCCGCAAAAGATCGCAAGGCACCAGCAGCATCGGCTTCTCGGGCGAAAACGGGTATTTGCGTCTTTGCGTCGGGATCGTTCAGCACCTCAGCGGCGATCTTGCTGGAGATGGATTCCCACTCATCCCGGGAGAGGAAGTCGGACATGTTCTCGCCATCTTCCTGCAGCGCTGAGATGGCATCCAGACCCCGCTGATTGGCGCCACGCTCGGCGATCACCTCGGCATCATCGAGATAGTCGAAAAGGGTCTCGCCCGGCCGGGTGAGACCATCCGGCGACGTGCCGTGGACCGGGACCGATTCCGACGCCGGATCCACGATGAGGTGCCTGGCTTCCGCGACTGAGCGCTGCGACAAAGGATCATAGGAGCGGATCGAGATGATAGTGCTGTTCTCTATTTCGATGCGGCAGGGGCGAGGCGAGGCGGCAGGGAACACCTCTATCACGCGGCCACGGATCGCTGCTTCGCCGGGCTCGTCGACGCGGTCGTCGAATACGTATCCGATTTCTTGCAGCCTATCCTGAACATCCTCTGCGACCACCTCGTCGCCGGCTTGGAATTCGAGGTGAACGTTATTCCAGATGTCACGAGGAGGGACACGGCGCAAAAGTGCCTCAGGTGTACTGACGAGCACGCGCGGCCGCTTGTCTCGATCCAACAGCCATCGCAGGACGCTCATGCGCCGTCCAACCGCTTCCGCGCTCGCCGGAATAGCGTCAGCTGCTGAACCATCCCAACGCGGATAAAACGCAGCCGCCAACTCGCCGGCCATCGTCTTGAGGATTGTTGTTAGCTGCTCGGCTCTGCGGGTGTCTTGTGCGATATAAAGGATCGGTGCAACGCACGTGCGGATGCGGCGGTGCGTCATTGCTGCCACAGCGCCCACTGGGTTCAACGGTGTCATGTCGGCACTGATCTCCTTGCGGTGCACGCGCGCTACTTCGCTCTCCGACATCCTGGCCAGGGGGACACTCGCCAGCGCGGCCGGCTGGACTTTTTCGCCGGCGAGTCGTCGGGTCTCCGGCCGAGATAATGTTTCCCCTTTGGCATTCGAAATGCCTGAAGCAAGATCACCTGCTGCGCTCCCCGGTAGAGATCGAACCCCCGATTGAACAAGCACGCCCTCTCGATCCGCACAGAGAAGCCATCTAACCGCCGTTGCGGCGACGGGATGTCTGCCGCCCGCTTCGCATTTTCAAGGCATTACGGAAGGCTTGGGCACCCACCTCGCAACCATGTTTCGAAGGCCCATTCGAGCCGATTACGATCTTCGCCTGCTCGATGGTCAAACCAAACATCTTTGCAAGCTCGGCTGGGCGATAGGTATCGCTCCAGCTCTCAATTGATTGGTCATTTGGGTCCGCTGGATGGGTCTGCTCCCGCTCAACGTGGGTCGGCAAGCAAAGTTCAAGACGAAGCGCGAAATAGGTGACGCCGAGGGATTCCAAGACTGGGCTTTTGTAGCCGATGTTGGCGAGGGTCCAGAAGCGGTGCGGACGGTAGTTCGACGGCGCAGGGACTGTGCAGCCATGCGCTGCATAAGCTAATGCCGGGCCTGGCCACGCGGTTGTTCCGCTTGGTCGACAGGCCGGTGTCGACACATAACTTCTCAGCGGGAGCGCAGCTGTTAGCAGCGGGCCAACCGTGGAATGGCACGAGGGGACCCAGACCAGCCGCCGGAATGATCAGCTAGCAGCATGATCCGGGCCAGGCTACTCCGGTGCTTATGAAGGGATCGCTATGTCGCTGCCGAGTTTGTCAATTTGGGCAAGCAGCTTTGGGAGCAAGGCGACCTGCCTCCGGGCGGGTTCACTAGGCGTGAACTAAAATTCGGCTGACGGGGGCGGGGTGGAAAGCGGCCCGGCAGGTCTGGGGCAAAACTCTACCAAGCCTGCCATACGCCGAACCAGCGATATTCCTCCGAAATGGCATTGCTCTGGTTGGCAGCCAGAACTTCCGAGTGCCGGCGCAGTACGATGAACGCAAAGGTGCGAACCCACTCGGCTAGACATCAGATATTCTCGGCGTCGTGGAAGAAGGGCATTCCGTCGGCAGTCGTCATCACCGTTCAGCGCGGGTTGGCCGGCTAGTCCACGGGCGCGTAGCGACCTCTCTGTGCAACCTTTGGTGCGGGCTTGTCTGACAGTTCGATCCATACAGGCGCGTAGTCCGCTGCTCCGTTCCCACCGCGCACCTCCATGTCGACCTGGGCGTCGACTAATCGCTTCTTGAGCGACGGCCTCTGCGGAAGGTGGTCGATGCGAAGGCCGGCGTTGCGGCCGAGGCGTTGCGGATAAATCCCAGAACGTGTAGATCTTCCCACCGGGACGGCCCGCGCGCAGCGCGTCGGCCAAGCCTTGTTTGAGCAGCCTCGCGTAGGCGGCGCGCGCCTCAGGCGCGAACAGAGCATCCTCCAACCAGCGCTCGGGCTTGTAGACACCGAGTTCGGTCGGCTGATATTGAAATCGCCTGCCAGCACCAGAGGCTGTTTGGACCCGACTTATCGAAGCCTCGCGAGTGCGAGCGCAGTGGGCAGTCCGCCGAGAGGGATTCCGATCGGCAGAGACGTTTGACCCTGAAAAGACGTGCCGGTGAGAATCCCCTCGAAGGTGCCGCCATCATATCGTTCGGGCAGTAGAAGAAAGGTCGACCGCAAGCCATCGGACTCGCGCCCGAAAGCCGGTCGCTGCACGACGACCAACGCGGCGTGATCGTCAAGCTCCCTGAGAAAGGCTGTGAAGCGATTTGACTCGGATCCCACGATCTCGACAGGCCGATATGCGCCCCGCGCGAAGAGCGTTTCGTTTTCGCGTCGGCACGCCAAGGCCCGACTTATCATCCATTGTTTGAAGCTTCCGTCGACAAGCGTATACTCGCAACCGGGTGCGGCCTGCTGCTGATTGAGGCGGCGTTCAAGATTTGCAAAGTTGACCGGGCGGCGATTGTCTGGATCGACAAGGCTGAAATCGAGCCCTTCGGAGCCCTGGTAAAAATCCGGAATGCCCGCAGCCGTGAGCTTTACGAGCGTCTGGGTAATCGAGTTGATGCTTCCGGCCTCCACGAATGGCCGCAATGTTGCAGCGAAGTCTTCGAGGAAGGTGCGGTTGGCCGGTTCAAGAAGAGCCATCGCGTAGCTCAGCACGCCTTTCTCGTATGCCTCGTCGGCATCAAGCCAGTCCGTGCGGAGCTTTGCTTCGCGCAAAGCCTTTTCGACATAGGGAAGAAAACGGCCGGACAGTTCAGCCAGCCCGTGTTCGTCTTCGATCCTGAGCAAGGGTGGCCAGACGCCTGCCAGAGATTGATAGAGGAGCCATTCCACGTCCGGTTCCGGCGCGAAGCCGCCTGGAAGAG
The DNA here is from genome assembly GCF_020164955.1 of Mesorhizobium sp. CA8. Classification (GTDB taxonomy): domain Bacteria; phylum Pseudomonadota; class Alphaproteobacteria; order Rhizobiales; family Rhizobiaceae; genus Mesorhizobium. The sequence continues at coordinate 10,962 of NZ_JAIUHG010000026.1, forward strand.
CTCTCCGGTTTTCCTCGTTTATCTTCGCCCAGCGCCCGACCGAGTCGGCCCAGACCGAAGGCGCACAGGTGAGGCTGTAAAGCCGCGCGCGGGCATCCTCCCCCCGCTTGGTGTCGTGCGTCGCCGTGGCCAGCATGCCGGAGCGCCCCTTGACCCAGCTTGCCATGCGGCGATGGAATTGACGAACACCGCCCCTTGCGCTGCCCGGAGAGCAGCCCACCTCATTGTCGGCGATGAAGGGGTTGACCCGGTAATAGAGGGTGTCTTCGACAGCCTTGGCCATGACCGGACCTGTCAACTGCTGAAAACGGATAAAAAAGGTGGTGGCGTCCTCGTCGCCGGCTCCCGACAGCATTGCTTTAATGAAGGCAATCAGCTCCGGATCGGCCCGACCCGAGGCCAGCGCGGAGGCGGTTGCTCGATCCAGTTCGATTTCGTCTCGTCCGGTCCACCGACCAGGCTCCGCATAGGTGCGGTAGACATCGAAGCCTACGATAATCTCAGCGATCGAGTTCAGGATGTCGTCGTCTCCGGCCTGTTGCACTTCAGCGCGTTGGCGGATTTCCTGGGCCAGCCGCACAAGCGCCGCCAACTCGCCTTCGAAGTTTCGCCTGAGGATCAGGCGCTTGGCCTCGCGCGTCTCCGCATCAAGGTCGACATGTCGTCCGATGAAGCGTTCGTAGTCCCGTACCAGTTCCGCGAGACCGTCGACGTCGGCAAGCAGATCGGCGACAGTTGGAATGAACTCGTACCCCGTGGTGCCGGAGATCGGCCATTCGCCCGGCAGTTCTTCGCCTTCCGCCAGTATCTTCTCCACGAACACCGGGATGTCCGGCCCTACCTCCTGTCGTAACTTGCGTAAATAGCTCGTCGGGCAGGCGAGCCCATCCACATGATCTATGCGCAAGCCATTCACCAGGCCCTCGGCGACAAGCGACAGCGCCAGCCGGTGGACATCTGCGAATACCTGCCCATCCTCGACGCGGACGCCGACCAGTCCCGTGACCTCGAAGAAGCGCCGGTAGGAAAGATTTCGGCGAGCGTCCCTCCAATAGATAAGTTCCCAGGGCTGCTGCTTGTGCAGGTCGTCGATTAAACCGAGCTCGCGAGAAAGGGCGTCCAGACTCTCCGCAAGCACATGGTTGTCGCGGGCAAGAAGTACTCCTACTGCGTCGTGGAAATCTGCGTCCCTTTCCGGGCGCTCGCCGATCAGCGCAACATCGCGGAGGGCTGTTGCCACGTCGCCTTCCAAGCGCTCCGCGATCAGCCGGTAGCTTGCGGGCAGCAGCGGCAGCTTGCTGTCGAAGTAGCCAAGCGCCAGGCAACTTTCCTTCGCATCCGCCTCAATCCTCAGTTCGCCGGCCTCGAGTGCTTCGCGGTAAGGTCGTCCAAGGCGAGGGAGTGTGAGCTTCCTGCCCCAATCGATGTCGAAATGGCCTGCGAACGGACTGGCCTTGCCACGCTCGACCACGCTGCGCCACCACCGGTTTTCGAGCGACGCGGCCATATGGTTGGGCACGATATCCAGGATGAGCCCCATGTCGTGACTCCGCAGCGCCCGATGAAGCCTGCGAAAACCATCGATGCCGCCGATAGCCGGGTCGATTTCGTTGTGATCTACCACGTCGTAGCCGTGCGTCGATCCGGTTTCCGCCGAGAAGATTGGAGAGGCATAGAGATGACTGATCCCGAGTTGCTTCAGATAGGGGATGATCTCTGCCGCTCTGTAGAATGTCATGCCGTTGCGAAACTGCAGCCTGTACGTGGCGACGATCGGTATATGCATCACGCACGTTCCTTCGCGAATGCGGCGGTGATTGCCCGATAAAGCGACAGAGAGGCTAGTTCTTCGATGTCGACGTTGAGCTTGCGCCGCCAGTTTGGATACTCTTTGGAGGTGCCAGGCAGATTGGTTGGTTCCTGTTCGCCAACGGCATCGGCGAGCCGCATGCTGGCGAGCCTGCATGGGGTGCGGGCGATGAACCGGTGAGCCGCGACGGCGAGTGCTACAAACGAGCTTTCGTCCGGTCGGGCGGCCTGCTTCAGCCGATGATAATCGGCTCGCGCCAAAAGCGCGTTTTCGAGAAATGTACGCAGCAGCGTCTTCCGCTCGGAAAGACGCTGTCTCGTCTGCTGCTTTGCCGCCGTAGCGTCGATCAACCGGTGCTGCAGCCGCAGGCTGACATCGCTGCCGGACCACCATCCCTTCAGCGTCGCGAGATCATGCGTCGACAGACAGGCAAGAGCCAGCGCAGGCCACATTCGCGCGGGACGAAATCGCGGTCCCGCTTTTTCGAAGTAAAGAATTCGGTAAGAGGAAATCTGCGTCTTGGCCATCAACGCGCGAAAGCCGTCCGGTACGTGGCCGAGATCTTCGCCGATGATCATTGTGCGGTTCTCCTGCGAGGTGAACGCAAGCACGTTGAGCAGACCTTCGGTGGGATAGCGGACGAACCCCCCTTCGGCTGCCGAACGACCCTGCGGAATCCAGAAGAGCTGCATCAGCGACATGGCATGGTCGAGGCGCATCGCGCCAGCCTGATCCATGACGCTGCGGATCAGGGCCCGGTAAGCTGCGAAATCATGTTCGGCAAGCTTCAACGGCGACAGCGGCGACAATCCCCAATCCTGGCCGCCGGCGCTGAACACGTCCGGGGGCGCCCCGATCTGAATGCCATGGACAGCAAGCAGAGGATCGCTCCAGGTTGCGGAACCATCCTGCGCCTCGCCAACTGCGAAATCGAGATACAGCCCGATCTGCATGCCCGCTGCCTTGGCGCGGGCAGCGGCGCGAGCCAACTGGTCCCGGGCGATCCATTGAAGCCAGATATGGAAGTCGATCCGCTCCGCATGCGTCTCGCCGAAGGCCATTACGTCGGGATCATCGAAGCGGTGAAAGCCGTCGGGCCAGCTTTTCCAACCCGCCCCATAACCGGCGGCCTTCATGTGCAACGACAATGCCTCGAATAGCGCGTGCCTGCGCAGGGGGTCCCCGCCCTCGGCTTTGAATGTCAGAAAGGCATCCGCAGAGGCATCGGGCCGGCTTCGCCAAATCCACAAAAGTGCTTCGAGCTTGGCTTTCGCAACACCGTCGTAGTCTACCAATTCCTGTGTCCGCAGCCGCTCGAGCTCCGCCTCGCCGGCCATGGCGCCATCGAATCCCGCCACGCGATCGACGGCTATGTAGAGCGGGTTCAGGAAGCGTCGGTCGGACGGCGAGAAGGGACTGCACCGGTCCGGTTCAGCGAGAAACAACGCGTGAAGCGGGTTGAGGCCGACGAACTGCGCTCCGGCATCGGCGACGATCTCGCACAGCCTGCCGAGATCCTCGAAGTCACCAATGCCCCAGTTCCTCGCGGAACGCAGTTCGTAGAGCTGGGCTGCAAGGCCCCAGGCCTTACGTTCACGCAGCCAATCAGGGAAATAGCATTCAGGAGCGGTCCGGGGGCGATCGGGTGGCTCGTTGCGGGTCTGACCGATCACGCCAGCCTCGTAATCGAGGTCGCCGCCACCGAGTGCTGCAACGAAACAACGGCGGGTTTCTTCAGATACTAGTACCGGCTGCCCGTCACCACCGGGATAAGACGCAACTATGCCGTAGCGTTGGGACAACTCATCGATCGACGACATCATTGGATACCGAAACGATGACGGTTCCCGGCGCGAGCTCGAACTCGGTTTCGCCGGCCGCTGGGATCTGCTCAGGATTGGGGAAGACGATGTGGCCGCGTGGCGGAGGCAGTTGCGCCGACCGCTTGCCAAGGTTCGCTCGCAGATGCAGTTGGACGTCGTCGAAAGACCACTCGATCGCGAATGCAGCGTCCTGGATTTTCGTTACACGGCCTTGGCCGCCCACATCATGGAGCAAGGGCACGATGTGCTGTTTGCGCAGACCAAGAAGGTTCTGGATGAACTCTTGCCGGCATTCCCTCTCACGGGTGGCCCGCGTCCAGTCCAGTTTGCTGGAATGGAACGTCTCCAATGCGTTGGGATCCGGGATCTGCGTCTCATCATTCTCTCCCTGAAAGGCCGCGAAATGCTCGAACTCTTTCCGGCGTCCGTCGCGCACCGCCTTGGCCAGGGAGCCGGTGAAATCGGTGAAGAAGAGGAAGGGCCGCGTCTCTCTCCATTCTTCTCCCATGAAGATCAGCGGGATGTGTGGAGAAAGGATCAGGATCGCCGTCAGTGCCTCGATCATTAGTCGGTCGGCCAAGCAGGAGAGACGCTCGCCTCTCGCCCGATTTCCGATCTGATCGTGATTTTGCAGGAAGTCCACGAAAGCTGTTGGCGGGAGGTGACCGCTTGGCTCGCCCCGCGGTTTCTTCTCTGGACCGGATGGCTCGCCCTGGAATGCAAAACCCTCGACTAGACACCGGGCCAATTGGCCGATCGGGTCGGCCGAAAAGTCGGCGTAATATCCTTCGCTCTCTCCGGTCAGCACCACGTGCGCGGCATTGTGGAAGTCATCATTCCATTCCGCAGTATAGTGGTGGCATCGCCCATCCGCTCGCTCATGGAGGTACGTCACGTTGCGATTGTCTTCGGTGATGAGGTGGATGTGGCGCTCGGGAAATTCCTGGCGGACGGCTTCAGCGAGTTCCAGCAACAACTCGGGGCGCGACGGATCCTGGATTTGGTCCACGGCATCGAGCCTCAGCCCATCGAAGTTGAACTCTTCGACCCAATAGAGCGCGTTGTCGATGAAAAACCGCCGCACAGCCGGGCGTTGATAGGCGATTCCGGCGCCCCACGGCGTGCGGCGCCCGTTGTCGAAGAACTCAGGGGCATAGCTTGGCAGATAATTACCTTCCGGACCGAAGTGGTTGTAGACCACGTCGAGGAGCATCATCAGGCCGCGTTCGTGCGCGGCGTCGACCAACGCCTTCAACGCGTCGGGGGGGCCATAGGCATTATGCGGAGCATAGGGCAGAACGCCATCGTAGCCCCAGCCTCGAGTTCCCGGGAATTGACCGACAGGCATGAGTTCGACAGCTGTGACGCCCAGGCCTGCGAGGTGATCTAGTTTCCTGGCCGCTGCGCTGAAGGTACCCTCGGGCGTGAATGTTCCGACATGAAGCTCATAGATGACGGCCTCGCGCCAGGGTCTGCCACTCCAGTCTCTCGCTCGCCATTGGTAGGAGCTTGGATCGACCAGCAGTGAGGGTGAATGAATGTCACCGGATTGTGCCCGCGAGGCCGGATCCGGCACAAGCCGGCCATCGGGCAGAACGAAACCATATGTCGAGCCCTGCTGAACCCCCGACGCCAGTATTTCGTACCATCCTTGGTCGTCGCAGCTCATCGGCGTTACCTTGTCGCCCAAGCGCAGCGACAGTGTATCGACTCCGGGCGCCCAAATCCGGAAGTGGACATCGCCGGAGCCTACGAACTCGGCGCCCCACTGCTTCGGGAAAATGCGAAAATCGGACGGAGCCTCAGGCATGATGAGGAGCCTCCAGAACGACGAGCGAACGGCCATCTAACTCCCAGGCTTCGCTCTTCGGAAGCTCGCCGCCCAGCGGGCTGGCAGTGCCGCTCGCGGTGTCGATCAGGAGCTGCCAGCCAGGTCCGGTGAACGAGGGCAGCGCGAAGCGCACGGTTTCGTAATGAGCATTGAGAAGCAGGAGCAAGGAGCCGCGGCTGTTGCTCAGCCTGGCCGCAACCGTGCGGGTGTGCGGGTTGATCCAATCCTGGTCGTCCATTGCCTCGCTGTCAGGCCGCAGCCAGGTAATGTCCGGCTCGCCATTTGTCGTTGGCCGGCCATGCAGGAAGCGGTCCAGCCGCAGCAGCGGTCGCGAACGACGGATCGCGATAACGCCGCTGACAAATTTCCGGAAAGCCGCGTCGCGTTCGCCTATCTCGTCCCATTTGAGCCAGTTCATTTCATTGTCCTGGCAATAGGAATTATTGTTTCCGCCCTGGCTGCGGCCGATCTCATCGCCCCCAAGGAGCATCGGCGTCCCTTGGGACAGGAGCACCGTTGCAATGAGATTGCGTCTCATCCGGTCGCGCAAATCGAGTACCTGAGGATCGTCCGTTTGCCCTTCGGATCCGCAGTTCCAGCTCAGGTTGTCCGAGTGGCCATCCCTGTTATCCTCCTGGTTGGCCTCATTGTGCTTGTGGTTGAAGCTGACGAGGTCGAGCAACGTAAACCCGTCATGGGCAGTCACGAAGTTGACGCTCGACCATGGTCGCCGGCCTCGCTTCTCGAAAAGGTCCGAAGACCCCAGCAGCTTGCCTGCGAGCTTGCCGGCGAGAGCCTCGTTGCCCTTCCAGAAGCCGCGCACGACATCGCGGAAACTGCCGTTCCACTCTGCCCATCCCGGGGGGAAACCGCCCACCTGATACCCGTCAGGCCCAAGATCCCAGGGTTCTGCGATCAGCTTTACCGTGGAGAGCACAGGGTCCTGGCGGACTGCGCCGAAGAAAACACCGTCAGGTTCGAAAGTCTCGCGGTCGCGTCCCAGTGAACTGGCGAGATCGAAGCGGAAACCGTCGACATGGCACTGCTCGACCCAGTACCGCAGGGAGTCCATCACCATCTGCAAGACGCGCTGATGACGAAGGTTCAGCGTGTTGCCGCACCCCGTTGTGTCAAAATAGTAACGGCGGTCATCCGCAAGCATGTAGTAGCTGGCGTTGTCGATGCCGCGGAAGGACAGGGTGGGCCCCATCTGGTTGCCTTCCGCAGTGTGGTTGTAGACGACATCGAGAATAACTTCAATGTCGGCCTCGTGCAGGCGCCTTACCATTAGTTTGAATTCATGAAGGTTGCTGCCGGGCGATAGGTATCGCGGCGCCGGCGAGAAAAAACCGATAGTATTGTAACCCCAGAAATTCTTGAGCCCGCGCTCGATCAGGTACCGGTCGTCGAAGAATGTCTGGACCGGCATCAGCTCGACAGCCGTGACGCCGAGTTTCACAAGGTGATCGATTACCCGCAGGTCGGCCAGACCACCGAAGGTGCCGCGCAACTGCTCCGGCAGCGCCGGGTGCCTGGCCGTCAGCCCTTTCACATGTGCTTCGTAGATGATCGTATTTTGCCAAGCGGTTCTCGGGCGGATGTCGTTGCCCCATGTGACCGCGGGATCGACCACCACGCATTTGGGCATGACGAAAGCAGAATCCCGCCGGTCGATGCCGAGATCGGCGCGGGCGCCGCCGATGCGGTAGCCGAACGCGGCGTCGTGCCATCGAAGGTCACCTCGCAATTCCAAGGCATAAGGATCGAGCAGCAGCTTGTTGGGGTTGAAGCGATGGCCGGCCTCGGGCGCATAGGGGCCGTGCACACGATAGCCGTAGAGCTGCCCGGGCCTGACTTCCGCAAGGTAGCCATGCCAGACTTCCTCGGTGTGCTCGGGCAGAAGGACACGATCGAGCTCGCGACGGCCCGTTTGGTCGAACAGGCAAAGCTCCACCTTGGTCGCATTGGCAGAGAACAGAGCGAAATTCGTCCCGGAGCCGTCCCATGTCGCGCCAAGCGGAAACGGCAAACCGGGTTTGGTGAATGTTGTGTTTCGGATTCCCACCAAAGTCCCCATCGCAGTCAGGCAACGAACCTCCGAAGGGTAAGGAGGTTCCACGTCCTCGCTGAATTTGGGTCCGGGCGGAACAAGCCCGGCGGTCAACAGTTGAACGGGCGCAGGTCGCAGAATCGATAGTTGAAGGGACTCCAATGGCAAACGAGCGCGAGAGTAGTAACCTGGCGGGCACGCACAGAGAGCAGAAGGTTGAGCCGGAGAAGCTTCCGCCAGAGCAGATGACGGCTGCGGCAGGGAACCACCGCGCGGTGGACTGCGGCGCGCTGTTTTGGTCCTGGGCAATGCCGTCCAACATCGGCTGAGGCATGGAAGGCGAATGTGAGCGCCAGAGCGATATTCGAAGGATTGCGTGCCGACGGTCAGAAGCTTCAGGAGCTGACGACGAGCGTGCTTGGCGCCGACGGGGAGGGAAGCCGAGAACTGCTCGCCCTCACAAAGATCATCGACGACATCAATGCCCGCTCCAATCAGCTCCGACGAGAGATTGAAGCGGGCGCAACATGTGAGGCGGTTTTAATGTCAGATCAGGAATCCTCGTCAAAGCTTTCGCATGGAGTGAGTATCAGGTCCCGATCAGGCGAGGCGGCGGAGGTCGTGATCGTAGTGCAAGCCGGAGACAGCGATTTCGACGAGCCAGCCCTGTTAGCTAAGGCCTCGGCTCAACTCGCCGATGCAATCAATGCCCACAAACAGAATACCTCTGAACCGCAATCGCGGCCGGAGGAACCGATGGCTTCCCCCGACGCTCCGACCACACCAGGCTCCGGGGCCTGGTGGAATGGCTGAGGCCTCTCGATCGGTCATCGCTGGCCGGCGTGGCCGGTGTTGGCAACGGCCGTCCGTTTCGAACGAAAGGTCGATAGCGATCCCGAGCTACCGAGTCCAAGAGAGGAACATTTGTCCGCGAGACCGGCTGGGCTGCGTCCACCTTCTTCGCGCCACGGCGAGACGTGACCGCGTCGTGCTCGGACGTGCGCAGCCACTGCCATCCCTGCATGCCTGGAACCGACCTGTGCTCGGGCAAAGGCTTAAGCCGGGCATCGAGATCGATCGGGCCACAGCGTTGAAGCGGCGAAAGCAATGTCATCGGGCCGCCGCCGATCCAACCGTCGGACGGGGTAAGACCCGGTTCGGTCGGCATAGATATTCGAGCCGGTAGGCGATGGCAGTGTGCAACAGCCTGCGGCGCATGAACCGACGGCGCCCGCCTTGCCTGGAACACCAGCGCCACTTTCGGGTTTGGCGCCGCTGCTTGGAATAAAAAGTTTCATGGCCGAGTCCGCCGTCAGGAACTTCAATATCAATTTCGGTCCGCAGCATCCGGCGGCGCACGGTGTGCTTCGCCTTGTGCTCGAGCTTGACGGCGAGGTGGTTGAACGGGTCGACCCTCATATAGGTCTGCTCCACCGCGGCACCGAAAAGCTCATCGAATACAAGACCTATCTCCAAGCCCTGCCTTACTTCGACCGCCTCGATTATGTGGCGCCGATGTGCCAGGAGCATGCCTGGTGCCTGGCAATCGAGAAGCTTGCGGGCCTGACCGTGCCGCGGCGCGCGCAATTGATACGTGTTCTTTACAGCGAGATATCGCGGATACTGTCCCACCTGCTCAATGTCACAACCCAGGCATTGGATATCGGCGCGCTAACTCCACCGCTATGGGGCTTCATTGAGCGAGAGAAGCTGATGGTGTTCTATGAGCGGGCCTCAGGCTCTCGCATGCACGCCGCCTATTTTCGGCCTGGCGGGGTGCACCAGGACCTGCCGCCGGATCTCGTCGAAGATATCGGCAAGTGGATCGATCCCTTTCTGAAGTCCGTCGCTGACTTGGATCGGCTGCTCACCAACAACCGCATCTTCAAGCTTCGCAACGTCGACATCGGCCAGATCTCCGAGGCGGACGCCTGGGGATGGGGCTTCTCGGGCGTGATGGTGCGCGGCTCGGGCGCTGCATGGGACTTGCGGAGGGCGCAGCCCTATGAATGCTACGCCGAAATGGATTTCGATATACCCGTGGGCAAGAACGGCGACTGCTACGATCGGTATCTCGTGCGCATGGAAGAGATGCGCCAGTCGGCGAACATCATGCGCCAATGCGTCGATCTGCTGGTGAAGGAGGGGCCAGGGCCCATCTCCAATCCGGACGGAAAGATCGTGCCGCCGAACCGAGCCGCGATGAAGCGCTCGATGGAAGCGCTGATCCATCATTTCAAACTCTATACGGAAGGTTTCCGCGTGCCGGCGGGAGAGGTCTATGCTGCTGTCGAAGCGCCCAAAGGCGAGTTCGGCGTCTATCTGGTCGCGGACGGCACGAACAAGCCATACCGGTGCAAATTGCGGGCGCCGAGCTTCGCACACCTGCAGGCGATGGACCTGCTCTGCCGAGGCCACCTGCTCGCGGACGTCACGGCCGTCCTGGGGTCGATCGATATCGTGCTGGGCGACGTGGACAGATAGCTCCGAGCCCTTGAGGCGCGAGCCCAACGTTCAAGTTGGGCCGGTACGGCACCGTTGTGCTCTTCCGAAACAGCCTCCATCAAATACCGATTGTTCGGCATTCCCGGCGAGACGCTGGACGGCTGCTCGACGGCATCGGCAACAGGCTAACCTACAAGCAGGATACCGCCCAGTTCGGCGGTTCGGCGCGGGTCGGCATGGCGCATCAGGCGCTTCTACCTGCAGCCCAACGATCCAGTTTCGACGGGTGGCCTTCTCCGCCAGGAGGAGGGCTCGGTCGGCGCCTTCAGCTTCGAAAGCAGCGACAACATGTTTATGCCGTGACGCCGGCGCTGGAGGTCGGAGCCGAAATCCCAGTCAACGACATTGCCAGTTGCCGCACCTACGGAAAGGCCTGCGTCGAGTTCTCCCCCCAAGCGATGGGAGATCGTGGGAACGTTTTCGCTGCCGCCGAGAATCTGCCCGGCAACCCCGCATTGCACCTGACGGAAGCCATCGATTCGCAGCTCTATCGGGTCCGCGCCGCGCGCCGGAGCTCAATGTGGTCAACGGCGTGGGGTTGGCGGTCAGTACAACGGCGCCTTCGGGGAGCGCCCAAGCAGAACGCGCTCAGCGCGCCTCTACGTTAAGCTGGCTTCGGGCGGGGTCAGGAGGGGATATCAATCTATTCGGAAGGTCTCCGGCGGATGTAGCGCGTCCACTTTCGTTTCCCCGTCAGCCGGCTCGGCACAGTTGAAAGGCGATCCTATCCTCGACGTCAGGCGCCATGGCGCAGGAGACCAGCGGCAACCCCGGTGCCGGCGCTACGATACGGAGCATTGGATGGACCCGAAAAGGAGGCGCCAATGTACAAAACGCAGGAAGAAGACCGAGCAGGTCGAGTGCTTCGGTTGCCCAAGCCAAGGTCAGTGAACCACCCAAGAGCATCGCACTGCCTCTGAGCAAGGTGGCGAGATGCTGGCCCGGTACGGTGAGATCGGAATGCTGTGGAACGGCGCCGGAAACGCTAGGAAGCCGGCTCACGCAGGGCGCAGGATCGAGAACAAACGAGCTTAGGGGTGCAATACCGGCGGTAGATGGAACCTTCGCCCGCCAGGCAAGTTCGGCCTCGCAATTTCCGGACTTCGCAGCTGTTGCCCGTTCCATTGAAACAGGAGCCTTCAAGGCTCCCGACGAAACCAGCAGTTCCGACTAACCGAGCATCGGGCGAGTACGGTCCGAGCCCGGCAAGCAAGGCACCACCCTCGAATTGCCTTCTGGCGATTCTTACAACACGTGAGATATGAGAATGTCCGCTTCTATCCACCCCGATCTCGATGGAAAACTTCCAGAGCAACAGCAGAGCGCACCTGGAACCATGAGTAAGATGTCTCCCCGGCCAGACCACGGAGAGCAAAGCTACAGGGGCAGTGGTAAGCTTGCTGGTCGTGTGGCGGTTATAACGGGAGGCGACTCAGGCATTGGCAGAGCAGTTGCAATCGCGTTCGCGAGAGAGGGCGCAGACGTGCTTATTTCCTACCTGGAGGAGCACGAGGACGCCCGCGATACCGCTCAATGGATCGAGCGGGCAGGCCGAAGAGCCGTCCTCGTTCCCGGTGATGTCGGCGACGCAGCGCATTGCCGGCACATTATTGAGACAGCAGTAAGTGAACTTGGCCGCCTAGATATTCTCGTCAACAATGCAGCACATCAGGCGAGTGTCGACAGCATCGCAGATCTGACATTTGAGGAACTGGATCGCACTTTCAAAACGAATGTCTACTCCCAGTTCATGCTGGCTCAGGCTGCATTGGAGCGGATGGGCGAGGGCGGCAGGATAATCAACACAGCCTCGATCCAGGCTTCCGATCCTTCGCCGCCGCTTCTTGCCTATGCAGCTACCAAAGCGGCCGTCGCGAATTTCACCAGGGGGCTCGCCAAGATGGTCGCAGAGCGGGGCATCAGAGTGAATGCGGTCGCACCGGGCCCGGTCTGGACGCCACTCATTCCCTCGACCATGCCCGCCGAGAAAGTAAGGGAGTTTGGCCGAAATACCCCGATCGGCAGGCCAGCTCATCCGGCGGAACTTGCTGGCGCGTATGTACTGCTCGCGTCCGACGACGCGAGCTATATGGCAGGTGCGGTTGTCGCGGTTACCGGCGGCCGCCCCATGTAGACTCGCCGCAACTCGCGCGCCTGTGCCAAGGCTGGCGACGAGTTGCCTTGCGTAAGGTCATCGGCAGCGATTCCCCTGATGAGCCCAGAGGGCCAAGGGGGGCGTCCATTCTGCCGCTATCGCGCTTGACCCCAGCGATTGCTGCCGTTGGTCGGCGCCGCTTAACCTAGCAGAGTTGCAAAGGATGACTCGCGGATCCATACGCAGTTCAGTTCTAGCGCGAAATGCTCAGCCTCTACGGTTTTTTATGTCGTTCGCCTTTAGCCGATCCATGATCGCACGCAAGTGGTCGGGCAACCATCTCTCCGTGCGAAAAATCGGGAGCGCACGCAAGTGGCGTCGCATTATTTCGTTTTTGAACTGCTGTCGCAGAAGTGATGCAGCCTGTTCCGTAGTACGCCTGTTCCGCTGCATCGTTTATCGGCAAACTTGATCCCAGATACCGAGCAGAACTGGGCGTTAGGTGAAAGGTTCCTCAGCTCTGTTCCCCAGCCTTCGCTTCTGCCGGAAACACTGCAAGCTGACGCTCGGCTCCGGGGCTCAATTGGAACGCCGGCTCGCCCCTTGAGGTCAGCCTCCGACCGCGCCGGAATATGCCGCCCCCTGAGAAAGGGACAAGTCCTTGGCAGCACCATTTTCGCATGGAGGTTGCCCACCATACTGTCGCCGTCTGCCTCGATGGTCCCACAGGCTGCGCGTCGCGGTCGACAGATGGAGCCATCCCACCGTTGCCACGCTTTCGGCGGATGGGCTGGAAAAGGTTCGGACCCGTTGCCGTACAATACGTGAGTATTTGAAAAGGCCTCGGACGGTTTACCGATGACCGGCGTTTCCCACGCGTGAATTCAGTAATCCGGCCGAGATTTCGAGGATGCCAGCTCCGGTCGCCCGGCCTGATTAAGCCAAAGCCCAATCTCCAGCAGGTTGGCTTTATGCGCTGATCAAGCAAAAGGGGCCTACCCGCTGTCGGCCCCTTCAACCAACCGAGTGCGCGCTTCAGCGAACTCCAAATGGGTGACCATTAACGGCAGCTCTGCGCCCCATCACGGTCGTTGGAGCGAAACTTTGCGCCGCCTGGGCGCCGACATCTTCTGCTAAGATTCGGACCGTCCGGAAATTTTTCAGGCCACGTGCCGCCGAATTGGCTTGCGATCGTCAGCCGCGAACACCGCGCTCGCCTCGCTGACGATTGAGACATGGTCCCTGGCGGCCTGGCCCGCAGCCACGCTATCTCCGCGCATGATTGCGGTGACGATCAGGTCGTGTTCCTGCCAGGATTTGGCCAGCCGTCCGGGCAGCATGAACTGCGCGCGGCGGAAGGGTGCCAGCCGGCTGCGGGTCATCACGGTGAGTTCGTGGATATGCGCATTGTGGGCGCCACGATAAAGCCGGCTATGGAACTCGGTGTTGAAATACTCATAGTCCTCCTCGGCGCCCAACTGCACCATCCGCGCCGAAGCCTGGTGCTCGATCTCGAGCCCGCGACGCTCGCTGCTGGTCATGCGCTCGGCCGAGAAGCGCGCGCAGATCGCTTCCAGTTCGGCCATGCTCTCGAACATCGAGGCGAGATGCTCCTGCGTCACGACGGCAACGATAGCACCCCTGTTGGGCCGTCTCTCGACCAGTCCCATGGCGCTGAGCCGGCCGAGCGCCTCCCTGACAGGGGTGCGTGATACGTCGAAGCGAGCGGCGAGCGAGGTCTCGTCCAGCTTTTCGCCGGGACGCAGGTAGCCGGTGACGATCCGGTCGCCGATCGCCCTGACCATCTGATCCACGGTCGTGCCCGACCTGATCAAGCTGCGCTTCCCCGACAATTTTCCTCCGTCGCGTCTCTCGTGGAGTCGGTCGACTCGTTGGCCTTCGACTCGGATATGCCCTCTATGCCTTTATTTTAATCTGCCTGTCAAATTGGCTACTTTCAAGGCAAAAAGTGCATGCAATTGCCTCCGGCATAGGCATAAGCCTTCGAGCTGGTTACTGATTTTATTGATTAATTTTCAAGACACAAACTGGCACAGTGATTGCATGCACTTTCTTCGACGGCATGTTAACCGACCCGGAAAAGGGTCTCAAAGGGGAGCATTCACTATGACCGACAGATTCATGCTTAACCGCCGCCAACTGCTCAAGACGACCGCTGCAGGAGCCGCGCTCGGCCTCGCCTCGGCATCCTTTCCGATCAGCCGTGCCTTCGCCACCGCCGCCACTGTCGGCTTCATCTATGTCGGCCCGAAGGACGACTATGGCTACAACCAGGCGCATGCCGAAGGGGCGGCCGCGCTGAACGGCATCGAAGGCATCTCCGTCGTCGAGGAGGAAAACGTTCCCGAGACGGTCGACGTCCAGAAGACGATGGAATCGATGATCAATCTCGACGGCGCCTCATTGATCTTCCCAACCTCCTTCGGCTATTTCGATCCGCACATGTTGGCCATGTGCGCGAAATTCCCCGACGTGCAGTTCCGCCATTGCGGCGGCATGTGGGACAAGGCCAAGCACCCGATGAATGCCGGCTCCTATTTCGGCTATATCGGCATGGGCCAGTACCTGAACGGCGTCGTCGCCGGCCACACATCGAAGTCGAAGAAGCTCGGTTTCGTCGCCGCCAAGCCCATTCCGCAGGTGCTGCTCAACATCAATTCCTTCCTGCTCGGCGCGCGCTCGGTCGATCCGGCGATCACCTGCCAGGTCATCTTCACCGGCGAATGGTCGCTGGCGGTGAAGGAAGCGGAAGCCGCCAACGCGTTGGTCGACCAGGGCGCCGACGTCATCACTTGCCATGTCGACAGCCCGAAAGTGGTGGTCGAGACGGTCGCGGGCCGCGGCGCCTTCGTCTGTGGCTACCACGCCAACCAGAGCCCGCTGGCGCCCGAAAAATACCTCACCGGGGCCGAGTGGAACTGGGCCAAGGTCTACAAGATGTTCGTCGACGACCTCATCGCCGGCACGCCGCTGCCCAATTTCACCCGCGGCGGACTGGCCGACGGCTTCGTCAAGATGAGCCCGCTCGGTCCCGCCGTCGGCGAGCCGGCCCGCAAGCAATTCGACGCCACCTTGGCCGAAATGATGAAGGGCGGCTTCTCCGTCATCAAGGGCCCGCTGAAGAGCAACAAGGGCGCCGTCGTGGCGACGGAGGGCCAGGCCTTCGCCGAGACAGCCATCGAGCTCGAAAGCATGGACTATCTCGTCGAGGGCGTCGTCGGCTCGACCGCCTGAAGCCGAGCGGAGACGGGACTATGGCCGATACGGTCAGCAGTGCGGATGCGCCGGCCCTGCTCGGCGCCAAAGGATATCCGGCGGCGCTGGAAGGGATCGCGCGGCGGGCGGAAGCTTTCGTCATTCCGCTCGGGGCACTTGTCGTCGGCATGGCGCTGTTCAGCCTGTTCATCGCCCTGGTCGGCAAGTCGCCGGTCCTGCTCTACGAGACCATGTGGCGGGGCGGCTTCGGTTCGTGGTTCTCCATCCAGAATTCGCTGTCGCGGGCCGCACCGCTGCTGCTGGCGGCGCTGTGCGTGGCACTGCCGGCGCGGCTCGGCCTCGTCGTCATCGGCGGCGAGGGCGCCATCGTGCTCGGCGGCGTCAGCGCCGCTGCCATGGGCGTGGCGCTGAGCGGCGCGCCTTCCTTCATCGTCATTGTTGCCATGGGCGTGGCGGGCCTGGCCGCCGGCGGCATCTGGATCGGTGCCGTCGGCGCGCTCCGCCACTACCGGGCCATCAACGAGACCATTTCCAGCCTGCTGATGGCCTACATCGCCATCGCCCTGATGAACCAGCTGGTGGAAGGGCCGCTGCGCGACCCGGCCTCGCTCAACAAGCCCTCGACCCAGCCGCTCGCCAACATCTACCGCATCGGCAACATTCCGGGCATGGAGGTGCATTGGGGGCTTGCGGTCGGCGTCGTCGCCTGCGTGCTCTCCTGGGTGCTGATCGAAAAAACCCGCTGGGGCTTTGCCGCCCGCATCGCCGGCGGCAATGTCAGGGCAGCGCAGGTGCAGGGGCTGGCGGTCGGACCGCTCATCGTCGGCTTTACCGCGCTCGCGGGCGGCTTTGCCGGTCTTGCCGGCATGCTGGAAGTCGCAGCCGTGCAAGGCAGTGCCAACGGCTCGCTCGCCGCCAGCTATGGCTACACCGGCATCTTCGTCGCCTTCCTCGCCCGCCACAACCCACTGGCCATCATCCCGGTCGCGATCCTACTTGGCGGCATCGACGCGTCCGGCGGGCTGATCCAGCGCCGCATGGACCTGCCCGACGCCGCCGTGCTGGTGCTGCAAGGCATGCTGTTCATCGTCATCCTGCTCAGCGAAACCTTGTACGGCCGCGTCAAGGCCTTCAATCCCGATTTGTGGCGGAGGGCCTCGTGATGGATGCGACCGGGATCGGCCTCTGGGGCGTGCCGCTCGCCATACTCGGCGGCGCGATCCGCGTGTCGACGCCCTTCATCTTCGTTTCGCTGGGCGAAGCCATCACCGAGCGCTCCGGCCGCATCAATCTGGGGCTGGAAGGCACGCTCGTCTTCGGCGCCATGACCGCATATGCAGTCGCGGTCATGACCAACTCGCCATGGCTCGGCCTGCTGGCCGCTGCGGCCGCCGGCCTTTGCTTCGGCCTGTTCCATGGCTGGATCTGCAAATTCCCGAAGGTCAACGACATCGCCATCGGCATCGCGCTGATGCTGTTCGGCTCAGGGCTCGCCTTCTTCTTCGGCAAGCCGTTCATCAAGCCGAAAGCGCCCAACCTTCCGGCCATTCCCTTCGGCGCCTGGTCCGACATTCCGCAGGTGCAGGCGGCACTCGACGTCAACGTCCTGTTCCTGATCGGGGCAGCACTTTCGCTGGTCCTGTGGTGGGCCTTCCGCAACACCCGCGCCGGCCTTATCGTGCGCGTCGTCGGCGACAGTTCCGACGCCGCGCGCGCCATGGGCCTCGACCCGAACACAGTGCGCCTCATCGCCACTGGCGTCGGCGGCGCGCTGGCCGGCATCGGCGGCGCCTATCTGTCGCTCTACTATCCCGGCAGCTGGACGGAGCGCATCTCGTCCGGTCAGGGGCTGATGGCGGTGGCGCTGGTCATCTTCGCGCGCTGGAATCCGCTCGGCTGCTTTGCCTCCGCGCTTCTGTTCGGCGGCGCCGGAGCGCTCGGACCGGCGCTGCAGTCGGTTGGCGTCACGCAAGGCTACTATTTGTTCTACGCCGCCCCCTACATCCTCACCCTCATAATCATGATCGCCACCTCGTCGCCGACACGCTCGCTAGCGGGCGCGCCGGGCGAATTGTCGATCACCAAGTAACTGGAGTTTTTGCCATGAACGCCAAAGCGGAAATCACCCGGTGCTATATCGACGCAGACCCATATCCGTGGCCCTACAATGGCGAGCTTCGCCCCGACAACACGGCGTTGATCGTCATCGACATGCAGACCGATTTCTGCGGGCCGGGCGGCTATGTCGATCATATGGGGTACGACCTGTCGCTGGTGCGCGCGCCGATCGAGCCGATCAAGTCCGTGCTGTCGGCCATGCGCGCGAAAGGCTACACCGTCATCCACACCCGCGAGGGCCACCGGCCCGACCTCGCCGACCTGCCCGCCAACAAGCGTTGGCGCTCGCGCCGCATCAATGCCGCCATCGGCGACCCCGGCCCCTGCGGGCGCATCCTGGTGCGCGGCGAGCCGGGCTGGGACATCATTCCCGACCTCTACCCGGCCGAGGGCGAGCCGATCATCGACAAGCCCGGCAAGGGCTCCTTCTGCGCCACCGACCTGGAGCTGATCCTCAACCAGCGCGGCATCGAAAACATCGTGCTCACCGGCATCACCACCGATGTCTGCGTGCACACCACCATGCGCGAGGCCAACGACCGCGGCTTCGAATGCGTGATGCTGGAGGATTGTTGCGGCGCGACCGACTACGGCAATCATCTTGCCGCGATCAAGATGACCAAGATGCAGGGCGGCGTCTTCGGCGCGGTGTCGAGCTCGGCATCCTTCGTCGCCCAGCTGCCGTAAGGAAACCAGGATGAGCGCGATCACCGGCAACAAGGCCGTCGGCGTCGAGACCATCGGCATGACCATGCGTTTCGGCGCCTTCACGGCGTTGGGCGACGTCTCGATCAAGGTGCCGGCCGGATCCTTCCACGCGCTGCTTGGCGAAAACGGCGCCGGCAAGTCGACGCTGGTCAAATGCACAATGGGCTTCTATCACCCGACCGCCGGCGACATCCTCGTCGACGGACGCGAGGTGGCGATCGCCAGCCCCAGGGACGCCTCGGCGCTCGGCCTCGGCATGGTCTACCAGCATTTCACGCTTGTCCCGTCGCTGACCGGCGCCGAGAACCTGGTCATTTCGCGTGAGAAGGTTCCGGGCGTGATCGACTGGCGCAAGGAGCGCGGCGAGCTTGCAAAGTTCATGGATCGAATGCCGTTCAAGCTGCCGCTCGACGTCAAGGTGGCCGAGCTCGCTGCCGGCGAGAAGCAGAAGCTGGAGATCATCAAGCAGCTTTATCTCGGCCGCTCCTTCCTCGTGCTGGACGAGCCGACCTCCGTGCTCACCCCCGGCGAGGCGCAGGAAGTGCTTGGCCTGGTGCGCGCCATGACCAGGGCCGGCGAACTGACGGTGCTGATGATCTCGCACAAATTCCATGAGGTGACGCAATTCGCCGACGATGTCAGCGTGCTGCGCAAGGGCAGGCTGACCGGCACTGGCCGCGTCCTCGACCTCGACCGCAAAGCCATGGCGGCGATGATGATCGGCGACCAGCCGATCGCAGCCCTCGACAGCCGCGCCGAGCCCAGGCCGGACGCCGAGATCGTGCTCAAGGTCAAGGCGCTGAAGGCGCCGGACCGCACCGGGCTGAAGTCGATCCGGATCGAGGATCTCGGCGTGCGCGCCGGCGAGATCGTCGGCATCGCCGGGATTTCCGGCAACGGCCAGAAGGAATTCCTAGAAGTGCTGGCCGGGCAGCGCCCCCGCCATGCCGGCGAGGTCATGGTGCGCGGCGCCGCCTATACGGCAACGCGGGCCGAGGCGCGCGCTCTCAATGTGCGGCTCATTCCCGAGGAGCCGCTGAAGAATGCCTGCGCGCCTAAAATGACGGTGGCCGAAAACATTTCTTTCCGCACCTTCGACATCGACGGCAACGGCAAACCGGTGAGCTGGATCAGTGCCGGCGCCATCAGAGCATTCAGCGCCAGGCTGGTCGAGCAGTTCAAGGTCAAGACCGCATCGCTTGCCTCGCCGATCGCATCGCTGTCGGGCGGCAATGTGCAGCGTGCCGTGCTTGCCCGTGAGCTCACCGGCAAGGTCGACCTTCTGATCGTCTCCAACCCGTGCTTCGGCCTCGACTTCTCGGCCGTGGCCGAAATCCGCGCCCGGATCATGAAGGCGCGCAATGCCGGTGCCGCCGTGCTTCTGATGTCCGAGGATCTCGACGAGCTGCTCGAGCTCTCGGACCGCATCTTCGTCATGTCGGACGGTGCGCTGGTTTACGAGACGCCGATCGCGCAGGCCAGCGTGCAGACCATCGGCGAGCATATGGCGGGGCACCACTGATGGCGGAAATCGCAGCACAGCCATTTCCGTTCGCCTTCAAGCCGCGGACCTTGGCGCTGGTCGTCATCGACATGCAACGCGACTTCGCCGAGCCCTGCGGCTTCGGCGCCAGCCTCGGCAACGACGTCAGCCGGGTGACCGCGATCGTGCCGACGGTGAAGAGATTGATCGACGGCTTTCGCGCCGCCGGCCTTCCGGTGATCCACACGATGGAGTGCCACCGGCCCGACCTTTCCGACCTGCCGCCAGCCAAGCGCAATCGCGGCAATCCGTCGGTTCGTATCGGCGACGTCGGGCCAATGGGTCGCGTGCTGATCGCCGGCGAGCCGGGCACCGCGATCCTCGACGAGCTTGCGCCGCTGCCCGGCGAGATCGTCATCGAGAAGCCGGGCAAGGGCGCCTTCTATGCGACCTCCTTCGGCGATGACCTGAAAAGGCTCGGAGCCGAGCAGCTCGTCTTTGCCGGCGTCACCACGGAAGTCTGCGTGCAGACGACGATGCGCGAGGCCAACGATCGCGGCTATGAGTGCCTGCTCGCCGAGGACGCCACGGAAAGTTATTTTCCCGAGTTCAAGGCGGCGGCGATCGCCATGATCATGGCGCAGGGCGCCATCGTCGGCTGGACGGCGACGACCGACCAGGTGCTCGAGGGAATTGCCAATGCCTAATCTTGCCTTTGCCGGCCTGCTCGACGGCGGCTTGCGCGACCTGGCGTTCGAGCCTTTCCGCGACGGCATCGGCGTGCATTGGCTGCTGAAGGGCGGGCCGGTCGAGCCGTCGGTCGCAATCCTGAAATACCGGCCCGGCGCCGGCGTGCCGCGTCACCGCCATGTCGCGCTGGAGACCATCGTCGTGCTGGAAGGCACCCAGAGCGACGAGAACGGCGACTATCCTGCCGGCAGCGTGATCCTCAATCCGGTCGGCACCGAGCATTCGGTGTGGACGAAGGACGGCTGTGTCGTGCTGATCCAGTGGGACCTGCCGGTGATCATCCTGGGGGAGACGAAATGAGTGATATCCACTTCGACATAGCGAGTCTGCGCGCCGCCTATCGTGGAGGCATCGGCGTCGGCGATGTGATCGCGGCGATTTATGCCCGCATCGAGGCAGCCGACGATCCGGGCATCTTCATCCATCTCGCCGCCAGGGCGGATCTGCTTGCCGCGGTCGAAGCGCTCGGCCCGTTCGATCCGGTGGCAAAACCGCTGTGGGGCATTCCCTTCGCAGTCAAGGACAACATCGACGTCGCCGGAATGCCGACGACTGCGGCCTGCGCGCAATACACCTATTGGCCCGACAAGGACGCCACCGTGGTGGCGCGGCTCAAGACCGCCGGCGCGCTGGTCGTGGGCAAGACCAATCTCGACCAGTTCGCCACCGGCCTCGTCGGTGTGCGCACGCCCTGGCCGATCCCGCGCAACGCCATCGACGCGGAGCTGGTGCCGGGCGGCTCCTCCTCCGGGTCGGCGGTGGCGACGGCGCGCGGCATCGTCTCCTTCGCGCTTGGAACCGACACCGCCGGCTCCGGCCGCATCCCGGCCGGCCTCAACAACATCGTCGGGCTGAAGCCGACCGTCGGCGCGTTGTCGACGGGCGGCGTCGTTCCGGCCTGCCGCACGCTCGACTGCGTGTCGGTGTTCGCGCTGACCGTCGACGACGCCTATGCAGTGTTCTGCGTCGCGGCAGGGCGCGATACCGCCGATCCCTATTCGCGCGACATCGCCGTCCGGCCGCTCGCCGCGCGTCCGCCTGTGCTGAGCGTCGGCATCCCGGCAAAAGCCGACCGGAAATTCTTCGGCGATGCGGCTATGCAGGCCGGCTTCGAGGCCTCGCTCGCCATGCTGTCGCGGCTCGGCTGCCGGCTGGTCGAAATCCCGTTCGGCGATTTCTACGCCACCGCCAACCTTCTCTATGAGGGCGCCTGGGTGGCCGAACGCTATGCTGGGATCCGCGATTTCATGGAAGCCAACGAAGCCGCCATGCACCCGGTGACGAGCAGGATCATCGGCGGCGCCAGGAAGCTGTCGGCGGCGGACGTCTTCCGCGGCCTCTATGCCTTGCAGGCCTACCGGGCCAAGCTCGCCCCGCTCATCGCCTCCGTCGACCTGTTCTGCGTCCCGACCGCGCCGACGCATTACACCACCGCCGCCGTGCTCGCCGATCCTGTCGAGACCAACAGCCGGCTCGGCACCTACACCAATTTCGTCAATCTGCTCGACATGTGCGGCATCGCCGTGCCGACCGGCACGCGCGATGACGGCCTGCCGATGAGCGTGACGCTGCTTGCGGCCGCCGGACTGGACGGCCTTGTGGCGTCCGTTGCGCGCGATCTCCATGCCGAGAGCGGTCTCACGCTCGGCGCGACCGGCTGGCGGCAGCCGAGCGCGCAGCCCGTCGGCGCACCGGCCGAAGACGGGACGATCGAATTGGTGGTGGTCGGCGCTCACCTCTCGGGAATGCCGCTCAATGGCCAGCTCAAGGAGGCCGGCGCCCGGTTCTGCCGGGCCATAAGGACGGCCGCTTCATACAAGCTTTATCAGCTCGCCGGCCAGGCCACGCCCAAGCCGGGGCTAGTCCGTGTGGAGAGCGGCGGCACTGCGATCGAGGTAGAGGTCTGGCGGCTGCCTGCCGACGCCTTCGGCCGCTTTGTGGCCGCCATTCCGCCGCCGCTGGGCATTGGAAACATAGAGCTTGACGACGGCAGCACCGCCAAAGGCTTTCTGGTGGAATCCGCGGGCTTGCTTGGCGCTTCCGACATCTCGTCATTCGGCGGCTGGCGCCGCTTTCTGTCAGATCGCGTTCCCGTTTGAACGCGCCGTCAACGGATGCCGCGAAGCAAGAACAGCTGGCGGCCCGACCGAGGCAGTTTTAACTTCTGACATCCTTCGTTGCGAAGCCGGAAAGCCGCCATTCCGCTTGCGGCCCCATTTCTGTCATCTTGAGCGCTGCCCACGTGGGCAACGCTCAACCTTCGTTTTTGAAGCTCGTCCGTCGGAAACTGGTGTTTTGCGCTGTTTTACTCGAAAATCAGTGGGATGCGGCGACTTAGCTTTGCCCTAACTCGGGTTCTCAGCGCTTACGCCGCTCAGCACTAAAGGACTTCAGGTGAGCAACGTGAAGGGCTAACTACTTGCTCCGCAACTAGAAATTGGCGCGCCCGGCAGAATTCGAATCTGCGACCTCTGCCTTCGGAGAATGGATAATCGGTTTCGCAGAACCTGTCCATTTCTATCCGATCGCGCGCTATACCGCTGAAGTCACAAACAAATTCGAATTCAGTAAGCGCCAAGGCTACGACAAGGCGGTCGAAACCCTGCCCTGTCGTGCTTACGCTTTGCTTACGCGCGGAATCTTTCAAGGAGTCGCCCGAGCATGGCGAAGCTGACCAAACGAACTGTCGGTACCACGGAAATTCGTTCCGCCGATTATGTCATTTGGGACGAGGAGTTGCCCGGTTTCGGGTTGCGCGTCTTTGCCTCGGGAAGAAAAGCTACGTCGTGCAATACCGTTCTGCAGGCCGGTCGCGTCGCTAGTCATCGGCCTGCGTTGGGGCGAAGTTGATATCGCGGGCAGTTGCCTGCGCCTCGCCGACAGCAAGGAGGGAGCATCAGTACGTCCCATCGGCTTGCCAGCCCTGGAATACCTCGAAGGTCGCCGCGACGAGGAACAGGATGCTGAAGACTGCGTCTTTCCCGGCTGGGAGGACGGCATGCCGTTCGAGAGCTTCCCCAGGGCAGTGGACGAAGCTGCTCAAGGACACCGACTTGGCCGACATCACGCCGCACGTTCTGCGACACAGCTTCGCTAGCATCGGAAATGACCTTGGGTTCACCGAAGCGACGATCGCCGCCCTGGTTGGGCATTCGCGAGGCACGGTGACCAGCCGCTACAGCGCACGCGAAAGGGCAAGCGCGAGCGAGCCGCGCAGTCCACCCCAAACCAGGACATGCTGGTACTTGAGATCCACCTTCAGCGAAGTCGGGTTGAGGAGGGCGCAGAGCGGATAGATGGCCAGTACCCGGCCCAGCAGCATGAGTGCGACGGCTACTGCAGAGCTACCCGCAAAGATCGCGAGAGGCTGGTGCGCCTCATGGCCGCCAATCAAGATGAAGACGATCGAGTTGGCGAGGAACGCGGCATAGCCCCAGAATGCCAGCACGTGGCTTCGCGCGTTGGCCGATATCGCGCCCTTCCAGCCCACATTCCCAACCAGAAGTCCGGAGGTGAGCGTCGCAAGAACGCCTGACATGCCGAATTTCTCGGCAATCAAAAAAGATCCATAGGCCGCGATCGTGGTGAGAGTGATCTCCACCAGGTGATCCTCCGTCCGCCCCGCGATAAGAAGGAGCACTGCTGCGACGGCCGCGCCGATCGCGATGCCGCCGGCGACGATCCAGACAAAGGAAGAGGCGATGGCCACGGGCGTGGCGCTGGCGTCCGACGCCATGGCGATCAGGATGGCGAAACCGACTGCCGCCGCGCCATCGTTGAGCAGGCTTTCGGATTCGACCAGTAGTCCAAGGCGCGGCTGCACTTTCAGCTCCTTGAATGCAGCCAACACCGAGACCGGATCCGTCGCCGCGATCAGCACGTCAAACAGGCTTGCGCCGGTCCAGCTCCATCCGAGCAGCCAATGCATTCCGAGCGCTACAACAGCAGCGGCGATCGCCACCCCAGGAAAGGCGAGCAAAGCAGTCACCGGAAGGTTGACCCGGAAATGGCGCCATTCGATTTCAAGCGCCGCCTGGAAAATCAGCGGCGGCAGAAACACCGTGAAGATCAGCTCGCGGCTGAGTGGCAGCTCGGTTCCGCCCGGGACAAAGCCGCTATCCCGGCGGCCACCAGCCCGACGCTGTAGGGAAGGCAGCCGCCTTGAGATCATGGCGACAAGCGAGGCCGTCAGAAGGATCAGCCCCAGCGTGGGAATCGAGAGTTCGTCCATGCCGGATCATGGCTGGACGGGATGGGATTCGGCAAGCAAGAGCCATTGTCACCAACAAGCGCGGTCGTGGATGGCGGCAGCTGTGGACAGGCCAGGAAGGTCTCGGCCGATTTTTCCTTCGAGGACGGATTAATTAACCTGCCGTCTGACGGTGCGACATCGAAGTCGGCGAACGCCGGCGGATACCAGTGTCTTCGCACGCACGGCACCCGGACCCGGGTTCGCAACTCAGTCCCCAGGGATCCAAATGCTAACCTGCCCTCGGAGGGGAGTTAGGGCGTTCTGCGCGCATCTGACCAAAACGCTGGACGTGAAGGTCCTATCGCAATGCCGTTGGCCTCTTGGTGCGAGCGCAAGATCGAAGTAGCCTGGCAGTTGCTGGCGCTTGTCACGGATCGACGCTGTCGTGTCGGGATCGGCTGGCCGAAGGACGACCATTCGTGCTCGGCGTCTGGGGAAGATTTGGCCTGCCGGAAAAATCAGGGCGAGGCCGCATATCACCAAGATAGTTGTGAACGTGTTTACAATGATCTCGCCCAGCCGCATCGCGATCCACCGCGTGCGCTGTCTAACCCCGTTTTCCGATGACGCCGTAAAGCACGTTTCGGTTCTCGCCGAAGAACACTTGCGCCTCGACCGTGTTGCGGTCGACGCTCCCATTGATGATGTTCCACATATCGGCCTCAGATCGCAGCAGCAGCACCCAGTCCATAAACGTTTCGCGGTATCCGGCGTCGGGATTGCCCTCGGCGTAGTTCGCGAACAGGAACGTGCCGCCGGGCTTCAGCATCTGCATGCAGTGTTTCGTGAGTTTCACTGCGACATTGTGCGCAAGATAGTCGTAAAGGCCCGAGGCATAGATGAGATCGAACTTGCCGAGCCTATGACCCCTAGCGAGCACGGTCCTCACCGAACCGTCCAATGCCTCGACCGCTGTGCCCTGGAATTCGCGCGCGATCAGGCCGACGCTCTGCGGGTCCTGATCGAGTGCAACCCAGCGCTTGATGTGCCCTTCCGCCAGCGCCGCCGAACGATTGGCCTCCCGCAAATGGCCGGCAGCTATTGCCAGAACCTCGGTTTCCGGCCCGTTTCTGGCCGCGGTCTCATCGACATAGCGGGTCAGAAGATCGCGCCGCTCCCGTGCAGCGATGCAGGACGGCACATTCTTGGTATGGCTGTAGAGCGCCGTGCCGATCTCGGAGGCGTTCGCCACGCTGTCGGCCACATGAGGGTCGCAATAGATGTAGTCGAGCAGCTGCGCGTCGCCGGAATAACCCCTGGGCTTTGTGAAAGACCAGCGCGTCAGCGGGTCTTCGAGAAAGTATTCCAGGATTGGATGGTTCTGCGCCACCGGTATTAAGGATTGCCAGACATCGGGGCGAAGCCTGGATCGCAGTGCGTTGAGCGTCGACAGCAGGCGGCTAACAAGATCGGCCGGGTTCTTACCTCGTTCGATCTGCTGGCTGGTCGTGTGCAGGATGAGCGCAAGCTCAGCGCGTGCGGTTTCGAACGCTTCGCCATGATGTTCTGGTTTTCGATGTAGGTTGGCGGCGATTATCTCGGCTGTAATCAGGCTTTGGCCATCTAAGACGGTTCGCACGCGCCGCTCCATAGTTAACAGGCAGTTAACTTATTGCGTAGAATGCGTCATTTGCCAATGCCGGCTCGGACGCATTTTACCGATATGATTAATTCTCCGTTAACCATTTCAGATGTTTGAGCATCTCCTGGCTCGGAGTCCGGGTTCCAGTTAATGCAAACTTGGCCTGCGCCAGTGCAATGATTGCGTGGCAAACCGTGTCCCAAGGAGTCGACGCGTGGGGCAGAAGCTGGAAAGGATCTCGCAACGCAAAACCCCGTTCAGCGGGGGGGTGCTGTGAACTACCGCGTCTCCTCCGCATTGGCCGATATGGCGCATGTGGAGCCGCACGAATCCCGCTGCGAGCCGGGGCGTGACGAGCTCCGCGTCCTCTATCGAGCGGAAGCCCAGGCGAAACGAAGAACGGAAGCCAGGCCTGGGCTATGGATGGCAGTCGCCATTTATTTGACGTTTTCGGCAACGGATCTGCTGCTGATACCGGACGTGGCGGCCTATACGATTGTAGCCCGCTTCGTCGTCGGCATAACAGCCTTGCTGATTTTGGAAGAACAGCTTCGCCGCGGGGTCGCGACGGAATGGCTCGATTTGACTTGCGCCGGAGCCATCATTTTCGGTTATGTCGGTTGGCTTTGCCCAGCCTTTACCGGCGCCGACAAGGAAAGCGTTGGGTACTACATGGTGTTCGGCACGATTTTCATGATGAGTGCCAATCTTTTCTTCACGTTCAGCTTCAAGTTGTCGATAGTAACGTCAACAATAATAATGTTAATATTGTACCTGGTAAACTATTTTTTGCCCGCTACATTAACCTACAAGATGGTGTTCGCGACCTTCTACGTGTCGTGCTTTACGTTCACGTCATATGTGAACTGGAAGCTGAATGGGGAGCGCTACAACGTCTTCCTGAACGCCCTGGAAGCCAAAATTCAGCACAGGGAGGCCACAGAGCGCGGCAAGGCCCTGCTGCGGCTATCGCGGACAGACCCGCTTACGGGGCTGGAGAATAGGCGGGCAATCGATGAGAAGCTGCGTGACTACTGGAGCGACTGGCAACAGCTAGGCAACGGTTTCGCGGCCATCCTTATCGACGTGGATTTCTTCAAGAAATTCAATGACTGCTATGGCCATCAGGAAGGCGACCGTTGCTTGATCCATGTCGCCAATGCGCTTCGCGATCTCATTAAGCAATATGACGGTTCGATCGGGCGCTACGGCGGCGAGGAATTCATCGTGCTGGTCCGTATGGACAAGAAGGAGCGGGTCGCGGAGCTAGCGGAAGCCATTTGCCTCACAGTGGAAAGGCTGGCTCTTACCCACGAGCTGCGGCGTGACGGCATCTCGATCGTCACGGCGAGCGTCGGCGCCGCCTTGACCAGAGTGCAGGCTGGCGCAAAGCTGGAGAAGATCATTCACGAGGCTGATCGCGCGCTCTACCTGGCAAAAGCCGGCGGCAGGAACTGCGCTCGGCTGTTCGATCCGACCGATCCCCAGAGCAGCGACGAGAGCGAGAACATCGCGGCTTTGCTGAAAATCGCGATCGGCCAGAATCTCGTCTCGCTCGTTTACCAGCCCATCCAGGATGTCGCTTCGGGCAAGGTCCACGCCGCCGAGGCTTTGATGCGCCTCAAGATGCTGGACGGCACTTTGGTTCCGCCAAGCCTGTTCATTCCCGTGGCGGAAAGAACCGGCGCCGTCCTGGAACTCGGGCGCTGGGTGATAAGATCGGTCTGCACCGAGCTCCTGGCGGACGACCACATCGGCGTCGTCAGCGTCAACGTCTCGCCGATCCAGCTCAAGACGCCCGGTTTCGCAACGTCCGTCGCCGGCATATTGGGCGAGACCGGTGTTGCCGGCAGCAGGCTGGCCTTCGAAATTACCGAAGGCCTCGAGATGGAGATGCATTCGGACGTTCTACGCTGCATCAGCGACCTGAAAGTGCTGGGTATCAAGATATGGCTTGATGATTTCGGGACGGGCTTCGCAGGCCTTTCGTGGCTGCGTCTCATCGATTTCGATACGGTCAAGATCGACCGTTCGTTCCTTCACGCCTGCGGTACCCAGAAGGGCATGGCGATGCTCCAGGACATCGTCGCCTTGGTCCGAAATCGCGGCCCCAAAATCCTGGTCGAGGGGGTGGAAACCGACGAGCAGATGGCGCTCATACACGAGTTCGCCATCGACAAGGTCCAAGGTTACCGTGTTGGCCGCCCTGCTGCCGCCGGAAGCTTCCAGGCAAAGCGGACCAACCAGAAACGGCCATTTACCGTGCTAAAGTCCGCATGACCGAGCAGGCGGCGGCGTTCAGGGTGGGAAGCCGCCGGGGCTCCGACCGGGCGGCCTTGCTGATTTTTGATCTCTGATCGGCGATCGAATGGCGGACGGGAACGGGACGCTGACACGATCCTCGCTGCTTCGCCGGCGCACCGTCGCCATGATCGCGTCGCTTGATGCGCGGTTCGCCATGCTAATGTTCGTGCTGTCTGCTCTTGATATCTCCTTCCGGACGGCGCAAAGCTTGGATGTCGTCTTTCATAATAGCGGCCCGACAGCTCCGCGTTGGGGTGCGTTGGGTTGAACCGCCGGGCCTAACCGACTCGGTAGGGGAAGAGTCGGCTAAAACGCGAGGCTAAATTAGCGCCCCCGCATTGATATAGATGTTTATGTCTTTCCACCGGTTTCGTAGCTCCATTGGTCGCGCCAGCAGCAACGGCATCGCCGCTGCGGGTATCAGGAGTCGCCGCCATGTTTGAACCCAGCTGCCGGTAGCGCTCGGCCCTACCGTGCGGCTGAACCCTTGCATTCCACACGCTGGCTTGGACCGGCGTGCATCTTACAACATCGGCATCGTGGGTCCGTCTGCTTAGATGCTTGGGCTTCTCAAAGAGGTGGAGGTTTTCGGGGTATCCAAGCCTGAGCGCGGCGTTGCAATCTGGTATCTTTGGGCTGATAGGACGCTTTCGATGGCGTCAGCGGGCGCCTTTCAGCCGACTATGACGGGGCTATGCTCGCCAGCACCTGAATGAACATCTGCGGAAGCAGTTTTCCGTCGGGATTTACGAGTTGGCGGATAAGGCGTTCGTCTCACGCGCTTTGCGACTGGCGGGGCAAGGCACAGGTGCGCCGGGACACGCAGGCTCTCCGTCGTTGTCATTTAAATTAGCCTGGACCAGGCCGATTCTGTCGATCGGCATCTTGCCCCGGGCCGGGTCACCACTTTCCTGGGATTGCCCAGCTGGAAAGAGCGTCGGTCTCCAGATCATGTCGGTTGCGCGCGCCCGTGGCCCACAGGCATCATTCGCAGCGGACAGTGACCTCGGCCTGATAACTGCCTGCCGGGAAGATGCCCGGCGACTTTGTGGCGGTCAGATCGACCTGGATCGTATGGGTCCCGTTGGTCAGCTTTTGCGGCGAGCTGCCCGGGACATCCAGCCCCGAGCCGTCGAGGCGGAAGACGGAGGCGAAGGTGAGGTTGGTGTCGCCGCCGGTCGGCGCGGACGTGAATGCGGCCGGCGCGGGCGCGGAAACGGTATAGCAGTCTAGCAGGTTTAGGATGGAACACAGCGTCGAGTTCGCGGTGATGGTGGCGCCGGCGCTCGAGCCGCCCGCCTGCTTGGAGCCGAAGATGTTGATAGCGGGGTTCGATTTCATCGTTCCCGGTGCCCCGATCACGATTGTGCAGGTGCCGATGATCGCCGCCTGCGCCGGGAGACAGACCCAGGCAAGCGCTGCCAACGCCAACAGCGCGCGGCTATTTCCGTTTCTTTTTCTTTTCACCACCGGCCGTGCCTCTGATACTCCAGCCTTCGTTGGCCCATCCCCTTGATTTGGCTTGGGCCGCGCTGACTTGAGCCGCGCCGGCTTGGGGTTCGGCGCCCTGGGGTGGAGAGGCGGCCACACTCCCCACGGTCTGGCCGTCGGCGCCGAGGCCCATTTTGAGCAGCTTCAATTCAAGCTGCAGGCGCTCGACTTCCAGCTCGTAGAGGCGGCTGCAATCGACGCGTTTCGGCGTCCGCCCGATCGGGATCACCACGCGGCCATAGGTGGCGATGTCGCTGTTGGCCTGGTTGCTGTTGTTATTGCCGCGGATGATGCCGAGGTCGAGATAGGCGCCGCTGCCGGAAACGGCCGAGCGGCAGGTGGTGCCATCGCTGGCATGAACCTCGTCCTGGCCCTGGGGCAGGGTGACGCCGGGCAGGCTGAAACCGGTCTGGTTCTGGTTCAGGTTCAGGTTCAGGATATCCTCGGCAAGCCCCTGACTGACGGCAGCCAGGGCGGGCAGCAAGGACAAGGTCAGAACCTGCGATGCCCGAAGAACTTTCCGCATATCTGTGCCCTTATCTGGGTCTGCTCGCTTGGAAAGGGGATACTCTCGGTACAGATGCGCACTTTGCGCTCATTCGCGCCGTCGAACGGCACGACCACTAGGACAGGGCGCGAGGCCTGGCCGGCCAGAAGGAAGGTGCCCGGCGTGATCCTGGCCGCGACCGGCTGGAAATCCTGGTCGTAGACATGGACCTCGACCCGGATGCGCTGGTTGTACGGATTACCCGGAAAGACGCGGACGGCAAAGGCATCGGTGAAGGATCGCACCTCACCCCGCATCGGCGTCATCGACTGGGCGATCGCTGCAACGGGAGACAGCGCGGCGATCAGGCCCGCCCCAAGCATTGAAATTCTTCTCAAGGACCGATCCTTTCGCATTAGGACTATTCGCAGCGCAGCGTCACCGTCGCCTGATAGTTGCCGGCGGAGAACCGGTTCGTGCCGCTCTTGGTGCCGCGAGATTGACCGCCACCGTCGATGTGCCCGGCACCGTCAGCGCGGTTGCGGTGCCGGTTTCGGCAATCGTCTGCGCGCCTGAAGTGGCGAAGGTCGGGATCCATGTCGTCGCCGTGGTGTCCGAGACCGGCACGGTCGTCGTGGTCACGGGGTCCACGCTGAGCGAGACGCCGCCCGTCGTATCGACCTGAGCGCTGCCTGCCGAGCCGGCGGCATTATGTGAGCTCAGCGACTGAAGATTGCTGCTCACGGTCATAGTGCCGTTGGAGTTGATCGTGATAGTGCAGGTCGCGGTGACCGTGCCGCTGAACAGCACATTTCCGGTGGCGGCCGATGCCCTCTGGCCAGCGCAGACGGCCAGCAGGCTCGCAGCCATGATGGCGCGAAAGAACTTCATTGAGATCCCTCTTTCGAGCCGGACGATGCGGCTCAACGTAGGGCTTATCATCCATTCGTCGTGGTTAATTTAGCGTTAATTAATATACGTTCGGTAAGCAGTTCCAAGAATGTCGGTCTGAACCCCAGGTTGTTACAGGTTGCATTTCATGGTTAAAACGGTTCACCTGCTTGTCTTGTCCCAATTTATTCTTCAATGCGCGACCTGCCCGATCATGGCCGATCTGATGACGTTGTGCCTCGTTCCGCGCGACATCGTTGTCGCAGCGATTGAGACCACTAGACGATGCCAAGAAGAGACTCGGCAAGCCTGCCGGCGCATGTTCCATTGGTATGGTTCGGTGGTGAACATCAACCCGGCCCTGTTCAACTTCGTCGTTGCAGCATATGAGCGCCTGAAATTCGTGGCGTCCCTCTAGCGGGAGAGGCGATTGAAGAATTCGAGGCGAGCTATCGCTATGAAGAAGAGCACAATCTTCCTCATGCTGTTGACGGAAGGCTTACCACATCGTCTGGAAGCATCGACGACCTCCTGACCGACATTGTGAATGCGACACGACTCTAGGCCAAGTATGGCGGCCATCCGGTCGGCCACAAAGTACGATCACGCGCCTAAGGCGAGACCGACGGATCCAGGAAGAACGCTGCGGCTTCCCGATCTCTTAGGCTCAGCAGGTAGTGTTCAAACGCCTTGGTCTCCGCGACCGACCGATCGAGCAATGCATTCAGTAGGCTCAGGCTTCGCTGTTCCCGCTCCCCCAGGCCGCGCCGCGCAGCCATTAATCCCGCGTCGTCTGACGAGCAGACGAACGAGAGGAATTTGCCGAGAATACCGACGATGATATCGGACAGTTGAATACCAGGTTCGTCATGGGAAATCGCAAAGTGTTTCAGCTCGCGATCGCGGTCGGTGAATGACAACCGCTCGATACGCTCCTTCACGATCTCCTCAACGCCGAGGATGTGCTGGGAGTTCTTGAAGAGACAGAGCCTCTGCACATAAAAGCGCGCGCAACTCTCGACCAGCACGTTGGGTGTCTCGTCCTCAAGATAAGGAAGGGCATCGAGCGGTTCCGCAATCTGAAGCACACCTTTCAGCATCATGTGGTTGAACTGCGGGAGCAACTCCCGCCGGTGCTCCAGGAGATCGAGGAGTTCGGCCACGAAAGCCGGCCGCCGTTCTGGCCCCACATCCGGGTACCGGTAGCGAATGAAAATATCAACGGTGTCGTCGCAGTCGTGGCGGAGGAGCGTATAAAGGTCATTCTTGAGCTGAGACGCAACCGCCAGCAGAGCGGCCGCGGCTCGCGCTTTCAGAATTGAGTCGATTGTATCCACAATCGACCAATAGAGCGGAATAATCGAGTATTGGACGAACAGCTCCTGTTCGATGAGCCATTTCAGGAAAATCTCCAACCTTGGCGCGTTGAGCAGCTCAAGAATTTCTCCGGCCGCCACATGCTTGAGTCTTATCTCGGGGGCATTGAGTTGCATACGTAGAGCCGAAGCTCGGCAATCGGCAACGGTCGCGGCGTCCCGCGGTGCACAATGCCGCCCACGACAAAGCACTTTGGCTCGCGCACGTTGAGCCCGTCCGATCGCACGTGCAACCGGCGAATGTTGTTCGTCTCGTCGTAGTAAATTATGTACCTATCATCAGCCTTAGCAAGGCCATGAAGGGTGATCTCACGCTCCCGGATCGACCTGACATCAATCACACTCGCTCCCTTGGTCATCGATCTGCGCTGCCCTGATTTCGATTGTGCGTACGCATGCGCTAGCAGTTCGACTTGCGCAGGAAATGCAAGCATGAAGTTGTTCGCTTCACGAAAGCAGAGGCGCCGAATTACGGCATAATGCTAGGTCGACGCGGAGCGAAACCAAGAATAAGATAGCGACACGTCTCATTGCTATCAAAAGTGCGCCGATCTCGCATCCGTCGTGCCGACGGTTCAAACCCAATCTCGCTACGCTGTGGAGGCAGTATTGCCGGCTGTACGATCTCGTCGTCAAAGAAGTGGCGCGCAGCGAACTGTGCCGACGCTTCATGGCGATCCCGGCGTCGGTCCGGTCACGGCACTTTCGTTTACGACAGCGATCGACGATCGTCACGCTTTCGCCGCTCACGCGATGTCGCGGCCCACTTCGGGCTGACCTCGCGGCGATGGCAATCGGGCTCCTCGATTGACGTTCAGGATTGCATATCAGGAGCCGGTGACGCCGATGTTCGACGCTCGCTTTACGAGGCGGCTTCGGGGTGATGACGCGCTTCAAGGCTCCGACAAGGTCAAGGGCTGAGGTCAGGCGATCGCCAAAACGCTCCTGACCGCCGCAAGGCCTGTGTCGCCGTGGCGTGCAAACTGGCGGTGACCATGCTCGCCATGTGAAGCGACGGAATGGTCCATGCCGGCGATTCCGCGACGAACCGAAGCGATGCTGCCCGGCGCGCTCATAGGAAGGACCGCCGGCTTCCGGGAGCGCATCCATGAACGCGCAACGGACGTTGAAACGCGTGGCGTCGGCGCGCTGTCGGGCGCCATCTGACACAAGGAAACCGCTCCGGCGGATGAGGACTAGGAACGATGGAACGCACGTTATCTCGCTTGCGGCCGCCCGATTGCGAGGCGGCAGGACCACGCCGGATTGCCTATGACGATGCTCCGTCTGCCCGAGGGAAAGTGCGCCGCGAGGGTTCCAGTGTTGCAGATAAGCAGCGCAGCTACGCCGTCCCAGAGCGCGGAAGACTGCACGGCGCATCCGAAATCAGCGCCAGCAAACGGAATCGTGGTATAGAGCATAGAGTGGCATATTATTGCATTAATAAGTCCTCCAAAGTACGACCGATTAAGACGGCAAGGTAAAATGACACACATTGTGCCGCAGTCGGTTGGTTGTATTTGCAATGAATTACGACGCGGTTTTGCAATGTGCGGGGGTTTACCGCACATTGCGAGAAGCGCGATGTCGCGGTGAGTCCCGCGTCTTAATGCAGTGTGGCCGAGGACCGGCAGGACCACCGCGGCACTGATCCGGGTGATAGCCGTGGGCTGCCGGCGCAGCGAAGTCATCAGTCTGCGTTGGGGCGGAGTGCCGACTGTCAGCCGTCTCACGGGGACGGCGCGATGGTGGTGTCGGCCAGGATGACGGGTGGTCACACGAGTTCAAGCAGTGTCTGGCTGGCAAGCCAGGACCCGACTTCAGAATAGGCTGCGCTCCCAGCGCCATCGCATACGACAGCCGTCAGAACCTGACCTTCGGGGCCGTCGAAAAGCCTTGATCGCCTGTTCGGCCGCCGCCACGCTTTCAGCCGGCGCTCCGTCCGTGATTAGGAACACCCAAGGGGGTAATAGGAGATGCCGTTGGCCTTGTTTGCGGCGCCGGAGCATTTCCAAGCCATGCTCGATCGCCGCGCCTTGGCCGCCCTTCTTAGGCCTTGACGCACACGACCCGGTCCCATTTCCCCCATTAGGATTGCAGCCCGTTGCCTGCCCGCCGTAGAACCGTTGCGACGGGTTCTTTCGCTGTTTGCCGGCCGCTTAGAAAGTTCTGATGGCCGCCCACTCGGCCATGATCACGGGCGCCTCTATCTGCGTGCGACGTATCAACCGTCGCCCAACTCGTGAATGACCGGTTGCATGTGGCTGGGCGTGACATCGACTGTCGCCAACGTGATCGGCAGCTTGAAGCGCCGCCGGCCGGCGCTGCCAGGATTTAAGTAGAGCACCCCATCAACGGTCTCGATCATCGGCACGTGAGAGTGGCCCGAGATTACCATGTCGATGCCAAGGGCCGCGGGCGAGATCTGCAGCGTCTTTAGGTCGTGAAGCACATAGATGGTTCGCCCCGCAAGCCGCACGTGCTCAGTGTCAGCGTATTGCGCGGCCCAGCTTCCGGTGTCCACGTTTCCTCTGATGGCGGTAACCGGCGCAATCCTGCGAAGCGCGGCGATGATCTCCGGCCCGCCTATATCTCCGCCGTGAATGATGTGATCGACACCGGCCAGGCGACGCTCTGCCTCAGGCCTCAACAAGCCGTGCGTGTCCGAAATGATGCCGATCCTGAATATCATCGTTTGAGCCATGGGACCCAAGGTGTTTGTGATCAGAAACAATCGATGTAAAGGCGCGTCCCCATAAATCTGGCACGCGCGCGCGGAGATCTCCGGGTCCGATGGCTCGCCGCTCAATTAGCCAAAATGTTGGCTGACCCGCCGGAGTTCACGCGATTGGCGAGCGGGCCCACTCGATCCGCTCGGCTCGGTGAGAATAAACATACGCCCTTGCTAATCTGTACTTCGCATGATCACGTCACCGCAATAAGTCGACGTGACATTTCGGTTTATCGATGCCCAGTAATTTTCATTGGGGGCTGAGATGGCGGCCGCAGTCCTGATTACGTGCAATCAAAACGCAATGCATTTTTTGCGCCACGGCACCAGAGGGGACGTTCCCTTTCTCCGCCCCAGAGTTAGCACGACTGACCACTCTCAGGCAGCTGGATTATGGTTATGACTTCAACGCTCGAGCTTCAGGTTCGCGCCCAAAAGTTCACCGACCAGGTGCTCCAGACGCTACTCGCGACTCCGCGCTCGCTCCCGGACCACTACCTTGGGATGCAGCTACAGGGGTGCGCTATCGCGGCGCGAGCCTCCGTCGCGACGTGACCGCGTCCTACCGCCTACTGCATGTTAATGCCGGCCACGACCAAGGTCGTAGCAATGGCTTCGTTAGGTAATCCTCGGGCTGTTGCGCTTGGACAGAAACCGGCTAAGAGAGTTAGGCTATTTGTTGCGAGGATCGGAGATATGCATGCCGGAAGAGATTGAGAACAGCCGAAGCCAGTTGATCGAACTCACTGCCGATATAGTGTCCGCGTACGTCAGCAACAATGCGGTGCCGGTTGCGTCTCTCTCGGATCTGATCGCGAACGTGAACTTCTCGCTTTCGAAGATCGGAGGATCGGCCGAACCAGAAACGCCGGCCCAGGCGCCCGCGGTCAATCCGAAGCGATCGGTTTTCCCTGACTACATCATCTGCCTCGAGGACGGGAATAAGTTCAAATCTCTGAAGCGTCATCTCAGCGTGCACTACGGCCTGACGCCTGACGAGTACCGGGCCAAGTGGGGCTTGGCGCGCGACTATCCAATGACGGCGCCAAATTATGCCGCCCAACGGTCAGAATTGGCCAAGGCGAGCGGACTCGGTCGAAAAACGGGAGCAACGCGCGTTGCTAAACAGACCAGAAGGCGAATGCAAAAAGCCTAAAAGCTAAGGTCCGCTCACTGTAAATTGCAATGCACTCATCAAGTCTATTTTCGGAAGCGACGCCTCCTATCGTGATCGTCAATACTGCTCACTCGGGCAGTCGACTTCTCACTAGCATTTTGGTGGACGCTGGCGTCTACATGGGCAGTAACGTCAGTGGCTCACTAGACTGCCTGGAGATGGTGCCATTGGTTGAGCACGCCATTCTATCTTCGAGAAGCGGCGTACCTACAGGGAACGAACTTCGCGACCCGGAAAGCCGCCGCCTGGCGAAATGTCATATCGGCAAACACCTGCAGAACATTGGCCAAGCGGAGCGGTGGGGATGGAAGCTGTGCGAGACGCTTCTCATTGTTCCTTTGATAAAGGCCTATTTTCCGCAAGCGAAATTCGTTCACCTGATCAGGGATGGTCGTGATGTGGCGTTGAGCCCTTTCGTGGCGCCTAAGGCGCCATTGTGGCGAAAAGTCTATTTCGGCAGTTCCGAACTTTCGTCGTGGCACGGATTTCCGATGACGCAACGAGCATACCGAGCCCACGGCATGCTCTTCAATGCGCACAGGTGGAGGTATCACGTCGACCTCGCCAGAGGGTTTTCTCAATGGCTCGGCGACCATTATATCGAGGTAAAATACGAAGACCTTGTTCTTAATTACGATGTCACTCTCGACAGGCTCTTTTCCCGCTTGAACTTGCCAGAGGCTCCGCCCAAGAAGCCGCGGCTCTCAGCGAAGTCGATTGGAAAATGGCGTCGATTATCGCCGACTGATCTCGACTCTTTGGCCGCCATAATGGAGCCTACACTGGCCGATCTCGGATACACACAACGCGGTGCGATCCCTCCGGCGCGACGTGCGACGTTGTTCGAGAAGCTTGCGTATGGTCGGTATTTTTGAAGATGGTTTCGTGGGGCCGTCCGCTACTCATCCCGCCAAATCACCCGCTTCTCCCATCGGATCTGCACCAGGCGCCGATAGCGGATGGTGTGGGCCTGCTCGCCGGTCGCGTGGAATAACTGCGCGCTCATCCACTCCCGGCTCCCGCACTTCTGGCAGCGCGCCTTGTCCCTCACCTCATCGATCGTGACGTTGCCGATCACCTCCCGTAGCTCGAGCGGCTTATAGTAGCGCGTGATATTGCAGCGGGCGCAGCGGATGCCCGCCACCTGCCCCGCGTCGTGGGCATGCGTCAGGGTCCAGGCGGCGCCTCTCGGCCATTTTTGCGGTTGTTCCGGCATACTCTGAAATGAGGAACATATTCCTGCCTGGTCAAGAGGCTCTTGACTCCAGTGTTCTCATTTTGTTCACTGATGCTCTGACAGCCACAGGAGGCCGGTCATGGACATTATTATGAACGCCAGGGGAGCCACCCCTGAAGAAAAACAGCGCGGCCTCGCCGCAGCTCGGGCCGTGATCGAGCAATCTGGCCTGACGGCCGAGGAAGCGGCGGAAGGCTCATTCGCAGTTGAAGGCTTGGATGAGATGGGTTTCCCGCCGGACCAAGAGCCATCGGAAGACGAGTATGCTGCGGCTGACGTTTGGTGGGCGGCTAGCAATGCCGCAATCAAGGCGTGTTGCGAAGGGTGGCCGGACGAGAAGCGTATGCAGGTCAGCGGCCTGCAGTTGCTGCATAATCCGGATGTGCAACTCGCCGACCGCACCACTGCACTCCCCCGGATGCGGGCCCTCATCCAGGCCGAGGACGGCAAGCACGAATATCATGACCATAGGGTCTTCTTGCTTGCTCTGGCCGCCACTGCTGAGGTTCCGGATAGTTCGGAAGCGCAGCAACTCGTCAGCGCCGTAACGGTTGCCTATACGTCTCTGTCGCTCGCAGGGTTCCACCCAAATGAGCCTATCGTGTCAAAGCGCCAGGCAGTGCTCGACGCGATCGACGCTCTTGAGGCGGGATCAGCGCCGCTCAATTGAGAAAGGCCATTGAATGTCCACGCACGTCCTTCCGGAGCAGAGAAAGCCGAAGCTGATTGTTGTGGTCGCATTCGATCGCGGCGACGACGGCGAGTTGTTTCCTATGTACGGCCCGGCCGACCAGCAAAGCGAAGACCGGGCGATCCGAACTGCAAAAGCACTCGCCGGCAAGCATGCGGGCGTCATCGCATGGAGCAGGGATGCCGATCCGGCGCTTGGGGACTACGGCCCGCCAAACACTTTGTTTGTGAGCGGTGATGTGCCCGACATGGAGTGATAGACATGTGTGGGCGCTACACCCGTTATCTCCCTTGGTCGGAAATCCATCGCCTCTATCGGCTGACGGCGCGGCCGATGTCGGGCGCAACGATGCGCCGCGTACAATATCGCGCCGACCGACGAGGTGCCTTTCATCACCGCCGCAGATGACGGTGACCATAAGGTTCGCTCGGGCCGTTGGTGGCTTGTGCCTTTTTGGGCGAAGGAAATGCCAAAGGCACCGATGTTCAATGCGCATCGAGAGCGTCGATACCGCTTTTCGAGATGCGTTCAAGTCTAAACGCTGCCTGATCCCTGCCGATGGCTTCTACGAATGGACTATCAGCCCGGCCGATCGCGGCAAGGACCCCTGGCACATCTTCCTGCCCGGTCACGCGCCTTTCTCCTTCGCTGGCCTGTGGGCTTACAACAAGACGCTGGACATGACGAGCTGCACGATCATCACCGAGCCCGCCGGCGAGCCGATGCGCCAGCTTCATGACAGACAGCCGCTAATCCTCGATCCAGCCTACTACGACGTCTGGCTGAATGCGGACACGCCGGCGAGCGACCTTAAGGCGCTGCTCTCCCGCGACATTGACGGGCAGCTTCAATTCAACCGCGTCGAACGGGAGGTCAACGCCGCCACGATCAACAAGCAGCCCAACGACCATTCCGGCCTTGTGGGACCCATCAACCCGCTATGAGCGACGAAATCAGACTTCCACGGCCCGAATACGCTACGCCGGCTGGCGTCCAGCACCACGTTTGCGAGCACGACGGCTGCAGCAAGGACGCCGGTTGGGGCTTTGCCAAGCCGAAGCAGGCGCCGCACTGGTTCTGCTTTGAGCATAGGGCTGAAGGCGAGCACTTCCTGTAGGAGCATGACCGATGTCCCGATATCAATTCGTGCATGAACTGGAAAGCACCGCCGACCACATTGCGGACGCTTCTCGGGCGGACATGCAGGTGCTGTTGCGGCGGGCCGCGCTGCTGATCAGAAACGCCGGTGGGGTCAGCCTTGATCCCCGCACCGACGACGCGCTGACCAGCCTGGCGGCCGAGATGGGCACTGCTAAGCCGGATCTGGTGGAAAAGATCGTCGGCGAATGGCTCGTCGCCAATGCTTATCTGCCGGTGCCGCGCCAGTTGGACGAAGAAAGCACGGTGGACGGCAACGGATGATCAGCAGACCGAGACGCGAAGGCGACTACCCCGACCGAGAGGTCGACAGTCAGGAAGCTATGGAGCCCGGTTTTCAGGCGATCGTGGATTGCATGCTTGAAGCAGGATGGGGGCGCGCCGAAGTCATGCGCTCCCTGCGACGCCTGATCGCCGCCGACAACATGACCCAGAAGGAAAACGCCAAGGTCGAGGCAGAGCTTGCCATTGCTCGGGCGATGATCCGGGCGGGAAAGGCGCTTTAGTTGTCGCCCTTCGCGAGCGCGCTTTCGTCGAGCTCTGTTTCGAACGGATCACTCACCGGCTTCGCCTCGGTGCCAATCGGCACGCCGTCGAAGCCCTGCAGCCAAGCGTCGGCATGCTCTGCCCAATAGTCCGGCACGGCACGTTCCTTGCCGTCTTTGCGCGCCTGCTGTCCATACATCCAACCGTAGGTGACGCGCTCCTGGCCTTTCTTGGCGACTGCCATTTATTGTCTCCAGGCTCGTTTCAGCGAAGCGTGACGCAGCTTCTCCCCGCCCTTCAGGGTTTCGACCTGGCCAACGAGGCCAGGCCTCAGCCACTGCGCTCTTTCCTTCTTCAATTCCTTTGGGGACGGCGCGCCGGTCAGGCCTTGGACCTGATCCCATAATTTCTGCCGCTGGTCGAGCTTGAGTGGACGACCGCCGCGCCGACGTAACGGCCCTTGTCGGCCATCAGCACGCGCGTGGCCTGGCCAGGGTCACGCTGGTAGCCGATGATCTCCAGCGTTTTCCTCTGGAAGCATTTCACCTTTCGAGATGACGGATGAGCTCGCCTGGTTCTTAAATGACCTGGACCGCCAGAGAAAGCGCCCCACTAGGTGGCTTTGTCGACCAGCGGCGTCTTTCTCTTAGGTGGCACGTAGGCAGTCACCAGCCTGACCGTATCGGCATTCACAGTGAGCGGCACGCCGAGATTGACCGTCACTTTGCCATCGCCGACGCGCGTGACATCGCCTATCAGCTTGATCGGTTGGCCCTGCTTCACGGTCGATGTCCGATCCACGGTGGAATGCGGCTGATTGTATGACGGGATCCAGACGCTCACCCAGTCTTTTGTCACCCGCCTGCGAACCGTGGCTGTGATAGCAACTTCATCGCCGATGTTGATGCTGCCCTTCACCATCCCGGGATTCTGGTGCGGCCGACGGCTTCGTCAAGCGACCTCTAACATATTGCCGCAGCCGGGTGTTCTGAAGCTTGGACGAGCTACAATGGTACATACGCCAGGGAACAGCCGTCTCCCGACCCGTCTGTCCGTGCAACCCGCAGGGGAATCGCATATGGCTTTTTGGGACTTGAAGTTGGCCTGAGAAGGGATTCTTTGGGCAGGCAGTCGAACGAGGGAGAGACTGCCATTTCCAGCCTTGAGAGCTATTTCGGCGCGCTGCCCGATCCGCGCGCTGGCAACGCCACGCATCGGCTTGGCGATCTGATCGTGATGATGATCGCCGCAAGCCTGTGTGGGGCAAGCAATGCGACTGAGTTCTCGCTGTTCGCACAGGAGCGCCAGCAGGCGCTGTCGCGGTTGATCGAGTACGAGGTGGCGCCCAGCCACGACACCTTTTCCCGGCTGCTGCGGCTGCTTGATCCGGAGGCATTCGGTCGGGCCTTCGCCGCCTTTGCCGCAGGCTTCGCGCGGGCCTGCCAAGAGGTGGTCTCGCTTGACGGCAAGACGCTGCGGCGAGCCTATGAGAAGGGCCTTGCGGCCAGCCCGCCCCTGACGGTGTCGGCCTTTGCCGCCGAGACGCGGCTGTGCCTGGCGGCGGTGTCGCCGGGCGATGGAGAGAATGAGGTCGAGGCAGCCCTCAAGGTCGTCGAACTCATTGATCTTGCGGGCAGAATGGTCACGGCCGATGCGCTCCACTGTCACAAACGCATGGCACAAGCCATCACCGAACGCGGCGGGGACTACTTACTCGCGCTCAAAGGCAACCGCCGCCATTGGGTCGCTCATGCCAAACAACATCTGGCCGAAACAGCCCTCGCTGTGGCGGAGCGGAGCGAAACCAGCCATGGTCGCAGCGAATGGCGGCAGGCCGAGGTCGTGGCCGCCATCAAGCCACTGATGGCCGGCCACGAAGCCTTCATCCGCATCACCAGCCAGCGCGATCAGGCCAAGCCGATGACGCGCCTGTTCATGGCTTCCACCTTACTGTCGCCACAGCGGGCGCTCGAGCTCACGAGAGCTCATTGGCAGATCGAGAACGGCCTGCATTGGATGCTCGACGTTCATCTGGATGAGGATCAATCACGTGCCCGCAAGGACAATGCCCCGGCCAACACCGCGCTTCTCACCCGCATCGCTAGAAACATCCTTCAGGCCGCCGACGTTGACAAAGTCCCCATCAGTCATCGCATCAAGAAATGCGCATGGAACGACGACTACCTAGTCCAGGCGCTAACCCATATGCGATAGCCCTGGTGCAACCCGGGAGAAGGCGAACCAAAACACGGCGGCCTCCGTCTCGTCGGTAACTCGCGCCTTTCGTGAACCTAGTCTAGCTGGCAGTTCCTATTCTGGCCGCACACAGCGGTGTTTCGGCTACCACTCTTTGACTGGCTGTCACCACTTCACCGGCCACTGTCTCGACAACGTAACTTTTCATGCAGTGCTCCCGTCGGTCACCGACCAACGATGATCGCGAAGCCTTGTTCCTGCTCGGAGGTAACGACGGTTACACTGACCGCGGATTTGGGCCGCCAGTGCTTCAAGCGCTGCACACGGGCGCGTATGGGCAGCCTGTGTTGGATTTCGTTTCTGCTGCTGAGGGCGACATATATTTGGCAGACCCAGCCGGGTCCCGGTAGTGTCTCATTTCGAAATTTGACGGCAGGCCGAACCGCCTCACCGCGTTTGCTCCCATAGACCGAACCGCCTATATGCTTAAGGGACAAAGCATAAGCGAGGTCTTCAGTTGGCGATCGGAATTTGCAGGATAAAGAATGGCTGGGCCACGCAGGATAGCTGTGGGTTCGGTACGGCGACGGCAAGGAATTGGAGATGCCAGCCAGGGAATATGAGGCAAAGGCTTACGCGCCCGGTATCGATGATCTGCCGGCTTGTCCGCCCAACAAAGGCAAGCAAGATGCCAACCGGACCTAAAGGCCTGAAGCGAGACCCGCCGACGTGATCGGCAACGCCGTTCGCGTTATGCCGCATCGCCACTGGCGAGGAAGCCGACGACAGACGACACCAGCTCAAACTGTGGCTCCCATCCCATTGCCCAAGCCCGCTGCGAAGGTCGATGGAACACGTATGCGAGCAGATGGACGCCGTTGCGCCGAAGTTGGGCAGGCAAGCGCGGTGTGGCTACACTCCTAACGATCGCCCGCTTGCCCCCATAACGCTGATACGGCTCACAGTTGCCGACAAATCTAAGAACGTCAAATCAAACTGAGACATTACCGGATCCATAACGCTAGCCATAAGTCTTGTTAGGGCGTAAGCTGTTTTGGTCGCCCGCGCATAACTGGCAACGGACGCTTGGAAGAGACGATCAGGCTTTCGCCCAACCGGAGGAAAGCCATGCCCAGCGAGAGCGGCCGCGAAACTCAGACTGCTAAGCAAAAGCAAGTCAACTGGCTTGTAGACAGAACTGGCATCACCAATACACAGGCCTATGAGCTTATTGACTTGCTCGGTGTGGGCAATCTGCCGTCGCTGGTGCGTGAAGCGCTTTTGCTGAAAAAGTAGTCCTGCCCAAGGGTGGCGACTTCCCACCCTCAGGTGCAGCGTTTCAGCAGATCGATCCGCAGCGCATGTCGCGAAAGTCCGAGCGCTGCGGCGTACTCGGCATGGCGCATGCCGCTCCAGTTCATCGCCTCGACATGCATGCTCCACAACGCCCGAAGCGCGATCGGACCGCTGTCCGTGCGCTTGCCGTAGCGATAGCGCGACCGCCTTTGGTAACCCTTCGGCTGCGGCGCCTTGCGCTGGCGTCCGGTCTTCTTGCGACGCAAATTCTGCAGCTTTTTCGCACGCTAGCGCAGGTCATCGTTGCTCACCAGATGGTGCATCCACAGCTCGAATGCTCCTGATCGAAAGATCGCGCTGCCGGCCGATTGCCGCCCGTAGTCGGGGCAAGCGCCTGGCCAAGCAGCAAAACTGTGCGTCGACTGAAGGTCAACTGGCGATCGCCGGCGACTCGGCGGCAAAATCTGCTCCTGTGAAGCAACGCAGGAGGCGAACGATGGAATTCTTTTGCGGACTGGACGTAGCGATGGACGAGACAGCGGTGTGCGTCGTCGACGATCATGGCGTCGTGCATCTTGAGATAACGGCGGTGACTGATCCCGACGCTGCTGTTTGCGGTGCTGAAGCCATTTCTGCCGCACCTGCGGCGTGTCGGTACGAGGCCGGCGCGTTGTCGCCGTGGCTGCATCCAGAGCTCAAGAACTCGGCCTGCCGGCCGTCTGCCTGGAGACGCAGCACGTGCGCGCCGCGGTGTCGGCGAAGCGTAACAAGACCGACAAGGCCGATGCGCTGGGCATCGCCCACATCATGCGCTCCGGCTGGTCCCGGCAGACCCATCTCAAGTCGCAAAGCTGCTACCGGACGAAGCTTTTGCTGACGCATCGGCGCAATCTGGAAGCCAAAGTTCCTCGACTTGGAGAACGCCATACGCCATTCGCTGAAGGCATTCGGCATGCGACTGGGCAAGGTCGGGCGAGGGGCTTTCGAGTAAGCGGTGCGCACCGCGGTGGCGGAGGATCCGCTGTCCGCCGAGTTGATGGACGCCATGCTGTCGGCGCGCGCAGCGCTGTGGACACAGTATTGCCGGCTGCACGATCTCGTCGTCAAAATTGTGGCCCGCAGCGAGCTGTGCCGGCGCTTCATGGCAATCCCCGGCGTCGGGCCGGGGCCGGCACTCTCGTCATGACGGCGATCGACGATCCGTCGCGTTTCCG
Organism: Mesorhizobium sp. CA8; assembly: GCF_020164955.1. Lineage (GTDB taxonomy): Bacteria > Pseudomonadota > Alphaproteobacteria > Rhizobiales > Rhizobiaceae > Mesorhizobium. The sequence goes on from NZ_JAIUHG010000026.1 coordinate 55,941, forward strand.
TCGCTCGCGCGACGTCGCGGCCTGACCTCGCGGCGCTGGCAGTCGGGCACCTCGATCGACGTTCAGGGTCGCATATCGAAAGCCGGCGACGCGGATGTGCGGCGCTCGCTTTACGAGGCGGCGTCGGGGCTGATGACGCGCTTCAAGGCTCCGATAAGGTCAAGGGCCAGGCGATCGCCAAACGATCATGCCACTGCAAGGCCTGTGTCGCCGTGGCGCGCACTTCCTGCATCGCCGCGCGGGTCACTTCGGGCAGCCCATCCGGGTTCGAAAGCAGAATGTCTTTGACGCAGCTATGGCAGTCTTGTTTTCAGTCTTGGTCTTCGGTGGCGTTCCTTCGTGGGAATCAGGTAACGTTGAACATCACCGGCGTGCCATGACCGCCTCCCTCAACGAATTTGCAGAACTCTCAGCAAACTACCTGCCGGCCGCGACGAGAGCGCCCGATCGGGCGTCAGCTGGTCGGGGTTGCGCAGCCCGATCGAGTGCGATCCAGTAGATCTCCGTCGGTTTTAAATTAGCTTTGAGAGCCGCGTGGCCCCCTTCGCGGCGCACGCCAGAAACGCGCTCCGGCCCCAACTGGGCCGCCTTAGAGCAGTGAATTCTAAAGTCTCGCCCGGAGCCGGCGATGCCACTAAAATGCCGAGCAGCAGTGCTGCAATTTTAGGCCGTACGAGGATCTTTTGGCCGCCGCCGGGGAAACAGAGTCCGGAGAAAACAATATGGAGGTTGTGGGGACCACAAGCGGTCAGTCTCGCCCAAGATTTTACCTGATGCTTCCAGAACCGCGCTGATGGCGCCCGCCATTGTCTCCTCGGGGCGCCACCGCTCAGGCACTACGGCAAGTGAGCAGGCGTTTAGACCTCGGATAGGTTTTGACGGTATTTATTTGGAAAAAGGAGCCGGAAGTCATGTCCGAGATATGGCACTCACTCCTCGCCAATCTTGCCTTGGTCTCCATCCTAGTCGTCGCCTGGGATCTCGTGGCGGATTTTACCGGGCGTCTGTCGCGGTTGATGCAATCGCTGCTTCTCGGCGTGGTGATGGCCGTGGGTTCGATCATTTCCATGGCGACGGCCCTGTCTGTCTCAGGTTTCATTGTCGACCTGCGCGCCGCGTTTATTGGTGCGGCCGCATTCTTTGGCGGTTGGCCGGCGATGTTCATCGCTACCGCCGGCTCAATCGTCTATCGGTTCTATCTTGGCGGGCAGGGTGCCAGCGTCGGCATCATGAGCATACTGATCAGCGCTGTAGTCGGTCTAGTATGGCACCACATTGTTGGGTCGCGCTCACGCTCCATGTTCGACGTTTTCGGCCTCGGCGTGTCGATCGCGCTTGCCGGACTGATCATGCTTCTAGTCATACCGTCGCACGTCGTGACCGGTTTCGTTCAGCAGAGCACGTTCCCCTCCCTCGTGCTCCGCTTCCTCAGCACGTTCATCATCTCCGTGCTGCTTGATCGGCAGCAGAGGCGTCGCGATCTCGCCGTGTCCAATATGATCTACCGGGCCATGGTTCGCGAGCTGCCGGATTGCCTCAACGTGAAGGATGTCCACGGCCGCTTCGTCGTAGCCAATCCAGCCACCGCCCAAATGATGCGCGCCGCCTCGGTTGAGGACCTCATCGGCAAAACGGATTTCGATTTTTATCCGAAGGACGTGGCCGAGCGCTTCAGGCAGGACGAAATGGGTTCGCTTGTGGCAGGGCAGACATTGCGCATCGATCAGCCCGCGCTTTTCCCGGATGGCAGCCAAGGTTGGCTCTACACCATGAAAGTTCCCTTCCAAGACGAGTCCGGCAAGATCACCGGCGTCATCACCTACAATCGCGACATAACCGAGCAGAAGAAAAACGCCCAGCTCAAGAACGACTTCATCTCCACGGTGAGCCACGAGCTGCGCACGCCGCTGACATCCATCCGCGGCTCGCTCGGCCTGATTGCGGCGGGCGTGGCGGGCGAATTGCCGTCGAAGGCGGCCAATCTCGTCAACATCGCCCACAACAACAGCGAAAGGCTGGTTCTTCTCATCAACGATATCCTCGATATGGAAAAGATCGAATCGGGCGTGATCACCTTCAAGATCAAGCAGATGGCTCTGCGCCCAGTTCTGGAGCAGGCAATTGCCGCCAGTTCCAATTACATGGCCGAGAACAGGATCCGCATCGTCCTCGTCGATGATGCCCCGCGCGCCGAGGCCAATATCGACCCGGACCGTGTGCATCAGGTGATGGCGAACCTGCTGTCGAATGCGATCAAGTTCTCCGATCTCGGCGGCTCCGTGATGGTGAAGCTCCAGCGTCGCGACCGAGACATCCTGCGCATCTCCGTCATCGATCAGGGCGCTGGCATTCCGGAAGCGTTCCGCAGCCGCATATTCGGCAAGTTCGAGCAGGCCGACGCGTCCAGCACCCGCAAGAAGGGAGGCACCGGCCTGGGCTTGAGCATCGTCAAGACAATTGTGGAAAAGCTGGGCGGCGCCGTTTCCTTCGAGACGGAGGAAGGTAAGGGAACCTCGTTTCACGTCGATCTTCCCGAGGCACACAGGCCGGCCGAGAAGCCGGTTTTGGTCGAGCGACGGGCGCGCAAGCGCGATGGCCGGCTGCGTGTCCTCATTTGTGAGGACGAGGCCGACGTCGCAACGGTAATCGCGGCACTTCTCGATGCGGAAGGCTTTTCCACCGACGTTGCCCCGGACATCGACACTGCCATGGCGCTCCTGCGCTCCCGCGACTACGTCGCGCTGACGCTCGACATCAAGCTGGCGGGGGAGTCCGGCATCAAGCTCTTCCACGATATACGGGCATCACCGGTAAATTCCGATATTTCGGTCATCGTCATCTCCGCAGTTGCCGATGAGGCCAAGCGCTCGCTGAACGGAACCGCCGTCGGCATCGTCGACTGGCTGGAGAAGCCAGTGGATTCGGCGCGCCTTCAATCGGCCCTTGCCAAGATCCTCGCCAGCAAGGTCGAGCGGAGGCCGAGGATCCTCCACGTCGAGGACGACGAGGGTGTGCTTGCGGTGATGTCAGCGGGGCTGGGTCCGGATGTTTTGATCGCCTCTGCCAAAACGCTGCAGGAGGCTCGAAGGGCGGTCGCGAAGCATCGCTTCGACCTGGTCATACTGGACATTGCGCTTCCCGACGGATCGGGGCTGGACCTGCTCATCGATCTGCCGCTGGAGACCAGAGTCATCGTGTTTTCGGCGGCGGAGCCGGATCAGAATCTCGGCGACCGGGTGCAGGCAATGATGACCAAGACCAAGGCATCGGAGATCGATGTCGCCAGGTTGGTTAGAAGCATGTTGGTCTCATCGCCCGATGGCGCCGGACCTACCCCCCGTGCCAAGGAGTGACGATTATGCCGGCAAGGATCCTCTATGTAGATGACGAGGATGATATCCGGGAAATTGCCGAGATGTCGCTGGAGCTCGACCCTCAGTTCGAGGTTCGGTCCTGCTCTTCGGGCGCCGAGGCGCTGGTGGTCGCAGCCGATTGGCAGCCCGATCTGATCCTGCTTGATGTGATGATGCCGGAAATGGACGGACCGGAGACGCTGAAGCGCCTGGCCGCCTCACCGCCGACGGCATCGATACCCGTGGCGTTTATCACCGCACGCACCCAGACGCATCAGGTCGAACACTATCTGGCAATGGGAGCGGTTGGCGTCATAGCCAAGCCCTTCGATCCGCTGGCGCTGGCCGGCGAGGTTAGGACGCTGCTTTGGGGCCGTCCCGGCTAGCCCAGTCGCCCGGTCGCGAAGGCGGCTGCAAGGCGCCTGTCGCCAAGCTCCATTTTGCCATTTACGGTCCTATACCATGGCCCAATATTCATCTACAGATTGTGTCGAAATCAAACCCTCGCGAATCGGCTTTGTTAGGATCGCGGTGCGGGCGGAATTTCCAGCATGGGCCGCTTTGGCGGATGTCGGTTCATGCGTAGATCACTCCGGGGGGCGACGGAACCGGAGCAGGCCTGGTGAATGGAGCGAAGGCAAGAGTTCTGATCTGCGATGACGACCCTTTATTGCTCGAACTGATGGAATTCAGGCTGAGGGCAAAAGGATATGAGGTCATCAAGGCGGTGGACGGGGCCGAGGCGCTGGCGAAGGCGGAACAGGATGGCCCCGATATCATCGTGCTCGACGCGATGATGCCAAAGGCCGATGGCATCGAGGTGCTGGCAAACCTCAAGGGCCATCCAGCCCTGTCGGAGATACCGGTCGTCATGCTCACCGCCCGCAAGGCCGAAAGGGACATCGTCTCGGCTCTGGAAAAGGGCGCTGACGACTATCTGGTGAAGCCATTCATTCCCGAAGAGCTTTTGGCCCGGCTCGCGCGTCTCATCGCGCGCAAGGGCGGGAAGCGCTGATGCGGCGTGGCCGGCGCTTGAGCTTTGCCGCATGCTTGGCCCTGGCGATCGCCGCCGACCCCGCGTTGGCGCAAACGGCCGACGAGCTCTACGCTTCGGCCGTGAAGGCGAGGCAAGCGCAGAATTTTGATGAGGCAGCCGACCTGCTTAAACGTGCGCTTGCGCTCAAGCCCGATAATGCCGATGCGCTGGTTCAGCTAGGCTTCGCCGAGCTCGGCCGCAACGACCTTCTCGCGGCGCGGGACGCCTTTTCCAAGGTGCTTTCCCTCGCTCCGACTTATCGGGATGCCTCGTTGGGAATGGCCGAGGTCGAGTTCCGCTCCGGTAATCTGGATGCCGCGCTGCCGCTGGCCGAAACTGTCGCCAAGGCCGATCCGGCCAACGCCGACGCCGCAGCCCTTGTCGGAAACATCCGCAAGGCGAAGCAGGTCGGCAATCCGAAACCGGCTGCCGCGGCTCCGGCGAAGGCGACGAAACAGCTTCGCCAGCCCGATCCTGTCCCTGGCCTGATCGAGTTGGGCAGGCGCCTCCGGACAGCCGGAAAGCTGCCCGAAGCGGAAAAGGCCTATCGCCGCGCCCTCAAGCTGGCTCCGAAAGACACTGACATCCTGGTCGGGCTTGGCCTTGTCGTTGGTTCCAGCCAACGCTTCGACGAAGCCGACCGTCTCTTCGACCGCGCGCTGGCCATAAAACCTTGCCTTCTCGATGCTAGGCTGGGCAAGGTGCGCCTGGCGATCTGGCAAGGTAACACGCCGCGCGGCCGCTTGGCGGTTGACGGCGTGCTGGCGACCGCGCCGGACAATGTCGAGGCGCTTGACCTCGACGGCAGGATCGCCCTGCTCGAGGCCGATTACACGAGGGCCGGACAGTCGTTCCAGCGCGCGCTGACGCTCGAGCCGCAGAGTGCCGAGGCGCTGGTCGGGATCGGCGACGTGCGCCGCGCCGAGGGCGACGACGAGGCGGCGCGGCAGGCCTATCGTCAGGCGCTCGCCCTCCAGCCGGCCTCCGCCGGTATCAAGCAGAGGCTGGCCGTGCCGCCGCCGCGCAAATGGCGGCTCGACCTCGGCAGCGAGGTAAGCGATCTCACCAATGGGCTGGGCGACTGGACCGACAGTTCGGCCGGTCTCGCGTATCGGCTGTCGCCGCGCACGACGATTTCCGGCGGCACCCGGCTGGCGACCCGCTTCGGCCATACCGACGTCCAACTCGAGGGCCGCATCGACCAGGCCTTCTCGCCGGCCTTCTCCGCTTATATGCTCGCCGCGGCGACGCCGGATGCCGATTTTCTGGCGCGCTATTCGGTCGGCGCCGGCGCGTCCTGGCAAGTCGTGGCGCCGGCAAGGGCGTTCGGCCCGCTCTCGCTCAATGTCGACGCCCGCTACGACGATTTCGCCGATACCGGCGTCACCAGCATCCAGCCTTGGATCCAGGGTTATGTCCTCGACGGCCGCCTGGGGCTATCGGCCCGCTGGGTGCATGCCGAGGACGATACCGGCACGCGCACCGATGGCTATGTGCTTCGCGCCGACCTTGGGGTAACGGAGCGTTTCAACGTCTTCGCCGGCTATGCCGACGCCCCCGAGATCGACGGCGGCGCGCTGGTGCCGACGCGCACCGTCTTCGGTGGCGTTTCCTTCGACGTCAGCGATCCGCTGACGCTGCGCGCCAGCATCGCGCATGAAGAGCGCCCGACATTCGACCGCAACATATTCGGCCTCGGCCTGACGGCGCGGTTCTGACCATGTGGTACATCTGGGACCTGTCGATACTGCTCAGCGCCTTGTGCCTGGTGATCATGCTGTTGCTGATCGCGCGCCGCGTGCTGCAGGAGCGCCGGGGCCGGGCGACAGCCGACCAGCGGCGCCAGATTCTGACCGCGCTGATCGCCTTCTCCGAAAACCGCGATCGCGAGGCCTTGAAGGCGGCGGTGCTTGGCGTGCCGGCCGGTGTGGCGATCGACGCCGGCTTTGAGTTCATTTCGCTACTGCGCGGCGAGGAGAGGGACGACGTGCTTGTCGCCTTCAACGAATGCGGCCTGCCGGCCCGTGTCGCCAGGCAGCTGCGGAAAGGCAACGTCGCCGAACGCATCCATGCGGCCGAGATGCTGGCGGCGCTGGGTTCGGATGATGCCTCGGCAAGCTTGCTTTCGGCACTTTCCCAGGACCGCGCGCGCGAAGTCAGGATCGCTGCGGCCATCGCACTCTGCGACCTGGGCAGCCTGCCCCTGCTCGGCACCGCGCTCGACTTTATCGGCGCGGCGGGGCAGCGCTCGCGGCGCCTGATCGAGCTATTCAGGCGCTTTCCGCGCTCGCGCTTCAACGAGCTTGCCGTCCACGCATCGCGAGTAGATGCCTCGCCCTTCGTCAGGGCCGCCACGATCGACGCGCTGGCCCGCGCCGGCGGCTTCGGCTTCGCCGATTTCTTCGCGGGCCTGACCGGTGATGCCGCGCCCGAGGTTGTGGCCGCGGCGCTGCGGGCGCTGGGTCTGACGGGTCACGCCGAGGCGCCGGCCATCCTGAAGCGCGCCATGGCCAACGACGATTGGGACGTGCGCGCCGCTGCCGCCGAATCCGCGGGCCGTCTCGGTCTGCCCGAGCTTACCGCGCCGCTGTCCGCGCTGATGGACGACGAGATCTGGACCGTGCGCTATGCCGCCGCCAACGCGCTGCGCTCTTTCGGCCTGTCGGGAGAGCGGCTGCTGCGCGAGATCGCTTCCGCCGAGGTTTCGCGCAGCCAGCGCACCGCTTCGCTTATCCTTGCCGAGGGGCCGGCCCTATGATCGCCGACTGGAGCCAAGAGGTCGTTCTTGCCGCCACCATCCTGTCCTGGTTCATCATCGGGGCCGGGCTGGCGCAGACGACGATCTATCTCTTGCAGCTCGTCGTCGCCGGCTACGCGCTGTCCCAGCGCCCGCCGGTGGCGCGCTCGGCGCTGCTGTGGCAGCGCTACGGCGACGTCGCGCCGCCGATCGCGCTCTTGGTGCCCGCTTATAACGAGGCGCTGAACGTGGTCGAGAGCGTCCATTCGATGCTGGCGCTCGAGTATCCGAATTTCGAGGTGGTCGTGATCAATGACGGCTCGAAAGACGACACGCTGCAGCGCCTCATCGACGCTTTCAAGCTGGTGAAGTTTCACCGTCCCTACGAGGAGGCGCTGGCGCACCAGCCGATCCGCGGCGTCTATTCCTCGCCAATGACTGAACGACTGTTCGTGGTCGACAAGGAAAATGGCGGCAAGGCCGATGCCCAGAACGCCGGCATCAATGTCTGCCGCGCGCCGCTCTTTTGCGTCATCGACGGCGATTCCATCCTCGAGCCCGACGCGCTGATGCGGGCCGCCCAGCCCTTCATCGACGACCCCGAGCGCACCATCGCCGTGGGCGGCACGATCCGCATTGCCAACGGCTCGAGGATCGAGGCGGGCAGGGTGCGCGAGATCCGCCTCCCGAGCCGTCTGCTGCCGTTGTTCCAGGTGGTCGAATATCTCAGGGCCTTCCTGATGGCGCGGCTGGCTTGGAGCAGCATCAACACGCTGATGCTGGTGTCCGGCGCCTTCGGCATGTTCCGCCGCGCCGAAGTCGTGGCCGTGGGGGGCTTCACCAAGGGCTCGATGGGCGAGGACCTCGACCTAGTCATCAAGCTGCACCGCTATATGCGCGACAGGAAGCGCAAATACCGCATCCAGTTCATTCCCGAACCGGTGTGCTGGACTGAGGCGCCGGAAACGCTGAGCGTGCTCGCCCGCCAGCGCTCGCGCTGGCAGCGCGGCGCGCTCGAATGCTTCTTCCGCTACCGCTCGATGCTGTTCAACCCGCGCTACGGCCGCGTCGGCTTCCTCGGCTTCGGCCACATCCTGGTTGTCGACGTGCTGGGACCGGTTGCCGAGGTACTGGGCTATGTTCTGATGCCGGCCTTCTGGCTGCTCGGCATCCTGTCGGCCGAATATCTTCTCGCCTTCACCGCGCTGATCTTCATCTATGGCGTCTGCGTGAGCGTCTCCTCGCTGATCCTCGAAGAGGCCGAGCTTCAGCGTTTCCCCCGGGCCAGGAACCTGGCCGTGCTGACGGCCGCAGCCGTGATCGAGAATTTCGGCTACCGCCAGCTCAACAATTTCTGGCGCGTGAAAGGCTGCTGGCAATTTTTACGCGGCAACCAGGGCTGGGGCGAGATGACCAGGACCGGCCTCGGCGGCGCGAAGAAGTAGGCGCGGCGGGCGGCCTCAGGCCGTGGCCAAGTCACTCCAGCGTCCGCTCAATCTCCGCGATCACCGCAGCAAGCGCCGCGTGCACGCTCCCGCCATCCGCCCGCTCGACGAGCAGCATCTCCAGGATGGACGCCTGCTTGCTGATTTCCGCGAAGCCGAACGTCCCGGCAGCGCCTGCCAGCGAATGGGCGACGCGGATTAGCGGCTCGTTGCCGGGGAGGGGAGGCGCCTGATGCGCGGCCTTCAGTTCCGCAAGCTGATCGGCGCATCGGGCGAGGAAACGCTCGCGCAACGGGGCGAATGGATCGTCAGGGATAGGCGGTGCTCCACGGCTGTTGGAGTATTCAAGCAGAAAGCAACCTGGGTTGAAGCGGGTTGCTATGACCGTCCAGCCTTGCAACGACAAGTCATCCCGCTGATCACGCTGGGGGTTATGTCCGCCTTTATCGAACGTTTTGCGCACGATGCCAAGGCCGCGACTGGACGACAAAATATTGACCCATAGCTTTGGCGGTCGACCTGCCATGCCGGGCCGCCATTCTCCACGGCGAAGTAATTGTATCAGCCGAGCGGAGCTCGCTCGATTCCTCTCGATTGGAAGTTGCGATCTGGAACGAGCCGAGCCGGCTGGTGTTCGTCGCGTTCGACATCCTTCATCTCGACGATCGCAATCTAAGCCTGTTACCTTTGCTGCAGCGCAAGCGTGCGCAGCGGCAACTGGATGACCTGGCCTCGGGAAGATCCAATACAGCGAGCATTTCGAGGGCGATCTTTCGCGCCATGGAGAAAACCGGGCTCAATGGCGTGATTTCGAAACGTGTCAATAGCCGCTACCGGAGCGGGCCGTCCAAAACGTGGCTGAAGGCCAAACTATTCGAGAAAGCCAATTTCGGACTGCTAGGTGCGCCATCACGCCCGGGCGGCCAACGACGCTCTAGCGCCGGGAACGCCGGCGCTGGGCCGACTATCCGAAAATTTCCGATCTTTTAACGATCGATGATTGATCATCGTCGTGAATAACCTGGCGTCGACCGCACCGGAGCATGGCTCGCGACTGCACCACACGGCGCTTGTTAAGAATGCAAGTCGAAAGTTTGCCAAGCTTGACGGCTATGCTATTTGTTGACTCGGGGACGTATATTGGCACCGCCTATGGAGGTGGCACTTGCATCCAAAGGCATCGGGCGCCGGCAAGGAGGGGGAGAGGCCTTCGTCCTCCGCTCCACGTACTGACGACGCGCTTCTTGGTGACCTCTTGTCGAACACCTCCGATCTCGTGTCGTTCTATGACCGCGACTTCCGCCTGAGGCACTACGCAAGCAAGCTCAAGGACATGTACGGGGGCGCGGTAACGCTGGGTGCCGCCATTTGGGAAATCTACCCAAGCTTCCTGGATGCCAAGTGTCGCAACGATTTTCTTCGGGTGTTTGAGGGCGGCTCGCCGGCAACCATCGAATTGCCGCGATCGTCAGGCGAGGCGTCCCGGTCCGTTTTCGTCTTCGGCACAGCAAACGGTGTCGGCATCATCGAATCGAAGGAGCCCGGCGGGCGTAGCGCGACGGAGGATCAGGAGCATTTAACTCTGCTCCACCAGGCGACGCACGACGTTCTGACCGGCCTGCAGAACCGCCGGCAATTCGGCGACCGGCTCCATCAAGCACTGGCTACCATCGGTGGACAAAAGCCGAAAGCGGCCCTGCTGCAAATCGACCTCGACGATTTCAAATCGGTCAATGACACGCTCGGCCATGGAGCGGGCGACACGCTTCTTCAACTAGCGGCAGGTCGAATACGCGACGTGCTGCGGGACGGCGAATCTGCGTATCGGTATGCAGGCGATGAGTTCGCTGTCATCCAATTGGGAAAAGAGCAACCCGCGGAAGCCGAACGCCTCGCCGGATCGTTGGTCGATGCGTTCAAGGAGCCGTTCGTCATCAACGGCATTCCCGTCTTCGTCGGCTCCAGTATCGGAATTGCTTTCGGGCCGGAGCACGGAACCGACGGCGAGCAACTGATGAAGGCCGCTGACATTGCTCTTTACGCAGCCAAGACGGACGGACGCGGTTGCGCTCGAACGTTCAACCGGTCGATGCTGCTCTTGCTCGAACAGCGCGAGAATCTGAGGCGCAGCCTTCGAACCGCGCTGGAGCGGGGCGAGCTTTATCTGGAGTATCAGCCGCTCATTCGGCCTCCCTCGTCGGTGGTCGGGTTCGAGGCGCTCGTGCGGTGGCGACACCCCGAGGTCGGGATCATTCCGCCCGGCGTGTTCATACCGATCGCCGAAGCCGACGGCCTGATGGACGCGATTGGACGGTGGGTGCTCGAGGAAGCCTGTCGCCAGGCATTGACGTGGCCTCCCTCTCTAACGGTCGCGGTTAACCTGTCGCCGGCTCAGTTCCTTAGCGGTTCGCTCACGGACACAGTCGCTCAGATCATTGACGGGGTTGGAATCCGCGCCGACCGGCTCGAACTGGAGATAACCGAAACGGTTCTTCTTGAGAAGACGATCGACAATATCGACACCTTAAATACACTCAACGTCTTGGGCATACGAATTTCGCTCGACGATTTTGGAACCTACTATTCGTCGCTGAGCTACCTTAAAAACTTCCCTTTCGACACCTTGAAAATAGATCAGTACTTCATCGCCGATCTGGAGACCGATCTGAAAGGCCAGACGATTGTGCGATCGATCATAAATCTGGCGCAGGCCTAGGAATAAGCGTCACCGCCGAGGGAGTAGAGACCTCAGGGCAGGCAAGGTGGCTGATCAAGGAGAATTGCGATTGCCTGCAAGGCAATTTCCTGGGACTGCCGCTCGGAGCCGAGCCAACCAGGGACTTCATCAAGCGGTCACCGCCGAACGTGGCGCGAGCGATGGAGGAATCAAATCGGCCGCGCTAACGCCTTGCACCCTTTGTTACCGTGAAGTCGGTTTGTGGAAAGGATCGAGGCCGATACCGGGCAATCCTTCGAGTCAGTGCGAGACTGACTCATCAAGGGCGCAGTGAAACTTCGTCCCCTGGGCCATCGCCCACTAGGGCGCAACCTGCATGGAAGAAGGGAGGATGCCGATGGGAGCTGCACATCACGACGTGGCTGGCGAGCCGACTTTTGAGCCGATGATCCAGATCGACATAGAAATGAAGGCTTTTATCTCAGCGTGGAGGCACTGCGACTATGTCTCGACTTACATGGCCCGCATGATCAGCCAAAACAGGTCGGATTCGGTCCGATACTCAAACCTCTTTTCTTCCGCCTTTAACGAATTGCTGGAAGTCGCCTTTCGTACGCGTCATGGCGACGGCGAACTGGAATGCCGAGTGTCTCGCCATGGCGCGACGGATAGGATTGAGCTGACATTTCCTTGCGTGCCGGAGGAGCGCCAGTTCTACGAGGAAGCCGCAGCGCAAGTCATAGGATCCGACGCCAAGGAGAGATACCTTAACTCGGTTTCGGGGGATCTCGCGCCCAGCCGAGAAATCGTGCTCCTGGAACTGGCCATCGACTACAACGCGACGATCAGAGTAGAAGAAGCCGGCAACGATGCGATCAAGCTTGTCGTAGATCTTCCACTTGAGGGCCAATAGAGTTGAGCCCTTACGACCTTCTTCCCCGTTTCAAGGCGCGCTATGACGCGAACAATCAGGAATTTTCCATATCGGGAGTAGTCCGGCCCCAGGCGATTGATGAGCTTGGACCCAGCATAGCCTTGCTTCGTGATGCGATCGGCGGCGTGCGCGGTGTTCTCTACATCAATATCAGGCGCCTGACGCAGATGAACAACGCCGCATTTCACGCCCTTTCGAGGATCATCATTGACGCCTGCCGCGCTCGACCCGATCTCAAATTCGTCGTCGTCACTTCGAGCGTCGTTGGATGGACGTCAAGAAAATTCGGTCGCTTGAGCAGGATCGAACCGAACATAGAGGTCAAGGAGTACGACAGCGAATTCTATCCGGGGCAAGGCTTCCTTGAAGAAGGCGGGTTCGTTCCAATCCTGCGCACGCAGACAAAGATGACTTGGCGCCACGAGCGCACTATCTTGCAGCGACACGGCATGCGGCCCGGAATCGTTATGGCCGACATCTGTTGCGGGATCGGCGATTTCGCCGTGCTTGTGCAGAAGGAGTTCCAGCCATCGCGGCTCGTGGCCCTCGACCACTCCATGTCAAGCCTCGATTATGCTCGACGCGTGATGCGGGAGTTCGATATCCGCGGCATCGAATATACCTATGGCGACGCGTCCGAAATGCTGCTCGATGAAGCGCAGTTTGACTTGGTCACCTGCCGACATTCCCTTCAAATCTTCAATCGGCCAGAACTTATCCTCAAGGAATTATATCGCATATGCAAACCAGGCGGGCGGGTCTACATCACCAACGAGAAGAATTCGCATTGCCTTGGCGAGCCGCGCGCCGAAAGCATTAATTGGACCTACAACGAGGTGGCGAAGTTGTTCGGGCATTTCGAGATGGACGTCGAGCTTGGGCCCAAGAGCCGGCGCTACCTGGTCGAAGCAGGGTTCGAAGATATACGAATCGAGAGCTTCATGGTCACAAATCTGGACGGCGATCCGCAGGACTTCGCGGATGTCATTGCAGCCTGGGCAAATGTCTATGCGGGCGAGATGGCGGCCAGACGCGGTGACGACCCGGAATTCGTTGCGCGATTCCGACAGGGCTTCCAGGACCACATTTTTGCGGCGCTCCACCCCAAGGGTTACGCCGGTTGGCCGATCTGGGTTGCCTCGGGGCGAAGACCGCAATGAAAGCCGACAATGAGCATGCACCGCGCTTTGGCCTGCGTTCCTTTCGAGCGAAATTCGTACTGGTCGTCGGCGGCGCGGTGTTGTTCGACCTCCTGATGAGCGGTGGTCTGGCGCTTTGGAATGTTCAAAAGCTGTCGCGTGATGCGACATCGGAAGTCGGCGAAGGCCTGACTACCGCAAGCCAGGAATACATTCGTTCCTATGCCGAATCGACGGCGCTGAGCGTCAACCTGTTGCTCGATCGGGTTCATGGCGACGTCAACGCGCTCGCCGGCGTGATGCAGGCCCAAATCGACGAGCCGAGAAAGCGGCAACAGGTCGGGGCAACGCTCGCGCAGGCAGCGCCCGGCTCCGTGCAGGTCGTCTACGATGCAAAGGGTGATTGGGCGCAGAATCTGACGGGTTCGCCTTCCGTGGTAAGCGTCTGGGGCTACCTGCTGGGCGCCGACCACATGCCACTGCCGAGCGTACAGCAAGAAATAGAAGACAGTACCGTGATCGACCTCGTCGCGCCGGCTCTGATGGCCAGCGGATCGCCTAAACTTCAAATGTACTATATCGGTCCAAAAGAACGCCCGATCTTCAGGACGGTACCGTATACGGACCAGGCACAGACCTTCGACCGGCTTTATCCCGGTCACAACAAGTCTGAGTTCTGGGAGTTTTTCTTTCCGGGGATCTACGGGTCGTGGCAGCAATGGGCGAGAGACCCAGCGTCACGTCCGGCCCCCGAGGACATCACTCAGACGGCGCCCTACACCGACGCTATCACTGGAAAGCTGATCGTCAGCTTTTTCAACCCCTTATGGACGCGCGACCGCACCGGTATCGCCGGAATAGCGGGTGCAGACATCACTCTCGATCAACTCGCGGAAGTCGTCGAGCGTGTGAAGATCGCTGAAACCGGTTTTGGCTTCCTCACGATGTCAACCGGGAACGTGGCGGCGATCAATCCGTCCGGCGAGAGGATCATCGGTCTGACTAAATCGAATGATGCGGGCAAACAGGGGGTCACCGGCCTCGAGAGAACCCTAAGGGCAAGCACGCAGTCGGCCATCGCGTCGCTGCCACTCGACCGGAACAATGATGGCGTCATTCAGCACATCATGCTCGACAACAATGGCGAACGCGTACCCTACATTGTTGTCCTCAAGAGATTGAAGCCGATCAATTTGTGGAGTTCGGGACCGATCAGGGCCGAAACGATGTCAGTCGGCATCGTCGTTCCCGAACGGGAGATCTACGCATCCCTATTTGCCGCGCAGAAGAGTATTTCTCGCGCAACCAATCGTATCCTGCTCTTTCAGATCGCCGCGATCATCGTATCGCTTCTGATTGTTTTTGCGGCCGTGCTCGGAATCTCCAAGCGGATTACCGCTGGCCTGAGAGCACTTGCCAGTGCCGCCCAGCGGCTCCAGTCCAAAGATTACTCAGTGCGCGTGAGCATACCAACGCGCGACGAGGTTGGGGCGGCCGGGATCGCCTTCAATCGGATGGCTGAGCAGATCAGCTTTCACACGGAAAACCTCGAGCAACTCGTCGATGAACGAACCAGAGAACTCGGCGACGCAAATCAGGAGATATCCGCACTTAACGAGAAGCTGCGGGACGAGAACGTCCGGCTCGGCGCGGAGCTCGCGGTTGCCAGGCAGATCCAGATGATGGTCCTGCCAAAACCATTGGAACTCGAAGCGATTCCTGGGCTGGAGATCGCGGCCTATATGCGCCCGGCCGACGAGGTTGGCGGCGACTATTACGATGTCCTGCAGAACGGGTCACGGGTCAAGATCGGCATTGGCGATGTGACCGGCCATGGTCTCGAAAGCGGTGTGCTGATGCTGATGGTCCAATCCGTCGCGCGCGCGCTGCAGGAGACCGATGAACAGAATCCACATCGGTTTTTGGATCGGCTGAATAGAGCGATCTATAAGAATATCGAGCGGACGAACACCGGCAAGCATCTCTCGTTGGCCTTCCTTGACTTCGAGGATGAGCGCGTAACGCTATCCGGCCAGCATGAGGACGTGCTCGTCGTCCGGGCGGGTGGGGAACTCGAGCGTATCGATACGATTGATCTGGGCCTCCCGGTTGGTCTGGAGAACGATATCTCGCAGTTCATTGCGACGCATGACATCCAGTTCGGGAGCGGCGACGTAATCGTATTGCACACCGACGGTGTAACCGAGGCGGAAGACGAGAACCGCAGACTGTTTGGGTTCGAGCGCCTCTGCAAGAGCGCGCAAAAACGTTACGGCAGGAGCGCAGAGGAAATCAAAAGCGGGATCATTGAGGATCTGATGACCCATATCGGGATCCAGAAGATCCACGACGACATCACCCTCGTGATCATAAGGCACACATAGGAATGACAACGCTGTTCGGTACCCCTGACATTGCAATCGGGATGAAAGAGAGTGTCAGTCGCCTGCGGCTGTTCGACGGACCTCTCGACTTGAGTTGGCGTCATTGCGCCACGACATCGGATTTCATCGCCGAACTTTTCGCGTCGCGCTTTCAGTCGTCCCGCAATGACTACATGGAGGTGCGCCACAGCATCGGATATCTGGTCAACGAGCTCACCGAAAATGCCGTGAAATTTCGCGCACCGGGAGAAATCGTGATTGAGGCTTCGATGGATTCAGATTCGTTCAAGCTCAAAGTGTCGAACGACGTCGACGGTGAAAACGCGGCTCAGTTCCAAAGCCTCCTGGCGGACATCACGGTTGGCGACCCCGCAGACCTGCTGATACAGCGAATTGAATCGAATGCCGCAAACCCCGACGTGGGAGGCTCCGGGCTCGGATTGCTGACGTTGATGAGCGACTACGGCGCACGCCTTGCCTGGATATTCAGCTCTGCCGACGAAAGCGACCGCATTTGCCTGGAGACGTATGCCTCCATTCCGATATCGCAAACTGATAACTAGATGAAACGAAACAGACAATGGAAATCAAGACGGACGACTACCGCGTGTGGATCGAAGGAAGCGATATTTTTTTCGACGGCGTAATGCGGCTTGCTAGTTCCGAGGCCGGCTCACCGATTATGGCCTTAGCCAAAAGTGTTCTCGCCTCAAATCCTTCTTCCATTACACTCAATCTAAAGGACCTGCACTTTCTCAACTCGTCCGGCATCAACCTGCTGGCTAAATTTACGATCGAGGTGCGCAAGCACCCCGACGTTCGACTCGTCGTGCGTGGAACGCCCGATATACCCTGGCAATCGAAATCGCTGCCGAACCTGAAGAAGCTGCATCCCGCTCTGGTGCTTTTGATGAACTGACACCATCCGGTAAAGCCGCTCCCGACTCTTAACCTCCACGCCTTTGCCCGGAGTTCGGAGACCACGTCGTCGCAGACAACCTCGTGACAGGATCCGGCGCGTTGGAGGTAGCAGAGCATGCACGGTCGGGAATGTGGCCGGGCGGCCATCTGCCGATCCATCGCGCTTGATCGCGCCGATGCTTGAACGATTCATCGCAACGGACCGCGGCTTTGCGAAGGCAAAGAAGGAGGAGGCTTAAACCGAGCTTCCTATGCCCGACCTGTCGAATGCGATGGGATCGAGAGTGCGCCTCGGGAGGCCATCCAAGGTTAATTGATCTGACGAGAGAACTGCTTGAGGATCTCGACGGGCAGCAAGGATTGAGCCCTGCAATGTCAATGCCGGTGCGTTCTCTGATTTCATTGAGAAATCGGCCCCAAATGAACGTGAACAGAGCAAAAACATTCGAACATATCTGTGCCGTGTCTGTGCCAAGCGGGCTCAAGGGTGACGTAACGGAAACGAAGGGCGACTATTTCCGTCTACCATGGAAATATGCTACGGCTTTCGACACAGGCGCCAGCCCGACCAGGTCGTATGTCAGGCTGAATTTCAGTTCTCGACGCCTAACCGGAAGTTCGATCTCCCGTCACTTGCGATGTGATGCACCGCCTCGATCCAGCCCGAGCTGAACGGACGTCATGCACGGCGCGCCCGGACGCTCAGCCACCAATCGTCGGGCCTACCCATACATCGACGTATCTCGCTGACCATCCAGCCAGCGTCTGTCAGTTCGGACCGCAGGGCGGACTCGCGCCAGTATGTCTCGACGTAGCGCCGTGGCGCTGCAGCGGTGCCGCCTATCGAGACATCCTCGCCATCGCCGTCTCTGACCGAGACATGCAGTCGGCCGCCGGTCCTGGTCGGTGGCGAAAGGAGATTTTCTGTACGGTTTATGTGAGGTTGGTCCCGATCTTCCCTTTAAGCGCGGTCTGTCCGCCAAAGAGAACATCAGGGCAACATGTCTGAGCGGATTGGCGTACACGATGGCCTCGGAAGCGGTGGCAAGCGAACGGATCGAGGACCAGCGCGCAAGCGGTTTTGTCGAGTGCTGGGATGCGACCGCCGCTGCGTCCATGTCAATTAAACAGGCTATAAAGACCGACAGGGGCAATCGCCAGAAAGGATCGCTGGCTGGCAACAGCTTGCTCGCCCACCGCCGGGGGCGCAAGCCCTCGGCTATTTCACCACCTCTGCGGGGCGCACCTTGAAGGATTTGGATCATCCCATCCCAACCTACATCGTCGCGATCGGCGCTGGATGATGGCCGCACTGGCCGCGGCTGCTTTACTATTATCAGTTCGCTAAGTCGCGGCTTGGAAGGCTCTACCGTTGTAGGACGGGAACGCTGGCATCGGCCTTGCACAGCAGAGATTGCCGGTTTGGTCCCCGGCAGCTCGTCGGGCTTGAGGCTGTAGTTGGGGGCCTCGCCCGGCGAGTTTTAGCGAAACAGGTGGAAAGGCATAGAAACTTGTATAAATTCATGAATGCTAATTTAGCTTCCTGTTTGCCGACTCACCGCACCGAGTCGGCTAGGCCCGGCGGTTCAACCCAACGCAAACCCCAACGCGGAACTGTCGGGCCGCTCTATTCGGAAGGCGTCCAGCTCTTGCGCTGCTCCGGCGTTAGAGCGTGATTAGTGAACTGGACGTTCCGGTCCTCCCGGCCGGCGGCTCGGCATCGTGGCAGTAGATCTCTTTGATCAAGCCCCAGTGCATGCAGGAGTGATCCGGGCCAAGCCGTTTGACCAGTTCGGCGACGTCGAGCAGCGCAGTCCGCCTGCATGTGAGGCAATAGACCGACAGGCCGGTGCCGGCCGCCAACTTCTTGCCAAGCGTATCTTCAACGAACGGGTATTTGTTCGACGTTGGCGATCCTCGTGACCGGGGTCGCCGCACCATCGGAATATATTCCTCTGCACCGACTGATCGGCAAGAGTGCAGGCACAAAAACCCGCTGTGGAAAAACCACAGCGGGTTTCAGTGACAGCCTCTAGCGGACCGCCGAGCCGTTGACGATCGAGAGGACGACCACGGCCGTAACCGCGGACAGCCGGTCGCGCTTATAGCCAACACGCCGTGGGAAGCAGCGACGATCGGAACCAAGAAAGAGGTTCAGGCGCGCAGAGATGAACGGCTATGGGTGCGCGTCACCGAGGAAAGCAACCGCGCGGTATATAGCTACGCGGTCAAATAGACCCGTGGATAATAGCCGCCTGTTCACCATGTCGAGGCATCCTAATTGAAGCTGGCCCCAACGCATCTAATTTCTCCGTGCGTCGTTTGAGACGCGTCCCCGCCCAAAACTGGCGGCCGATGTTTTGATGTGCGGACCCGAATCCACATATGCGTCGGTCGCAGTCGTTTTCGAAGCGATCAGTGCGATGACGTCTAAGCCAGCTACAGGAATGGTTGTTGTGCCACCGCGGATGTGCGCGGTCACGCCCAAGCTTGTTGAAGATCTGACCGAGGATCTTCGGCAGCTCTGCCCGCCTACCCGTTCCAAGTCGTGCCCGACTACGTAGGCCGGCAGAGCACGAATTCTTCGTGGTGCCGGATGGCGAGGTGCCGGATGAAGCGCTCGAAGCGCTTCAGGCTGTTCTGGCTCGATACAGCGATAACAGCGCGGTGCGTTAGGCCTCTGGTGCCGTTTGCCTCACGACGCCCTGAGGGCTTGCATGCTCGCCGATTGAGGGCCACCTGTACCTGATCACAGCGCGCAAAATTGTCACAGGAATGGATGAATCCGCATGGTCCATGCCGCATTTAACAGATGTCAATGCCAATTGTTCCTGGCTAGAAGAACCGATGCGGCGAACGGTTAACGAGGGGCTCAGGGCGATGAAGATGCGACACAACGGTTCTGCCACCCCGGAACAGCTTGCGATACTTGCAGCCGCGCTCAAAGAGCTTGGAGCCGATCTGCCGCTGGCCAGTCCCGAACGGGAGATGCTGGCGGCGCAGATCATGACGCTGTTTGAGAACGGCATCGAGTCGCTGGACGAGATCAAGACGGCACTCTCAAAACGATAAAAAGGCCGCCGACCGAAGCCGACGGGCAGTGATTGGAGTAGCTTAGTGTGCGCAAACTGGCAACGAGCGCGGCAGGCTACTTCGGGAACAGCGGAAAGCCACGGTTTGTTCCTCCGATAGCTATATCCGGCCCGTCAGTTGCAATGCGCGTGAGACGAACGTCGTATCCGTCAACTCATAAGTCCTTCAGTACGCAACCTTTTCTGGAGACGGCCACTGGGGAGTGCTGGCGAGCATAGTGCCTTCGTCGCCAGTTTATGGATGCCCACCATTGCCTGCGATGATGGTGGGCATCCATCGCCAAAGGTGCCGGATTGCCGATTCCTCAACAGCTTAACGACGGATACATCACTTTTGAGTGCCCACGGTGCGAACGCCCGATCGTTCGAAAAGGCACATCGTTAAGACCATATCCTCATTCAAATGTCCGTTGTGCAACGCGGCGCTGCGGCTTGGATACCCGAGAAGCTGCACCTCTTCGAGAAGCACAAGCATCTGATAGCGAGCACAGCAAACCGATGATGCAAAAAGCCCGCCGGCCGGAGCCAGCGGGCGAAGGTGGTTGGTCTCGGACCCGCCAGGACCGAGAACTTGATCACATGCCACATGACACGAGGCGACGCTCTAACATATGTTGCGGCACGGGCTGCCTACGGCGCACTTCGTCGATCTCTCGCTTCATGTCCTGGATATCGACGGTGCCACGGATGGCCGAGTTTGGTTGACTCGGGCTCCGGGCAAAGCGTACGTCGCGGTTCGCTCCCCGCGTCCAGGGCGCGCTTTTCACCAACAAAGGTACCCAAAAATGGACGGCAAATATACCAATGCTCGTGAACACTTCTTCGGTGCAATCCGCGAGCTAGCAGCCTCCGCAGACAGCATTCAGGCGAGGCTGATTGAAGCGAGCGCAAACATCCTGAATGTTACGATTGACGAATTCAACGGCGACCCCGAACTCAAGATCAAATTTGCAAAGTTGCTGGACATTTTGGCGACCGATCAGGATGATTTGGAGAAGGTCGCCGTAGTGAACGCGGCGCACATGACCGACTTCGAAGCGGCGAAAGTCGCCGATTTGATTTGCGATTTCTATTACGAGATCACCTAGGTTCGGTGCGTGCGTAGCCGCCCCGCAGCACGCGCCAGATATCAGACCAATAGCCGTGATCAGCGAGGCCAGAGCCGCAGCCGCCATTCCAGTTACCCCCGAGGGGCACCCAGCCCCATGAGTTTCCATCGCGTTACTTCGGGCGGTAACTGCCTTCACCCCGGTCATGTCATCATTTGGTTTGCTGACAGCGGGTGCAACTAACGCGTCCAGCCGATAAATGCGGCTAGGGTAGGGAAATCTTGCTTGGCCCGATTCTTCCGGGCGCCTAGCCGCACCAGCCTCAACAGCGCGGATGGCAGCTTTGGCTTCCTTGGGCGTCAGCCTGCAAAAAGCCCGCCGAAGCGGGCTGTCTTTCTAGGCCGTGCTGTTATCTGCCGGCAGGGCCGGCGGAGTAAAAGCGTTGATCGCCGTCATAGCCTCAGGCCCTGAGATATGCCCTTGAGCCACCTTGCCGTTGAGGTACTGCGGCATGTCAAACGTCGTCTCGTCCTTGGCGCCTTCTGCTATCGATGAAACCGGGGAAACCATCAAAAGTTATATCCATGCAGGGGCGCTGCGTTAGCCTCTGCTTCAGCCGACTCGCCCCCCTACTGAGTCGGCTAGGCCCGCCGGTTCAACCCAACGCGCCCCAACGCGGAGCTGACGGGCCGCTACCGCGCCAAGCCCTTACGCTGTTCAACGCATGTGAACTAGAGGTTCCGGTCCTCCCGGCCGGCGGCTCGCCACTCACTGCAATAGAGGATCAAACCCGAGTGCATGCAGGGTTTTCAAGAAACGGGAATTCTTTGCCGATGGCGATCTCCAAAGAGGTCGCCCCATCCGAGGTGCGAATAAGAGCCCCCGGCGCGCTTGCCTTACGCGATCACACCATGTCGACCGCAGATGTTTTAGCTAAGCTGCATGTGCGGCGGACCACGGTTCGCCAGGCCGGCGCACGCTCAGGCAATCTCCCCAGAGGCGCCGGCCACCCTTAGCCCGTCGCTAGGTGTGGGGGCACACCAGCGACGGGCTATCGGCGAACATTAGCAGTCGCTTGACGAGGCCGGTTGCAGCGCCAGACTCATCCCTATGACGAAGGACAGCATCAAGTCGGCGACATGGTTGCGATCACAGCAACGATCCGCAAGCGCGTCACAGAGGACCGGGTTAGCGTGCTGATCCCTTCCTAACACCAGCCGCATTCGATCGTAGACACATCGCCGAACATCAGCAGCGGCAGAAGATCGAGCTTACCGGCGAAGTCCTGCGCGTCGATGATGACACTGTGACAGTCGGCGGCAAGGATCTCGGCATCACGGTCAAGCGCAGTGCCGTGCGGCTCGTCACCAGTCACGCGGCGCCGAAGCGCAAGAAATAGGAACAGAAAGCCCGCCGCTAATCGACCAAAGCGGCGGGCTACTTGGAGGGACTTAAGGGCGAGCGGCCCGGAGGGACGAATGAGCCGCTCAACCGTGCAAACTCGCCGATTTCAAAACGGTTCCGGACTTGCAGGGAACATTTTAGCTAAAGTGAATGTTTGTTCATCATGGAGACGATGGACATCACCGAGTGCCGCGCTGCGCTGCGCCTGATCCGGGCGACGATCGAGGAGCATTGCCCACCCGGCGTGCTGATGAGCGAAGAGCAGGTGAACGGGCGCTATGGGCCATCGCTGCTCGACGAAGCTGAGGCATTGTCGGTAGCGATTGTCGCTACGGTCGAGCGGCTCTCATTTGACGGCGTGCCGAAGCCGCCGGCGCCGAGCCGACGGAAATCGGATATCTTATGGGAAAGCAGTTTCATACCGAAATTTCAGGCACTCATAGCAGCATTGGGAGAGACGCGGGGCGGCCAATAGCCGATTCTTCCGGTTTGAGTCGCCAAAATTTGCCAGGCAACGTCCTGTGGACGAAGCCGTTTCCAGCGGCTCTCGCTAAGAACGATTTCTTGACTAACGGTCATTGTTAGTAAAGAGATTGTATCTAGCGGATTAGGCAAGGAACATGGCCGTGCCTTGCGCGGTCGGATCGTTTCTTCATGTAGGTTACGTGATGCCAACGCGTAAGACGGGTCGATATGAAAGCGTAATTGTCGGCGGGGAGAAGGTCGATGCCTTTGTTCCCTTCGACCTGCCGCCCGCGCGACCGGCGCTGGTCATCGACGACAAGCTCGAACATCGTCTTGGCGAAGCCGAGCAGGCGCTCGTTCGGCTCGATCTCGCAGGCGAGATGGTGCCCTCACTCGATTGGTTCATCTATGCCTTCGTTCGCAAGGAAGCGGTGATTTCCTCACAGATCGAAGGCACCCAGGCATCGCTGGTCGACCTCCTCGCCTTCGAGGCCGAGGAACATCCTGCAGCCAATGCGGACATCGAGGAGGTCACGAACTATCTCGACGCTCTGGCCTATGCGCGTGGCCAACTGGCAGCGAAGCGTGGCCTTCCACTTTCGATGCGGCTACTGAACGAGGCTCACAAGCGGCTGATGCATGGCGTGCGGGGCTCGAACAAGCAGCCAGGGGAGGTTCGCCGCAGCCAAAATTGGATCGGAGGAAGTCGGCCGGGGAACGGGACCTATGTGCCGCCGGTGCCGGACCAACTTCCTCGGTTGCTCAGCGAGCTTGAGAAATACATTCACGTCGATGACAAATTGCCGGCGCTGGTGCGTGCGGGGCTGTTGCATGTGCAATTCGAAACGATCCATCCATATCTCGACGGCAACGGTCGCATCGGACGATTGTTGATTGCGCTTCTGCTGGAGCATTGGAAACTGCTGAAAGCTCCGCTTCTCTATCTCAGCCTATTCTTCAAGCTTCACCGCGAGGAATATTATCGGCGGCTCAACCGTGTGCGGCTGGAAGGGGATTGGGAGGGCTGGACAGACTTCTTTCTGGATGGGGTTGCTACGATTGCCGATGAAGCAGTCGCCTCGGCGCGCGAGTTGTTCAATCTTGTCAGCACGGACCGAGCCCGGCTGTTGAGTGCAGACTCCGCTTCCGTCTCGGCATTAAGGCTATTCGAGCAACTTCCCCGACATCCGATCGTGACGGTCGTGTCCGCCATGAAGATGATTGATGCCAGTAAGCCAACGGCAACCCGCGCGATCGAAGCGCTGGCTGAAGCTGGCATTCTCGTCGAAACGACCGGTAAGAAGCGTGACCGCAGCTTTGCCTACCGAGCCTATATGGAGCGTCTGCGGATAGGGACGGATTTGCCTGATCGCAAATGACACGAACGGATCAGGACTGGCGACATTGGAGCTCACATTGCGTAACTTTGCAGCTTGCATTGCGGCAACCATCAATTACTTCGATGCGCCAGAAGCGGACGTTTGCGCCACCCTGATCAGAGGATGTCCGCTTCCCGCCTTCATGTGGGTCGCTAAACGTTTAGCATTTCCGAAACCTGCCGTTCGTGAGCCCCGCCTCCACGTCACATCGTCCTTTGCCCAGCCCGCCCGCGGGGCGCCTGTTTCCCGGTCCCGGAGAGAACCTCGCTGCGGAAACCCCGGCCGCGCGCGAGGTGCTGGCCGACAGCCGCTGTGGGGCCGGGGGGGTCGCGGCCGAACGGAAACTTCTATAGGGTGGAAACGACGCCACCAAGGACGCCAAGAACATGGCAGGGCCACCCCCCAACGACGGCGATAGACCTGCCGACGATAACGCTGAAGCGAAAGCGACGAACAACACGCCGCCCATCGTGGGCATCGGGTCATCGGCCGGAGGCGTGGCCGCTCTGCAGAAGCTTGTCAGCAACATACCGGCGGACAGCGGCATCGTCTGGGTGCTCATCCAGCACATGGCGCCGGATCGGCCGAGCGAACTCGCGAGCATTCTTGCGCGCAAGGCAGAGTTACCAGTGGAGGAGGTTACGCACGACACGCGCGTCGAGGCTAACAAGATCTATCTGATCGCGCCGGGGCAAGTGATGACGATCCGTGGGGGCGTGCTGCGCCCCGCGCAGGACGGCGACCCGCTCGCGCGGCGCACCAGCATCGACGCCTTCCTTGTCTCGCTCGCTGAGGATCAGGGGGAGCATAGCGGCTGCGCGCTTCTGTCAGGGGCGGGCACTGACGGGACTCTCGGCCTCAAGGCGGTCAAGGGGGCGGGCGGGCTGACGCTGACCCAGACGCTTCACACGGCCGAATACGACAGCATGCTGCTGAGCGCCACGCGCACAGGCCTCGTCGACCGCGAGGCCGACGTCGCCGACATGCCCGGGCTCTTCACCGACTTTCTCGTACGGCGGAAGCCCATCACGCGCGATGTGGAGGTCGAAGATGGCGAGAGGCGCGAGATCTGTGATGTGCTTCGCCGCGCCACCGGTCACGATTTCACCGACTACAAGTCGAGCACGATCGACCGGCGCATCCGCCGGCGAATGCAGATGCAGGGCATCGACGCGCTGTCCGCGTATGTCGACCTGATGCGCGACGACCGGCGGGAGCCCGAGCGCCTGTTCCGCGATCTGCTGATCGGCGTCACCCAATTCTTCCGCGATACCGACTGGTTCGCGGCGCTGGCCGCGAAGGTACTCGGCCCGATGATGGAGGAAAAGACCGAGGACGACGAGGTGCGCGTCTGGGTTCCGGGTTGCGCCACTGGCGAGGAGGCCTACAGCTTGGCGATCCTGTTTCAGGAGGCCCGGGCGCGAATGGAGGGCCCGCCGGAGGTGAAAATCTTCGGCACCGATATCGACGAGGCGGCCCTGCATTTCGCCCGTATCGGCCGCTATCCGCACAGCATCGCCGCCGATGTCAACGGGGAGCGGCTGGAGCGGTTCTTCGAAAAGGAGGATGGCCGCTACACGATCCGTCCGCAACTGCGCGAGATGTGCCTGTTCGCCCAGCACAACCTGCTGCGCGACCCACCGTTCTCGCGCATTGACCTGCTCTCGTGCCGGAATGTGCTGATCTACATGAACCCGGGACTGCAGAAGCGGCTGATGCCGGTGTTCCATTACGCGCTCCGGCCCGGTGGCTTCCTGTTCCTCGGCCCCGCCGAGAACGCGGGGCACGACAAGCTCTTCGGTGAGTTCGACCGGAAGCACCGTATCTTCCGCCGGCTGGGCGAGACCGCGCGGCTGCCCGAGTTTCCTATCGCCGGCGGCGACGGCAAGAACCGTCAGCAGATGCAACGGCAGGACGCCGCCACGAAACCTGACGTCACCGATCCGGCATTCCGTACTGCGCAAAAACTACTTGAGCGCTACACGCCGGCCTATGTCATCGTCGATTGCGACTTCGATATCCTCGATGCTTCGACGGGCACCGGGGCCTTCCTCGAACTGCCGCGCGGCCGGCCGAAGGCAAATCTCGCCGCGATGGCGCGCACCGAACTGGCCGTGGACATCAAGGCGGCCGTCGCGAAGGTGCTGACCACGGGCGAGCGGCTCGTGCGCGACGATCTGATCGTGGGCCATGACGAAGAGCGCCGCTACCTTACCCTGATCGTGGAGCCCCTGACCGGGGCCGACGCGAGCGAATGCCGTTGTCTCGTCGTCTTTCAGGTAGGAGCCGCCGCGATGGCGGAGAACACCGAGCGGGCAAGGCAGCGAGGCGGCGACGAGGAACTCGTACGCGCGCTGGAGCTGGAGCTTCAGACGACGAAGGAACGGCTGCAAAGCACGCTGGAGGAGTTGGAGACCTCGAACGAGGAACTTCGCGCCTCGAACGAGGAACTCTCGTCGGTAAACGAAGAACTGCAGTCCTCCAACGAGGAACTGGAAACCTCGAAGGAGGAACTGCAGTCGATCAACGAGGAGCTTCGCACGGTCAACAATGAGCTTTCGACGCGGGTCGAGGAGCTGAGCCGCGCCAACAGCGACCTGAAGAACCTTTTCTCCAACACCCGCATAGCGATGCTCTTTCTCGATGCCGAGTTCCGCATCCGCAATTTCACGCCACCGGCCAAGCCGCTCTTCCGGCTGCGCGACCACGACATGGGGCGACCGCTGGACGAACTCGCCGGCCACGTCGACTTAGGATCCCTGAAGCAGCAAGTGGCCGAAGTCATCCGCAGCGGGGAGCAGATCGAGAAGGAGGTCGAGGCGCGAAGCGGTGAGCCCCAGACGCTGATCATGCGCATGCTGCCCTATCGCGACGAGAACGACGTGGTTCAGGGTGCCGTTCTCACATTCATCGACATCACCGAGCGCAAGCGGTCTGAAGAGCGGCTTTCCGACATGGTGTCCGAGCTGAACCATCGGGTGAAGAACAACTTGGCCAGTGTGCAGTCCATGATCCGTCAGGCGGCCAAACAGACAGAGACGAAGGACGAGCTACTCAAGGTGCTCACGGGCCAGCTACACGCAACGGCCGCGTCGCACGACATCCTCTCGCGCGGCGACTGGAAGGGCGCCAGGCTGCGTGACCTCGTCGGCGCCATCTTGTCCCCCTTCGTCGGCGAGGGGCTCGACGGGCTGAGCATCCAAGGACCCGAGGTCCACCTGAAGCCGCAGGTCGTGGTCGGGCTCGGGCTGATCCTGCACGAGCTCGCCACGAACGCGTCGAAGTACGGCGCGTGGTCCACCGGGACGGGACGGGTTTCGTTGAACTGGACTCGGGTCACGACCGACGGCGACGAACTGAGCATGGAATGGGCGGAAAGCGGCGGCCCGCCCGTTGCGCCGCCCGAGAGCAAGGGTTTCGGCCTCAATTTTATCTCCCGGTCCACCCAGCACGAACTTCGTGGCACCTGCAAGCATGAGTTTCCCCCGGCTGGCTACCACGGCGTCATAGTCGCGCCTGCGAAGGCCATCTTGATGGATCAATGAAAATCGCTGAGGCCGTCTCATCGCCGCATGAGACCGAGCGCGTCGAGTGCAGCAAAGAGAGCGCCCTCCGTCAGCGGCTTGTGCAGAACCTGGCACTCTTTGAAGCGCTCGGGCACTTCCACCATCGAATAACCGGTCGCGAGGACGAAGGGAACGCCATGCTCGTGAAGCAGATCGGCGACCGGCCAGACGCGCTCACCGCCGAGGTTCACGTCGAGGACCGCGCCGTCGAGATCGTTCTGCCGCACCGCCAACAGCCCTGCCTCGACATTGGAGACTGGCCCGACAGGCACGCAGCCGCACTCGCCGACCATGTACTCGACATCCATTGCGATGAAGACGTCGTCCTCGATCACGAGGATTCGTGGCTTTCGGTTTTCAATTGAACCCACGTCCCCGTTGTCCTCAAAGAACACTAACCGCTTCGCCACGAGAAAGTTCCGAATTTCCTGTGGCCAGCCGTCGCTTCCGAGAACTGCTGCTGGCGACATCGAAAACCGACCGGCAGCAGTCTAGGGCCAATTTGGTCTGCACATAGCTTTCGAGGTAGATGATTCAGCAGGTTCGATGGCTTCAGCCGGAGAACGTTGGACCCCGGTTCCGGCTCCTTCGCCTGAGAACCCGCAAGCTTGGAGCTAGGCAATAAGCCAGGTCCGCTTTCTCTACACCGCCGCTAAGACGAGACCGTCTGGAGCCGGCCCCAGAGCGGTGACCCGCACCGTTTCTCCTTCGGCCAATCAAGGCCGAGGAGAACTCAAATGGGCCATATCTGCAGTTCACGAATCTTGCGATGACGCCAGAGCAGCGCAAGGGCTGGACGCCTTGCCCGTGACCAGATTACTTGGCCCCGAGGCTCTCCAGCATCTCGTAGCGATAGGCCTGCTGTCGTGCCGCTCTGAATAGGCGCGATCAATGCCGTTTATGGTAATGGCAAATGTCCCGTTCTCAGTCCTGGCGATGAACCCTTTTGCCTTGAGATACCCAAGGTGGAACTCGAGGTGCTCGCGTTGGCAACTGGATAAGCGTTCTAACTGTTGGTCTCCGATGCCGGGATTGTTGACGTCTTGCCGGCGCCTCTCGCAGAGCAGTGGGAGTACTCTGGCCTGGACGATCGCATCCTTCTCGACAACGAGGGGATCGCTGGATTCCTGAGCCATCTCACGGTTATGGGTCAGATATTCCCTATGTAGAACATCATACTGCGCGCGAGCGGCAGGATCTTTGAGCGTGTTGTGCGCTTCGATCAGGTGCTAAAACGCCGCTCGTCGCCAGTCTCCTGGTTGTCTGGGTGATAGCGTTTGCGTAGTAGCGGAATATCCGCTCAATCGTTTCTGGCGTCGCCCTCGGGCTCATTTCCATCAGATCGTAATAATCGACAAATGCGGATATCGTGGCGCTTCCCCAAGCCACCACCCCCGCTATTAAAACATGCATATTCACAGCACAAGCAAGTTGGCTGGCGCTGTATTCCACCGAATAGGTCAATCGGCCGCCTTATCTATAAGCTGATACTTATGCATCATTCGCTGCATGCGCGACGAAAATTTAAATCGAGCGGCCCGGCAAGGGTTGGACGCCCTGGCAGCGCGGCCGCGGCGATCTCGACATCGACAAAATCTGGTGGGCGGCCAGGCGTCTGATTTCTTGAAGCTCAACTCGTCCGCCTGGTTCGATGGCAGCGAGCTCGTCGCGATCGAGCACTGGTCATTCCGCGGCGAGAAGTGGTGCATGAAGAACAAGCCGGCCGACTGGCAACCTTTGCCCGATGTCTACAGGCTCGAGCGGGAGCGTGAGGCCCAGGAATTCCTCGATCGGCGCCGTGTTTCCTCCCGGCAGCGGATGCTTGCCCAAATTCAGGCCACAGGGAAGCGCCAGAGCGCGCCGGACGCTTCGGCGGTGTAAGACAGCGGCGGCGGGAAACGCGCGCTGGAGGGGCTGGCCGGAATCGATCAATGCTTGTTCGGCTTCGGCGTGATCTCCTCGATCGGCATCTTGCCACCCTTTGCAGGCAGGGCGTTCGCGTCTGAACAAGCAGGGTTTGACGATTCACACGGAAGGGTCTGTCGCCCACGCCGCCATAACGTTCCACAAGTTTCGCGAATCCTTAGGCGAAGGCGAAGAGAAGCGCCAGAACAATCACCATTCGGGCTGCCATACAGAATTATAGCAGGCCCTCGCGCCGCATTTGACCAGCTACAGGTAGAATGGAGCACCCTAGCCGCCACCATCCTGCCCACCTTTCCGCAGCCTGACGCAACCGGCGCTATTCTAAATCTTGTCGCTTCCGAATTGACGAAATGGGATCATCGACGCGACCCACTGAACTGATCGGTGCGTGTGGTCGAACTGATCGAGCGTCGAGCCGATTGCTGTAAATCCGCCTTAGCAAGTCGCGGGCAGTCTTGGCGCGCTCCCATGTGCGGCCGACGAGTTTGCATCCTCCCAAGGTCGCGGGCTCATCGGTAACGTCGTCCCAGACAGTCCATGTGCCAGACGGCTCGGGATGACAGCGAAATCTAGGTTGGCGATCTTCCATGGCCTCAAAACGGCCGGCAATCCTATTTAGTTCGATCGAATATGCGAAGGTGGTTAACCGCCGCGCCGCGTCTGCTTCAACCTCACCCCGGCGCCGCCGCCATTCTCGGGGATGAACTCGACGCCGGCGATCTCCAATGTCTGGCACACCGCTGCGACATTGTTTGTCAGGCCTGCGGCAGGTTCCATTTGGCTCGCTTCCATCCTGCGAAGGGTGGCCACCGAAATTGAGGCCGCCGCCGCAAGGTCGCTTTGAGCCACGGCGAGTAGCGCTCGCCCCGCCGATATCATGACGGTCGCAAACCAGTCGAGGCCGCACACAAGGCTTTTATGACTTGGGCCCGCAAGATTGGCGTGATCGAGGACGTGCCCACAGCACCGGCGTGGATGACTGGGCCAAAGATCAGCAACGCAGACCTCTTGTCAGGGGTGCGAAAGGGCTCTTCGTCAGACGCAGCTTGCGACTAAACCTTCCGGAGCGAAACGCCGCGTCTATGGGACCTCCGCCCCGCCCCTCTTGCCATCCGATATATGAAGCAACGGACGCCGCGCGCTCCGGCCGGCCGCGGCATGAATGCTGGCGACCTTGTGCACGGTGGCTGATGGCATGGCCTGCTGAAGCGATAGGCCGAGCTCGCGAATGCGCGTGTCCCGATACGATCGTACGACCGCCGCCGACAGGTCGCGTGACGTCGCAGCCAACATGTCTGCCAGTGCGGATATATCCCCGGCTTGCGCGCGCTCGACCAGGCGATCGCGCAGTCGGCGGGCGATGATCGGACCAAATATCGCCACCATCAGCCGGCGTGCTCTGACACGGGGCAGGTTGTCCCTATGCAACGATGGGGCGGAACCCGCATGGCTCTCGAGCGCAGAATTAGTTGCCGCCAGCCATGACCACATTGAGCATTCAAACAGCCAATGGTTTTGCGAACGTTTTTGCCCGGAGCGGTGTCGGCGCCCAAGGGCTGCAGCGAAACACCTCCCCCCGGTGGGGCTGCTGTGACCACGGCGCGCGTCGCACGCCGACGGTGCGGCTCCGGCCAGCCAGCCGCTCGGCATTATCAGCCACAAGCTGGTCGCGCAAAGCGGCTATTCATGTGAACCGCGGCGATACTGCGCGCAGATCGGGTCGTGCGAAGAAGCCCAATGGTATCTGCACAACTGTTCGTGGGGCCAGAGGCTGGATCGGGACGGTGACGGTAAGGTCTGCGAGACGCTGTGCTAAATTTCGCAGTCCACTTACAGACCGGCCATTTTGACATCTTTAACGAAGTCAACCCCGTAGTGGTCGACGAAGTCTTTGACTTTCTGTCGAATGGCCTCAAGCGAAAAGCCGGACCGCCAGCTAGCCGGATCCTGGACGATCTGGTCTTTCCAGAAATCGAAGTCGTGATCGATCGCAGCCTGGTCGTTTGATGCACTCATATCTATGACCAGAACCAACTTATCGGGCTTGCCGCGCGAGGAAGCGGGCGACCAGCCGATGAGAAAAGGGCCTTCCCGCTCGAATTTCAAGTGCTGTTTGGTGGCGTAGTACATAGCAGTAGATGCCGCATCCAAGACGTAGTCCTTTAGAAACCAGTCGCAGTTGTTAGCCTCGGCGTCGCCACCCTCTTCAAGCATCTCAAATTCGCTGGCGTTGCCATCGTCACCCTGGCCGAGGGTGAGATCAGCGAGCTGCATGTCGGCCTCAAGGGCACGATGAACGCCTTGTTCCTCAAGGACCTTGCCCCTTAAGACCCATCGCGGCCTGCGGGGTAGGGTGGAGAAGGGCAAGGTCGGGGGCGGGCTGTGCTACGGCTACCGGGTGGAGAAGAAACTGGGATGCCGCAGGCGAGCCCGTTCGCGGCGACCGCGCGATCGTGCCGGAGGAAGCGGCCATCGTGCGCCGCATCTTCCGCGAATTCGCCGCCGGCAAGAGCCCGAAGGCAATCGCCGTCGACCTCAACAAGGAGGACATTCCTGGTCCGCTCGGCCGACACTGGGGCGACACCATTGTGCGGGCATGTGATCCGGGGAACCGGCGTCATCAACAACGAGCTCTACGCCGGCGTGCTGATTTGGAACCGCCTGCACTACGTCAAGGATCCTGCGACGGGCAAGCGCGTGTCGCGGGCCAATCCGCCAGCCAAATGGATCCGCGCCGAGGTGCCGCATCTCAGGATCGTCGAGGACGATTTGTGGCAGGCCGTGAAGGAGAGGCAGAAATCCATTGCCAGCCAGTTCGAGGCGGTGGCGATCGCAACGCGCAAGGCCCGGGCGAGGAGGCTGCACACAATGAAGCGGCCGGTCTCCCTGCTTTCGGGGTTGCTTACCTGCGGCTGCAGCGGCGGGCGCTACGGACTGTTCACACGCGACCGCTATGCCTGTCTCAACCACCGGCGCCGCGGCATTTGCGACAAACATCATGGCCGCGATCGCGGATGGCCTGTACCAACCTTCGATGAAAGCGAGAATGGAAGACCTGGAGAGGCAGAAGGCGGAGATCACCGCCCGTCTGGCAGTGGCGCCGCGTGTGCTCATTTTTTCATAAGTGGGAGCCGCATATTAGGTTCCGCTGATCTTAGTTGGACCTTGAACCTTCTCTTTCGGGGAGCGTTGCCATTGGATTCAGGAGGTTTTCGATGGCGCGCTTTCAAATCGACGAGATCTATGGCGAACGCATCGTTGCAACGACATCTGTAGCACCTGATGCGCTCAGCGCCGCAGAGACCCTGACGGGAAAGGCGATCTCCACCAAGGCCTTGCAAGAGCACTGGGTTCGCGTTGTCGACGAATACGAAGGCATCGTCCACGACTTCAGCATTGCAGAGGAGCCGCCAAAGGATTTTGTCAAATGATGAACTGCTTCGGCGCAAGCCCGGCTCGCAGATCGAGGGTGACACAGGATTATGCGAGCCGGGCCTAGCCGCCTACACCTATTCCGGGGGGAAGTGGTTTCGAACTCGGCGGTAAGTAAAAGTTGTTCGATAATCGCTCGTGCTGCAATGAGGACTGAGGTCCCATTATCCTACCTGCTATGGTCCATTCGGAGCTCGCGAATGCGCCTGTCCCGATCCGATCGTACGACCGTCGCCGAAGGTCGCAGCCCTCTGCCAGTGCGGATATATCGCAGCTTGCGCGCACTGGACCAGGCGATCGCCCAGTCGGCGGGCGATGATCGGACCAAATACCGCCACCATCAGCCGGCGTGCTCCGACACGGGGCAGGTTGCCCCTATGCAACGATGGAGCGGAACCCGCATGGCTCTCGAGCGCAGAATTAGTTGCCGCGAGCCATGACCACACTGAGCGATCCAAACGATCAATGTGGTTTTGCGACCATTTTTTGCCCGGAGCGGTGTCGGTGCCCAAGGGCTGCAGCCAAACACCTTCCCCCGGTGGGGCTGCTGTGACCACGGCTGCGCCCGACCGTCGCAGGAACAAAACGCCCTGGCGCCGATTGGTTTTTGACGGAGGAAACGGGATGACGGTCGAACTTGTAGTTCTCGAAATGGCGGCTGCCCGGCAGCACGCAAAGCGCGCTGACCAGTCGCTGAAGCAAGCGACGGCTATGCTCGACGGTAACCATGGTATCGCTGTGAGCATTGCGCTGTGCTGCCGCATCCGAAACGGGCAAGCGCGCGCGAAGGCGGCCAAGCGTCGCCTGCTGAAGATCGCCCCACCAACAACCGCGCACTGACGAGCAACAACACTCATGCAGATAAGAGTATCGTTAGTCCCCTGATATCGACGCAATGCGCCCGCTACCGCGCCATGGGTGATCTTGAAGGCGGTGAAGGAAATCACCGGGAAGGATGCAGAGTTCATCCGCTGGTTGGGGGCGGGTTCGCGTTAGCGGCCGGCACGTGGGGTCTCCCCTTGGGCGACATGTCGGTTCTCGTCGTTGAAGACGAGCCCTTGATACTGCTGGACCTAGAGACGGCGCTGCGGAGGCGGGGTTGACGTTGTGTCGGCCAGCAATGCAACGGAGGCGTTGGCGACCTTTGACGCCGGCTCCGAAAAGATCAGAGTATTGCTTACGGACATTCGGCTTGGTGAAGGCAAAACGGATGGGATATCGCCCGCCACGTCCGCGACGTGACCCCTGTTCTCCCGGTGATCTATGTAAGCGGGGACAGCGCAGTCCGCTGGCCGTCCGAAGGCGTTCCGAACAGCATCATGATAACCAAGCCGTTCGTGATGGCTCAGGTCATTACCGCCTTATCAACCTTGCTTAATCAGGTTCAACCCATACCTGAAGCCAAGGACTAATTCGCCTTGGGTCTGTTAAATATATAATCGCTGGGTGAGTCACACTGTCGCGGCAAAGGAGGCGGTGTTGCTGACGTATTTCGTTGTTCAGAGTTTCAATTTTACGCCCAAGGGAGCGATCACCGCCGGAGAGGCGGTGGAAGTACAGGATGTCGAGCATGCCTTGCGACTGGCAGAAAAACTGGCGGGATGTTCGGCCGGCGTCGTCGCATTCAGCCGCACTGGCGATCCTGCAAGCGGCGAGTTCGAGGATGCTGTCATCCTCTACGCCAACGGGATCGTTCCAGCGCTTGAAATGGAAATGGCGATAGCTTCCTGAACCCTGGATTTAGCGTTAGCTACGGCCGGTTTGCGCTGATGCTGGACATAGAGGTCGGATTTGACGCTGCAAGAATTTCCACTTCGTCTGCACAAGACGTGGGGCTAGGATTGGGCCTCAAATTTGGCGCCCAAAAACCGTTGTCGCGGGCGTCCTCGAGCCTATATGCGTGGCCCTATGGATCACAGAAAAACGACCATTGAGCGCGCATTTGACCTGGCCAGGTCCGGGGAATACGCAAGTTTCGGAGATGTGCGTACAAAGCTTAAGAGCGAAGGGTACGAGATACGGCAATTGGAGGGGATGTCCCTTCGGAAACAAATCAACCAACTCATAAAAAATGCGAGGGAAGTACCAGCAGGACCTAGAGCTTTCCCTCATTAGGCGCTGGATCGTTCAGGGAGCCCTGCGCGCTGCACATAGCGCGGAGCGCATATTTACTTGTTGCGGCGAAGCCGTTCGACTTCGCCCTCAGCCACCGAAAAGAGACTGTCGAGCCCGTCCATTTCCAACGCAAACCCGTCCTCTGAAAACTCTCGGCGTAGCTCACCAAGTTGGGTTTTGGTGCGGGAGAGTGCTGCCTCCCAGCGGTCCTCACCGGGCTGGCGCTCGCCGCCCACATCTTCGACCATCCAGGCCGAGGCGAGCTTGAGGGATGCTCTGAAGATGTAGCGCCCGGCATCGTCGCGCACCTTTACAAACAACGTCCGCGCAGTGCCATTGGGCAGTTCCTCACGGGCGATGTCCGGCAATACGTCGACCGCCTGCTGCTCACCTCTGCCAAGGAGGAACATTCAACACCCGAGTCGTCTCTCATCAACTCGCTTCCATCGTAAATATCGAAAAAGAACAACGGCATACACGGACACTCTGAGATGTTCTCCAGGTCTCCCAGCCCAACTTCTCACCCAAATAAACGTTCCCGCGCGCGCTCTAGAAGGCCGCTGCTTGCGAACAACCTCAAATGTGAATGCGAACCACTCCTGGAACGCCTAAAGACCGTGCGTCGTCCGGTTTGTCATGGCGCACGGACGATGGGAGAGCGAATAGCACTCTCGTCCAATCGTGAGGCGCTGAGATGCACACCCAAATCCTCGAATCGGCCGACCTCGAAATGCTCACGCGCATTCTGCACCACCTATAAAAGCAGGAGGGGCATCGACTGGACTCGGACGATGCGCAGAACGTCGCCGCCAAACTGGTCTATCTCTTCCAGAGCGGGATGGTGAATGAGTTTGACCTCATGGAGACCATGGAAGCCCCGTCGCGCGAAAACCTACGCCGCTTTGGCTGAACAAGCCGCGCGTCAGATGGCAAATCAACTGCGTGGTGGCGGATCGCAAGCTGCTAGGTCACGCAGACGACCGTGAAAGCCGCTTTCTGTTCGCCCTAATCTTCCCGCCGTAGTAACTTGCGAGCTTGTCTGCTGATGCGCCCATAGCGAGCATCACAGTTGCGCGGCCGGCAGCCTCGATTTTTTCACTGATCATCAAGTTAGCTTCGCGTTCAGCCGCTTTGCCGCCGCTGGCAATTCGCATACTTCGAAGCCAGATCACTTGCTGCGCCTCCAGAATGGAAAGAGAGAGATCGACCCATGGGTTGAACATTGAGCGCTCCTGATCGGCATGAGAGAACGGCAATTTCGCTGGTCGGTTCCGCCGAAGGCAGGTCGAAAACTTCTCTCTGGGAGCGAGTTCAAAGAAGAAGCCGAACGCGTTCTGCTGCGCACGGCACGGGCGGACTCCTTTCTCAGTTGGACAGGTCCCGTCTTGGCTCGGATCGGCCGTTCGAAAGTCCTGCTCGGAGCAGGGATTAACCGTGCTTCTTCGCGAAAGCCCATACCATAAGCGGGTATTCCTCGTCGTTGCTCAAGTCCCGCCACACCCCATACGCCCGCACCGGGCCACCGATATGCGCCCTGGCGCAGGCCTTG
This sequence comes from Mesorhizobium sp. CA8, assembly GCF_020164955.1. GTDB lineage: Bacteria > Pseudomonadota > Alphaproteobacteria > Rhizobiales > Rhizobiaceae > Mesorhizobium. The sequence continues at coordinate 92,544 of NZ_JAIUHG010000026.1, forward strand.
TTGCCCCAGCCGAAGGCCTGCACGTCGTCCTCGGCAAAGCCGCCCTCGACCATGAGCTGCTTAAGGCCCGGGGGCGTCCAACGATTGTAGTCGTGCGGGCGAGCATGCACGCGGAACAGGAAAGGGGTGGCCACCATCGCCCAGCCGCCGGGCTTCGTCATGGCGTGGATGTTGGCGGCAGCCGCCACCGGGCGCTGCACATGCTCCAGCACCTGGTCGGCGATGACGATCGAATATTGCTCCTCGGTGCAGTCCTTGCAGATGTCGAAATCTGGGAAATCGACCGAGCGATAGTTGGGGCAGAGCGCGCGCCAATAGCGGTTCCAGCCCGGCGAGATCTCGATCACGTCGCGCGACTTGCGGTTGGCTGCTTCGAGGAACGTTGTGAAAGCTTCGATCTGGCGGATCCGCAGCCAGTTGCGGTCATCGTAGCGAAGCAGCCGCTTGATCGCATGTTTGCCGCGATTTTTCAGTGCGCCGGCAAGGCTTGTCATTCTCGACCTCCTCCTGCCCGCCCGCAAAATCTCCGTACCGTAGAAACCGTGCAAAAGAATGACAACGAGAAGGAGCCGGCGCTAAATGCGCCGGTCTCGATCGCATGTCGACCATCAACTGGCGGGGCTTGCTTAAAGGAGCGTCTCCGGCGGCCTGAGACGCTCTATACGCAACGCTGAGGTTCCGATCGGGGATGCGAGCGCCCGCTCGACCAAGTGTGCGTGCTATCGCTCCCAGCCTGCGGCTGCCCGTCTCCCGAAATCGGTCCTGAGGGATAGTTTGCTAGAACCGCCTGCAGCCGAACTAGGCGTGCTTTCTGAGCGTTGAGTTCATAGCCACAACGCCGAGAGTTTCTGTTCGATTTGCAGCCGGTGACTAGCTCCGCCTGCAGCCGCGAGATTGTGAGCTGAACAGCGTCGATCTGATTGACCAGCGCCGCTTTCACGGATTTTCGACTGTGCATGGATTTGGCTCCCCAACAGGGTTCGCCAAACTTCATGAATATCGAAATGTTCCTTCCTGCTGGCGTGTGGACCGCCACGAGCAAGCGCGCTTTATGCATTCCTTGTCATTGCTGTTTTAGGCAAGGAGCCGGCGCTCAAGGCGCCGGTCTCCAGCCAATCAGACTTCGATCAGTAATTGCCGTTGTAGTAGCGGTCGTCGCAGGGCGCGGTGTAGATGCGGCCATAGCGGTCCTGATAGCGGCAGAGCTGATCGCCGCGGCGCTGAGGCGTGGTGGCCGAGCCGACCACGGCGCCGAGCAGTGCGCCGCTCGCCGCGCCGATCACCGTGCTTTTCGTGTTGCCGCCGATTGCCTGGCCAACCAGCGCGCCGCCGGCGCCTCCGAGCAATGCACCGGTGGTGGCCCGCTGCTGGCCTTCGGTTTGCGTCTCGCAGCCGGCGAGCGCCGCCGTCATCACCACCGCGAGAATGGCCTTCTTGATAAACATCTTACGAACTCCTCTGAAGCCCCTGGGGACTGACAGGATGGGGCGAACAAATTCCCGAGTGGGGCTGCATTGCGGCGGAACGGCGGCGGAGCCTGCTCACGAAATGAATCAAGGTTTCCCGGCGGTTGAGCGCCTTGGTTGCCAAACGGGAAAGATCGTCTCCGGGGACAGTGACAGCTGCCGTGTTCAACCGACCTTCAACGGCACCATGATTGCAGCAAGTCCGCGATGATCCAGGCATGCCATGATCTGCTCGATCGGGTTGGGTTTTGGAACGGCCTCGCCGTCTTCGATCAGACCCTCGACATGCAAGGCGAGGGCCTCCTCGGCAAGGTGACGCGCTTCTTCAAACGTTGCGCCAGCCGTGACGACGCCGGGAAAGTCGGGGAAGGACACGCCGTAGTCGCTCGCCTCTTCTTTATGAATCAGCCCGATATATTGCTGCATTCGAGTCCTCTTGCCGTGCGGCCATCGACCGCTAATTTAAAGTGCCGGCACGACGGTGCAAGGCCATGGACAAGTTTGCGGCGGCAGGCGACCCCCTTCGGAGGAGGGGCGTTCGTGCCGCGCAATACCTCCGAATGTCCACCGACCAGCAGACCTACTCACTCGACAACCAGAGGGATGCAATCCGCGGTTATGCCGAGGTCATGGGGTACGACATCGTTGCCACATACGAAGACCCCGGCCGAAGCGGACTGCATATGGAAAGCCGGCCCGGCCTCAAGAAGCTGCTGTTCGACGTTGAACACGGGCTCGCCGATTTCGAGACGGTCGTCGTCTACGACGTGAGCCGATGGGGCCGATTCCAAAACATCGATGAAAGCGCCTCCTATGAATATCGATGTCAGATGGCCGGCGTTCGGATCGAATTTTGCGCCGAGCAATTCGGCAACGACGGCACCGTAGGATCGGACATACTCAAGGCCATAAAGCGCAGCATGGCGGCAGAGTATAGCCGGATGCTGTCGCAGAAGGTCTTCATGGGCCAGCTGAGGGTGGCCGGGATGGGGTTCCACGTCGGCGGCATGCAGGGGCTCGGACTAAGGCGTCTGATGGTCGACCAGTTTGGACACCCGAAGCTGCTGCTCGGCCGCAACGAGCACAAGAACCTTCAATCTGACCGCGTGATCATCGTCCCCGGGCCGCCGGAGGAGATAGCGACAGTGCAGCTGATCTTTCGCCTGTTTGTCGGGTCGCGGAAAAATGAAGCTGAGATCGCAAGATACCTGAATGCCCGGGAAATTGTGAATGACTTCGGCCGGCCATGGAAGCGCGAAGGGGTTCGCCGTGTCCTTACCAACGAGAAATATATCGGCAACAACGTTTGGAATCGCCGCTGCATGAAACTCAAAAGCAAGATGGTGTGGAACCCCCCGGACCAATGGGTCAGGGCCGAAAACGTTTTTGAACCGATCGTAAACCGCAAACAGTTTGAGAAGGCGCAGCGAAAAATTGAATTGCTGTACCCGCGCATGAGCGATGACGAGATGCTGGCGGCCCTGCAAAGTCTCTACAAATGCCATGGGAAGCTTTCTGATGCGATCATCAACGCAGCGCCCGGATGCCCATCGAGCTGGCGCTATAGATCGCGTTTCGGAGGCCTGCTTGCCGCATATAGACTGGTCGGCTGCCGGCCGCCCAGAAAGTGTCATTTCATGGAAATCGGCAAGCGCCTCGAAGCTATCCGCTGTCGCGTGATAGAAGACCTGTTGGTCGCGATCAAAGAGGTAGGCGGGCAAGCCTCCTGTGACCCAGGAAGGGAGCTCATCCGGATCAATGACGAGTTCACCGTGGCGATCGCGATAGCCCGTTGTCGCGTTTCTCACAGCGCCTATCCGCGCTGGTCTTCAAAGGCCGCGAGAGAGGCCACGGCGGATATCTTCGTTCTGATCCGAATGCATCCGGGCGATTTGGCCATTCGTGATTACCTGATCGTCCCAACGCATGAAGTCGCCGGGATCAAGGGGAATTTCCATGTCAACAATGGCATGAAGCTCGACGCGTTTCTTTTCCCATCGTTGAACCCGCTTGTTGCACTAGCTGGCCGGACATTCGTGGGGAGCGCCTCATGACGGTACGGCGCGTCACTTTGAGCCAGCAAGCCGCCTACCGCGTTCTGCAAAACAGCCGCACCAGGCACGCCGCACTGTTGGAGAAAATGCACGAGCCCGGCCGGGTGTTCACCGGTACCTGGCTGCGCAGGACCTATACGGCTGAATGCGAAAGAACGCGCAGCATGATGGTCGAGGCGAGAGTCCCTCGGCATCGGCTGGAGATAATGGCTGGAGCGTTGCGAGTTCCGTTGCAGCAGGATCCGTTCCGTCGCCTGCTATCGGCCGAAGGCCTCGCGGTCCTGCCAAAGCCATTGGCTGAACGGGTCATTGGCCAGCAACCTGCGCCGACCCCGAGTCCACCTGTTGAAGCGAAGTCAGCGATCTGCGGAATTTCTCCTGAGGTCCTCGATCTCCTGCAGGATTGGTATGTGCCGCCCCAGGTCTTCGCATCATTGCGCAAGATGGTGCCCGAAAGGCAGCTCAAGGCGGCAAAGTTGATGATCGCTCTGAAACGGGCGAACTTCCACTATGCGCAGCTTCTCAGCACACTAACGCCGGCTTCGCAGTTGGCGGATTCGTCCAGGCCAAGAAGGAAGTTTGTTGGCGTTACAGCCGAGCAGCTAGCTGCCATGGAAATCGAGTTTGACGCGCTGAATGATGAATTCCTGTACTGCGCCAGCTTTGGCGGCATCTGGGCGCTTGAGCTAACGGCGGCAAGGTCCTATCTCGATCGGCTGATGGAGAACGCGCGGGTGGTTAGATACCTTGCGCAGAATTTTCCGGAGCAGCTCGCAAAGCTGCAAACGATCCTGGATATTCCAATGGGTCGGGGAATTCTGGCGCGCCAGCCGAAAAAGCCCGAACGAAAGCGTAAGCACCTTGTCTTTTGAGAGGTCGCATTAGAGCAAATTGCCGCCCATTGGGTGAAGCGGCGCAATTAGCCGCTGGGCCTGCGTGACGTTGCATGAGATTGCTACAGCCGGGTTACACAAAGGCCCCGTGGAGAGTTCCACGGGGCCTCATTGATTACAGCGGTGTCGTTCGGCGAACGCGATCGCGTTCCGCTTCGATGGCATCATAGGGCTCTGCGGTGGCGTCGAACCCTGTCCAGCCGCCGGCCTCGTAAGCGCTACGCCTCTCGTCGATATTGACGGAACGCTCTCCTCGCAGGATCCGTTCAGCCTCGCCGGCAAGCCGATCATCCACTCTGGCAGTCACCAGACTGCCTCCGCGGCGCACGCCCTCGGCGTAGACATGTGCATCACGTTCCGAAACGCCAGATTCAGTCAGCGCCCCTACTATGCCGCCTGCGGCTCCGCCCACCACAGCGCCGCCAACCGCGCCGACAGCCGTAGCAGCGAGCCAGCCTGCGGCCACAACGGGCCCGACACCGGGGATCGCCATGATCCCGAGCCCCGTGAGCAGGCCGCCCGCGCCGCCGACCAGCGCTCCCAGGCCGGCACCAGCGGCGGCATCTTCGCCGGTTTCTGAAGTCTCGTCCTGTCGATACCAATTGTCGGAATTGTTGGCCACGATGCTGATGTCGTCTCGCGGTACGCCAATGGCTTCCAATTCGCTCACGGCGTCGGAGGCGTCCTGATAGTCATCGAAAAGTCCGGTGACAGTGGTCATTGTTTCACTCCCTTTCTGAGTTCGGTTATTGAGCGCCGGCAACCACGTTGCCTTGGAAATCGAGCGCTACGGTCACCTGCTTTCCGTCTTTCTGGGCGGTGCCGCGCCAGATGCCTTGGTCGTCCTTCGTCAGCGCGCTGACATTGGAGAAGCCGGCATCCTGAATCCGCGATTTCGCCTGCGCTTCGGTGAAGCTGTTGGCGCCAGGCACGGGCGCGGCCGGATTATTGGTGTCGCTCGTGGAGACCGCGGGCGTCGTCGAGCTCGTCGTGGAAGACTTGTCGCTGGTGCCGGATGCGATCTTTTCGATCATTTCCTGATGCATCTTGAGCGTCGGCAACGTCTGCTGCGCGAATGTCTTGAGCTGAGCATTGTCGCCGTCCTTGGCGTAGCCTTCGAACAGCTTCACAGCGTCAGCATGTGCGTCGCGCTGCATCTGCACGTAAGACTTGTCGAGTGCGTCCTTGCCGGTGTTCAGGGTGTCGAGTTCGCTCTTGTGCGCGGCGTCCGTCTGGGCAGGCACCTTCAGTTTCTGCTCGCCGGCGATCGTCTCCAGCTTGGCGTTTGCCGCGCCGTGATCGTCGATCATCTTCTGCGCGAAGTCTTTGACTGCCTGATCCTGAGCCTTGCCTTGTGCGATCTTGCTCGACTCGACCTCGAACATGCCTCCGGCGGCGGCCTTATCGACGAAGTCCTGAGCTTTATCGGCAGCATAGGAAGGCACGGCAAATGTCAGGACCGCGCAGGTGGACAGCGCTGTCATTAGAAGGCGGTGTTTCATCGATAGGTTCCTTGCTGAATGGGTGTCACTCAACAAGCGCCAGACCCCTTTGTTCCGGCCGCCACACGATTTCGGGTTGGTGGCGAGAGCGCCTCTTTCACCGGCGACGACATTCGGACCGGCTGTGTGGACGGGGCAGGTTCGTCGCGGGCGGGCCCCGTCTGCCGCGCGTCTGAGGAAGCTGCTCCAAATCTCAGCTGCCCACGCGCGCTTCGCTTTGGAGGTGGATCAGCTACAGCTTGTTATGAAGCCACCTCCGGCTGTCGGTATGGAGTTGCACATCCTTGGGCGGTCGCGCTCTGCATCATCCTATCGCCGCTAACCGACAGGCTCTTGCTGATCCGGTGCAACTGCTCGCGATTGCTGGCGATCCGATTGCCGGCTGCGGCTCTGGCTTCCCTGATCGCGGCCTATTGGTCCGATATCTGGCGCGTGCTGCGGGGCGGCTAAGCACGCACCGAAGCTAGGTGATCTCGTAATAGAAATCGCAAATCAAATCGGCGACTTTCGTCGGTCATGTGCGCCGCGTTCTCTACGGCGACCTGACACTCTGATGACAAGAGCAAGATTCGCGACAGCTGTATGCTTGGTTTTTACATGCCTTGCGCCCGCCTTTGGCGCGGCGGATCTGATGGAAGAATTTAGCTACGAGGCCCAAATCACGGCATGGGAAACGCGAACCGGCGAGGTGGTGGCGCCGTAAGCACGCAAGGCGGTCCTGAGGGCTACCGCGACGAACTTCAGTGCGACAGCGACCTACGCCGGCATGGATGTGAACAGCACTTCGAAGGTCGCGGAAGCAATCCAGGATGCTGGCGACTTTCCGTAAAGCCGCGGGGAGTGATAGCGAAATGGTCTGCAGGCGAAGTGCGATTTGCCCGGTACGATTCCAACCAATTCGCCACTGTCGACGGCACACTCGAACCAGAGCTCGTCTCGTTGCAGATCGAAAGGATGCCGCGCAATAACTGCGGCGCGCCAAAGGGCGTATCACCGCGCCGAGAAGTCGCGCGAAGCGTAAGAGCGAGCAAGTTAGCGCGGCTTGGCGCCGTGTAACGCCGGAAGCCATTGTCTTATTGTGGACGGTTACCGGTTGCTCATATTGGGCTAGACGTCATGTTCCGAGGCGGAGATCGGTGGCCCGCCCTTTCGTGCGATTAAAAGACGAGGGTTGCTCGGATGGG
>NZ_JAIUHG010000027.1 GCF_020164955.1 Mesorhizobium sp. CA8
GATTCGTGTGTCATCTCCAGCGTAGAATCACAACCGATTCCGCGCCGCAATACCTATCTTAGCGCCTATGCCCTCAACGGGGAGATCATCCGCGCCAAGGATCCGCCACCCGCGGCCAGATCGGCCGGTTGAGCTTTCTGTAGTCCGTCACCGCCGGACTGCTCGGATAAGAACTCGGCGCAGCCACATAGATGATCTCGGCGGCGATCGGCGCGAAGCCGGCGTAGAAATGATTCGTCGACTTGATCAGGAGGACATCCTTCGACAGCGGATCGATGCCGATGTTGGAAAAGATATCCGGCTCGAAAGTCTGGGTGCGGTTGGTGTTCAAGATGACGTCGACCTCGGTGCCTTCGATGCGCACCACCGCCGACGGCCCCAGCGTCACCCGGCTTGGCCCGAAGCTCTGCCAGCCTTCGTTGGTTGTCTTCAGCACCCTGACGCGGGCATCGATCGGCTCGCCGGCCTGAGGGCCGGCTTTGCCGCCGAAGCGCAGGTCGATGACCGCGCCTTCGCCGGCCGCATGGCAGAAGGTCACGGCGATCGGGTCCCAAATCGTCGCTACGCCAACCTTGGTCACGCCACGCGAAAGCAGCTCTCGCAGCACGATGGTGCCGTCGCCCGGCACGCCGCCGCCCGGATTGTCCCAGATGTCGGCGATCACGACCGGCTTGTCCTGGCGCTCGGTGCGCACGGCTAAGGCCCGCTCGATGCCGACCGAGGCGGAAAGCATCGTCATGGCGGTCTTCTCACGTAAGGCGTAGAGCTCGCGCCCGAGCGTTTCGGCGAGCTTGTCGCCCTTTTCCTTGTCATTGTCGGTGACGACCAGGATGCGCGTGCCCATCTCCGGCACGTCGGCCGCCATGAAGCCGTGAATGACCGAGACCGACAGCACGCCGTCCTTACCATGCAGCGCCTTGATCCTGTCGACGAAGGAGCGCATCGGCTCGCGGCTGGTCGGCAGCACCTGGATCATGCGGCAGTCGAAGGTCGAGATCACAGGCTTGATCTCCCCGCGCGCCGCGGCGAGGCCGAGCTCGACCACATGCTCGCCGCGCTCGTAGAAATCGGTGTGCGGAAATTCGAGGAAGTAGGCCATGATGTCGCAAGCCGCGACGCGTTTCGGGGTCAAATGGCTGTGCGGATCGAACTCGGAGGCAATCACCACTTTCGGGCCGACGATGGCGCGCACGCGCTCCAGGAGATCGCCTTCGCAATCGTCATAGCCTTGCGCCACCATGGCACCATGCAGGCCGAAGATGACGGCATCGACCGGCAGTGCCTCCCTTAGCTGGCCAAGGATCTCGTCGCGCAGCGTCTCATAGGTCTGCCGTTGCACCAGGCCGCCGGGTTCGGCCCAGGTGGCGGTGCCTTCGATGACGGTCAACCCTTCCTTCGCGGCGCGCTTGCGCAACGCCACGATCGGCGAGGAGCAGAGCGTCGGCGTCTCCGGATGTTTTCCGGGGCCGGCATAGAAGGCCATCTCGAAGGAAGCCCGATCTGTCGGCACCGGCGAGAAGGTGTTGGTTTCCGTCGCCAGCGAGGCGGTGAAGATGCGCATGAATGCTCCGTACTGGACTTTTGGTTCTTCGCAATTCCGGACGGAAAACCGCTGCACACTTTCCTGGAATTGCCGGGATTGCTATTTGACCGCGCCGAGCGCCAATCCGCGGACGAGATAGCGCTGCAGCCAGATGAAGAGGATCGCCACCGGCAGCGTCGCCAGCAGCGTGGCCGCCATGACATGGTGCCATTCGATCGTATAGCGGCCGGCGACCAGCGAGAAAACCTGGATCGGCAGCGTGTAGCTTTCCTGGCTGCGCAGCATGGTGAGCGCCACGACGAACTCGTTCCAGGCATTGATGAAGGTGAAGATCGCCGTCACCGCGATCGCCGGCAGGCAAAGCGGCAGGAACACTTTGCGCAGGGTGAGCCAGCGGCCGGCACCTTCCGTCCAGGCCGCCTCCTCGAGGTCGCGCGGGATGGTGTCGAAATAGCTCTGCAGCATCCAGACCGTAAAGGCGACATTGAAAGCCATGTAGATGAAGCCGAGCGCGGTGGTGCTCTCGACCAGGCCCCAGGCGGCCATCAGCCGGAACAGGCCGAGCACCAGCACGATCGGCGAGATCATCTGCGAGATCAAAAGGAACTGGCGGAAGGCGCCATAGCCGCCGAAGCGGAAGCGCGACATCGCATAAGCCGCCGGCACCGAGATCAGGATCGCGCCGATGGTCGCCAGCGCCGAGACATAGAGCGAGTTGACGAGCGCCTGGCCAAAACCGGTCGCCACCCACATGTCGGCGAAATTCGACCAGCGGAATTCGCTCGGCCACCAGGTGGGCGTCAGCACTTCGGTGCGGGGTTTGACCGCGGTGAGGAACATCACGGCGAAGGGGAAGATCGTCACCGCGACCAACGGTGCAAGCAGCAGCCAGGCGATGATGGTGCGTTTCAACTTGCCGTTCATGCGCGCTGCTCCCGCATGGCGAGCCGGACATAGATCATGGTGAAGACGAGCAGGATCGCGAAGATCACCAGCGACACGGCGGAAGCCTCGCCCAGCTTGCCGATGCGAAAGGCCAGCTTGTAGAGATGCGTGACCAATATGTCGGTCGAGTTCGCCGGCCCCCCTTGAGTCATCACCCAGATGATCGGGAAAGAGTTGAAGACATAGATGGTGTTGAGCACGATCGCGATGTTGATGAAGGGTTTTAGCAGCGGAAAGGTGATCTCGCGGAACTGCTGCAAGGGCGTCGCGCCTTCGAGTGCCGCCGCCTCATAGAGATCGTCGGGGATCGAGGACAGGCCGCCGAGGAAGATCGTTGTGGTGAACGGCACCGTCACCAATATGCCGATCAGCACCTGCATCGGGAAGGCGGTCTCGGCGCTGGCCAGCCACTGGATGTTCTGGCTGATCAGGCCGAGCTTCATCAGCGCCGAATTCAGCATGCCGCTTTCGCCGTTGAGGGCCCAGCGCCAGACCACCGCCGTCATGGTCAGCGACACTGCCCAGGGCAGCATGATGACGACACGGGCGAGGCCGCGGCCGTAGAAGTCCGTGTTGAGGATGATTGCCACCGGGATCGACAAAAGCAGCGCGCCGCCGACCACGAGCACCGTCCACAGCGCTGTGCGCCAGAGCGCGGCGACAAAATCGGGATCGGCGGCGAGCGCCGCGAAATTGGCCAGGCCGCTGAACTCGCGAAGCTGACCGAAGCGGTTGACGTCATGCGTCGAGATCTGGATCAGGTCCCAGACCGGCCAGAAAATCACCACCGCCGCCAGGAACAGGCTGGGCAAGGTCAGCAGATAGGGCAGGAAACGATTTTGCATCGGCTGGTTTGTGTCGCGTTGCGGATGGATGAGGCTGGCTTAACAGATTGACTTGCCTCCTTCTTCTCAGGACGTCGCTTCCGGATTCCTTGCAAGTGGTGGCGCTGTTCCTCACCTGTGCGCCCGTCCTCCGCGGCGGGTGCGGAAGAGAGCCCTTCCTCTCCCCCGTCGATCGGGGGAGAGGTGTCGAGCGCAGCTCGACGGAGTGGGGGGTCGATCCCTGGCGCAAGGCGAGGCGATGCTTGCGCGGAGTGTCTTTCGTAAGTCCGCTCGCGGCGGTGGCCAGGTGGTTCCCCCACTCCGTCTCGGCTTCGCCGAGCCACCTCTCCCCCCTCCGGAGGGAGAGGAAGGAGGCAGGGAAAGTGTGGCGCGCTCCGACGGGTGGAGCGCGCCACGGGCGCAGGGAGATACGCCCTTATTTCTTCTTCAGAACGGCGTTCGCCTTGTCCGCTGCCTCCTTCAGGGCGTCTTCCGGTTTGGCGCTGCCGAGATAGATTTTCTGCATGGCGTCCGACGTGATCTGGGCGATTTCTTCCCAGCCCGGGATAACTGGCGCGAAGCGGGCGTCGGGCAGAAGCGCGGTGAAGGCGGCGAGGTCGGCGTTGTTGACGTAATAGTCCATCTTGGCCTCCTCCTTGTTCACCGGCAGGAAGCCCTCGCCTTGCGTGAACTTGGCGCGCTGCTCCTTGGTGAACAGGAAGTCGAGCAGCTTCCAGGCCTCGTCCTTGTTCTTGGAGTTCTTGAACATGATGATGGAGTCGGTGACGCCATAGGTGCCGCGCGCGCCGGTCGGTCCGGCGGGGATGGCGGCGACGCCGTATTTCAGCTTCGGCGCTTCTTCCTTGATCTGGTTGGAGAGGAAGGGCGCGGTGATCATCATGCCGACCTTGCCCTGCTTGAACAGGTTCTGCACGTCCTCGCGATTGTTGGAGGTCACGCCAGGTTCCGTCAGCCCCTCGTCGATCATCGACTTGTAGAGCTTGGCGGCCTCGAGCGCGCCGGGCGTGCTCAAGCCGGAGGTGCCGTCCTTGTTGAGGATCTCGGTGCCGAAGGACCACATCGCGTAGTAGTAATAGACGTCGGTCTCGATCTCCTTGCCCTGCAGGCCGTAGCCGAAGGCGCCTTGAGCCTTGATCTTGCGCGCGTCCTCCTGCAGCTCGGTCCAGGTGCCCGGCGGCTTGGCGATGCCGGCCTTCTCGAACAGCTCCTTGTTGTAATACATGGCGCGCGCCGAGGCAGCGATCGGCAGGCCGTAGGTGTGGCCGTCCATGATCGAGGGCTGCAGGAAGGTGTCGATGAAGCGGTCCTTGAACTCGGGCGTGATGTAGCTGTCGAGCGGCTCGGCGACATCCTGCTGGACGAAGTCGATCAGCCAGCGCGTTCCGATGATCGAAAGGTCGGCATTGGTGCCGGCGGTGATGTCGGTGGTGAGTTTCTGCAGGAGCACGTCCCACGGCACCACTTCGTATTTGATGGTGATGCCGGGATTGGCCGCCTCGAATTCCTTCTTCACCGCTTCGAAATAGGGGCCGGTCTTGGCGCTGTACTCGGCGACGGTGACGCGCACCTCGCCGGCATCGGCGGGTGCGGCAAAAGCCAGCATGCTCATTCCGGCCAACAGGCCGACAGTCCATTTCGCAAGGCTCATCTGATTTCCTCCCATGATGTGCATTCGCGCCTGGCCTTAAGAGGCACAGGATTTATGTTACTTTCCTACATTATCGAGGGTTATGCCCAATGCAAGCGGTTTATCATGTTGCTAAATTACATTTTGTTGGATAGCGTTCCGCCGTTGTCTGGCACGGCGGAGGAGCGCGTATCGTGGTATCGAAGGCCGATTTCGAGGGCAAAACCGTTGTCGTCACGGGCGCCGGCGGCGGCCTCGGTTCGGCGATCGTTGAGCTCATGGCCGAGCGCGGCGCGCGCATCGTCGGCTGCGACCAGTCGGTAGAAGCGCTGGCCGGGCCGCATATCGCCTCTCGCCACGTCTTCAACCTGCTCGACCGGGCCTCGATCGAAGCGGCAATCCCGGCACTGCTCGACAAAGACGGCGTTCCCGACATCCTGATCAACAATGCCGGCTGGACGCGCGCCGAGACCTTGAAGGTGCTGACGGCGGACAAGATCGAAGAGGAGCTCGACCTCAATTTGACCGGCGTGATGACCTTCGCCGATCCGCTGATCAAGGCGATGTCCAAGCGCGGCGCGGGCAGCGTCGTGTTCATCTCCTCGGTCAACGCCATCGCGCATTTCGGCAATCCGGCCTATGCCGCTGCCAAGGCCGGCATCAACGCCTATGCCAAGTCGATCGCCGTCGAGCTTGGCCGCAGCGGCGTGCGCGCCAATGTCGTCTGTCCGGGCTCGATCCGCACCGCCGCCTGGGACCATCGTCTGGCCAAGGATCCCGAGATCCTCGGCCGGCTCAAGCGGCTCTATCCGCTTGGCCGCATCGTCGACGCTTCGGAGGTAGCGGAAGCCGTCGCTTTCCTTGCCTCCGACCGCGCTTCCGGCATAACAGGTGCCGTGGTGCCCGTGGATGCCGGGCTGACAGCCGGTTACCTGCCTTTCATCGACGACATACTGGGAGCGTGACCATGACCGACGTCCAGTTCCGCAACCTGTCGAAATCCTTCGGCCAGCACAAGATCCTCGAAGATATCAATCTCGACATCCGGACCGGTGAGTTCGTCGTGCTGGTCGGCCCCTCCGGCTGCGGCAAGTCGACCTTGCTGCGCATGCTGGCCGGGCTGGAGACGATCACCTCCGGCGATCTCGTCATCGGCGGCACGCGCGCCAACGACCTGCCGCCGCAGAAGCGCAACATCGCTATGGTGTTCCAGTCCTACGCGCTGTTTCCACATCTGAAGGCTTCGGAGAATATCGGCTTCGGCCCGAAAATCCGCGGTGAGAACCGCGCCGCGATCGATGACAAGGTCAAGAAGGCCTCGGGCGTGCTCAACCTCTTCTCCTATCTCGACCGCTATCCCAGGCAATTGTCCGGCGGCCAGCGCCAGCGCGTCGCCATGGGCCGCGCCATCGTGCGCGAGCCTTCGGTCTTCCTGTTCGACGAGCCGCTTTCCAATCTCGACGCGCAGCTGCGCGTGCAGATGCGCACCGAGATCAAGGCGCTGCACCAGCGGCTGAAACCGACCATCGTCTATGTCACCCACGACCAGATCGAGGCGATGACCATGGCCGACCGCATCGTGGTGATGGACCGCGGCCGCATTCAGCAGGTCGGGCAGCCGCTGGAGCTCTACGACCGGCCGGCCAACAAATTCGTCGCCAGCTTCATCGGCTCGCCCTCGATGAGCTTCGTCTCCGGCGCGCTGAAGACCGCCGGAGCCAAGTCCTGGTTTGAAACGACAGGCGGCGGCCGTCTGGCGCTCCCGGACAAGGCTACGTCCGGCAGCGACACGGTCGAGGCCGGCATCAGGCCCGAGCATTTCGTGGTCGGCGCCGGCGGCGATGCCCTCGCCATTAAGGTCGATGTCGTCGAGCCGACCGGCTCGGAAACGCATGTCTATGGCTCCGTCGGCGGCGACACGGTGCGCGCAGTGTTCCGCGACCGGCTGCAGGTGAAGCCGGGCGACCGGCTGCCGGTGAGCGTCGATCCGCGCAACATCCACCTCTTCGATAAGGCGACGGGCCTGCCGCTGTGAGATGATGAGATGAAGACCCCGGCCGACATCATCACCCGCCTGCAATTGATGTCGCAGGACGGCACCAAGTCGGACCGCCGGCTGGCCGAGCTGGTGCTTTCTGACCTCGACTTCGCCTCCAAGGCCGCCATCTCGGAGATCGCGGCGCGCGTCGGTGTCAGCGAGCCGACCGTCACCCGCTTCTGCCGCAATCTCGGCTGCGAGGGCCTGCGCGATTTCAAGTTCTACCTGGCGCAGGCGATCGCCATCGGCGGCCAGTATCTGTCGCCGGAGCCGCTCAGCCGCGACGCGCGCGAGCAGCGCATCGCCTCGGCAATCACCGAGGCGGCCATCGCCGCCATCCAGCGCGCCAGCGAAAACCTCGACATGACGACGCTGATGGATGTTGCCGCCCGCATCGCCGGTTCGGGCAATGTGCTGTGCATCGGCTCAGGCGGCATCTCCTCGATGATGGCGACCGAGATGCAGAACCGGCTGTTCCGGCTCGGCCTGTCGGCCCTCGCCCAGACCGACGGCCAGCTGCAGCGCATGTATGCCGCGGTGGCGACGCCCGAAACGACGCTGCTTGCCTTCTCCGTCTCGGGCTATGCGCGCTCGGTGATCGAAGCCGTCGAGGTTGCCCAGCAATATGGCGCCGCCACCGTCGCCATCACCGCGCCGGAGTCGGCCCTGGCCAAGGTCGCCGACACGGTCATCCTTTTGCAGTCCGTCGAGGACGGCAACATCTACAAGCCGACCTCGTCGCGCTATGCGCTGCTCGCCATCCTCGACATGATCGCCACCACGGTGGCGGAATCGCGCGGGCCGAAAGTGCTGGAGAATCTGCGCCGCATCAAGCAAAGCGTGAACACGCTGAAGGTCGATGATCCGAAGCTGCCGCTGGGGGATTGAAGGCTATTTGGAAAGAGCCTCGACGCTCTTTGCCAGCGCGGTCGGCTCACCGACAATCCGCAACGTCTTCAGCCGCGACGTGCCGCCGGCGACCACCGAAACGGCCGACACTGGCACATCCATCGCCTTGGCCAGCATCCGTTCCAGCGCTTGATTGGCGGCGCCGTTCTCCGGCACGGCGCGCACGCGCGCCTTGAGATGATTGCGCCCGTCGGCGGCGGTCTCGACGCCATCAATCCGATCGAGCGCCGCTTTCGGCGTCAGCCGCACGAAGAGGTCGATGCCGTTCTCACGCAGCCGAAACGGCGGGCTCATCAGCCGCCGGCCACGACCCAGGACCAGACGGTGGTGACCAGAAACTGCCGGATGAAGAAGATGATCAGAAGCAGGATGATCGGCGAAATGTCGATGCCGCCGAGATCGGGCATGAAGCGGCGGATCGGGCGCAGCGCCGGATCGGTCAGCCGATAGAGCATATTGCCGACGCTGCCGACGAACTGGTTGCGCGAGTTGACGACATTGAAGGCGTAGAGCCAGGAAAAGATCGCCGAGGCGATGATGATCCACCAGTAGATATCAAGCGCCATGACGATGGTCTGAATAAGGGCGATCATGCCGGTCTCCAAAATTGTCGCCGACATGTAGCCATTGCTTGGCGAGCGGGCAAGGCCCGCGGGCTTGGCGAGCGGGCAAGGCCCGTGGGCTTGGCCACGGCGCTTGTGCCGGCCCGGTCTTTCGCCTTGACACGAAACGGCCGCGACCGATACAAGCCCATCCGCTGGAACGGGGCTGTAGCTCAGCTGGGAGAGCGCATCGTTCGCAATGATGAGGTCAGGGGTTCGATCCCCCTCAGCTCCACCAGCCAGCACACGCACGTGCTTCTCATCGGCTTTTGCCTTCCTCGCTCAGCATTTTGTGACCGCCGGATTTCGGGTCGCATGCTTGGAACCAATGGAGGGGCAAGAGGGTTCAGCTATACTTTTGAAGCTGATAGTCCCCGGCCAGCTGGGTAAGCGGCGATGCTTGAGGAGTTCTCCATCATGAAGATTTCGTCCAGGTTCCGTTCAGTCGCGGTTGCGGCCATTGCTGCCGCTGGCGTCAGCATTGCCAGCGCCGCGCATGCCGACAGCGGCACGATCCGCTTCTCCGTCTACAAGGCTGCCTTCTTCATCGGCGGTTCCGGCGGGGAAGGCACGCTGAGCTTCCATGGCAAACGCTATCCGATCTCGATCGGCGGCATCTCGGGCGGCCTCGCCTTCGGCGCATCCAAGACCTATTTTCAGGGCAGGGTGCGCCACATCCGACGCGCCAGCGATGTGACGGGCGTCTACGGCGCGGCCGGCGGTGGCGGCGCGCTTGGCAGAGGCGCCCAGGTGATCGTCATGACCAATGACAAGGGCGCCCAGCTCGAGCTCACCGGCCGGCAGGTCGGCCTGCAGGTCAACGCCGACCTTAGCGGCATGAGCATCGCGCTGAAGAGGTAGGAGTCCCAACTCAATCCGCTATTCCCGCACGGGCCGGTTCAGGCGTTGCCCGGGCGCGCAATGTCAGCGACAAGATCGCGCCGGGCAGGGCCAGGCGGCGAGTTTTACCTCTCCGCCGAGCCTGCCAAGGGCGGGGGTGTGTTCCCACTTTGAATCAACACGGGCCTGCAGGCATCCCGCTTGCCAAAGAAGGGCGGCTCACCTCAATCGTCCCAATCATCCCAATTGTCTTCGTCCGACGGCGGGTCGTCGGGAACGACCCGGATGATCGGCCGCGCACGCTGATAGCGCCAGGAATACTCGTCCGGCGGCTGAGGCTCATAGGTGCGGTATGCAGGACGGTCGTAGTGGTGGCGCTTCCAGTATTTGTGCTTCTTGTGCGGCCGCACGCAGTAGCCGTCCTCGGTCAGGTAGGCGCATGTGGCACGCGCCTGCTGGACCAGGCCATTCCTGGCCGGCATGCCAATCATCGGCGCCGCGTGGACCGCTGGCATCACCGCCAGCATGGTGCCGGCAAGGGCAAGAACAGACAATTTCATCGGCCTCTCCAATCTGTGCAGATTAAGGCCGGAAGAACGTCCTGATTGGGGACGATTTGCTGCGGCCGAGATCACTTTGATTTGCGGCCGCACATATGAGCGTTAGATCATGTATTGCGCCGGTATGCCCAAACCCGCCTTCAGGCTTGAAGTCCACGGAGCCGCCGGTGTCCTTCACGCAATCCTTGGCGACCCGACGCATCCCATAACGCTAATTCGCCAGCTGATCGAGAAGCGTGTCGATTTCCCCTTTCTTTGGCGCTTCAGGCGAAGCAGGGGCGGCCTGCGGGTCGGCGGAAGCGGGTTCGGCCGCCGGCGCGGTGACCTCTGCTTCGGCCTCGCCGCCGGCGTTCGAACCTGACGGCGGCGCATTATCCGTATTGCCGGTGTCTGGCGCCACGGCGGGTTCCGGAGCCGCGGGCAGGGCTTTGGGCCGGGGTGCGGCGTTGCGCAGAAGATCGCCGATCAGATCCGCCGCTCCCTTGCCGGAACCGTCGCCGTTCGAGCCCGTTTGGCCCGGGATCAGCTTGTCGAGATTCAGCTTCCCGGTTGGCAGCCCAAGGCGGCCCAACATATCCAGCGCGCCCTGCGGGTCTTTGGCCAACGCGCTCAGGTCCGGATAGGCCCGAGGCGCAAACAGCGGGCCTTGGACCACGATCGGCACCCCGATGCCCTTAACGGCAATGTCGCCTCCCTGCCCGGCTAGCGCGGCAACGACGCGGGGGTTGAGACGGATGTCGAGCGTCTGGTCGGCGAAGTCTATCTTGCCCGAGCCATCCATTCGTACCAGCGGACCCAGCAGGCTGATGTCCGTCGTCTGCGCGACGCCGTTCTCGATGGCAAAAGAGGCGCCGAGTTCCGTGAACGAGGTCTTCTTGGTCTGATCCTGCTTGAATCCGCTGGAAAGCAGCCCGACCAGATTGTTGTAGACCTCTGCTATGTCGATGCCGCGGAAGGCGCCGTCGCCGAATTTTGCCGCCGCCTTTCCGCCGAGGGAGCGGGCAAGCGATTTCGTGGTCTTTCCCGAGCCTGAAACCGCGACCGTCGCATTGAGCGTTCCTTCGATGCGGTCGAAATCCGCAGCATCATGGAGCAAGGGAGCCGCGGCCGCACCGGCGATCGCAGTGTTCAGCGTCAGGGAAGCGGCGTCGTTGGAGCCGTCGGCTGTCATTTCCGCGGCAATCGTGCCGCCGTAGAAGGGACTTTGCGGCACGTTCAGGTGCGCCTTGCCATCGGCGATCACCAGAGTGGTCGCCACCGGCCCGGCGAAGACCTTTCCGTAGCCGAGCTTGTCGGCCTGGATATCCACCTTGGCATCAAGTCCCCTGAGGAAGGAGAGATCGATTGGCGCGTCGGTGGCGCCGTTCGGCTTCTGCGTTCCTCCCGTGGCAGCCTCGCCGCCGCCGGCGAAAGCCGCGAAGTCAAGCTTGGCGAATTTGAGCGACGTCCGGATGTTGAGAGGCTCCCCAAATTTCATCGAGCCCTGGCCCGACGCCTTGATCCCGTTCAAGGCAACAGAGGCTTTCTGAAAGAAAAGCTGTCCTGGCCCGGCGTCCACGTCACCTTTGAAGGCAAAGTCCCGCAGACCGTGGGAAGCGCTCTGCCCCAGCCATTGCATGAGCTTGCCGACCGACGCCGATGTGACTGAAATCTGGCCCTTGAACGTGCCGTCACCCCCGGCAGTGCCGCTTATGCTGCCTTCGAGGTATTTGGAGGAAACCGAAAGGCTGATCGGCCCGGACGCATCGGCAACGGAGCCGCTGGCCAGAAAGGATGCAGGTGCGAGTTGGGACTTGAACGTCACGGCCTGTCCCCGCCAGACGAGCTTGCCCGTCAAATCGACCGGCTTGCCGACATCGTGAACCTTCGCGTCAAGATTGAGCCCGGTGAAGTCGTCGGCCGTTCGGGCATCGGCAAGTGCTGCAAGCGGGAGCTTGCCTTCCCGAATTCCGACCGTTCCCTGCAGATTGACGCTGCTGCGTATGCGCTCCGCGGTGAGTCCGCGAAAAGCGAACCCCATATCGGCGGTCAGCTTTCCGGACAACGGCACGGATTGTCCGGCCAGCTTCGCTATAGAGCCGATGTCCAGCCCTGAACTGGCAATATTGCCCCGTATGGTCGGCGGCGTTTCACCGACATTCATCGAGGCTTTCGCGGTGACGCTTCCCGCATCGAGGCCGAAGTGCTCCAGCTTTGCCTCGAGATGTCCGTCGCGCAGCGTCGCGGCGAGCTGGACATCGGAAGCCCGTATCTTGCCGCCGACCAATTCATCGATGGCGACGCTGATTTCGGCGTCGAACGCAGAGAGCATCGCGAGGTCGGGCTCGCCGGAGCCGGCCGAAACCTTGCCCGCGCTGGAACCACCCTTTCCAATATCGCTCAAGGCGTCGATATCGACGCGCTTTGCCGCCAGGTCGGCGAAGAAGCGATGCCGCGCCCCGGGCTGAAAGAGCGCGTCCATCTGGAAGCTCTGGTCGCCGACATCGAACTTTCCGCCCTTGATCTGATAACTGCCGTTGCCGTTGAGCTGGATCTCTCCACTCGCCTGCAAGGAAGAGAATTTGGCAACCGGCGCCGGGTCGAGTCGCGCCTCGATGGCGATCTGGGCCGGCAGCCGTTTCAGGATCGGCCTCAAGGCGGAAAGGCTTCCGCTCATTTCAACGCGGCGGCCGCCGCTGGTGCCGGCCAACGAAAACGAGACCTCCCGGTCGAGGTCCGGAACCCTCAGATAGGCGTCAATTGCCGTCACCTTAGCGGCATTGCCGGTCGACGCGCCTGAGGTAAGGGCGCCATTCGTTATCGTCAGTTGATTGATCGCCAGCCGCTCGAGCGTATCGACAATCGCCGCGAACGGATCGGCCTGAACATCCTTCGGATCCGGAGGTGACGTCGCGTTTGCCGAAGCTTTGAGCGCGATTATCGGATCCGCCAGCGCGACGGACTGTATCTCAAGCTTTTTCGACCATAGGGACGACAGCGTTATCGAAGTCGAGAACCGCGGAGCGGATATCGCGATGTCGCCTGTGCCGGTCGAAAGCGAGATATCGTCCGCGACCACCGCCAGCTTGGGTAGCAGCGATAATCTGACAGGTCCGTCCAGCCGAATTGTCATTCCGGTTGCGGATGACAGTTGCCGGCTCAATTCGGCACGAACCCAGTCGATTGAAACAAGAGCGGGCACAAGGAAGAGCAGCCCGGCGGAAAGAACAACAGCTACGGTGAGTGCAGCGACGATTTTTCTCACATCGACCCGCCAAAATGATCGGAAGAATCAGTATCCTTAAACATACATGCTTCTGGCGCCCGACTGAATCCTGCCGAACCACGGACTTCGCGCCGGACGAATTTCGCACTGCTTCCACGGACCCGTCGGCTCTTTCGCCCAAGGCATCGCGATCGAAGCCATTCGCAGGCAAGTGTTCCCGGACCAGAGGGTTTGGAAACGATCAGCCGGTTTCCGAGCCATTCCCGTGAAACAGACCAGGCGCATTTTCCGGCACCCGCCGCCGACATATCAGCCATTTCAATGGAGGAAGTGCCAATGTCAGTGCTCGGAACCCTGCTCCATTTCAGCCGCGCCATCATCCACGCGCACAACAATGCCAAGGTCAGAAACCTGATGGATGTCCCGCCGCCCGAAACCCGCAGGGACATGGGCCGGCATGTTTCGCCCGACGCCTCCGAAAAGGAACCCGGCGCCGTTCGCCCCGGAGGACGCTGACACAGGTGGAGTCATAGAGCGTTTCACCGTTTCGCGGAGACGGTGAAACGCTCTATCTCTTTGTTTTTACGCAATTCCGGACGGAAAACCGCTCACAGTTTTCGTGGAATTGCTCTGGTCCCACTCACCGGGAGACTGGTGTTGCTTTGTGATTGCGTTGGCGCGCATAGACCACACATGCGTCTATCGTGCTGACGCAGAGCGCATCGACGCTGTTCGGCAGATTGTTGTCGCCGGCATAGGCAACCTCGGCGACACGACCGCCGATCATGCGGATCTGCGTGTTGCAGTAGCCGCCGGGAGCGACGTTGACCGACCCTCCAACCGCCGGGATCGCGCCCACGGCCATTGTCGGCACCGCGATACTGAGGTTGCCGCGTTGCACTGTGCGCTGGTAGGTCCAGATCTGGCCGGATGAACCCACGTCGGCCGTCGCGGTCGGAAAGCCGGCGCACATGCGGACATCGGCCTCGCTGAGACCGACCATCTCCTTGCGGGCAGCAGCCGTGGTGGCGTCGACCTTGGCGATGCTCGACGTATCGTCGGGGATGACGCAGGACGACAGGATGGAGATACCTGCCGCAACAAAGGCAAGTTTTCGAATATGCAAGGATGTCATGCTGTCGGTCGGAGTTGTGTGCCGCCCCAGCGCCCTCCTGCCTACCTAGGCAATCGGTCAAACGCGTCAACCCGCGGAATGCCGGCGCATTTCCGCGCCAATGCGCTTATACCACCCGGAAGTAGCTCGTCATGCCGGTCTTCTGGTGCTCGATGATGTGGCAATGCAGCAGCCAGTCGCCGGGATTGTCGGCGACGAAGCCCAGCTGCACCTTCTCGTCGGGCTGGATCAGATAGGTGTCGGAGATAAGCGGCTGCACTGCCCTGGTCGAGGACGACAGCACCTTGAAGCTCATGCCGTGCAAATGGATGGGGTGCGCGTGCGGGGTCAGGTTCGCCATGTCGATGATGTAGCTCTGGCCGAGCTTCAGTTCGGCGAGCGGCGCCGTCGGGTCGGGCGTGTCGCCGGGCCACGGCACCTTGTTGATCGCCCAGAAACTGTAGCCGAGCGAGCCGCAAATGCCGTCGGCCACGACGTTTTCAGCCGTGGCGCTCAGCGCCAGCGGAATACGTTTGGCGCCGGCAAAATCCGCCTCCGCCACCGGATTGGCTTCGAGCGGGCCGAGATCGCGCAGATCGTGCTTCAGCGATCTGCCGACCGAACGCAGCGTCGCCAGGATTTTCGGCTTGGTGCCTCTGACGTCGCGCAGGCTGACGATCGCGCCCTCCTCGTCGGGCATGCGGATGGCAAGCTCCAGCCGCTGGCCGGGCCCCAGCTGCAAGGCATCCGGCGTAAACCGCTGCGGCACCGGATTGCCGTCGAGCGCGATGACCGCAGCTTCGGCGCCGTCGACGCGAAAGGCATAGATGCGGGTGACATCAGTGATGGCGGCGCGCAGCCGCACCAGCCCGCCGGCCGGCGCGTCGAATTGCGGCTGGCCCTGCCAATTGGCGGTGCGCACCGTGCCGAAAGTACCGGTCCTGGCCGCGTCGCGCGGCCGGAACGGTTCGATGAACTGGCCGTCGTCGCCGAGCCGCCAGTCGCGCAGGTTGACGACCATCTCGACATCGAAGACCGGATCGTTCGGGTTCTCGACCACGATCACGCCGGTCAGGCCGCGGCCCATCTGGATCAGCGTGTTGCAATGCGGGTGGTACCAGAACGTGCCGGCGTCGGGCGGCGTGAAGGCATAGTCGAAACGGTCGCCCTGATAGACATAGGGCTGCACCAGGAACGGCACGCCATCCATCTTGTTGGGAACGCGGATGCCATGCCAGTGGATGGTCGTCGGATCATCGATGCCGTTGATCAGGCGTGCGGAAAACGGCTCACTCTTCCTCATCCTGACGACCGGCGGCGGACCTGCTTCACCATAGGTCAGCACATTCTTCGTCGGCGCACCCTCCATCAGCCGCGCCTCGATGGTGGCCGTTTTCAGGATCAGCGGCACGGGCTTCGGGGCCGCCCAGCCGGCAAACTTGCCGGCCGCGGAGAGGCCGATACCGGCCGCGCCGGCCGCCGCGGCGCCCTGCAGGAGTTTGCGGCGTGTGAGGGCCGACATTGGAATCCCGAAATAGATGAGTAACTGTCAGGCTTTATCATCATTCGCGCAGTTTCCGAAACGGACAGATCGCCGCTCCGGGTGCCTGTCAATCCGCGACCGCGGCGAGATGTCCGCCGCCGAAATCCTTGAGCAGCAGTTTCGGCACGCTCTCGCCAATCCGGCGCGTCGCGCTTGGAATTTCGCGGTCGAGGCGGGCAAAGCGTGTCCGGCGCCGTGACGGATCGGGAATCGGCACCGCCTCGATGAGCCGCCGCGTGTAGGGATGGCGCGGATTGGAAAAGACCTGATCGCGGCTGCCGATCTCGACGATCTGGCCGAGATACATGACGGCGACGCGGTCGGAGATGTTCTCGACCACCGCCATGTCGTGCGAGATGAAGAGATAGGCGACGCCGAATTCGCGTTGCAGCTCCTTCAAAAGGTCGAGCACGCGCGCCTGCACCGAGACATCGAGCGCCGACACGCTCTCGTCGGCGATGATCAGCTTCGGTCTCAGCGCCAGCGCCCGGGCGATGCAGATGCGCTGGCGCTGGCCGCCCGAAAATTCATGCGGATAGAGCTCCATCTGCCCTGCCGACAGGCCGACCCGCTCGAACAGGGCGGCCACGCGTTCGCGGCGCTCCTGCCTTGAGCCAATGCCATGGATGAGCAGCGGCTCGGCCACCAGATCGCCGACGCGCATGCGCGGGTCGAGCGAGGCGTATGGGTCCTGGAAAACCATCTGCACGTCTCGCCGCACCGCCTTGCGTTCGTCGCCGCCAAGTCCGGAGAGCTCCCGGCCACCGATCGTCACCCCGCCGGCATAGGGCACGAGGCCGGCAAGCGCCTTGGCGGTGGTGGACTTGCCGCAGCCGGATTCGCCGACCAGCGCCAGCGTCTCGCCGGGCGCGATCGAGAAGCTGACGCCCTCGACGGCGTGCACCCGCCGGTTGACGCGGCCGAAGAAGCCGCCGCGCAGGTCGAAGTGGACATGGAGGTCGCTCACCACCGCCACCTTGTCCTGCGTTGCCGGATCGCGGGGCTCGCCCGGATTGCGCCGTCCGACGCCCGAGCCGATGCGCGGAACCGCCGCGAGGAGCTCTTGCGTGTAGGCCGCCTGGGGCCTGGCGAAAATATCGGCGGTGGCCCCTTCCTCGACCATGCGGCCATTGCGCATGACGATAACGCGATCGGCCATTTCGGCGACGACGCCCATGTCGTGGGTGATCAGGATGACGCTGGTGCCGTGCTGGCGCTGCAGGTCGCGCAGCAGCTCCAGAACCTCGCCCTGCACGGTGACGTCCAGCGCCGTCGTCGGCTCGTCGGCGATCAGCACGTCGGGCTCGAGCGCCAGCGCCATGGCAATCATCACCCGCTGGCGCATGCCGCCCGACAATTCATGCGGAAACTGCTTCAGCCGGCTTTCGGCTTCGGAGATGCGAACCGCCTTCAGCCCCTCGACGGCGCGCCGTTGCGCCTCGCCATGGGAAAGACCGGTATGCGTCTCGATCGATTCGGTGAGCTGGCGGCCGATCGACAGCACCGGATTGAGCGAGGTCATCGGCTCCTGGAAGATCATGGCGATGCGGTCGCCGCGAATGTCGCGCATGCGGCGCTCGTCGAGCGCCGTCAACTCGACGGCACTGCCATCCTTGTCAAAGAGCCGGATCTTCCCCGAAGCAATGCGGCCGGCCGGCTGCGGCAGGAGCTGCATGATCGCCAACGCCGTCATCGACTTGCCGGAACCGGACTCGCCGGCGATGCACAGCGTCTCGCCGCGCCTGAGCGACAGCGACAGTCCGGACACCACCTCGCGCTCGCGATCCTCGCCGCGCACGCCGACGGAGAGACCGGCGATTTCGAGCACCGGCCCCGCGACCACCTTGGCGGCGGCGTCAGCGTGTTCGTCGACCGCGCCTGCGCTCATTCGAAGACGCAGCGCGGGAAGTAGAACGACACCACCCAGTTCGGCATGTCGACGATCTCGCTGATCCTGAGATCGCCGCAGACCGAGACCAGCATATAGGCCTCGACCGGGTCGAGTTTATAGCGGCCGGCAAGCAGGTCGATCATCTGGCTGACGGCCTCTTTGGCCCCGGTCATCAGGTCGGGCCCGATGCCGGTCGTCACCTCATAGCCCTTGGCGTCGAGGTGGCGCGTCACGGGGCCGGGCGTGGTGAAGCGCGGCGTCTTCAGCCGCGCGTCCTTCACCAGGTCGAGCTTCAGCACGACGTCCATCGGGCTTTCGATCGCCGTGCCGCACACCTCGCCGTCGCCCTGCGCGGCATGCGTGTCGCCGACCGAGAACAGCGCGCCAGGCACTTCCACCGGCAGATAGAGCGTGGTGCCGGCGGCAAGATCGCGGATGTCGAGATTGCCGCCGACGCGCCGCGGCGGCACCACCGAATGATGGCCGTTCTCGCCCGGCGCGTTGCCGATCGTGCCGGCGAACGGCTTCAGCGGCAAGCGGCCTTGTCTGCCGAACAAGGCGGGCTCGAGCGAGGCGGCGTCGTATTTCCAGATGTTGAGCGCCGGTTCCTTGAAGTCATCGGCGAGCAGGCCGAAGCCCGGAATGTTCGCCGTCCAGCCGAAGCCGGACGGTTTAAACATCTCGATCGTCACCTTCAGCGCATCGCCGGGCTCGGCGCCATCGACGAAGATCGGCCCGGTCACCGGGTTGATGTGGTCGAAGTCGAGCTTGGCGATGTCGTTGACGGTGCTGTCTGCCTTGAGCTGCCCGCCGGACGAGTCCAGGCACTGGAACTCGATCGTCGAGCCGGGCGCCACCCGTTCGGCCGGGACGAAGGAATTGTCCCAGCCGAAATGGTGATGGCGCCCGTGGATGGTGTAGTCGCAGTTACTGCACATCTTTCACATACACATTGTCGTAGTTGATCGGGATATGGACCGGGTCGACATAGAGATTGTCGGCGCCGCCCATGCGGGCTGATTTCAGCGTGAAGCGTTGCTCATTGAAGACCGGAGCCCAGGGCGCGTCCTCCATGATCTTGTCGTAGATCGCGCTCCACATCTTTTCGCGTTCCCCGGACTTGGCCGGATCGACGACGGAGTCGGCCTCGGCCGCCTTGGCGTCGAGGTCCTTGTTGCAGTACCATGACCAGTTCCAGCCGCCGGGCACCGCGCCGGCGCAGCCTAGGATCGGCCCGTAGAAGTTGGACGGATCCGGGAAGTCGGCGATCCAGGCCATGCCGCCCGACCAGATCATCGGCGCGCCGGCCTTGTCGCCGCCGGCGGCAATGACGTTGGCCTGGGCGAGCGACTGGATGCTGGCCTTGATGCCGATGGCCGCCAAATCCTGCTGGATCGCCTGGGCGATGCGCGGATTGGGATCGGTGTTCATGGCGAAGAGCTGGGTCTCGAAGCCATCCGGGTGGCCGGCCTCGGCCAGCAGCGCCTTGGCCTTGGCGACATCATACGGATACCCCTTGAACGCCTTGTCGTAGCCGGGCATCGAGGGCGGCAGCGGCTGGTTTGCCGGCACCGCGCGGTTGTTGATCATCTGGACGATGCGGTCCTTGTTGATCGCCATGTTCACGGCTTGGCGCACCTTCACATTGTCGAAGGGCGCCATTGTGGTGTTCATGGTGATGTAGCCGGTGTGCAACTGCCCGCCCACCACGACGCGCGCCTTCTGTTCAGGATCGTTCATCACTTCCTGGAACTTGGCCGGCGGAATGCCGTCGCCGGGTACGTCGATCTCGCCCTTCTGCAAGCGCAGCAGGGCCACGATCGGCTCCTGGCCGATCTCGAAGGTGATCTTGTCGAGATGCGGCAGGCCCTTGTGCCAGTAGTCGGGATTGCGCTCGAAAACGATGCGCTGGCCGAGCGTCCATTCGGCGAGCTTGAAGGCGCCGGTGCCGACTGGATGCTTGCCGAAGTCGGCGCCGTATTTCTCGACCTCCTCCTTCGGCACGACATGCGAGAAGTTGATCGCCATGACATGCAGGAAGGTGGCGTCCGGCCGGGTCAGCTCGAACTTGATCGTGTAGGGATCGACCACGGTGACGCCGGAGAGGCTGTCGGCCTTGCCGGCGGCGACATCGTCATGGCCCTTGATGGAGCCGAAGAAGCCGGCGCCCGGGCTCTGGGTCTTCGGGTTGGTGACGCGGTCGAGTGAGTATTTGACGTCGTCGGCGGTCATCTCGCGGCCGTTATGGAACTTGACGCCGTGGCGCAGTTTGAAGGTGAAGGTCTTGCCGTCCGGCGAGATCTCGTAGCTTTCGGCGAGGTCGGGCTTGAGCTTGGTGGTGCCCGGCTCATAGTCCATCAGCCCGTCGAACAGGCTCTTGATCATCGACCAGTTTTGCCAGTCGTAGCCGATCGCCGGGTCGAGGGTCGCGACATCATCCTTGTAGGTGATGGTGATGGCGCCGCCCTGCTTGATGGTCGGGTCGACCGTGTCGTCGGCGCGCGCGCTGGCCATGCCGAGCATCAGCGCAAGCGCCGAGGCCGCCACTGTGGATGCCAGAAATCGTCTCATGTCAGTGTTCCCTTTCTTTGGTTGTTGTCGTTGTCATCTCAGTTTGATGCGGGGGTCGATGAAGGGCGCGATGATGTCGGCCAGCAGATTGCCGAGCACGATGGCGAAGGCCGAGACCAGGGTGACCCCCATGATGATCGGGATGTCGACGCGCTGGATGGCCTGCCATGCGAGCTGGCCGATGCCCGGCCAGCCGAACACACTTTCGACCACCACAATGCCGCCCATGAAGATGCCGATGTCGATGCCGATCATGGCGACGACCGGCAGGATGGCGTTGGGCAGCGCATGGCGAAACAGGATGGCGCCGCGCGCCAGCCCCTTGGCGCGGGCAGTGCGCATATAGTCCTGGCGCAGCACGTCGATCATCGACGAGCGCATCATGCGCGCGTACCAGCCGGCCCCGAGAATGCCCATGGTCAGCGATGGCAGCACGAGATGGCGCCAGCTGCCGTAACCGCCGATCGGAAACCAGCCGAGCCTGACGGCGAAGACGTAGAGCAAGAGCAGGCCAACGACGAATTGCGGCGCCGAGACGCCGACGAAGGAGGCGACCATCAAGGTCTGGTCGGTTGCACTTCCACGCTTGACGGCAGCGATCAGCCCCATGGTGAGGCCGATCGCCAGCTCGCACAGGATGGCGCCGACCATCAGAAGCAGGCTCGCCGGCAGCCGCGAAACGATGAGCTCAGTGACTTCCGAGCGCTGGATGTAGGAGCGGCCGAGATCGCCGCCGAGCAGCCTTGTGAGATAATGCCAGTATTGGACGATGAAGGGCTGGTCGAGGCCGAGCTGACGGCGGATGTTCTCCACCGTTTCCGGCGTGGCGCTGCGGCCGGCGATCTGGCGCACCGGATCGGCGGGCAAAAGATAGAGCAGCGCGAAGGTGATCAGCGAGACGCCGAGCAGGATGAGCAGCGACTGGATGAGCCGGCGGCCGACATAGGCGATCATGACCGGCCTCCCATTATTCCCGCCCTCTCTGCGTCGGGTCGAGGATGTCGCGCAGCGCGTCGCCGATCAGGTTGAAGGCCAGCGCCAGCGCCAGGATCGCGGCGCCGGGGAAGAACACCAGCCAGGGCGCCGCCTGGAAATAGGTCTGGTTCTCGAAGATGATGTTGCCCCACGACGCGGTCGGTGGCTGCACGCCGATGCCGAGATAGCTGAGCGTGGCTTCGAGCAGCACTGTCGTCGAGATACCCAGCGTGCCCCAGACGATGATCGTCGGCAGGAGATGCGGCAGGATGTGGCGCAGCAGTATGCGCGGCGCGCTCGCGCCTATCGTGCGCTCGGCATCGATGAATTCGCGCTCGGACAGCGACGAGGTTTCGGTGTAGATGACGCGCGCGGTCTGCACCCAGTTGACCAGCGCGATCACCATGGCGACGATCCACAGGCTCGGCTCGAACACCGCGGCCAGGCAGATGGCGAGCAGAAGTGCCGGGAAGGCCATCATCAGGTCGGTGAAGCGCATCAGCGCGCTGCCGATCCAGCCGCGGAAATAACCCGCCGTGACGCCGACCAGCGTGCCGATCAAAAGCGCCACGCCATTGGCGACGATGCCGATGATCAGCGAGGTGCGGGCGCCGAACAGGATGCGGGTCAACAGGTCGCGCCCGAGCAGGTCGGTGCCCAGCCAGAACTTGGCGTTGGGCGGCAGAGGCGAGCCTTCGAGCGTCAGGCCGTCGAACATCTGCTCGTTGGGATCGTAGCCGGTCAGCCAGGGCGCGAGGACGGCGCCGGCGACGACGATGGCGATGATGAGGAGCCCGAGCAGCGCCAGCGGCCGCTTGAGCAGCCGGCGCCAGACGCCGGCGCGCGGCTTTGCCGGCATCCGGCCCGCCGCCGGAAGGTCAGGCGCGATGGGATTGGTCATCGCCGTCCTCCGCTTGCGTCATCGCCACGATGCGCCGCGCCGCTTCCTCGACGCTGATTTGCCAGCTCATCGCCAGCGATCTGAGCTGCGCGTAGGCCCGCTCGTCGTCGCCACCTTTCGACAGAGCCGCGACCGCGCGCACGATGGTCTGGCGTTCGCCGACCCGCTGGCGCAGCGACTCGATCTCATCGGCGAGCCGCTTGCGCGCTTCGAAACTCTGCCTGGCGATGAGCAGCGCGCTATAGACGCCGGCGGTGCCCACCGGTTTCAGCAATTGCGCATCGGCCTTGTGCGACAGCGCCCATTCGATGCGGCCCGGCGCTTCCGAGCCGATCAGCGCCACCAGCGGCATCGGCGCCTCGCCGGGCTTCCAGGGAAACTGCTCGTCGAAGCCGAGGTCGGCGTCGAAGAAGACGAAATCCGCCGCCAGCGCCTCCGCCGGCAGATGCGGCCAGCATTCGACCGCTTCGAGGCCGATCGCCGACAATTGCCTGGTGATCGCCTGCACCGTCATATGCGGACGATGCAGCACGAAGGCCTTGGCGCCGCCAAGATTGGGGATGCGCGCCACGCGGCTCACGACACCACCCTGAGCCGCGGACGGCCGAAGGTCTTGGCCGGATCGTAGCGCGAAAGATAGGGATCGGGCGCCACCTCTTCCTCGCGGCTCACCACCTCGAAGAAGCCGTCGGCAATACGCCCGATGATCACCGGCAGCGTCGCGTGTTGGGTGTTTGGATCTATGGCGATCGACCCCAGGCGGGTCGCGAAGCGGCGTTCGGCGAAGGCTTTCGAGAATTCCGCCGGGCCGGCGTCCGGGTTGCCGGAAAGCACGTCCGCCATCACCTCCACCGAGGCATAGGCGGAGGCCTCGAAGGATGAGGCGAAGGCGGCCGGACGCGACGCGAAATAGGGCCCCGCCGACAAATGGCCCTTGCCCGTTTCGCCGATCGCCGACAGTTCGGCTTCGGTGAGATTGCACGAGATCACCGGGCAGGCGTCAGGCTCGAAGGCCGCATCCTCGCGTCCCAGCTCGCGATAGGCGGCGAGAAAGGCATAGGACGAGGTGCCGATCAGGTTGTTGAGGATAAAATCCGGCCGCGTGACGCGGATTTCGTGGATCAGGCGCGAAACGTCGGTCTCGCCGATGCGCAGATAGCGTTCCCCGAGCACCTTGCCGCCGGCGTCGGCGATCAGGTCACGCGCGACGCGGTTCATCTCCCAGCCCCATATGTAGTTCGAGCCGAGCAGGAAGCCGTTGGCGCCGAAACGCGGCGCGACATGAGCCATTAACGGCACCAGATGCTGGTTCGGGCAGGCATGCATGTAGACGACATGCTCGTTGGCCTCGAAGCCTTCATACGGGCAAGCATACCAGAGCATGCCGCCTGCCTTCTCCAGCACGGGAATTGTCTCCTTGCGGCTCCAGGAAGTGATGCAGCCGACGACATGGCGGGCGCTGCTGGTGCGGAAGATGTCCTCGCAGAACGTCGCGTAGCGGTCGGCGTTGCTTTGCGGATCGCGTTCGACCGGAACGAGCTCGATGCTTTGCGCGCGGTCGGCGTTGATCTCGGCGATCGCCCGCATTGCGCCCAGCCGGCAGGCGTCGGAGACGAGCTGATAGCTGCCTGACCGGGAATAGAGGATGCCGATCTCGATACGTCGCTTCAAGCAAGGCCCCAGAAATGAAAAAGCCTCGCAGCCAGCGCCGGACGGGCGAGGCATACGAGGCATTCTTGCCGCCCGGCGACCAAAGCCGGTATTTTCGTGGGTTACCCTATTCCGTACCGTCCACCAGTCAAGCCTGAAAGTTGGGCCCGCCGCGGGCCGTTCAATTGCGCAGGCTGAAGACGAAGGGCGCAGTGCGGGTGACACGGGCACCGAGCTCCGCCGGCGGCGTCGGCACCGAGGCGCCCTGCAGCGCGCCGAGCGCCGCCCGGTCGAGATCGCCGTCGCCCGAGGATCGCGCTAGCCGGGCCGAGACCACCCTGCCGGAGGTGTCGACCGTGAAGGTCACGCTCGGCGTCCCCTCGGCCCGCCTGGAGCGCGCCGCGCTCGGATAGCGGGTGTGCCGCCTGATCCACGCCGCAAGACTGGAATTCCAGCGCGACGGGCCGACGCTCGAGCGCGGCGCCGCATTCGAGGACCGCGGTGCTGCCGCCTTCGCCGCCGCCTTGGCGTCGATGCTGGCGGTGATCGTCACCTTTGGCGGTGGCGCCTTTTCCTTTTTCACCCGTTCTTTCGGCTTTTCGACCGGTTTCTTCTCGGCCTTCTTCTTGGGCTCGACCGGCTTTTGCGCCTTCACCTCTGCTTGCACGGGTTTCGGTTGCGGCAGCGGAATGACGACGTCCGGCGCGATCGCCTCGACGGGGTCGGGCACGGGCTCATCCAGCGGCGGCTGCTCGCTCAGGGCAGCAATTGCAGCCGGCGCGGCCTGCTCGGCTTCTTGCGTGTCGTCGGCGTCGGATGGCTGGCCAGCGACCGGCTCGGTCTGTTCCACCACGGGCGCCGGATCGGTCACCGGTTTCACGTCGAGGGGCTTTTCAGTCTCCTCCGCCGCATCGGGCGGCTCCGGCGTTACCGCGCCCAGCATCGCCGTCTCTTCCGGCGCGGCGGGCGCGACGACCAGCGGCGCCATCTCGACCGCCAGCGCCGGCGGCAAGCCGCCATCCTGCAGGTCGGCGAAACTCGAATTCTGCACCGCATAGGCAACCGCCACATGCGCGGCCAGAACGATCGCGGCCGCGCTCGTCCATAGACTGGCTTCGCGCACACCGAAGCGCGGCTGGGAAATGCGGGAAAGGGCGGCGACCGTCATGGCGCCGAACCGCCACCCGGGGCCGGCGCCGAGTTTGCACCAGTTGCCGGAGTTCCAGACGCGGCCGGTCCGCCAGCACTGCCCGACATAGTTTCGAGCCCCACCAGCGCGACCTTGAGATAGCCGGCGGCGCGCAAAAGGTTCATCACCTCCATCAGGTCGCCATAGCCCACGGTCTTGTCGGCGCGCAGGAAGATGCGGGTCCGCTTGTCGCCCTTGGTGCGGCTGTCGAGCACCGCGGCAAAGGTCGGGCGCGGCACGCTGTCATTGCCGATCGCCAGCGTGAGGTCGCTTTTCAGCGTCAGGAACAGCGGCGTCTCGGGCCGCGGCGCCGGGGTCGCCGTCGATCCGGGCAGGTCGACATCGACGTCGACGGTGGCGAGAGGTGCGGCGACCATGAAGATGATCAGCAGCACCAGGATGACGTCGATGAACGGCGTGACGTTGATGTCGTGGCTTTCCTCGAGAGCGTCGCCGGAGGTCTCGCGAATGCGCGCAACCATCGCCGCTACTCCGCTGCGATCGCCGTTGCCGGCGGTACCGTGCGGAAATCGAGGTCGCGGCTCACCAGCCGCTCGACGCCGGCGGAAGCGTCGGCGAGGATCTGCCTGTAGCCGGCTATCGAGCGCGCGAAGACGTTGTAGATGACGACCGCCGGAATGGCCGCGACAAGGCCCATCGCGGTCGCAAGCAGCGCCTCGGCGATGCCGGGCGCCACCACGGCCAGGTTAGTGGTCTGCGCTTGCGAGATGCCGATGAAGGCGTTCATGATGCCCCATACGGTGCCGAACAGGCCGACGAAGGGCGCCGTCGAGCCGATGGTGGCGAGCAGGCCGGTGCCGCGCGACATGCGCCGGGACGCCGCCGCCTCGATGCGCGCAAGCCTGGAGGCGACGCGTTCCTTCAGGCCGTCGCCGGAAGCATGGTCGAGCGCGCCGGCCGAAAGCGCCCGTTCTTCTTCCGCCACCCGCACTAGCAGCGCGCCCGGGCCGCCGCTGTGGCCAAGTTC
The DNA here is from genome assembly GCF_020164955.1 of Mesorhizobium sp. CA8. GTDB lineage: Bacteria > Pseudomonadota > Alphaproteobacteria > Rhizobiales > Rhizobiaceae > Mesorhizobium. The sequence goes on from NZ_JAIUHG010000027.1 coordinate 25,937, forward strand.
CCGACCGGCCTGCATCAGCGTCGCGGCATTGCCGATCGCATCGGCGGCGCGGCGGGCCCGCAGCTTGCCGCCAAAGATCTCCAGCGACTTGGCGAGGCAGATCGTCCAGGTGACGAGGGAAGCGAAGGCCAGGCCGACCATCACCGCCTTCACGACGATGTCGGCATTCATGAACATGCCCCAGGGCGACAGGTCATGCGGCAGCGTCAGCGAGATGGACGGCTCTTCGCCGGCTACGCCGTTCGCAGCTGGCTGGAGGCCCAATTCCACCGACGTCGGAGCGGGCGTCGGTGCCGTGGGCCTCTGTAGGATTGGAGGGGCCGGCGCCTGCTCGACTGGCGCAGGCGTCGCCGATCGTTCCTGCGCCGCGGCGACACCAGCCGAAAGAATGAGCGACGCGGCCAACGCCGCCAGGAGACTGTTTCGGGACAAGGCTCGTCCTCGCTTCATCATTGCAATGCGGCGGCCGCCACAGAGACAGGTGCAGGGCGAGCCATGCGGGTTGACTATGAAACATGAGTTTGTGAGTCAACTATAATTATGCTGCTTAGCAATTCCGATGTGCCGATGCTCATCTCGGCAGCGGGCCTGGACCGCAGGGCAGTTGCCGGGCACGATGCGCATGGCGCAATAAGTTTTATTTCTTTTGCGCAATTCCGGACGGAAAACCGCTAGGTACTTTTCCTGGAATTGCTCCAAGGCAGGCGGCCGATGATCAAGGCGGTACCCTTCGACTTCCCCTATGACGGCAAGCTGGAGCCGCAGCATACGGCGCTGCTGGTAATCGACCTGCAGGAGGATTTCCTGTCGCCGACCGGTTACTTCGCCAGGAAAGGCTATGATCCATCGCCGCTGAGAGCCATCCTGCCGGCGGTCAACCGGCTGATTGCCGCGGCGCGCGCCGCCGGCATCACCATCATCCACACCAGGCAAGGCTACCGCGCCGACATGGCCGATATGACGCCTTACGAGAAATGGCGCCGCAGGCGGGCGGAGCTCGACGGCACCGATGTCCTGCTGCGCTCCGGCCCGGGGTTCCAGATCGTCGCCGACATCGACGTGGCGCCGCAGGACATCATCGTCGACAAGACCTGCAACAGCGCTTTCACCTATACGGATCTGGAGCTCGTCTTGCGGGCGCGCGGGATCACGCATCTGATGTTCGCTGGCTGCACGACGGATGTCTGCGTGCACACCACGTTGCGCGAGGCCTGCGACCGCAACTTCCAGTGCCTGACGATTTCGGACGCCTGCGCCAGCGGTGACCGGTATGCGCATGAAGCGGCGCTGCATATGGTGACGGTCGAGGACGGCGTCTTCGGCGCGCTGGCGGACTCGGAGGCCGTCATTGCCGCGTTGCGGCAGCTCGCGGGCGCGGCGCGCTGACGGTTTTGGGTTCATCGAAATTTTGGCCCTACCGTTCCGTTTTTCGGTTCGGGCTTCGTCTTGAGGGTCGTAACGGGTGCGAGAGCCAAGACGGTCTCCGCCTCAGGACAAACGGAGCTGAGCCATGTCGACCACAGTAACCTTGATCAACGTCTTCACCGCCAAGCCGGGCAAGCAGCAGGAACTCGCCAAGACGCTTGCCGAGGGCACGAGAAACTTCTTCAGCAAGCAGCCGGGCTCGCTGTCTTCGTCCGTGGTCGTCGGCGGCGACGGCAGCAAGGTCGCCAACATCTCGCAATGGCGTTCGGCGGAGGATATCGCTGCCTTCCGCAGCGATCCGCGCTTCGGCGAGTACATGAAGAGCATCGTTGAGTTGGCCGCCGGCGAGAGCATGATGGGTCACATGAGCTATTCCCACGCGGGCGGGGTGGAAAACTAGGAGGCTGCGTGACCGGTTCGCAGGATCAGTTAGTCGCGGCGACCCAGACCAGGCTTCGCGCCTTCGAGCGCGAGGCCGCTTCGCTGAGAGCCAAACTGCACCGCTACGCTTCGCGCATGGTCGGATCGGTCATCGACGGCGAAGACATCGTCCAGGAAGCCTTGGCCAAAGGCTTCGTGGCGATCAGGAATGGCGACATGCCCGACAAGACCGAACCCTGGCTGTTTCGCATCGCGCACAACGCGGCCCTTGATTTCCTGCGCAAGCGGGCCCGCTTGCGGGGTCGCGAAAGCGAGGTCGAGCTCGACACGATCGCCGACGAGAATTCGGCGTTGGATGCGCGCATTGCCGCCGAGGCGAGCCTTGCCGAGCTGATGCAATTGCCGCCGGCGCAACGGTGCGCGGTCGTGCTAAAGGATGTGCTCGGACACAGCCTGGAGGAGATAGGCGAAATCCTCGAAACCTCCGATACGGCGATCAAGGGCGCGCTGCAGCGGGGCCGCGAGAGCCTGCGCAAGCTGGCCGCCGCGCCGCGCATGGCGTCGCCCCGCCCGGCGCTCGACCGGCAGGACATGCGGCGTCTCGGCGACTATGTGGCGGCCTTCAACGCCAGGGACTTCGATGCCTTGCGCGGCCTGCTGGCCGAGGACGTCAAGCTGGAGCTGGTCAACCGCCTGCGTGCCGACGGCAAGGAATATGTCGGCAACTATTTCGGCCGCTATGCCGACGAGACGCATTGGCATTTCACGACCGGGCTTGTCGAAGGCCGGCCGGCCATCCTGGTCACCAGCCCGGAACGTCCGGACGGACCGCCGCGCTACTTCATCCTCATCGATTGGGAGAACGGCCGGATTGCCGGCATCCGCGACTTCCTGTTTGCGGATTATGTGATGGACGGCCTGGACTACTCATCCCAACCATAGGGGCCGGCCATAGGGGAAACGTCGAACAGACATTCCTGGAAATCACCGACCCGCAAGCGGATTGCCGCCGGATCCGACCTGCTCAGCCTGCGTGGATCCCTGGGAAGAGACGGGGCGCAAGCATACCCGGCTGCGGAACCTCGGCTTCGCGGCGCGCCAGCGAATTCGCGACCATCGTGATCGTCTCGCGCCCGATACGGGCGATCTCGCCCGGACGATCGATGCCGCCGATCATGAATTCCTCGATGCCCAGCGCGGCATAGGGCAAAAGCGCCAAAGCCAGCCGCGCCGGCGGTCCGGCGATCTCGACCGTCTTGTGATCCGGGGTTCCCGTCCAGCCGTCCGGGTGAATGCGGACCGGCAGCGCGAAGCGCAGCCTGCCGCCGCGGCCGTGCTCGGCGGCGGCGCTGCGCGCGCGCTCCATCAATTGCCTCACCTCGTCGGGCGAACCGACGGCCAGCTCGAAGACGTCGGCATGCTTGCCGGCGACCTTCAGCGCGGTGCCCGACTGGCCACCGAGCCGGATGACGAGATCGGCGCCATGCGGACCCTTGCGCGGCACGAAGCCGCTCCGGACGCTGTAGAAGGCGCCTTCGTGGTCGAACGGCCTGTCATTCGACCACAGGCGCTTCAGCAGCACCAGATATTCGTCGATGCGCTGCCACACGACGCCGTGGCCGACCGGCCGCGCCTCGGCATCGCTGTCGTCCAGCGGCTCGCTCAACATGCGAAGCGACAGGCGGCCGCCGCCTCGACGGTCGAGCGCTGCGAGCTGCCTTGCCGCCACTGTCGGGTCGATAACGCCGGCCCAGTGCGTCAGCACGACTTCGAGCGAGCCGGTGCGGTCGAGCGTCTGGGCGGCGATGTCCATATTGGTAAGCAGTCCGGCCGGATCGTCCACCACCAGCTTGCGGAAACCGGAATCCTCGATCAGCGACAATTTGGTCGCCGTCTCAGCAAAATCATAGAAGAAGCTGCCATTGGCAGGCTTGCCTGGAACATGCGTGAACTCGATCGGCATTGCCATCTCCTCCATCACGTTGGGCCGCCCCGCTCCGAACCCCGAGTCAAATCCATCTCGTCATCGCGCCGGTCTTCAGCTCCGATTACTCAACTCAAATTTTGGAACGGCGGGGCCTCTGGCCCCGGCTCAGTCAGGGGATGATCCCGAAAACGACGGCGCCAGTGAACACGAAGGCAAGCGCAAAGACGACGCAGGCTTGCCTGGAACATGCGTGAACTCGATCGGCATTGCCATCTCCTCCATCACGTTGGGCCGCCCCGCTCCGAACCCCGAGTCAAATCCATCTCGTCATCGCGCCGGTCTTCAGCTCCGATTACTCAACTCAAATTTTGGAACGGCGGGGCCTCTGGCCCCGGCTCAGTCAGGGGATGATCCCGAAAATGACGGCGCCAGTGAACACGAAGGCAAGCGCAAAGACGATGTAGGCGAACGTGCCGCCATAGGCGGGCCTCCAGCTCTGGTCGGCGGCAAGCCTCTGGCTTTTGCGCTGGGCGTTCTGAAAGTAGGACATAGTCGATCCTCCGTCGGACCATTAATCTATTAAGTTACTAGACTTTGTCGATTGCTATTTTCGCGCAATTTCTGGAACAGCATTTTTGAAAACGGGCAATTTGTGGTTTTTCGTACTCGCTGCAAATGCGGCGTACCCGATTTCAGAAACCAGGCGATCCGGCCAAACGGCTTGAAAATCGGCGCTTTTGGGCGCTCGCACGCACAATAATCCAATCGCTCGAACGGTCTTGGCCGCCTCGCGTATGGCGGATAGCATCGTGTGAGCCGATATCGGCGGCACTGAGGAGAGAAAAGAATGGGTGGAAGGCTGGCGGGCAAGGTCGCGATCGTTTCGGGCGGTGCGACAGGCATGGGCGGGGCGGCTTCGGAGCTGTTTGCCGCCGAAGGCGCCAAGGTGGCGATCATCGACCGCAATGGCGAGGCGGCCGGCAAGACCGCGGCGGCGATCCGGGCACGGGGCCAAGTCGCGGAGCATTTCGTCGCCGACGTTTCGGATGAGGCGCAGGTCGAGGCGGCGGTGAAGGCGGCGACGGCGAAGCTCGGCCCGGTCACGGTGCTGTTCAACCATGCCGGCACCATCGTCATCAAGCCGTTCCTGGAGACGACGCTGCAGGAGTGGGACTGGCTGCATGCAGTCAACGTTCGCTCGATGTTCCTAATGACCCGCGCGGTGCTGCCGGGCATGATCGCCGCCGGCGGCGGCTCGATCGTCTGCACCTCGTCGATCTCGGCGGTGGCGGCGACGCCGAACGAAGTGCTCTACGACACGACCAAGGGCGCCTGCCACATGTTCGCGCGGGCGATCGCGGTGGAGTTCCGCGACCGCAACATCCGCTGCAACGCCGTCTGCCCGGGCTTCATCCGCACGCCGCACGGGTTGCGTGAAGTGGCCGATCTCGGCAAGCTCGGCGTCGACGTCTCGGACGCGGCCATGGCCGCGCAGCAAGGCCGCATCGGCGAGCCGGAAGAAGTCGCCAAGGCCGCATTGTTCCTGGCGAGCGACGAATCGAGCTTCGTCAACGGCGCGCATCTGTTTGTGGATAACGCCTTTACCGCGATCTGAGGCTTGGCACCCTTCCTCTCCCCCGATCGACGGGGGGAGAGGAAGGGGCGTTCCTCGTCTACCGCTCTTCCCTTCGAAACGGCTTCAGCAGCGCCGAAGGCGCGACCGCGTTGCGCGACATGAAGGCCATGGCGACAATGGTGAAGATGAAGGGCAGCATCAGGAAGGCTTCGTAGGGGATGTGGCCGAGGCCGCTCGCCTGCATCCTGAGCTGCAGCGCGTCGACGAAGGCGAAGAGCAGCGCCGCGCCCGCCGAGCGCCAGGGATCCCAGCGGCCGAACACGACCAGCGCAATCGCCACCCAGCCGCGTCCGGATACGACGCCGAAGGTGAAGGCGTTGAACTGCGCCATGGTGAGGAAGGCGCCGGCAAGACCCATCAGCGCGCCGCCGAGGATCACCGCCTGGAACCGCGTGGCAATCACACTGACGCCGGCCGAGTCCGCCGCGCGCGGATTCTCGCCGACCATGCGCACCGACAGCCCCCATGGCGTGCGGTAGAGCACGAAGGCGGCGAGCGGGATGGCGATGATCGCCAGATAAACCAGCGTGAACTGGTTGAACACGGCCGGGCCGAGGATCGGGACATCCGAAAGCAGCGGGATCGGCACCGGCTTGAAGCCGCCGATGCTCGGCGGCACCGATTGCTGGCCGAAGATCAGCCGGTAGAGGAAATAGGCGAGGCCCGAGCAGAACAAGGTCACGCCGATGCCGCAGACATGTTGGCTAAGCCCCAGCGCCACAGTGAACAGCGCATGCAGCGCGCCCATCAGCGCCCCGACCAGCACGGCCACCAGCACGCCAAGCCACAGGCTGCCGCTGAGGCTGGCCGCGGTGAAGCCGGCCATCGCCGACAGCAGCATGATGCCTTCGATGCCGAGATTGAGCACGCCTGCCCGCTCGGAAAACATTTCGCCAAGCGTGGCGAAAGCGAGCGGCGTGGCGATGCGGATGATGGCGGCGAGAAAGCCGACCTGGAAGATCTGCTCGAACACCGCGCTCATGTTTGCGCTCCCACGCGGCGGATGCGGTAGGCGGTGAAGAGCAGCGCCACCAGCATGGCCAGCAGCGCCGTGCCCTGGATGACGTCGCTTAAGAAAGCCGGCACGCCGGTCGCGCGCGACATCGCCTCGGCGCCGGTCATGACCGCGGCCAGGAAGATCGCCGCCGGCACCACGCCGAGCGGGTTGAGCCTGGCGAGCATGGCGACGACGATGCCGGAATAGCCGTAACCCGGCGAGATGTCGCTCATCACCTGGAAATGCACGCCGCCGACCTCGCCGACGCCGGCAAGCCCGGCCAGCGCGCCGGAGAGCAGCGCGGTAGAAAGCAGCACGCGCTGCACATTGATGCCGCCATAGCGGGCGGCTTCCGGATTTTCGCCGGTGACGCGGATCCTGAAGCCGAGCGTGGTGCGCGCGATCAGGAACCAGCAAAGGGGTGCCGCGATCAGCGCCACGACCACGCCGAGATGTAGCCTTGTGCCCTCGATCAGCACCGGGAAATTGGCCGAGTCCTCGATCGGCGGGGAGATTGGGTAGCCGGAGAAGGTGTCCTTCCACGGTCCTTCGATCAGTGCCATCAGCGCGTAATAGATGACCGAGTTGAGCAGCAGCGAGCTGACCACATCGTCGACCTTGAATTTGACGCGCAATGTCGCCGGCACCAGCGCGACGAGAGCGCCCGCAGCCGCGCCTACAAGCGCCATCAGCAGCATGGCGAGATAGCCCGGCATCGGGATGGCGCCGACGAAGCAGCTTGCCACCGCGCCGGCGAGCAGCTGGCCCTCGGCGCCGATGTTCCAGAATTTTGCGCGGAAGGCGATCGCCACCGCCAGGCCGGTGAAGATCATCGGGGCGGCTCGCACCAGCGTCTCGGTGATTGCATAGCTGTCGCCGAGCGAGGCCGAAATCATGACGCCATAGGCTTCAACGACGCCGGCGCCGGCAATCGCGATCAGGCCACTGCACAGGATTAGCGTCGCGGCGATGGCGACCAGCGGCAGCGCGAGATTGAACCAGGCCGGTGTCGACGTACGGCCTTCGAGGCGAAACATCAGGCGTGGCCCTCCGCGCCGGTCATCATCAGGCCGAGCCTTGCAACGGTGGCGTCAGCGCTGGGAAGCGTGCCGGCGATGCGGCCCTCATACATCACCGCGATGCGATCCGAGAGCATCAGCAATTCCTCGAGGTCCTCGCCGATGATGATGATGCCGCAACCCTTGGCGCGCATGGCGAGGAATTTTTCGTGGATGAAGCGGGCGGCGCCGATGTCGAGGCCGCGCGTGGGCTGCGAGACGATCAGCACCTTGGGGTCGAAAGCGAGCTCGCGCGCAAGAAGCGCCTTTTGCAGATTGCCCCCGGACAGCGCACCGGCGCGCACCATCGGCCCGGGGCAGCGGATATCATAGGCCTTGATCTGTTGCTCGGCGAAGGCGCGGATCGCGGCCGGGTTGAGCAAGCCCTTGCGGCTGAAGGCCTCGGTGCCGATGCGCGGCAGCACCATGGAGTCGGCTAAAGGCAAATTGGTGACCAGGCCGGTCGTCATCCGGTCTTCCGGGATGCGGCCGAGGCCGAGCGTCTGCAGCTCGCGCGGCGAAAATTGCGCAACCGCTTTGCCGGCTATCGTCATCGCTCCGGCCTTGGGCGGCAGCATGCCGGAAATGACATCGGCCAGCGCGCGCTGGCCGTTGCCGGAAACGCCGGCGATGCCCAGGATCTCGCCCGCGCGGACGAAAAGCGAGACGTCGCGCAGCGGCGTGCCGGCATGAGCGGAAGTGGATATGCGGTCGAGCGTCAGCACGGAAGCGCCGGGCGTCGAAGACTGTTTGACCGGCGGCACGATTTCGTGGCCGCACATCAGCTTGGCCATTTCCGCCGATGTGGTGCTTGCCGGATGCTCGACGCGGCCGGCGACCTTGCCGTGGCGCAGGACGACGCAGCGGTGGGTGAGGGCCCTGACTTCGTTGAGCTTGTGGGAGATGAAGATGATGCCGAGCCCTTGCGCCGCCATGGAGCGCAGAGCGGCGAAAAGGCCGTCGACTTCGCTCGGCGCCAGCACCGCCGTCGGCTCGTCGAGGATCAAAAGCCTGGCGCCGCGAAACAGCGCCTTGATGATCTCCAATCGCTGCTGCTCACCGACCGACAGCGCCGACACCGGCAAGTTCGGATCGAGGCTCAGCCCATATTGCCGGCTGATTTCGTCCAGGCGGGCAAGCCCGCGAGCACGGTCGACGCGGCCGGACTTGCCGGGAATGCCGATCAGGAGGTTCTCCAGCACCGTCAAGCGCGGCGCTAAGTGAAAATGCTGGTGCACCATGCCGATGCCGGCGGCCAATGCATCGGCGGAGTTGTGGATGGCAACCGGCCTGCCCTCGACCAGGATCTCGCCGGCGTCCGGAGCATAGGCGCCGAACAGCACGTTCATCAGCGTCGTCTTGCCGGCGCCGTTCTCGCCCAAAAGACCGAGGATTTCGCCAGGGGCCACGCTGAGGTCGACGGCCTCGTTCGCCTTGACGGCGCCAAAGCTCTTGGTGATGCCGCGCATTTCGATAAGTGGGGCGGACAAGGGTGCTCCTGCGCTGGTATCCCTCCCCTTAAGGGGAGGGTGCCGAGCGAAGCGAGGCGGGAGGGGTCGCCTCAACCGCCTCGACGTTGATAAAAAGGATGGAGTGCGTCGTGGGCGACCCCTCCCGACCTTGCGGGCCACCCTCCCCTCAAGGGGGAGGGGAACGCCGGCGTCAATCCGAAACCGGCGTGTTCTCGTCGACGTCGACGCGGAAATTGCCTTCGAGGATCTCGGCCTTCTTCTTCTCGACCAGGTCCTTGACGTCGGCGGGCAGCGTCTTGTCGAATTTGTGGTAGGGCGCCAGATACGAGCCGCCCTTGGCCATGCGCGAGAAATCGCCATAGTCCTGCGCGGTGAAGACGCCGGCCTTGACCAGCTTGATCGCCTGTTCGACCGTCGGGTACATGTCCCACACCGGGCCAGTGATGACCGTATCCGGCCCGAGGCTGGATTGGTCGGACATGTTGGAGATGGCAAAAATCTTCTTCTCCACGGCCGCTTCGATGACGCCGAAGCGCTCGGCATAGATGACGTCGACGCCGGCATCGATCTGCGCCACGGCCGCTTCCTTGGCCTTGGGCGGATCGAAGAAGGAGCCGATGAAGGCGACCTTCTTCTTGACGTTGGGGTTGACCTCCTTGGCGCCGGCAAAGAAAGCGTTGACCAGCCGGTTGACTTCCGGAATGCCCATCGCCGCGACGGCGCCCACCGTGCCCGATTTCGACATTTTTCCGGCAATCATGCCGGAGAGATAGGCGGGCTCGTGGATCCAGTTGTCGAAGACGCCGAAATTGGGCTCGGCCGGACCGGCGCCGGAGCCGAACAGCCACGCCGTCTTCGGGAATTGCTTGGCCGTGCGGCGCGACTCGCGCTCGGCGGCGAAGGCGTCGCCCAGCACCAGCTGGTAGCCGCCCTGCGCATATTCGCGCATCACGCGGCTGAAGTCGGCGGTCTGCACCTTTTCCGACCATTTGTATTCGATGCCCAGCTCCTTCTCGGCCTTCTGCAGGGCGACATGGATCTGGTTGTCCCACGGCTCCTCGATCGGCGTGGCGAAAATCGCCGCCACCTTCAGCTTCTTGTCCTTGGCGAAGGCCGCGCCGGGCAGCACGGTGGCCGCGAGGCCGAGCGCGCCGAGTTCGAGCACGCTGCGCCGCGACAGGCCGGCGCGTTGCGTTTTGCTACGTTCGTTTTCCATTGAAGTGCCCCTCTGTTCGACAGCCGTGTCGAGCCGGCCGTTTCAAAATGTCAGACACCCAGGACTATGGAACGGCGCCTGAGATTTGTCCACATGGTCAAATTTGGTGTGTCGCCTCCGCGTTCGTCATCCACGGGCGGAGCAAGGATCGTAGCGACGCAGCGCAGGCCCGAGGATCCATGCCGCGACGTCTGAGCGCGGCGACGGTGCAGAATAATCGACGGCTGTGCCATCGCTCGTTCTGCACCGTTGCATTCTTTGTCTGATGGAACGGCATGGATTCCAGGGTCTACGCTTCGCTTCGCCCTGGAATGACGAAGTTATGGGGCGCCGCCCGCACCTTCCCACGATCCCGTCTCGGCAAACCGCCTCAACGCCGGCGCCGGCTCGAAGATCGGCCGGCCGGTCTGCCGGTGCCAGTGTTCCAGCCGCTCGACGATCTTCGCCGCACCTTCAAGCCCGGCCCAGAACATCGGCCCGCCCTTGCCGATCGGGAAGCCGTAGCCATTGACCCAGACGACATCGATATCGGACGCGCGCGCGGCGATGCCTTCCTCGAGGATCCTGGCGCCCTCGTTGACCAGCGGACAGAGCGTGCGCTCGATGATCTCGTCGGCGCCGATCTCGCGCCGCGCAATTCCAAGCTCCGCCGCCTTGGCCCGGACCAGCGCCTCGACGCCCGGATCGGCAATCGGCTCACGCGAGCCGGTCTCGTAACGATACCAGCCGCGCCCGGTCTTCTGGCCGAAATGGCCCTGCTCGCACAGTGTATCGGCAATCACCGCCGCCTGGCCGCGCGCCTTGCGGTTGCGCCAGCCGATATCGAGGCCGGCGAGGTCGCCCATCTGGAACGGCCCCATCGGCCAGCCGAAACCGGTGAAGGCCTTATCGACCTGGCTTGGCGTCGCGCCTTCCAGCAACAGCGCCTCGTTCTCGGCGCCCCGCGCCGACAGCATGCGGTTGCCGACGAAACCGTGGCAGACGCCGACGACCACCGCCACCTTGCCGATGCGCCGCGCTAGTTCGGCAACTGTCGCCAGCACTTCGGGCGCGGTCCTCTCGGCGCGCACGATCTCCAGGAGCTTCATGACGTTTGCCGGCGAAAAGAAATGCATGCCGAGCACGTCCCCCGGACGCGAGGTCGAGGCGGCGATTTCGTCCACGTCGAGATAGGAGGTGTTGGTGGCGAGGATGGCGCCGGGCCTGGCGATGGCGTCGACTTTGCCGAACACCTCCTTCTTGACCGCCATGTCCTCGAACACGGCCTCGATGATCAAATCGCAATCGGCGAGGTCGGCATAGTCGGTGCTGCCCTTGAAGAGTCCGAGCCGCTTCCGCTTCGCCTCTTCGCTCAACGAGCCGCGGCTGACGGAGAAGGTATAGTTCTTCTCGATCGTCGCCAGGCCGCGCCGCAGCGCCTCCTCGCTGGTCTCGAGCAAAGTCACCGGGAGACCGCCATTGGCAAAGGCCATCGCGATGCCGCCGCCCATCATGCCGGCGCCGACGATGCCGACGCGTTCAATCCGGCGCTTCTGCAGGTCCTTGCCCGGTATCTTTGCGGCCTCGCGCTCGGCGAAAAACAAATGCCGCTGCGCCCGCGACTGATCGCTGGAAACGAGCTTCAGGAAAAGTTGCCGCTCGGCCGCAAGGGCTGCGTCGAACGGCAAGATGATCGCGTTGCGCACGGCTTCGGCGCAGGCCAGCGGCGCGTCCAGTCCGCGGGCTTTTTTGGCCAGATCGGCGGCTAGGCTGTCGAAGGATGCGAGATCGGTCCCGGCAAGGCGGTCATTGCGGTCACGCACCGGCACGAACGGCCCGCCTCGATCAGCCATTTCGCGGGCGAAACGAACCGCCTCTGTCAATAGATCGCCCTCGACAACCGCATCGGCAAGACCGGCGGCCTTTGCCTCACCGGCCGAGACCGGCGTGCCCGAGACGACCATGCCGAGCGCTTTCGCGGCGCCGACCAAGCGTGGCAAACGCACGGTCCCGCCGCCGCCCGGCAACAGGCCAAGCTTTACCTCCGGCAGGCCTAGCTTGGCGCCGGCGTCCGCGACGCGAAAATGGCAGCCGAGCGCCAGCTCCAGCCCGCCGCCCAGCGCCGTGCCGTGGATGGCGGCGACCGTCGGTTTGGCGATGGTTTCCAGCAGGGCGATGATGGCACGCAGTTCCGGCAGCTCGACCGGCTTGCCGAATTCGGTGATGTCGGCGCCGGCGACAAAGGTGCGTCCGGCGCAGGCGATAACGATAGCCCTGGCAGCCGGATCGTCGCGCAAAGCGGTGAGCGCCTCGTAAAGCGGCCTGCGGACATGAAAACTCAGCGCATTAACCGGCGGATTGTCGATGGTGACCACCGCCACGCCGTTCTCGTTCGCAACGCTAACAGAGCTGGACAAGCGGAACCTCCCAAGACCGGCTGCAATCGGAACACGGGTTTACTTGGCAAGTCGGCCGATGGAAACCCGATCCGGCGCTGGCCTAATGTTTGGCTAGGCTCCGCTAGTTATCAACTCTCCCGAAGGCCGGCACGTCGCCGATCACTTCGCGCTTGTCCTTGCCGCAGGTGAAGGTTTTCGCCTTCTCGTCGGCGAGCTTGCGCGCCTGTCATTGGCCTGCGCATTGCCGGTGGCTAAGACCAGGCCGATCGTGCAGCCTCGGTGTTCTTCCGGCTGCGCCACCTTGGCGACGACGAGCACCTCGGTCGATTTCTTCTCGTCCTCGGGATTGCTGACCGAGCGACGGTGGATGGCGGCGAAGGGGATGGCGACGTCGCCATTGGTCTCGATGCGCCATTCCACCTTCGGGCCGGAGCCGTTGAAGGCGGTGAAGCTCTCCCAGACCGCGGTCATGTCCTCGGACGGAAAGCCGTAATAGACAGATTCCCGCGCATCGTCGTAGCCGATCAGCACCGGGTAGCCGCGGTAGCCCAAGCAGGCGAGGCTCGCCCAGTCGCCCTCCCCTTCCGCGGCCTGCGCATAGGTCACGCAGTCCTTCTTCCAGTCGAGATCGGTATAGGCGCTGGAGATGGCGCCGGCCTGGGCCGCCTGGCAGAAGCCGGCGAGGGCAAGCGGGATCAGAAGAGCACGCATTACTGGCAACTCCATTTCGAGTTGCCGGAAGCGTAACGCGGCCTGTTATTTCTTCAAGCTGGCTTCGATCAAGAGATCGGCGTTGCGGGCGACCGCCGCCGCCGGTCCGCCAACGCCAAACAGCTGGCCGCTGATATAGGCGCCCTCGATGAGCAGCAGCAGGCCATCGCCCAGCGTGTCGGGATCGGCGGCACCCATCGCGGCGGCCATGGCGCGCAGGCGCCGGCGCAGTTCCATTTTGTTATTCTCGCTCACCACCCGCGCGGGATGGCCGCGCTCGGGATATTCCACCGCAGCGTTGGTCATGCCGCAGCCGCGATAATCGGGCTTTTGCGTGCGTTTGCCGACGCGGGTCAGAAAAGCGATGATCTGGGCGCGCGGGTCGCCCGGATGCGCGTCGACGGCTTCGTCGAAGCGCTCCCAGAATTCGAGGTCGTATTTGCGCAGATAAGAGGCGGCAAGCTCGTCCTTGGAGGGGAAGCTGCGGTACAGGCTCGGCTTGGTCACGCCGGCGCGCTTGACGATCTCGTCGACGCCGATCGCCCTGATGCCTTCGCGATAAAAAAGGTCGCGCGCCACGTCCAGGATCTTGTCCGCCGCTCTGGGAGCAGGGCTATCGCTCACGGACGCTTCAATTTTATTGTCGGATGGCATTCAAACAACTCGCTTGACAATGTTACTGACCGGTACGTATGTATGGCCTAACTCCATTGCAACGTACCGGTCAGTAACATGATAATCCAGTCCCGTCCGTTTGGCCAGCGCTACGCCTTCGTTGTCGTTGCCGTCATTTTCCTGTGCCTGCTGATCGCCGCCGGGCTTCGCTCTGCGCCGTCGGTGATGATGGTGCCGCTGGAGGAAAGCTTCGGCTGGCGTCGCGACGTGACGTCCTGGGCCGCCAGCGTCGGCATCCTGCTTTACGGCTTGACCGGACCGTTCGCCGCCGCGCTGATGGAACGCATCGGGCTGCGCCGTACGCTGCTTGGCGCGCTGCTGGTGATGTCGGGATCGACCGCGCTCAGCCTGTTCATGACTGAGCCCTGGCATCTTTTCCTCACCTGGGGCGTGTTTTCCGGCGTCGGTTCGGGCGCGGTGGCGAGCGTGCTGGGCGCCACCATCGTCAATCGCTGGTTCAAGACCAATCGCGGCCTGATGATGGGCCTGATGTCGGCCTCCAGCGCCACCGGCATGCTGGTGTTCCTGCCGGTGATCGCCTCGCTGGCGCAAAGCGGCGGCTGGAAGCCTGTCGCGACCGCCGTGGCGCTGGCCACCGCCGCGCTGATCCCATTCGTCCTCCTGCTGGTGCCGGAACGCCCGGCTTCGATCGGCCAGGTTCGCTACGGCGCCGATGCGAATGACGTGCCGCCGGTGTCGCCGGCATCGCAGGGCAATTTCCTGGCGCATACGCTGAACACGCTGCGCCGCGCGGCGGGCACACGGGTCTTCTGGTATCTGTTTGCCACCTTCTTCGTCTGCGGCTTCACCACCAATGGTCTCGTCGGCACGCATCTCATCGCCTTCTGCGGCGATATGGGCATTGGCGAGGTGCAGGCAGCCGGGCTGTTGTCGATGATGGGCATTTTCGACCTGATCGGCACCACGCTGTCCGGCTGGCTCACCGACCGTTTCGATCCGCGCAAGCTCCTCGGCGTCTATTACGCCGTGCGTGGGCTGTCGCTGATCTACCTGCCCTATTCCGGCTTCTCCGCGACCAGCCTGATCATCTTCGCCGTGCTCTACGGGCTCGACTGGATCGCCACCGTGCCGCCGACGCTGCGGCTGGCCAATGAGGCTTTCGGCGACCGCAGCGGGCCGATCGTGTTCGGCTGGATCGTCGCCGGACACCAGATCGGCGCCGCGGCCGCCGCCGCCTTCGGCGGGACGATGCGCGAGCTGCAGGGCGATTACGAGCTGGCCTTTCTGATCGCCGGCATGACGGGCATCGCGGCGGCGTGTATCTCGCTCTTGATCAACACCGACAGGCCGGCGTTCGAGCCGGAGCCGCAGGTGGCTTGAGCACCGCTAATCTCCCTCCTTGAGGGGAAGATGGCCGCGAAGCGGTCAGAGGGGTCGTCTCACATAGATCACCGACGATGTCTGTGTCACCGAGCGCGTTGCCGCTCCACGCCAGGCGACCCCTCTGTCGCCTTTGGCGACATCTCCCCTCGAGGGGGAGAAGATATCCTGTTCACTGTTATCAAAACTTCATGGTTCCGAGACACGCCTGAAACATTCAGGCGAGAGCTTGGCGGTCCCGTTCAAAGCCCCATCCGGAGACAGCCATGAACAAGATCTTACTGACCCGCCGCGCTTTCGTCACCTCGGCCAGCGCCTTTGGCCTTGTCGGCGCCTCCGGTCTTGCGCTGCCTTATTATTCCCGCGCCAATCAGCGCCCGGCCTTCACGCATGGCGTCCAGTCCGGCGACGTCGACGCCACGTCGGGCATGGTGTGGACCCGCACCGATCGCCCGGCGCGCGTGATGTATGAAGTCTCGACCACCGAAAGCTTCGCCAATGCCACAAGGCTGGCCGCGCTCGATACCTTGCCGGCCAGCGACTACACGGCGAAGCGGCTGCTCACCGATCTCGCCTCCGACCAGGACATCTTCTACCGCATGACTGCTGCCGATCTTTCCGACATCAATGCCGTGTCCGAGCCGATCGTCGGCCGCTTCCGCACGGCGCCGTCCTCGAAGCGCGATGTGCGCTTCGCCTGGGCGGGCGACACCGCCGGCCAGGGCTGGGGCATCGACGAGACCGGCATGAAGACCTATTCGACCATCGCCAAGCACACGCCGGATTTCTTCCTGCATTCCGGCGACACGATCTATGCCGACGGCGCCTTGAAGGATGAAGTCGACCTGCCCGGCGGCGGCAAGTGGAAGAACGTCGTCATGATCGACGGCAAGCGGAAGGTCGCCGAGACGCTGGACGAGTACCGCGACCAGTGGAAATACAACATGATGGACAAGCATGTGCTTGCCCTCTCGGCGATCTGCCCGACCTTCTACCAGTGGGACGACCATGAGGTGCTCAACAACTGGTCGGACTCGAAGGACCTGACCGCCGACGACCGCTACAAGGAAAAGTCGATCCATGTGCTGGCGGCCAGGGCCGCGCGCGCCTTCCATGAGATGACGACCATCCGCTACGAGCCGTCGGAGCCGAGCCGCGTCTACCGCAAGGTCTCGCATGGGCCGCTGCTCGACGTGTTCTTCCTCGACATGCGCTCCTATCGCGGCCCGAACGGCCCCGACATGGAAGAGACGCTGACGCCGAAGTCGCGCATGATCGGCGAGGAGCAGTCCAAGTGGCTGAAGCGGGAGCTGGCAAATTCCAAGGCAACGTGGAAGGTCATCGCCGCCGACATGCCGCTTGGCCTGGTCGTCTGGAACGACGCGGCGAAGAAGGCCGGTGCCGAGGCTGTCGCCAACGGCGACAATGGCGCGCCGAAAGGCCGCGAGCTCGAATTCGCCGATGTGCTTCGCTTCATCAAGAATGCCGGCATCACCAACACGGTGTGGCTCACCGCCGACGTCCACTACACCGCGGCGCATTACTACAATCCCGACAGGGCGCAGTTCCAGGATTTCAATCCGTTCTGGGAATTCGTCTCCGGCCCGATCCACGCCGGCACCTTCGGCCCCAACGATCTCGACATGACTTTTGGGCCGGAGCTGAAGTTCATCAAGGCGCCGACCGCCGAACAGGGCCAGAACCTGCCGCCGTCGGCCGGCCTGCAGTTCTTCGGTCTGGTGGATATTTCAGGCGCGACGGAGCAGCTCACGGTGCGGCTGATGGATCGCGACGACAACGAGCTTTACAAGGTTACGCTCGATCCGGTGCGGTCGGCTTAGGCTGCGTTGATATTCAGGTGATGCCGGCCTGCGAACAATGGTTTCCTGCGCTTCCGGTGCTCACGTACTTTAAGTACGCTCCGCTCCGGTTCTCGGAAACCACCGTTCTCGGCTCGGCCTAACCTGAATCTCAACACACCCTGAGCCCAGCAGCCGCTCGATCTAATGCCGCGACGTCAAAGCGCCGTGGCAGTCCAGAACTGAACTCGGAATGCCGTGAAGGGTGTCAATCCGGATAGCAAGCCGTGGGAATTTTCGGCCAGACTGCGGTGTCGCAGTTGGCATCCTTCTGGCGCTGCTTGAACGCGGCGCTGACCGGGCCGGTGACGATCGGGTCGACGCCGTCGGGGGCGTCGGCGAACATCTGCTGCGCGGTCCTGGCGTCGGGCGGCGCTATCGGGTCGGCTTCCCTGAGGGCTGCCGCCGACTGCGCCGCGCCCGCCGCGACGAGCACGCCAAGCGCTGCCCACGCGAAAACCGGACGCAATCTGGACATCTGATCGGTCATGAACATCGAACTGCCCGGCCCCTCAAAGGTTCCGCCTTGGTTAACGGAATCATTTCACACCAAGACGTTTAAGAATCAGTGACCATGTATTTGGGGTCCGGCCTCCCCTTTCGCAATTGCGAAAAACCTTGTATGAGCCGCGCAACCGAAAAAGGCGGCGCTTTTGGGCCTGCTGCCTGCAACATTCCCGAGACCAGACACATGAACCTCCGCAATATCGCGATCATCGCGCACGTCGACCATGGCAAAACCACGCTTGTCGACCAACTCCTGAAACAGTCCGGCGCCTTCCGCGACAACCAGCGCGTCGCCGAGCGCGCCATGGATTCCAACGACCTCGAAAAAGAGCGCGGCATCACCATCCTGGCCAAGGCGACCTCGGTCGACTGGCACGGCACCCGCATCAACATCGTCGACACGCCCGGACACGCCGATTTCGGCGGCGAGGTCGAGCGCATCCTGTCGATGGTGGATTCGGCGATCGTGCTCGTCGACGCCGCCGAAGGCCCGATGCCGCAGACCAAATTCGTCGTCGGCAAGGCGCTCAAGGTCGGCCTGCGCCCCATCGTCGTCATCAACAAGATCGACCGTCCGGACGCCCGTCATATCGAGGTGGTCAACGAGGTGTTCGACCTCTTCGCCGCGCTCGACGCCACCGACGAGCAGCTCGATTTCCCGATCCTCTACGGTTCGGGCCGCGACGGCTGGGTCTCTGAAAATCCGGAAGGCCCGAAAGACCAGGGTCTCGCCCCGCTATTCGATCTCGTCGTCAAGCACGTGCCGGCGCCGACGGTGCATCCCGGCCCGTTCCGCATGATCGGCACCATCCTCGAGGCCAACCCGTTCCTCGGCCGCATCATCACCGGCCGCATCGAGTCCGGCACGCTGAAGGCCAACCAGGCTGTCAAGGTGCTGCACCATGACGGCACGCAGATCGAGACAGGCCGCATCTCGAAGATCCTCGCCTTCCGCGGCCTCGAGCGCCAGCCGATCGAGGAAGCCCAGGCGGGCGACATCGTGGCCATCGCCGGCCTGTCGAAGGGCACGGTGGCCGACACCTTCTGCGATCCGGCGGTGAGCGAGCCGCTGCATGCGCAGCCGATCGACCCGCCGACCGTGACCATGTCCTTCCTGGTCAATGACTCGCCGCTTGCCGGCACCGAGGGCGACAAGGTGACCAGCCGCGTCATCCGCGACCGCCTGCTGCGCGAGGCCGAGGGCAATGTCGCGTTGAAGATCGAGGAATCGGCCGAAAAGGATTCCTTCTTCGTCTCCGGCCGCGGCGAATTGCAGCTCGCGGTGCTGATCGAGACGATGCGCCGCGAAGGTTTTGAGCTCGCCGTGTCGCGTCCGCGCGTCGTCATGCAGAAGGGCGACGACGGCCAGCTGCTGGAGCCCGTCGAGGAAGTCGTCATCGACGTCGACGAGGAGCATGCCGGCGTCGTCGTGCAGAAGATGTCGGAGCGAAAGGCCGAGATGGTCGAGCTGCGCCCGTCCGGCGGCAACCGCCAGCGCCTGGTCTTCCACGCCCCCACACGCGGCCTGATCGGCTACCAGTCGGAGCTGTTGACCGACACGCGCGGCACCGCCGTGATGAACCGCCTGTTCTTCGCCTATGAGCCCTATAAGGGCGAGCTGCCCGGCCGCACCAATGGCGTGCTGATCTCCAACGAGCAGGGCGAGTCGGTCGCTTACGCCATGTGGAACCTCGAAGACCGCGGCCCGATGATCATCGATCCGGGTGTCAAGGTCTATCAGGGCATGATCATCGGCATCCACAGCCGTGACAACGACCTCGAAGTGAACGTGCTCAAGGGCAAGAAGCTCACCAACATCCGAGCCGCCGGCAAGGACGAAGCGGTGAAGCTGACCCCGCCGATCCGCATGACGCTGGAGCGGGCGCTTGCCTGGATTCAGGACGACGAGCTGGTCGAGGTGACGCCGAAGACCATCCGTCTGCGCAAGCTCTATCTCGACCCGAACGAGCGCAAGCGCTTCGAGAAGGCGTCCAAGGTGATGGGCGCGGCGTAAGGTTTTCAGCCAAGGGCTCAAAAGAGGGAGCGGTCGGCCAGATCGATGCGCACGGCCAAGCCGTTGCGAAGCGGTTTCCGCAACGCCTTAGCGCCGTCCGGTTCGAAGGTCAGCCGCCTTCGGTTATCCAGAGCCTGAAGCCTTGACCGCGAGAGGCCGAGCTCGCCGGCAAGCAGGCGGTCCAGCCGCAAAGGCGTCGTGCCCTCGAGCCGAAGCTCGAGCTCGAGCGCGGTCGCGCGTCCCGGCTCGCCGTCCAGAAGCTCCTTTCGGGCCGTGACGCCGGGAGATTCCTCGATCCGGCCAGCCCGGCCGCGCAGCATCGCGCCATCGAAGGCGTGGCGGCGGACAAGGTCTGGATCGTTGCTTTCAAGCGCGGCGAGCAGCGCCGGCTCGATGTCGCGGCGGTTTCGCCGTTCCAGGATGGCGAAATTCCAGGAATTGTCGCAGTCGACGCAGCGATAGATCAGCCAGACGTCAATGCGCTTGCCATTGGCATTGACGCGGAATTTCCCGCAGCACTGATAAGGCTTGAGGCCGCCGCAGCGATTGCAATTGATGAGAGGTCGAGGCGCGATTGCGGGCGCAATCGTCCAGCGGATACATAGGGTAGACATGCCGGTAGGCCCTTCCCGTCGGGAAGTCCGTCAGGCCGGCGATGTCCGAGATGCCCCTCATGGGCCACGGCGTGGCGAAGACTGTGTGTTGAAGGTCAGGCGTCGGCGCGGATTGCACGCGACGGCGGCTCAGCAATGCCAAACCGGTCTCGAACCGCCGCCTGAAGAACACGTGAAATGGAGCAGGCGCCAATGACTGGGCCTGCGGTGCACTCAGAGGAGTTGGCGAGACCGGCGGTTACTGAGGCAAAGCGATGCTCGAAAATGGGTGTCGGGATGGGTCTTCTAGCGGGAGGGCGACGAAGGGGCAAGTGCCCTCGGCCGGACTCGGCTCAACGCCAGTTCTCGGGCGCTGGCGCTGCCCCCTCTCCGTCCGCTGCGCGGACACCTCTCCCCCATTTCATGGGGGGCGAGGAAACGCCAACCGCCAATGTCGCGACCTGGGAAAGCTTGGGTTCCTCGTGGGGGAGAGGTGGCTCGGCCTAGCCGAGACGGAGAGGGGGAGCACCGTGTGCGATTGCCCTGCCCTTTCCACGAAAGCATGCCGCGGCTAGATGCGGGCGGCGCCGGCATCAGCGATTGACCATCTTTGCCAATGCTGCTTCCGCTGGTTAGTATGGCAGCCAATCCCAGTCCAAGAGGTTCGCCATGCATCTCGCCTCGCTGCTGATCTTCGCCGCTGCACTGTTCGTCGCCGCCGGATCGCCTGGCCCGTCGATCGCAGCACTGGTGGCGCGGGTGATCTCGAAGGGGTTCCGCGACGTCTTCCCCTTCCTGCTGGCGATGTGGATCGGCGAGGCCATCTGGCTGTCGCTGGCGGTGTTCGGGCTCGCCGTCGTGGCGCAGACCTTTCATTACGCCTTCGTCGTCGTGAAATGGGTGGGTGTCGCCTACCTTGCTTATCTCGCTTTCAAGATGTGGACGGCGCCGGTCGAGGCCAATGAAGGCGAGATGCCGCGCGAGGACTCGCCCGTGAAACTGTTCTTTGCCGGCATGGCGGTGACGCTCGGCAACCCCAAGATCATGATGTTTTATCTGGCGCTGCTGCCGACCATCGTCGATCTTGCCTCGGTCAGCGTTGTCGGCTGGGTCGAGCTGACGCTGACCATGGCTATCGTGCTGGTGGTCATCGACCTTGCCTGGGTGCTGGCCGCTTCGCAGGCGCGCCGGCTCTTGAAGAGCAAGCGCGCCATGAAGATCGCCAACCGCATCAGCGCCACGACGATGGCGGGCGCGGCCGCGGCAATCGCCGCGCGATAGAGCGCCGGCCTCACATCATTTCAATGATCGGCGCGACCTCGACGCTGAAGCCAGGGTCCATCAGGATCGGGCAGTCCTTGGCTTTGGCGACGGCATCGTCGATGTCCCTGGCTTCAACGATTGTGTAGCCGGCAGTCGGATTGCTGCCGCCATTGTTCTCGATCTTGCCGCTGGGCAGCACCGTCTTCGACATGCCGACCGGATTGCCGCCGTCGACCACGGCCGAGCCGAGTCTGTCGTACCAGCCGGTCCAGGCATCCATAGCCGCTTTGCGTTCGGCGTCATCGGTCGGCATCTTGCCGGAGCCGTGATAGACATAAAGAAATTTCGCCATGTTCACCTCCCTTGTCGGCGGCGTCGAACCGGCATGCGGCAACGCCGCTTGCGATATGCAGCGGTGCTGCGATCCGATATGCAGCGGTGCTGCGATCGTTGATGTGCGGCTTTGCCGCAATCCGATATGCAGCGATGCTGCAATCGTTGATATGCGGCTTGTGCCGCAGTCCTGATCATCGGACCAAACAGCGCCGCGGGCAATGAAAAATTCGAGATCGCTAATGTAAAGTCCGCGGCCTCTATCTTGCCATGGCGTGATATTCGGGGTTCGGCCGCATATCGACTGCGGCGGCCACCCGGTTCGACATGTTGAAGAAGGCGGCGGTCGAGGCGATGTCCCAGATGTCGCGGTCGGAGAAGCCGGCCTGGCGCAAGGCGGCACGGTCGGCTTCGACGATCCTGGCCGGCTCTTCGGTCAGCTTAACGGCGAATTCGAGCATGGCGCGCTGGCGGTCCGACAGATCGGCGGCCCGGAAATTCATCACCATCATCTCGCCAAGCGCCGGCTCACCCGACAGCTGACGCACCGCCGCGCCATGCGCGGTCAGGCAGTAGAAGCAGTGATTGATCGAGGAGACGACCACGGCGATCATCTCGCGCTCCAGCTTCGACAAGCCGGACTCGCCCAGCATCAGGTCGTTATACATATCGGTGAAGGCGCGCAGCTTCTTCTCGTCGAAGGCGTAGGCGAGAAGCACGTTGGGCACGAGGCCGAGCTTCTCCCGACATTTGTCGAAATAGGCTTTCGTCGCCTCGCTGAGTTCCGCCTGGACAAGGTCAAGCGCGGTGATTTTGCCGGTCATCTGGTTTCTCCTCGCGAGTCGATGGCGTCGGTTCGAATTTTTTAAAGCGTCGTCAAACCTTTGTCGCCAAACAGCGCTCATCTGGCTACCATAGTCGCAAAAGCATATAGCGGGAGGGACTAAGCGTCATGGCCAGCGTGAAATCCAAGCCGAGGAAGAAAGCCGCCGCGAAAGCGGAGGAGAAACCCGCAAGGCTTTCCGACTATCTGCTGGCGCGGGCGCCTGCCGAGGACATCGCGGCCTATGACGTGACCGACCTGGAGCGCGCCGGCGAGCTCGCCGGCCGAGCGGTCTCCAGCCACAGGAAAGGCGACAGCGTCGTCGCCGTCGAAGCCGATTCAGGCGTTGCCTGCGACGGCCGGCCGGTCACGGTCATAACCGTCGTCAACGACAACATGCCGTTCCTGTTCGATTCCATCCTCGGCGAGATCACCGAGACAAGCGGTGAGCCGACCCTGGTCACCCATCCGATCGTCACCGTCCGCCACGGCAAGACCGGTGTGGTCGAGGTGCTTGGCGAAGGCGGCAAGGAGGATGACGACCGGCTGAGCGTCGTCCATGTGCATATTCCGCGGCTGACCGCCGACCAGGCGAAAAACCTCGCCGAGCGGCTGCGCAAGGTGCTTTCCCAGGTCCGCGCCGCCGTCGTCGACTGGAAGCGCATGCTTGCCCGTCTCGACCAGGCGATTTCCGAATTCCGCTATATGGCGGTGCCGCTCGACAAGAAGAGCGTCGCCGAGGCGATCGCCTTTCTCGAATGGCTGCGCGACGACAATTTCACCTTCCTCGGCATGCGCGAGTTCAAGTATATCGGCGGCGAGGAGAGCGGTAATCTTGAGCGCGCCGAGAAGCCCGGCCTCGGCATCCTGTCCGATCCCGACGTGCTGGTGCTGAGGCGCGGCACCGAGGCGGTGACGACGACGCCCGAAATTCGCGCCTTCCTGCACGGGCCGGAGCCGCTGATCGTCACCAAGGCCAACGCCAAGTCGTCGGTGCATCGCCGCACCTATCTCGATTACATCGGCATCAAGACCTACACGGCGAAAGGCGCGCTGGCGGGCGAGTTGCGCATCGTCGGCCTGTTCACCTCCACCGCCTACACGCGCTCGGTGATGAAGATCCCCTATCTGCGCTCGAAGGCCGAGGCCGTCATTTCGAAATCCGGCTTCGATCCGCACGATCATTCCGGCAAGGCGCTGATCAACATCCTGGAAAGCTATCCGCGCGACGAGCTGTTCCAGGTCTCCGTTCCCATCCTGCGCAAGCATGCCAGCGCCATTCTTGGGCTCATCGAGCGGCCGCGGGTGCGGGCGCTGGTGCGCGTCGATCAGTTCGATCGCTTCGTCTCGGTCATCGTCTTCGTGCCGCGCGACCGCTATGACAGCGTCGTGCGCGAGAAGGTCGGCACCTATCTGAAAACCGTGTTCGAGGGCCGGCTGTCGGCCTATTACCCGGCCTTCCCGGAAGGCGGACTGGCGCGGGTGCATTTCATCATCGGCCGTTCCGGCGGCAAGACACCGAAGGTCGAGCAGTCGACGATCGAGGCGGCGATCCGCGACATCGTGCGCACCTGGGAGGACGCCTTGTCCGAAGCCGCGGAGGCGGCCGGCAGCGATCCAGGCTTAAAGGCGATCGCGGCGCGTTTTCCAGAGAGTTATCGCGATAGCTTCTCGGCCGCGGTGGCGCTGGCCGATGCCGGGCGCATCGCGAAGATCAGCGCCGACAATCCGATCGCCATCGATTATTATCGCCATGCCGACCAGAAGCCGCATCAGGCGGCTTTGAAGATCTACCATTTCGGCAGCCCGGTGGCGCTGTCTCGGCGCGTGCCGGTGCTGGAAAATATCGGCTTCCGCGTCATCAGCGAGCGCACTTTCGAGGTCGCCGACGCCGGTTCCGGCAAGGTCTTCATCCACGACATGGAGCTGGAGAACAGCTACGGGAAGCCGATCGATCTTACGGATGGCGGCGCGCTGTTCGAGGACGCCTTCCTGTCGGTCTGGCGCGGCGATGTCGACAATGACGGCTATAACGGCCTGGCGCAGACGGCCGGCCTGTGGTCCGGCGAGATCACCATCCTGCGCGCCTATGGCCGCTACCTGCAGCAGGCCGGCATTCCGCAGAGCCAGGATTTCATCGCCGCCGCGCTCAACCGCTACCCGGAGATCGCGCGCGGCCTGCACGCGCTGTTCGTCGCCCGGCTCGGACCGACGGCGGAAGGCGACGGCGTGGTCGCGGCCAAGCACCTCAAGGCCAAGATCAAGGATGCGCTGGAGGAGGTGCCCAATATCGACGACGACACCATCATCCGCCGCTATCTCAACCTCGTAGAAGCCTCGCTGCGCACCAATCATTTCGTAGCCGATACGAAAGCGAAAGGGCAGTCGCTGGCGATCAAGCTCGACTCGCAGGCGATCGAAGGCCTGCCGGCGCCGCGGCCATGGCGCGAGATCTTCGTCTACGGCTCCGAGGTCGAGGGCGTGCATCTGCGCTTCGGCCCGGTGGCGCGCGGCGGCCTGCGCTGGTCGGATCGCGCCCAGGACTACCGCACCGAGGTGCTTGGGTTGGTCAAGGCGCAGCAGGTCAAGAACGCGGTTATCGTGCCGGTCGGCGCCAAGGGCGGCTTCTATCCGAAGAAGCTGCCGATGAGCGCCGGGCGCGACGCCATCTTCGAAGCCGGCACCTCGGCCTACAAGAACTTCGTCTCCAGCCTGCTTTCGATCACCGACAATATCGGCGTCGACGGCGTCATCCCGCCGGCGGGCGTGGTGCGGCGCGACCAGGACGATCCCTATTTCGTCGTTGCCGCCGACAAGGGCACGGCGACCTTTTCCGACATCGCCAACGCGATTTCCGAGAAGCATCACTTCTGGCTGGACGACGCCTTCGCCAGCGGCGGCTCGGCCGGCTACGACCATAAGAAGATGGGCATCACCGCCAAGGGCGCCTGGGAAGCGGTGAAGCGGCATTTCCGCGAGATGAATCGCGACATCCAGACCTCGCCCTTCACCGTCGTCGGCGTCGGTGACATGTCGGGCGACGTGTTCGGCAACGGCATGCTGTTGTCTCCGGCCACGAGGCTGATCGCCGCCTTCGACCATCGCGACATCTTCATCGATCCCGATCCGGACATGGCCGCCTCGATGGCCGAACGCCAGCGCATGTTTGCGCTGCCGCGCTCGTCCTGGCAGGACTATAACAAGTCGAAGCTGTCGCAAGGCGGCATCATCGTCTCGCGCAACCAGAAATCGATCACGCTGCCGCAAGCGGCGGCCGCCGCGATCGGGTTGTCCAAGACCACGGCGACGCCGGTCGAGATCATGAACGCCATCCTCAAGGCGCCGGTCGATCTTCTGTGGTTCGGCGGCATCGGCACCTATGTGCGGGCTTCCGGCGAAAGCAATCAGGATGTCGGCGACCGCGCCAATGATGCCATCCGCGTCACCGCGCTCGATGTCCGGGCGAAGGTCATCGGCGAGGGCGCCAATCTTGGCGTCACGCAGCGGGCGCGCATCGAGTTCGGCATGAATGGCGGCCGCTGCAACTCCGACGCCATCGACAATTCGGGCGGCGTCAACTGTTCCGACGTCGAGGTCAACATTAAGATCGCGCTGGCGTCAGCCATGCGCAAAGGATCGCTGACCAGGCCGGCGCGCAACAAGCTGCTCGCCGAAATGACCGACGAGGTCAGCGCGCTGGTGCTCGCCAACAACTACCAGCAGACGCTGGCACTATCGCTGGCGCGCAAGCGCGGGCTCGCCGACATAGCGCACCAGGCGCGCTTCATGACGGCGCTGGAAGCGCGCGGCCTGCTCGACCGCGCGGTCGAGACGCTGCCTTCGCCGGCGGCGCTCGCCGAACGGGAGGCGCGCGGCGAGCCGCTGACCAGGGCCGAGCTCGGCGTGCTGCTCGCCTATGCCAAGATCGTGCTGTTTTCCGACATCGTCGCCAGCGACGTGCCGGACGATCAGCATTTCGACCGCGACCTGATGGGCTATTTCCCGGAACGCATGGCCAAGAAATTTGCCGGCGAGATCCACGACCACAGGCTGCGCCGCGAGATCATCGCGCGCGTCGTCGCCAACGACCTGGTCAATCGCGGCGGCCCGTCCTTCGTCAACCGGCTGCAGGAATCGACCGGCCGCACGGCTGCCGATGTCGTGCGCACCTTCGCCGTGGTCCGCGACGGCTTCACGCTGCCGGCGCTCTACAAGGAAATCGACGCGCTCGACAACCAGATTGACGGCCAGGTCCAGCTCGATCTCTATCAGGCGGTTAGCCGGCTCATCTTCATGACCAGCGGCTGGTATCTGAAGAACGAAGCGGGCTCCGCGCCGCTCGGGCAGCGCATCGCCGAATTGCAGGAAGCCCGCAAGGCGCTTGAACCGAAGCTTCTCTCGCTGCTGCCGGCCTTCTCGCGCGAGCGCATCGAGGAGCGGCGGCACGGCCTGTTCAAGGGCGGCGCGCCGGAAAAGCTCGCCGGGCAGCTCGCTCTGACCGAGGTGGCCGAGTTGATCCCGGATGTCGCGCTCACCGCACGCACCGCCAGTGCCGACATCGTCAGCGCGGCCAAGGCCTTCTTCGCCGTCAGCGACGCCTTCCGCATCCCACGCGTCGAGGAAGCCGCGCGTTCGATCATGCCGG
Source organism: Mesorhizobium sp. CA8 (assembly GCF_020164955.1). Taxonomy (GTDB): domain Bacteria; phylum Pseudomonadota; class Alphaproteobacteria; order Rhizobiales; family Rhizobiaceae; genus Mesorhizobium. Next base: position 53,191 of record NZ_JAIUHG010000027.1, read on the forward strand.
CGGATTATTACGACCAGCTGGCGCTGTCGCGCGCGACCGACACGATCGGCGTGGCGCGTCGCGGCATCGCGGTAGCGGCGCTCACCGGTTACGGCACGGCGGCGGATCCGGTCGCGGCCTGGCTCGAAGCCGGCGGCGAGCGCGTCGCCCGCATCCGCGAACGGCTGCAGGCGCTGACCGAAGGCGGCGACATCACCGTGTCGCGGCTGTCGGTGGCATCCGGCCTGATGAGCGACCTGACGGGGATGTGAAGTTCCTCGCGCCCCTGCCAAAGCGGCTGGCCTTTGGCGATAGGTGCATGGCAGCTTGGCGCATGTATTGCCTATGCTGCACTGGTCGACCCCCACTCCGTCTCGGCTTCGCCGAGCCACCTCTCCCCCGATCGACGGGGGAGAGGAAAGGCGCCAAGCTTTTTGCCGTCACTCGTCCAGCAAGGCTCCCTTCCTTTCCCTCCGGAGGGGGGAAACGTGGCGCTGCGAAGCAGCGACGGATTGGGGAACCACGTGGCAATCAAGCCTCGGCCTGATCAGTCGCGCCAGTCACAGAAGATGTCTGCATAGCGTAGCCCACTCGTGGGGCGGGGAATTGGCCCCATGCTTGTTCATTTGCATCGCTGCTTGAAAACATGCAGACATGCGCCCGACGCGAGCGATGCCAGGGGAATCAGCATGGCGGCAGTAGAGACAGTGCAGCGGTCATCGGGGCGCGGCATCTGGGGCTGGATGTTCTTCGACTGGGCGGCGCAGCCTTTCTTCACCGTCGTCACCACCTTCATCTTCGGGCCCTATTTCGTCTCGCGCATGGCGAGCGACCCGACCGCCGGGCAGGCCGCCTGGGGCTACGGCATTGCCGCCGCCGGACTGGTCATCGCGGTGCTGTCGCCGGTGCTCGGCTCGATCGCCGACCAGACCGGGCCGCGCAAGCCGTGGATCGCGTTTTTCGCGACGATGAAGATCGTCAGCCTCAGCCTGTTGTGGTTCGCGGCACCGGGTTCGAACCTGTTCCTGGTCGTGCTGTTGTTCTCGCTGGCCTCGGTGGCGGCCGAATTCTCGACCGTGTTCAACGATTCCATGATGCCGCGGCTGGTGCCGAAGGAAGAGATCGGCCGGATTTCCAACGTCGCCTGGGGGCTCGGCTATCTCGGCGGCATGGTGGCGCTGATCTTCGTGGTGCTGTTCCTGGCCGGCAATCTCGAAACGGGCAAGACGCTCATCGGCCTCGACCCGCTGTTCGGGCTCGATCCGAAACTCGGCGAAGACGCGCGCTTCACCGGGCCGATGTCGGCCGGCTGGTATTTCCTGTTCATCCTGCCGATGTTCTTCTTCACGCCCGACGCCATCAAAGGAATCCCGATCGGTCCGGCGGTGCGCGAGGGTCTGTCCGAGTTGAAGTCGACGCTTGCCGAAGTGCGCCAACGCAGCGGCATCCTGCGCTTCCTCCTGGCCCGCATGGTCTATCAGGACGGCGTCAATGCGCTGCTCGCGCTCGGCGGCACGTTCGCAGCCGGCATGTTCCACTGGTCGATCACCGAGATCGGCATGTTCGGCATCATCCTCAACGTCGTCGCCATCTTCGGCTGTTGGATCGCGGCGCGGCTCGATACCGCGCTCGGCTCCAAGGCCGTGGTGATGATCGCGCTGGTGATGCTGTCGGTCGCCACGATCGGCGTCGTCTCGACCGGGCCTGGCTTCACGCTGCTCGGCCTGATCGCGCTGTCGACCGCCGATTCCGGCGGCCTGTTCGGTACCGCGGCCGAGAAAGCCTATATCCTCTACGGCCTGCTGATCGGGCTTGCCTTCGGTCCCGTGCAGGCTTCGTCGCGATCCTATATGGCGCGCAGCGTGACCGCCGCCGAGTCCGGCCGCTATTTCGGCATCTATGCGCTGGCCGGCCGGGCAACCAGCTTCCTGGCGCCATTCATGGTGGCGACCATTACCACCATGAGCGATTCACCACGGCTCGGTATGGCGGCGATCATCCTGTTCCTGGGCATCGGCATGGCGATCCTGGCGGGGATACCCTATCCGGCGGATAAGCCGAAGGAGATGCTTCGATAATTCTACTCCGCTAGAGCGCTTCACCGTTTCACGGAAACGGCGAACCGCTCTATCTCTTTGTTTTTACGCAATTCCGGACGGAAAACCGCTCACACTTTTCCTGGAATTGCTCTAGCCACTTGCCGCGGTTTTCTGCGCTTCCGGTGCTCACGGACCCGAATGTCCGCTCCGCTCCGGTTCTCGAAACGCACCAATCGACTCAGCGGAGCGAATTCTTGAAGCATCTCCGCCTCGAGCATCAATGCCTGAAATGTCTTACCTCGGTGAACACCATGGCGATGCCGTGCTCGTCGGCGGCGGCGATTACGTCGTCGTCGCGCATCGAGCCGCCGGGCTGGAACACCGCGGTGGCGCCGGCCTCGATGGCCGACAATAGCCCATCGGCGAAGGGGAAGAAGGCGTCCGAGGCGACGACCGAACCTTTGGTCAGCGGCTCGGCGAGGCCCGCAGCTTCAGCTGCGTCCAGCGCCTTGCGGGCGGCGATGCGCGAGGAATCGACGCGGCTCATCTGGCCGGCGCCGATGCCGACCGTCGCCCCGTCCTTCGCATAGACGATGGCGTTGGACTTGACGTGCTTGGCGACACGGAAGGCGAATTTGAGGTCGGCCATCTCAGCCGGTGTCGGCGCGCGCTTCGTCACCACTTTCAGCTCGAGGTCGTCGACCACGACATTGTCGCGGCCTTGCACCAGCAGCCCGCCGGCGACGGATTTCACCGTCGTGCCGGCGGCGCGCGGATCGGGCAGGCCGCCGGTGACCAGCAGGCGCAAATTCTTCTTCGCAGCGACGATCGCGGCGGCCTCGTCGGTGGCGTCGGGCGCGATGATGACCTCGGTGAAGGTCTTGACGATTTCCTCCGCCGCCTCGGCATCGAGGATGCGGTTCATGGCGACGATGCCGCCGAAGGCCGAGACCGGGTCGCAGGCCAACGCCTTGGCGTAGGCCGCCTTCAGCGATGAGCCCTCGGCAACGCCGCAGGGGTTGGCATGCTTGATGATGGCGACCGCCGCCGAGCGCGCCGGATCGAACTCGCCGACCAACTCGAAAGCGGCGTCGGTGTCGTTGATGTTGTTGTAGGAGAGCTGTTTGCCCTGCAACTGCGTTGCCGTTGCCACGCCCGGCCGCCTGTCGCCCGACAGGTAGAAGCCTGCGCCCTGATGCGGGTTCTCGCCATAGCGCATCACCTGGTCGAGCCGGCCACCGAACGCGCGCCATGTCGGGTGCTCGATCTCCAGCGCCTCGGCGAACCAGCCGGAGATCGCCGCATCATAGGTGGCGGTGCGGGCGAAGGCCTTCGCCGCCAGCATCTTGCGGAAGTCGAGCGAGAGCGAGCCGAGATTCATCTCCAGCGCGTTGACGACGGAGGCATAGTCGACCGGGTCGGTGACGATGGCGACATAGGCGTGGTTCTTGGCCGAGGCGCGGATCATCGCCGGGCCGCCGATGTCGATGTTCTCGACGATCGAGGCATAGCCGGCGCCGGAGCGGCGGACCTCCTCGAACGGATAGAGATTGCAGACGACGAGGTCGATCGGCTCGATGTTGTGGTCGTGCATGGCCTTGGCATGGTCAGGATCGTCGCGGATGCCGAGCAGCGCGCCATGCACCGACGGATGCAAGGTCTTCACCCGCCCATCCATGATCTCGGGAAAGCCGGTGAGCTCGGAGACGTCGCGGACCACCAGGCCCGCCCCGGCGAGGGCCTTTGCCGTGCCGCCCGTCGAAACCAGCTCGACGCCGGCCGCGGCGAGCGCCCTGGCGAAGTCGATCAGGCCGGTCTTGTCGAAGACGGAAAGCAGCGCGCGGCGCACCGGAACGAGGTCGGGCGCCGGAATGTTTTTTGTGGGCACGGCCATGACGGGCGGCCTTTCAGAGCTGTTGGAAGGGGATGCTGGCCGGCCCTAGCATATGAGGCCCGGAAATCAAGTGAGTCTCGGAAATCAAGCACGCAGCTGGGTTTGTCCGAAATTCAGTTGTTCTCGGGATGGCCGGCGATATCGGTGCGGGTCAGTTGCCAGTGGACCTCGGCAATTTCCGAGGCCTTGAAGGCGAGCACGATCTGCCGGCTGCGGCGTGGGCCGCCCAATCCGGCGAAGTAGATCGATTCCTCGACCTCCGGCGCCACCTCGGCACAAGTGAAGACCCAGCTGTCGCCCTGGGCGGCGGCAAGAGTGAGCCGGTCGTGGTCGTCCTGCAGCAGGCCGATATCGGGGTGGACATGAAAACGCACCGTGACGAAGTCGCGGCCGTTGTTGCGGATCGCCGCATTGCCCGGGCGCAGGAAACGGTCGCGGCCGGCGAGCACGTTGCCGTTCGTGGTCAGCTTCAGCTCGCGCTCATGCAGGAAGCCGAATTGCTGGACATAGCCGTCATGGCGGGCGACGAAGCCGTGCACGCCCTTCTGGTCGAGGCGTTTGCAGGGCACATGCTGCGGGCCGCCGATCAGCGGCGAACCCAAAAGATCGCTGACGCGCAGCGAGTGGCTGAAGCGCGCTGAGGAGGTGTCGTTGATAGTGGCAGTCGAATGCGCGGCGGTGGCGCGGGCGAGCGGGCGGAATTCCGGGGCGCCGTAGGTGTCGATGCCGGCATTGACGATGAAGTGGTGGCGGCCGGAGGAGAGTTCGAAGGCGAGACAGCCGGCATGTGCTGCGTTGGAGACCTCGACCGGCGGCGGCAGGCCGGTGTCGGCGATCACCGTCACACCACCCATCGACAGACGCTCGTAGCCGGAATGCGGCGCATGCAGCAGCGGTGCGCCCGCCGTGTCGTCATGGCGCATGATGGTGGCGATGCGGTCGTGGATGGTAGCGCCCATGCCGTTGAAGCGGGCGAGGCTGCCGTTCTGGTGACGGAAGAAACGCAGCGCCGGCAGCATGCGGTCGATGGCGCCGATCAGCGCCGACGGCGGCGCCTCGGCCTGGTTGGCATAGGTCTGGCGCAGCGGCAGGAGATCGGCCAGCAGTTCCAGCACCGCCATCGGGTTGCGCGAGATGTGGCCGCCATCAGGCAGGATCTGGCGGTCGAGCTCCTCGGCCAGATTGCGCGTCGCGGCGCGCAGCGCCGAGGCCGGCGCCGGCAGCGATAGCGCCGCGAAGGCGAGCGCGATACGGGCGCGCAGCCTGCCTTCGCCATCCGGCATTTCGCGTGCCATCGAACGCAGGTAACGGATCTGCACGGCGAGCGATTTGAGGAAGGCGCGATAGAAGGGAAATTCGGCGCCTTGCAGCACCACCGTGGAATGCTGCAGCCAGGCGATGACGCGCTTGGCCGTCGTTCCGGGCTCCCAGGCGATGCCCGAAATCTGGTTGCCGTGCATGGCGATCCAGTCGGTCACGAGCGCCCTGGCATTGGCCGCGGCAAGCTCGGTGCCGGTGGCGCGCATGTGGCGCAGCCAGCGAAAGCCGTGCAGCGATTTCTGCCAGCCGCGATTGGGCACGTCGACCTGGAAGGGCGACCTGCCGCCAGTCTCGACCAGATGGCCGGACAGCGGGTAGCGGCCGTAATAGATCTCCAGCGCGATCTGCGGATCGGCAAGCCGCAGGTCAGGCGGGGCGATCAGGACGCGTTCGGGCGTGCGGCCGGAATAGCGCCAGCGATAGATCGGCCCGGCGCGGAGGCGCTGGCGCGTTTTGCGCCAGAACTCCCTCGCGACAAGCGTCCAAAGACGCGTCGTGCTGCCGGCAACAAGTGCCAATAGCCCTCCTGATGTCCCCATAACCCAAGCACAAGCTTATGCGATTCAAGAACTTATGCGAAGGCGGATTTCGTCGAAGTGAACCGCTTAACGCCGCCTTGCCCGTGCCGTCCCTAAAAAAGTCAGCAAGTTTTATTAGATAACCTTCAATCGGTCCGTCTCATCCGCGCGGCAAAGAAGCCGTCCAGGCCTGAAATCCCGGGCGATTCCAGCGCGAGATCGGCCGGCGTGGTGCGCAATGTCCCATCCGACGTCAGGAATGGATCGAGGCCGGCAAATTCGCCGGTCCGGATCGGATCGGCGGCGACGCCGGGCTTGCCGGCGAGGAAGGCGCGACAAAGCTCCTCCCCCTCGATCGGGTCGAGCGAGCAGTTGGAGAACACGATCCGTCCTCCGGACCTGACGAGGCCGACAGCATGCGCAAGCAGCCGGCGCTGGAGATCGGCGAGCTTTTCGACATCCGCCATGGTCTTGGTCCAGGGCACGTCGGGGTGGCGGCGCACCGTGCCGGTCGAGGAGCAGGGCGCATCGAGCAGCACGGCGTCGAACAAGTGCCCCGGCCGGTAATCCAGGAGGTCGGCCTGGACGAGATCGGCCGTCAGACCGAGACGGTCGAGATTCTGCTTGAGCCGCGCCAGCCGGTTCTTCGAGGCGTCGACAGCGGTGACCTGCGCGCCGGCCAGGATAAGCTGCGCCGTCTTGCCGCCGGGCGCGGCGCACAGATCGGCAACGCGCTGGCCCCTGATGTCGCCGAACAGGCGAGCCGGAAGGCTTGCGGCGGCATCCTGCACCCACCAGGCGCCGTCTGTGAAACCGGGAAGGTCGGCGACATTGGCGGCGAGTTTTTCGACACGCACCGTGCCGGTCGGCAGCACGATACCGCCCAGCCGCTCGGCCCAGAGCGTGGGGTCGGCCTTGACCGTGAAATCGACCGCCGCCTCGTGGCGATGCGCGGCAAGGATGGCGCGCGCCTTGTCCGCTCCGCAGGCGGCAGTCAGCCGCTCCGAAAACCATTGCGGCGCCTCGTTGGTGGCGGCAAGCGCCGGGGCAAGCTCGGCCTCCTTGGCGCGGGCCAGCGAGCGCAGCACACCGTTGACGAGGCCTGAAAAGCGCAGCGTTCGCGGATCGGACTTGGCGTGGGTTACGGCAAGGTCGACGGCGGCGCTGTCGGGAACATCGAGGAACAGGATCTGCGCGGCGGCGACATGGAGGATATGCGAGAGCGCCGTGGCGTTGGGCGGCAGCGGCTTTTCCAGGCGCTTCGACAGCAACCCGGCAATGGTCATGCGGTGGCGCAGCGCGGTCACCAGGATGGCGCGCACCAGCGCGCGGTCGCGGCTGTCCAGCGCCTTGTATTGCGGATGGCCGTGCTCGTTGTCGCTCAACCCGTCCAGCGGCGTGCGTGCGTCGATGACGGCGGCAAGCAGCCGCGCCGCTGCCTTGCGCGCGGCAAGGCCGGCTATCTCGTCACCGGCATTGCGTTCCGGATAGGCTGAATGTCCGCGCCTCGGCGGCGTCACGACCAGGGCCCCTTCGAGCGGACATTGCGCGGTCCGGTCGGGTTGCGGCCCCAGGGATTGGGCTTTGGCGGCGGCGGTTCGGCCTCCGAGACCGGGTCTGCCGGCTTACCCCATGGCCCCGCTGATGGCTCCTCGGGCTGGATGGGTGGCGGAGAAGCCGCGCGCCGACTAGCCGGCGCGGCGCCGGCCATCGCGCGCGCCATCTCCTGCAGCGCCGCAATGCGGTTCTCCGTGCTCGGATGGGTCGAGAACAGATTGTCCATGCGCTCGCCATGCAGGGGGTTGATGATGAAAAGATGCGCCATCGCCGGATTGCGCTCGGCATCCTCATTGGGGATCTGTTCGGCGCCGCGCGCGATCTTGTTGAGCGCCGAGGCCAGCCATAGCGGGTGGCCGCAGATTTCGGCGCCGCGCCGGTCGGCCTCGTATTCGCGGGTGCGGCTCACCGCCATCTGCACGATCATGGCGGCAAGAGGCGCGACCAGCATGGCCACCAGCACGCCGACAAAGCCGAACGGATTGTTGTTCTCCCGGCTGCCGCCGAAGAAGAAGGCGAAATTGCCGAGCATCGAGATGGCGCCGGCAAGCGTCGCCACGATCGTCATGGTCAGCGTGTCGCGATGCTGCACATGGGCAAGCTCATGCGCCATCACCGCCGCGACTTCTTCATGCGAGAGCCGCTCGAGCAGGCCGGTGGACGCCGCAACGGCAGCATTTTCGGGATTGCGGCCGGTGGCGAAGGCGTTGGGCTGCGGGTTGTCGATCAGATAGGTCTTCGGCATCGGCAGGCCGGCCTGCTTGGCCAGCGCCTGGACGATCGCGTAATATTCGGGCGCATTCTTCTCGTCGACCTCTACGGCGTGGTTCATCGACAGCACCATCTTGTCGGCGTTCCAATAGCTGAACAGATTGGTGCCGGCGGCGATCAAAAGCGCGATGATCATGCCACCCGAGCCGCCGATCAGATAGCCGACGCCCATGAACAGCGCCGTCATGGCGGCAAGAAGCATGGCGGTGCGAAGCGTGTTCATCGTTTCATCCGTCTGACGTTGTGGCGAATAAGGGTCGATCCTTCTCGTATCATGGCTATATGATGGGAGGCGCCGGTCTTCGTTTCAATCGGCGGGAGTATCGCATGACCGAAGAACCCAGCAAAACCGAAGCAGTTGCAACGACCAAAGAGCTGCAAAAAACGCTGACCCCAGCGGCGCAGCGCGCATTGGCCGAAGCCGAAGCGCGTCGCCGGAACTACCGGGCGGCGGAAGCGCAATTGCCGAAGGAAATCGGCGGCCGCGGCGGCAAGGAGCCCGGCCGCTACGGCGACTGGGAGGTGAAGGGGCTCGCCACCGACTTCTAAGCGACCGCGCGCTCGGGCGCGAGCGCGATCCAGCCACTGACGTCCACCGCGATGCCGAGTTCGTCATAGGAAAGGATTGCCGGATGTGGCGTGACGAGGGGGTGGACATGCGTGGCGCCGATCACCATCACCAACGCGCCGGAAGCCTCGCCCGCCGCGATGCCCGCCGGCGCATCCTCGAAGACCAGGCAGTCGCGCGCCTCGACGCCGAGACGGCTTGCCGCCAGCAGGAAGCAGTCCGGCGCCGGCTTGCCGTGGGTGACGTCTTCGGCCGTGACCATCATGGCCGGGACCGGAATGCCGGCCGCCTTGATGCGCAGCAGCGCCAGTTCGCGCGGCGCCGAGGTGACGATCGCCCAGCGCTCCGGTGGCAGCGATTCCAGGAACGCGACGGCGCCGGGGATAGGGACGATGCCTTCGAGATCGTCGGCTTCGGCCTTGAGCAGCAAATCCGCCTCCGCAACCGGATCGACCCCCGGAAGTTGCAGCGCGGCGATCGTCTCTCGCGCGCGCCTGCCATGGATCGTCGGCAGGAAGGCCGGGACATCGAGCCCGTGATGCTCCGCCCATTTCGCCCACACCCGTTCCGCCGCGGCGATCGAGTTGAGCACCGTGCCGTCCATGTCGAACAGGAAGGCGGCGAATTTTCTGGCTGCAAACATCGGATGTCCTGGAGAATCGTTTTCGGGAAGGGGCGAAACGCGAACCCCAGTCTAGACCGGCCGGCACGAGCTGAGAAGGCGAGACGCCGCCATTTCATCCCGGCACGGGAACAAGCTCCGGTTCGCAGCGTTGAACGGGCAGTCTTTCCAAAATCACCAAGGGGGCATGCGATGCTGATCCGGCTCGGCTATGAAATCGCCATCGAATGCGCGGCGGTGACGCCGATCATATCGCTTCTCGACATTCATCCCGAACGCCATGCCGACATCAAACGGCAGACGCGGGTTCTGACCTCGCCCTCGGTGCCGACCCGGACCTATCGCGACCGCCACGGCAATATCTGCCGTCGTTTCACGGCGCCGGCAGGCAACTTCCGCATCCTCTACGACGCGGCGGTCGAGGACAGCGGCGAGACCGACGAGGTGAACACGCTGGCGCACGAAACGCCGGTCACGGAACTGCCGGACGATGTGCTGGTCTATCTGCTCGGCAGCCGCTATTGCGAGACCGACCATCTCAGCGACACCGCCTGGCAGCTTTTCGGCCAGCTGCCGCCCGGCTGGGCGCGCGTCCAGGCGATCGTCGATTATGTCAACAGCCGGCTTTCCTTCGGCTACGGCTATGCGCGCGCCACACGCACGGCGGCCCAGGCGCATGAGGAGCGTGTCGGGGTATGCCGCGATTTCGCGCATCTGGCGATCTCGCTTTGCCGATGCATGAACATTCCGGCGCGCTATGTGAACGGCTATCTCGGCGATATCGGCGTGCCGGTCGACCCGGCGCCGATGGATTTCTCGGCCTGGATGGAAGTCTACCTCGACGGCAAATGGTACACGTTCGATCCGCGTCACAACCGGCCCCGCATCGGCCGCGTCGTCATCGCGCGCGGCCGCGACGCCACCGACGTGCCACTGCTGCACAGTTTCGGCCCGCACCGACTCACCCTGTTCAAGGTCTGGACCTATGAGCAGGAGGGCCATCTCTTCAATCCGCCGCATCACGGCGTCGATCGGACGGCCAGCGCGCAGATGCTGGCATAGAGGTCGGTTGATGTTCAGGTGATGCCGGCCCGAGAATGGCTGTTGCGCTTTCCTCGCCCCAAGACTCTCCGGCCGCGCCCTGTTCCATCACGGCTCACGGCAGCCGCTGGCCCGCTTCGGCACAGTTCGATTGTGCCGAAGAGAGAACGACCGCGACAGCCCTCGAGATTATGGTAAGCGCTTCATGAAGGTCGCCTCTCCAGTGCATTTTCATTTACTTCGCATTCACCTTTAACTTCGCCGAAAGCCAGCAAAAACAATTGGTTAACTGCCTGTTAAGCGCCTTTCGGCGACTGCCGGCCGGGTATGGCCGAATTCCTGCAACGCCTCTGCCGAGCGGCGCGAAGCCGCAGACGATGGAGGCGGATGGGATGCGGCAGTTCAGAGGTGTCGTTCGTGGGGTGGACGGCTTTACCCGGAATCGCGAAGGCAATTTGGCGGTTCTGTTCGGAGCTGCCGCATCTGTCCTCGCGCTGGGGGTGGGATTCGCGGTCAATATCTCGCAACTCTACGATGCGAGATCGAGCTTGCAGGGCGTCGTCGACGCGGCTGTGACCTCGACGGCCCACGATCTCACCCTCGGCGTCATTACGGAAACCGATGCCAACAAAACCGTGCAGGCGTTTCTCGACGCCAACAGCACGGCCGGCACACTGCAGGCCAACCAGGTCGTGCTCGACAAGCTCACGGTCAACAGGACGGCCAATACGGTACGGGCGGATGCGCATGTCGATGTCGGCCTCTTTTTCCCGCTGTTCAGCACCAGCAACATGCGGCGCGTGACCGCCTCGACCACGGCGCTTTATTCCGACAAGACCATCGAGGTGGCGATGATGCTCGACGTCACCGGTTCGATGGCGGGCCAGAAGATCAAGGACCTCAGGACAGCGGCCGGCAATGCCGTCAACTCCTTCCTCACCGGCCAGAACGCCGCCAATCCGCGGGTGCGGGTGGCGATCGTGCCTTATGCCAACTCGGTCAATGTCGGCTCGCTCGCTGCAAGCACGGTCTTTGTCGAGACCAAGGCCAGCGAGCGCAAGCAGGCGCCGGGCGACGACGACCCGAAATACGTCTCGGCATCGACGCGACCGGAACTGCGCAACCGAGCGCAAGGGCGCCTATCAATATTCGGATGCTGGTCCCGACGTGAGCATGGTCAACCGCGATCTCTATTTGTCCGACTTTGCCAAGCAGACACACACGCGAGCCTGCCCCGTCGCGACAATACAGCCGCTGACCACGGATGCGTCGGCTCTGAACAACGTTATCAAGGACCTCGATGCCTCCGGCGGCACCGCCGGTCATATCGGCGTGCAATGGGCCTGGTACATGCTTTCGGAGAACTGGGGCAGCGTGATGAAGGCCTCGCAACGGCCAGCCAAGATGGATCCGAAGAGGGTGGCGAAATACGTGATCCTGATGACCGACGGCGAATTCAACCTGTCCTATTTCGACGCCAACAGCCCCGATCAGGTCTATAACGACGCCGGCAAGGTGCAGACGCGAACCGCGGCCACGACACTCTGCGCGGCGATGCGCGACCATGGCATCGAAATATTCACAATCGGCTTCGCCCTCACGGAGAAAAACGCCAAGTCGACGCTGCAATCATGCGCAGCCCCGATACCGGCAATGCCAAGCATTTCTATCAGGCGGCCAGCGGCACCGAGCTTGACCAGGCCTTCCAGGATATCGTGCGCAACATCGGCAAGCTGACGGTAACCAGATAACGGCGGCCATCCCGCCCATTGAAAGCCGACCCCAAACGGAAAAGGCCGCCGCTTCTTGACGAAGCCGGCGGCCTTCCGTGTTTCCGTCCATGACGCGGCTCCTGGCGGCAGCCCCACGGGCTACCTGCCGCGCGTCTCGCGCCTTAACGGGAAGACTGCTTCCCGGAAGTGCAATCCGCGGAGCTCACGTTGTGGAAAACGAAATCACTCGACATCGGATCACCTCCTTTCAGTTCGTTGAACACACTCAGATGATGGGGTGCGCCGCGGCAAAAGACAAGATGACGCAACGGAATGGTCGTGCCACGAGCCGGGAAACTGCTCTTGCGGTGCTTTTGCGCAACAGATCGGGATTGCGGTCCACAGGCCGGTGGACGACAGTGCGGCTTTGGGGGCGATATATCGGGAGGTGGGCATGGACGCCGCCGACAGAGCCGCGCGGATCGTACGCAAGGTCGTCGAAACGCTGAAGCCGGGTTTTGCGGTCCGGCTGTGGACGGGCGAGCGGATCGGACCCGCCGGCGGTCCGGTGCTTGCCATCAACGATCAGGATATCGTCTGGCAGCTGGTTCGCCGGCCGACCTTCTCGACGCTGGTGGAGATGTGGATTTCCAAAACGGTCGATATCGAAGAAGGCACGCTGTTCGATTTTTATGCCCTGCCTTCGCAAGGCAAGCTCAAGACGAAGTTCAAATCCCTGCCCAAGCTGGCGATCCTGCGCGACCTGCCCATGGTGTTGTTTTCGCGTAAGCAGATGACGGCGCGCAGCGACCTTTCCGGCCGTAAGCCTTTCGTCAGCGGATCGAACAAGGAGGCGATCCAGCACCATTACGACATTTCGAATGATTTCTACCGGCTCTTCCTCGACGAGCGCATGGTCTATAGTTGCGGCTATTTCCACGATTTCGCCAATGGGATCGACCAGGCGCAAGTCGACAAGCTCGACCACATCTGCCGCAAGCTCAGGCTGAAGCCCGGCGAAAAGCTGCTCGACATCGGCTGCGGCTGGGGTGCGATGCTCATCCATGCGGCGAAGAACTACGGCGTCTTCGGCCATGGCGTCTCGCTGTCGCAAGCCCAGACCGATCTTGCCCGCGAACGCATTCGCGCCGAGGGGCTGGAGGATCGCATCACCATCGAGATAAAATCCTATGCCGAACTCTCAGGCACGTTCGACAAGATCTCGTCGATCGGCATGTTCGAGCATCTGGGGCTCGCCAATCACGACGCCTACTTCTCGGCCGTCAATCGCCTGCTCAAGCCCGGCGGGATCTATCTGCATCACGCCATCACCAGGCGCAGCAAGGGCGACCTCCGCAAGACGTTGCGCAAGGGGCCGGAATACAAGGCCCTGATCAAATACATCTTTCCCGGTGGCGGCTCGACACGATCGGCATGACGCTCGGCAATCTCGAGGCGCACGGATTCCTCGTCTATGACGTGGAGAACCTGCGCGAGCATTACGCGCAAACCTGCCGCCTGTGGGCGGAGCGTCTGCACGCGCGCTTCGATGAGGCGGTCGCCGAGGTCGGCGAGCCCAAGGCGCGGCTGTGGCTGCTCTATCTGACGGGTTGCTCGATCACCTTCGAGCGCGCCTCGGCGCAGATTTTCCAGACTGTCGCCACCAAGCGCGCCCGCGGCCCGAGCGGCCTGCCGCCGACACGGGCGGATTTGTACCGGTAGACCCGACCCGCTTCAGTCCATCAAGCGCATCGGCGCGCCGATCTCGATCCGTGCGGGCCGGTCGACCGTGCAGTATACGCCAAGATTGTGAGCGTTATGGCGGACCAAATTGCGCAGGATGCCGGGGTCGGTGTCGAAGCCGTCCTGGGCGATGATGGTGAAGCCGCAGCGGCGGCAGGGTTCGGAGACGGTGAGCAGCAGATCGCCGACCGCGAGTTTCTTGCCGATCCATTCCGTTTCGGGAAAAGCGCCTTCGACCGGCGGCATGTCGACGACGATATTGGGGCGGAAGCGGCGCGGATCGGGCGCGCCCTCGGGGTGCAGCGCCTTCAGCCTGGCCAGTGAGGCGGTGGTGAGCAGATGGATCGGCGCCTTGGCATAGCGCGCCTCGGTCAGCGGGCCGGCGTAGCTGGGCGGTGCGTTCTGCGCGCCGAACGGCCGGATCGAGGCCTCGAAGCCAAGAAAGGCCGATACCGCGCGGTCGCTTTCAGGATCCGGCGCCGGCAGCCATTCGCCGCCGGGCACCGCCAGTTCGAGCCGCCATTCCTTGTTCATCGGAGCCTCGCTCAACCGGGTGCGGATCAGCGGCACCTTGTGCCATCTGGCTTCGCGGTCGGGCCTGGCGATCTCGCCGGAGGCGTCGACCAGTCCGAACAGCCGGTCGCCATCGACGGTCTTCAGCCCGACGGAGATGGCATCACGCCGCTCGCCGGCGAGCGAGCTCGCCGGATAGCGCCAGAGCTGGCTGACGGTGCCGAGGATTGCCTCGCCTGCCATCAGCCCTTCTTGTTCTGGCGGTTGGCGACGAGGTCGTCGACCACGGCCGGATCGGCGAGCGTCGAGGTGTCGCCGAGCGCGCCGAAATCGTCCTCGGCGATTTTGCGCAGGATGCGCCGCATGATCTTGCCCGAACGGGTTTTCGGCAGGCCGGGCGCGAACTGGATCTTGTCGGGCGTGGCGATGGCGCCGATCTCCTTGCGGACATGTGCGATCAGCTCCTTGCGCAATTCCTCGCTCGATGGAGTGCCGGCCATCAGCGTGACATAGCAATAGATGCCCTGGCCCTTGATGTCGTGCGGGTAGCCGACGACGGCGGCTTCCGACACCTTGTCATGGCTGACCAGCGCCGATTCCACCTCGGCCGTTCCCATGCGGTGGCCGGAAACGTTGATGACGTCGTCGACCCGGCCGGTGATCCAGTAATAGCCGTCCTCGTCGCGGCGGCAGCCGTCGCCGGTGAAGTATTTGCCCTTGTAGGTCGAGAAATAGGTCTGCACGAAACGGTCGTGGTCACCATAGACGGTGCGCATCTGGCCCGGCCAGGAATCGGCGATGCAGAGATTGCCGTCGGTGGCGCCCTCCAGGACCTTGCCGTCGCCGTCGACCAGCTGCGGCTGGACGCCGAAGAAGGGCCGCGTGGCAGAGCCGGCCTTGAGGTCGGTGGCGCCGGGCAGCGGCGTGATCATGATGCCGCCGGTCTCGGTCTGCCACCAGGTGTCGACGATCGGTACCTTGGCGTTGCCGACGACGTTGTAATACCACTCCCAGGCTTCCGGATTGATCGGCTCGCCGACCGTGCCGAGCACGCGCAGCGACTTGCGCGAGGTCTTCTTCACATGGCTGTCGCCGGCGCCCATCAGCGCGCGCAGCGCCGTCGGCGCGGTGTAGAAGATGTTGACCTGGTGCTTGTCGATCACTTCCCAGAAGCGCGACTGCGAGGGATAGTTCGGCACGCCTTCGAACATCAGCGTCGTGGCACCGTTGGCCAAAGGCCCGTAGACGATATAGCTGTGGCCGGTGACCCAGCCGACATCGGCCGTGCACCAGTAGATGTCGCCGTCATGGTAATCGAAGACATATTGGTGCGTCATCGAGACATAGACGAGATAGCCGGCGGTGGTGTGCAGCACGCCCTTCGGCTTGCCGGTCGAGCCGGAAGTGTAAAGGATGAACAGCGGGTCTTCGGCCTTCATCTTCTCCGGCTTGCAGTCGGCCTTAACGGTCTGCGCCTCCTCGTGGTACCAGACGTCGCGTCCCGGCACCCAGCCGGTTTTGCCGCCGGTGCGGCGCACTACCACGACTTTTTCCATCTTGGTGCCGGCCCTGGCGGCAATCTCGATCGCCTTGTCGGTGTTGTCCTTGAGCGGGATCGGCTTGCCCCCGCGCAGGCCCTCGTCGGCGGTGACGATAATGGTCGATTTGCAGTCGTCGATGCGGCCGGCCAGTGCATCCGGCGAGAAGCCGCCGAACACGACCGAGTGGATGGCGCCGATACGCGTGCAGGCGAGCATCGCATAGGCCGCTTCCGGGATCATCGGCATATAGAGGGTGACGCGGTCGCCCTTCTTAACGCCATGCTTCTTCAAGACATTGGCGAAGCGGCAGACATGGGCATAGAGCTCGTTGTAGGTGATCTTGCGATCGTCGTAAGGGTTGTCGCCCTCCCAGATGATGGCGGTCTGGTCGCCGCGCTTCTTCAAATGCCGGTCGATGCAATTGTAGGAGACGTTGGTCTGGCCGTCCTCGAACCACTTGATCGAGACCTTGCCGTCGAAGGAGGTGTTCTTGACCTTGGTGAAGGGCTTGAACCAGTCGATCCGCTTGCCGTGCTTGCCCCAGAACTTGTCCGGGTTCTTCACGCTGTCGGCGTACCATTTGAGATAGGTGTCGTTGTCGATCAGCGCGTTCTTCTTCCACGCGGGCTGGACGCGGTGGACATGGACATCGGACATTTTCAGCTTTCCTCCAGGACCGTTCCGCCGGCTTGAAACGCCGACAGCATCGCGGCGAAGCGGCCGCGAATTCGCGGGCATTATTAACAGTTCCGCCGTGACGGCAATATTAGACGTTGGATTCGCGCGGCGGGATGACGCACCGGCAATTGGGCCAGCTATCAGCACTCTCGCTTCGCGGCTGCTAACCACCTGTTTTAACGACAAAAATTTTGAAGAGCCGCGAAGAAATCGATAGACAGTTAAGCAACCGTGGGCACAATTCAGCGTTGGGAGGAAGGAGAATCAACCAAGGAAACGCAATGCGCGACAATTCCGAAATGGATCTGATGCTCAGGGGATACGGGCTGACTACGGCTAAGATCCTTTATCACTACCCCGATCACCCGCACCTGCTGCAAAGCTATGTCTGGCAGGACTATGACCTAGCTCCGGAATTCCCCGTGCTGATCCGCTTCATCGAGTTCTGGAAGACCAAGCTCGAGGGCCCGCTGCATTCGGTCACCTATACGCATCACAGGCTGATCGCGCCGAACGAGTGGCGGAAGGTGGATGGGGAGTTTCGGGTGCATTAAGCGGCGCATTCTCCCCTTGAGGGGAAGATGGCCGCAAAGCGGCCAGAGGGGGTTGCCGCGTGGAGCGCCGGCACCTTTGCAGGGTCGGAGGAGGTTGGCGCTCTACGTGAGACGACCCCCTCTGTCGCCTTTGGAGACATCTCCTCCTCGAGGGGGGCGACTAGGCAGCGCCGGCTTCACACCGCCGGCGGGTTCAGCCGGGCGAAACCTTCCTGGCGGCGATAGGGGAAGTATGGATAAGGCGCCGTCACCGCGCTCGCTTCATCGAGCGCCTTGATCTGCTCCGGCGTCAACGCCCAGCCGACGGCGCCGAGGTTCTGGCGGAGCTGCTCCTCGTTGCGCGCGCCGATGATCACCGATGACACGGTCGGCCGCTGCAGGAGCCAGTTGATGGCGATTTGCGGCACGGTCTTGCCGGTCTCGGCGGCGACCGCCTCCAGCGCGTCGACCACCTTGAAGAGGTGCTCGTTGTCGACCGGCGGGCCGAAATCGGCGGTGCCGTGCAGCCGGCTCATTTCCGGCAAGGGCTGGCCGCGGCGGATCTTGCCGGTGAGGCGGCCCCAGCCGAGCGGGCTCCACACCAGCGCGCCGACACCCTGGTCGAGGCCGAGCGGCATCAGCTCCCATTCATAGTCGCGGCCGACCAGCGAATAATAGACCTGATGCGCGACATAGCGCGGGTAGCCGTGCTTTTCCGCCAGGCCGAGCGACTTCATCACCTGCCAGCCGGAGAAGTTGGAGACGCCGACATAGCGCAGCTTGCCGGAGCGCACGAGCTGATCCAGCGTCGACAGCACCTCCTCGAGCGGCGTCGAGGCATCGAAGGCATGGAGCTGCAGCAGGTCGATATAGTCGGTGCCGAGGCGCTTCAGCGCCGCATTGACGGAGCGGATCAGGCGTGAGCGCGACGAGCCCCAGTCGCCTGGGCCGTCGCCCTTCGGCAGGGACGTCTTGGTCGAGATCAGCACCGCATCGCGCCGGCCCTTGATGGCCTCGCCCAGCACCTCTTCCGAAGCGCCGTTCGAATAGACATCGGCCGTGTCGAAGAGATTGACGCCCGCCTCCAGGCAGATGTCGACTAGGCGGCGCGCTTCCTTCGCGTCGCTGTTGCCCCAATGGCCGAACAGCGGGCCGGAGCCACCAAAAGTTCCGGCGCCGAAGGAAAGGGCGGGCACTTTCAGGCCGGAGGCGCCGAGAGGTCGATAGTCCATCTTTTTTCTCCTGATTGGATGTCGAAGGGATCAGCGCTCAGCACTGCGCCGTGACCGGCTTGCCGATCGCCTGGCCGCGTTCGAGGCGCAGCGCCATGAGCACCACACCGAGCGCGGCGAGCGGCACGAGGCCGGCAACGAGGGGCACGGCGCCGAGGCCGGGGCCATGGTCGATGACGAAGCCGCCGAGCCAGGCGCCTATGGCGTTGCCGAGATTGAAAGCGGCGATGTTGAAGGAGGAGGCCAGGCCCTGACCTGCGCCCTTGGCCTTCTCCAGCACCCACATCTGCAGTGGCGCGACGGTGGCAAAGGCGGCGGCACCCAGCAGGCCGACGGCGACGATAGCGGTGACCGGCTGATGGATCGCGGCGGTCATGACGAACAGCACCGCCGACAGCGCGAGCAGTGTGCCGACGACCGTCGGCACCAGATGGCGGTCGGCAAGGCGCCCGCCAAGCAGATTGCCCGCCACCAGGCCACCGCCGAAGACCAGCAGGATCGGCGACACGGCTCCCTCGGAAAAGCCGGTGACGCGGGTGAGGATGGGCGCCAGATAGGTGAAGGCCGCAAAGACGCCGACCCAGCTCAGCACCGTGGTCAACAGGCCGAGCAGCACCGGCCGGCGGCCGAGCACGGCGAGCGTGCCTTCGGCGGTCTCCTCTTCCTCCGTGGCGGCGGGCTCGTCGCGCGGCACCAGCAGCGCGATCACGGCAAAGGCGATGACGCCGACCAGCGTGACGGCCAGGAAGCTCGAACGCCAGCCATAGGCCTGGCCGAGCCAGGTGCCGAAGGGCACGCCGAGGATGTTGGCGACGGTGAGACCGGTGAACATCAGCGCAATGGCCGAGGCCTTCCGGTTGGGCGGGACAAGGCCGGTCGCGACGACGGAGCCGACGCCGAAGAAGGAGGCATGGGCGAAGGCGGTGAGCACACGGGCCGCCATCAGCGTCCAATAGTCGGGCGCCAGCGCGCAGGCGAGGTTGCCGACGGTGAAGACCACCATCAGGGCAAGCAGCAAGGTCTTGCGCGGCAGGTGCCCGGTCACGGCACCAAGCAGCGGCGCGCCGATGACGACGCCCAGCGCATAGCCGGAGATGAGCAGGCCCGCGGCCGAAATCGAGACGCCGAGATCGGCGCTGACATCGAGTAGCAGGCCCATGATGACGAATTCGGTGACGCCGAGGCCGAAGGCGCCGGCGGTGAGGGCATAAAGAGCAAGAGGCATGGCTGCGGTCCGGTTGATCAGGAAGGGACGCTCAGTCCGCCCCCGACACGCAACATCGTAATCCGCCAAGCTGTGAACCAGCCTTGCGTCCGGCATATTCTCTGTGAAATAGATTCACGAATGGCGAGACCCGACATCAACCGCTCCGGCGAGATCGAAGTGTTCGTCCGCGTGGTCGAGGCGGGCAGCTTCTCGGCCGCGGCGCGGGCGTTGCGCATGACACCGTCGGCGGTGAGCAAGCTGATCGCGCGGCTGGAGGCGCGGCTTGGCGCGCCTGATCAGCCGCTCGACGCGCAAGCTGCAACTGACGCCGGAAGGTGCTGCCTTTCATGACAGCGGCCTGCGCATCCTTGCCGATCTCGATGCGGCCGAGCGCGAAGCGGCGGCGGGCGCCGCACCGCGCGGCAGGCTCAGGGTCAACTCCTATGTGCCGTTCGGCCAGCACCGGCTGATGCCGCTCTTGCCGCGCTTCCTGGAGAATTATCCCGAGATTTTCGTCGAAGCCGTGCTGACCGACAGTGTCATCGACCTTCTGGAAGAGCGCGCCGATGTCGCTATCCGTGCCGGGCCGCTGCGCGAGTCACGCCTGGTTGCGCGCAAGCTTGGCCAGAGCCGGATGGTCCTGGTCGCGTCGCCTGCCTATCTTGAAGCACGCGGCACGCCACGCGCATTGTCCGATCTCGCTCGCCACAACATGCTGGCCTTCGGCTTCGCCAGGCACATCGAGGGCTGGCCCCTTGTCGATGCGACAGGCAAATCGATCATCATGCCGATTGTCGGAAACATGTCGCTGACCGACGGCGAAGCGATGCGGCTAACGACGCTGGCAGGAGCCGGCATAGCCCGGCTGGCGCGCTGGCATGTCGAACCCGATATTTGCGCCGGGCTGCTCGTGCCGTTGCTGGAAGAGTTCAATCCCGGCGACGAGGAGCCGACGCATGCCGTCTATGTCGGCCAGGGCAAGCATCTGCCTGCCCGCGTCCGAGCCTTCCTCGACTTCCTCGCGGAGACCGTTCGTCTCTGAATGAAGAAAGAGCCGCGCGCCAATGGCACGCGGCTCTGACCTGTCTGCGCGAACGGAATTACGCCTTCGGCACGAACGGCGCGGGACGCCGGCCGGCGCCTTGCCGCTCCAGCATCCAGCCGGGATACTCGGCAGGCAGCGCGCTCACCTCGTCGAGCCTGGCGAGGTCGTCGGCGTCGAGCTTCAAGCCGGTCGCGGCGAGGTTCTGCTCGAGCTGGTCCATGCGGCTGGCGCCGATGAGGACACTCATGACAAAAGGTTTGGCCAGTACATAACCCAACGCCACCGTGGCCACGCTGACGTCGTGCTTCCTGGCGACCTCGCGCATGACCGCAACCGCGGCCCAGGCGCGGTCCTCATTGACCGGCGGGAAGTTGAAGGAAGCGCGGCGGCCTTCGCCATTGCCGGGCGCGCCGGGGCCGTATTTGCCGGAAAGCAGCCCGCCGGCCATCGGCGACCAGACCATCAGGCCGAGCTTTTCCTCGTTGATCAGCGGCACGATCTCGCGCTCCAGATCGCGGCCGGCGATCGAGTAATAGGACTGGATGGTCTCGAAGCGGGGAAAGCCCTTGCGCTCGGCGATGCCCAGCGCCTTGGCGATACGCCAGGCCTGCCAGTTGGAGACGCCAACGTAACGAACCCTGCCGCTGGCGACGAGATCGTCGAGCGCGCGCAGCGTCTCGTCGATCGGCGTGACCGTGTCGGTGCCGTGCAGCTGGTATAGATCGATATGATCGAGCTGCAGCCGCTTAAGGCTGCCGTCGACCGAATCCATGATGTGGCCGCGCGAGGAGCCGCGCTCGTTCGGCCCGTTGCCCATGGCGCCATGCACCTTGGTGGCGATGATGACGTCCGAACGTTTCACGCCGAGATCCTTGAGCGACTGTCCCAGCAGCTGCTCGGACTGGCCGAAGGAATAGACGTCCGCGGTGTCGAAGAAATTGACGCCGGCGGCGATCGAGCGGGCGACGATCTCGTTGACGCCTTTCTGGTCGAGGCTGGCGATCAGGCCCCATTGGGCATTCTCGCCGGCGGCGCCGAAAGTCATGGTGCCGAGGCAGAGTTCGGAAACGAACAGGCCGGTATTGCCGAGCTGATTATAACGCATGGTGAGATTCCCCGAGAAAGGAGTGAATGTGCACCGGGTAAATAGGAACGGCCCGTTTCGTTTCAAGCGCCCGTGCCAGCGTTATCGTCCGATTGGCCGGCCGGTAACGAGATCGTTACGAGCGTGATCCAGGCGCTCACCGGCTGCCGAAGATCGCCGAGCCCACCCGGACACTGGTCGCGCCGAAGGCGATGGCGATTTCGTAGTCGCCGGACATGCCCATCGAAAGTTTCGCGACGCCCGCCTCGCGGGCGAGCTTTTCCAGAAGCGCGAAATGCGGGCCGGGATTTTCATCGGCCGGCGGGATGCACATCAGGCCTTCGATGGCGAGACCATGCACGTCGCGGCAGCGTTTGACGAAGGCGACCGCCTCGCGCGGCTCGATGCCGGCCTTTTGCGGCTCCGAGCCGGTGTTGACCTGGACATAGAGTTTCGGCGCCCGGCCCTGCCGGGCCATTTCTTTTGAAAGCTCGGCGGCGATCTTCTCTCGGTCGACCGTCTCGATGACATGGAAAAGTGCGACGGCTTCCTTGGCTTTGTTGGACTGCAGCGGTCCGATCAGATGCAGCTCGACATCGGCGAACGCCGCTTTCAGCGCCGGCCATTTGCCCTGGGCTTCCTGCACGCGGTTCTCGCCGAAGACGCGCTGGCCCGCCTCGATGACTGGGCGGATGTCCTCGGCCGCGAAGGTCTTCGACACCGCCACAAGCGTGACGGCGCCTGGCGCGCGCTTCGCCTCGCGCTCGGCATTCGCGATCTTCGCCTTGACCGCCTGAAGCCGCTCTACGGCGTTCGTCATGCCAGTATCCTGCCTATAGTTTTCATGGCCGGTCCGGCTCGCCGCAGTTGACGGGTCCGGCAATCCATGGTGAACACCGCGACGACATTGTCTCGGCTGCCGGCCTAGGCGTGTCGATATTCAGGTGATGCCGGCCTGCAAATGCCGGTTTCCTGCGCTTCCGGTGCTCACGTACTTTAAGTACGCTCCGCTCCGGTTCTCGGAACCGCCATTTTCGGCTCGTCCTGACCTGAATATCAACACGCCTTAATCCAGCACCGCGCACCTGCTTTTAAGTGAAAAACATCCGATGGCAACCGAACGATACAATCCGCGCACGTCAGAGCCCAAATGGCAGAAGGCCTGGGCCGAAAAGAAGCTGTTCGAGGCCCGCAACGACGACCCGAAGCCGAAATACTACGTGCTCGAGATGTTCCCCTATCCGTCGGGCAAGATCCATATCGGCCACACCCGCAACTACACGATGGGCGACGTGGTGGCGCGCTACAAACGTGCCAAGGGTTTCAACGTGCTGCATCCGATGGGCTGGGACGCGTTCGGCATGCCGGCCGAAAACGCCGCCATGCAGAACAAGGTCCATCCCAAGGACTGGACCTACGAGAACATCGCGGTCATGCGCGAGCAGCTCAAGATGATGGGCCTGTCGCTCGACTGGGCGCGCGAGTTCGCGACCTGCGACGTCGACTATTACCACCGGCAGCAGATGCTGTTCCTCGACTTCGTCCAGAAGGGGCTGGTGACGCGCAAATCCTCCAAGGTCAACTGGGACCCGGAGGACATGACCGTGCTCGCCAACGAGCAGGTCATCGACGGCCGCGGCTGGCGCTCGGGCGCGCTGGTCGAGCAGCGCGAGCTGACGCAGTGGTTCTTCAAGATCACCGACTTCGCGCAGGACCTGCTGGACTCGCTCAACGGGCTCGAAGAGTGGCCGGAAAAGGTCAAGCTGATGCAGCACAATTGGATCGGCCGCTCCGAAGGGCTGCTGATCCGCTGGCCGCTGGCGGCACCGATTGGCGACACGAACGAACTGGAAGTCTACACGACCCGGCCCGACACCATCTTCGGCGCCTCCTTCATGGCGGTCGCCGCCGACCATCCGCTGGCGAGAAAGGCCGCCGAGGATAATGTCGAGCTGGCGAAGTTCATCGACGAAGTCCGTCACATGGGCACCTCGGTGGCGGCGCTCGAGACGGCCGAGAAGAAGGGTTTCGACACCGGCATCCGCGTCGTCCATCCGTTCGACGAGAATTGGACGCTGCCGGTCTATGTCGCCAATTTCGTGCTGATGGAATACGGCACCGGCGCCATTTTCGGCTGCCCGTCGGGCGACCAGCGCGACCTCGACTTCGCCAACAAATACGGCCTGCCGGTGATCCCGGTGGTTATGCCGGAAGGTGCCGACGCGAAGACCTTCCAGATCATCGAGGAAGCCTATGTCGACGAAGGGGTGATGATCAATTCGCGCTTCCTCGACGGCATGAAGCCCGAGAGGGCGTTCGATGAAGTGGCCAAGCTCCTGGAGCAGAAAAGCATCGGCGGCCGGCCGATGGCGGAGCGCAAGGTGAATTTTCGCCTGCGCGACTGGGGCATTTCGCGCCAGCGCTACTGGGGCTGCCCGATCCCGATGATCCATTGCGAGGCCTGCGGCGTCGTGCCGGTGCCGAAGGCCGAGCTGCCGGTCAAGCTGCCCGACGACATCGAGTTCGACCGCCCGGGCAACCCGCTCGACCGTCATCCAACCTGGCGGCATGTGAAATGCCCGCAATGCGGCCGCGATGCGCGGCGCGAGACCGACACGATGGATACCTTCGTCGATTCGTCGTGGTATTTCGCGCGCTTTACCGCGCCATGGGCCAATGAGCCGACCGAGCCGAAGGCGGCCGACGAATGGCTGGCGGTCGACCAGTATATCGGCGGCATCGAGCACGCGATCCTGCACCTGCTCTATTCGCGCTTCTTCACCCGCGCCATGCGCGAGACCGGTCACCTCAATCTGGCCGAGCCGTTCAAGGGGCTGTTCACGCAGGGCATGGTGGTGCACGAGACCTACCGCGTCGGCGGCCCGTCCAACAACGGACGTTGGCTGTCGCCGGGCGAGGTCAGGCTCGAGGATGTGGGCGGCAAGCGCCGTGCCGTCGAGATCGCGACCGGCGAGGAGGCGACGATCGGCGCGCTGGAGAAGATGTCGAAATCGAAGAAGAACACGGTGAGCCCGGAAGAGATCACCGACGGCTACGGCGCCGACACGGCGCGCTGGTTCATGCTGTCGGACTCGCCGCCGGAGCGCGACGTCGAGTGGACCGACGAGGGTGCGGCCGGCGCGCACCGCTTCGTGCAGCGCATCTGGCGCCTGGTGCAGATCGCGGCCGAATCTCTGCCCGGCGTCAAGCCCGCGGCGGCGAAGGATGGCGAGGCGGGCGTGGTTTCCAAGGCCACGCACAAGATCCTGAAGGCGATCGGCGAAGACATTGAACGGCTCGGCTTCAACCGCGCCATTGCTCGCATCTACGAACTGGCCAATGCCTTGGCCACGCCGCTCAATGACGTCGCCGAGGGCAAGGCCGATGCGGAGCTAAAGGGCGCCTGCCGTGAGGCGGTGGAAATCCTGGTGCATGTGATCGCGCCGATGATGCCGCATCTGGCGGAAGAGTGCTGGCAGGCGCTGGGCGGCACGGAGATGGTCGCCGAGCGGCCCTGGCCGGTCTACGATCCGGCGCTGGTCGTCGACAACGAGATCGTGCTGCCGGTGCAGGTCAACGGCAAGAAGCGCGGGGATTTGACAATTGCCCGCGACGCGGATCAAGGTGCCGTCGAAAAAGCGGTGCTGGCTCTCGACTTCGTGCAAAAAGCACTGGAAGGTAAGGCTCCGCGCAAGGTGATCATCGTCCCGCAGAGGATCGTCAATGTCGTTGCCTGATCCGGTGAAGTCACAACCGGTCCGCCTGCGCGGCCGCCTGGCGGTCTGCGGCATGGCCGCCGCGCTTGCGCTGGTTTCGGCCTGCACCGTGCGGCCGCTCTATTCCAGCCAGCCGCTGTCACCCGGATCGCAGCTCAGCGCATCCGCGGAGCTCGCATCGATCTCGATCAAGCCGGTCAACACCCGCTACGCGCAGCAAGTGCGCAACAATCTGATCTTCGCCTTCGGGCAGGGCTCGGGTGAGCCGGCCTCGCCGGCCTACACGCTCGATCTCGGCGTCACCGAGCTCGTCGAATCGGCGGCCATCGTGCAGGTGCAGACCCAGGAAGACGAGCCGACGGCCGGCACGGTCACGCTGACCGCGAATTACGTGCTCAGGGACACCG
Source organism: Mesorhizobium sp. CA8 (assembly GCF_020164955.1). Lineage (GTDB taxonomy): Bacteria > Pseudomonadota > Alphaproteobacteria > Rhizobiales > Rhizobiaceae > Mesorhizobium. Next base: position 78,911 of record NZ_JAIUHG010000027.1, read on the forward strand.
CGACCAATACGGTGATTGCTGTCGGCAAGCGTTCGATACCCTCGTCCTTCGACCGGCCGCGCCAGGAATTCGCGGCCTATCGTGCGCAGATCGACGCCGAGAACCGCGCTGCGCGCGAGTTGGCCGACCTGCTGCGGCTGTCGATTGCGCAGGATCTGGCCAAGCACGGCAAAAAGGCCTAGTTCCTCGCCCGAGATTGGCTGAAGCCTTCCGAACTTCGTCATCCTAGGGCGGAGCAGCCGCGAAGTGGCGTCGCGCAGATCCTAGGATCCATTCCGTTACCTCGGCCTGAAGGTGCGGCGGAGCAGAATTCTGCACCGTTGCGACGCTCGTATGTCACGGAATGGATCCTCGGGTCTGCGCGCGTCGCTTCGCTCCTTGCTCCGCCCGTGGATGACGATCGCGATGGGCGTTCCGGCCAATCGCCGAGGCAGGTGACCTGGCAAGGCATAGGCACTTTGCCACGAAAAAAGGCCGGTTGCCCGGCCTCCTTTGCTACTCAGTTGCTTTTTGCCTTGCGCAATTCCCAGACGGAAAATCGTTACACACTTTTCCTGGAACTGCTCCGGTCTCAGCCGATCTTCTGGCCGGTTTTGGCCCAGTCGGCGAGAAAGGCGGCGAGGCCTTTGTCGGTCAGCGGGTGATTGACCAGCGCCTTCAGCGTCGCCGGCGGCGCGGTGACGATATCGGCGCCGATCAGCGCGGCTTGCTTGACGTGGTTCACCGTGCGCACCGAAGCAGTCAGGATCTCGGTCTTGAAATCGTAATTGTCGTAGATGGTGCGGATTTCCGAGATCAACTCCATGCCGTCCGAGCCGGTGTCGTCGATGCGTCCGACGAAGGGCGAGATGAAGGAGGCGCCGGCCTTGGCGGCGAGCAGCGCCTGGTTGGCCGAGAAGCAGAGCGTCACGTTGACCATGCGGTTCATTTCGGTGCGGATGGTCTTGCAGGCCTTCAGGCCGTCCAGCGTCAGCGGCACCTTGATGGCCACGTTCGGCGCGATCTTGGCCAACACCTCGGCCTCGGCCATCATGTCCTTGTATTCGGTGGCCACGACCTCGGCCGAGACCGGGCCTTCGACGATGTCGCAGATCTGCTTGGTGACTTCGGAAATCTTGCCGCCCGATTTCAGAATCAGCGAGGGGTTGGTGGTGACGCCGTCCAGCAGCCCCAGATCGTTGAGTTCCTTAATTTCCTTGATGTCAGCGGTGTCGACAAAAAACTTCATGGCGGTCTCCTTGGGGATCGCCTGGCGCCCGCCAGGCACATGCGAGGGTCCCCTTTGATCTAGAGCAAAGTCGGGGCAAGGTCACGCCCGATGATCGAAGATTCGCCCTTTATCGCAGCCGCGCCCGTGCTGGTGCCGATGCCCTCCGAACGGCCCTACACCTATGCCGTGCCGCCCGGCATGCGCGTGGTGCCGGGCTCGATCGTGCGCGTGCCGCTCGGGCCGCGGCAGGTGGCCGGCATCGTCTGGGATGGCGCGGTCGAAACCGTCGATGCGAAGAAATTGCGGCCGATCGAGGAGGTGTTCGACTGCCCGCCGATCGACAAGGCGATGCGCCGCTTCGTCGACTGGATTGCGCAATACACGCTCTCTGCCCCCGGCATGGTCGCCCGCATGCTGCTGCGCGCGCCGGAGGCGTTCGATCCGGAGCCATGGATCGAAGGATTGCAGCGCACGCTTGCCGAGCCCGACCGGCTGACTGACGCGCGGCGGCGCGTGCTCGAAACCGCGGAGGGCGGCCTTGCCTGGACGCGCTCGGGGCTGGCGCATGCCGCGGGCGTGTCCTCGACGGTCATCGACGGGTTGCGGGCACAGGGCGTGTTCGAGACGGTGATGATCCCGCCGCGGCCGGTGGTGGCGGCGCCCGACCCTTCTCATGCCGTGCCGGAATTGATGCCTGACCAGAAAGCGGCGGCGGAGAAGCTGCGCGCCGCTGTCGCTGCCGATGTCTTCAACGTCACGCTGCTCGACGGCGTCACCGGATCCGGCAAGACGGAAGTCTATTTCGAGGCGATTGCGGCGGCGCTAGACAAGGGCAGGCAGGTGCTCATCCTGTTGCCGGAAATCGCGCTGACGCATGCCTTCCTCGAACGTTTCCAGGACCGGTTCGGCGCCAAGCCGGCGGAGTGGCATTCCGACCTGCCGCCCCGGATGCGCGAACGCGTCTGGCGTCAGGTGGCCGAGGGCGGCGTGCGCGTCGTCGCCGGCGCGCGGTCGGCGCTGTTCCTGCCGTTCAAGGAACTCGGCCTGATCGTCGTCGACGAGGAGCACGATCCCGCCTACAAGCAGGAAGACCGCGTCTTCTATAATGCGCGCGACATGGCGGTGGTGCGCGGCCATATCGGCGGCTTCCCGGTCGTGCTCGCCTCGGCCACGCCCTCGGTGGAAAGCCGGGTCAATGCCAGCCAGGGCCGCTATCATCGCGCGGTGCTGTCGGCTCGTTTTGCCGAGGCGGCGCTCCCCGACCTGAAATCGATTGACATGCGACGCGCGCCGCCGGCGCGGGGCGGCTTCTTGTCGCCGGTGCTTTTGGAGCAGATGCGGCGGACGCTGGAGAAAAACGAGCAGTCGCTGCTTTTCCTCAACCGGCGCGGTTATGCGCCGCTGACACTCTGCCGCGTCTGCGGCCACCGCTTCGGCTGCCCGGTCTGCTCGGCCTGGCTGGTCGAGCATCGCTTTCGCGGCCAGCTCGTCTGCCATCACTGCGGCCACAACGAGCGGCGGCCGGAAGCCTGCCCGGAATGCGGCACGCTCGACCATCTGGTGGCCTGCGGCCCAGGCGTCGAGCGCATTGCCGAGGAGGTGGTGGGGCATTTTCCCGATGCCCGCACCATCGTGCTCTCATCAGACCTTTTGGGCGGCGTGCGCAGGCTGCGGCTCGAGCTGGAAGCCGTCGCCAATGGCGAGGCCGACATCGTCATCGGCACGCAACTGGTCGCCAAGGGGCATAATTTTCCCGGCATGACGCTGGTCGGTGTGGTCGATGCGGATCTGGGATTGGCCAATGGCGATCCGCGCGCCGCCGAGCGCACATTCCAACTGCTCAGCCAGGTGACGGGCCGCGCCGGCCGCACCGGCAAGAAGAGCCTCGGCCTGCTGCAGACTTACCAGCCGGATCATCCGGTGATGCGCGCCATCGTCTCGGGCGATTCGGAAGCCTTTTACGAGCGCGAGATCGCCGAGCGCGAACGCGCGGCGCTGCCGCCGTTTGGCCGATTGGCCGGCATCATCGTGAGTGCCGCGACCAGGGGCGAGGCCGAAAGCCATGCGCGGGGCTTGCGGCGCGCGGCGCCGCAAGCTTCCGACCTCTTCGTGCTCGGTCCGGCCGAGGCGCCCTTGTCGCTGATCGGCGGCCGCCATCGTTTCCGCCTGCTGGTGCAAGGCGAACGCCGCGCCGACATGCAGGGTTTTATCCGGGCCATGCTGGCGGAAGGGCCGAAGCTGCGCGGCTCGGTCAGGGTGCAGGTCGACATCGATCCGCAGAGCTTCCTATAAGCGGGAGAAACAGCCCCAACGGAGTGGTCGCTTATGAAAACCCTCGGCCTGATCGGCGGCATGAGTTGGGAATCGACCGCCATCTATTACCGCCTGCTCAACGAGATCGTGCGCGAGCGGCTGGGCGGGCTGCACTCGGCCAAGCTGCTGTTGTGGTCGTTCGATTTCGCCGAGATTGCAGAACGGCAGCATGCCAGCGACTGGGAAGGTGCCGGCGTTCTTCTGGTGGAAGCCGCGCGCAAGCTGGAGGCGGGCGGCGCCGAGGGCCTGGTGATCTGCACCAACACCATGCACAAGCTTGCCGACACGGTGCAGGCGGCCATATCGATCCCGCTCATCCATATCGCCGACGCCACGGCGCAGGCTGTCCTCGATGCCGGAGTGAAGCGGCCGGCGCTGCTGGCAACGCGCTTCACCATGGAGCAGGATTTCTACAAGGGCCGTCTCGCCGGCAAATACGGCCTGGAACCCGTGGTGCCGGACCAGGCCGGCCGCAACATGGTGCACAAGGTGATCTATGACGAGCTCTGCCAGGGCATCGTCAAATCCGAATCGAAATCCGCCTATCTCGACGAGATCGGCCGGATGCGGCGCACCGACCAGGTGGATGGCGTCATCATGGGCTGCACCGAGATCACCATGCTGATCGGCCAGGGGGATTTCGACGTTCCGGTTTTCGACACGACACGCATCCATGCCGCGGCCGCGGTCGATTTCGCGCTCGCCTGATTGCGCCACTTCTAATGTGCCCGCCGTCCTCTGGCGCGCTTTCATTCCCTCGCTAGAATGCCGGTGTTTCAGAACAAGAAATAAGAGGGGGATTTATGGAGTTCGCGTTTCCGTGGCCGGCGAGCCAGGGCGAATGGCTGGCCTGGTCGAGCGCCATCTTGACCTTGGCCCTCGGCCTGTTCCTGTTCCTGGCGCCCGGGCTTGCGTTTCGCGTGCTGCGCCTGCAGCCGAGGCCGGAGAAAGCGGCGGCGATCGCCGAGGGACGCGGCCGCATGTCGGGCTTCTACCTCGGCGTCAGCCTGTGCTGCATTCTCTTGGCGCAGCCGCTGCTCTACATGGCGCTGGGGTTCTCCTGGCTGTTCACCGCCTTCGGCCGGCTTTTGTCGATGATGTCGGATGGCGCCAACACCCCTTTCAACTGGATTTCGATCGTGGTTGAATTGGCGCTGGCGGCGCTGCCGCTAGCCTTTGCTTTCGGCTTGGTGCCGTGAATCCGCGACTAATCCGGCGCTTGAGCTTGGCCTTATCGGCGTGATGCGACAAAAGTGCCTGAAAACCATGCCGGACGATGCATTGCGGTCTTAAAAAGCCTGTGCTAGACGGCAATCGACTTTCGACCGGGGATAGCGGAAGCCGCACCTCCGTGCTTGGAAAAATCGCAGTAAGGTCAAAGATTTAGCCAGAGTTTTCGCTCGCGCCAACAATCTGCGGCCTGTCAGACAAGAGAAAAGACGGTCCGTGGCCCAATCGTCATCGCCAATCTCAGCTGTCGCAGAGCGCTATGCCGGCTCGCTGTTCGAGCTCGCGCTGCAGGACAATTCGGTCGCCCAGGTCGAGGCCGACCTTGCCAGCTTCGAGGCAATGCTCAACGACAGCGACGATCTCTCGCGGCTGATCAACAGCCCGGTGTTTTCCAGCGAGGACCAGGCAAAGGCCATCGCCGCCATCGCCGACAAGGCCAATATCACTGGCCTGGTGGGCAATTTCCTGCGCGTCGTGGCCAAGAACCGCCGCCTGTTCGCGGTGCCCGGCATGATCAAGGCGTTCCGCCAGATTGCAGCCGACCATCGCGGCGAGGCATCCGCCGAGGTCACCTCGGCGCATGCGCTGACGGATGCGCAGCAGGCTGAACTCAAGGCGACGCTGAAGAGCATCGCCGGCAAGGATGTGGCCATCGCCATGACCGTCGATCCGTCGCTGCTCGGCGGCCTGATCGTCAAGATGGGCTCGCGCCAGATCGATACGTCGCTCAAAACCAAACTCAATTCGCTCAAGCTTGCACTGAAAGAGGTCGGCTGATGGACATCCGCGCCGCGGAAATTTCCGCAATTCTGAAAGACCAGATCAAGAATTTCGGCAAGGAGGCCGAGGTCTCCGAAGTCGGTCAGGTTCTGTCCGTCGGTGACGGCATCGCCCGCGTATACGGCCTCGACAATGTCCAGGCCGGCGAGATGGTCGAATTCCCGGGCGGCATCCGCGGTATGGCACTGAACCTCGAAGCCGATAATGTCGGCGTCGTCATCTTCGGCAACGACCGCGACATCAAGGAAGGCGACACCGTCAAGCGCACCGGCGCCATCGTCGACGCGCCTGTCGGCATGGGCTTGCTCGGCCGCGTCGTCGACGCGCTGGGCAATCCGATCGATGGCAAGGGCCCGATCAAGGCAACCGAACGCAAGCGTGTCGACGTCAAGGCGCCCGGCATCATCCCGCGCAAGTCGGTGCATGAGCCGATGTCGACCGGCCTCAAGGCCATCGACGCGCTGATCCCGGTCGGCCGCGGCCAGCGCGAGCTGGTCATCGGCGACCGCCAGACCGGCAAGACCGCCATTATCCTCGACACGATGCTGAACCAGAAGTCGGTGCACGACAACGGCCCCGAAAAGGAAAAGCTCTACTGCGTCTACGTCGCCGTCGGCCAGAAGCGCTCGACCGTCGCGCAGTTCGTCAAGGTGCTGGAAGAGCGCGGCGCGCTCGAATATTCGATCATCGTCGCCGCCACCGCGTCCGATCCGGCGCCGATGCAGTTCCTGGCGCCGTTCACCGCCTGCACCATGGGCGAATATTTCCGCGACAACGGCATGCATGCGCTGATCAGCTATGACGATCTGTCGAAGCAGGCCGTCGCGTACCGCCAGATGTCGCTCCTGCTGCGCCGCCCGCCGGGCCGCGAAGCCTATCCGGGCGACGTCTTCTACCTGCACTCGCGCCTGCTCGAGCGCGCCGCCAAGCTCAATGACGACAACGGCAACGGGTCGCTGACCGCGCTGCCGATCATCGAGACGCAGGCCAACGACGTGTCGGCCTACATCCCGACCAACGTGATCTCGATCACCGACGGCCAGATCTTCCTCGAAACCAACCTGTTCTTCCAGGGCATCCGCCCGGCGGTGAACGTCGGCCTGTCGGTGTCGCGCGTCGGCTCCTCGGCGCAGATCAAGGCGATGAAGCAGGTCGCCGGCTCTATCAAGGGCGAGCTCGCGCAGTATCGCGAAATGGCTGCCTTCGCGCAGTTCGGCTCCGACCTCGACGCGGCAACGCAGCGTCTGCTCAATCGCGGTTCGCGCCTGACGGAGCTGCTCAAGCAGCCGCAATTCTCGCCGCTAAAGGTCGAGGAACAGGTCGCGGTGATCTTCGCCGGCGTCAACGGCTATCTCGACAAGCTGCCGCTCGGCCAGGTCGGCAAGTTCGAGCATGGGCTGCTCAGCCATATGCGCTCGGCCGGCAAGGATGTGCTCGATGCTATCCGCAAGGAGAAGGCGCTGTCGGACGATTTGCGCGCCAAGCTCAAGGCCGAGATCGACGCCTTCGCCAAGACCTTCGCTTGAACGAAGCTGGACGGGATCAGGTTTGAAGCATGGCTTCGTTAAAAGACCTTCGTAACCGTATCGCCTCGGTCAAGGCGACGCAGAAGATCACCAAGGCGATGCAGATGGTCGCCGCGGCGAAGCTGCGTCGCGCGCAGGAAGCTGCGGAAGCAGCCAGACCCTATTCCGAGCGCATGGGCGCGGTCCTGGCCAACATCACCCAGGCGATCGGCGGCGGCGGCGATGCCCCGGCGCTGATGACGGGCACCGGCCGGGACGATGTGCATCTGCTCATCGTCTGCACCGCCGAGCGCGGCCTGTGCGGCGGCTTCAACTCGCAGATCGCGCGTCTCGCCCGCGACCACATCCGCCGGCTGCTGGCCGACGGCAAGCAGGTGAAGATCATCTGCGTCGGCAAGAAGGGCTATGACATCCTGCGCCGCGACTATGCTTCGATGATCCTGGAGCGTGTCGACCTGCGCGAAGTCAAGACGCTCGGCTTCGTCAATGCCGACGCGATCGCGCGCAAGGTCATCCATCTCTTCAACGAGGGCGGCTTCGACATCTGCACGCTTTTCTATTCGCAGTTCAGGTCGGTGATCAGCCAGATCCCGACGGCGCAGCAGATCATCCCGGCAGGAGCCGCCGGGTCGACCGCTCCCGAGGCGACCAGTGGCGGCAATGCCGTCTACGAGTACGAGCCGGAGCCGGGCGAGATCCTCTCCGACCTCATCCCGCGCAACATCGCGGTGCAGATCTTCCGCGCGCTGCTGGAAAATGCGGCCGGCGAGATGGGCGCCAAGATGAGCGCGATGGACAATGCGACGCGCAATGCCGGCGACATGATCAACAAGCTGTCGATCACCTACAACCGCCAGCGGCAGGCGCAGATCACCAAGGAACTGATCGAGATCATTTCGGGCGCCGAGGCGCTCTAGGCACGCGCGGGCGGGGTCCGAGACCTCGCAGCGGCGTGAACAACGGATAGACGAAAAGGGCAAAGACGATGGCGAAAGCAGCTACCCCGAAGACCGCGGCCAAGGAAGCACCGGCCCCGAAGGCGGCAAAGGCCCCGGCAGCAGCCGCGAAGACCGCCGCTCCGGCGAAGAAGGCGGCCGCTCCGGCCAAGGCCGCGGCTTCCGCAGCCAGCGTTGCGGCCAAGCGGGTCGGCGCCGCCGGCAAGGTCCGCCAGGTCATCGGCGCCGTCGTTGACGTGCAGTTCGAAGATCACCTGCCGGCCATTCTGAACGCGCTGGAAACCGACAATGTCGGCAACCGCCTGGTGCTCGAGGTCGCCCAGCATCTCGGCGAGAACACCGTGCGCTGCATCGCCATGGACTCGACCGAAGGTCTCGTCCGCGGCCAGGACGTCTTTGACACCGGCGCGCCGATCTCGGTTCCCGTCGGTCCTGGCATGCTCGGCCGCATCATCAACGTCATCGGCGAGCCGGTCGACGAGGAAGGCCCGGTCGATGGCGTCGAAATGCGCGCCATCCACCAGCCCGCTCCGGCCTATGTCGACCAGTCGACGGAAGCCCAGATCCTGGTCACTGGCATCAAGGTTCTCGACCTGCTCGCGCCTTATGCCCGCGGCGGCAAGATCGGCCTGTTCGGCGGCGCCGGCGTCGGCAAGACCGTGCTGATTCAGGAGCTGATCAACAACGTCGCCAAGGCGCATGGCGGCTTCTCGGTGTTCGCCGGTGTCGGCGAGCGCACCCGCGAAGGCAACGACCTCTATCACGAGTTCATCGAATCGGGCGTCAACAAGAAGGGCGGCGGCCAAGGTTCGAAGGCCGCGCTCGTCTACGGCCAGATGAACGAACCGCCGGGCGCGCGCGCCCGCGTCGGCCTGACCGGCCTCACCGTCGCCGAATATTTCCGCGACCAGGGCCAGGACGTGCTGTTCTTCGTCGACAACATCTTCCGCTTCACGCAGGCGGGCTCGGAAGTGTCGGCTCTGCTCGGCCGCATTCCTTCCGCCGTGGGCTATCAGCCGACGCTGGCGACCGACATGGGCGCGCTGCAGGAGCGCATCACGACCACGACCAAGGGCTCGATCACCTCGGTGCAGGCGATCTACGTTCCGGCCGACGACTTGACCGACCCGGCGCCGGCGACGTCCTTCGCCCACCTCGACGCCACGACCGTGCTCAACCGCGCGATCTCGGAAAAGGGCATCTATCCGGCCGTCGATCCGCTGGACTCAACCTCGCGCATGCTCGACCCGATGGTCGTCGGCGAAGAGCACTACCAGGTTGCCCGCCAGGTGCAGTCGATCCTGCAGCGCTACAAGTCGCTGCAGGATATCATCGCGATTCTTGGCATGGACGAGCTTTCGGAAGAGGACAAGCAGACGGTTGCCCGCGCCCGCAAGATCGAGCGCTTCCTGTCGCAGCCGTTCTTCGTCGCCGAAGTGTTCACCGGATCGCCGGGCAAGCTGGTCGACCTCGCCGACACCATCAAGGGCTTCAAGGGCCTTTGCGCCGGCGACTACGACCACCTGCCGGAAGCCGCCTTCTACATGGTCGGCGGCATCGACGAGGCGGTCGAGAAGGCGCAGCGCCTGGCGGCTGAAGCGGCATAAGAAAGCGAATAGCGAATAGGGAGTAGCGAATAGGGAGCAACGGGTTTGGCGAGTTTCTTCACTACTCGCTACTCGCTATTCCCTACTCGCTAAATTGAACATGGCTGAAGCTTTCAAGTTCGAACTGGTCTCGCCGGAGCGGCTGCTCGTTTCCGAGCAGGTCGAGTCGGTCGTCATCCCGGGCGCCGAAGGCGAGATGACGGTGATGGCGCAGCACGCGCCGGTCATGACGACCATCAAGCCCGGCGTCGTCACGATAAAGACCGCGGGCGGCAAGGAAGAGCGCTTCGTCGTGTTCGGCGGTTTCGCCGACATCCTGCCTTCCGGCTGCACGCTTCTTGCCGAATCGGCGACGCATGTGAACGACATCGACCGCGCTGATCTCGCCCGCCGCATCCAGGAGGCCAAGGAAGACGCGGCCGACGCCAAGGATGACGAGAGCCGCAGCAAGGCGGAGCAGTTCCTCAGCCAACTCACCACGCTCGAAGGCGCGCTGCTGCCGGCCTGATTTCAGCTGCTGATAAGCGTTTTACAAAGCGGGGCTAGCCCCGCTTTTTTAGTTTTTTGCTGTTTGCGAGACAGTTTCGCGCTGCATGGGTGCAATCCCTGGCGGGTAGGCGGGCGAATAGCTATTCGGCCAGCCTGGGCGTCTCCTTGCCGATGCCGAGCGCGGCAAGAGCCAGCTTCGGACCGCCCTGCTTGAAATGGACAAGATGGGTGGCGACAAATTCGATCAATTTCTGTCGTTCTGGATGGCCTTTGGCAAAGCCTGCGAGGTCGAACACGGCCGCCGTAATATCTGCCGTCGGCAAATTGCGGTCGAACAGGTCGCTGAGCGCCGCATCGAGCGGATCGGTGAAATGGCGCCCAGGCAAAGTACCGCCGCGCGCGGCGCAGGCGGCGATCCAGGCGGCGACAACCAGCGACAGATATTCAGGAAGCAGCCCGGCTTCCAGCCTGGCAAGGGCGGAGGCGACAATGCGCTGCGGCAGCTTCTGGCTGCCGTCATTGGCGATCTGCGCGGTGCGGTGGGCAAGCGCGGTGTTGGAAAAGCGCGCGGCAAGCTCGGCCGTGTAGGCGCTTGTGTCGAGCCCGGCGTCCTGCGGCAGCGTTGGAATGGCCTCGGCCCAGAGCCAGTCCACGAATTGCCGGATCGAGGGATCGGCAAAGGCGCGATCCACGGTGGCGTGGCCGCTGAGCAGGCCGAGATAGGCGATGCCCGAATGGGCTCCGTTGAGCAGCCGCAGCTTCATGTCCTCGAAGGGGCCGACATCCTCGACCATGGCGACGCCGAATTTCTCCCAGGCCGGCCGTCCAGCGGGAAAGCGGTCCTCGATCACCCATTGCTGGAACGGTTCCGTCATCACCGGCCACGCGTCCTCGAGGCCGAGTTCGTCGGCGATGCGGGCGCGATCGGTATCCGTCGTCGCCGGCACGATGCGATCGACCATAGAAGACGGGAAGGCCACTTCGTCGGCGACATGGCCCGCTAACGGCTGGTCGCCAGAGCCTGTTTGGGCGTCGCGCAATTTCGCGAACTCGATCAACAGCCGATGCAGGGTGGCGCCGTTGGCCGGCAGGTTGTCGCAGCAGAGGACGGTGAAGGCAGGCGTGCCGGCGGCGCGTCGGCGTGCGAGCGACTCGGCGAGAAATCCATGCGCCGTCTTCGGCGATCCGGGGTTGGCGAGGTCGTGGACAATATCGGGGTGCGCGCTGTCGAGCGTGCCGTCGGCTGCTCTCAGATAGGCCTTCTCGGTGATGGTGAGCGTGACGATGCGGATGCGCGGATCGGTGAGCGCAGCGAGCACCGCGCCCGGGTCCTCCGGAGCGACGAGCAAGGATTGGATTGAGCCGATGACCTGCAGCTGTTCGCCGGCGCTGTCGCGGATTGCCAGCGTGTAGAGCCCGTCCTGCGGCTTGAGCGCATCGCGCGTGTCAGGGCTGCGCAGCGAGACGCCGATGATGCCCCAATCGCTCTCGCCGTCCGCCAGGCAGGCATCGACATAGGCGGCCTGGTGGGCACGATGAAAGGCGCCGACGCCAAGGTGGACGATGCCGGGCGCGACGGCGCGCCGGTCATAGCGAGGCAACAGAACTTCGGCCGGCAGCTCCGCAAGGGTGGCGTTGGACAGACGGCCGTTCATGGAAGCTGGTCTCCGATCGGGAAAACGACGGCAGCGACGTAACACCCGCTGTCACCGTGCACAATGGCCGCGTGCCTTTCGGAAGTCATCATACAACTACCTAGTATTTGTATGTTGACATTATCTCCGACCGATCTACCAATAGCGAAGCTTGGGAGGAGCCGCGTGGCCGCATTGACCGATCCGGACCTGCTGTTCGCGCCGGAAACGCGATCATTGGCGCGCGCCCTTTACGCCGGTGTGAAGGACCTGCCGATCGTCAGTCCGCACGGCCACACCGACCCGCGCTGGTACGCGCTCGACGAACCGTTTCCCGATCCGGCGCAGCTCTTGATCGTGCCGGACCACTACATTTTCCGCATGCTGTTCAGCCAGGGCGTGCGGGTGGAGGAACTCGGCGTCCCGACGCTCGACGGCACACCCGTCGAAACCGACGGCCGGGCCATCTGGCGGCGCTTCGCCGAGCATTATTATCTCTTCCGCGGCACGCCCACACGGCTCTGGCTCGACCATGTGTTCGAGCATCTGTTCGGCATCGGGGAGCCGCTTACCGCAGCCAGCGCCGACCGCATCTACGACACGATCGCCGCGCTGCTGCAACGCGACGACTATCAGCCGCGCGCGCTGTTCGAACGCTTCAACATCGAAGTGATCGCGACCACCGAAGGCGCGCTCGACGACCTCAAATGGCACCGGACGATCCGCGACTGCGGCTGGAAGGGCCGCGTCGTCACCGCGTATCGGCCGGACGCCGTGGTCGATCCCGATTTCGAAGGCTTCGCGGGCAATCTGGATAGGCTCGGCGAGATCACCGGATGCGACACCGGCAGCTGGTCCGGCTATCTCGATGCGCATCGAAAGCGCCGCGCCTATTTCAAGGAATTCGGCGCGACCTCGTCCGATCACGGCCATCCGACGGCCGAGACCGCCAATCTCTCCGACGCGGCGGCGCAGGAGCTGTTCAACCGCATCCGGCGCGGCTCCGAGGATGAGCGCGAGCGAAAACTGTTCCGAGCCCAGATGCTGACCGAGATGGCCAAGATGAGCCGCGACGACGGCCTGGCGATGCAGATCCATCCTGGATCATGGCGCAATCATTCGCCTTCCGTTTTCCAGAAATTCGGCCGCGACAAGGGCTTCGATATCCCGACGCGGACCGATTATGTGACGGCGCTGAAACCGCTGCTCGACTGCGTCGGGCTGGAGCGCGACCTCACGATCATCCTGTTCACGCTGGACGAGACGAGCTACGCGCGCGAGTTGGCGCCGCTCGCCGGCGTCTATCCGGCGCTCAAGCTCGGGCCGGCCTGGTGGTTCCACGACAGCCCGGAAGGGATGCGCCGCTTCCGCGAGATGACCACCGAGACGGCGGGCTTCTACAACACCGTCGGCTTCAATGACGACACGCGCGCCTTCCCGTCGATCCCGGCGCGCCACGACGTCGCGCGGCGTGTCGACTGCGCCTTCCTGGCGCGGCTGGTCGCCGAGCATCGCCTCCGGGAGGAGGAGGCGCATGAGTTGGCGCGGGAGCTTGCCTACTCGCTTGCCAAGAAGGCCTACCGGCTCTGAGCCGGGGCATCCGTGATTTTTGAAGGGAGGAAAAACATGTTGCGTATTTCGAGATTGCTGGCGGCGACATTCGCCATCGGGTCCTTGATGATCGGCGCCGCGCAGGCCGAAACCGTCCTGCGCTCTTCGGACACCCATCCGGACGGCTATCCGACGGTCGAGGCGGTCAAATATATGGGCGAGCTGATCAAGCAGCGCACCAACGGGCGCTATTCGATCGAGGTCTATCATTCGGCGCAGCTCGGCGAGGAAAAGGATACGATCGAACAAACCCAAGCCGGCGTCATCGACCTCGATCGCGTCTCCATGGGGCCGTTCAACGGCATCGTGCCGGAAACCGCTGTGCCGTCGTTGCCCTACATCTTCCGCTCGGTCGAGCATATGCGCCATGTCATGGACGGGCCGATCGGCGACCAGATCCTGAAGGCGTTCGAGGCGCATGACCTTGTCGGTCTCGCCTTCTACGATTCGGGCGCGCGCTCCTTCTACAATACCAAGAAGGACATCACCTCGATGGCAGACATGAAGGGCATGAAGTTCCGCGTCATCCAGTCGGACGTCTTTGTCGACATGGTGAACGCGCTCGGCGCCAACGCCACGCCGATGGCCTATGGCGAGGTCTATTCGGCGCTGCAGACCGGCGTCATCGACGGCGCCGAGAATAACTGGCCGAGCTTCGAATCCGCCAAGCATTACGAGGTCGCTAAGCATTACACGCTGGACCAGCACCAGATCGTGCCGGAGGTGCTGGTGATGTCGAAGGCAAGCTGGGACGAGCTGGCGCCGGAAGACCAGGCGATCGTGCGCCAGGCGGCCAAGGACAGCGTCGTCAAGATGCGCGAGCTGTGGGACGCGCAGGAGAAGAAGTCGCGCGACATCGTCGAGAAGGCCGGCGTCAAGATCAGCGAGATCGACAAGCAGCCGCTGATCGACGCCATGAAGCCGGTCTACGACAAATATCTGTCGACGCCCGAGCTTAAGGACCTCGCCGCCCGTATCCAGGCGACGAAATGAACGGGAGGGGCAACGGGCCCGGTGGCACGGAGGCTTCCGCGCTACCAGCCAGCCGGGCAGGTCCGAAAGGGTTCTGGCTGCGGGTGGAACGGGCCCTTTCTGGGCTTGCGCGATTGGCCTTATGGGTCAGCGGCACCGGGCTGACGCTGATGACCGTCATCATCTTCTGGCAGGTCTTCTCGCGCTACATGCTGAACCGCTCGCCGAGCTGGACCGAGTCCTCCTCCGTGCTGCTGATGGGCTGGTTCATCTTCTTGGGCGCCGCCGTCGGCGTGCGCGAGCGCACGCATCTCGGCTTCGACGTGCTGCTCTATGTCTTGCCTGCCTCGGCCAAGGCGGTGCTGCGCAGCATTTCCGATCTCGTCGTGCTGGCCTTCGGCGCCGGCATGATCGTGTATGGCGTGCAGCTCGCCAGGCTGACCTGGAACACCGTGATGCCATCGCTCGCCTTGCCCGGCGGCGTCAGCTTCCTGCCGGTCATCTTGGGGGGCGGGCTGGTCTGCCTGTTTTCGCTCGAGCGGCTGGCGGGGCGCTTTGCCGGGCTGCCGGTCGATGCCGACATTTACGCGACCGGCGAGGAGCTCTGAACCATGGCGCTGATCGTGCTTTTCGGCACTTTCGTCTTCCTGCTGGTTATCGGCACGCCGATCGCGTTCTGCCTCGGCGTCGCCAGCTTCGCGACGATCCTCACGATCGGCCTGCCACCCGTCGTCGTGTTCCAGCGGCTCAATTCCGGCGTCAGCGTCTTTTCGCTGATGGCCATCCCTTTCTTCATCTTCGCCGGTGACCTTATGGTTCGCGGCGGCATCGCCGCCCGCCTGGTGGCATTGGCCGGGTCCCTGGTCGGCCATCTGCGCGGCGGTCTGGGACAAGTCAACATTGCCGCGTCGACCATGTTCGGCGGAATTTCCGGTTCGGCGGTGGCCGATGCCTCAGCGGTCGGCGGGCTGATGATCCCGCAGATGAAGGCGCGCGGCTACGGGGTCGACTATGCCGTCAACATCACTTCCGTCGGCGCCATCATCGCGCTGCTGATCCCGCCGTCGCATAACATGATCATCTATTCGATCTCGGCCGGCGGCCGCATCTCGATCGCGGATCTTTTCACCGCCGGCGTTCTGCCGGGGCTGCTGCTGGCCCTGTCGCTGATGGTCACCGCCTATCTGGTGGCAAGCCGGCGCGGCTATCCGACGGAACCTTTTGCGGGTTTCGGCCGAGCCTTGCAGCTGCTTGTCGCCGCCATTCCCGGGCTGATCCTGATCGGCATCATCTTTGGCGGCGTCCGCTCCGGCATCTTCACCGCCACCGAAAGCTCCTGCATTGCCATCGTCTATGCTTTCCTGGTGACGTTGATCATCTACCGGTCGATGAGCTGGAACGATTTCGTCACCGCGACCACGGCCGCGGTGCGCACGACAGCGATGGTGCTGATGATCATCGGCTGCGCCGCGGCCTTCGGCTGGCTGCTGGCCTATCTCCGGGTTCCGGCAGCGCTTGTCGCGTTTTTGCAGTCCGTGTCCGACAACAAGCTGGTCATACTGCTCCTGATCAATGTCGTCCTGCTCATCCTCGGCACATTCATGGATATGTCGCCGCTCATCATCATCACCACGCCCATCTTCCTGCCGGTGGTGATGGCCTATGGCGTCGATCCCGTGCATTTCGGCGTCATCCTGATCCTCAATCTCGGCATCGGCCTCTGCACGCCGCCGGTCGGCGCGGTGCTGTTCGTCAGTTGCGCCATCGGCCGCATCCCCATCTGGACGGCAATGCGCTCGATCTGGCCGTTCTATGGAGCGGCCTTCATGGTGCTGATGCTTGTCACCTACATACCGGAAATCTCATTGTGGCTGCCGAGCCTGTTTCACTAGGAGGGCACCACGTGTCTCAAACAGTTGCCGACCTCAGGGTCGAACGGAAGCCGAAACTGTCGGAGACCGTGGTCGCGGCGATCCGCAAGCAGCTCTTGGCGGGCGAGATTCCGCCCGGACAGAAGCTGCCAACCGAAGGCCAGCTGACGGAGACTTTCGGCGTCAGCCGCACGGTCATCCGCGAGGCGCTGGCCAAGCTTGCCGCCGATGGCCTGGTCGAAGCGCGGCAAGGCGCCGGCGTCTTCGTCAGCGAGCACATCTCGACGAGCTTCGGCGTTCTGGCCGCCGACATGGGAGCCAAGGATTCGGTCGCGCTCAACGTGCTCGAGGTCCGCCTCGCAATCGAGATCGAATCGGCGGGCCTGGCCGCCATCCGCCGCAACGCCGCCCAGGAGGCCGCGATCCAGGAGGCCTTCTTCGAGTTCGAGCGGCTGCTGCTCGCCAGCCAGCCGACCGGCCCGGCCGACCTCGCCTTCCACCGCGCGATCGCCAGCGCCACCAACAACCCGTTCTATGTCGAGATGCTCGATGTGCTGGGACGCCGCGCCATTCCCTGCGACGTGACCTCGCCCTGGTCGACAGAGCTCGTCCAGTCGGACGAGTACCAGCGCGGCCTGCAGCGCGAGCACCTCGTCATCCTCAATGCGATCTCGGCGGGCGATGCCGAGGCGGCGCGCGAGGCGATGCGCACGCATCTGACCCGCAGCCAGCAGCGCTACCGCGAGCGGCTGCAGGCCAGACAGGCCTATTATGCCAATTCGCTAAAAGCCGCATCGACCGAGTGACCGTCAGACAAGGCCTGGAAATGGACCAGAAACAGACCGAATTTTCCTCGCGCTTCGCCATCGATCCTGTCGCCGCCGCGCACATGGGGACCGACGAGCTGCGCCACCATTTCCACGTCGAGGGGCTTTTCCAGCCGGACCTTGTCAGCCTGACATACACGCATTACGACCGCATGATCGTCGGCGGCGCCATGCCTATCGACAAGATCCTGCCGCTTGAGGCGATCAAGCCGACCGGAACCAAGGCTTTCCTCGACCGCCGCGAACTGATCGCCGTCAACATCGGCGGTGCCGGCACCGTCACAGCCGACGGCCTCCCTTACGAATTGGCGGCGCGCGACATGGTCTATCTCGGCATGGGCACCGAGCAGGTGTCGTTCGCCTCGGCGGAGCCCGACAGGCCGGCAAAATTCTACCTGCTTAGCGCACCGGCGCATCGGACCTGTCCCAGCCAGTCGATCCGCATCGGCGACGCCAGGCGGCTCGACCTCGGCAGCCAGGCGACCAGCAACGAACGCTCGATCTTCCAGTTCATCCACGCCGACGGCGTCAAGACCTGCCAACTCGTCGTCGGCATCACGCAACTCGCGCCAGGCTCGGTGTGGAACACCATGCCCTGCCATGTGCATGACCGGCGCATGGAAGCCTATCTCTATTTCGATCTGCCGGAAGGGCAGCGCGTCTTCCACTTCATGGGCGAACCGGACGAGACGCGCCACATCGTCATGCGCAGCGAGGAGGCGGTGCTGTCGCCGGGCTGGTCGATCCATTCGGGCGCCGGCACGTCCAACTACGCCTTCATCTGGGCGATGGCCGGCGACAATGTCGACTATACCGATGTCGACCAGGTGGCGATGGATCAATTACGGTGAGCGATCTTTCCGCCTTCAGCCTCACGGGCAAGCGCATCCTGGTAACGGGCGCCAACACCGGCATCGGGCAAGGCATCGCCGTGGCGATCGCGCGCGCCGGCGGGCTGGTGGTCGGCGTCGGCCGTTCGGCGATGGATGACACCGCCGGGAAAGTCGCGGCCGCGGGCGGCAGCTTCGAAGCGGCGAAGGCGGATATTGGCGATCCTGCCGAGGCGGCCGCCATGCTCGACCGGGTCTGGAGCGAGAGCGGCCCGCTCGACGGCCTCGTCAACAATGCCGGCATCATCCGGCGCGCCGATGCGGTCGACCTGAGCGAAGCCGACTGGGACGAGGTGATGGACGTCAATCTGAAGACGGTCTTCCGGCTCTGCCAGAGCTTTGCCAGGCGCATGCTGGCGGAGCCCGGACGGCGCGGCAAGATCGTCAACATCGCCTCGGTGCTGAGTTTCCAGGGCGGCATCCGCGTCGCTTCCTATACGGCCTCGAAGCATGGCGTGCTCGGCCTCACAAGGCTGCTCGCCTGCGAATGGGCGGCCAAAGGCATCAACGTCAACGGCATCGCGCCGGGCTATGTCGAGACCAACAACACCGAAGCCTTGCGCGCCGACCCGGACCGCAGTGCCGCCATACTCGGGCGCATCCCGGCAGCGCGCTGGGGCCGGCCCGACGATATAGGCGACGCGGCCGTGTTCCTGCTGGCGCGGGCGTCGGATTATATGCATGGCGCGGTGGTGCCGGTCGATGGCGGCTGGCTGGCGCGGTGACCGTCTCCCGCCGGAAAACCGCGCCGCGCCTTTCCTGCTTTACAAGCCGAACGGAAGCTGAGCGATGACCGATATCTTTTCCCATGCGGGCGAAAAAGCCTGGGAGCCGACGCCGGACGGCAACAGGCGGCGCGTGCTGGTGCACACCGATGAATTGATGATGGTCGAGTTCGCATTCGACAAGGGCGGCGTCGGGGCGCTGCACTCGCATCCGCATGTCCAGGCAAGCTATGTCGCCGAGGGTCGCTTCGAGGTCACCATCGACGGCCGGTCGGAGATCCTCGAAACGGGAAGCAGCTTCATCGTGCCGTCCAATCTCGTGCATGGCGTCAAGGCGCTGGAGGCCGGGCGGCTGGTCGACAGTTTTGCGCCTTGCCGGGCCGATTTCCTGGGCTAGTCTCTCATGTTCCCTGTCAAGATTGAAGGCAAGAAGGCTCGCCTGCTTGGCAGGTTTGCCATGCAGTCGGATCGG
>NZ_JAIUHG010000028.1 GCF_020164955.1 Mesorhizobium sp. CA8
TGCGACATCGTTGGCGCGAGCCACCTCGAAAGCGCAAATTTCAAGCCATGCCAAAGCTATCTTAGCGCATATGCCCTTGAGGGGGAGATGGCCGGCAGGCCAGAGGGGGTTTTCTCACGTAGGTCGTCGGCACCGCATCCCATCGCGCGACATGTTGGCGCCTCACGCGAAGCGACCCCCTCTATCGCCTTCGGCGACATCTCCCCCTCAAGGGGGGAGATTACGCTACACCGCAATCCTTGGCCGTCCCGATGCCACCGCGATCACATGCGCCTCGATGAACATGCGCTGGCCCTCGATGGTCGAGACCTTGAAGTCGGTGGCGATTTCGATCTCGGCGCTGTCGGTGCCGGCGTCTAGCGCGCGCTTGGCCGCGATCGCGCGCACATCGGCTTCGGCCGCTTCGATCGCTTTTCCCTCCTCGGTGAAATCGCGCACCGTCTGGCCCGATGCCAGCCTAAACAGGCCTTCCTTGGGCTGGCTGACGCGGGCCTCGGCCGAGACGCGCACCTGGCCGACGACGGCGCCGAGCGCGTTGGCGACATCGGTGTCTTCCGGCACGATGCAGCCATTGCCGATCAGCGGCGGCAGGCCGGCATAATGCAGCGGCGCCGAGGCGCCGAGGCCGATGACCGGGCGGTCGAGCGCGACGGTGAAGCGAGCGATGCCGGGATGGGCGTCGACGGCGCGCTGCACCAGCGCATGCGCGACGGTGGCGGCGCCGTCCAGCCCGTCCTCGGCGAAGGCGGTCTCCAAAATATATTCGGCCGACCAGCGGGTCAGCGTGACGAGCACGCGCTGCGAAATCTCCTCCGGCGTCGCTGCGATCGTCTGGCCGCGGCCGTCGCGGCGGCGGGCGAAAAGCTCGGCGCCGAGGCGGGCGGTGGCGGCGTGCCAATTGGCCTGCTTGCCCAGCACATGGGCGGCGTCGGACGGCGTCAAGCCCGAGATGTGCACCAGCCCGCGCGCGACCAGCCGGTTCAGCGTGGCGTTCTGCGCGTTGGAAGCGAGCAGCCGGTCGAGCGCCAGCGGGGTGGCGCCGATCGCCTCGTAAAGCTTCGCCTCCGGCCCGGTGAGACCGGCGGCGAGCCGGTCCGGCACGCCGGTGCGCAGAGCAAAGCGCCCGTCCATGCGGCCGGGATTGGGCGCTCGCAGCTGGCGCTCCAGCTCGGTGGTGACGGCCTCGCCATGCACCATGCCGGACAGCGCCAGCGGCACCAGGCGGCGCGGCCCAAGCAGGATCTTCGGGTCGAGCGCGCCGTCTTCCAGCGTCACTTCGGAGTCGCCGCCAAGGCCGAAGGTGCGCATGGCGACGGCCTCCACCATGGTGCGGAAGCCGCCGACAGTGGCGCCTTCCGGATCAAGCCGCGGCCGGCCGCCGTCGAGCACGGCGACATCGGTGGTGGTGCCGCCGATATCCGAAACCATGGCGTCGTCCAGCCCGGTCATGTGGCGCGCGCCGACCAAGCTGGCGGCCGGGCCGGACAGAATCGTCTCGATCGGCCGCTGGCGGGCAAACGCTGCCGACACCAGCGCGCCGTCGCCCCGCACCACCATCAGCGGCGCGGCGATGCCGCGCTTGGCCAGAAACCCTTCGGTCGCCGCCACCAGCCGGTCGATCATCGAGATCAGGCGCGCGTTGAGCAAGGTGGTGAGCGCGCGGCGCGGGCCGCCGAGCTTGGCGGAAAGCTCGTGGCTGGCTGTGACCGGCAGGCCGGTCTTGTCGCGGATGAGGTCGCGGGCCGCCAGCTCATGCGCCGGATTGCGGGTGGCGAAATAGGCGCAGACGGCAAAGCCCGATACCGAACGCCCAAGCTCCGGCAGCGCCGCCTCGAGCCCGGAAAGGTCCAGTTTTGCCGCATTGCCATGCACGTCATGGCCGCCGGGCAAGAACACCACCGGATCGGTGCCAAGCGCCGTCTTCAGCCCGTCGCGCGCGAGGTCGGCCTCGGAAAAGCCGATCATCACCAGCGCCACGCGCCCGCCTTGGCCCTCGACCAGCGCGTTGGTGGCCAAGGTCGTCGACATGGAGACGAGCTTGATGGCGGCCGGGTTGGTGGCGGAATCCTCCAGCACCGCGTCCACCGCGCCGGAAATGCCGACGGCGAGGTCGTGGCGCGTGGTGAGCGACTTCGCCTTGGCCAGCACCTTGCCCTTGGGCCCTTCCTCCGACCACAGCACCGCATCGGTGTAGGTGCCGCCGGTGTCGATGCCGAGGAAGAGGGGGTAGGGCTTGGCGGTCATGTTGCAGGCAGTCCGGGGCGAGGGCTTGTTGCGAAGCCCTTAGCCGATACCGGCGGATGGATAAAGGTTGGAAGGGTGGGCCAAGAGCGCTGGCGCCGGATCTTTATTGAGACGTCGGCGCGAGGCCCCCCTCTCTGGCCTGCCGGCCATCTCCCCCTCAAGGGGGGAGATCAGATGTCGCCGGCGCTTTCGCCAATTGCCAACGTCGCAAAGGGGGCGTCGGCGTTCAAGCTGCCAATCTCCCCCCTTGAGGGGGAGATGGCCGGCAGGGCAGAGAGGGGGGCCTGGCGCCGGCCTGCGCAGCAGTCCTTCAAGCGCCGGCGTTTCCTACTTCGCCGTGACGGTGCCCGTCATCGAGCTGTGGATCGCACAATGGAACGGATGCGCGCCGGCGGCCGATATCTTGACCTTGGCGCGCTTGCCCCTGGCGAGTTGGCCGGTATCGAAGGAACCGTCATCCGCCGTGGCGGTGTGCGTCTTGGAATCGGCGTTGGTGAAGGTCACGGTGTCGCCGACGGCGACACTGATCTTGGCCGGGTGAAACTTCATGTCCTTGATCTGCACCGTGTGGTTTGCGGCGAAGGCGGGCATTGCGAAGGCAAGCATGGCAGCGGTGAGCATGGTGCGCATGGTGGATTCCTCCTGAGAGTCCCCACCTTAAACTAAGGCCGGCGCGGCGTTTGTCATGCCACGAACCCCACTCTTTTATGCGATCCGTCACAAAACGGCTTGTTGGCCGAATGCCCGCAGCGGCAGAGGAAAACTTTTGTGGTGCGGGCGATTGTATGCCCCGTGCCGGTGACGATCTCCGCATTGCCTTCGACCTTGAGCGGGCCGTTGACGGTGGGCGTCACCGTCAACGGGCCGTCCCGCGCCTCCAGCACCTGCGCCTCCTTCAGCGGCGGCTCGCCGGTGGCGGTGAAGCCGGCCTTGATGTGGCTGTTGTCGCAGAACGGCTTGTTTTGCGACAGGCCGCAGCGGCAGAGCGTGGCGCGGAAGAGGGTCTCCTCGCCGAGCACGATCTCGGCATGCACCGCCAGCGGCCCGTTCTCGCGCAGCCGTACGGTGTTGACCAGCGGCGGCTTCTCCTGCGGCCCGCCATCCTTGCGGGTGTAGGTGATGGCGCCCGACGGGCAGTTTTCCGCCAGCGCCACGACCTGCTCGACGCTTGCCGCGTCAGGGTGGATCCACTCGCCCGGCGCGTTGGGCACGAAGACATGCGGGTTGCCGAGCACACAATTGCGCGAATGGATGCAACGCTTGCCGCTGAAAGAAACGTCGATCTTCTCGCCTTCGACCGTGCCTGCCATGTGGGTGGGTCTCCTGTTGGGTTGAGGCGAGGCTAGGGCGATGGTGAGAGGGGCGTCAAGCTGGCCGGATGACTACTTCCCCTTCTCCCCTTGTGGGAGAAGGTGGCTCGGCGCGCAGCGCCGAGACGGATGAGGGGTGCTCCAGCTTGGCAGGAACGCCGATGCACCGCTACCGCCAGGGTTGCAGACTCTCATCCCTTACATAGGCAATGATGGTGTCGCAGACCGCATCCAGCTCTTTCAGCACATCGTCGTTCCAGAACCGCAGCACGCGGAAGCCCCTGACTTTCAGCTCGGCATCGCGTTCCTGGTCATGGCGCGATTCCGCATGCTGGCTGCCGTCGATTTCGACGATGAGCTTGGCCTCGGCGCAAAGGAAATCCGCCACGAACCGACCAATCGGCACTTGCCGCCTAAATTTGATGTTGTCGAGACGACGACCGCGCAATTCCTGCCATAGACGGTCCTCCGCGTCGGTCGACTCACGGCGCATCGACCGAGCGAAATTTCGTTTGGCCGGGGTTACGGGTTGGTGGGGCATGGCGGAAGACTGGCTAACGTTGGTGACTTGAACACCTGGCGTCTCACTCCGCTGGAGCACCCCTCATCCGTCTCGGCGCTGCGCGCCGATCCACCTTCTCCCACAAGGGGAGAAGGAGAGGGCGCCCCTACTCCTCCAGGTCGATCTCCTCGGTCTGGCCGCCGCTGCAGGTGTAGCAGCAGTCCTCGCAGGTTTCCTTGTTGTTGGGGCCGACGCCCCAATAGGTTTCTTCATCGCCGTCGACCCAGGCGCCGTAGCAGATCTTTTCGCCCTCATTGCAGGAGATCGGCAATTGCTTGGTCTCGCCGTCGTCGAGATAGAAATCCTTGCCCTCGCCCGGCCAGACATAGTCGCGGTCCTGGCTGTAGAGCTCGACGCGCATGGCGTTGGGATGATTGTTCTTGATCTGGAAGGTAACGTCGCCGGCGTGAGCGGCGGGCGCGATTAGGACGGCAAGCGAAAGCGCGGCGGCAGCGCGGCGCGCGAAGATGATGGACATGAGAACCCCCGAGTCGAATCGGCCCCCTCGGCCGATGGCGCGATGATGGCATGGCGGACGCCGATGCCAAGGGGCGGCGGCGAAAATAGCTGAGAGAAATTGGCGCGACTTCCCCTTCTCCCCTTGTGGGAGAAGGTGGCTCGGCGCGCAGCGCCGAGACGGATGAGGGGTGCTCCAGCCTGGCAGGAACGCGTGCGCTTCACTACCGCCAAGGCTGCAAACTTTCGTCCCTCACGTAGGCGATTATGGTGTCGCATACCCCGTTCATGTCTTTCAAGACATCGTCGTTCCAGAACCGCAGCACGCGAAATCCCCTTGCCTTAAGTTCGGCGTCGCGCTCCTGATCGCGACACGATTCCGCGTGCTGGCTGCCGTCGATTTCGACGATAAGTCTGGCCTCGGCGCAGACGAAATCCGCCACGAAGCGGCCGATCGGCACCTGCCGCCTGAACTTGATGTTGTCCAGACGGCGGCCGCGCAATTCGTGCCACAAGCGGTCTTCCGCCTGTGTTGGCTCGCGGCGCATCGACCGGGCGAAATTGCGCTTGGCCGGGGTGACAGGTTGGTGCGGCATGAGGGAAGACCAGCCAATCCTGGCGCTAACTCAATCATCGGGCGCCTCACTCCGCTGGAGCACCCCTCATCCGTCTCGGCGCTGCGCGCCGAGCCACCTTCTCCCACAAGGGGAGAAGGGGAAGCGTCCCGCTACTCCGCCAGGTCCACCGTCTCGGTGGAATGCTCGGTGCAGATGAAGCAGCAGGTGTCGCAGGGCTGGTCGTTATCGGGGCCGACGCCGGCGGTGACGGAATCGTCGCCGTTCACCCAGGCGCCCCAGCAGATATGCTCGCCCGGCTCGCAGGAGATCGGCACGGATTTGCGCGCCTTCGGGCGGATGAGAAAGACCTTGTCGTCGCCCGGCCAGACTTTTTGGCTGTCGCGGCTGAACAGCTCGACTGCGACGCCGTCCGAGCGCTGGTTGCGCACGAACACCGACATGTCGGCGGCGAGGGCCGGGGTGCTGAGGAGAAGGAAGGCGAGCAGAGCGCGAATCATGGCGAGGTCCCCGGGGGAGTAGAGCACGGGTGGGCGCAAGGCGCGATCTCCCCTTCCCCCCTTGTGGGGGAGGGTGGCTCGGCGCGCAGCGCCGAGACGGATGAGGGGTGCTCCAGCTTGGCGAGGCCGTTCGTTGCAAGCGGCGCATTGTACCCAATCGCCGATGCCTCATTCCTTCCAACACCCCTCATCCGGCAGCTTCGCGGCCACCTTCTCCCACAGGGGGAGAAGGGAAAGTCAGCGCCTCACCACATGCGGCGCGAATGTCTTCACCGCGTCGACCATCTCCTCTCCCCGCACGTCGAGCGAGGAGATCTCCATATGCACGATGTTCCGGCCGAAAGGCATCAGGCCGAAGGCGTTGGCGGCGGAATAGCGGATGGCGTCGGGCGGCTCCTCGGTGAGCTCGAAATTGAGCATCGCCGCGCCCTTGCCGCCGGCGGCAAGCCGCACGCTTTTCACCTTGCTCCACGGCACCAGCACGTCGCCGGCGCGACTATCGCGGAAACCTTGGCTGTCCAAGATCACCTTGACCGAACTGTCGAAGGCGCCGCGAGCGATAAAGGCGCCGAGCCCCAGGCAGGCGACGCTAAGCAGCGCGATCCACAGCACATGCCCGCTGTTCGCCCCCGACGCCACGCCCTGCAGCGCGCCGAAGCCGAAGACGCCGCCGAGCAGGAATGGCCCGACGGCGGGCAGGATCTTTCCCGACGGGCTGTTGCGGAGTTCGAGCGGGGCGGGCATCGCCTTCGCGCTCAACGCTCGGCTTTGAGCAAAGTCCAGATCCAGCCGATGAAGGTCAGCACCAGGAACGGATAGCCGAGCGCCGGCAGCGGCGCCGAGGTGGGCAAAAGCGGCGCGCCCCACAGGATCATCAGGATCGAGACGGCGAACAGCACAGCGGCGACGGAGGCCGTGAGCCGCATCCACAGCGCGAAGGTGGCCTGCGCGCTGACCGTCACCAGCCCCGCCGCCCACAGCGCAATACCGCCGGCATAGGAAGGCACAGAGGCCTGCAGCCCCGCCGCATTGCCGGCCAGAAGCAGACTTTCGCCGGCCAGGAAAGTGAGGAAGCCGGCCGCGACGAGATCATTGCCGAGCCGCTGGTATTTCATCGTCAGCAACGCGGAGGCGACGACAATGCCGACGCCATCGATGGTCCACAGCGTCTCGCGCAGCGCGTCGCTCGCAACGAACGTGCCCGCCAAGCCAAACGCGCCTCCAATGGCGAGGCCGATCGCGGCGACGGTGTCCGAGATTGAGCGCATGTGACGTCTCCCCAAGCCGGGGAGAGGATACAACAGCGCCAAACGTTCTCAAAGATTGGTCGGGGCGGAGCGGGCCGAGAGTCGACCCTTTGAAGCTAACGGATGAGGATGCCGACGACCGACGCGTTCCAAGTCATGGTTGTCCGCTTGACTCTTGAGCAGATGATTACATTCTGGAATGAAATGCATTTCATCTACATCGACGATTCGACTGACCGCCCAGCGAATGTATTTTCTGCGCTGGCAATCCCGCACCGCCAGTGGAACACGGCGTTCGAATACATCAAGAAGTGGCGTATACATCTCAGAGATACGCATGGCGTCCCGCTTGGATTTGAGATTCATTCGACGGCATTTCTATCTGGTAGAGGAAGCGACGGAGCGCTTGCGCACCTGAGCAGACACACTCGTGCGCAGATATTTCATAAGCATTTCGAAGTGGTCGAATTCATGCATCGATGGGGTGTTCGGGTCTTTAACGTCTGTAATAATGACGACGATCAATATCGGGCGTTCGAGCGCCTGTTGAACCGCATTAACCGCACGATGGTAGCCTGGGATTCCTTCGCGCATCTAATCTGCGACGAAGGGAAGGAGCGGCAATACATCGCCATGGTCAGGCGTATGCGTGTCCACAATCCCATACCAAGTAATCAGGGCGGCTGGCCTGATGGTGGCGTTACCAAGAACATCCCGATTGAGCGTATAATAGAAGATCCGCAGTTTAAGAGCTCACAAAAGAGCTACTTTATTCAGGTTGCTGACGTTCTGGCGTTTGGCCTTCTAAGGCATGAATTGCCAACCGCAAAAGCACGGCAGCGTAGGATCCATAGATCGTTTGAAAAACTGGATCTGACTCTCACCAGAGAGTGCAACAGGCAGGATCCGCTCGGCATCATAAGATAGCGAAGGGCGGCGCCGATGTCTCGGCACCGCCCTTAAGCAAGACTTACCCCGGCTTCTACCACCGGCTCAGTCGAGCTCATATAACATAGGCTCTTATTCTTAAAAGGTCAATATGTTCAATAGCTTATCTGACTATTTATGATAAGTCATTGAAAATGAGTCGCTTTTCCTTGTGGCAAATCCATTGCCCAAGTGCCTCGTCCAAGTCCTGCGATCGGCTCCGGCTCACTTTTTGATTTTTTGCCGCGATAATCGGATCTTCCGGCTGGCGCATAACCTCCACCGCGCAGCTCCAGCGCGGCGCTGGCGGGGCGGCCTGCTGCCTCCGGCAGCTCCCCCCGCTTTCGAAGCCTGCCATCGATTCACCGGATCGATGGCTTGGCGCGCTGCGCGCGCCACCGGCTTCTCAATCGCCCATCTTCAGCGCCTGGATAAACGCCTCCTGCGGGATATCCACCTTGCCGAACTGGCGCATCCGCTTCTTGCCCTCTTTCTGTTTGTCGAGCAGCTTGCGCTTGCGGGTCACGTCGCCGCCGTAGCATTTGGCGGTGAC
The DNA here is from genome assembly GCF_020164955.1 of Mesorhizobium sp. CA8. GTDB lineage: Bacteria > Pseudomonadota > Alphaproteobacteria > Rhizobiales > Rhizobiaceae > Mesorhizobium. Next base: position 8,375 of record NZ_JAIUHG010000028.1, read on the forward strand.
GTCCTTCCTGAGCGCCGAGATGGTCTCGCGGGCGATGACCTTGCCGCCTATTGCCGCCTGGATCGGGATCTTGAACAGATGGTGCGGGATCAGCTCCTTCAGCTTCTCGCACATGGCGCGGCCGCGCTTTTCCGCCGCCGTGCGGTGCACCAGCATGGACAGCGCGTCGACCGGCTCCTCATTGACCAAGATCGACATCTTCACCAGGTCGCCCTCGCGATAGTCGGTCAGGTGATAGTCGAAGGAGGCGTAGCCCTTGGAGATCGACTTCAGCCGGTCGTAGAAATCGAAGACCACCTCGTTGAGCGGCAGGTCGTAGGTGAGCATGGCGCGTTTGCCGACATAGGAGAGATCGGCCTGGATGCCGCGCCTGTCCTGGCAGAGCTTCAGGATGCCGCCGAGATAGTCGTCGGGCGTCAGGATGGTGGCGCGGATCCACGGCTCCTCGATCGAGGCGATCTTGACCACGTCGGGCATGTCGGCCGGGTTGTGCAGTTCCTTGACCGAGCCGTCGTTGAGGTTCAGGCGGTAGACGACGGAGGGCGCGGTGGCGATGAGGTCGAGGTTGAACTCGCGCTCCAGCCGCTCCTGGATGATCTCCAGATGCAGCAGGCCGAGGAAGCCGCAGCGATAGCCGAAGCCGAGCGCGGCGCTGGTTTCCATCTCATAGGAAAAGCTCGCGTCGTTGAGGCGCAATTTGCCGACGGCGGCGCGCAGATCCTCGAAATCGGCGGCGTCGACCGGGAACAGGCCGCAGAACACCACCGGCTGCGCCGGCTTGAAGCCGGGGAGCGCCTTTTGCGTCGGGCGGCGGTCCTCGGTGATGGTGTCGCCGACGCGGGTGTCGGCCACTTCCTTGATCGAGCCGGTGAAGAAGCCGAACTCGCCGGGGCCGAGCTCGTCGACATTGACGCGGGCCGGCTTGAAGACGCCGGTGCGCTCGACGAGGTATTTTGCGCCGGTGCCCATCATGCGGATGGTCTGGCCCTTCTTCATCACGCCGTCGATGATGCGCACCAGGACGATGACGCCGAGATAGGCGTCGTACCAGCTGTCGACCAGCATGGCCTTGAGCGGTGCCGCGATGTCGCCCTCGCGCGGCGGCGGCAGCTGATGGACGATCGCCTCCAGCACGTCGGGCACGCCAAGCCCCGTCTTGGCCGAGATCAGCACGGCATTGGAGGCGTCGAGGCCGATCACCTCCTCCACCTGCTCGCGGATGCGCTCGGGCTCGGCCGCCGGCAGGTCGACCTTGTTCAGCACCACGACGATCTCGTGGTTGTTGTCGATGGCCTGGTAGACATTGGCCAGCGTCTGCGCCTCGACACCCTGGCTGGCGTCGACCACCAGCAGCGAGCCCTCGCAGGCGGCCAGCGAACGCGACACTTCATAGGCGAAGTCGACATGGCCGGGCGTGTCGATGAGGTTCAGCACATAATCCTCGCCGTTTTTGGCGCGGTAGTTGAGCCTCACGGTCTGGGCCTTGATGGTGATGCCGCGCTCGCGCTCGATATCCATCGAGTCCAGCACCTGCTCCTTCATGTCGCGCTCCTCCAGCGTGCCGGTGAGCTGGATCAGCCGGTCGGCAAGCGTGGATTTGCCATGGTCGATATGGGCGACGATGGAGAAATTGCGGATATGGTCGAGGGGCGTCGTCATGCGGCGGGCTTTAGCAGGGGCGGGGTTGAGGGGCAAGCGGCGGGGGTTTTTCCTTCTCCCCTTGTGGGAGAAGGTGGATCGGCGCGCAGCGCCGAGACGGCTTCCAGCGTCGCGATCCTTCACACCCCCCTCTGGCCTGCCGGCCATCTCCCCCGCAAGGGGGGAGATCAGATGTCGCGATCGCTTTCACCAATCGCCGACATTGCAGGAAGGGCGCCGACGACGAAGCTGCCAATCTCCCCCCTTGCGGGGGAGATGCCCGGCAGGCAGAGGGGGGTGCTGTCCCTCCAACATTGCGCACCGAGGCGCCCCAATCACAAACCGGTGAAGCTGTAACGAACCTCTCCACCCCGGCGAAATGGGAGCATGACCCAGTGGAGACTGCTTCCCATGACCGGATTGAAGACAAGCCTGCTCGCCGGCGCGATGCTTGCCGCCACGCTCGGCGCCGCTTCCGCGCAGCCGCTCACCGTGGTCGAGCTGTTCACCAGCCAGGGCTGCTCGTCCTGCCCGCCGGCCAATGCCAACCTGATCAAGGTCAAGGACCAGCCGGGCGTGCTGGCGCTGTCGTTCAACGTCACCTATTGGGACTATCTCGGCTGGAAGGACACTTTTGGCCGCAAGGAATTCACCGAACGCCAGGTGACCTACGAGCCGTCGCTCGGCCATGACGGGCCGTTCACGCCGCAAGTGGTGGTGAATGGCAGCCACGACGCCGTGGGCGCGGCACCGGGCGAGATCCAGAGCTTGATCGCCAACAGCAGCCGCGCGCAGGGGCCGGAGCTTTCGCTTGGGCAGGGCAAGGTCAGCATCGGCGCCGGCAAGGCGCCGGGCGGCGGCGCCGATATCTGGCTGGTGCGCTACACCAGAGGCGTCGTCGAGGTGCCAGTGGCGCGCGGCGAGAACACCGGCCGCACCCTGCCGCACGCCAATGTCGTGCATGCGCTCACCAAGCTCGGCAGCTGGAACGGCGAGGCGACGACTTTGCCGCTGCCGGTGGCCTCGGGTGGCTTGAGCACCGCGGTGCTGGTGCAGGGTCCGAACGGCGGACCGATCCTCGCCGCCGCCGCCAACTGACCTTTTTCCCCTTCGCGCGGGGCCGCATGAGCGGCAACGCTTCACCAGGGCCCGCATGCGCGCGCCAAACCCAAGGAGACTACCATGACCAAGTTCCTCACGCTGCCGGCGCTGGCCTTCGCGCTTTCCGCGTCCGTCTTCGTCGCCGGCGCCCGCGCCGACGACACGGCCAATGCGATGAAGCCCGCCAATGCGATGGCGACCGACGCCATGAAGCCGGCCGACGCCATGAAGCCGGCCGATGCTATGAAACCTGATGCGATGAGCACCGAGGCGATGAAGCCGGCCACGGATGCGATGAAGCCCGCCACCGACGCAATGAAGCCTTCGACGGATGCCATGAAGCCTGCGGACACCACCGCTCAGTAGGGTGAGCTGGCGATCCGCCTGCGTCGCCGGCCTGCGAGGCAATCGCACAGGGCAGCGCAGCCCCCTCTCCGTCTCGGCGCTGCGCGCCGATCCACCTCTCCCCGCTTTGCGGGGGCGAGGAAACGCCAATCGCCAAGGGCGCGGCCTTCGCAAGCCTGGGTTCCTCGCCCCCGCCAGAGGCGGGGGAGAGGTGGCTCGTCGAAGCCGAGACGGAGAGGGGGAGCGCCCTCGGCCATTGGCCGCCGCACGGCAAAGTGAGAACCGCTTCGCGGCTGCGTTCGTATATAATGGAGCGACAACAAGGAGACCCAACATGACCGGCATTGAAAAGAAAGCCGCGCAGCGGCCATTCCTTGCCAAGGGTGCGCTGGCGGCGCTGGTGCTCAGCGCGGCCGCGGCCATCTTCTGGCAGAGCCCGGCCCGATCGGCCGAGGACGCGGTGGTGATCCCGCCGCCGGCTTTGGACGAAAAGGCTGCGAGCGGCACCGAAAAGGCGATCTTCGCCGGCGGCTGCTTCTGGGGCGTCCAAGGCGTGTTCCAGCACGTCAAGGGCGTGAGCAAGGCCGTCTCCGGCTATACCGGCGGCAGCGCCGAAAACGCCGTCTACGAAGTGGTCGGCACCGGCCGCACGGGCCACGCCGAATCCGTCGAGATCACCTACGACCCGTCGAAGGTCACCTATGGCCAGCTCCTGCAGGTCTATTTCTCGGTCGCGCACAATCCGACGCAGTTGAACTACCAGGGACCGGACCGGGGCACCCAGTACCGCTCGACGATCTTCGCCGAGAATGACGAGCAGAAGAAGGTGGCCGAGAGCTACATCACCCAGCTCGACAAGGCCAAGGTCTTCCCCAAGCCGATCGTCACGACGATCGAAACCGGCAAGACCTTCTACCCGGCCGAGGATTACCATCAGGACTTCCTGACGCTGAACCCGACCTATCCTTATATCGTCTACAACGATCTGCCCAAGATCGAAAATCTGAAGGCGCTGTTCCCTAAGCTCTACAGCGAGAAGCCGGTGCTGGTGCTGGCCTCCAGCAAGAGCTGAGGAGGAGAGCCGGCCAGTTCCTGGCGCACGGATCTTCGTTAGATATCGGCAGCTGACATGCCTTGCGATTGGCGAAGCCCTCAGTCTCGTCATTCCAGGGCGAAGCAGCCGCGAAGCGGCGTCGCGGAGACCCTGGTATCCATTACGTAACCCTGATCGTAGAATGCAGCGGAGCAGAATTCTGCACCGCAGCAGCGCTCTTAAGTCACGGAATGGATCCGCGGGTCTGCGCGCGTCGCTTCGCTCCTTGCTCCGCCCGTGGATGACGAGGTTCGGGCGGCTTCCGCCAATCTCCGGCGCCGGTGCTGATCGCCGGGTATGTCTGCCCGAAACCGGGAGAAAGACGCGCCCACTGTCCAGAACTGTCAGCAGCAGCGTCGATTCCAGTTGCGCCGGACAACAGCCGACCTATATCAGGTCACCTTTTCCAGCCGGCCGTATTTCAGCATGTCATCCATCATCTCGATCTCCGGTGTCACGAAAACTTATGCCACCGGCTTCAAGGCGCTGAAGGAAATCAATCTCGACATCGAGCGCGGCGAGATCTTCGCGCTGCTGGGGCCGAACGGCGCCGGCAAGACGACGCTGATCTCGATCGTCTGCGGCATCGTCAACCGCTCGTCGGGCACTGTCACCGTGAACGGCCACGACATCGGCCGGGATTACCGCGCGGCGCGCAGCCTGATCGGGCTGGTGCCGCAGGAACTCACCATCGATGCCTTCGAGACCGTCTGGGCGACGGTGAACTACAGCCGCGGCCTGTTCGGCAAGGCACCCAACAAGGAGTTCGTCGAAAAGGTGCTGCGCGACCTCTCGCTGTGGGACAAGAAGGATTCCAAGGCGATCACGCTGTCGGGCGGCATGAAGCGCCGGCTGATGATCGCCAAGGCGCTGTCGCACGAACCGCGTGTGCTGTTCCTCGACGAGCCGACGGCCGGCGTCGACGTGGAGCTGCGCCAGGACATGTGGGCAATGGTCCGTCGCCTGCGCGAGGAGGGCGTCACCATCATTCTCACCACGCATTACATCGAGGAAGCCGAGGCGATGGCCGACCGCGTCGGCGTCATCAACAAAGGCGAGATCATCCTGGTCGAAGGCAAGGCCGAGCTGATGCGCAAGCTCGGCCGCAAGCAGATGAATCTGGAGCTGCGCGCGCCGCTTGCCGCCGTTCCGGACAGCCTGTCGCACTATTCATTGGAGCTGTCGGACGACGGCAACCAGCTCACCTACACCTATGACAACCAGAGCGACCGTCCGGGCGTCGCCTCGCTGATCCGCGACCTCGAGGCGGCCGGCGTCCAGTTCCGCGACCTCGAAACCAAGAACAGCTCGCTCGAAGAGATTTTCGTCAATCTTCTGAGGCAAGAGCCATGAACCTGCGCGCTGCCCCCAATTTTCGCGCTGTATGGGCGATCTACCGGGTGGAGATGGCGCGCGCCTTCCGCACGGTTCTGCAGAGCATCATCTCGCCGGTCATCTCGACATCGCTCTATTTCGTCGTCTTCGGCTCGGCCATCGGCTCGCGCATCACCGAGATCGACGGCATCGCCTACGGCGCCTTCATCGTGCCCGGTCTGATGATGCTGTCGCTCTTGACGCAATCGATCTCCAACGCCTCCTTCGCTATCTATTTTCCGAAATTCGTCGGCTCGATCTACGAGCTCCTGTCGGCGCCGGTCTCCTATCTCGAGATCATCATCGCCTATGTCGGGGGTGCCGCGACCAAGTCGGTCATACTCGGCCTGATCATCCTGGCCACCGCGGCGCTGTTCGTGCCGCTCAGGATCGAGCATCCGTTCTGGATGATCGCCTTCCTGGTGCTGACGGCGGTGACCTTCAGCCTGTTCGGCTTTATCATCGGCATCTGGGCAAAGACCTTCGAGCAGCTGCAGCTGGTGCCGCTCTTGATCGTCACGCCGCTCACCTTCCTCGGCGGCAGCTTCTATTCGATCCACATGCTGCCCGGCATCTGGAAGACAATCACCCTGTTCAACCCGGTCGTCTACCTGATCAGCGGGTTCCGCTGGAGCTTTTACGGTAAGGCGGATGTCTCGGTCGGCGTCAGCCTCGGCATGACGCTGGTGTTCCTGGCCATCTGCATCGCGATCGTCGCCTGGATATTCAAGACGGGATACCGGTTGAGGAACTGACGAGTTCCTCGCCCCCGAAGTGGGGAGAGGTGGCCCGGCGAAGCCGGGACGGAGAGGGGAGGCCTGCTCTAAATCGCCTTCAGCAGCCGCAGCAGGCCTAGCATCTCCATGAAAGTCCCTTTGCGGAACGCGATATAGGTCGGCTCCTCGACGCCGTGGAAGCGGCGCTTGAAGGCCGCCTGACCCTGCAGGTTGAAGCGCGAGCGGTTGACCCAGGGCGAGTTGTAGGCGCGCTGGAAGGCGCCGCGCCAGAAGCTCGATTCGGCAAAGCCGCTGGGCTCGATATCGAGCAGCGGCGAAAGGCCGAGCGTCACCTCGGAGATGCCTTCCTCGCGAAATCGGTCGACGGCGAATTTGGTCAGGCCGATCTCGGCATGCGGCGTGGCGTCGGTCTGCTTGCGCTTGAAGGAGGTGGTGTAGCCGATGACCTTGCCGTCGCGGAACAGTGGGTCGAAGTCGAGGATGGCGAGAAGCCGGCCCTCAGGGCTGTGCAGGAGGAAGCGGCGCATGTCGACGCCGAGCTCTTCGGAAAAGCGGCGGTTGAGGAAACCCATCTCCCAGCGCTTGATGATGCGCTGCTTGCGCCAGTCGGCGGAAAGCTGGACGATCTCCTCGTGCAGCCCGTCGCCCCTGTCCTCGGCGATGGTAAAGCCCTTCTTCGTCAGCCAGCGTTGGGAATAGCGCACGGTCTCGTTGCGCTTGCCGGAAAAATCATGCGCCGGCAAAACCAGCCTCGTATCGATGCCGAGGCGATTCACCATGTAGCCGAGGCCGGCGAGCACCTTGGCCGTGTCGGCGCCGATCTGGACGAACCAAGGGCCGCCGGCGGCTTCGACGAAGCGCTTGATATAGGCCGCGCGATCCGCCGGATCGACCACCGGATCGCCCAGCGCGAAATGCCGGCCCATCTTGGTGCCGAAGGCGATATAGCCGTCGCCATCGCTGAAATAGGCCAGTTTCTGCTGCACGGCCGTCGAATAGGCCAGCGAGAAATCGCCGTATCGGCGCACCAGCGCCAGGCGTTCGGCATCCGTCAAGTCGCGCCGCGGAACCTTGGGCGCCACAGCGTCGAGAAGCCTGTCGAAATAGATGCGCAGGGGCGCCATGAGCTCCGCGTGCCAAGAAGTGATGACCTGCCGCCCTCAGGTCGCGAATCGCTGGCGACCGCTGCCGGCCGCGTGCGTCAACGCGATATAGGATGCAATTGACCGCGAATGAAGGGCAAACGTCCGAAGGCGGTGCTGTCACTCATCGGCTGCCGCAACGGATATGCGAAAGATCGCCTTGACATTTCCATGCATTGTTATATATCAAGTTATCAATATGCGACGAGGCTGCTATGGAAGACGTTCTCCGATCCCTCGGCTTTCTCTGCCTCGGCAGCCGGATGAAGCGCATAGGCGAGCAGTTGCAGGCCGACACGCAGCACGTGCTCGACCGCCTGGATGTGCGCATCCAGTCGAGCCAGTACCCGTTGCTTGCCGCGCTTGACAGGCTGGGCCGGCTGCCGGTCGGCGAGCTGGCCCAATCCTTGGGCATCGCCCAACCCGGCGTGACGCGCAGCGTGGCGCTGCTTTCCGAGCTGGGCCTGGTCGAGGTCAACCCGTCGGAAGACGATCAGCGGCGCAGGATCGTTTCGCTGAGCCGCAACGGCCGGCATCTGGTCAACCAGGCGAAGCGGGAGATCTGGCCGAGCATCGAGAATGCCGTGGCGGATGTGTGCGCCGATCTTTCCGGGCCGCTGCTTAGCCAGCTTGCGGCAATCGAGGATCGCCTGGCCGCAACGCCGCTCCATCGCCGCGCCGAAAATGCCAGGGTGGCCGCGTCATGAAACATGTTCTCGACCGCCCCATCTGGAGCGCGCTTGCAACGCGGCACCAGACCTTCGCCGAGGGCGGCGCCCTTGCCCGACGATATCGCCCGTCGATCGTGCCCTTCGCCGCCACTGCGGCTGACGATGTGGACAGCCTGCGGGCGCTGGCCGGGCTTCTCCCGCCGGGCGAAACAGCCGTCCTGGTCCAGGCGCATGAGATCGCCCTGTCGCCGGAAATCTCCGCGATCTCCGCAGCGCCGCTGGTGCAGATGGTCGCCGAAGCGCCGATGCCCGCGACGTCCGATGAGCGCATCCGGCAGCTGACAAAAGACGATGCCGAGGAAATGCTGGCGCTCGCCTCGCTCACCAAGCCCGGCCCTTTCACGCTGGAGGCGCTGAGCCTCGGCGATTTCTGGGGGATCAAGATCGACGGCAGGCTGGCGGCAATGGCCGGCGAGCGTATGAAGCAGTCCAGATACTCGGAACTCAGCGGCGTGTGCACGCACCCGGATTTCCGCGGCGGCGGCCTTGCCCGCCTGCTGTCGGTGTTCGTGGCCGGCCGGATCGCGGCACGCGGCGAGGTTCCATACCTGCACGTCTATGACAGCAACGAAGCGGCGATCAGGCTTTACGAGTCCATCGGCTTCCGCTTGAGAAGCAAGATGAACATGGCCATGGTTCAACGCGCGGAGTGACGAAAGGGAGGATTTGATCGAAATCTTCCCTCTCGACGCCTCAGCTACAAGAGGTCACACCGCGATCTTGCCGCCGCCCTGCTTCGTAATCGCAACGACGGACGGACGCACCGGCATGTCCGGCTTGAAGTCCGGCCAGCGGGTCGACGGATCCTCGTAGTAGGAGGGGCGGCCGAACCCTTCCCAGTCCTCGCCGCCATCGCCCGGATGCTGCACGGCGACGAAAGCCGTCTGGTCGTCGGGCGCGAAGAGCGGACCGCACATTTCGGCGCCGATCGGCACGCGGAAGAACAGCTTCGACGTTGCCCGCGCCGCACCCTCGGTGTCGACGGCCCAGAGGCCGTCGGTGCGGCCGGTGGCCTTCGGACCCTGGCCGTCGGTGGCGACCCACAGGCGCCCGGCGGAATCGACGGCGCAATTGTCCGGCATGCCGAACCAGCCATGGGCGGTGGTCGCCGTCGAGAAGGTGGCGCCGACATCGGCCACGGAAGGATCGCCGCATTTTAACAGCACTTCCCACTTGCCCTTGGTTGCGGCGAAATCGCCGCCGTCCTCGACGATCTCGATGATGTGGCCGAAGGCATTGTCGGCGCGGGGATTGGCGGCGTCGACCTGCTCGGCCTTGCGCTTGGAATTGTTGGTCAGCATGACATAGACCTTGCCATTGCCGGCATTGGGCTGGATGTCCTCCGGCCGGTCCATCTTGGTGGCGCCGAGCAGGTCGGCGGCGCGCCGCGTCTCGATGAGAACGTCGGCTTGGGAAGCAAAGCCGTTCTCCGCCGTCAGCGGCGCCTTCCCGAACACGATCGGCATCCATTCCACCGAACCGTCCTCGGCGAATTTGGCGACATAGAGCGTGCCGTCGTCGAGCAGGTTCATGTTGGCAGCGCGGTCGTTGGGGTTGAACGTGCCGGCGGTGACGAATTTGTAGACATAGTCGAAGCGCTCATCGTCGCCGAGATAGAAGACGACGCGGCCGTCCTTGGCGACGATCGACTCGGCGCCCTCATGCTTGAAGCGGCCCATGGCGGTGCGCTTTCTAGGCACCGAGTTCGGATCGTTGACGTCGACCTCGACGATCCAGCCGAAACGATTGGGCTCGTTCGGCTCCTTGGCAAGGTTGAAGCGGTCGTAATGCGCGCCCCACTCATAAGCGCCTTCGGGGATGCCGAGGCGCTTGTAATTGGCCGCTTCCCTGTGGCCCTCCGGCAATTCGCCCGAGAAATAGCCGTGGATGTTCTCCTCGGCCATCACATAGGTGCCCCAGGGCGTGACGCCGCCGGCGCAGTTGTTGAGCGTGCCGAAGACCTCGGTGCCGGACGGGTCGGCATTGGTCTTGACGCGGTCGTGGCCGGCGACCGGGCCGGACAGCGCCATCTCGGTGGTCGACGTGATGCGGCGGTTGAGCTTGCCGTCGCGCACCACCTGCCACTTGCCGTCTTGCTTGCGGATCTCGACGATGGTGCCGCCATGCGCGGCCATCTCGACATCGACCTGCTCCTTGGAAAGCGGCGCGACCTCGGCCTTCTTCTTTCCGTCCTTCTCCACGATCGAAACGATGCCGGGGAACATCAGATGCGGATTGGTGTATTCGTGGTTGACGACCAAAAGGCCATGCTCGGCCGAGCCGTCGATTGGGATATAGCCGACATAGTCGTTGTTGTAGCCGAACTGTTTGGCCTGGGCTTCGGCGGACTGCTTCAGCGGGTCGAACTCCGGCGAATCGGCAAACAGCGGATCGCCCCAGCGCAACAGCACGTCGGCGTCGTAGCCGGGCGCGACATGGTGCTTGTCGTCGATGCCGGCTTCGAGCTCGTCGAACTTGAAAGCCGAGGCTTCGGCGGCGCGCGCCTCGTCGGCGGCGACGAGCGCCAGCGGGCTGACGGTGGCGGCGATGGCCGAGACAGCCAGCGAGCCCTTCAGGAAGCCGCGGCGCGAGAAACGCGCGGCGATGATCTCGCCCATGGTGTGGTTGTCGGTATGATTGACGGGCGGGCCGCCATTGTCCTCGAGCTGGCTGGTGCGGAAGCGGGTCTCAGGGGTCAGGGTCATAGGCTGTTCCTCTGGCTTCTTGAGGTGGCTGGGATTTTGGCCCTTCGACCCCTAAAGCGCGCCGATCACATTTTCGTGACATCATCGCGATTGAACCGCAATGGCTGTTCGCCGGCTGAGCAGCGGCGGCCGGCTTGGGTCCTCGAAATGGGCGAACGATCGACCGCGATCGGCTTGACGGCCTCGCCCGCTTCGGGAAACAAGGGCTGCGCAGGCGTGGCGACGGCACTTGAAAAGGGGATGGCGGGTGAGTTTCTGGGGACTGGCGCAGCTCGGCATTTCGACCGCGATATTCCTGCTGGCGGCGATGGCGGCCAAGCAATGGGGGCTGGCGCCGAGCTTGACCAAGCTGCTTCTGACGCTGGCGCTCTACTCGGCCGGCAATCTGATCATGCTCAGGCTGGTGCGCGAATTCGGCATGTCGGTGTCGTTCAGCCTGTCGGCGGTGATCCAGCTGGTCGCCGTCAATGTCGTGGCGATCGCCTTCTACGGCGAACGGCTCAATGCCTTGCAGGCGATCGGCATGGTGCTGGCGGTCGCCGCCGTCGCGCTGATCACGCTCGGGCCCTATATTCAGCGGCTGTAGCTGGACCCGAGGGCCCGAATGAAATCGACCGCCAACGCGCTCCTCAACAGGTTGGAATTCCCGGTGCTGCTGGCCGGGCTGGTGATCGCCGGCGGGCTGTGGGGCCTGGTGGAACTCATGGAGCTGGCGCGCGCCACGACCCCGCACGCCTTCGACACGGAAATCCTGCTCGCCTTCCGTCATGCCGGCCAGCCGGACAGCCCGATCGGCCCGCTTTGGCTGGAAGGCGCGGTGCGCGACGTCACCGCGCTGGGCAGCACCGCTGTGCTGGTACTGATCACGACGGCGACCATCCTCTATCTGCTCTTGATCCGCAGACCTTCGACAGCGCTGTTCATGTTCGCGGCGGTGGCCGGCGGGCAAGTGCTTTCGAGCTTGCTCAAATTCGAGGTCGACCGGCCGCGGCCCGATCTCGTCTCGCATCTCGTCAACGAGACGTCGCTGTCCTTTCCGAGCGGCCACGCGATGCTGTCGGCGGTAACCTATCTGACGCTCGGTTCCTTGACGGCCCGCTTCCTGCCGGACCGCAGGACGAAGGTCTTCGTGCTCGGCCTCGCGGTGCTCACCACCGTGCTGGTCGGCGCCAGCCGCGTCTATCTCGGGGTGCACTGGCCGTCCGATGTGCTTGCCGGCTGGTGCGCGGGCTTTGCCTGGGCCATGCTGTGCTGGCTCGCGGCGCGGCTGCTGCAGCGACGCAAGGTCGTTAAGGATAGCGAATAACCGATGTCTCATCTACATTAAATGACGCTTGAAACATCACTATGCTTGTATTATACATTGATATCGCAGACTCAGACCAAGGTTCTGGCCGATGATCACTGCTGCGCAGATGCGCGCCGCAAGGGCGTTGGCCGGTATCGACCAGCGAACGCTTGCCGAGCGCGCCGGCGTTTCGCTTCCGACGATACAGCGTATGGAAGCGAGCGAGGGCGTCGTGCGAGGCGTCGTTGACACGCTGATGAAGGTCATCCATGCCCTCGATGAGGTCGGGGTGGAATTGATCGGCGAGAACCAGACCAGCGAACGCGGCGGCAGGGGCGTGCGCCTCAAGGCCACCGTGGCGCAGAACCCGCAGGGCTGAGCCGCAACCGCATCCGCCTCGGGAACCGCTACCGGTTTTCGGGCAGCGATGCGGCGTCGCAACGGTTTATCGCGACGGCGACCGCCGACATCCAGCCGACGATCCCGCCGCCCTGTGGAGCGGAAGCAGTTCATGGATCAGGCGCGGCGGGCAATTCACCACCAAGCACGGCCGACCTTCGCCGAGCTGTTCACACCAAAGCTGGTGACGGTGCTGCGCGAGGGCTACCACCTCAAGCAGCTGAGGGCGGATGTGATCGCCGGCCTGACAGTCGCCATCGTGGCGTTGCCGCTGTCGATGGCGATCGCGATCGCCTCGCATGTGGAGCCCGAGCGCGGACTGTTTACGGCGATCATCGGCGGTTTCATCGTCGGCGCGCTCGGCGGCAGCCGTTTCCAGATCGGCGGGCCCGCCGGCGCCTTCATCGTGGTCGTGGCCTCGACGGTCGACCGGCACGGTGTCGACGGGCTGATCCTGGCAATGCTCATGGCCGGCGTCTTCCTGCTCGCGGCCGGGTATCTCAGGCTCGGCGCCTATGTGAAGTTCATTCCGTATCCGGTGACGGTGGGTTTCACCGCGGGCATCGCCGTCATCATCCTGTCCAGCCAGTTGCACGACCTGTTCGGCCTGACGCTGCCGGGCAAGGAGCCAGGCGACCTGCTTCCGCGGCTTATCGCGCTCGGCAAGGCGGCCCGGACGGCAAATCCGGCGGCCATTGGGCTCGCCGCGCTGACGATAGGGATCATCGTGGCCATGAAGCTCAGGCGCCCTTCGTGGCCGGGCCTCCTGATCGCGGTGGCGGCGGCCTCGCTGGCGACGACGCTTCTCGGCCTTCCCGTGGAGACGATCGGAACGCAATTCGGCGGCATTCCGCGGATGTTGCCGGATCCGACTCTTCCGGCGCTCGATGTGCAGAAGCTCGTCTCCGTGGTGCCCGACGCCATTTCCTTCGCGCTGCTCGGAGCAATCGAATCGCTGCTTTCCGCCGTGGTCGCGGACGGTATGACCGGCCGACGGCACCGCTCCAACTGCGAACTGGTGGTACAGGGCATCGCCAATATCGGCTCGGCGCTGTTCGGCGGGATCTGCGTGACCGGACTGATCGCGCGCACGGCGACCAACATCCGCGCCGGCGCGTATGGACCGTTGTCGGGAATATTCCATTCCGCCTTCCTGCTGCTGTTCATGCTGGTGGCTGCGCCGCTTGCCAGCTACATCCCGCTGGCGGCGCTTGCCGGGGTGCTGGCCACGGTGGCCTGGAACATGGTGGAGAAGCCCGCCTTGCTGGCGCTGATCCGATCGTCCTGGGGCGACGCCCTGGTGCTTCTGGTCACCTTCGGACTTGTCATCTTCCGCGACCTCACTACCGGCATCGTGGTCGGCTTTGCGCTGGGCGCTCTGCTGTTCATCGGGCGGATGGCGCGTTCGGTCGAGGTGGAGGCACATGTCCCGCCGGTGACGGAGGACCGCGCCGACGCCGCAAATGGCGCGCGCGTTGCCTATGACCTCGCCGCCGCCACCGATCCGGATACCGTCATCTACCGCATATCGGGGGCGTTCTTCTTCGGCGCTGCGGCAACGATCGCGACCGTGCTGGACCGTATCGCCGACCAGCGCAGGAACTTCATCCTCGATTGCTCGGCGGTGCCCTTCCTCGATTCGACCGCGGCAAACGTCATCGGAAGCACCGCGAACAACGCAAGGCGCGCCGGAGGACGCTTCATCATCGCGGGCGCCTCGTCGCAAGTCAGGCGCACCCTGATAAGCCATGGCGTCAAGCGGCCGCTGGTGACCTATGCGGCGTCGATCCGGGACGCGCGGGCGCAGCTGGACGGAAAAGCGGAGACGGCGTAGGCGCCCTGATCAAACGGCCGCTTCGATCGGCTCGGCAAGCTTGGGGCTGGCGCGTGCGGCGATCAGGCAGCCGGCGACGATGAGACATGCGCCCGCAAGCGTGGTCCAGGCCACCTTCTCACCGAAGAAGAACCAGCCAAGCGCGATCGCCCAGATGAAGGCCGAGTACTCTGTCGGGATGAGATATTGCGCTTCGGCACGGGCGTAGGACCAACTCATCAGAAATTGGCCGGCGAGCGACAGCAGCGCCACGCCTGCCAAGGGAAGCCAAAGTTCTCTCGGCAGCGCGACGGCAAGCCAGGGCGCCGCGCAACCAAGGATGATCCCGACGAAGATATTCTGGAACAGCATGATCTCGACCGGCTTGGCCAGAAGCGCCTGTCGCCGGGCGAGGATCAGATTGTAGCCGTAGAAGACCGTCGATACGAGCACGGCGACCGTGCCCAAAAGCGCATCCTGCGAATGGCCTGCCTGCCCGAACTGGCCGGCCAGTATGATCAAGACGCCCGCGATACCGGCCAGCGACGCCCACACCGCCTGCCGCCTTATGCGCTCGCCCAGCAGCAATGCGGCGAGGAAAAGCGCAAACAACGGCGCGACGAAGCTCAGGCCTATAGCCTCGGCGAGCGGCAGCCTGGCCAGACCCCAGAAGAACGAGACTAGGACGATACCGACAATGACGGCGCGTAGCGCATGCAGACCGAGCACCGGGAAGCTCGGCTTCGAGCGTGGCCCCGTCGACCAGGCCGCGCCCGCGACCACGGTCGCGACCATGCTGCGCCATAGCACCGTATTGTAGACGCCGACCGCGATGACCAGCGACTTCATCGCCGCATCCATGCCTGACAGCAGGAAGATCGCCAGCGCGCAGACGAGCACCGGGATCGTCGGGGAAACGGCGCCGTTCAGGCTGGATGTCTTCACGGCTTCGCTCACATGACGGATTGCCGCCGAATAGTCCGGAGCGGCCGGCGAAACCAGATGGCAGCCGCCACCGACATTGCGGTCCAATCGCGATTGGCGAGGTGAAAAACTCGCCTCGCCGTTGAGTGCCGAGATGCGAGACGCTGTCCCGCCGGCGTTGCAATGCTTCTCCGCCGCGACATGCTCAATCCAGGGACAGCGCCGCGACCTCGCCCTCGCCCATCAACGGCACATAGATGGTCGCCTTGCCGTCCGTACCGATATCGGCGCTGCCCGGCTTGAAGGTCGCAACCACTGTCGGCACGCCGCCGGGCTTGTAGCTGTAGAGCGTCCCGGTCATGTAAGCGGTGGCATAGATGGTGTCGCCAATGGCGATGACGCCGTCGAGGTCGGCGAATTTTTGGGCGCTCGGCAGCGGCGTGACCTTCTTCGTAGCAAGGTCGACGGACAGCAGGCCGCCGGGCTCGGAGGTGCTGAAATCGGTCGTGTTGATGCCCTTGCCCCAGGACGCGACGATCAACCTGCCGCCATTGGCGAACACGCCGTTCGGCGAAGCGAGCAGCGCATCCTTGACGAACAGTTCCGGCCTGTCGCCGTCGATGCGGTAGATCGTATCGGCCAGCATGTCGGTGACATAAACCTTGCCGGCGCGGTCCTGCGTCATGTCGTTGAGGAACACGGCGCCGGGCACATCGATGGTCTCGACCAGTCTGCCGCTGGCGAGATCGACGACGCGCACCTTGGTGATATCGGCGGCGTAGAGCCTGCCGCCGGCGATCGCCATCCCCTTGGGCGCGTCCAAGCCCTCCACCCAGTGACGCGCGAGGACCTTACCGTCGATCGACAGCAGCGACAAATAGCCATTGCCGTCCGCCGCGCCGGGATTGCCGACGATGTTGGAAACGACGATGCGGTTGTGGGCGGCATCGACAAGGGCCGATTCCGGCTGCTCGAAGCCGGCGGCGCGCCAGAGCTCGCCGGCCTGCGCGGCGGATATGACGGAGATGGCGGCGAAGGCGGCCGAAGCAATGAGATATTTCATGGATGCTCTCCTGTGATGACGGCCGAGAGCTAGGCTTTCCGATACTTTCCGGGAAGCCGGAACAGGACTAGTATCGTAATTCAATACGAATTTGCACGAATGAGGCGCAGTCCATGAACGGTCCGATCTTCGAGGCGCTGAAACGGACGCTGAAGGCCAAGGGCCTGACCTACCGGACGCTCGCCGAGCGCATGGGCGTTTCCGAGCCGACGGTGAAGCGTATTTTCCATGAGAAGAACTGCAAGCTCGACCGGCTGATGGAGATCTGCGCCGCGGCCGGTGTCGAGTTGGAGAACGTGCTCGGCGCGATGAACCGCGGGCCGGGTCCGGCCAACCGCGTCGCGCCGGAGATCGAGCGCCGGCTGGCGGCGCGGCCGGCCCTGCTCTTCGTCTTCGTCATGCTGTCGGAGAACTTCACGCCCGAAGGCATCATGCGCTCGCAAGGCCTGAGCGAAGCCTCGATGTTCCTCTACCTGCGCGACCTCGAGGAGCTCGGGCTGGTGGCGCTGGGGCGCGGGCTGTCGGCAAGGCTACTGGTCGACGCGCCGATCCAGTGGGATTTCGAGGGGCCGCTGAAGCCGCATTTCGAGATGACCAACAAGAACTTCATCGGCTGGGCGATCCGCCATATGGAGCGGGCCGCGACCTTCATCAGCTTTTCCAGGCGGATGCGGCCCGAAACGGCGGAAATGCTGCGCCGCGAGGCCGACGAGCTCGCCGAACGCGCCAGGCTGCTTGCCCATCACGACCAGCACACCACGCCCGAGGACCAGCTCACCGGCTACAAATGGACCTTCGCCTTCGGCGCGACGCCGTTTCCGGCGATCATGCCGATCGGGCCGCATCCGAGGGATGCGGGCGCCAGGGCGGCGAAGGAGAAACGGGCTTTGCCGGCGTAGCGGGGCGTCACGCCGCCTTCGCTTCTTGCTGGGGTCCGGCGAGGTCGTCGCGCGCCTTGCGGGCAAGTCTCTTGGCCGAGCGCTTGGGGCTGTCGCCGAACAGCTCGGCGGCATCGGCAAGGCAGGCTTTGATCAGGCTCTTTTCGGAGCGCTTCAACAGCTTGCGCACAAGCCTGGTCTCGTCGGAAGGACCAAGCGGCTCGCCTTCGGCATCGAGCAGCGCGCGCATGACGAAGACGTCGTGCAAATCGCCGAGCTCTTCGCCGAGCTTGTCGACCGCTTTACGGCGGCGCTTGATCGGCGTCGGCCATAGGCGGCCGAGCAGCGACAGATGCATGCTGTGCGTCTTGGCCGCCTTGCGCAGATCGTGGAAATCGTCGGCCTCGCCGCGCGAGCCGGCCTTGTCCAGCGCCTTCCTGGCGCGCCGCAAGGTGGCGCGGGCGCCCTCGGCCAGGATGTCGGCGGCCTGCTCGGGCTGATCGGGCAAGGCCAGCCTGTCGATGCGTTCGAGGCCTTCCCGGCAGGCAGCTATGGCCGCCTTGATGGCGGCGTCGAGGCCGGGACCGGCATGGAGCTCGTGCTGGCGCAGCACCAGCCGTTCGCGCACGGGGTCGAGACCGCCGCCTGCGGATTGTTCCGGGAAGGCATCGGCCAGACGGTCGATGGTTTCGATGAGAGCGGTCGACTCGCGTGGACCGGCAAGCAGCGCCGACACCTGCTTATAGCATTCGTTTTCGGTCTGGCAGAACGGTTCGTCCCCGGAACGAACCAGGCGCAGCAAGGCGCGCACGTTCTTCAGCCGCTTGCGGGATTTGTGCAGCCCCTGCTCCGGCTTCTCGCGCGCCATTTCAAGATGGCCAAGTGCCTTGCCGATCTCGTCGGCCAATATGCGCCTGACCTCGCCGGTCAGAGGCAAGCGCGGATCGATGCGGAAGCTCATGCGGCGATCTCCGGAATCCCCCCGAGGGCCAGCGACGCGTTGTAGAACCTCGACTCGCCGGTGACCTCGCGACCGAGCCAGTCGGGCAGCATTTCGTCAGATACGTCCTCCGGCGTCTCCAGCTCCGCGATCACCAACCCCGCGAGCTTTCCGCCGAAAACATCGACTTCATAGAGATAGCCGCAATGTCTAACATGGTGGCGTGTCTTCTCGATGACACGTCCGACGGCAAAGGCCATCAATTCCTCGGCCTCGGCAAGCGGGATGGAATATTCGAATTCGTCGCGCTCGCGCGCCCTGTCGCCGAACTTCAGCGTCAGCTTGGCGGAGCGCCCATCGCTGATGCGCACACGCACCGTTCGGCCGGGCTGTGCCGCCACATAGAACTGGCGAATGCGGATCTCCGCCTCGACCTCATCGCGCCAGGCGGGACTGGAGACCAGGAACTTACGCTCGACTTCCTTGCCCATGGCCGCGCACTAAAGCCTGTGAGAGTCGAGAAGGCAAGCCGACTCAGCTGCCAATTTGACTTTAATCAATCGATTGATTAAATACGACTAATGAGCAAGCAGCCGCACGCAAAGAGGCATCAGCGCGAAGCCACCACCGCCGACCAAACGCGCGCGGCGCTGGTGCGTGCGGCGCTCAAGCTGTTCGGACGGCAGGGTTTCGATGGCACCTCGACGCGCGAGGTCGCGGCTGAGGCCAAGGCCAATATCGGCTCGATCGCCTACCATTTCGGCGGCAAGGAAGGCCTGCGCGCCGCCGCCGCCGACTTCATCGTCGAAACCATCCAGGGCATCGCCGGCCAGGCGCTGGGCGCAACCCAGGCGGCCGCCCCGGCAAGCCCGGACGCTGCGAGAGCACAGCTTTTCGCGGCACTGGAGCGGATGGTGGGCTTCGTCGTGGCCAGTCCGCAGGCCGGCGAGATCGTACAATTCGTACTTCGCGAACTCACGCATCCGACTGCCGCGCTCGACCGCATCTATGCCGGCGTGTTCGAGCCGACGCACCGGCGGCTGTGCCAGATCTGGGGGCAGGCGACCGGCGAACCGGCCGAGAGCGAAGCGACCAAGCTCACCGTTTTCACGTTGATCGGCCAGGCCATCTATTTCCGCATCGGCCGCGAGGCGGTGATGCGCCGGATGGGCTGGCGCGGAATCGGCAATGAAGAGGCCGCCAAGGTGGTGGCGGTCACGGCCGACAACCTCAGGGCAATGCTGGCGGCGCGCGATGCAGGCGCCGGCAAGAAGGGCAAATCATGAGCTTTCTCTGTTCGCTGCCGCTCGCCGCCCAGCTGTTCGGCGCCTGCGCGCCGGCAGCCCCGCTCGCGGTCGGCTACGTCGAAGGCGAATATGTGCTGATGGCGCCGATCGAAGTGGCGCAGGTGGCGACGGTGACTGTCAGGCGCGGCGACCGCGTCGAGATCGGCGCGGCTGTGGCGACGCTGGAAGATGCCGACGCCAAGATCGAGGTGGCGCAGGCGAAAGCTGCGCTTGCGCAGGCCCAGGCCCAGCTTGCCGACCTGCAGGTCGGCAAGCGCCCCGAAGAAATCGCCGTGCTCAAGGCCGAGGTCGACATGGCCAAGGCCCAGGCCGCCGACGCCAAGCGCAAATACGACCGCGCGAGCGACCTCTACAAGCGCGGCACCGGCACCCAGGCCGACTACAACACCGCCTCGGCCTCGCTCGAGACCGCCAATGCCCAGGTCGGCCAGGCGGAGGCCAATCTCGCCGTCGGCAATCTGCCGGCGCGGCCCGAGACCATCAAGGCCGCCGACAACCAGGTCAAGCAGGCGCAGTCGACCTTGCGGCAGGCCGAGTGGCGGCTGTCGAAGCGGGTGCTGACCGCGCCCTCGCCCGGCCGTGTCAACGACGTCATCCGCAATCCCGGCGACACGGCCGGGCCGACCGCGCCGGTGATCTCGATGCTGCCGGACGGCGCCGTGAAGCTCAGCGTCTATGTGCCCGAAAGCGCCTTTTCGTCGGTCAAGGTCGGCACCGAGCTCGATGTCCATTGCGACGGCTGCGGGGCAGGGCTGAAGGCGCGCGTCAGCTACGTCTCGCCTGATCCCGAATTCACGCCGCCGGTGATCTACTCGCTCGAGAACCGGCAGAAGCTGGTCTATCTCGTCGAGGCCCGGCCGGAGGGCAATGTGGGACCCTTGCAGCCCGGCCAGATCGTCGATGTCGACTTGGCCGACATCGGGGCGGATCTCGGGCAATGAACGTCATCGACGTTCGCGGCCTGGTCAAGCGCTTCGGCGACAAGACCGTCGTCGACCATGTGACGATGACGGTCGCCGAAGGTGAGATCGTCGGCTTCCTCGGGCCGAACGGCTCGGGCAAGACGACGACCATCCGCATCATGTGCGGACTTTTGACGCCGGACGAGGGCGACGGCACGGTGCTGGGCTTCGACATCCGCACCGACGCGCTCAGGATCAAGCGCGAAGTCGGCTACATGACGCAGAAATTCTCATTCTACGAGGATCTGACGATCGGCGAGAACCTCGAATTCGTGGCGCGGCTGTACCGGCTGAAGCCGGTCGAGGAGTATGTCTCGCGCACGCTTCAGGATCTCGGCCTGACGAGCCGCCGCAACCAACTGGCCGGCACGCTTTCCGGTGGCTGGAAGCAGCGGCTGGCGCTGGCCGCCTGCATCATGCACGAGCCGAAGCTGCTTCTGCTCGACGAGCCGACGGCCGGCGTCGATCCCAAGGCGCGGCGCGAGTTCTGGGACGAGATCCATCGCCTCGCCGGCGGTGGGCTCACCGTGCTCGTCTCCACCCATTACATGGACGAGGCCGAGCGCTGCCATCGCATCAGCTACATTTCCTACGGCAAGATGCTCGCCACCGGCACGGTGGACGAGGTGGTGAAAAATGCCGGGCTGACCACTTTCGTCCTGCAGGGGCCGCGGCTCGACCAGGTGGCCCAAGCGCTGCAGGGCCGGCCCGGCGTCGATCAGGTGGCGCCGTTCGGCGCGACGCTGCACGTCGTCGGCTCCGACAAGGCAGCGCTCGAAAAGGCGCTCGCCGATGTCGAGAAGGAGCATAAGGGCGTCACGGTGAAACCCGGCGAGACCAGCCTCGAGGACGTGTTCATCCAGTTCATGTCCGGATCGAAGGACAATATGGCATGAACGATGGCATGAACGCGGTCTTCTCCTTCGCCAGGCTGGGCGCGCTGCTGACCAAGGAATTCATCCAGATGCGGCGCGATCGCATCACCTTCGCCATGATGCTGGGCGTGCCGCTGATCCAGCTGGTGCTGTTCGGCTATGCGATCAACAACGACCCGAAGAGCCTGCCGGCCGCGCTCGTGGCGACCAGCAGCGATCCGTACACGCGGGCGATGGTCTCGGCGCTGCAGACAACGGGCTACTACCGCTTCGACCATGTCGCGCAAAGTGCCGAGGAAGCCGAATTCCTGATGGCGCGTGGCGACGTCTCCTTCGTCGTCACCATCCCCGCCGATTTCGCGCGCCGCGTCGAGCGCGGCGACAATCCGCAGATACTGATCGAGGCCGACGCCACCGACCCGGCGGTGGCCAGCGGCGCCATCTCGACGCTCAGCACCGTCGCCAGCCAGGCGCTGCTCAGGGCGCAGGGCACGCAGGAAACGGCCAAGGAGGCGGCGCGCGGCCAGCTCGATGTCGTCGTGCACCGGCGCTACAACCCCGAAGGCATCTCGCAATACAATATCGTGCCCGGCCTGCTCGGCGTCATCCTGCAGATGACGATGGTGATGATGACGTCGATCGCGCTGACGCGCGAGACCGAACGCGGCACGATGGAAAACCTCCTGGCCATGCCGTCGAGCCCGCTGGAGATCATGTTGGGCAAGGTGCTGCCCTATCTGGTGGTGGGCGCGGTGCAGGTGGTGGTGGTGCTGGCCGCGGCGAAGCTGCTGTTTGCCATTCCCTTCATGGGCTCGCTGTCGCTGCTGCTCTCGACCGTGCTGGTGTTCGTGTTGTCGCTGGTGCTGCTCGGCTACACGATCTCGACGATCGCGCGCACGCAGATGCAGGCGTTGCAGCTCACCTTCTTCTTCTTCCTGCCCTCGATCATGCTGTCAGGCTTCATGTTCCCCTATCGCGGCATGCCGGGCTGGGCGCAGACTTTCGGCGAGATCTTCCCGCTGACGCATTTTTTGCGCATCACCCGCGCGGTCATGCTGAAAGGGGCGGAGCTTCCGGCTGTGGCGACGGAAGTCGGCTGGCTGGTGGTGTTCGTGGCATTGTTCGCCGGCGTGGCGCTGGTGCGGTTCAGGCGCACGCTGGATTAGGGTCAAACTAATGGTTGGGAGCGCCCGAATTAAGCCGAAATCGGACCTAAGCGCGTTCCCCAAAGACATAGACAATGAGGAGAAGAGTGCCGAAGGAGCCGAGGCCGCCAATTACTGCAGCGAATAGAAGATAGCGCAGATGTTTGAATTCGCTTCGGACGAAGATGCCACTAGCTCGGCTATTCTTGCGTGCAGCTCGCTCCCAATATGGAAGTCCCCTTTCATCGGGCTTTGTTGCGAGCGCTTCCGTCTTTGTCAGGGTGAGATAGATACCGTAAAGCATTCCCACGAAGCTGACGAGAAAGACAGCAACACCGGCCCCCACCGCAAGATGGACGAGCAGTGGTTGTCCTTCCATGACGAGTTGCATACGCTCCTAGTCCCTGATTGTGCTATCTCTGCTATTCTGGACGCATTAACATCTGCTTTCCACCCATCGCGATCAGTTGCGGCTGGTCATGCGCTCGCAAATGGCGCCGCCGACGGCAGGCAACAGGCCAAAGAGCAACAACTGGGCGGTTCCACCGATGCCAAACGCTCCAGCAAGCAGAAACGCAGCCAGCAGCCCGAGTGCCCCGCCCAAGACAAATGGCAGGTAACCTAGCAACAGCTTCTCCCGGCAGTGAACCAATTGATGGAAAACGTAACGTGATCGACGCTAAAGGCAAGTGTCCCGCTACGAAGGGCCTCTATGCCGCCGCCATGATCTCCGAATAGGTGCGGAAATCGACATTGGCGCCGGACAGGATGACGGCCACGCATTTGCCGGCAAGGTCGATCTCGCCGGACGCGAGCGCGGCAAACGCGACACAGCCGCCGGGCTCGACCACGAGCTTGAGATAAGCCATGGCGTCGCGCATCGCCTGGGCGGCGGCCTTGTCGGAGACGGCGATGGCGCCGGCGAGATTCCGGCGGTTGATCTCGAAGGTGATGGCGCCCGGCTCGGCGGTGAGCAGCGCATCGCATATCGAGCTGTGGCCGGGCTCGTTCGAGACCCGCTCGCCCTTGGCCAGCGAGCGGCGCGTGTCGTCGAAATGCTCGGGCTCGACCGCCCAGACTTGCGTGCGCGGCGAAGCGTCCTTGACCGCGACGGAAATGCCGCTCGACAGGCCGCCGCCGCCGCAAGGGACGACGATGGCGTCGAGCGCCACGCCGAGCGCTTTCGCCTGCTTCATCAGCTCCAGGCCGATCGTACCCTGGCCGGCAATGATCGCCGGATCGTCGAAGGGCGGCACCAGCACCATGCCCTTCTCGATATAGGGGCGCACGACAGCCATGCGGTCGTCCTTGAAACGGTCGAACGGCACCACTTCGGCGCCCATCTTGCGGACATTGCCGACTTTCAGCGCCGGCGCGTCGGCCGGCATGGCGATGACCGCCTTGACGCCGAACATGGCGGCCGAAGCTGCCACGCCTTGCGCATGGTTGCCGGAAGAGAAGGCCACGACGCCACGGCCGCGCTCTTCCTCGCTGAGCGATGACAGCTTGTTGTAGGCGCCGCGGATCTTGAAGGAGCCGGTGCGCTGCAGCGTCTCGGGCTTGAACAGGATGCGGCCGCGATAGCGCTTGTTGAGCTCCGGCGATTCGATCAGCGGCGTTTCGACGATCAGGCCGGAAAGCCGCTCGGCGGCGGCGCGGATGTCGGAGATGCCGGGCAGGGTGGTCATGGGCGAGGGCCTTGCGAAGAACGGGATCGCCCATGGTGCACGCAAAAGGCCGCGGCGCGCCAACGAAAAAATGTCATGGTTACAAGGTTGGCGATGGTGGCGCCGTCCGCCTTCATCTTCGCCTATGGATGGCGAAAGCGAAGGCTTTGCCCTTTTCCTGGTGCCTGACCGGCTACTCGTCGCCTTCGACGACCCGCAGCCTGAGCTGACCCGTCTTTGAATCGGCCACCCGCGCGCCGGTTTCCGCCTTGGCGGGACCGCCGCGCGGCGCCTCGGCCTCGCCCTCGGCAAATTCCAGCGCCTCGATCTTCTGACCGCGCTTGGTCACCTTCGACGTCGAGACCAGGATGTCGTCTATGTCCCGCGCCGCCTGGCCGAAATGCGTCTGCAGCCGGCGCACCCGCTCGTCGACCCGCGCCACATCCTCCATCAGCCGGATGACCTCGCCCTGGATCAGATGCGCCTGCTCGCGCATGCGGGCGTCCTTCAGGATCGCCTGGATGACCTGGATCGACAGCATCAGCAGCGAGGGCGAGACGATGACGACGCGGGCGCGATGCGCCTTCTGCACCACCGCCTCGAAATTCTCGTGGATCTCGGCGAACACCGATTCCGACGGAACGAACATGAAGGCGGTGTCTTGGGTCTCGCCCTGGATCAGGTATTTTTCGGCGATATCGCGGATATGCACCTCGATGTCGCGCCGGAAAGCCTGCGCCGCCGCCTTCTGCATGTTCTCCCCCTCGGCGGCGCGGATGGCGTTCCACGCTTCCAGTGGGAATTTTGCGTCGATGGCGAGCATCGGCGCGCCGTTCGGCATCCGCACCAGGCAGTCGGGCCGGCTGCCGTTGGAGAGGCTGGCCTGGAATTCATAGGCGCCGTGCGGTAGACCGTCGGCGACGATCGCTTCCATGCGCGACTGGCCGAAGGCGCCGCGCGTCTGCTTGTTGGACAAGATCGCCTGCAGTTGCACGACCTGGCCGGCCAAGGACTGGATATTGCCCTGCGCGGTATCGATCACCGCCAGCCGCTCCTGCAGCTTGGCCAGGCTTTCATGCGTCGACTTGGTCTGCTCGGCCATGGTCTGGCCGAGGCGGCCGGTCATGGCGTCAAGCCGCTGTCCCAGAGACTGGGTGAGCTCGGCCTGCCGCGCCCCGAACACCTCGGCGATCGCGCCCATGCGCCCCTGCATCTCGGCCTGCGCCTGCATGATGTCGGCCATCCTCGCCTCGGCATCGCGGGCATGGTCGGCTGCTTCCGCAGCGGCCGCCGCGCGCGCCCCGGCCGCGCGCCACAAGGCGATGACAAGCGCCACGAACAGCGCAAGCAGAAGGATTGCGCCGAAAGCCAGCGCCTGGCCAAGCGTGATGGTCGTGGCGCCAAGCCGCGCGATGGGCTCGGAAAGGATCGAGGTCATGTCGTTCATTTGGACAGCATAACCGATTCGGCCGCGTGGCACAGATCAAAACGTGAACAGGCCAACGGTGCCCCGGTTGACGCTTGTCAAGCGAGGTCTTAGGTGAGACGCCATGTCGATCAAGCCGCTCATCATCCTTCCCGATCCCGTCCTGCGCCAGGTTTCCAAGCCGGTGGAGCGCGTCGATGCCGATTTGCGCAAGCTCGCCGACGACATGCTGGAAACCATGTATGACGCGCCCGGCATCGGCCTTGCGGCGATCCAGGTCGGCGTGCCCAGGCGGCTGTTGGTCATCGACCTCGCCAAGGAGGGCGAGCCGCCGGAGCCGCATGTCTTCATCAACCCGGAAGTTCTCGAAAGCGCCGACCAGCGCTCGGTCTATGAGGAAGGCTGCCTGTCGATTCCCGATTATTATGCCGAGGTCGAGCGCCCGGCTTCGGTGCGGGTGAAATATCTCGATCGCGACGGCAAATTGCAGGAGATGCAGGCGGAAGGCCTGATGGCCACCTGCCTGCAGCACGAGATCGACCATCTCAACGGCGTGCTGTTCATCGACCATATATCGAAGCTCAAGCGCGACATGGTGGTGCGGAAGTTCAAGAAGCTCGCCAAGGACAAGGCGCCGGGTAAGATGGTGGGCTAGAGGGGCATGCCCCTTCGCGTCATCTTCATGGGCACGCCGGATTTTTCCGTGCCGACCCTGCGCGCCATCGCCGAGGCCGGCCACGAGATCGCGGCCGTCTACACCCAGCCGCCGCGCGCCGCCGGACGGCGCGGGCTGGAGCTGACGCCCTCGCCGGTGCAGCGCGACGCGGAGCGGTTAGAGCTCGAGATGCGCACGCCGACATCGCTGAAAAGCGAGGCCGAGCAGCAGGCCTTCGCCGCCTTGAAGGCCGATGTCGCTGTCGTCGTGGCTTACGGCCTGCTCCTGCCGAAGGCCGTTTTGGACGCGCCGAGGTTGGGCTGCCTCAACGGCCATGCCTCGCTTTTGCCACGCTGGCGTGGTGCAGCTCCCATCCAGCGCGCCATCATGGCCGGCGATACCGAGACCGGCATGATGGTCATGAAGATGGAAGAGGGTCTGGACACCGGACCGGTGGCTATGGTTGAAAAATGCGCCATCGGACCCGATATGACGGCCGGCGAATTGCATGATCGCCTGATGGTGCAGGGCGCATCGCTGATGGTCGAGGCGCTCGCGCAGTTGGGGATAAATTGTCTGACATTTACCCCGCAGGCGGCGGAAGGGGTGACCTACGCCCAAAAGATCGATAAATCGGAGACACGCGTAGACTGGACGCGGCCTTCTGGCGAAGTCCACAATCACATTCGCGGCCTCTCGCCCTTCCCGGGCGCGTGGTGCGAGGTCGAAATTGGCGGCCGCATGGAGCGGCTGAAACTGCTTCGCTCGACGCTCTCGGATGGCGCCGGCGAGTCGGGAGGAATTCTCGATGACCGGCTGACGGTCGCCTGCGGATCGGGCGCGGTCAGGCTGGTCGAAGTTCAACGGGCGGGCGGAAGGCCTGCCGCCGCGCAAGAGTTTTTGCGTGGAGCCAAGATCGCAAAAGGAATGAAACTCACATGAGCATGATGTCGATACGCGCGGCGACGCCGCGGGATCGCGAGGCGATCCGCCTCGTCGAAGAGCATGCCTTTGGCCAGCAGGCGGAAGCCGGCCTGGTCGACGCACTGGTCACCGGCGGCGACGCCGTCGTCGAGCTGGTTGCAGAGGAAGACGGCCAGGTCGTCGGCCACATCCTGTTTTCCAGGCTTTACGTAGACAATGGAGGCAAGCGCTTCGCGGCCGTCGCGCTGGCGCCGCTGGCGGTCGAACCCTCCTTCCACGGCACCGGCATCGGCGGCGCGCTGATCCGCGAGGCGCATGTGCGGCTCAAGGAAGCCGGCGAGACGCTTGCCGTCGTCTTGGGTGATCCGACCTATTACGGTCGGTTTGGCTATACCCATGATCGCGCCGGAAAGTTCGAAAGCGAGTATCAGGGCGAGGCGCTGCAGGCCCTGGCTTGGGGCGACGCGCCCGAGACCGGCAGGCTGGTCTACGCTTCGGCCTTCACCGCGCTCGCTGCTTAGAGCATGATCCCGAACCGAAGGTCCGCGTCCGCGAAAAGTGGGAACCGGTTTTCGGATAAGATCATGCTCAGTCGAGAAGACAGTGTCTCGTTTCGATCGCAGACAATTATCTGACATGCCGCGTTTTCGGCTCGATATCGAATATGACGGCAGCCGATTTGCCGGCTGGCAGCATCAGGCCGACCAGCCCTCGGTGCAGCAGGCGATCGAGCAGGCGATCCAGAAGTTCTGCGGTGAAGAGGTAAGAATACGGGCCGCCGGCCGCACCGATGCCGGCGTGCACGCCACCGCCCAGGTGGCTCATGTCGATCTGGCCAAAGCGTGGTCGGGCGACAAGGTGCGCGATGCGGTCAACGCCCATTTGCACGCGGCCGGCGCGCGTGTAGCCGTCCTCAAGGCGGCGGTCGTCGCCGACGGTTTCGACGCGCGCTTTTCCGCCACCGGCCGCCACTATCTTTATCGCATCCTTAACCGCCGGGCACCGGCGGCGCTGGAAAAGGGCAAGGTCTGGTGGGTGCCGAAGCGGCTCGATGCCGAGGCCATGCATGAGGCGGCCAAGGTGCTGCTCGGAAAGCATGACTTTACCACCTTCCGCTCCACCCAGTGCCAGGCCGAAAGCCCGGTCCGCACGCTTGACCGCCTCGACGTCGGCCGCAATGGGGACTTCGTCGAGGTGCGCAGCTCGGCGCGCTCCTTCCTGCACAACCAGGTTCGCTCGATGGTCGGCTCGCTGAAGCGCGTCGGCGACGGCTCCTGGAGCGCCGCCGATCTCAAAGCGGCGCTCGAAGCGCGCGACCGCGCCGCCTGCGGCCAGGTAGCGCCGCCGGACGGACTGTTTCTTGTCGGGGTGGACTATCCAGAGGCGCCCGGCAAATCCGCCATCGCTGGGGACACAGACATCTAACCCGTCGTGCCGTCCGGTATGTCGATGCCGAGCAGCGCCTGCAGGCCGAACAGGACGAGCAGCGAGGCAATGAACATGCCGACGAACACGGCCGTGCCCACGGCGGGGCCTTTGCCGATCGATGCATTGGTCATGCGCCAGGTCAGCACCATCGACAAGGCAAACAGAACCAGCGACAACAGGCTGGTGATCTCGCTGCTGGAGGGGAGGAAGAGCCTGAACAGCGCCGCGGGCAGCATCAGCCAGGCGATGATCGCCGACGCCCAGTTGGACGCGACGACATAGTGGACGAAGCGGCTGCCTATGCCGGCGCGTGGCGCGACGAGCGCCAGCGCCACCAACGGCAGCACCCAGGAGCCGAGATCGACGGTCGCCAGCCGGATCAGCATGCCGAGGCGTCCGGCGAAGGCGTCCGGATCGCCGATCTCGTTGGCGATCCCCACCCAGCCGACGATCAGCGCCGGGGCGGCCACGACGATGGCGAAGAAAGAATTCCAGAAACCGTCCGCCGAAAGGTCGACCAGGCGCAACCCGTCGGCCTTGCCGAACATCAGCCGCCAGGCGCCGGCCAGCGAAGCATAGGTTTCGTCCGCCGAAAGCATGGTCACGAAAGGCCTTGTCCGAACCAGTCTTCGATAAAGCGTTCGTAGATTTGCGTCAGCGTCTCCAGATCGGCAAGGGCGACGCGCTCGTCCACCATATGCATGGTCTTGCCGACCAGGCCGAACTCGACCACCGGGCAATAATCCTTGATGAAGCGCGCATCCGACGTGCCGCCGGAGGTAGAGAGCGCCGGCGTCTTGCCGACCACGGCCTTGACCGAGCTGCTCAGCGCATCGATCAGCCTGTCGTCGCGGGTCAGGAAGACATGGCTCGGCCGGTCGCGCCAGACGAGCTCGTAATCGACCGGCGTCTTCTTGCCCGGCCGATATTTCCGGCGTCCGGCGGCCTGGTCGAGCCGGTTGTGGATCTCGGCCTGGATCGTCTCTGCGTCCCAGCTGTCGTTGAAGCGGATGTTGAACGTCGCGATCGCCTTGGCCGGGATGACGTTGGTCGCAGGATTGCCGACGTCGATCGACGTCACTTCGAGATTGGTCGGCTGGAAATCCTTCGTTCCCTTGTCGAACACGGGATGGAGCAGCGCGTCGACCAGGCTCATCAGGCCGCGCACCGGATTGTCGGCAAGCTGCGGATAGGCGGCATGGCCCTGGCGTCCGTTGACAATGACGCTGCCGGAGAGCGAGCCGCGCCGGCCGATCTTGATCATGTCGCCGAGCGCATCCGGATTGGTCGGCTCGCCGACGATCGAAGCGTCCCACTTCTCGCCTTTGGCCGCCGCCCAGTCGAGCAGCTTGGTGGTGCCGTTGATGGCCGGTCCTTCCTCGTCGCCGGTGACGAGCAGCGACACCGAGCCTTTCGGGCCGCCATTCTTTGCGACATGGCGCGCCACGGCGGCGACGAAGCAGGCGATGCCGCCCTTCATATCGACGGCGCCCCGGCCATACATCTCGCCATTGGCGATTTCGGCGGCGAAGGGCGGATGCGTCCAGGCCGCCTCGTCGCCCACCGGCACCACGTCGGTATGGCCGGCAAACATCAGATGCGGCCCGTTGCCCGAGCGCCGCGCATAGAGGTTTTCGATGTCCGGCGTGCCGTCTTCCGAGAAGATTGGACGTTCGACCGAGAAGCCGAGCGGTTTCAGCATGTCTTGCAGCGCTGCAAGCGCGCCGCCCTCGGTGGGCGTCACGGACGGGCAGCGGATCAGGGCGGCAAGATTCGCGGCGGGATCGGTCGGCAATGTCATGGGCAAAGCGATAGTCGAAAGCGTTTGTCGTGTCACGATGGCAGATGATCGCCGGTCATGCCGCCGACAATCTGGTTTTCCTAGCGTGTAAATGCATCTCGCCCGGACGTGTGCAGCGGTTCTGGGAGAACGGCATGCATAATGGGAAATTGCGGTCCAAGCGAGGACGAGTGCATGGCCAGTGAAACGAGGATGATCGCGATAGCCGGCGCCGGCAGCATCGGCTGCTATGTCGGCGGCTGCCTGGCGCTCGCCGGACGCAAGGTCGTCTTCCTCGGCCGCGGCCGCGTCGTCGAGGCCATGCGCGAAAGCGGGCTGCGCGTCAGCGATCTCGACGGCCGAGACCGCCGCGTCGAGGCACAAGCGATTTCGGCGAGCGACGATCCGGCGATCGCACTGACGGATGCGGATGTCATCCTGGTGACGGTGAAGAGCGGCGCGACCGGGGAGATGGCCAGGTTGATTGCAGCCCATGGGCGCCCGTATGCCGTGGTGGTCAGCCTGCAGAACGGCGTCAACAATGCCGACCGGCTGCGCGCCGCGCTCCCTGGACGGCGGGTGCTGACCGGCATGGTAATGTTCAACGTCGTCCTGTCGCCCGATGGCGAGCTGCCGTTGCGTGCGCACCGCGCCAGCCAGGGCGAGGTGATGATCGATACCGGCGTCGACCGTCTCGTCGATCTGCTCGACGTCGATGGGCTTGCCGTCGAAGCGCGCGCCGACATGAAGGCGGTGCAGTGGGGCAAATTGCTGATGAACCTAAACAATGCATTGGTGGCGCTCTCCGATCTGCCGCTGGCAAGGCAACTGGCCGACCGCAACTGGCGCGCCGTCCTCGCCGCCGAGATCGACGAGGCGCTCGCCGTGATGAGGGCCGCGGGCATCACGCCGGCGCGCATCACCGGCCTCCCGCCGATGCTGCTGCCGAAAATGCTGCGGCTCCCCGACTGGCTGTTCGGGCTTCTGGCCCGCCGCATGCTGGCGATCGACCCTCAGGCGCGCTCGTCAATGTGGGACGACCTGAAACGCGGCCGTCCGACAGAGATCGACGAATTGCAAGGCGCGGTCATTCGCCTGGCGAAACAAACGGGTATCCCGACGCCGGTCAATGAACGCGTCACGGCGCTGGTGCGTCAGGCGGAAGCGGAAAAGCGCGGTCCGCCCGGCCTCAGGCCGGAAGCGGTCAGCGGCGGTCCTCGATCAGCGTGATCTTCTGCCAGATCTTGCGCGACAGATTGGAGCTCAGGTTCTCGATGTCGTTGACGGCATTGACGACGACATCGTCATTGACCGACTGCGCGAACAGCGCCGCGATCTTGCCGGTGATCGACAGCATTTCCGAGCAATAGTCGAGATAGCGCGCCAGCTCGGCGGCGTTGGTGATGCGGGCGGGCGAGTGCGATGTCGGCTTGAAGTCGGCCGACAAGGTCGCTGGATCCTTGGTCAGCTGATGCATGTCGATGACGTGGATCAGCGAGCGCAGCCCGTGCAACTGCCGGAACACTTTCTTGCGCTTGATCCGTTCCTCGGTGCGGATCAGCGCCAGCAAGCCGAGCACCGCCAGGATCACGGTGTTGATCGTCGCCTCGATGCCCTGCATCGACTGCACGGCATCGTCGGCGCCCGAAATGCGGTCGAGCGGCAGGATAGTGCCGACGAACAGGAACATCGCCACGCCGGCGATGAAAGCCGCGACGATGACGCCGCGCAGCCACCAGATCGGCGCCTCCAGGTTCCTGGCGGCCTTGGCGAGGTCCCGCGACAGCGACACCAGTTCGCCGGCGACGGCGCGCAGTCCCCTTTGCGGAAAACGCTCGGCGACACGCTCCTCGAGCCTCTGGGCGGTATCGATGATCCGCGCCGGATCGAGCGTGCGGTAGCGCATGGCGGTCTCAGCTATCGCCTGGCGCGTTGGTGCGCCTGCCGTAGCGATTCGGTCCGGGATCGCTGCGGAAACAGGAGAGGATGATGAGCAGGATGGGCCCGATGATAAGCGAGATCAGCGCAAAATAGGTCGGCTTGCCGAAATCGTGGAAGCGCTTCGCCGTGACCGCGAAGGTGGCCCAGGCCGAGATCAGCAGCACCCCCCAGCAGATCATGGCCCAGTTCTGGCTGGCCGCGGTGTTCAGTTCAACCCGCGCGAACTGATAGAACGGGAAAAACTGGATAAGCACCAGCAGGATCCCGGCCAGCGCATAGGCGACCGGGCTCAGCCGCCCCGAAAGGCTGAAGAACAGCCAGAGGAATTGCGATCTGTCAGACAATAGCGTCCGCTCCGTTGGGGAGGATCAATCGCGCAGCAATTCGTTGATCGAGGTCTTGGACCGGGTCTTGGCGTCGACGCGCTTGACGATGACGGCGCAATAAAGGCTCGGGCCCGGGTCGCCATTGGGCAGCGGCTTGCCCGGCAGCGATCCGGCGACGACGACCGAGTTCGGCGGCACCTCGCCGTAAAAGACCTCGCCGGTGGCGCGGTCGACGATCTTGGTCGACTGGCCGATGAATACGCCCATGCCGAGCACGGAGCCTTCGCGCACGATGCAGCCCTCGACCACTTCCGAGCGCGCGCCGATGAAGCAATTGTCCTCGATGATGGTCGGGCCGGCCTGCATCGGCTCCAGCACGCCGCCGATGCCGACCCCGCCGGAGAGATGCACGTTCTTGCCGATCTGGGCGCAGGAGCCGACCGAGGCCCAAGTGTCGACCATGGTGCCGGTATCGACGTAGGCGCCGACATTGACGAAGGACGGCATCAGCACGGCGCCCGGCGCGACATAGGCCGAGCGGCGCACGATCGAGGACGGCACGGCGCGGAAGCCGGCCTTCTCGAAATCGACGGCGCTCCAGCCGTCGAACTTGGACGGCACCTTGTCCCACCACACGGCCTGGCCGGGACCGCCCTTGATGATCTCCATCGGGTTCAGCCGGAAGGAGAGCAGCACTGCCTTCTTCAGCCACTGGTTGACGTGCCACTTGCCGTCGTCCCGCCGTTCGGCGACGCGGGCGACGCCGCGATCGAGCAGGTCGAGCGCCGCCTGGATGGCGTCGCGCGTCTCGCCGCGCGTCGCGGTCGAAATCGTGTCGCGCTCCTCGAAGGCCCTTTCGATGGTCTTTTCGAGGCTCGCCAGATCTGGCTTCGACATGATTTCGCTCCATTACCAAGCTGTTAAGGCGCTCAGCCTTAACCTGTTTAAAAGTCGCGCGGACCCTATGTTAAGGCTCAATGGGGGTCAATCGCGCCAGCGTCACGGGACGGCGCAAGTGAAGGAATTGGACGGGTGGATTCGATGACTCCCATGGAAAAGGCAGGGTGGACGCCGCTGCCGCATTCGGACGAGGACCTGGAACGCTCGAAAAGCGTGCCGGATACCCCGCAGACACGTGCCGAAACCTACCGGCTGGCCTGGAACGATCCCGACTTCATGACGCGGCGCGAATTGCGCGCCGTGCGGCTGCAGCTCGAACTCCTGAAGCCGGAGATGATTCTGGCCGAGCGCGGCATTCGCTCGACCGTCATCCTGTTCGGCGGCGCTCGCCTGCCCGAACCGGGCGGCGAGGCCTGGGCGGCCAAGAACGAGACGCAGAAGAAGAACCTCGAGGCGAACAGCAAATATTACGAGGAGGCGCGTAAATTCGCCCGTCTGTGCTCGCGGCAGTCGGCCACCTCCTATTATCGGGAGTATGTCGTCGTCACGGGCGGCGGACCGGGCGTCATGGAGGCCGGCAACCGCGGCGCCGACGATGTCGGCGCGCCGTCGATCGGCTTGAACATCGTGCTCCCGCACGAGCAGGCGCCCAACGCCTATGTCACGCCGGAGCTCTGCTTCAATTTCCACTACTTCGCCATCCGCAAGATGCATTTCGTCATGCGGGCCAAGGCGGTCGCGGTCTTCCCGGGCGGCTTCGGCACGATGGACGAGTTCTTCGAGACGCTGACGCTGATCCAGACGGGGCGCATGGAGCGCGTGCCGGTCATTCTGTTCGGCAAGACGTTCTGGCAAAGGGCGATCGATCTCGACTTCCTCGCCGAGCAGGGCACGATCTCGCCCGGAGATCAGGACATCATCGATTTCGTCGACACGGCCGACGAGGCCTGGGAGATCATCCGCCGCTTCTACAAGCTTTAAGATAATTGCCACGGCTTCGGACGGCCACGCGTCCGACGGCAATGGCAACGTCAAGGCCGGCCGGAGAGCCGCCCGGAGTTGGTCAGGCCGCCACGTCGACGATCGCGGTCAGGAAGCCGGCGAGATCGTCGGTGACGAAATCGACGTCGTCCTCGTTTGCCGGGTCGCGTTCCCAGATCTCCGAGAAGGTCGGCTCGAAATTGCGCGGCACCACCAGCACGGTCGTCATCCCGAGCGTTTTCGGCACCGCCAGATTGCGCGCCAGGTCCTCGAACATCACCGCATTGTGCCCGGTCACCGAGTGCAATTCGGCAAAGCGCTCATAGGTCTGGCGCTCCGGCTTGGGGTTCAGCCCCGCCGCCACGATGTCGAAGATGGCGTCGAAATGCTCCAATATGCCGAGTTGGCGCGCGGTGCGCTCGGCATGCCTGCGGTCGCCATTGGTGAAGATGAATTTGCGCCCGGGAAGCTGGCGGATCGCCGCGCCCAGCACCGGGTCCGGCACCAGCCGCGAATAGTCGATGTCGTGCACCTTCTCGAGAAAATCGTCGGGATCGATGCCGTGCCGCTTCATCAGCCCGTTCAGCGTCGTGCCGTATTCCAGATAGAGTTCCTTCTGCAGCTTGCGCGCGTCATCGCGCGAAAGCGTCAGCAGCTCCCCGACATAGGCGGTCATCTTCACGTCGATCTGCGCGAACAGGTTCGAGTGATGCGGATAGAGCGTGTTGTCGAGGTCGAACACCCAGTCCGTGACATGGGCGAAGCGCGCAGGATCGGGTGTCGTTGTCATGGATTTCTTATGGCATGCCGACGCTAGATTTATCCACAACTTATGCGCGTCACGAAATGTGAAAATGGCGCCTCGCTTCAAATTTTAAAAGTCCTGGAAAGGTCGCCTTTAACGCTTGCTGGCACACAAGCTGACCGTTGGGAGCAAGTGATGAGTCGCATATTTTTGAGGGCCGCTGCCGTGGCATTCGCTTCGGTCGCTGCCTCGCTGTTGTTGACGCTGATTGTGATGCCGGCAATGGGCTTTCCGATGAGCCGCACGGTCTGGCTAGCGTCGACGGTTTGCCCGCTCGTCCTCGCCTGGGCTGCCAGCGCCAGCAGCTTCTGGCAGAGCGATAGGTTGCAGAATGCTCATCGCGAACTTGCTCGGGCCCACGCGCAGCTCGCGGCGGCGCACCGGCGCCTGTCGGAAAAGGCAAGCCGCGATGACATGACCGGCATGCTCAACCGCGAAACTTTCTTTGCCGCGCTCGACGGATCGCGGCGCAAGAGCGATCGCGGCGCGCTCCTCATCATCGACGCCGATCACTTCAAGAGGATCAATGACAGCTATGGTCATCTGACAGGCGACCAAGCGCTGCTGCTGATCGCCGGCGCCATCGAGCGCGGCATCCGCGGCGGCGACGTGCTGGGCCGCATCGGTGGCGAGGAGTTCGCGGCCTTCCTGGTCGGCGCCAGCGAAGCGGAAGCCAAGCACATCGCCGAACGCATCCGCCGCGAGGTCGAGCTGATCCGTTTCCGCCCCGTCGACGAGCGGACCGTGCCGCTCACCGTCTCGATCGGCGGCATAAGCTGCGGCGAGAGCGCGACCGTTTCCGATTTGATGCGCGCCGCCGATCGCAGGCTTTACGAGGCCAAGAACCGCGGCCGCAATCTTTCGATCCTCGATCGCGAGCTTCCGGAAGCGGCTTGAGCTTCGCCGCGGGCGTTAGCAGAGCCCTAACCATGTCGATATTCAACCGCGCTAAACTTCCTGGTGTAACGCGGTTTTCATCTGGCTTTGGCACGAAACTGGCCTCGGTAGCGGCATGTGTGCCGTTCAGGAACGGCATGCGTGGATCGAGGCCCCTGTCGAGAGACGTGTCATGAGCAGGTTCATAAGAAAAATGTCGCGCCGCGCGATCATGCAGGCGCTGATCACGCTGCCCGCCCTGTCGCTGTTCCGCAGCCAGCAACCCGTGGTCGATCCCGATGAGATCGTCGAGATCAATGGCTGGATCCTGCGGCGGAGCGACCTCGCATGATCTTCGACAGCTACGAAGCCTATAAGCAGACCGGCTTCAAGCCCAAGGCCTGTATCCTCGGTTCCGGTCCCGCCGGCATGACAATCGCCAGGAAGCTCGGCACCGCCGGCATTCCGATCGTCGTGCTGGAGGCGGGCTCGCGCGAATTCAGCGAGGAGTCGCAGGATTTCTACCGTGGCAAGACGGTCGGCGATTTCTACTTCGACCTCGACATCACCAGGCTGCGCTTCATGGGCGGCTCGTCCAACCACTGGGCCGGCTGGTGCCGCGTGCTCGACAAGCAGGATTTCGAACCCAAGGCATGGGCGCCGGACACCGGCTGGCCGATCAGCCGCGCCGACATCGAGCCCTATCTCGGCGAGGTCCACGATATCCTCGAGCTTCCGGCGTTCCGTCCGGACGTCCCGGTTTCGGACGACATCCGCTGGGTGCAGTTGATCAAGAGCCCCGCGGTTCGTTTCGGCGAGAAATATGCGGACGAGCTCGACAAGAGCAAGAACATCGCCGTCGTGCTCAACACCTATGCGACTGAGCTTACCGGCGACGGCAAACGCATCACCGGCGCGAAGCTGTGGTCGAACGGGCAGGACGCCGGCACCTTCAGCGCCGATTATTTCGTCGCCTGCACCGGCGGACTGGAGAACTCGCGGCTGCTGTTGTGGTCGAATGAGCGCTCGAATGGCGGCGTGGTGCCGAACGCGGCTGCGCTCGGCCGCTATTGGATGGAGCATCCGACCTTCGAAGGTGGCAACGCCGTTCTTGCCAACTATTCGGAGTTCGAGGTCGACGGCTCGAATGAAGCCTTCTTCTCGCCGACGCTTGCCGCGATGGAGCGGCTGCAGATCATGAATTTCGGCATCCGCCTGATCGAGAGCCCCTATCCCAATGTCAAGAAGCTGATCGCCGACCTTGCCTGTACCGCGCCGAACATGGCGGAGTGGATGTCGTTCCAGCTGGACCAGAGGCTGCGTTGCGCCGCCCAGCTCTATGTCGCCTGGGAGCAGGCGCCGCTCGCCTCGAACCGGATCGAGCTGTCGAAGACCGATGTCGATCACGCCGGCGTGCCGCGCATCGAACTGCGCTGGAAGAAGTCGCCGCTCGAGCGCCGCACCCTGCTCGAGGGCCTTAGGCTTTTCGGCACGACCATGGCGCAGAAGAACCTCGGCCGCGTCCGCATCGACGACTGGATCAGCAATGGCGGCGATTACCCGACCAACGAGGAGACGGCCGGTCACCACCATATGGGCGGCACCCGCATGGGCACCGATGTCTTGAAGAGCGTCGTCGATGCCAATTGCAAGGTGCACGGCATGGACAATTTCTATGTCGGCGGCTCCTCGGTGTTCTGCACGTCGGGCCAGTGCAATCCCACCACCACCATCACCGCGCTTGCCTG
Organism: Mesorhizobium sp. CA8; assembly: GCF_020164955.1. GTDB lineage: Bacteria > Pseudomonadota > Alphaproteobacteria > Rhizobiales > Rhizobiaceae > Mesorhizobium. The sequence goes on from NZ_JAIUHG010000028.1 coordinate 46,292, forward strand.
CCGCCTGGGCGAGCACCTCGGCAAGGTGATTGCCGTCTGATTTCGACTGTGCTGCGCTTCATCCACGCCGCTCTCGACCTGCAGAGCGAGCAACTGGCCAGGATCAAGGCCGAGCACGATAAAGTCGATTGATCCGAAAAAGCGCGAAGCGGCCCAGCCGCCTGCCGGCAACTGAACCGCCCTGAATGTCGGTTGGGCGAAAACCGACCTCAGACCGTCGCCGGGTCGAGCGCCGGCTGGCCCTTGAACCGCGCCACGATGCCGGCGAGGTCGCCATGGGCGAAAGCATCGCGCAGCGCATCGAAGGACGGCAGCACGAAATAGGCGCGCTGGAACTTGTCGATCTCATAGCCGGTGCGCATCACCGTCTCGAGGTCGAACGGCACATGGTGGGCGTCCTTGCTCTCGACCGCGAATTGCAGCTCGGTGAAGGACGACATCAGCCCGGCGCCGAAGGCCTTCAGCGGCTGGCCAGCTTCCTGGATGAGGCCGTATTCGGCGCTGTACCAGTAAAGCCTTGTGATCATCTCGTCGCCGCCGAGCGCGATCAAGCCCTCGGCCTTCTGGCCATAGATCTGCATGAAATCGGCGAACACCGGCTGGGTCAGGATCGGCACATGACCGAAGAAATCGTGGAACATGTCCGGCTCGACGATGTAGTCGAGTTCTTTTTTCGTCCGCAGCCAGTTGGTGACGGGGAAGCGCCGATTGGCGAGATGCTCGAAGAACGGGCCGGCCGGAATGAGGCCAGGCACCGCGACGATCTCCCAGCCCGTCGCCTTGGCGACCTTTTCGCTGACCTCGTCGAAATTGGGAATCCTGTCGAGCAGGCCGAGCGCGGCAACGCCGTCCAGATAGGAACAGTGCGCGAGCTTCTGGGTCAGCTTCGTCTGGCGGTCGCAGAGCGTGCGCCACACCGCCTGTTCCTCGGGTGAATAATCGTAGCTCTGCGCCACGGTGAAATCGCTGCGGCACACCGAATAGTCGCCGCGAAGGCCCTGCGCCGCGCATTCGGCGGCGTAATCGGCAACGCTGATCGTCATCATATCCTCCTCAAGATCGTGATCCACGGATCGTGAGGAGTAGTTTAGCGGCGATCCATGAGGCAAATCAGCCTTGTTTCGTAGCCCGCCGGGAGTTTCTGAGGTAAAAGCACTCGGATCAACGCGAGATCCAGGATACATGCCTCAATTCGACGATTTCGAGATCAAGATGCTCGACATCCTGCAGCGCGATGGCCGCAAGCCCGTCTCGGAGCTGGCGCAAGAGATCGGCCTGTCGACCACGCCTTGCGCGCGCCGCTTCGACGCCTTGCAGGAGACAGGCATCATCAAAGGCTTTGCCGCCGTGCTCAGCCGCCGCGCCGTCGGGTTGACGGTCGAGGTGTTCATCCAGGTGCGGCTGGTCGGCCACAGCGACGGCTCGCCCGAAAGCTTCATCGCCGCCGTGCAGCGCATGGACGAGGTCTCGTCCTGCTGGACCATGACCGGCGACTACGATTTTCTGCTGCATGTCATGGTGCCGTCGGTCGACGACCTCAACGCCTTCGTCATGCACCGGCTGATGCGGCTGCCCGGGGTGCGCGACGTTCACACGCAACTGGTGCTGCAGAACATCAAGGGACCCGGCCACGTGCCGCTCAGCCATCTGCGGCGCTAAAGCAACTCCATGAAGAATGTGAAGCGTTTAGGCTCGGCAACTTCGCCGTAGCCCTCCGCCCGGAATTGCTTCAAACAAACTTCTCCCGAAAAGCTGCGTGGAAACTGCTGAACCGCGCCAAGGCGGCTTCGACATGGGCGACTAGCACAAGCGGACCAACATGGAGGTCCGCCTTGAACATCGTGCTGATCAATCCCTCGCACACGGCCATCGGCAGCCGCGTGCCCGACGACCATCTGCCGCCGCTCGGGCTGCTGGCGATCGGCGGTCCGCTGATCGATTCCGGCCATCAGGTGCGCCTGGTTGACGCCGAGTTCGGTCCTATGCCGCTTGGCAGGGTGGTCGATGAGGCTTTGCGCGACGATCCCGATTTCATTCTGATCGGCCATTCCGGTTCGACCTCGGCGCATCCGACGGCTTTACGCATCGCTGAAATGATCAAGGCCCGCGCGCCGGACGTCATCGTCATCTATGGCGGCGTCTTCCCGACCTATCATTGGCGCGACATCCTCGCCGCGAGCGACGCCTTCGACTTCATCGTGCGCGGCGAGGGCGAGGCGACCGCGACGGCGCTGGTCGAGGCGATCGAGATGCGCCAGCCGGTGGCAAGCGTTGCCGGCATCGCCTATCGTGACGACCTCGGCCACCCTGTCGCGACGCAGCCGGCCATGACCATCGCCGACCTCGATGCCTGGCGCGTCGGCTGGGAGCTGATCGATCATCGCCGCTACTCCTATTGGGGCGGCAAGCGGGCCGTGGTCATGCACTTCTCGCGCGGCTGCCCGCATCTGTGCAACTATTGCGGCCAGCGCGGGTTCTGGACCCGCTGGCGCCATCGCGACCCGGTCAAATTCGCCAGGGAGATCGCCTGGCTATATCGCGAGCACGGCGTCGAGCTGATCAATCTGGCCGATGAGAACCCGACCTCCTCGAAAAAGGCCTGGCGCGCCTTTCTCGACGCCATGATCGCCGAGAACGTGCCGGTGTTGATCGTCGGCTCGACCCGCGCCGACGATATCGTGCGCGATGCCGATATCCTCAACCTTTACCGCAAGGCTGGCGTCATCCGCTGGCTTCTCGGCATGGAAAATACCGACGAGGCGACTTTGTCGCTGATCCGCAAGGGCGGCAGCACCAAGTCCGACCGCGAGGCGATCCGGCTGCTCCGGCAACACGGGATCCTGTCGATGACGACCTGGGTCGCCGGCTTCGAGGACGAGACCTTGCGCGATCTCTGGCGCGGTTTCCGCCAGCTCATCGCTTATGACCCCGACCAGATCCAGGCGCTCTATGTCACACCGCACCGCTGGACGCCGTTCTTCCGCATCGCCAGCCGCCGCAAGGTGATCCAGCAGGATGTGCGCCTCTGGGACTACAAGCACCAGGTTCTGCACATGACCCGGCTGAAGCCATGGATGCTGTTCTTCGCCGTCAAGCTGATCGAAGTCGCGGTGCAGTCGCGGCCGAAGGCGCTGGCGCGCATCCTGTTCCATCCCGATCCCGAGCAGCGGCATTCGATGCGCTGGTACACCAGCATGGGCCGCCGCGTCTGGTTCCGCGAAGTCTGGGGGTTTCTCGCCCGCGACCGCCGCGTCACGGATGGACCGACGCTCGCCGAGTTCTGGGGCGCGCCGCAGGACGCCGAGGAGGAATCGATGGTCGTCCGGCGGCCGCCTGGAAAGTCTGGCGCGTGCGTCGTCGAGACCGCGCTTGTGCCGGACGAAAGAAGATTAGCCGGCTGATCATGGCAGATCACCGTTTACGGGTGACCTTGCCTTCTTAGGAAACGATCAGCGTGCCGGCGCCGTGCTCGGTGAAGAGCTCGAGCAGCACCGAATGCGGCGTCTTGCCGTTGAGGATGACGACGCCCTCGACGCCGCGCTCGATCGCCTCGATGCAGGTCTCGACCTTGGGGATCATGCCGCCCGACACCGTGCCGTCCTTGATCAGCGCCCTGGCTTCGGCGACCGTCAGCTCGTCGATCAGCTTCTTGTTCTTGTCGAGCACGCCGGGCACGTCGGTGAGGAAGAGCAGGCGCGAGGCGCGGCAAGCGCCGGCGATCGCACCCGCGAACGTGTCGGCATTGATGTTGTAGGTGTGGCCGTCGCGGCCGGGGGCGACCGGCGCCAGCACCGGGATCATCTCCGAGCGCGCGAGAAGATCAAGCAACGTGCGGTCGACCTCGACCGGCTCGCCGACAAAGCCGAGATCGAGCACGCGCTCGATGTTGGAATCCGGGTCGATCATGGTCTTGCGCGCCTTTTCGGCGAACACCATGTTGCCGTCCTTGCCGCAGAGCCCGATCGCCCACTCGCCCTCGGCGTTGATCAGCGCCACGATCTCTTTGTTGATCGAGCCGGCCAGCACCATCTCGACGATCTCGACCGTCTTCTGGTCGGTGACGCGCAGGCCGCCCTCGAACTTGGATTCGATGCCCATCTTGGTGAGCATCGCGCCGATCTGCGGCCCGCCGCCATGCACGACGATCGGGTTGACCCCGGACTGTTTCAACAGCGCGATATCACGGGCGAACGCCTTGCCGAGCTCGGTATCGCCCATGGCATGCCCGCCATATTTCACCACCACCGTCTTGTTCTCGTAGCGCTGCATATAAGGCAGCGCGCGCGAGAGCAGCGCGGCCTGCATTTCGGCGGTGGCGGCGATGTCCGTCATCGATGTGATCTCGGCCTCTAGAAAGGGAACGGCGGGGTCTTAGCGGGAATTGGCGCAGGCCGCAAACGCCTTTGCGGTCACAATGACGAAAACGTGTGTCGCTAAGCAGGCACCTTGAGCGGCGCGCGGCGCTTGAGCCATCCCGAAAGCTTCTCCATCTGCGCGGCGAAGGACAACAGCGTCTCCTCGTCGCCCGGCCGGCCGGCGGCCTGGATGCCGAGCGGCAGGCCGTCCGCCGTGACATGCACCGGCAGCGCGATCGAGGGCTGGCCGCTGACATTCTGGATCGCCGGCCAGTGGGTGAACCACAGGCTCTTGTCTATCAACTGGCCGAAGAACGACTTGACCTTGAGCAGGCCTGTCAGATGCAATTTGTCGAGCAGGTTCTCGAGGAACTCGTCCGCGCCCTTGGCGTCCATCGAACCGCAGGCCAGTGGCGGGTGCGCGATGACCGGCATCAGCACGGCGTCGAACCGGGCCGTCTCGTCGATCAACTGCCGCGCCGTGGCGTTGAGCCGCTGCACGGCCTCATAAACTTCGCCGGCGGACAGCATTTCGCCGCGACGGGCGAGCACGCGGGTCGCCCGCTCGACCTCGCCGGTCACCGGGCGGCCGACGCGCCGCGCCTCGGCCCGCATCGTGCCGGCAACGGCCGCGGCGACACTCCGGCAGAAATCAGCGATGAAGTCGCGGCCGATGAAAGGCAGGTCGATCTCCTCCACCGTGTGGCCGCCTTCGCGGGCCAGCGCCACCGCGATGTCGAGCGCCTGGAGCGTCTCGGCCGAGATCGGCAGGCCGAGCGGCGACTTGCGGTAGACGGCGAGGCTGAGCTTGCCCGGGTCGCGCGCGGCGGCCGCGGCAAACGAGCCTTTCGGCGCGCGGGCAGCATAGGGCGAGAGCGGATCGGCGCCATGGGTGAGGTCGAGCAGCAGCGCGGTATCGCGCACCGAGCGGCTGACGGCGTGGTCGACGACCATGCCGTACCAGCTTTCGCTGACGAGCGGCGTCAGCGGCACGCGGCCGCGCGAGGTCTTCAGGCCGACCAGCCCGCTGCAGGCCGAAGGCACGCGGATCGAGCCACCGCCGTCGGAAGCATGCGCCGCCGGCACAACGCCCGCGGCGACCAGCGCCGCCGAGCCGCCGGACGAGCCGCCCGTGGTGTGACCGGTGTTCCACGGGTTGCGGGTGATGCCGAAGCAGGCCGACTCCGTCATCAGCCTCAGCCCATGCTCGGGCGAGGTGCTGGTGGCGATCGGGATCAGCCCGGCGGCGAGATAGCGCTCGACCATCACCGAATTGAAATCGGCGGTGAAAGGCGGGATGCGGCTGCCGCCATGGATCGGCACGCCTTTGATGCCGATGCCGAGATCCTTGAGCGCGAACGGCACGCCGGCCAGCGGCAGCGTGCGGTCGATCGTTCTGGCCCGCGCCCGCGCGTCATCGTAAAGCGGCGTGGCAATGGCATTGATGTCCGGCCTTGTCGCTTCTGCGCGCGCGATCGCCGCGTCGACCAGCTCCGGCGGCGAGATTTCATTCCTGTGTACAAGCTCGGCAAGTCCGATCGCATCCTGTTCCCAAAGCACGCGCTCGATCGACATCGCCGCCCTCTTTTGGCGAAGACTATCTCATGAGCCTGTAAATCGGTATCGGGATTCGACAAGCCAATGGCACGACAACCTTGGGGGACGAGGCTCTCCGCGCCCGTTGCAATTAAATCGCAATCTTCTAATTTGCCGCCATGGGGCCTCAGGACATCAGCAAGCTGATCGTCCGGACTTCGATGAAGGACCGGGCTGCCTTCGATCTGCTCTACAAGCAGACCAGCGGGAAACTTTTCGGCGTCTGCCTTCGTGTCTTGAAGGACAGGGGAGATGCGGAAGAAGCGCTTCAGGAAGTCTTCGTCAAGATCTGGACGAAAGCGGATCGTTTCGCGGTTTCCGATCTGAGCCCGATTTCCTGGCTGGTGGCCATTGCGCGCAACCATGCGATCGATCGCATCAGGGCGCGGCGCAGTCCTTCCGCCAACATCGACGCCGCCCTCGACGTCGCCGATCCGACGCCGGGACCCGAGGCCATGGCTGTGGCAGGCGGCGAGACCGAACGCATCCACCATTGCCTTGACGAGTTGGAGAAAGACCGGGCGGCGGCCGTCCGGGGCGCCTATCTGAGCGGCGAAAGCTATGCCGAGCTGGCGGAGCGCTTCAAGATCCCACTGAACACGATGCGGACCTGGCTGCGGCGAAGCCTGCTCAAACTGAGAGAATGCCTGGAAAGATGACGCTGGCGCAAGACAACGGACCGGACGGTGGAGGCGACGACCTACTCGCCGCCGAATACGTTCTTGGCGTTCTGGCCGCCGACGAACGCCAGATCGCATCCCGTCGCATCGACACCGAGACAGAATTCGCCCGCCTGGTCGAAGCCTGGGAGGTCCACTTTGCGCCGATGGCCGCCGCCTATGCCGCGGTCGAGCCGCCGGCTTCTGTCAAGGCGGCGATCGATCGGCGCCTGTTTGCGTCGCCCGTCTCCACGGCGCCCGGCGGCGGCCTCTGGGCGAGCCTTGCCTTCTGGCGCGGCCTCGCCGCCGCGGCCATTGCCGCCCTGGCCGTCTATGTCGCGCTGCCTTACGTCAATCCGCCGGTCCAGGTGCCCGAGACCAGGCTGGTCGCCTCTCTGGCCGCCGACAACAGCAACGTCAAATATCTTGCGGTTTATGACGCCGCCCGTCATGAGGTCGGCCTGTCGCTGGTCTCCGGCGACCGCGGCGCCGGCAAGGATTTCGAATTGTGGATGATCGAAGGCAAGAACGCGCCGGTCTCGATGGGCGTCATCCCCGCCGGCCCGACCGCGCGCATGCCGGTCACGCCCGCCGTCCAGCAGAAGCTCGCGCAAGGCGCCGTGCTCGCCGTCAGCCTCGAGCCGGCCGGCGGTTCGCCGACCGGCCAGCCTACCGGTCCGGTTGTTGCTGCAGGCGACCTGAAGGGCATCTGACCCTGATCGTGACATCATCAAAGACTAATGAAGTCTATATCATATCTTGTTTGGATAGGGAAAGTTCGCTATCGCCGCCCGGCGGGGCGGACAAAATGAAGCGCCCCGAATAAAATCGCGCGACATTCGTGAAACTAACCTCTTTCGATCCCGTATCTCCTCGCGTTCCCAAGACGGGAAGAAACAACCAGAGGAGACTGACACCATGCGCAAACTCGCCACCCTTTTGCTTGCCTCCACACTCGGCCTTTCGGCGCTCGGCGCCGTTGCTTACGCCGCCAATCCCATGGTCGGCGGCGCGCCGATGTATGCGAAGAAGAACATCATCGAGAATGCCGTAAATTCGAAGGACCACACCACGCTGGTCGCCGCCGTCAAGGCCGCCGGCCTCGTCGACACGCTGCAGGGCGCCGGTCCCTTCACCGTCTTCGCGCCGACCAACGAAGCCTTTGCGGCGCTGCCCGCCGGCACGGTCGACACGCTGCTCAAGCCCGAGAACAAGGACAAGCTGACCAGGGTGCTCACCTGCCATGTCATCGCCGCCAAGGCGCTGGCCACCGATGTCGCCAAGATGGCCAAGGCCGATGGCGGCGCGCACCAAGTCAAGACCGTCGGCGGCTGCGGGCTGACGCTGAAGGCGGAGAAGGGCAAGGTCACCGTCACCGACGAGAACGGCAATGTCGCCCATGTCACCATCGCCGACGTCCGCCAGTCGAACGGCGTCATCCACGTCATCGACAAGGTTCTCTTGCCGAAGATGTAACAAAGCGGACCTAGCCGGCGAAGACATGGCTGAGCGCCGGCCGCGACATTCAAGATCGCGCCGCCGGCAAGAGTGTGCTCCGCGCCGTTCCATAGAGGAGGCGCGGAGCAGCAGCCGGAGCCAGGAAGGTTTCTGTCCGGAATTGCTCGACCAGGAGATGGGGCGTCACCGGCTTTTGATTTCCGGACGGCGCTCTATCTTGGCAAAATGCGTCAGGAGGAACGGCCATGAACCGTCGCGATTTTCTCTGGAGCGGAGCCGCCGCTGCCGCTCTCATCGCCGGATCCGCAGCGATGCTGCGCGCCGGCGGGCCGAAGCCGGCTTTGGCAGCCGAGACTTTCGAAGTCACCAAGACCGATGCCGAATGGCATGCCATCCTGTCCGATGCCGCCTTCGACGTGCTGCGCAAGCAGGGTACGGAATATCCCGGCACCAGTCCGCTGCTCAACGAGCATCGCAAGGGCATCTTCGCCTGCGCCGGCTGCGACCTGCCGGTCTATTCGTCGGAGACGAAATTCGATTCCGGCACCGGCTGGCCGAGCTTCTGGCAGGAGATCCCGAACTCCGTCGGCAAAACCGAAGACCGCTCGCTCGGCATGACCCGCACCGAGGTGCATTGCCGGCGCTGCGGCGGCCATCTCGGCCATGTCTTCGACGACGGCCCGCCGCCCACCGGCCTGCGCCATTGCATCAACGGCGTGGCGCTGAGCTTCAAGCCGGCGGCCGCCTAATCTCTCCAAAAGAATGACCCCGGAAATCGTCGCCGATTTCCGGGGTCACGCGTTGAGGAAACCAGGCGGGGGTTCCGGCTCCTCAATGGCCTCCGCCGCCACCGCCGCGCTGCTGCGCCGGCTTGTTGATGAACAGCACGAAAAATCCGAGCGAGGCGAAGAGCACGGTCAGCATCATGAACACGTCCATGAAGGACAAAAGCGCCGCCTGCTGGTGCACCATGCCCGATAGCTTCGAGACCGCAGCGCTTGTGGCGTCGAGGCCAGCGGTCTGCTCGAAATTCCGCGTCATGTTCTGCAGCTTGGTCTGCGCCGCCTCGCTGCCCCACTGCACATGCTCGGAGAGCCGCGCATAGTGGAAGGCGTTGCGGTCGATCAGCACCGTGTTGATCACCGCGAGGCCGACGGCGCCGCCGAGGTTGCGGGTCAGGTTGAACAGGCCCGACGCATTCTTCAGCCGCTCCGGCGGCAAGGTGCCGAGCGCGATGTTGTTGATCGGCACCATGCACAGCATCATCGAGCAGCCGCGCAGGATCTGCGGGATCAACAGCTCATAGAAATCCCAGTCGGCGGTGAGATGCGTCATCCACCAGGTGCCGGTGGCGAAACCCACGAAGCCGATCATCATCATCAGCCTGAGATCGATCTTGTTCGACAGGATGCCGGCGACGGGCGCGGTGAAGAACATCGCCAGACCGCTGACGAACAGCGCCTCGCCGATCATCATCGAATCGTAGCCGCGGATGCGCCCGAGGAACACCGGATAGAGATAGGTGAGCCCGTAAAGCCCGATGCCGACGACGAAGGAGAACAGCGAACCGAAGGCGAAGTTGACGTTGCTGAAGGCCCTCAGATCGACGATCGGTTCCTCGGCGGTGAAGACGCGCCAGAAGAAGATGACGCCGCCGACGGTCATGATGATGGCGCAGGCAAAAACCGCCGGCTCCTGCAGCCAGTCATGGTTCGGGCCTTCCTCCAGCACATATTCCATGCAGCCGAGGAAAGCGGCCATGCCGATCAGGCCCCACCAGTCGAACTTGGAGAACAGTTTCAGGTTGGGCTTGTCGAAATCGATCAGCGACCAGGCTGCCGTCGCCACCAGAATGCCGGGCACGACATTGATCAGGAACAGCCAGTGCCAGGACATGGCATGGCTGATATAGCCGCCCACCGTCGGGCCGATCGTCGGCGCCAGCGTCGCCACCAGGCCGATCATCGGCGAGACGACGGCGCGCTTGGAGGGCGGGAAGATGGTGAAGGCGGCCGCGAACACGCTGGGGATCATGCCGCCGCCGATGAAACCCTGGATGGCGCGGTAGACGATCATCTGGTCGATATTGGTGGCGGTGGCAGCGAGCGCGCTGGCCGCGGTGAAGCCGACCGCCGCGGTGGTGAACAGCACGCGCGTCGACAGCATGCGGCTGAGGAAGCCCGACAGCGGGATCATCACCACCTCGGCGATCAGATAGGCGGTCTGCACCCACGGGATCTCGTCGGAGCTGGCGCTCAGGCCCGCCTGGATTTCCGATAGCGAGGCCGAGACGATCTGGATGTCGAGGATCGCCATGAACATGCCGAACACCATCGCCAGGAAGGCGACGACGCGGCGCACAGGCATATGGTCCGCGGGCAGGGCCGGCGCGGCAGCGACCGGACGTGCGGGCATTGCTCCTGCGGTGATGGTTGCGGTTGCCATGTCATGGCCTCCCTAGGCAAGTCTCGAGGACAGGCGCGTGGCGGTCCCGGATTGCCTCGAAACGGATAAAGCAGGCTGGGCGGCTCGGCGCTCGCGAATGGCCACCGAACCGCCCCCCAATCAGTTGGTCGTCGAGGCCGGCGCGGTGCGGCTGTCGACCGCGACGACGACGCTCAAGCCGGCGCGCAGCTTGCCGGTCTTCAAGACGTCGGCCGGCACGTCGATGCGCACGGGCACGCGCTGAACCACCTTGGTGAAGTTGCCAGTGGCGTTTTCCGGCGGCAGCAGCGAGAACACCGCGCCCGAAGCCGGCGCCAGCGAGGAGACCGTGCCTTCGAAGGTCTGCCCGTCGATCGCGTCGACGGTGATGCGCACCTTCTCGCCGGGCACCATGCGGCCAAGCTGCGTCTCCTTGAAGTTGCCGACGATGTAGAGCTTGTCCATCGGCACAACGACGGCGAGCTTCTGGCCGGGGCTGACGAGGTCGCCTTGCTCGACAGAGCGGTTGCCGACGACGCCGTCATAGGGCGCCTTCAGCACGGTGAAGGAGAGGTCGCGCAGGGCCTTGTCGCGGGTGAGCTGCAGCGAGGCAAGCGTCGAGGCCGACTCCGCGCGCTGCGCTTCCAGCACGCCGATATTGGCCTGCGCCGCGGCGATCTGCGCGTCGGCGCCGACAAGGGCAGCCTTGGCCTGGTCGAGCGCGGTCTGCGCGTCATCGAGCTGCGCCTGCGTACCGACATGGGTCTTGACCAGCTGCGCCGCGCGGTCCTGGGCGCGCGCCGCATTGTCGGCGGCGGCCTGATCCGCGATCTTCTGCGCCTGGGCCTGCGACAGCGAAGCCTGGGCGGCCTTGGTCTGGGCGTCGATGCGGTCGAGCGTCTTCGCCAAGGTGGCGATCTGCGCCTCGGCCTGGGCGACCGCGATCTTGTAGTCGCCATTGTCGATGACGAACAGCGGATCGCCGGCCTTGACCTTTTGGTTCTCGCTCACCAGCACCTTGTCGATGTAACCGGATATTTTCGGCGACACGAACGACATATCGGCCTGGACATAGGCGTCGTCGGTGGAGATCATGAACCGACCGTCGGTCCAATAGTTATACCCGTACCAGGAGCCGGCGCCGAGCAGGGCAAGGCCGATGATCGGCAAAAGGAAAGAGCGGACAGAGCGCTTTTTCTTGGCCGGTGCTTCAGCCGCGGGTGTCGCAACGGGAGCGGCGGGCTGGACAGGAACTTCCGGCGCTTCGGTCGAAGGCTGGACCTTGGCGTTGGGAAAAGAGCGGACTTCGGCGGTGGCGGGCGCGTTCGAGGACATAGCGATCTCTCTGGAATGTCAGTCAGACTGAACCGTTCGGTTCGAATTGGAGATTGACATAGCGCGGAAAGAGGACCATATCAAGAGGAAATCGAACCGAGCGGTTCGAAATATTTTTCAAGGAACGACTTCCATGGTCGACACGACAGCCGGTAGCGATCTGCTCGACTTACGCAAGGGCCGCCCGGCGGCCGGGCAGGATCCCGTAAAAAGGGCCCAGATCATCGAGGGCGCCCGCCGCGTCTTTATAGACAAGGGCTTTGAAGCGGCCTCGATGAACGACATCACGCGCGAGGCCGGCGTCTCCAAGGGCACGATCTACGTCTATTTCGAGAACAAGGAAGAGCTGTTCGAGGCGCTCATCGAGGAAGAGCGCGGCACCATCTTCAAGAACATGTATGAAGTGCTCGACCATTTCGACGACCTGCGCAAGACGCTGGTGAAGTTCGGCACCGTGCTTTCGCTGAAGATCACCTCGGCCAAAGTCATCCAGGCCCAGCGCACCGTGGTCGGCGCGGCCGATCGGATTCCGGAGCTTGGCGCGCGCTTCTACGAACGCGGTCCCAAGCGCGGCCACGACAAGGTCATGGCCTTCCTCAACGAAGCCGTCGAACGCGGCCTGCTTCAGATCGCCGACGTCGACCTTGCCGCCTACCAGTTCACCGAGCTTTGCCTCGCCGGCCTGTTCCGCCAGTGCATCTTTTCCTATCGCACGAAAGCGCCGAGCCAGGCGGAGATCGAGCACGTCGTGACGTCCGGCGTCGAAGTGTTTCTCAAGGCCTATGCCACGGAAAAATTCTTCGCCGAGGAACGGGCGTTGCAATCGGCCTGACCGTTCGGGCATGCGGATTCCGGAGCGCAAAGGGCGAAGCTGAAGGGTCGCGAGGCGTCGCCGCGAAATCCATCGGTGCGGTCTGCCTCGACCGCGAAGACCGGCCTGAAGACCCCCCTCTCAAAATATCGATCGGCATCGTCCGGCAGGCGCTTTCGGAAGGACCTGTTAACCATCGCTTCCTATGTCTCGGGAGACGTTCAATCGGCGAGTCTCGAGTATGACATCCATGCGTTTCCCCCGTGCCAATCATCCCGGCGCCTCAGCCAACGACAGCGACGACGAACATCGCAATCCGCGGGAAACCGGGCGCCATGGCGCGGTCCCGCAAGCAGGACAGGTCGTGCCGCTGCGAGTCCTGCACGGGACCGAATCGACGGTCGCTCGTAACGCATCGTCCGAATCGGTCGGCGACGATTTCGGCCTCCCAGCCTGGCAGAACTATTTCTTCCTTGCGCCCAATGTGCGTTTCACGCGCACGCCGGATACCGACCTCGCCAGGCGGGCCGCCCCGCCGGAGGATACCGCTCAGGGCAAGGCATCCGCGGTCGAGCCTGTCCGGCCCGCGCCGCCGACTCCGCCGCCAGCCGCTCCGGTCCGGAAAAGTTCCGCCGCTCCCGCCACGGCGCCGATGCAAACCAGGCCGGCCCGCGCACCAGCCACTGTTGCCCCAGCCGCCGTCCCGAGCCCTCCGACCGCGCCGACCCAGGCTGAATCTGCTCCGACGCCAAAACCGCGCCTGAGCGGATTGCGCTGGTCCTATCTTTCCGATCATGCCTTTTTCGAGTTCGGCATGCCCTTCCTGGCCGAGCGCCTGGCGCGGGCGCGTCTGAACGAGACGGGGCAGGCGCCTGCCGTTCCGGCGCAGCCACTGATGCAGCCGGTGCCGGCGCAGCGTCCGGTCGCGCAACCGGTCCAGCCACGTGCCGCCTTCCCGGGTGAGGCGACGTCATTTTACCGGGTCATCGAATGGCGCTCCAACACGGCGGAGGCAAGTCCGATCTTGGCGCCCGTGCCGGCTCCGGCGGCCGCCCAACCGGCGCCTGCCAAGCCCATGCCGATCTCCACCCCGGTAAGCGCCAGGAAAGCCAGGCAGGCACCATCGTTGCCCATGGCCGGCGAGGTCGAGCCGCTATCCGCGATGAGCGACTACGAGCTTCCTTCGGAAGAGCTTTTGCAGATGCCGCCCGAGGGCCAGGGCTTCTACATGTCGCAGGAGCGGATGGAGCAGAATGCCGATCTGCTCGAAAGCGTGTTGGAGGATTTCGGCGTCAAGGGCGAGATCATCCATGTCCGGCCGGGGCCGGTCGTCACGCTCTACGAGTTCGAGCCGGCCCCGGGTGTGAAATCCAGCCGCGTCATCGGGCTCGCCGACGATATCGCCCGCTCCATGTCGGCCGTCTCGGCGCGTGTCGCCGTGGTGCCGGGCCGCAATGTCATCGGCATCGAGCTGCCCAACGAGACGCGCGAGACGGTCTATTTCCGCGAGCTGATCGGCTCCGCCGGCTTCCGCAACACCTCCTGCAAGCTGGCGCTCGGCCTCGGCAAGACGATCGGCGGCGAACCGGTCATCGCCGAGCTCGCCAAGATGCCGCACCTCTTGGTGGCGGGCACCACCGGCTCGGGCAAGTCGGTCGCCATCAACACCATGATCCTGTCGCTGCTCTACCGGATGAAGCCGCAGGAGTGCCGCCTCATCATGGTCGACCCCAAAATGCTGGAACTCTCCGTTTATGACGGCATCCCGCATCTTCTGACGCCGGTCGTCACCGATCCCAAGAAGGCCGTCACGGCGCTCAAATGGGCCGTGCGCGAGATGGAGGACCGCTACCGCAAGATGGCGCGCCTCGGCGTGCGCAACATCGACGGTTACAACCAGCGCGCTGCCGGCGCCCGCGACAAGGGCGAGGTCGTGACCATGCAGGTGCAGACCGGCTTCGAGAGGGGCACCGGCGAGCCGCTGTTCGAGGAACGCGCGATCGACCTCGCGCCCATGCCCTACATCGTCATCATCGTCGACGAGATGGCCGACCTGATGATGGTGGCCGGCAAGGAGATCGAAGGCGCCATCCAGCGCCTGGCGCAGATGGCCCGCGCCGCCGGCATCCATCTGATCATGGCTACGCAACGCCCGTCCGTCGACGTCATCACCGGCACCATCAAGGCCAATTTCCCGACCCGCATCTCCTTCCAGGTGACGTCGAAGATCGACAGCCGCACGATCCTCGGCGAGCAGGGTGCGGAACAACTGCTCGGCCAAGGCGACATGCTGCACATGGCCGGCGGCGGGCGCATTTCGCGCGTGCACGGCCCCTTCGTTTCCGACCTCGAGGTCGAGCAGGTCGTGGCGCATCTGAAAGCGCAGGGGCGTCCCGAATATCTCGACACCGTCACCGCCGACGAGGAGGAGGCCGAGGAAGCGGCCGATGCCGGCCCGGTCTTCGATAAGAGCGCGATCGGAGAGGAGGATGGCGATGCGCTCTACGAGGAAGCCGTCAAGGTGGTCAAGCGCGACAAGAAGTGCTCGACCTCCTATATCCAGCGCCGCCTCGGCGTCGGCTACAACCGCGCCGCCTCGCTGGTCGAGCGCATGGAGAAGGAAGGCCTGGTCGGCGTTCCCAACCATGTTGGCAAGCGCGAGATCCTCACCGGTCGGCGCGATCGCGAGCCGGAGCGCGAGGAGATGGATTAGGCGGGCGCGCCAGACCCCTCATCCGGCCGCTTCGCGGCCACCTTCTCCCCGACGGGGAGAAGAGACTGGCGCCAGCGCCGACCATCTCCTCGCCCCTTGGGGAGAGGTCAGCCGAGCGAAGCGGAGGCTGGGTGAGGGGGAGTGCCTACGCGGCAGGCTCGCTCCATGGCAATAACCGCGTCAGCCGCCGTTCGCCACTAAAGCGATGGCCGCGCGCAGCTCATCCAGCCCCGCGGCCTTTTCCGACGAGGTGGCCAGCACCACCGGAAAGGCCGCCGGCCGCTTCTTGATCTTGGCCAGCGTCTCCCCGATCAGCCTCGGCACGCCGGCAGCCTTGATCTTGTCGGTCTTGGTCAGCACCACCTGGTAGGACACCGCCGCCTTGTCGAGCAGCGTCAGCACTTCCTCGTCCTTGGCCTTGATGCCGTGGCGGGCGTCAATCAGCACATAGACGCGCTTCAGCGTCACGCGGCCTTGCAGATACTCGTAGATCAGCTTGGTCCACTCATCGACCTTGTCCTTCGGCGCGCTGGCATAGCCGTAGCCGGGCATGTCGACCAGCGCCATCGGCGGCAGGTCGGCGCCTTCGCCGGAAAAGCCGTCGGGCACGAAATAGTTGAGCTCCTGCGTGCGGCCCGGCGTGTTCGACGTCCGCGCCAGGCCCTTGTGCCCGACCAGCGCGTTGATCAGCGACGATTTGCCGACATTGGAACGGCCGGCGAAGGCGATCTCCGGCGGCCCTTCCGGCGGCAGGAACTTCATCGACGGCACGCCGCGGATGAAGACCCAGCCGCGGGTGAACAGCTCCGGACTGATCGCCGTTTCGTTCGTGCTCTTTTCGGGCGCGTTCAAACCGCTGCCTCCAGCCTGGAAATGTCGGCGCCGCGAATGGCATCGAGATTGCGGCTGATCTTGTCGACCGGCCAATCCCACCAGGCAGCCTTCAATAGCCGCCGCACCGTGAATTCGTCGAAGCGCATCTTTACCACCTTGGCCGGATTGCCAGCCACGATCGCATAAGGCGGCACGTCGTGCGTGACAACCGATTTCGCGGCGACGATAGCGCCATTGCCGATCCTACCGCCCGGCATGATCACCGCATCCATGCCGATCCACACGTCATTTTCGACAATGGTGTCGCCGCGGATTTCCTTCGTCCATGTCTCGGGGTTGAAGCCTTCCTCCCAGCCATGGCCGAAGATGTTGAACGGATAGGTCGAGAAGCCGGACATGGCGTGGTTGGCGCCGTTCATGATGAAGCGCGCGCCCTCGGCGATGGCGCAGAACTTGCCGATCACCAGCCTGTCGCCGATGAAGTCGTAGTGATGCAGCACGCATTTCTCGGCGAATTTATCGGGACCGTCCGGGTCGTCGTAATAGGTGAAGTCGCCGATGTCGATGTTGGGCGACGTCACCAGCCCCTTCAGGAAGCCGACGCGCGGATGCATCGCGATCGGATGCTTGATATTGGGGTTGGGTCCGGTCATCGCGGTCCTTTGCAGGCGGGTTTGGGCGCGGCCGACGAAGCTCCCGCGCGTGATCAAACTAACGCGATCCTTCGACAGCACCAACCGTTCAATGGCTGCCGCGGCAGATCGCGATCGGGGGAAAGGGGCGCTGTCGGAGATTGGCCGAAACCCCTGCGAGTCGTCATACTCGGCCCTGCCGGTTTCGGCGCTTGGCGAAAATGCGCTGTGGCTGAAGATGGCGGCGGGTTGATCGGCCACTTCTGGCGCCGACGTTGGAAGTTAGCCGGATCGCCCGCGACGTCGTCATACTCGGGCTCGACCCGAGTATCGGTGCCGTGACCCTTGCCGTAGAGTACTACGGCGCAGAATTCTGTAGCCGCCGCAACGCCTTAGCGTAGCGGCATGGATTCCAGGGTCTGCGCGCGTCGCTCCGCTCCTTGCTGAGCTGCACGCCGTCTATTCCGCTGGCGATGGTTTCTTGCGGAACATCGAAGCCAGATTGTCCCACAATTCGATCTTGGCGCCCTGGCGCTTCATGATCACGCCCTGCTGCAGGATCGACAGGGTGTTGTTCCAGGCCCAGTAGATGACGAGGCCGGCCGGAAACGAGCCCATCATGAAGGTGAAGATCACCGGCATCCAGGTGAAGATCGCTGCCTGCGTCGGGTCCGGCGGCGCCGGGTTCATGCGCATCTGCAGGAACATGGTGATGCCCATCACCACCGCCCAGGCACCCATATGCGGCAGGAAGGCCGGCGGTGCGAACGGCAGCAGGCCGAACAGGTTGAAGATCGAGGTCGGATCGGGCGCCGCAAGGTCGTGGATCCAGCCGAAGAACGGCGCATGCCGCATCTCGATGGTGATGTAGAGCACCTTGTAGAGCGAGAAGAAGACCGGGATCTGCAGCGCCACCGGCCAGCAGCCGGCCAGCGGATTAATCTTCTCGGTCTTGTAGAGCTCCATCATCGCCTGCTGCTGCTTCATCTTGTCGTCCGCGTATTTCTCGCGGATCTCCAGCATCTTCGGCTGCACCTTCTTCATATTCGCCATCGAAGCATAGGACTTGTTGGCCAGCGGGAAGAAGATCGCCTTGACGACGACGGTGGTGGCGAGGATCGCCAGCCCGAAATTGCCGAAGAATTTGTAGAGCGTGTCGATGAGCCAGAACATCGGCTTGGTAATGAAATAGAACCAGCCCCAGTCGATCAAAAGATCGAAGCGTTTGATGTGGCGGTCCTGGGCATAGGCGTTGATCTTGGCGACTTCCTTGGCTCCGGCGAAGACTTCGGTCTCGACGGTCGCCGACTGGCCGGCCTCGATGTTAATCGGGTCGGTCAGGAAGTCGGACTGATAGCGGTGACGCCCGTCCTCGAAATAGGCATAGCGCGGCTGGAAGGGCTGCTTCTCGGTCGGCACCAGCGTCACGGCCCAGTATTTGTCGGTGATGCCGAGCCAGCCGTCGGTCGACTTGCCGGGCTTGACTTCCTTGTCCTTCTCGATGGTCGCGTATTTGTACTCCGACAGCCCCTCGGCGCCGGTGACGCCGATCAGGCCCTCATGCAGCACATAGGTGCTGGCGACCGCCGGCTTGTCGTAGCGCGTGACCCGGCCATAATTGAACAGGCTGACGGCGGCGCTGCCTGAATTCTGCACCGTGTCGGAAACGGTGAACATATAGTCGTTGTCGACCGAGATGGTGCGCTTGAAGGTGAGACCCTTGTCGTTGGTGTAGGTCAGCGTCACCGGCGTCGACGGGGTCAGCGTCGGATTGCCCTCGACGCTCCACACCGTGTCCGAGCTTGGCACCGCGCCTGTCTTGTCGGTGCCGACGAAACCGATCTCGGCGAAATAGCCGGTGGGCAGCGCCTGCGGGTTGAGCAGCTGGATCTCGGGCGAATTCTTGTCGACCGTCTCGGTGTAGTGCTTGAGCTTCAGGTCGTCGAGGCGTGCGCCGGTCAGGTTGATCGAACCTTCGAGGCTCGGCGTGTCGATCTTGACGCGCTTGGTCGCGGCGATGGCCTGGTCACGGCCGGCCGCCGTCGCCGTATCGCCGCCGGGCGCGCTGGGAATGGCGCCTGGCGCCTGAGCCGTCGGCGCCGCGCCCGGATTGGTTCCCTGCGCTTCCTTCTTCTGCGCCTCGACGCGCTGCTGCTCGATGCGGGCCTGCTCGCGCTGCTGCTCCATCTTCGGGTTCATATAGAACACCTGCCAGAGCGTCAGGATCAGCACCGACAGCGCGATGGTGAGGAAGAAATTGCGGTTGTTTTCCATCGAAAGCCCTGGCCTATCGTGTTCCGCGCAGCCGGCGGGAAAGCTCGGCCTTCAACTGGCCGAAGGGAATGGCAAGCACGTCTTCACGCCCGACGATGACATAGTCATTGCCGGGCGCCATGTCATCGGCGGCATGAACGCGCACGGCTTCCCTCAGCCGCCGCCGGACGCGGTTTCGCACCACGGCGTTGCCGACCTTTTTGGTGACGGTGTAGCCGACGCGCGGCGCAAGGTCATCGCCGCGGTCGAGAACTTCAACGAGAAAAAGCCGCCCGCGGCGTTTCTCGCCGCCGCGCACAGCCAGGAAATCCGCGCGTTTCAGAAGCCGCCCGGGAGTTTTCCCTTGTGGCTTGCCGGGTGCGGGCAACGATCTCGTCTTCCGCTCAGGCGCTGAGCCGCTTGCGGCCGCGGTTGCGGCGGGCAGCAACGACGCCACGGCCACCCTTGGTGGCCATGCGGGCACGGAAACCATGCCGGCGCTTACGGACGAGCTTGGACGGTTGGTAGGTACGCTTCATTTGTTTTAATACCGCGGCGTGCGGCCCTTCTTGATTCTGTCACTCTGTAACAGGAGCTTTGCCGGGCCGGCTTAGGCGCGATCGAAACCGCGCCGGGACGAATGGCCCGAGCGTGAGCGGGCTTATAGAAAGAAGGTTTTTGGAAGTCAATCCGGCGTGGCAGCGAGTCATTTTTTCGCTGGACCAAGGTTGAAATTGGCAAAAAAGCCGCAAATCGCATAATCTTGGCCGATCAAGGCTTCGTGAAGAACGTGTCATGACGAGTGAAGCTCTGTCCACCGATGAAAAAGCGCGGCCGGCTGCGGCGAATTCGTCGCGGCGGGTGCCGCTGTCGCGCGGCCTGTCGACCAAGCTTCTCTTCCTCACCATCGCCTTCGTGCTTTTGGCCGAAGTCCTGATCTTCCTGCCCTGGATCGCCAGCTACCGGGTCAACTGGCTGAAGGAGCGCTTGAGCACCGCAGCCGCCGTGTCGATCGTGCTCTTGCAGGGCGAGCCCAACGCGCTGTCGCACAACGCCCAGAACGACGTGCTGATGGCGATCGGCGCCAAGGCGATCGCCGTGCGCGACGGCGGGGTCTCCCGGCTGCTCGTCGTTTCCGACATGCCGCCCCAGGTCGACGAGCATATCGACATCGCCGGTGTCGGCCTCGTCAACGGCATGACCGGCGCGCTCGACACGCTCTTCTTCGGCGGCAAGCGCATGCTGCGCGTCTTCGGCCCGGTCGGCGACAGCGACAAGGAATTCGAGCTGATCATGCCGGATTACCGTCTGCGCGACGCTATGCTCAGATATTCGCGCAATGTCGCCGTCGTCTCGCTGCTCATCTCGCTCTTCACCGCCATGCTGGTCTATGCGGCGATCGACCTGATCATGATCGGACCGATCCGCACCCTGACGCGCTCGATCCTGGCCTTCTCCGAGGCGCCCGACGATCCTGGACGCGTCATCCGCCCCGCCGACCGCGCCGACGAGATCGGGGTCGCCGAGCGCGAGCTGTCGCAGATGCAGGACCGGCTGCAGAAAATGCTGTCGGAGCAGAAGCATCTCGCCGACCTCGGCCTCGCCGTCTCCAAGATCAACCATGACATGCGCAACATCCTCGCTTCCGCGCAGCTGATGTCGGATCGCCTGCGCCAGGTGAAGGACCCGACCGTGCAGGCCTTCGCGCCGAAGCTTCTGCGCGCCCTCGACCGCGCGGTCTCCTATTCCGAAGGCGTGCTTCACTATGGCCGCACGCAGGAGCCGGCGCCGTTGCGCCGCCGGGTGCGGCTGCGCCAGCTGGTTGACGACGTGCACGGCCTGCTCGACATTGAGGAGGGCATCGAGTTCGTCAACGGCGTTGAGGCCGCCTTCGAGGTCGACGCCGATTCCGACCAGCTGTTCCGCGTGCTGACTAATCTTTGCCGCAACTCCGTGCAGGCGATGGCCGCCGATACCGAAAGCGCGGTGGTGCGCCGGCTGGCGGTCTCGGCCGAGCGCCATGGCAGCGTCAGCCGCATCACCGTCGCCGACACCGGCCCCGGCCTGCCGCCCAAGGCGCGCGAGAATCTGTTCGCCGCCTTCCGCGGCTCGGCGCGCAGCGGCGGCACTGGCCTAGGCTTGGCGATCGCGCATGAACTGATCCGCGCCCATGGCGGCACAGTCGAGCTTGTCGAATCGATCGGCGGCCGCACCGTCTTCGCCGTCACCATCCCCGACCAGCCGGTCCGGCTCGACCAGGCGCGCAACGGCCTGCGCCGCCCGGCTTGAGGCCATCGCCCTCCGGCGGAGCCGCTTGTCGCCAGCGGAGCGCCTCGATCAAAGCCGGCAAAACCACCTGCGACAAAACTTTTGCCGGATCGGCTTGCTTTTCGCAAATTCAGTCGTTAGGGAACACTCCACATCGCGGCCGGCCGTTTCGACCGGATCGCGGGGCCTGTGTCACACACGGCCTGTTGCGCGCCCGTAGCTCAGCTGGATAGAGCACCAGACTACGAATCTGGGGGTCAGGAGTTCGAATCTCTTCGGGCGCGCCAATAATTCAGATATTTAGCTGAATCCCACCGTTTCAAATGGCCGTTTTGAACGGTTTTGAATCGTCGGATGGATCTGCGCGGCTGGACGAACCGCAGCGTAGGATCGGGCGACCATCCGGCCCGAGCCGTGTTGCATTCTTATATATGCCAAAACCAATTGCAAAACAAAACCAGTCGGTCTAAGCTGAACCGATTGCACAACACAATCAGATCGCGCGAATGCCATGTGAGGATCAGGCAATGGCCAAGCTCGTGTTCGGAATGAACCAGTCGCTGGACGGCTACGTCGATCACATGGCGTTCGGGCCAAGCCCCACGCTCTTCCGCCATTTCATCGAGGAGGCCGAGAGGCAGGCCGGAAGCATCTACGGTCGCCGCATGTACGAGGTCATGCGCTACTGGGACGACGAGCATCCCGAATGGAATGCGGACGAGCGGGCCTTCGCGGCGGCGTGGCGGAACCAGCCAAAATGGGTCGTCTCGCGCTCGTTGAAGTCTGTCGGGCCTAATGCCAGGCTTGTCGAGGGTGATCTCGAAGGCGCCATCCGCAAGCTGAAGGCCGAGCGCGACGGCGAGATCGAAGTCGCCGGCCCGGACTTGGCGCGAAGCCTCACCGAACTGGGCTTGATCAATGAATATCGGATCTACCTGCACCCGGTGGTGCTTGGTCACGGCAAGCCCTATTTCGCTGGACCTCGGCCGCCGCTGCGCCTCATGGCTCATGATCGGATCGGCGAGGATGTGATCAGGTTGACCTACGTTCCTGCCTGATCTCGCGACGTCCTCTCGTGCTGTACCAAACTGCTTGTCCGAGGTTCGCAGTTCGAATCTTCGGGCGCCTCATTCGTGTTCAACACCCACTCTGAAATGGTCAGGTCAGGGCTCAGCGCGCCTATGGCGTATAAGCCAGCGCCAGGATTCTGGGCGAGATGGTGAAGCGCACCGTCAAGCGATTGCCGGATGAAGTGACCGCCTCGCCCGAGGTTAGATCGACGGCGATGTCCTCAAAGCCCAGCACCCGGCCGTCGAGCGGAAACGAGGCCTTGTAGACCGCCTCCTTGATCGCAAACAGAATGCGGCTGCCTATGCCGAAATCAAGATCGCCCAGGCGGTCTTGCGGCGTTGCCACCATGCCTCGGAGCTCGTGCGGCAAGGGCAGGGCAGGCTCGATGTCGACGCCCACGCTTCTCATCGTGTCGGATAGCGCGGCGACCGCCACGGCAAGCTCGTCGTCATGCGCGATCGAACCGACGGTGCCTGCAGGCCAGATCGGATTTCCCAATTGGCCCCGCAAGACGGCGAGATCGGCATACTTCAGGCGCCGCAGCAATTCATGCGCGACCCGGCGGCCCGCTCCAGTGGCGGCGCGCGCCCTCTGTTCGCGCGTGGCGATGGAAGCGCCTTCCGCCGGCAGGAGGTATTGTTCGTCGTCGGCACGAACAATACGGCAGCCGGTGACGAGGCCGGGCGGCATGAGGCCGGCCAGCGCCTGCTCGACGGCGCTCTCGATGTCCGCGTCGTCCGGCCGTGTGCTCACTTTGCTAGCTGCCCAATTCGAGCACGGCAGTCATCTCGCCATCCTCATCCAGCCCCGCCTCGACGAAACCGAAGCCGGCATAGAGCCGGCGCGCCGCCTCGTTGTCCGGTTCGTAGCAGATCGCGACGCGGCGCATGTGGCCGAGCTGCGCGATCTCCTCTAGCGCCCGGGCAACCGCGGCACGGCCAAGCCCCTTGCCCTGTTCGCGGCGGTCGATCATGAAACGGTAGATGATCGCCTCGTCATCGTCGTCTGGAGCGCTGTACATCAGGAATCCGACGACGCGCCCGGCCGCAACGACAGCGCGGGCGAGGGCCTCGTCATCCTCCCTGGCCTCTTCCAGCGAGTCGGCATTCGAGGCGACGAAGCCTTGCTGCTCGGGCATCAGCTCGAGCGCCAGGATCGCCGCCCGGTTGTCCTCGCCGACAGGCCGCAGGACCACCTCGCGGTCGCGCGGCCGCGCTTCGGCCGAACACGTCACTGTTTCTGCCCGATCTCGATCGCGCGCGCGTCGATCGGCGTCACCACGCCATATAGCTTGGCCGGGTTGCCGCGCCACACGGTGTTGGGCTCCAGCACTTCGCCCTTCATGACGAAGCAATCGAGGTCCGCCACGGATCCCTCACCCATCACCACGGCGTAGTGGATGAAGGCGGCAGAGGCGAGCGTGCAGCCATTGCCGATGCGGATGTAATCGGATTTGAACGCGCCTTCCTCCAGCGAATGCGCCTGGATGACGCAGCCCTCGTTGAGCGTCGCGTCGTCGCCGATCTCCACCAGCGACCGCTCGGTGATGATGCTTCCCCCGTCATAGACGCGCCGCCCGACCTTCACGCCCACCAGACGCAGGATCAGCGGCCTGAACGGCGTGCCGGTGAACAGGCCCATGATCGGCGAATCGGACAGTTTCCAATGGCGTTCGTGGCGCCAGAAGACCGGGTCGTAGATCGTGGCCATCCTGGGCTTCAGCCGGCGGAAACCGAGGCTGACCCGTTCCAGGAAGATGTAGAACGGAATGCCGATCGCCGTGGTCAGCACCACCGCCACGAACAGCGCCGTCTGGCCCCATTCGTTGTAGTAGTTGAGCGCCCTGTCCCAGATAGCGAGCGTCAGGAACAGGATCAGCCACTGCGCCGCCAAGAACAGCAGCGCGGTGACCAGATTGTGGAGGTTCTTCAGCGGCAGCCGGCGGTGGCGCTCCTTGTCGGAGATCAATCCGAGAAGCTCCTTGTCGCGGTTGACCATGCGCGGGATTTCAAAGGGCGGCGACCCCAGCAGCCCGACATTCTCGCGCAAGGGACCATCGACCGGTACATGCACCTTGGTTCCGAGCAGGCAATTGTCGCCGGTGCGGGAATCCGGCGAATAGATGATGTTGTTGCCGAAGAAGTTTCGCTCGCCGACCCGCGTGTGCTCGAGCCGGAAGGAGTTGGCGGACTTCTGCATGTTGACCATGAACAGTCCGTCGGAGACCATCGTTTCCGAGCCGATCTCGCTGAGCTGCGGGTTTTCATGCCGCTGGTTGGTGCCGAAATTCGACCCGGTCTGGTTCACCTTGTTCAGCCGCCAGCCGATGGCGCGCAAATAGTAGACGACGGCCGAGCTGTCGCCGAACAGCACGTTCAGCAGTCGCACGTTGCTGACCAGCTCCAGCATCGATTGCAGCCAGTAGTGGAAGCCGTAGAGCGAATAGTCTCGGCCGGGCTTCAGCATGAGGTTGAACAGCCGCGGCACGATGGCCGCCAGCAGCACGCCGCCGATGATGAAGCCCGCCAGCGTCACGGTGGTGCCGATCGCCACGATGCCGATGGTCTCCTGATAGTCGTCGCCGAGATTCTCCCAGTAGGTGTGGAACAGAAGCGGGAACGGCGTGACGATGGCGAAGAGGATGAAGAGCTGGATCGCCTCGTAGATGATCCGGCGCGCTCGCGACAGCGGCACGTTGGGAACCGTGCAATAGTCCGCCTCGGTCGGAATCCCCGGCGATCCGTGCCAGCGCTCGCCGGCAGGGATCGCCTGTCCGCGATGCAGCGACGAAGCGTGGCCCAGCTGGGCGCCGTCGCCGATGCGGGTGTCGATGTCCAGCGTCGAGCCGACGCCGACGAAAGCGTTGTGGCCGATGTCGAGCGGGCCGGTATGGATGTAGCCCGCCTGGGCGCGGAAGCCCAGGATCATGGAATCCTTGCGCAGGATCGAGTTGTCGCCGATCCTGATCAGGTCGGTGCAGACCGGAACGGAGCGGCACTCGATAACCGTGCGGTTGCCGAGTCGGGCGCCGAGCAGGCGCAGATAGAGGCTGTACAGCGGGCTGCCGCGGAACAGCACCACCGGCGCGCTGCGGACCAGCGTCTTGACGATCCAGAAGCGATAATAACGCCAGCCCCAGATCGGGAACGTCTCGGCCTTCCAGCGGCCGACCAGCAGCCATTTGGCGATGATGGCAAAGCCGCTCAGCCCGAAGAATACGCTGGCGGACAAGAGAACGCAGCGCAGATAGAGCTGCACCGGGTCGTCCAGCGCGTCATAGACCCAGTTGAGCCCGTCATTGATCGCCCAGAGCGAGGCATAGCTGTAGAGCGCGTAGAACACGAGCTGCCCAAAGCCCGTGCTCCAATAGGCAAGGCCGGAAGCCCGATGCGTCAGCATCGGCTCGCTCGCGGCAACCGCCACCATCTGCGGCGCACGTAGGTAATCGGCGAGCTTCGCGACCGTGGGATGCAGGTAGATGTCGCGCATCGAGGTCGTCGACCAGGCCTTGCGGGAGCGGATGCGCGCGCAGAACCTCGCCATCAACAGCGAGTTCGCGCCGAGGTCGTCGAAGAAGTGGTCTTCGATGGAGATGTCCTCGAATTTCAGCACATCCTGCAGCGTGTCGACCAGGAACCTCTCGTCCTCGTTGCGCGGATCGATCATCGCATGGCCGGCCGCGACGCGCGCGCTGGTCGGCTTTGGCAGCTTCCTCAGGTCGACCTTGTTGGAGACGGTCATCGGGATCGCGGGCAGCTGCTCCAGATAGGCCGGAACCATGTAGTCGGGCAGCCGCTGCTTGAGCTCCCGCACGAGCATGGTGCGATCCACACTGTCGCCGCCGCTCCCGGGGGCATAATAGGCGACCAGTTCCGTGCGCTCGGGCTCGATCTCCCATGTCGTGACCGCCGCCTGCGCGATGCCTGGCTGTTCCAGCAGCACGGCCTCGATCTCGCCCAGCTCGATGCGGTAGCCGCGGATCTTCACCTGCGTGTCGATGCGGCCGTGATACTCGATCTCGCCCTTGTCGTTGATGCGGCCGAGATCGCCCGTCCGGTAGATGCGGCCGCTGGGGTTGTTCGGCAGGCCGATGAAATCCTTGATGAATCGCTGTTCGGTGAGCTCCGGCCGGTTGAGGTAGCCTACCGCCACGCCCATGCCGCCGATGCAAACCTCGCCCAGTGCGTCGCCGGTCAGCACCTTCGGCTTTTCGGGGTCGAGAATTGCTATCGAATACGTGGGCAGCGGCCTGCCGATCGTCACCGGCTCGTCCGGCGTCAGCAAGCCCATGGTGGCGGTGACCGTCGCTTCGGTCGGGCCATACGTGTTCAGGATCTGGCGGCCGGGCTTCGCCCAGCGCACCACGAGCTTTTGCGAGCAGGCTTCGCCGCCGACCAGGATCGCACGCAGGCTGGGCGCGTCGCTCTCGATCGACGACAAAAGCGTCGGGCTGCAGGCCATGCAGGTGATGTGATGCTCACGCAGGAAACTGGCCAGCTCCTCGCCCACGAGGGGCTGCTGGCCGGGCGCCGGCACCACAGTGGCGCCGGCGGCAAAGGGCACCCAGATCTCCTCCGAGGAGAAGTCGAAGGCGATGGTCATGCCCTGGTACACGCGGTCGCCCGGCTGGTAACCGTAGGATGCTGCGGCGACGCGGATGAAATTGCAGAAGCTCTGATGCGTGATGACCACGCCTTTCGGCTTGCCCGTGGTGCCGGACGTGTAGAGAATGTAGCAGGTCTGGTCCTGGCTGCCCTCCGGCAGGGGCGCCGTTTCCGGCTTGAGAGCGATTTCGGATTCCGCCGAGTCGATCGAGATGTGCGGAACCGGCAGGCGCGCCACGCGCGCGGCATAACCGGAGACGCTGATCACCATCGTGACATTGGCGTCCTCGATGATCATCACCATGCGATCTTCGGGGAAGGCGGTGGCTAGAGGAACGAAGGCCGCCCCGGCCTTCATCACGGCAAGGATAGCGATATAGGTTTCGGCGGAGCGGTCCAACAAAAGGCCTATCCTGTCGCCCGGCTTCACGCCACGCTCGATCAGCAGATGCGCGAACTGGTTGGCACGGCTGTTCAGCTCGCAGTATGACCAGGGCCGGCCGCCGGAAATCACGGCCGGTGCCGCGTCGAAGCGGCTCGCCAGATCGCCGAAGAAGCGGTCAAGCCTCTCATGCGGCTCGCCCTTATGGATGAAATCGGGGCCGATCAGGATCTGATCGCGCGGTGGCGATTCCGTCACTAGTTTGGCTTTGGGCGCGTTTTTCTTGGCGGGCTTGCTTGCTTCATTCAGAGACATTGGAGGACCCGCGAGCTCGTGATGGCTCGCACTATGCCGTGATTGGCGAAAAGACAATTGGCTGACGATGATGGGCCAGTTGATTTGCCTTTGCGGCGGATTTGAGATGGCGTTCCAATCGGCAATTCATGCCACGCGCCGTTCACGATTATGTGACGGAGCGCCGTCCCGCGACGACACCTGATCGCCTCTATTCAGCCCTTGGCGGCACTTGGCCTTCCCGTTCGCGTTGCCGAGCAGGGCGATCCAGGCGATGGCCAGCGGCAGCAGAGAAACGCGCTCGATTCTATACGAACCGTGATCTCGTCGTAGCGGTAAGGAAGCAGATATCCGCATCGGCGATGCAGTACGGCACGTGGCGGAAATCGCGGATGCGGGCGACCTCTTCGCCGCGCCAGTCGATCAGCACGAAGCCGCGCACGGCATCGTCCGCCTGCGGGTTGCGGATGAGGATCGCCGGCCGGCCATCGACGAAGCCGAGCGACAGGGCCCAGTCGCGGAGGCGGTCGTAATTGCCGAAATAGGTCGAGGCTTCCTTCTTGCCGTTGAGGCGGGCGCGATTAACGACGTCGACCTGGACATCCTCGGCGATCAGCCTCCTGACCGCGTCGAAATCGCGCGCGTTGAACAGGTCGACATAGCGGCGCAGGCGGCGCTCCTCCTCCGGGTCGAGCTTCGGCATGGCGACTTCGTCGGTTCGGGCGGAGAGCGCCTTCAGCTCCGCCCTGCCGCGATGCAGCGCCGCCTTGGTTGCAGCCAAAGTCGCGCGCGTCACCTCGCAGGTTTCGGAAAGGCTGAGGCCGAGCACGTCGATCAGGACCACGGCGCTGCGCTGCGCCGGCGTGAGTTGCATGAACGTGTGCAGGCTTGTCGCCGCCGCAAGCCGCGCCTCGGCGTTGGCCGAGAGATCCTCAATCGTCGTCATGTCGGTTTCGCTCATTCGGGAGCGCTCGCGCTGGCGGCGGCGCAGATGATCCTGCGCCGCATTGTGGGCGATACGGAACAGCCACTGCTCGGGGCGCTCGACGCGAGTTCCGCCATCATGCGCGGCAAGCGCCTTCACCACCGCCTCCTGCACGATGTCCTCGCCCTCGATCGACGAGCCGGCCATGCGGGCGGCGTAGCGGTGAAGCTTCGGCCGCAGGCCGACGAGCATGGCGTCAAGTTCCGCGCGGCCGAACGCTGCCGAGCTCATTCGTCCTCTTTCTCGCCTGGCCGATGCCATGCGGTGCCCGGATCAGGCGGGCACGGCTTCATCGGCTCTGGCCAGCATACGATAGTTGCCAACAATCTTCGCCGGCGCCCGCACAAGCGGCGTCGAACGCCGCGCGGCATGATCGGCGCCGAAGGCCTTGAACGCGTCGAGTTCGGTCAGCGCCGAGCTGTCCTTGTCGTAGCCGACGAGGTGTACGAACTCCCCATTCTCCAGTTCGAGCACCAGATAGCGCACCGATCGCGGCTGCGTTTCATCCAGCGCCTCGAACACTTTTGCCACCAGCGCCCGGTTCTCGGCGATGCTGGCGTCCTTCACGCCGTAGCGGATCAGATT
The DNA here is from genome assembly GCF_020164955.1 of Mesorhizobium sp. CA8. GTDB lineage: Bacteria > Pseudomonadota > Alphaproteobacteria > Rhizobiales > Rhizobiaceae > Mesorhizobium. Next base: position 75,551 of record NZ_JAIUHG010000028.1, read on the forward strand.
GTAGGTCATTGTCGTCTCCTTCGGTTGGTATGAGGAAGACGTTTCGTGCGGGTCAAAGGATTCACGTGGACGCAAAAAATTTCCCCCCTAAACCGCCCCAAGGAGGAGAGAACCGCTCAGCCGACCGCCTTCGCCGCCGCCCGCCCGGCGCTGCGCCCCGAAAAAATGCAGCCGCCGAGAAATGTGCCTTCGAGCGCCGCGTAGCCATGCACACCGCCGCCGCCGAAGCCGGCGGCTTCGCCCACCGCATAAAGCCCCGGCACCGGCTGTCCGGCGGCGTCGAGCACACGGCTGTCGAGGTCGGTCTGCAGCCCGCCCAGCGTCTTGCGGGTCAGGATGTTGAGGCGCACCGCGATCAGCGGGCCGTTCGCCTGGTCGAGCATCTTGTGCGGCTTGGCGGTGCGGATCAGCCTGTCGCCGAGATAGGCTCGGGCGCCGCGCAGCCCGGTGATCTGCGCATCCTTGGAGAACGGATTGTCAAGCTGCCTGTCGCGGGCGCGGATCTCGCGCTCAACCTGGGCGACGTCCAGCAGCGGCTCGCCGCCGGCCAGCGCGTTCATGCGCGCCACCAGTTTCGCAAGGTCGGCCTCGACGATGAAATCCTCGCCCTTTTCCATGAAGGCCTTCACGGGGCCGGGAATTCCCGACGTCGCGCGGCCCAGCACCTGCCGCCAGCTTTTGCCGGTGAGGTCGGGGTTCTGCTCGGAGCCCGACAGCGCGAACTCCTTCTGGATGATCTTTTTGGTCAGGATGAACCAGGAATAATCGAAGCCGGTGCTCATGATGTGGCTGAGCGTGCCCAGCGTGTCGAAGCCCGGATAGAGCGGCGCCGGCAGCCTTTTGCCGCGCGCGTCGAGCCACAGCGAGGAGGGGCCGGGCAGGATGCGGATCGCATGCTCGGTCCAGATCGGCGCCCAGTTCTTGATGCCCTCGACATAGTGCCACATACGGTCGCGGTTGATGATCGAACCCCCGGCAGCCTCGGTGATCGCCAGCATGCGCCCGTCGACATGGTCGGGCACGCCCGTGATCATCCGCTTCGGCGGCGCGCCTAGCCGTGACGGCCAGTTCTGGCGCACCAGCTCATGATTGCCGCCGATGCCGCCGGAAGCGACGATCACCGCTTGCGCGCTGAGCTCGAACGCGCCGGTCGCGGCGCGCGAACTCTTGCGGCCGCGCTCGACGCTGCACGGTTCCAGCACATCGCCACGCACGCCAGTTACTGTATCGCCGGCGCGGATGATCTCGTTGACCCGGTGGCGGAACTTGAACTGGACCAGCCCGCGCTTTTGCGCCTCGCGCACGCGCTGCACGAAAGGCTCGAGCACGCCGGGCCCGGTGCCCCAGGTGATGTGGAAGCGCGGCACCGAATTGCCGTGGCCGGTCGCATTGCCGCCGCCGCGCTCGGCCCATCCGACCACGGGGAAGAATTTCAGGCCCCGCTCGATCAGCCAGGAGCGCTTCTCGCCAGCGGCGAAGCCGACATAGGCTTCCGCCCATTTGCGCGGCCAGAAATCCTCAGGGCGATCGAAGGCGGCCGTGCCCATCCAGTCCTCGAGCGCGAGGTCGTGGGAATCGCGGATGCGCATGCGCCGCTGCTCCGGCGAATCGACCAGGAACAACCCGCCGAACGACCAGAAGGCCTGGCCGCCCAGCGACTGTTCCGGCTCCTGGTCGACGATGATGATTTTCTTGCCGGCCTCCGCCAACTCAGTCGCGGCGACGAGGCCAGCCAGCCCCGCGCCGACAATGATCACGTCCGCGTCAGCCATTTTCCCTCCCAGAACTAGCCGGCAAAACTTATTGCGGCGTCTCAGACGGGCTCCCAGCCGTCCTTCTCGCCGGCGCGGAAGATGGCGTCGATGACCTTCTGGTTGAGCACCGATTCCTCCAGGGTGAAGACGCGGTCTTTGCCGCCCTGGGCGGCGCGCACGAAGGCTTCGCACTCCAGCCGGTATTGCTGGGTGCCCGGGAAGCGGAACACCTGCGCGTCGGTGTGGTTCTGGTTGTGCAGCTCGATGCGGTGGTGGTCGTAGAGCCCGGCATTGAACGGGGCGAAGACCTCGATGAAACCCTTCTCGCCGTGGAACACCATCACCTGCCGCGCCGCCATTTGCGTCGACAGGTAGAAGGACAATTCGAAATCGCCGAAATCGGCGCGGATCGAGGAATAGATGTCGGTGCCGAAACTCTTGTCGCGCTCTATATTGGCCTGGACACGGATAGGCTCCTTGCCGGTCGAAAAGCGCGTCGATACGGTCGGATAGACGCCGATGTCGGGCAGCGCGCCACCGCCGAGATCGAGCTGGTTGCGCATGTTCTTGGGGTCGACATTGTAGTAGGAGAACGCGCCCTGCACATGGCGCAGCCGACCGATGGCGCCGCCGGCAATGAGGTCACGCACCTTGATCCATTGCGGGTGGTAGACGACCATGAAGGCCTCGCAGACCAGCACCTTCTTCTCGTCGCGCAGCTTGATCAGCGGCGGGATGTCCTTGGCGTCGAGCGCCAGCGGTTTTTCCACCAGCACATGCTTCCCGGCCTCGATCGCCTTTGCCGTCCATTCGACATGCTGGGAGGTTGGCAGCGGGATATAGACGCCGTCGACCTCCTTGGAGGCGAGCAATTCCTCATAGGAGCCGAAAGCATGACGGGCGCCGAAACGCTCGCCCAGCGCCTTGGCCTTGGAGAGATCGCGGCTGGCGATCGCCGACAGGACCCCGTTCTCCGATTCCACGATTGCCGGCAAAAGCTGCTCGCGGCCGATCTTTGCCGTCGACAGAACACCCCATCGGAACATCACGCTTCTCCATGTCGGTTACATCGATGGAGGTGTGCCCCAAATAGAGGGAAAAGCCAATGCGGGAGAAGCTCCTTCCTCGCCCCACGCAGTGGGGAGAGGTGGCCCGGCGAAGCCGGGGCGGAGAGGGGTTTTCGTAGAGCGCCGGGTTGCCGGAGCCGCTTTATGACCTTCAGCTTGCAAGGGCTCTGCCGTCGCGAAGGGTCGCCCACCGCTCCGTCTCGGGCTTCGCCCGGGCCACCTCTCCCCCGCTTTGCGGGGGCGAGGAAAGGGACTGCGACTAACCTCTCTTGCCCGTCAGCATCATGTCGAAATCGACGACATTGGAATAGAGCGGCGTGCCGACATCCATGCCGTAGCGCGACCGCAGAACCTTGCCGGTGACGTGGAATTTGATGGTTCCGCCCTTCAATCCGCCGAGCTCGGCCGTGAATTTTTCCGGAAACGTCTTGCCGCGCGCCGTCAGCCGGCCGGTCACCACCGCCGTCGTGTCGCCGGTGCGTGTCACGTTTGTAGAGCGGAACTGGATCTCCGGACTGTTGGCCGCGTCGAACACCGCGTCGGAACGCAGGAAGGCGTCGATACGGCCCTGCCCGGTGCCGACGCTTTCGGGATAGATGGTGAGGTCCACCTTCGAGCGGCCGACATCGCCATTGTCGATGCGGATCGTGCCCTTGAAGCGGCCGAAGGCGCCGTCGAAGCCACCGCCGCCGGCCTTGCCGATGGTGAAGCGGATCGAGGAGGCCGACGGGCTGATCGTGTAGCTGCCGGCGGCGTCGCTGAGCGCCACCGCGGCAACGGCAGGCATGGTAAGGCAAGCGGCAAAAGCCGCCAATCCGAGGATACGCGCGTTCATGGGTTTCTTCCTTCCGCAGATACGGTTTTCTGCGTTCTCGCCCCACCAACGACCGGTGGCGCAGTTCTATTCCCTGCCTGACGAAGGTGTGATCATGCGCGTCAGCACCGTGTTGCGCAGCAGCAAATGGTGGCGCAGGGCCGCCGCGATGTGCAGCGCCACCAGCGCGATGCCGGCATAGGCGAGATACCAGTGCGCGGAAGCCCAGAAGCTTTCCGAAGCGTCGGATTCGGCCAGCGGCAGATCGGGTATCACGAAGAGATTGAATGGCATGGTCGGGATCTCCAACGTCGACACCGAGACCAGCGCCCAGCCGGAAAGAGGCAGCGCGATCTGGAACGCATAGAGCGCGAAATGCGCGAGCGGTGCAGTCCTGCGCTCCAGCGTTCCGACCGAACCCGGCAGCTCCGGCGCCGCATTGCCGAGCCGCCAGGCGATGCGCAGGATGATCAGGCCGAGCAGCAGGAAGCCGAAGGATTTGTGCAGCTGGATCAGCTCGAAGGCCGTCCGCTGGCTTTCGATCCGCACCATGACGACGCCGAGCACGAACTGGCCGATGAAGATGATGCCGATCAGCCAGTGGAGGATGATCATCGCCCAGCCATAGCGGGTCGGGGTGTTGGTGATGGATTGCATGCGAGGCGAACGCTATCGAGTTCAGCTTTCTTCCGAGACGCCGGCTGTCATTCTCTCGGCACCCAGACGCTGGCGCCGCCCCTCATTGCCCTGCCGGGCATTTCTCCCCGTAGATGGGAGAAAGAGCAGTTTCGGCGCCGGCGATTGGCGAAACCGCCGGCGATAGCGTCCCTTCTCCCCGTTCAACGGGGAGAAGATGCCGCCAGGCAGATGAGGGGCGGCGCCAACCCTCGACAATTTTTGCCATCACGTCTGAAGCGTGGTTTTGGCGCGAGCTAAGCGCTCACCTTGAAGAAATTCACGAAGGCCCGGAGCGCCGGCCGCATCTGCCGGCGGCTGGGATAATAGACGAAGAACCCGTCGAAGGGCGGGCACCAATCCTCCAGCACGCGGATCAACCTGCCGTCGGCAAGCGGCGCCCGCACATAGGGCTCGAAGACGAAGGCCAGGCCGGCGCCGTCGACCGCCGCCTGGGCGATCAGATGATCCTCGTCGAGGATCAGCGGCCCCTCGACCACCATCTCGATTTCCTCGCCATCCTTCTCGAACTCCCAGCGGTAAAGGATGCCGCTGGAGAAACGGAAGCGGATGCAGCGGTGGCCGGTGAGGTCACGCGGATGGCGCGGCTTGGGCATAGAAGCGAGATAGGAGGGCGCAGCGACCACCGCGCCGCGGATGTTGGGCCCGATCCGCACCGCGATCATGTCACGCTGCAGGCTTTCGCCGAGCCTGACGCCGGCGTCGAAGCCACCCTCGACGACATCGGTGAAGCGATCCTCGATGACGATCTCCAGCCCGATGTCGGGATAAGCGGCGGCAAAGGCGCCGAGCCGCGGCGTCAGCACAAGATGCGCGGCGGTGCGCGGCACGCTAAGCCGTAGATTCCCCGCCGGCCGGTCGCGCGCCTCGACCGCCGTTTCCAGCGCCAGGTCGATTTCGGACAGGGCCGGCCGCAGCCGTTCCAAAAGCTGCGCGCCTTCTTCGGTCGGAGCCACGCTGCGCGTGCTGCGCGCAAGCAGCCGCACGCCGAGCCGTGCTTCCAGGCTCGACACCGCGTGGCTGACCGCGGAAGGCGCGATGCCGAGCTCGCGGGCCGCGCCGCGGAAGCTGGCGCATTGAGCGACCGAGGCAAGCACAGCGAGTTGTGAGAGGTTCGTCCGGTTCATTGTTCTATTTTATAGAGCAAGCCGTACTAAAGAGAAAGAATTATCGAACGCATCGCGAGGCGCTATCTCTCCCTCATCGCAACAAGGGAGATGCGCCATGAAAACCCGCAAACTTGGAACTGAACTCGAAGTCTTCCCCGTCGGCCTCGGCTGCATGGGCATGAGCTTCGCCTATGGCGGCCAGCCGGAGGCGGAAGCCATTGCCACACTGCGCCGCGCCGTCGAGATCGGCGTGACTTTCTTCGATACGGCCGAAGTCTATGGTCCATTCGAGAACGAGATACTGCTCGGCAAGGCCCTAAAACCGGTGCGCGACAAGGTCACCATCGCAACCAAATTCGGCTTCAAGATTTCCGAGCATGGCGAAGGCATCGACCGCATGGTCGGCGTCGACAGCCGCCCCGAACACGTCAAGGCGGTGGCCGAAGCCTCGCTGAAGCGGCTCAACACCGACGTGATCGACCTCTACTATCAGCACCGCGTCGACCCGAACGTGCCGATCGAGGACACGGTCGGCGCCATGGCAGAGCTGGTGAGCGAGGGCAAGGTCCGGGCGCTGGGCCTGTCGGAGGTGAGCGGCGCGACGCTGCGCCGGGCGCATGCCGTGCACCCGATCGCCGCCGTGCAGAGCGAATATTCGCTGTGGAGCCGCGATCCCGAGGATGAGGTGTTCGACGTCTGCCGCGAACTCGGCATCGGCTTCGTCCCCTACAGCCCGCTCGGCCGCGGCCTGCTCACCGGCGCGATCAGCAAGCCGGACGCGCTCGGTGCCGGCGACTGGCGCCTCACTCTGCCGCGCTTCCAGGCCGAGGCCATGGAAGCCAACCACGCGGTGATCGCTGTGCTGGAGAAGATGGCCGCCCAAAAGGGCGTGAGGCCGGCGCAGCTGGCGCTCGCCTGGGTACTGCACCAGGGCAATTTCATCGTGCCGATCCCCGGCGCAAGGAAGATACGGCACCTTGAGCAGAACACAGCCGCGGCCGGGATCGAGTTGAGCGCGGCCGAAGTGACGGCGATCGGCGATGCGCTGTCGCCCGACAAGGTGGTCGGCAAGCGCTATACGGAGGAACTGCTGGCGTTGGTGAATGGGTGAGGTGGAAGGAGGCGCTCGGGCGCCTTCTTCTCCATAAAGCCGTGCAGTGCGGAAGATTGCGCGACATCAGCGCGAGGCACCCCCCTCTGGCCTGCCGGCCATCTCCCCCGCAAGGGGGGAGATCGGATGTCGCTTGACTTTTCGCCAATCACCAACGCTGCAAGAAGGGGTGCCGCCGGCGAACTGCCAATCTCCCCCCTTGCGGGGGAGATGCCCGGCAGGGCAGAGGGGGGCTGTCCCGCCGACTTTTCTAATGTCCTACCACGGCGCCACCTCAATCTCCGGCCAGCACTCCTGCGCCCTTCTCCCCTTCGCCTCATGCGTCCGCTGATTGTCCAGCACCCGGTTCGGCGTGATGCGGAACGAAAAAAGGTCGTCGAGCCCAAACGGCGCCACCAAATCCAGGCACCCCTCGGTATCGTACCGCACCCCGACCGCATGCGTCTTCGACGCAAAATAGCTCACTGATTCACTCGCGCTCGCATAGCGCGGGCATTCCTGCCCGAATTTCACCGGATACCACAGGTGCACCCGCGCCTGGTTGCGTACCTCGACCGGCAACGGCAACCCCTCGAAATGCGCAGCCGCCCGGCGGATCACCGCATCCTCGACCTCGTAGGACAAATCGGTGTCATCGAAATAGAACAGATCGACATCCTTGATGCCGTAGCCCGGCGGCTTGCCGGTCAGATGGTTCCAGACGCTGTTGTAGAGCGCGCCGGAAACCACCAGCCAATCGGGCAGCGCGAGTCGGCGCACGCGCGCCAGTGTCTCGCTGAGCAGCGGGTCGCCCGCAACGATGGCGAGGAACGCCGCGCGCTGCTCTTCGAAGGCAAGGCCGGAATAGCGGAGATGGTCCATCGCCCTTTTGGAGAGCGATTCGCCATGCTCCGGCAATCCTCAGAAGCAAATCCAGGACAAGTGCACAGCGGTTTTCCGCCCGGAATTGCGTAAAGCGGAGACTCGCTACGCCCTCAGCACGCCGCCCGTCTGCTTGTTGACGTTCTCGACGATGCGTTTTGCGAGCGCCTCGAAATCCTCGTCGGTCAGCGTTTTTTCGACCGGCTGGATCGAGACCTCGATGGCGATCGACTTCTTGGCCGCGCCGAGCGAGGCGCCTTCAAAGACGTCGAACACCGAAACGCCGGTGACCAGTTTCTTGTCGGCCGCGAGCGCTGCCCGCACCAGCGTGCCGGCTTCCACCGACCTGTCCACGACGAAAGCAAAATCGCGCTTCACCGCCTGGAACGGCGAGAGCTCCAACTTCGGCTTGGTGCGCGTCGGCTTGGCCTTCGGTTCCGGCACGGCGTCGACGAAAACCTCGAAGCCGCAGATCGGGCCGGAGGCGTCGAGCGTTTCGAGCGTTTTCGGATGGAACTCGCCGAATGTGCCGAGCACCGTCTTTGGCCCAAGCTTGATCGTTCCTGAACGTCCCGGGTGATACCAGGCCGGGCCGCCGGGCTCGATCTGCAGCCGGTCGACCGGCGCGCCGCAGGCTTCGAGCGCTGCGATTGCGTCCGCCTTGGCGTCGAACACGCCGACCGGCCCGGCATTGCCGGACCAACTGCGGCCCGAGCCGTCGAGCTTGGCCGTGCCGCGCCGCACGCCGGCTGCGACGCGCCGCTGCTGGTCGGCCAAGTCGCCCTCATAGGTACCGGAGACCTCGAACAGTGCCACATCGCCGATGCCGCGGTCGGCATTGCGCTGCGCGGCCGCGATCAGCCCCGGCAGCAGCGAAGGCCGCATGTCGGACATGTCGGCGGCGATCGGGTTGGCGAGTTTCAGGCCGTTCTGGCCGCCGCCGAACAGCTCGGCGTGCTTTGCGGGGATGAACGACCATGTGACGGCCTCCATCATGCCGCGCACGGCCAACGCGCGCTTGGCCGAACGGGTGCGCAGCTGCAGCGTGGTCAGGATCTTGCCGTTGACCGCGTCATGCGAGGTAAGCGGCTGCGGCGCTATGTTGTCGACGCCGTGGATGCGCATCACCTCCTCGACCAGATCCGCCTTGTCGTCGATATCCGGCCGCCAGGACGGCACCTTCACCTCGACGGTGTCGCCCGAACTGCGCGGCTCGAAGCCGAGCCGCGTCAGGATGCTGAGCGCTTCCTCTCTTGGCACCTCGATGCCGGTCAGCCGCTTCACTTCCGAGAGCGGGAAGAAGATGATCTTCGGCTTGTGACCGGCATAGCCCGCTACTTCGATTTCCGTCGGCGTGCCGCCGCAGAACTCGAGCACCAGCTTGGTCGCAAGCTCCACGCCCGGCACCATGAACTCAGGGTCGACGCCGCGCTCGAAGCGGTAGCGCGCATCGCTGATGATGCCGAGCGTGCGGCCGGTGCGGGCGGTCGTGATCGGGTCCCAGAGCGCCGATTCGATCAGCACGTCAGTGGTGTTCTCGTCGCAGCCCGAATGCTCGCCGCCCATGATGCCGGCGATCGATTCGACGCCATTGTCGTCGGCGATGACGCACATATCCGGCGTCAGCGTGTATTCGCGCCCGTCAAGCGCCAGCACCGTCTCGCCCTGCTTGGCGCGGCGCACGACGAGGTTGCCGGCGACCTTGTTGGCGTCGAACACATGCAGCGGCCGGCCGCGGTCGAAGGTGACATAGTTGGTGATGTCGACCAGGGCGCTGATCGGGCGCAAGCCGATGGCGATCAGCCGCTGCTGCAGCCATTTCGGCGATGGGCCGTTCTTCACGCCGTTCACCAGCGTCAGCGCGAAGCCGGGGCAGAGTTCCGGCGCCTCGATCTTGACCTTGACCGGGCACATGCCGTTGCCGACATGCGGCATGATCGCGCCTCCGGTGAGGCGGCCAAGCCCGCTCGCCGCAAGATCGCGCGCGATACCGTAGACGCTGGTCGCGTCCGGCCGGTTCGGCGTCAGATTGATCTCGATCACCGGATCGTCGAGATGCGCGTAGGCGGCGAAGCTGGTACCGACCGGCGCATCCGGCGGCAAATCGATGATGCCGTTATGCTCGTCGGAGATTTCCAGCTCGCGTTCCGAGCACATCATGCCGTGGCTTTCGACGCCGCGGATCTTGCCGACCGAGAGCGTCACGTCGATGCCGGGAATATAGGTGCCGGGCGCCGCGAAGGCGCCGATCATGCCCGCGCGGGCATTGGGCGCACCGCACACGACCTGCACCGGCGGCTTGCCGTCGCCGGTGTCGACGGTCAGCACGCGCAGCCGGTCGGCGTCCGGATGTTGCACTGCCGTCAGCACCTTCGCGATGACGAAGGGTTTCAGGCCGGCCTTGTCGTCGACATGCTCGACTTCGAGGCCGATCGCGGTCAGCCGCTCGACGATCTCGGCGAGCGAGGCGTCGGTCTCGAGATGGTCCTTGAGCCAGGAGAGGGTGAATTTCATGACTGTGTTTCCGAGGGTCTTTGTTCTTCGGGCCGGGGAACGCTGGTCTTCAGCTCGCGCGGCAGCGCATCGGGCATGTGCAGGAAAGGCAGCTGCTCGCGCACATGCGCATGCACGGTCGGCCTGAAATAGGCCGGCATGTCCATGGTGCCGAGCATGAAGTAGATCCGGTTGTCGAGCCGCTGGTCGGTATAGGCGATAGGCGAGCCGCAAATGCCGCAGAACGAGCGCTCCACCGGGCCGTTGCGGTAGCTTTTCAGCGATTTGCCGTTGAGCGCGACCTGGTCGGCCATGAAGCCGACAAAGGCCGACACCGGCGCGCCGCTGGCTCGCCGGCAATCGCCGCAATGGCAATAACTGATGTGATGCGGCTCGGCCGAGGCCTCGAACCGCACCGCGCCGCAACGGCAGCCGCCGGTGTGAGGTGCCGTCATGCAGACAGCCCCCCGAACAGCGTCGGCAGGTCGAGCGGCCGGAAGCCGTAATGCGACAGCCAGCGCACGTCGGCATCGAAGAAGGCGCGCAGGTCCGGCATGCCGTATTTCAGCATGGCGATGCGGTCGATGCCCATGCCCCAGGCAAAGCCCTGATATTCGTCGGGGTCGAGGCCGCCGGCGCGCAGCACGTTGGGATGCACCATGCCGCAGCCCAGGATCTCCATCCAGTCGGACCCTTCGCCGAAGCGCACTTCGCCGGGACGCGAGCGGTCGCACTGGATGTCGACCTCGAGGCTCGGCTCGGTGAACGGGAAGAAGGACGGGCGGAAGCGCATCTTGACCGACGGCACCTCGAAGAAGGCCTTGCAGAACTCCTCCAGCACCCACTTCATGTTGGCGACATTGGCCGATTTGTCGACCACCAGCCCCTCGACCTGATGGAACATCGGCGAGTGAGTGGCGTCCGAATCCTGCCGGTAGGTCTTGCCGGGGATGACGATGCGGATCGGCGGCTTCTGCCGCTCCATGGTGCGGATCTGCACGGGCGAGGTGTGCGTGCGCAACAGCTTGCGCTCGCCCTTCTCGTCCGGCTGGAAGAAGAAGGTGTCATGCATCTCGCGCGCCGGATGCCCCTCGGGGAAATTCAGCGCCGTGAAATTGTAATAGTCGGTCTCGATATCCGGGCCTTCGGCGATCGCGAAGCCGAGGTCGCCGAAGATCGCCGCGATCTCGTCGATCACCTGGCTGATCGGATGGATGCGGCCGCGCTCGGCCGGCGACTGGCGAACGGGGAGCGTGACATCGACCTTCTCGGCGGCAAGCCGCGCGGCGATGGCCACATCCTTCAGTTCCGCCTTGCGCTGGGTGAGCGCTTCGGTGATGCGGTTCTTCATTCCGTTGATCGCCGGGCCCTTCACCTGCCGCTCCTCGGCGCTCATCGCGCCCAGCGTCTTCAGCATTTCGGAGACCGAGCCCTTCTTGCCGAGCGCCGAGACGCGCACCGCCTCGATTGCCGGTTCGTCGGCCGCAGCCGCGATGTCGGCCATCAGGGAAGCTTCAAGGGTTTCAAGATTTCCAGCGGTGGCGTTCACGGCGAAACTCTCTCGATTGGATGACTAGCATTCCGCGTGCGTCACCATTTTGGTTACGCGGGTGCCATTTTGGTTACATCGGGGCCAAAAAAGAACCCGCGCCAGCCGTGCCAGCGCGGGTTCCCCAAATCAGAATTGCGTATGCTTGGGAAGCGCTGGCTTAGGCGACAGCGCTCTCAAAAGCATTCGGCGTGGTGTTCTTCAGATATTCGAGCGCGACCTTGGCCTTGGCGACCAGCGCGGCGAAAGCCTGCGGCTCGTGGATGGCCATGTCCGAAAGAACCTTGCGGTCGATCTCGATGCCGGCCTTGTTGAGGCCGTCGATGAAGCGGCCATAGGTCAGGCCATGCTCGTGGGTCGCGGCGTTGATGCGCTGGATCCACAGCGCGCGGAACGAGCGCTTGCGGTTCTTGCGGTCGCGATAGGCGTATTGCAGCGACTTCTCCACCGCCTGCTTGGCGATGCGAATGGTGTTCTTGCGGCGGCCGTAGAAGCCCTTGGCGGCTTTCAGGACCTTCTTGTGCTTGGCGTGGGCGGTAACGCCTCTCTTTACACGTGCCATGTCATGATCTCCTTAAAAAGCAATTCCAGGAAAAGTGTGTAGCGGTTTTCCGTTCGGAATTGCGTCAAACAAATGCGTCCAGACCGAATGCTCAGAGGCCGTTCGGCAGAAAATTCTTGATGACCTTCTTGCCGTCCGGTTCAGCCAGAACCATCGTGCCGCGGGCATCGCGAATGAACTTGTTGGAACGCTTGATCATGCCGTGGCGCTTGCCGGCGGCAGCCGACAGCACCTTGCCGGTGGCAGTAATCTTGAACCGCTTCTTTGCGGCCGATTTGGTCTTCATCTTGGGCATTTTGCTACTCCGTATTGGTGGCGCACCATCGCGCTTCTTGTCTCGCTTCGGGCCGACCAAAGCCCGAAAAGCAAATGAAACCGCCACGGCATGCCCTGCCGGGCGGTTTTCTTGGAACCGCGGTCCTATAGATCAAAGACGGCCAGTACGCAACACCTCAAGCGATACGTGTCGTAAGCGCATGAGTTGTCCGGGTTAGGTAGCACATGAGTTGTCCGGTTTTATCGCCAGCGAATGGAGGCTG
>NZ_JAIUHG010000029.1 GCF_020164955.1 Mesorhizobium sp. CA8
ATCGGCAAGCAGCCCGCCGGCGAAGGCGCGCGCCTCCGCCAGCGTCTTGTTCATTTTCCAGCTGGTCCCGATCCAGACTTGCTTCGGCTGCGGCATGCGATGGTTCACTCCGTTGCGCCGACCAGGGCCCGGGCCGTCGGCTCGTCGGTGATAAGGCCCTTCAACCGCGCGCTCTTCAGCACCGCACGTACTGCCTCGATCTTCGTGGGGCCGCCGGCGATGGCGATGATGCGGCTTTCCGCCGGCCCGTCCAGATCGACGGCGAGCGTGCGGGCGGTCAAGGTTGTCTCCAGCACCCGGCCGCGCGTGTCGAAAAAATGGCCGAGCATTTCGCCGACGCCACCGACGGCAGTGATCTCGGAGATTTCACGCGGCTCGATCATGCCGGTCGCCACAAGCTGGGCGCCGGCATCCGCCGTGCCGATGCCGACGAATTTCAGTCCCGCCCGGTTCGACATCTCGAATATCTCCCGCACGCCGCGCTGCGCCAGGAGTACTTCGCGGTCGTCTGCGGAATTGGCAAAAAAGGGGACCGGCATGACGTAGGCCTGTGCGCCGGTCTTTTCGGCGAGTCGGTGCATGACGTCGTGCGGATTGGCGGCATAGTTGCGGGTCAGGCCGCCGAGCAGCGAGACGAAGCGGACGCCGGCTGCCTCGAAGCGCGGCAACTGATGCACCGCGGCGGCGAGCGTGCGACCATGCCCGATACCGATGACCCTGTCTTCGCCGCGCTCCATCTCGCGACGCAGGAAACTGGCGCCCGCCAGCCCCAGCGCCCGCAGCGGCAAGCCTTCCTCGCCCAGATCCGGCGCAACCTCGCAGAAATCCAGTCCGAACCGATCGCAGAGCTGGTTCTCCAGCAGGACGCATTCGACGATAGCGCCGTCGATCGAGACTTTCACCGCGCCGTCGGCCACCGCCCGGGCGATCAGACGATGCGCCTTCACCGAAGGCAACCCGAGCCGCTTGGCCACCTCGGCCTGAGTGAGACCGCCTGCATAGTGCAGCCAGGCGGCGCGGATCGCGAGCGACCCTTCCGCGTCCAGTTTACCCGGTCGTTTCAAAACATGCAGTCCTTTATCGCGCGTTTGGGCGTCATCGGCAGCCGGCTCAGATATTCAGGCTTTGCACGCCGGTGTCGATATGCGGCGCCCAGAAAGCTATGCTCTCGGCGATCTGAGCGATGACCTGCCGATCCTCCGGCTCACGCTCCTTGAAACTCAGCTCCAGGCAGATCTCGTTCTCGACGGCGCCGCCTTCGGCCAAGGCCTGTAGCAGCGGCTTGGGTTGGATGCGGCCCCTGCTGTTGAACGCGGCGGTGAAGGGGCGGTGTCCACCCTTGTCCATAAGGCTTTGTTTGATATGGATGATCGGCGACACTTTGGGCACCGCGCGCGCCCAGGCATAGGGATCGTAATCATCCGGATCGGCACTGGTCACGTCGCCGTGGTCGATGTCCGCCATCATCCACATCGGCACCGCCATTTCGGCTTTGGTCAGCCTGTCCTGCAGCTTCAGGCATTCGGCGATCGTCTGGCCGAACTCGCGCCCGATGCTCATCGGTTCCCAGAAGACGTATCGCAGCCCGGCACCTTTGGCATGCTCCGCCACCTCTGCCCAGCAGTCGATGGCGATCCCGATCAGCTCCTCGCGCCGGGCCGGATCGTCATAATCCTTGAAGGTGAAGATGGCGAACTGGGTGCCGATGCAAACGCCGCCGAGGTCGGCGGCAATGTCGGCGAAAGTTTTGAACCAGTCGACATAGTATCGGCGAACATCGCGGTCGGGATGGCCGAAATGGTTGAGCCGGCCGTACGGACCGGTCATGCCGCTGGTGACGCGGACGCCGGTGCGCCGCAGGGCCGCCGTCATCTGCCGGGTCAGCCGCCGGATCAGGGGCGCTGGCCAGCTCGGATTGATGAACTCGTGCGTCAGCTGCAGGTCGCGCAGCCTGAGGTCGCGGGCGACCGTCTCGATCAGGTCGTCCGGCTCGGCAAAGCGGTTGACCAACGGGTTGGTGTTCAGCGAAAGTGTCAGCGCCATGGCGCGTGGGTCCGGAACGTGGTTGCGGGTCGAGGTCGCATCAGATTTCACGCGGCCTCGGCCAGGCGCTCGGCGTCAAACCACATGGCGAAGGCGCCCCGTTCGGCCTCGGTGAGATGCAGGTGGTGCTTGGTGCGCCGCAGCAGGATGTCGTCGGGCGCGCGCGCCCACTCCTTGGCGACGAGATAGCGCACCTCCGCCTCGTAGAGCAGGCCGCCGTGATGACGTCCAAGGCCATCGAGCCCGGCCGCGTCTTTGACGAGGTCCCTGGTGCGCGCACCGTAGAGCCGCCCATAGTGATGGACGAGATTGCGCGGCATCCACGGATAGGTCTCGCGCAGACCGTTGGCGAAGGTCTCGTAGTCGGCGTTGGGGATTTCGCCGCCGGGCAGCGGCGCGGTCTCGGTCCAGTCCCCGCCCATCTTCGGGAAAATATGCTTCAGCCGGTGCATACCGCGCTCGGCCAATTCGCGGAAAGTGGTGATCTTGCCGCCGAAGACGTTGAGCAGCGGCGCGCCGCCGCTCTCGTCGAGGTCGAAGACATAGTCGCGCGTCACGGCGGAGGGATTGCCCTTGCCGTCATCGAACAGCGGCCGCACGCCGGAGAAGGAGTAGAGCACGTCCTGGCGCCGCAGCTTCTCCTTGAAATAGCGGTTCACCGCCGCCAGCAAATAGTCGATCTCGGCCTCGTCGGCCCTGACGTCCTCGGCGCGGCCGTCATAGGCGATGTCGGTGGTTCCGATCAGCGCCATGTTCCCCTCATAGGGATTGATGAAGATGACGCGTTTGTCATGGTTCTGCACCAGATAGGCATTGGCGCCCTGCCAGAACTTAGGCACGATGATGTGGCTGCCTTTGACCAGGCGCACATTGCGCGACGAGTTCGATCCCGCGACACGGCCGATGACGTCCGAAACCCACGGACCGGCGGCATTGACGAGACAGCGGGCGCGAAAGACGCGCGTTTCCCCCGTCATCGCGTTTCTCGTCGTCACCATCCAGGCGCCATTCTCACAGCGGGCTGAGACGGCAGGCGAGCGGGTGAGCACCTCGGCCCCGCGTTCGGCGGCGCCGACAGCGTTGAGCACCACCAGCCGCGAATCGTCCACCCAGCAGTCGGAATATTCGAAGCCGCGCGTATATTGGTCGAGCAACGGCGTTCCTTCCGGATCGCGCTCGAGGTCGAGCGTGCGCGTGCCGGGCAGCCGCTTTCGGCCGCCCAGATGGTCGTAAAGGAACAGGCCGAGCCGCACGAGCCAGGCCGGCCGATCCTGCGGGCTGTGCGGCAGCACGAAGCGCATCGGCCAGATGATATGGGGCGCGGCCTTGAGTAGAACCTCGCGCTCGATCAGCGCCTCGCGCACCAGCCGGAACTCGTAATATTCGAGATAGCGCAGACCGCCATGCACGAGCTTGCCGGAGCGCGAGGACGTGCCCTCGGCAAGGTCGTCCTTTTCGCATAGCACGACCGACAGGCCGCGGCCTGCTGCGTCCCGCGCGATGCCGGCGCCGTTGATGCCGCCGCCGATGACGAAGAGGTCGACCATTTTCGGCTCAGGCCCCATCCTATGCTCCTTGCGGCGTTTCGGCGGCAGCCGTGTTGCGGCGCTGGGCGGCGAGCATGTCCCAGGCTGGCCCCAGGGCATGGCGTGCCGCGCCGAATGCGGGAAACAGCCCGTCATAGGCGCTCATCAGCGCCGGATCGGGCGCCTCGGCGGGCCCGAGCAGCGGCGTGACCCAATCGGCGATGCAGGCGCCCATGTCGGGGTAGGCGCCGATGGCGACCGCCGCCATCATCGCGCAGCCGGCGGCACCCGCCTCCTCGCGCGATGAGACGCGCACCGGCGCGTGAACCGCCGCCGACAGGATGCCGCGCAATCTTTGCGAGCGGGCCGCGCCGCCCGACAGCCGCAGCTCCGACGGCAGGTCGCCCATGGCAGCGTAGCAGTCGCGCATGGCAAGCCCCAGTCCCTCGATGACGGCACGCACCAAGCTCGAATAGCGATGGTTGACAGACAGGCCGACGAAGCCGGCGCGGGCGTTGGCGTTGACGAACGGCCCGCGCTCGCCCGCCTCCGAAATATAGGGGTGATAGACGATCTGGCCGGGCTGGCTGTCGCCGAGCCAGTGATCGATGCGGGCGACCAGATCGCGATGACCGGCCTCCTGTCCGAATTCCTTCAGCACGTCCGCGGCAAGACCGAGAACCCAGTCGATGTTGAGCGTGGTCGCCATGTTGGTCTGGACCTGCGTCACCAAATCCGGAACCGGGAGTGTGATGACGTAACCGGAGCCCTCCTTGTTGAGGTGCACGGCGCCCGTCGGCACGGCGCGCATGTGGACGCCGGTCGAGCCCACGATCGAGCAGGCGACATCCCCCTCGCCGCCGCAGACCCCGGCGCCGAGCGCGGTCATGACCATGTCGACATAACCGAGGCTGACGGGAGTGCCGGCTTTCAGTCCGGTCTCGGCCGCTGCGGCTGCCGTCAGCGGATGGGTCACCATGGTGCCGTCGATGATCTCGGGCAACAGCTTGCGCCGGCCGGAAAGGCCTAGCGCCTCGATGACGGCGTCGTCGTAGCGGCGGGTACGAAAATTGCCGAAGGTGAAACTTGATTCCGAAGGATCGGTGGCGCGCACGCCGGTCAGGTTCAGATAGAGCCAGTCCTTGCAGTGCAGCGCCACTTCGGCACGGTCGAGAAGCTCGGGCGCGTGGCGGTCCATATGGGCCATCTGACTGCCTTGCTGGCAGGTGTTGAGCCCGGTTCCCGTCGCCTCGAAACGGGCACGGCTAAGCGGGCCGGCAGCCAAGCGCTCGACGGTGGGCGCAGCGCGGGCATCGAGCCACAGCCATGCGTCGGCGACCGGCGTGTCTTGCCGACCGACGAGCCAGGTGCCGTCGCCCTGCGCGGTCACCGCGAGCGCCGCGGTGCGCGCCACAAGGTTTTCAACCTTGTCGCCGAGCCCTCGAAGCGCAGCGGTGCAGTCGCGCCAAGTCTGGGAGAGCGACTGCGTCGCCGAACCGTCGGCGCCGGACGCGTACCGGTTCGGAACCGAAGCGGACGCGATCTGGCGGCCGTTCAGCTCGAAGGCGACCGCCTTGATCACCGACGTGCCGGAATCGATACCTATGATGACGTCAGCGCCGGCCACGGATCTCTCCGCTTCCGATGCGACCATGCCTGGATCGGCAACAGGGCAATGTCCGTCTCCTCCTGATTTTCCCGCCCGAAGCCACCGGCGAACGGGTGGCGGCGAAAGATACGCCGTTGCGCACTCCTCCGTAACGGCGCCTACGCAGTCCACTCTAAGTTATCACGGAAATAACACAATGCATGATTTTTTTTGCAGACAACGAAAATTTTTTCAGCTACGCTGATATCAGTCAGGAGGAACTCGACGATCCGCCTTCCATCGTCTCCGGCAGGCGGACAGGAAAGCGGACAAACGGGCGGCCGGATGCTTCAGGCTTGTTTTCAACTTGCGCTGCAGCACAGTACGGCGTGTGTAATAACGATATAAATCAATTGTTTATCTCTGATAAATTGGCCATCGCAGCATGTTTCTGCCGTGCCTGCGAGATAGATCATCTCAATGATCGGCCATAGGATCAATCGAATGCGCGAGGCTGTTCCGAGAGATGCCGGTTTGAAAATCGTATGGCTAAAAGCCCCTTTCGACGGGTCACTATCGGGACCGAAGCGGAATTCCGATCTATCATACTTGACGCAAAAGATAACACGAATATAACATAGCGGTCGTAGAATGGACGTCGATGCAGCGGAAGGAAGACGCCGCATCGCCGGTCAAGGGTGGAGGAAATCGATGCAAGCAAGCGACCCGACCATGCGGCAGGCCTGCGTCGTGCATCCGCGACCATCGTTGCATCGGCCCCTGCCCGCCTCGTTTCATCGTCGGCAGGGCTCTGAATGATGAATGCCATGTCGGCCCCGAAGGCCCCGGCCGCGCCACGCCGCAGTCTCACGATCGCGATCGGTCTCGGCGTCGTGGTCTTTGCCGCGATCGCGCTCGACACGAAGGTGGTCCGGATCGGATCGTCTGCCGACGTTGGCCAGGAGGCGTTTTCGCCCGACCGGTTCGGCGAAAAGGAGTTCCCGCGCATCCAGGCCTTCGTCGTCGAGCACGCCGTCAACGCCGCCACCTTCGGACCGGCGGTGATGGCCGACAAGAACGCGGCCGCCAAGCAATACGGAACCGCCTCGTCGACCGGCGCGATCATCCCGATCAGGCTGACGGCGGTGGCGGGCGAAGCGAAATCCGGCGTCTACGAGCTCAAGGCCGACGGCGTACCGGCCGACATCCATATTCGGGTGCAGGCCGGCCCGGCCATCAACGGCACCGATCTGCGCGATGCGACGGGTGACATCGTCTTCGGCAAGTTCAAGAACCAGATCGAATACCAGGACGCCGGCTCGGGCATCAACCGCGCCATGAAGAAGGCGACCCTCGACGCTATCGACACCGCCGGCCTCTCCGGCAAGACGCTGGAGATCTTCGGCGTCTTCCGCCTCATCAACCCTAAGAACTGGCTGATCACGCCGGTGAAGGTCACCGTCAAATGAGCGACGCTGCGACCTCCCGGCCGGCCGGCGAAGTGGTTCTGGCGGCGCGCAACATCGCCAAGTCCTACAACGGCGTGAGGGCGCTGAAGGGCGTCAATTTCGACATCCACCGCGGTCAGGTGACGACGCTGTTCGGCGAGAACGGCGCCGGCAAGTCGACGCTGATGAAGATCCTCTCCGGCGTGGTGCAGCCGACCTCCGGCGAGATCGTTCTCGACGGCCAGCCCATCGTGTTTTCCTCCTCCACCGACGCGCGGAACCACGGCATCTCGATCATTCATCAGGAGCTTAGCCTCGCGCCCAATCTGTCGGTTCGCGACAACATCTTCATGGGGCGCGAGATCACCGGCCCGACCGGCGTCAACTACGCCGAGGAGGAACGCCAGGTCCGCAGGCTGCTGGCGGAACTCGAGGAGGACATCGATCCACTCACCCCTGTCGAGGAACTACGCCTCGGACAGCAGCAGATCGTCGAGATCGCCCGCGCGCTTTCGGTCGACAGCCGTATCCTCATCATGGACGAACCGACATCGGCGCTTTCCGCCACCGAGGTCGAGGTGCTCTTCAGCGTGATCCGCGACCTGACCGCCAAGGGTGTGTCGATCGTCTACATCTCGCATCATCTGGAGGAGGCGCTGCAGATCACCGATCATGCCGTGGTGCTGCGGGACGGCAACATGACCGCCTACGCGCCGCGCGCCGATATCGATCTCGAATGGATCGTGCGCAACATGGTCGGCGAGAACTATGATCTGGGCAGTCCGCCGACCGGCCATGATTTCGGTCCGGTCATGCTCTCGATCCGCGAACTGACCGTGCCGGATCCGGCCGGCGGCGGCTACAACGTCGTCGATCGCATGTCGCTCGACGTCAGGGCCGGCGAGATCGTCTGCATCTATGGCCTGATGGGGGCCGGCAGGACGGAACTGCTCGAGACCGTCGCCGGCAAGCTGAGTGCGACGTCCGGCGAGATCGTGCTCGAGGGCAAAGAGATTTCCCACCTCCCCATCGGCGAGCGCATCTCCCGCGGCCTTGCGCTCGTGCCCGAGGATCGCCAGCGCTACGGTCTCGTCCAGACGATGTCGGTCGGGCAGAATCTTTCGCTCGCCTCGATCATGGAATTCACGCGCGGGATATTCACCTCAGTCAAGCTCGAGCGGGCGCTGGTCCAGAAATCGATCCGGGACGTGACGGTCAAGACCGATGGACCGGACGTGCCGATCGGGTCGCTGTCCGGCGGCAACCAGCAGAAGGTGGTAATCGGCAAGATGCTCGCCACCGATCCTAAGGTCATCCTGCTGGATGAACCCAGCCGCGGCATCGACATCGGCGCCAAGGCCGAGGTGTTCCGGATTCTGGCTCACCACGCGGCGGCCGGGCAGGCCGTCGTGTTCACGACATCGGAAGTCAACGAATGCCTGTCGATCGCCCACCGCATCATCATCATGCGGCGCGGGCGGATCTCGGCCGAGTTCACTTCGGACATCACCAAGGAAAAGATCATGGCCGCCTCGGGCGAGGCCGTGGCGGCCTGAGCGGAGCACGGGAAAGAACAATGACGCAACCGAGCGCCGATGGCATCTCTTCCCCGGCCGCGGCCGTGAGGGGGACGACAATCAGCCCTATCAAGCTCTTGCTGAAGGGCCGCGCCTTCTTCGCGTTGATCGCCATCATCATCGTCTTCTCGTTTCTGTCGCCGAACTACCTCACCGTCTCAAACCTGCTGATCATGTCTTCGCATGTCGCCATCTACGGCATCCTGGCGATCGGCATGCTGGTGGTGATCCTGAGTGGCGGCATCGACCTGTCGGTGGGCTCGATCCTGGCGCTGTGCGGCGTGGTTGCCGGCGCGCTGATGCAGGGTGTCGAACTGACGCCGCTCGGTGTCATCCTGTTTCCACCTGTATGGGCGGTGGTCGTGCTGACCTGCGCGCTCGGCGCCTTGCTCGGCGCGCTCAACGGCATCCTCATCGCCTGGTTCAGGGTGCCCGCCTTCGTCACCACGCTGGGCGTCATGTACATGGCGCGCGGCATCGCGCTGCTGCAGACCAACGGCCTCACTTACAACAACCTCGCCGGCCGGCCGGAGCTCGGCAACACCGGTTTCGACTGGCTGGGCTTCAACCGGCTATTCGGGGTGCCGATCAGTGTGCTGGTCCTGGCCGCCCTCGCCGTGCTGACCGGGCTGATGCTCAGCCGCTCCTCCTTCGGCCGCTGGCTCTATGCCGCGGGCGGCAACGAGAACGCAGCCGATCTGTCGGGCGTGCCTGTCAAGCGGGTCAAGATCACGGTTTACACACTCTCCGGGATCCTGTCGGCCATCGCCGGCCTGGTGCTCTCTTCGCAGTTGACGTCGGCCGGGCCGACCGCCGGCACCACCTACGAGCTGACCGCGATCGCGGCGGTCGTCATCGGCGGCGCCGCGCTGACCGGCGGCCGCGGCACGGTGCGCGGCACCATGCTGGGTGCCTTCGTCATCGGCTTTCTTTCGGACGGCCTCGTGATCATCGGCGTGTCTTCCTACTGGCAGACCGTCTTCACCGGCGCCGTCATCGTGCTCGCAGTGCTCATGAACACCATCCAATACGGGGCCCGCGGCATCCGACAGTGACGCCGCGCCCCGCCAAAGAGCTTCTCCGGGACCGCAAGGAGACTGTGCCGGAAAGAAGGCCGAGACAAATCGGCAACCGCAATCCGAAACCGCAATATGTAGAGGGAGTGAGAGAAATGATCGATAAGACCAGAAGGATCCTGTTGGTCGCCGCCGCGGCGCTGCCGTTGATGGCAAGCCAATCCTGGGCGGCCGGCTTGATCAGCATCATCGTGACCGATCCGGCCAATCCCTATTGGCTCACCGAAGGCCAGGTCGCCAAGGCCACGGCCGAGAGCCTCGGCTACACCGCCAATGTCAGCGCCCACAAGGGCGACACCAACACCGAAAGCACGATGATCGACACCGCCATCACCAACAAGTCGGTGGCGATCATCCTCGACCCGGCCAATGCCGACGGTTCGATCGGCGCGGTCAAGAAGGCAATCGCCGCCAACATCCCGGTCTTCCTGGTCAACGCCGAGATCAACCAGGACGGTCTCGCCAAGGCGCAGCTCGTCTCCAACAACGCCCAGGGCGCCGCGATCGGCGCGCAGCAGTGGGTCGAGGCGATCGGTGACAAGGGCAACTATGTCGAGCTGTTCGGCAACCCGGCCGACAACAACGCGGCGACGCGCTCGAACGGCTACGAAACCGTGCTCACCCAGTATCCGGATCTCAAGAAGGTCGGCAAGGAAGTGGCCAACTGGGACCGCACCCAGGGCTACCAGAAAATGCAGTCGCTGCTGCAGGCCCATCCCGACATCGTCGGCGTCATTTCCGGCAATGACGAGATGGCCCTCGGCGCCATAGCGGCGCTGAAAGAAGCCGGCAAGCTCTCCCAGGTGAAGGTCGGCGGCTTCGACGGCTCGCCGGACGCGGTCGCCGCCGTCAAGGCGGGCGAGATGCAGTACACGGTGCTGCAGCCGGTGGCGGTCTTCTCGGCCGAAGCCGTGAAGCAGGCCGACAAGTTCATCAAGACCGGCTCCACAGGTGCTGCCTCCGAGAAGCAGCTTTTCGACTGCGCCCTGATCACCAAGGACAATGTCGACAAGTACACCGGGCCGTTCACGCTCTCCCAATGAACCTCCGGACTGGGGCGCGCGGCGTTGCGCGCCCTTTTTCCTGCCGCGCAAAGGCATTCGATGCGCAAAACCCTGCCCGCCCCCGAGGTGCCCGCTTGCCATCGGCGCCAGATATGCGAATGGCATCGGCAGGAGAGGCTTGGATGACAGATCGCGAGATTCGGCCCGAGCAGGCCTTGAAGACCCTTGCCGGGGATCAGGTGCCCGCCGACAGCCGCCACGCGCGCCAGCTGGCGCGCCGCCGGATGATTGCCGAGGCCGTCATGGTCGAGGGCACGATGCGCATCGAGGATCTCACCGAGCGCTTCGGCATCAGCCTGATGACCGCGCATCGCGACTTGGACGAACTGGTCGAGAAGGGATTGCTGCGCAAGACGCGCGGCATCGTCTCAGCCGCCCCGACCAGCCTCATCGAATCGAGCGATGCCTACCGCTCGTCGCGCCAGGCGGCGGAGAAGCGCGCGATCGCGCAGGCAGCCGCGGCCTTCCTGGAACCTGGCCAGGCAGTCTTTTTCGACGATTCCACCACCGTCCTGCAGCTCGTTCCGCACCTTGCCGCGCGCGTGCCGCTGACGGCGATCACCAATTCCATCACCCTGATGAACGCGCTCAAGGACACGCGCGACATGACGCTGCTCGGGCTCGGCGGCCAGTTCTACAACTGGTGCAATGCCTTCATGGGGCCGGTGACGGTCACGGAGATCCGGCGGCTGCGGGCCGATCGCGTCTTCATGTCAATGTCGGCCATCACCGACGGCATGGTGTTCCACCAGTCGCCGGAAATGGTCGAGACAAAGCGCGCGATGTTCGACAGCGCCGCCATGCGCATCCTGCTGGCCGATCACACCAAATTCGAGCGCCGGGCGCTGCATGCCATGTGCGCGCTGAACGAGTTCGACGTCATCATCGTCGACGACGGAACTCCACCGCGGCAGGTCGAGGAGATGAAGGCTGGCGGCATGACGGTCGTCGTCGCCGCCGCGCGACCAGAAGATGTTACAGTCGCCTGATTGTAACATCCGTTGATGTTAATTTCACATGATGCTATGCGAGAACCTCAGGAGATGCACGCGACGTGCATGGCGAGGAACGCATGCCCTGTCTGCTGGGGATCGATAGCGGCCTGACCGTCACCAAGGCGGTGGTTTTCGACGAGGCCGGCGCGCCGCTGGCCGTA
Organism: Mesorhizobium sp. CA8; assembly: GCF_020164955.1. Lineage (GTDB taxonomy): Bacteria > Pseudomonadota > Alphaproteobacteria > Rhizobiales > Rhizobiaceae > Mesorhizobium. Next base: position 11,479 of record NZ_JAIUHG010000029.1, read on the forward strand.
GCCCGCCGCCGCTTGCCGCAGATCATCTCCGAACCGCGTCATGTCGAGCGCGACATGGACGAGCTGTGGCGCGCCGCCGCCGAGGCAATCGCGGAAGCGCTCTCCGGCTGCGGCAGGCCGGGCTCGGACATTGCTGCCGTCGCCGCCACCGCGCATGGCGACGGGCTCTATATGCTGGGTCGCGACCGCCGACCGCTCGGACACGGCATCCTGTCGCTGGACAGCCGGGCCGGAGAGGTCGCCGCCCGCTGGCAGACCGACGGTACGGCCGCCAAGGCGTTGTCGCGGACCGGCCAGACGCCGCACGCCTCGGCGCCATCTTCGCTGCTGGCCTGGATGCGCGAGCGCGAGCCGCAGCGCTTTGCCCGCATCGGCCATGTGCTTGCCTGCAAGGACTGGCTGCGCTTTTGCCTTACGGGAAGCCTGGGCACCGACCTCACCGAGGCCAGCACCTCGTTCACAGCCGTCGACAGCCAGGCCTACGCGCCGGACATCCTGCAGATCTTCGGTCTCGAAGCGCTCGGCGACGCGCTGCCGCCGGCGGCGCGGCCGGACGAAATCGTCGGAGCCGTCACGGCGCAGGCGGCCCGATCCACTGGCCTGCTTGCCGGCACCCCGGTCGTGGCCGGCCTGCACGACGTGACCGCTTCGGCGCTCGGCATCGGCGGCTATGGCGAAGGTGTAGTCGCGATAGTTGCCGGCACCTATTCGATCAACGAGACGGTCTCCACCGCGCCGCGCATCGACGCCCGCTGGTTCTGCCGCAACGGCTTGAAGCTCGGCGAATGGAACAACATGTCGATCTCGCCCGCATCGGCGGCAAATTACGACTGGTTTCTCGACACACTGTGCGGTTCCGAGCGGGCGGCGGCCGAAACCGACGGACGCTCGATCCACACCATCGTCGGTCCGGAAATCGAGGCGGCGTTGGCGCGGCCCTCGACGCTGCTCTTCCATCCCTATCTGTTCGGCTCGCCGCATGGCCCGGCCGCCAGCGCCGGCTTCCTCGGGCTGCGCGGCTGGCATGACCGCGGCGACATGCTGCGTGCGGTGATCGAGGGCATAGCCTTCAACCATCGCGTCCACGTCGATGCGCTGCGCGAAGGTTTTGCCCCGCGCGAGGCGCGGCTGACCGGCGGCATTTCCCGCAACCCGGTCTTCGCGCACATCTTTGCCGATGTGCTCGGCATGCCGATCACGGTGACCGAGACGGAAGAAGCCGCCGCATGGGGTGCTGCGCTCTGTGCCGGCGCCGGCGTCGGCCTGTTCGCCTCGCCGCGGCACGATCCGCGCGACGTCGCAGCGCTTGGCCGCACCTACCGGCCCTCCCCCGAGCGCAGCGCCGCCATGGACAAGCGGTACCGGCTGCACTGCGACATCGCTGACCGCCTGGCGCAAGCCTGGCCGTCAATCGAAGCGCTGGCGGAAGGGGGGGAGCGATGAACGCGGACAATCGCCGGCAGGACATTGCCGACTATGTCATACAGCATGGCGAGGCGCGCATCGACGAGCTCGTGACGGCATTCGGCGTCTCGCGCATGACCATCCATCGCCACGTCGACGAGCTGGCGCGCCAGGGTGTGCTGCGCAAGCTGCACGGCGCGGTGAGCGCGCAGCCGTCCGGCGTCTATGAAAGCCTCTTCCGTTTCCGCGAGACGCATGCGGCGGCGGCCAAGCGGGCGCTTGCCCGCGCGGCCCTGGCCGAGATCGAGCCGGGTCAGGTCGTGCTGCTCGACGATTCGACCACCGCCAACGCGCTCGGCCCGCTCCTGCCGCAGATCGCGCCGCTAACCGTCGTCACCAACAGCCTGTCGCTGGCGGAGCAGCTGGTGGACAAGGACGAGCTGAAGCTGATCCTGCTCGGCGGCGAATACCATCCGACCTACAATGCCTTCATTGGCCATATTTGCGAGAACGCGCTGCAGAAGATCAGGGTCAATCTGCTCATCTGTTCCGCTTCGGCGATCGACAAGACGGCGACGCTGATCCAGGACCCGCAGGTGGTGCGCGTGAAGCAGGCGATGGCCGCGGCGGCCTCGCGCAGCGTGCTGCTCATCGATTCCTCCAAGTTCGGCAGGTTAGCGCTGCACCTGTTTGCGGACCTCACCGACTTCGACCTGGTGCTCAGCGACGACGGCCTTCCCGAAGAGGTCGCCGGCAACTTGCAGGCGGCCGGGGTCAATCTCAAGATCGTGCCGGTGCAATGACCGGGACGACACGCGATGTCGATGTCCTCATCATCGGCGCCGGCATCAACGGCGCCGGCCTGTTTCGCGATCTGTGCGAACAGGGTCTCAAGGTCGCGATCGTCGACAAGGCGGATTTCGGTTCCGGCACCAGCGCTGCGCCGTCGCGGCTGATCCATGGCGGCATCAAATATCTCGAAACGGGTGAGCTGGGCCTCGTCGCGCAATCGACGCTGGAGCGCAACCTTTTGCTGCGCAATGCCCCGCATGCCGTGCGCCCGCTGCCGACCGTCATCCCGATCTTTTCCTGGTTGACCGGCATCGGAGCCGCGCTGCGCACCCTTTTCGGCAGCACGACCGCGCCGCGCAGCCGTGGCGCACTGCTGATCAAGATCGGCCTTGCCATGTATGACTTCTACGGCGCCCGCCGCCGCGTCATGCCGCGGCACAGCATGTGGTCGAAGGCGCGGGCGCTGAGCGAGATACCGCCTTTGACACCGGGCATCGTCGCCGCCGGCACCTATTATGACGCCACCGTCCGTCATCCCGAGCGGCTGGTGCTTGAACTTCTCCAGGATGGCGTCAGGGCCAGCCCTCAATCTATGGCTCTCAACTACGCGCAGTTGCTGGGCAGCGACGGCAGCGTTGTGCGCTTCGCACTGCCCGACGGCGGCGAGTTTGGTTTCCGGCCACGCATCGTCGTCAATGCGGCTGGGCCATGGATCGATCATGTCAACGCGGCGCTCGGCGCGCCGTCTCGGCTGATCGGCGGCACCAAGGGCTCGCACATCGTGCTCGACCATCCCGAGCTGCTGCAGGCGCTGAACGGCCGCATGATCTATTTCGAGGCCAATGACGGCCGCATATGCCTGGTGTTCGACTATCTCGGCCGGGCACTGGTCGGCTCGACCGACACCCGCGCCGCCGAACCCGACGCGGTACGCTGCGAGGATGATGAAATCGACTATTTCCTGGCAAGCTTGCGCGAGCTCCTGCCCGGCCTTGCCTTTGGGCGCGAGCAGATCGTCTATGCCTATTCCGGCATCCGCCCGCTGCCGGCATCGGACGGCACTGCGCCGGGCCTGATCAGCCGTGACCACTCGGCGCCCGTCATGGAAAGCGAGGGCGACCGGACCTGGCCGATCATCTCATTGGTAGGTGGCAAGTGGACGACCTTCCGCGGTTTCGCCGAGGAGGTGGCGGACATGCTGTTGTCCAGGCTTGGCCAGCCCAGGCGGGTGAGCACGCAAAGCCTCGCCATCGGCGGTGGCCGCGACTTTCCGGCCGATGCAGCCGCGCATGGCCGCTGGATCTCCGCCGTCACGGCTGAGACAGGCGCGTCGCCGGCCCGCGCGGAAGCAATGCTCGACCGCTATGGAACGACGGCCCATGTCATTCTAGCGCACGAAGCTGGACGGCAGGCCGAGCCGCTTGCCGGCTCATTCGAATACACGCAGGCGGAAATTGATTGGTTGGCGCGCAACGAACGCGTCGTCCATCTGGCAGACATTGTCATGCGACGAACGGCGCTGGCGATCACAGGCCGGCTCAATCGCAGCAGCCTTGCACAAATTGCCGACACGGCAGCGGCCGCGCTGGAGTGGAATGCCGAACGGCGTGAGAAGGAGCTGGAAGCGACTTCAAAGGAACTCACGGAGCGGCACCGATTTTGCTTTCAATAGCCGAGCTCCCATGACGGTCGATGCCGACGAGTTGAGCCGTGCCTAACGGCCACCGCGGCGGCGGCCAAAAGCCGCAAAGCCGCCGTGCCACCCTCCCCAACCGACCGCATCAAGATCGGCAATGCGGACGCGAGCGGCCAAAGCGCGCATTTCGTCGTTTGGCTTCATCTTCAGGTCGACGAAGGCGGCACACAGACCGGTCAGGAATTGGTGGTGTCGGTGCCATATGACGCGCAGATGACATTCGACGGTCTCGCCACCCAGGCTTTCGAGAAGGCGCACGCCATGCTTCGCGCCTGCTGCGAGATTGACGAGACCATGTGGTGGAAGCAGTTCAACCGCAGCCTGGCGCCGCTGCCCGAGTGGACGCCCGGCGCCCAGTAGTGGCAGGCGCCGAACCAAGCGCACTGAGGGCGGGTTCGATTTCGCATCGCCTGCCTCTGGCCCACGACGAAGTCCGGCATTGTCACCCTGCGATGCCCGCTCCGGGCGAAGGCAAAGCTCTGCTTGAATGGCCGACGTCAGGCGCAAAGCTGGGCGCCAAACTCAGGCAGCCGTTGTAAACTGCTCCTTCGACCTTCGAGATAAGAAAAGGCGAGCAGATTGAAGACGTGCTCGTCTTTTCTGGATAGCTATCTGGAGGCGTTGAGCGACGCGGCGTTGTCACAGCTTTGGGTCCCAATCCAAGGGGGCAATCACGATGAAACGCGATTGCCTTTTCCCAAACGGCTCTAACTACCAGGGCGCTGAAAAGTCAGCGAGCTGTCCGTTAATCCCTGCGAAGATGGTGGACCCAAGTCGCGCCTTTGCTCCAACGCCCTCAAAATCCTGATCTAATAATGATTGTGTTGAATGCGTTTCGCTGATTAGCTGTCTTGCATAAGTCCGGGACAAGGTTGGCAATGTTGTCCGGGGAGGACCGCGATGCCGGTGCTTGAAGTTCGCCATGTTTCCAAGAACTTTGGAGCCATCCAGGCCCTGACCGACGTCAGCTTCCAGGTAGAGCGGGGCGAAGTCGTGGGTCTCATGGGGGACAACGGCGCCGGCAAGTCGACGATAGTCAAGACAGTGGCCGGGAACTTCCCGCCGAACGACGGCGAAATCGTAGTGGACGGCGAGGTTTGTCAATTCCACAAACCCGTCCAGGCCCGTGCCAAAGGAATCGAAGTCGTCTATCAGGACCTGGCGCTTGCCGACAATCTAACGGCCGCGCAGAACGTCTTTCTTGGCCGTGAGATCAAGAAGGGCTTCTGGCCGATCAGGGTGCTCAATAAGCAGGCGATGATCGACCGCTCGGCAGCGCTGTTCGAAGAACTCAAATCGGAAACCCGACCGCGCGACCTGGTCAGGAAGATGTCGGGTGGGCAGCGCCAGGCGGTAGCCATCGCACGAACCCGGCTTTCGAACGCCAAGCTGGTGTTGATGGACGAGCCGACCGCCGCAATCTCCGTACGCCAGGTGGCGGAAGTGCTCGAATTGATCCGACGCCTCAAGGCGCAAGGGGTCGGGGTCATGTTGATCAGCCACCGCATGCCTGACGTTTTCGCCGTCGCAGATCGTATCATCGTGCTGAGGCGAGGTTCGAAGGTTGCCGACAAGCAGGTCGACAACACCTCGCCCGAGGAAATCACCGGACTAATAACGGGGGCCATCCGTGGCGAATAGTGCTCGGCAGTCGGTTAGCGTCAGGGAGTCGCTCGTGGAAACCAGCCGCCCGGCCATGGCGGACTTCATCCCGACCAAGGAGAAGACGGCACTGCAGCGTGTGGTTTCAAGTCAGCCATTCTGGGTGACAATCGCGCTCATTGCTCTCGTCATGTTGATGACAGCCATCGAGCCGAGCTTCGGCACCTCCGAAAACGTCGCCAACGTCACGCGCAACTTCGCACCTTTCGGCCTCATGGCGCTCGGCATGACGGTGGTGATCATCACCGGTGGCATCGATCTGTCGGTCGGCTCGATCATGGGCCTAGTGGCCATCGTCGCCGGCCTGTTCCTGACCTGGCACTATCCTTGGTACGTCGCCTTCGCTATCGGCCTTTTCTCCGGCCTGGCCTGCGGCGCGGTCAACGGGTTCTTTGTTGCTTATGTCGGAATGCCGTCCTTCGTGGTCACCCTCGGGATGCTGTCCGTGGCGCGTTCGCTGGCGGTCGTGTTCTCGGCCAACCAGATGCTTTACCAGTTCGGGCCCGATGCTCCGATCGTGAAGGCGATCGGCCAGGCGAGATGGCCACTGCATGGGCCGCAGGACTGGGCACCGCACTGGATACCGGGACTGTCGTCGCAGTTCTGGACCATGGTGATTCTGGCCCTGATCGTCGGCTTCGTGTTCAATTTCACTGCCTGGGCCCGACATCTGTTCGCCATCGGTGGCAACGAGGAGGCCGCCCGGCTTACCGGCGTGCCGGTCGACTGGATCAAATTCCAGGCCTATGTCTTCTCGGCTTTCACCGCCTCGCTCGCCTCGCTGCTGCTGCTTGGTTACAACGGCTCGGCCATCAACGCCATGGGCCAAGGTTATGAGCTGCGCGTGATCGCCGCGACAGTCATTGGCGGAGCCAGCCTCATGGGCGGCGCCGGCACGGCGTTCGGCGCGATAATCGGTTCGGCCTTCCTCGAGGTGATCAGGAATGCACTCCTGATGGCCGGCATCGATTCAAACTGGCAGGGTGCCTTCGTGGGCGCCTTCATCGTTCTTGCGGTTCTTTTGGGCATGCAAACCGGCGGCAGATCGATGCTCGCAGCGTCGCTGGCAGCCTTGATGCCCAAACGAAGCCGTTAGAAACCCGCCGGCGGGAGGCCTGCGGGATCACACCAAAGGAGGAGAACGTCCCATGAAAAAACATCTGCTCACGGCGGCCGTGGCGCTTGGCGCAATGGTGCTCGCCGTTTCCGGCGCCCAGGCGAAATACACCTTCGCCCTGGTGCCGAAGAACATGAACAATCCTTTCTTCGACCAGGCACGCGACGGCTGCAAGAAAGCCGAAGCCGAATCGAATGGGGCCTTGGAGTGCATGTATATCGGCCCCGGAGAGCATGGCGGCGGCGACGAGCAGGTACAGATCGTGCAGGACCTCGTTGCCAAGAAGGTGGACGGCATCGCCGTGTCGCCATCGAATGCCGCGGCGATGGCAGTCGCGCTGCAGGCCGCCAAGGAAGCCGGCATCCCGGTCCTCACCTGGGATTCCGACCTCCTGCCCGAGAACAAGGATCTTCGCGCCGCCTATATCGGGACCCACAATTATGAGATCGGCGTGAACCTTGCCAAGCTTGCCATGCAGATTAAGCCCAAGGGCGGCACGATCTGTATCCAGTCGGGCGGCGCGGCGGCGGCCAACCACAATGAGCGCATGCAGGGCATTCGCGATACGCTTTCGGGCACCAAATCGGCAGCCTCGCCCGGGGACCGGCTGACGGGCCAGAATGGCTGGACCGAAATCGAAGGCTGTCCGCTCTATACCAACGATGATTTCCCGCTTTCGGTGCAGCAATTCGAGGACATCATGGGGAAAAACCCGAACCTCGACGCATTCATCCCAACCGGTGGCTTCCCGCAGTTCATCCCAGACGCCAACCGAGCTGCGGTAGCCCCGTACAAGGACAAGATCGCCTCGAAGGCCCTGGCCCTCGTCGTCGCCGACACGCTTCCCGTCCAGATCGATCAGATGAAGGAAGGTCTCTCCCTTGGCCAGGTCGGCCAGCGGCCGTTCGAAATGGGCTACAAGACGATGATGGCATTGAAGGATATGAAGGACGGCAAGGCTCCGCCGGCTGACCCGACCTACACCGGCCTCGACGTCTGCACTCCGCAGACGGCGGATACCTGCGTCGCCAAATAGGGCTTTGGGCGGGAGGAACTCCCGCCCTTTCGTTGGAGCGAGATGCGGCTAAACTGAAGCATTCTCATCTCGCTCCAGGGGTTTCAATGTCGGAATTGTTCTCGCTCAACGGCCGTGTCGCACTGGTCACGGGTGCTTCGCGCGGCCTCGGCTTCGCCATGGCCAAAGCACTTGCGGAAAACGGTGCGACGGTAATCGTCAACGCTCGCGGCATGAACGCCCTCTCCGCGGCGGCGGAAAGGATCGGGGCCGAAGCCCTGCCGTTCGACGTTACCGACGCGGCGATCTCAAGGGCGGCGCTCCAAGGGATCGTCGAACGCCGCGGCCGCCTCGATATTCTGATCAACAACGCCGGCATCCAGCATCGCAGGCCTTTGGTCGAATGGGAGGACGAGGATTTCGACCGTGTGATTGCGGTCAATCTTTCGGCCTGCTTTCGCATGATGCGTGATGCAGCGCGCCTCATGCTGCCAAACAAATTCGGGCGCATCATAAACACTGGATCGGTTGCGGCGATCCTTGGCCGTCCCACCATTCACGCCTATGTGGCGGCAAAGGCGGGCCTGCACGGGCTGACGCGCTCCGCCGCCGCCGAAATGGGCCGTCACGGTATAACCATCAACGCGATCGCCCCCGGCTATTTCGCCACCGAGCTCAATACCGCGCTTATCAACGATGAGGCTTTCACCAAGTGGGTCGAAGCACGAACCCCTGCCGGCCGCTGGGCGCAGCCTGAGGAACTCGGCGGAGCCGTGGTGTTTCTCGCCTCTAACGCTGCCGCTTACGTCAATGGACATGTGCTGACGGTTGACGGAGGTCTATCGGTTTCCCTCTGACTTGCGAACCGCAGCCCGTCAGAGCCTATTCCGGAAGGCATTGTCGGCTTCGACGTCACGGCCGCGCGAAGGTGGCGGATCAGGTGCGGTGTTATTTATACCGGCTCGCCCGCCACGATCGCGAGCTGGTTTGGCAGGCGATTTTCGGAACTCGACGCTGATTCATCTGTCGTCAGGTCGAGGGCCACTGAAAGACCGTTCGCACCCTCGACGGGCCGCCTGTCTATTCCCGCGATTCGGCTGATCGACCCCATTATGAATGATCACGAACTCGTCACCGCCTAGTCTGGCAACAGTGTCGTCCTCGTTGTGGCTGTATTGAACACTGATCGACCCCTACGGCCAGGTGAATACCCGTGGAATGATATGTCACGGCCTCTGCGATGCCGAAACAAGCTCCGCTTTCAAGCGCGCCGTCTCCATCCCGACTGCGATGAAACGGCGCGCATGGCGGGCAAGCTCCATATTATCGGTCCACAGATTGCGCCAGATCGCTGTCTTCCTCGACAGGTTCTCGTCGACGATCTCCGAAGAGAAGGATTCGAAGCTGAGATCGTCGTTGTAGCCTATAGCCGTCAGCGCGTCGAAGATCGCGGCGAAATCGATGCTACCGGTGCCGAGAAAGCCGCGGTGGCTCTCGCCGATATGGACATAACCGATCTTCTTCGCGGCATGGCGGATGGCCAGCCCGACATCGGCCTCCTCGATGTTCATGTGGAAGGTGTCGAGATGCAGGAAGATGTTGTCGGAACCGGTGTCCTCGATGAAGGCCAGCCCCTGCGCGGCGGTGTTGAGCAGGTTGCTTTCGAAGCGGTTGACGATTTCGAGGTTGAGCGTGACTCCGGCCGCCTTGGCGGTTTCCGCGACCCTGGCGAGTGTCGCGGCGCTGCGGTTCCACTGGTCACGCGTCGGCGCCTCGGTTTGCAATCCGTGGCTGGTCGAGAGAATGCCGCCGACTTTTTGGCCGCCGAGATCGCGCGTGAGCGCGATCGTGCGGTTGAGGATCTCGACACCGCGGGCGGCGACGGCCTTGTCGGCGCTGGAGATGTCGCCCTCGGCCGGCAGGCCGATGCTGATGGCGACGCCAAGGCCGAGATCGGCGATGCTTTTGGCCAGCTTGCCGATATCGACATCGGCCGGATCGAGATAGGAGAACTCGATCAGGTCGAAACCGGCTTCTTTCGTGTTGGCCAGCGTGCGTTCGAGATCCGCCTGCGCCGAGCTCGCAGACCAAACGAAAGAGTGGATTCCAATACGCGACATGATCATCTCCATCCGATGGATAGGGCGCGGCCGGGTCGAACGACCCAGCCGCGCCAGCCTTGGGAGCAGCGTTAGCGAGCCGCCGTCCAGCCTTTGTAGTCCTTCAGGTTCTCGGCGGTGATCAGCTTCGGATCGAGCAGCACGGTCGGCTCGGCCGGCTTTTTGCCGGCAAGCACCTCTGCCGCCATCGTCAGCGACTGACCGGCCATGACATAGGGATCCTGCGAGGCTGAGGCCTTGATCATCGAGGTGCCGGATGCGAACTCCTTCTCGATGTCGGGGGCGCCGTCGACCGCTGTGATGATGAATTCCGAGCGATTGAGCTGCTTGGCGGCGAGCTGCGCGCCGATCGCCGTCGGGTCATTGATGGCGAACACCGCGTCGATTTTGTCGAAGCGAGTGAGCAGCGACTGGAACACTTTCAGGCCGCCGTCGCGCGAGCCTTCGGCGTTCTGGTCATCAGACAGGATCTTGATGTCCGGATGCTGCGACAGCACGTTCTTGCAACCCTTGACGCGCTCCAGGATCGAGGACGAGGCCGGGCCGTTGAGAATGACATAGTTGCCTTTGCCGCCGGTGTGGTCGACCAGGTACTGGCAGGCTTCCTCCCCGGCCTTGACGTTGTTGGTCATCACGGTGACGTCGGCGCCTGGCGCCGAGACGTCAAAGGCGGCGACCACAATGCCGGCCGCCTGCGCCTTCTTGACAGCGGGCGCGATCGCCTTGGCATCGACTGCATTGAGCATGATGACGTCCACGCCTGCGGCGATGAAGGAATCGATCTGCGAGACCTGCTTGTTGAGGTCATAGTCCGCCGACACCGACGTCACCTCGACCTTGGGATTGATCTTCTTGGCCGCGTCCTCGATGCCCTTGATGGTGGCGACGAAGAAGGGATTGCCGAGCAGGCCGACCGAGATGCCGACCTTGTTTAGGTCCTTGGCCGATGCCGGCGCGATGACGAGGGCCGCGAGGGCTGCGCCGCAGAGCAGTTTGGCGATGGTCTTCATTTACTTGCTTCCTCCGATTGCCCCGCGCCTCTCACGGTGCGTTACACAATCCGGCTCGTCTGGGCCGGCGACCAAGGTCAATCACGTTCTTGCTCCGGCCTGCAGCCGGTAACGGTCGAGGGCGACCGCCACGATGATGACCAATCCTTTGATGATGTACTGCCAGATGTCCGAGACACCGGCCAAAATGAGCCCGTTGGAGAGCACGGCGATGATCAGCCCGCCGATCAGAGTGCCCCAGATCGAACCGACGCCGCCGACGAAACTGGTGCCGCCGAGAATGACGGCGGCGATTGCATCGAGCTCGTAGGACTGGCCGAGTTGCAGGCCGTTGGCGGCGTAGAGCCGCGCCGCCGACATCACGCCGCCCAGGCCCGCGAGCAGGCCCGACACGCCGTAGACGAAGAGCAGCACCAGCGGCACCTTGATGCCGGTGAGGCGCGCCGCCTCGGCATTGCCGCCCACGGCGTAGATCCAGGTACCGAGCACGGTGCGTTTGAGCACCAGCCAGGACAGCACCACCACCGTCAGCGCGATGATGACCAGCCAGGGAACCCCGAACAGCGAGCCATTGCCGATAAAATCGAAAGGCAGATCGGGATTGAAGACTGTCGTATCCTCGCCGAGCAGGCGGGCGACGCCGCGCACGGCGGTGAGCGAGCCCAGCGTGACGATGAAGGGCGGCAGCCTGATGTAAGCGATAAGCAGCCCGTTGATGATGCCGAAGCCGAGGCCGAGCAGTATAGCGGCCGGAATGCCGAGCATGCCCCAGTCCGGCACCAGCGACACCAGCACCGCGACCATCGCCGAGGCGGCGAGGATCGAGCCGACGGAGAGGTCGATCCCGCCGGTGAGAATGACGAAGGTCATGCCGGCGGCGAGCACGATATTGATCGACGACTGCTGGGTGACGATGAGCAGGTTCGTGCCGGTGAGGAAGCGTGGATTGATGAACTGGAAGCCGACGGCAAGCAGGAGCAGAACCGGCAGCATGCCGAGCGCGGCGAAGGCCGTGCGCAGCCGCCTGCTCCTAACCGCTGCCTGATCCGCCGCCTTCGTCGCTGCTGAGCTGTCGATCATCGCTGGGCCGCTCCCGTCGCAAGTTCCATGATCTCTTCCTGACGCAGCGGCCTGCCTTCCGACGCCGTCACCTCGCCGGCGATAGTCCCGTCGCGCATGACCAGCACGCGGTCGGCCACCCCGATCACTTCAGGCAGTTCGCTGGAGATCATCAGGATGGCGATGCCCCTGCCGGCGAGGCTGTCGATCAGCCGGTAGATTTCCGACTTGGCGCCTACGTCGACGCCACGCGTCGGCTCGTCGAGGATGACGACCTTGGGTTCGGTCTCCAGCAAGCGGGCAAGCAGCACCTTCTGCTGGTTGCCGCCCGACAGCGACCCGGCATTGGCCTGCGCCGAACGGGTGCGGATCGACAGGTCGGCGATGGCTTTGGCTGCACGCCGCTCGGCATTGGCGAAGTCGCGAAAACCGCCGGCCCGCGCATCCCTGGTCAGCACGCCCATATTGATGTTGTCCGAGATGGACATGTCTAGGAACAGGCCGAGTTCCTTGCGGTCCTCGGTGAGATAGGCAATGCCGGCATCGAGCGCTTCACGCGGCGAAGCGATGGCGATCGGCTTGCCGTCGAGCTCCAGCTCACCTGTGCTGCGCCGGTCGGCGCCGAAGATGAGCCTGGCGAGCTCGGTGCGGCCGGAGCCGACCAGCCCCGCAAGCGCCAGCACCTCGCCGTGGTAAAGATCGAACGAGCAGTCCTTCAGCAACCCGCCGTCCGACATGCCGCGAACCGACAGCGCAACCCGGCGCTGGCTGTCCGGCGGTCGGTGATCCTTCTTGTAGAAGGCCGAGAGATCGCGGCCGACCATCATCGAGACGAGGCGCGAGGCGTTGAGATCGGCGCGTTCCAGCGTGCCGACATAGCCGCTGTCGCGCAGCACGCTGACGCGGTCCGCGAGCTGGTAGACCTCCTCCATACGATGGCTGATATAGATGATGGCGATGCCTTGCGCCTTCAGCGTGGCGATCACCTCGAACAGCCTATCGGTCTCACGCGACGTCAACGAGGTCGTCGGCTCGTCCATGACAATGATGCGAGCGCTGGTCGATAGCGCGCGGGCGATCTCGACCAGTTGGCGCTCGCCGAGCGACAGGCTAGAGACCAGGGCGCGCGCGGAAAAGGAGACGCCGAGCCGCTCGATGATTTCTTTGGCGCGACGGTTGCACTGGTCGCGATCGACGATGCCGAACCTGCGCGGCTCGTTGCCGAGGAAGATGTTCTGTGCCACCGTCAGGTTGGGTGCAAGCGACAGCTCCTGGTAGATCACGGCGATGCCGTGGGCGCGAGCTTTGATCGGGTCGCCCGTGGCGACCGGCGCTCCGTCGATCAGGATCTCGCCGCCGGGATCCGGCCGATAGGCACCGGAAAGCACTTTCATCAGCGTCGACTTGCCGGCGCCATTCTCGCCCATGAGCGCATGCAACTCGCCGGCATTGACGGTGAGCGACACGTCCCGCAGCGCCCGGACAGGACCGAAGGTTTTGGAGATATGGCGCATCTCCAGCACCGGCCTTTGCGGCGCGACATGGGCGGCGGCGCTCATTGCGCACCTCCTGCCGCCGCGCCGGCGATGTGGCGCCCGGCAATGAGGTCGCGCCAGTCGTTGCGGTAGCGGTCCAGGCCCCTGAAGTCCGCGGCGTGTACCGGCTCCGGCGTATCGGCGGCGAATTCGCGGCCGATGCTTTCGAATGCGAGCGCCGCGGCGCCCGTGGCGCTGCCTTCAAGCGTGGCGCCCTGCATGAAGGATTGCCCCGGCCGCAGTGCGGCCAGGAGAGCGGCAAGCAGCCCATCGGCATTCAGTCCGCCATCAACGATGACCGTATCTCGCGAACGGATCAGGTCGAGCGACAGATCGATCATCAGCGCCACATAAAGCAGCGCCGCGGCCGCGCGCTGCCCGGCATCGGAAATGGGCCCGACGATTTCGCCTGTCCGGCCCGGCAGCGGTCCGCCGGGGGCAAAGCTCGGCAGGGCCATGGTGCCGGCGTCGATCGTCCGCTGTATCGAGGCCGGCGCAATCGCGCCCTGCCAATTGCCGCTGATCACAGCGAATTCGCGCCCGCCCATGAAGCGGATCGTGGGCACCGGGCCGCCATCGACATCGACATTGACGAGCATGTCCCGTTCACGGTCGAGCGCCTCGAGCGGGCAGTCGGGGTTGAGCACGATGACCCAGGTGCCAGTCGATACAACGGTGAGCGGCCCGAGCTCCTGCCGCCGATAGGCATGCAGCGCGGCGTTGCTGTCATGGACGCCATTGTGGATGGCGACCGGCCTGCCGGCCCGGCCAAGCCGCCGCTCCCCGGTGACCACGCCGGCGCGCGCGAAGACGGGCATGTGGCCGCGCCAGCCTTCGGCGTCGACCAGCGAGGAGAAGTCGCGCCTGCGCGGCGCCCACAGATGCGAGTGGCAGCCGAGATAGGAGACTTCCGAAACGGCGCGACCGCCAAAGCGCCAGCTCCAATATTGCGGGTAGCCGAGGATGGCCTTCGCCGCCGAAAAGGCGTCGGGCTCCACTTCCTTCAGCCACAGCATATGGCGGCCGTAATTGAAGCCGAGCGGCAGGCGCGGCGAGAAGGTCTCGGTGTAATCGGGAATGCGGGGATCAATCCGCGCGGCGATGTCGGCCGGCGGCTCTTGTTCGTAGTCGAGGATCGGATGCGTCAGCGCCGTATCGCCGACTAGAGCGAAGGTGCAGCCATGGCCGGACACCATCAGGCCTTCGATGCCATGACCGTCAACGGCCCGGTTGACGGCGTCGAGCGCCCAATCATGCAGCGCTGCCTCGTCGAGCACACTGAGGCCGCCCTTGCGTATCCATTCGGGCTTCGTGCGCTGTTCGCTGAGGATGCGGCCGTCCTGGCCGAAAACGAACAGCTTGGAATTGGTCTTGCCGAAATCGAGTACCGCCACCTTCACTGGACGGCCCCCGATGAAGGAGCGATGCGCACGGCGACCCCGGCATCCTCCAGCATGCGCGCATCGGCGTCGGAAAGGCCGTCATCAGTCACCAGCGTGCCGATCCGCGACAGCGGCAGCGCGACGTTGCGGGCGTGAATCGACAGCTTGCGGCTGTCGGCCAGCACCACGATCTGGTCCGCGCACAAGCTGAGATCAATGATCGAGCGCACCAGCAGCGGATGCGATTCCAAAACGCCCTCGGGGCCCAGTCCCTGGGCGCCGAGAAAGAATTTCGAGGCATAGAACGGCACGGCCTGGGTGAGTGAATGGATTATGCCGGGCTCGCGGTGCAGATCGCCGCCGGCAATCGTCAGGCTGCAATGGCCGTGATCGCCGAGATACGCAGCGAGCGGCATGGAATTGGTAAAAAGGCGGATGTTGCGGTCGGCAAGCTTGACGCCGAGATGAAAACACGTCGATCCGCCATGGACGATAACCGCATCGCCATCGCGCACCATGGTGGCGGCGACGGCGGCGATCTGCCGTTTGGCATCGACTGCCAGATCGCGGTTCTCGTCATAGGGCCTGGCATAGGCGATGCCGGCCTGCGATGCGCCATCGAGCGCCGAAATGCCGCCATAGACTTTCCTGGCCTCACCGGCCTCGTCGATCTTGTCGATGTCGCGCCGGACTGTCGCCGCCGAAACGCCAAGCCGCTCCTGCAGCTCGCGCACCGAAGCGAACGGGCGGTCCCGCAAGAGCTCGACGATCTGACGCTGGCGGCCGGAGTCGCTCAACTCTTTCCTCCCGATAATGCCCTTTTGCACGGCATTTGGTGCAACTTACTCAGCATCGGGCGAATTGCAAGCCGATTTGATCATACTAGATCACTATTGACGTAAGTCGCTCGGGTCTGCGATATCAGCGCCAACCGCGCTCCCGCGATGGGGAATTGTTCAAGACCGCCGAGCCGTTGGAGGAAGCCATGCCGACCACGACCGATGCGCAGGAAATGGCTGCCCTGCGAGCGCTTTCGGCCACCATCGGCGCCGATCCGCATCTGACCCAGGCAGCCGGCGGCAACACATCGCTGAAAGCCGGCGACACGCTATGGATCAAGGCCTCCGGCACATGGCTGAAGGACGCTCTGACCGACGACATCATGGTGCCGGTGGCGATGGGTCCGCTCCTCGAGGCGGTCGAACGACGCGATCCGACCGCGGACAAGCCGCAGGCATTTGCGATCGGCGCCCTCAACCCGCGCGGCTTGCGGCCGTCGATCGAGACCACCGTGCATGCGCTGATGCCTCAGCGGGTGGTGCTGCATGTCCACTGTGTCAACACGATCTCGCTCGCCGTCCAGACCGATTGCGAGGCCGAGGCCACGCGGCGTCTCGATGGCGTCGCGTGGGCTTATGTTCCCTATCGCCGGCCGGGCCTGCCGCTTGCGCAGGGTATTGCCGAGCGGCTCAGGCCCGGGACCGACGTGCTGATCCTCGGCAATCACGGACTGGTCGTCGCGGCGGAGACTGTGGCCGAGGCGGAGCGTCTGCTGTATCGGGTGAGATCGCTCCTGGCGCGTCCGGCGCGGGAGACGGCGATCCCGGATACCGCGGCGCTGAGAGCGCTCGCCCGTGACAGCGGCTACCGGTTGCCGGCAGAAGCCGAGGCGCATGCAGTGGCGCTCGATGCGGACAGTTGCCGCATAGCAGAGGCCGGCAGCCTCTATCCGGACCACGTCATCTTTCTTGGCCCTGGCTCCGCGGTGGCAAGACCGGGCGAGCAGGTCGCCGACGTCGTTGCCCGGCTAGGTACGGACCCTGTCGCAATCCTCTTTCCGGGCGCCGGCGTGCTGATGCGCGGCGACGCAAGCTCCGGCGCGGACGCCATGCAGCGCTGCCTCGCGGATGTGACCGCGCGGGTCGACATCACGGCGCGGCTGAATTATCTCACCGACGCCGAGAATGACGAGTTGGTCAACTGGGATGCCGAGCAGTATCGCCAGAAACTCAACACTGCGGTTTAGGCGAATGGTGTCGCTTGCATTAGGCATCGACATCGGCACTTCCGGGTCGCGCGCCGTCGCGATGCGTCCGGACTTCTCCATCGCCGCGAGCGCCGCCGTGCCGCTCGAGCGCTTCGGAGCGAACGACCGCGATCCCGCCGTGTGGTGGTCCGCGGTCGGAACGACATTGCAGGAGTTATTCTCGCAAATCGATCGCAGAGCGGTGCGAGCGATCGCCGTCGACGGCACGTCCGGCACCGTGCTGCCGGTCGATCGCGTCGGGCGGCCGCTGGCCGAACCGCTGATGTACAACGACAAGGTTTCGGATGCCGCCATACTCGCCGCAATCACCGACGCGGCACCGGAGGCAAGCGCCGCACATGGGGCAACGTCCGGTCTCGCCAAGGCGCTCTGGTTCCAGCGCCTGCCGGACATCCATGCCGTGCTGCATCAAGCAGACTGGATCGCCGCACAATTCTCGGGTCGCTTTGATGTCAGCGACGAGAACAACAGCTTGAAGACCGGCTACGATGCCGAGGCGCGTCGCTGGCCGGAATGGATCGCGGCGACCGGCATGCGCATGGAGCTTCTGCCGACCGTCGTCAGGCCAGGCACCCTGAGCGGCAGGCTTACGGCCGCCGCCGCCGATCTGTTCGGGCTGCCGCGCGACGTCGCGGTGGTTGCCGGCACCACCGATGGCTGCGCCTCTTTCCTGGCGACGGGCGCGGCGACCGCCGGCGACGGCGTCACCGCGCTTGGATCGTCGCTGACCATCAAGATCCTGTCCGACCGGCCGATTTCGGCGCCGCGCTACGGCATCTACAGCCATCGGCTGGGCGATACCTGGCTGTCTGGCGGCGCGTCGAACACCGGCGGCAAGGTGCTCACGCAGCATTTTTCGCTCGCGCGCATCGTCGAGCTCAGCGCCGCGATCGATCCGGCGACGGAGTCCGGCCTCGACTATTATCCGCTACGCTCCGTCGGCGAACGTTTTCCCATTGCCGATCCAATGCTGCAGCCGCGCCTGCTGCCCCGACCCGAATCCGACGCCGACTATCTCAAGGCGATGCTGGAGGGCATGGCGGCCACCGAGGCGCTCGGCTATCAGAGGCTCGCCGAACTCGGCGCGCCGAAGCTCACCTCGGTCCGAAGCGTCGGCGGCGGCACTGCCAATGCCGCCTGGACCGCGATCCGGCAGCGCAAGCTCGGCGTCGAATTCCTGCCGGCCCTGTCCGACGAGGCTGCGGCAGGAACGGCAAGGCTGGCGCTGGCCGGCGCAAAGGAAGCGGGGCTGCTGTGAGTGCGAGACAGGCCGTACATCTCGACGGGATCGCAGCGCTCGCAGAGCGCTACGACGTGTTCCTGCTCGATCAGTTCGGCGTGCTGCATGATGGACAACAGCCCTATCCCGGCGCGGTCGAAGCCCTGTCGGCGCTGAAGCGCGCCGGCAAGACGGTGACGTTGATCTCGAATTCCGGCAAGCGGGCGGAGCCCAATGAACGGCGGCTGTTGAAGCTTGGTTTCGAAGCGGGAAGCTGGGACCATTTCGTCTCATCCGGCGAGGTGGCCTGGCGCGTCTTCAGGAATATGACGAACTTGGGCGAGCTGCGGGCTGGAACAAGATGCCTGCTGATCAGCCGCGACGGCGACCGTTCGGCAATCGAGGGCCTGCCCCTTGTTCTGACCGAGCGCGGCGAGAACGCCGAGCTGGTGCTCATCGCGGCCAGCGAAAGCGACCGCTACGACCTCGATCACTACCGCGGGCTTCTCGGCCCGGCCGCGGCACTGAAGATACCGTGCTTCTGCACCAACCCGGATCGGATCATGCTGACCGCGATCGGACCGCGTTTCGCCGCCGGCGAGATCGCCGATATTTATGAACGCCTCGGCGGCAGCGTCACCCGTATCGGCAAACCCTATCCGGCGATCTATGAGGCCGCGCTGGCGCTTGCGGGAAATCCGGCGCGCGGCAACGCGATTTGCGTCGGCGACAGCGTCGAGCACGATATAGCTGGAGGACGTGCCGCCGGCGTGGCGACCGCGCTGGTCAAGTCGGGTATATTGGCCGACAGCGGCGACCTGACCGCGCTTTTCCAAGAGCTTGGCGCGTGGCCCGACTACACTCTGGACGCGTTTCGCTGGCGTTGACGGGGAATTACAGCATCGCTTTTGATCCGGAATGTCAGGCGGAGATTCGCGGTCTTCCCAAGGGAACATTTGCCAGACGGCGAGCCTCCGGCTGATCGTAGCGTGGCTTGCGGCTCCGTTGCAAATTTCAGTCCGGCACAGAAACTGGCACCAAGAGCTTCACGCCGCGGCGATGATTTCAAACTGTTCAGCAATAGACGGATTAGGATTGTAGGCGTATCTCGCCTGTCGTTTGCGCATCACATCGACCATCTCGACCCGGCCAGGGTTGCAGTCCGCTTGCGAACGACTTGAAGCCGAGCATCGGCCGCGGCACCCGGCGAACGCCGTCTCCACTGTCGCGGATCGAGCCCGCGCGAGCGTACTATTATCGATGCCGGTCTATCGCTCGCATTCTCGAGCACGTCCACCATACGGTCCAACCCAGACCCGTCCGGAGCAAGTTTATAGCGTTTCTTCACAGTCACATCTTCTTTTGAGCAACATGGAACGAGAAGGCGCCGGAAAGCGGCTGAGACCCCCAACGTCGTCCCGACTTTCTCGCCAGCAGCTGGCGAAGGATTTGGTTTCGACGATTTTCGCTTGCAAGATGGCACTGGGCGAAGCGCCCCTGAACTTGTTATGTACTTCTGCGCCGAATCAACGACATACTGAGCCAGGGCCTATCGCAACGGAGTTTGCTGGCTACATGGCCCCTTGCGCTCCGACGATCGTCGACATCCCCCAAGCCCCCCGCCCGCTCGGCGATCGTCGTTCCTCTCAATGTGGTCTGCAAAAAACGCGCGCTGCCGTTCCGAAGAGCACAGCTCCCTGATCCAAGAAGCGAGCTATTCGGAGTCGGGTTTAATGCCGACCGTGTTGCCGTCACCATGCACCGCGTCGCGGTCCCAATCGTTGGTCTTGCCAGGCGTTTTGGCGGCCGCTTCCCGTTTTGCTTGACCAAGTATCTTTGGGCGGCTGGTGCTGCTGCTTTTCCGTATGTTTAGATTTGTCGCGGCGGGGCATTCAGACCTCCTTAGGGGGCACCAAATTTCTTAACCGACAGGCCAACGAACAGTTCCAGGTTGAACCCACCACTGCACCTCGCGTTGCAAGCTCAGAGGAAGCCGCGCAGGGAGATAAGCGATGCCTCGGATCGCGACCTTCAACGTCAATGGTGTCAACGGCCGCCTGCCGGTGCTCCTGAAGTGGCTTGGCGAGACCCGCTATGACGTGGTGTGCCTTCAGGAGCTGAAAACGTCCGACGACAAATTTCCGGTAGAGGCCATCCGAGGCGCCGGCTATGGCGCTGTCTGGCACGGCCAGAAATCCTACAACGGCGTGGCCATACTGGCGCGTGGAAGGAACCCGGTCGAGCGCCGCCGCGGGCTGCCGGGCGATCCCGATGATACGCACAGCCGCTATCTGGAGGCCGAGATCGACGACCTCGTCGTCGGCTGCATCTATCTACCCAATGGCAATCCCGCACCAGGCCCAAAGTTCGATTACAAGCTCCGCTGGTTCGAACGTCTCATCACCTATAGCAAATCGCTGCTAGGCGAGCGCACCGTCCTTTGTGGAGACTACAATGTCGTGCCCACGGAGATTGACGCCGTAGTACCTGCGCGGTGGTTGGGAGATGCCGTTTTCTTCCCGGGAAGCAGGAACGCCTATGCCCGCATGGTGAGCTTGGGCTGGGTGGACGCGATGCGTCGGATCCATCCGGGCAAGGGCATCTACACCTATTGGAATTTCTCCTATCGCGGAGGCTACGACCGAAGCTCCGGCCTGCGCATGGATCATCTGCTTGTAAGCCCGTCACTTGCGGAAACGATTCAAGCTGCAGGTGTCGATGTCGAGACCCGTGGGTGGGAAAAGCCGAGCGACCACGCGCCAGCCTGGATTGATGTGGGCGGACAAAGCAGGTCGCGCTGACCCATTCCTGCGCCCTCGGCCCGGCCTTTGCGCCTTTCCTCAGATCGTGGTGGCCGCTGCCGGATAGATCACTGACCCGTCGTCTCGAAGAACCGCGCCAGCCGTTGGTACGGCCTTCTCGACCCGGCCATTGCCCATCAGGTGGAAGACCTCTTCGCCATGGGCGAGAAGATAATCAGCTATAATCCGGCGGTGGCACCGCCACCAGACCGCCTCCGAGCACATCATCGCGCAGCGACGCGGCCGGAGTGCGAGCAGGCGATCGAGTCCGCTTCGAAATTCCGCCGAGAACGCGTAATCCGCGTAGTTGTGGAAGCTTTGGTTTCTCCACGCGCCGTTCGTTTCGGGCGGAACCGCATCCACCTTGCCGCGCCGCCCGCCGAGCGGCACCACAATTTCATAGGCGATCTGCGCCTCAGCGAGTGACGCAGCCAGGCGTTCGCTATCGAACTGCGGGTAGGCGCGGGACCCGGGCAGGCGCCTCACGTCGACGACGATGCCGATCCTCCCCTGCCGAAGGATATCGATGAATTCCTCAATTTTGCGGTTCGAATGCCCGACGGTGAAGAACGGTATATGCGAGCGGTTGGTCGACTGCTTGGAATGCATCCTACATGACGTGGCGGCCGCTTCATTGTTCCAAGCACCCCAGGGTTAGACCAAATCTCGGGACGAGAACTGAACTGGCCGGATACGGAGCATCTTCGGTCGCCGTGATCCGCCATGGCTGCGCCACAGGAAGCTAGAGGGTGCTCGAAGTCGGCTCGCGTAACTTCCTCGTGACCTGGAACGCGGGCCGGAACAATCGAAGAGACCTCCAGTTTGGGCTAGCTCAATCAGCTTGAGGCAGACCAAGTCCAATCGAATGGAGCATGCCATGAGATTCCCCCGCTGCACGACGACTGCGGCCGCCGTTTTTATATTCGCGACTTTCCCTGCTCTCGCCCAGACAAACGCAACCCCTGGGCCTACCCCGGCGACCGAGCAGCCCGGAGCCGGGCAGTTGCCGAATGTAAACGGACAAGCGGGCGGCCCGACACGTGAAATGATCCGCCAGATGGTTGACCAAGCCATCCGGGAGAGGATGCAACAGGATCGAAGCTCCGAGCTGGCCAACAATCGTCAAGAAGAGGATGACAACGCTCGGGACGATGCAGATCGTCATGGCGATCGTTGGCATAAAAACCGTGATGGCGGTCCGGCCGGTGAGCACAGGATGGCTGCACACCATGGCCCGCGTATGATGCGCGGCGCAGGAATGCGACTGATGTTCGCGTTTTTGGACACGAATGGCGACGGATCATTGTCTGAGAACGAGGTTCAGGACGCTGTCGGGCGGATCTTCTCTGCAATCGACCAGAATGGCGACGGCAAGATCGACATGGATGAGGTCCAGTCCTTCTTGCACGGCTCTGGCGGTGAAGACATGCAGTAGTAGCTCTCCCAGCAACCAGGCCAATACGGCGCTTCGCGATGCAGGCGTGCCAATCTCTGCATCGCTCGAATGGAGATGCTTAGAGGGCCCCGACAAGCACTACGCCCCACGGCGGATGGAGAATACCTATGCGGGGCACTCATTCATAAAGCTAAGCCTTGTCGAAGGCTCTCTTAGCGACTTCAGAAATTGCTGATGCTGCGAATGCTCCCGATCTTGGGCGCAGCACTAATCATTGACTGGCGGCGACGGAACTGCCCGTACGTTTCGTCGATGACGGGGGCTAGCGGTCGTCCCGATATGTCGCGCTGACGCCGGCTCTGAGAGCGTCGAGATCAAGCGCCATCGGCAGTCCGGCTCAGCACAAAAGAAGCGGCGCAGCTTCCATCGGCGATCCTTGACGCCGAAACAGCCTCCACCCCGGAACAGCTTGCAAGGTAGTGTGCTGGGAGTTCTGCAAATTCGCTGAGAGAGCCCGTTACGAGAAGGTGCGCGAGGCCGGCATCGTCGTGAGCCAGGCGGTGCTGATCGCGGTCGGCATCGACTGGGACGGGCGGCGCCAGATCCTGGCCGTGGAGATGGCCAATCGGGAAAGCCGCTCGGCCTGGAAGGACTTCCTCGTGGCGCTCAAGGCGCGGGGCCTCAGGGGCGTTGAACTGGTCGTGTCCGACGATCATGCCGGCCTGGTCGCGGCGATCGGCGAGGCGATCCCGGAAGCGGCCTGGCAACGCTGCTACGTGCACTTCCCCAAGAACGCGCTCGATCACCTGCCGAGGAAACATGGCGACGACTGCCTGCAGGAGCTCAGATGGCTCTACGACCGGCGCGATCTCGCCGAGGCCAAGGCCGATCTCGCCGCGTGGCTTGCCAAATGGTCGGGCCGCTATCCCAGGCTGACGACGTGGGTGGAGGAGACCATCGAGCGCACGCTGACCTTCTTTCGCCTGCCGCGCCAGCACCGCAAGCACCTGAAGTCGACCAACATTCTGGAACGCCTCAAGGAAGAGATCAGGCGCCGCACTTATGTCGTGCGCATCTTTCCAACGCCGAAAACTGCCCTCCCCCTTGACTCCCGTAAACGCATCTAAGAAACATATCATATGAATAGTATGAATAATAGAAAAGCCTTCAGCACGGCGCGCGCGTCGAGATCAGCAGTCGTGGTTTCGAGCGGCTCCACAGCGCTGCACGCCACCGTCGTCGAGCAAATCGGGCTCAGGATTGTGCAAGGCGCCTTCCTGCCCGGCGAGGCACTGCCCAATGCCGACGATTCCAGCGAGATGCTGGGCGTCAGCCGCACGGTCCTGCGCGAGGCGATCAAGGTATTGGCGGGCAAGGGGCTCGTCGAATCGCGGCCGAAGACCGGCACTCGGGTGCGACCGCGCTCCGATTGGAATTTCCTCGATCCGGACGTTCTGTCGTGGCGCTACGCCGGCCGCGTCAGCGCCGACGATGTCCGCGCGCTGTTCGAATTGCGCCGTGCCATCGAACCGGTGTCGGCCGCACTCGCTGCCCAGCGGGCAACGCCGGCGCAGATCGCCGAGATATACGCCGCACTGGCCGAGATGGAAGCGGTAAGCGATGACGGTGACCGCTTCACCAAGCCCGACCTGGTGTTCCACCAGACCATTTTGCGCATGACCGGCAACGAGCTGATCGGCTCACTGGCTGCACTGGTCGAAACCGCGTTGGTGATGAGCTTTCGCCTCTCCAACGACAATCCGGAAGGGCAGCGTCATTCCTTGCCGTTGCACCGCGAAGTGGCCGAGAAGATCGCCGCCGGTGACGCGCTCGGTGCGCAAAAGGCACTGCTGGTACTCATCGACAATGCCGAGGACGACGTGCGCCGCAGCGTCGAGAATCGCAACAAACGCCCCAATGGTCGGAGCCGGCAATCGTGAGCGAACCGAAACGCAAACTGCGGTCCCAAGCCTGGTTCGGAGGCGAAGGCAAGAACGCTTTCATGCACCGCAGCTGGATGAAGAACCAGGGCATACCCGCCGATGCCTTCGACGGCCGCCCGGTGATCGGCATCTGCAACACCTGGTCGGAACTGACCCCTTGCAACGCCCATCTGCGGGCGCTGGCGGATCACGTCAAGCGCGGCGTCTATGAAGCCGGCGGCCTGCCGCTGGAGTTTCCGGTGATGTCGCTGGGCGAGAGCAATATGCGCCCCACCGCCATGCTGTTTCGCAATCTGGCCAGTATGGATGTCGAGGAATCCATCCGTGGCAATCCAATAGATGGCGTGATCCTGCTCGTCGGTTGCGACAAGACCACACCGTCGCTGCTGATGGGGGCCGCCTCATGCAACCTGCCGACCATCGCCGTCTCAGGCGGGCCGATGCTCAACGGCAAGTTCCGCGGCCAGGATATCGGCTCGGGCACGCATGTCTGGAAATTCGCTGAGGAAGTAAAGGCCGGTCGCATGCCGGTTGCCGATTTCCTCGCTGCCGAACAGGGCCAGAGCCGCTCGGCCGGCAGTTGCATGACAATGGGCACCGCCTCGACCATGGCCAGCATGGTGGAAGCGCTCGGCATCGGCATGCCGGACAATGCCGCAATACCGGCGGTGGATTCGCGCCGTGGGGTGCTTGCCCAGATGGCCGGGCGTCAGATCGTCGATCTGGTCCACCGCGACGTGAAGATCTCGCAGATCCTCACGAAGCAGGCCTTCGAGAACGCCATCCGCGTCAACGGCGCAATCGGCGGTTCGACTAATGCGGTTCTGCACTTGATCGCCATCGCCAACCGGATCGGTGTTGATCTTAGCCTTGAAGACTGGGACCGCCTCGGCCGCGACGTTCCGACCATTGTCGACCTGATGCCATCGGGCCGGTTCCTGATGGAAGACTTCTACTATGCCGGGGGGCTAGCTGCGGTAATGGCGTCGCTTGATGAAGTGGGGCTTCTTCATCGTGACGCCATGACCATCAGCGACAAGACGATCGGGGAATTGATCGGCGGGGCGGCCAACTACAGCAGCGAAGTCATCCGTCCGTTGAGCAATCCGCTCACCAGGCAAGGCGGCATCTCGATACTGCGCGGGAACCTGGCGCCCAATGGAGCCGTCATCAAGCCGTCGGCGGCAACTCCCGAACTGATGCAGCATCGCGGCAAGGCGGTCGTCTTCGAGAACATCGAACATTTCTATGCCCGCATCGACGATCCCGAGTTGGATATCGACGCCTCATCGGTGATGGTGCTGAAGAACTGCGGACCGCGCGGTTATCCCGGAATGGCCGAGGTCGGCAACATGCCGCTGCCGGCCAAGCTGCTCAAGCAGGGCGTCTCCGACATGGTGCGCATCTCGGACGCGCGCATGAGCGGCACCGCCTTTGGCACCGTCGTGTTGCATGTGGCGCCCGAGGCCGCGGCGGGCGGCGCGCTGGCCCTGGTGCGCGACGGCGATCTCATCGAGCTTGATGTCGCCGGGCGCCGCCTGGAGTTGCTGATATCGGATGAGGAACTCGCCATCCGCCGCCTTGCCTGGAAGCCGCCGGCACCGCCCGAAGGCGGCTACCAGAGCCTCTATGTCGAGCGCGTGCTGCAGGCTGACAAGGGCTGCGATTTCGACTTTCTCGTCGGCCGGCGCGACGCCGGCATCCCCCGGCATTCGCACTAGAGAGGCGCGCGATAATGGATCAAATCGGCGCCTACGCGACCTATCCGAGCCTCAAGGGGCGCAGCGTCTTCATTACCGGCGGCGGCAGCGGCATCGGCGAAAGCCTGGTGCGCCATTTCTGCGCACAAGGCAGCCACGTCGCATTCGTCGATCTGGCGGAAGAGCCTTCACGACGCCTGGTGGAGGCGATCGCGGCCGAGCGACATGCCGCACCGCTGTTCATTCCCCGTGACCTGCGCAACGTCGAAGGTCTGCAGGCCGCCATCGCACAGGCGGCACGGCACAACGGCCCGATCGAGGTACTGTGCAACAATGCCGGCAATGACGACCGCCATCAGACCAAGGACGTGACGGTTGCCTATTGGGACGACCGCATGGCGGTCAATCTGCGCCACCAGTTCTTCGCGGCTCAGGCAGTGCGCCCGCAGATGAGGGCCCAAGGCGGCGGCTCGATTATTAATTTCGGGTCAATCACCTGGATGGTCGGCGATCCCGATTGCCCTGCCTATGTCACCGCGAAAGCCGCCGTCTACGGCATGACGCGGGCGCTGGCCCGTGAGTTCGGGCCGGAGCGCATCCGCGTCAACTGCATGGTGCCGGGCTGGGTGATGACGGAGCGCCAGATGCGGATGTGGCTGGATCCGGCCGGCGAGCGCCAGATCGAGGAAAGGCAGTGCCTGCCCGAGCGGCTACATCCTTCCGATATCGCGCGCATGGCGCTGTTCCTCGCCGCCGACGACAGCCGCATGTGCACAAGCCAACAATTCATCGTCGATGCGGGCTGGGTGTGATCCCTACCGCAGCAAGGAGAAAAGGGTATTTCATGCGTCTTGTTCAGTTCAGAACCCCGGATGGCAGCAGACGGGTTGGCCGCGTCTCCGATGACGGCAATCACCTGCACCCGCTCGAAAACACCGGCAGCGTCCTGGAACTCGCCGAAGCGGCAATCACGCAGGGCGCGTCCATCGCGTCGCTGGTTGAGAAGCGGACGCGCGATGCGGTTGTCGACTATGACGAAATCTTGCGCGACTGCCGCGTGCTGGCACCGGTCGATCATCCGGAACCGGCGCGTTTCCTGGTCACCGGAACCGGCCTGACCCATACCGGAAGTGCGGCCGCGCGCGACAAGATGCATGTGCTGACCCATGGCGAGGACGCCGAGGAATCGGATTCGCTGAAGATCTTCCGCATGGGCCTGGAGGGCGGCAAGCCCGCCGCCGGGCGGATCGGAATTCAGCCCGAATGGTTCTACAAAGGCGTCGGCACCTGCCTCGTGTCGCCTGGCGCCGACCTGCCCATGCCGGCCTTCGCACGCGCCGGCGCGGAGGAAGCCGAGATCGTCGGGCTTTACCTCAACGGGCCGGATGGCCGCCCCTACCGCATCGGCTACGCGCTCGGCAACGAATACTCCGACCATGTCACCGAGGCTGAGAACTACCTCTATCTCGCCCACTCGAAACTCCGCTCCTGCTCGATCGGCCCGGAGCTCTTGGTCGGCGACCTGCCCGACGAAGTGCGCGGCCACTCCCGCATTCTGCGCGACGGTGCTGTCATTTGGGAGCAGGAATTTCTGTCGGGCGAAGCGCACATGTCGCACTCGATCGCCAATCTCGAACACTTCCATTTCCGCTACCCGATGCATCGCAGGGCAGGCGACCTGCACGCCTATTTCTTCGGCGCGGCGGTAATGAGCTACGCCTCCGGCATCAAGACGGCTTCCGGCGACGAGTATGAAATCCAGGCACCGACATTCGGAAAGCCGCTGCGCAACCGGATGGTTTCTGTGCCGGACGAGGGACTGGTCGTCGTCACCAAGCTGTGAGGGCAGAAGTCCTGAAAGTACGGTCCACCAGAACGAAAATGGGAGATTAAAATGGGACTGAAGAAACTGTTTGTGACAATGGCGACTATCGGGCTCGGCATCGGCCTGATGACGTCGGCGGCGCTGGCCGCGAACCTGCGCGTACTGGCCTGGGACGGTTACGCCGATCCGGACTGGGTGAAGGACTTCACCGCCAGCACGGGCATCGGCGTCGATGTCGTCTTTATCGGCAGCGATGACGAGATCTGGGCCAAGATCAAAGGCAGCGAAGGACAGGACTTCGATGTCTTCGCCGTCAACACCGCGCAGTTGCAGCGCTACATCAAGGCCGACCTGGTGTCGCCGATCGACCTGACCAAGCTGCCGAACCAGAAAGAGGTGTTGCCACGTTTTCGTGACCTGAGCACGGTGAGCGGCGTCACCAAGGACGGCAAGGTCTATGGAATTCCGTTCTGCTTCGACTCCATCGGGCTGATCTACGACACCGACAAGGTCAAGCCGGCGCCGACCTCGATGTCGGTCCTGTGGGATCCGGCCTACAAGGGCAAGATTCTCGCCTACGACAATGGCGAGCACAATTTCTCGTTCACCGCGCTGACGCTCGGCTACAAGGATCCATTCAACCTAAGCGCGGAGCAGCTGGCGGCGGTCAAGGCCAAGCTCGTAGAGCTCAAGCGCAATGTGCTCAGCTTCTACACCACCGCCGACGAGGCGCAGCAGATCTATCAAAACAACGACGTTGCGCTGATCTGGGCCAATTACGGCCAGCAGCAGGTCAAGGCCCTGCAGAAGATCGGCGCCCATGTCGCCTACGTCAATCCCAGCGAAGGCGCTCTTGCCTGGCTCGACAATTGGGTGATTTCAAAGGGTGTCCGTGACAATGCGGCGGCCGAGAAATGGATCGACTTCATGCTGAGCAAGAAGATTGGCGCAGAACTTTCCGAGCGCACCGGCTTCGGCAACACGGTGACGCAAACCAGCAGCGCCGGCGGCAACGACAAGCTGGTCTGGCTCAACAATGTCGAGGATCCACTCAAGCGTTCGGACATGTGGAACGAGGTCAAGGCAACGCCCTGACTTGGCTGTCCCAACTTCAGAGATCCGGCGGTCCGACACGTTTCGGACCGCCGAAGCGTAAGCGGGAGCATTCCATGAACCAGAACACCGACCTGCTGACGCTGCGGGGCGTCTCGAAATCCTACGGCATGGTTTCCGTGCTGCACGATGTCGACCTGTCGATCCAGGACGGTGAGTTCCTGACCGTTCTTGGACCGTCGGGCTCCGGCAAGACCACAGTCCTGCGGCTGATCGGCGGGCTGGAGCCGCTGACAGCAGGCGAGATCCGCCTGGACGGCCAGGACATCAGCCGCATGCCGATCAACCGGCGGCCGTTCAACACCGTGTTCCAGGATTATGCGCTGTTTCCACATATGACCGTTTCCGGCAATGTCGGGTACGGGCTTTCGGTGCGCCATGTCCAGCGCAAGGAGGTCGCGCGCCGCGTGGCAGAAGCCCTCGAGTTGGTCCAGCTCGGGCGTTTTGCCGATCGATTTCCAGCCCAGCTCTCCGGCGGCCAGCGCCAGCGCGTCGCGCTGGCCCGGGCGCTGATCTGCCAACCGCGCCTGATCCTGCTCGACGAGCCGCTCGCCGCACTCGACCTGGAGCTGCGCCGGCAGATGCAGGAATTCCTGAAATCCATCCAGCGCGAGATCAAGACCACCTTCCTGTTCGTCACCCACGACCAGGAGGAAGCCATCGGCATGGCCGACCGGATCTGCGTTATGCAGGCCGGTCATATCTGCCAGCTCGGCACGCCGCATGAGCTTTACTACAAGCCGAACTGCGAGTTCGTGGCCCGCTTCTTCGGCGAAAACAATCTGGTGGCCGGAAAACTCGGGGCGGTTGAGGGTGAGCAGCGGCCGATCGAGACGGCACTTGGCCGCCTGATCTGCTCGGTAAGCGATCAGCCGCTTCTGAAGGCCGCGCCGGATGGCGCCAGCGCCTTCGCGGTGTTCCGTCCCGAGGCCTTGCGCGTTGCAGGGTCCACGGAAAGCGACAATCATTTTTCCGGGACCATCGCCGACCTGGCCTTCGCTGGCTCATCGACGGTCGCCACAATCACGGTGGGTACGGACAACGCCGCGCAACGGCTTCGGCTGCGCGTGCCGAGCCGGATTGACGGCAGCGCGCTGAAATGCGGCGAAACGGTCTCACTTTCGTTCGCGCCGCATGAAGGCCATCTGGTGCTGGCATGAGCAAAGCTGGATCGACACACATCGAGGAGCGGCGCTTGTCGCTGCTTGCGGCGGTGTTGGCTTTCGCTCTGCCTGTCGTCTTTGTCGTCGTGCCGCTGGCGCTCTTCCTCGTCTACAGTTTCTTTAGCGTCGACCAGGGTACGATCGTCTATGCGCCGACGCTCGGCAACTATGTCAGGTTCGTCACCGACTCGATCTTTGTGCCAGTGTTCTGGAATACTATCGTGCTGTGTGTGTCGGTGGCGATCATCTGCATCCTGATTGCTTACCCCGCCGCCTATTTGCTTACGACGCTGAAAGGGCGGTGGCGCTATGCCTTGCTCATGCTGCTTCTGGTGCCGTTGCTGATGAGCTACGTGATCAAGATCTACGCCATCCGCAGCATCCTTGGCCTCAACGGCTTCCTCAACAAGGCACTGGTGGCGCTCGGCATCCTGCAGCAGCCGTCGACGCTTTTCGTGTTCAACATGAACGCCATCCTGCTGACGCTGAGCGTGCTTTTGATCCCCTTTGCCATCCTGCCGATCTTCCTGTCGCTGGAGCGAATTCCCCAGACCCTGTTGCGCGCCTCGGACGACCTTGGCGCGAGCGGCTTGCAGACGTTCCTGCGCGTTACCTTGCCGCTCAGCTTGCCCGGAGTCGTCTCGGCGGCGAGCTTCGTCTTCGTTCTGGCGATCGGCGATTTCCTGACGCCGCAGATGGTCGGTGGGGTCAGCGGCTTCACCTTCGGCCGCATCCTCTATAGCCAGTTCGGCACGGCCTATAACTGGCCGTTCGGCGCGGCTCTGTCGGTAGCGCTTGCTGTCGTGGTGATCTGTGCAATCCTTATCGGCGAACGTTTCGGACGAAACCGGGGGACGTCAGTATGATCGCCCTGCCCCGGCCCTCCACCCTCTTCCTGGCCGCGGTCACGGCGCTGGTGGCCGTGCTGCTCTACAGTCCGCTGTTCGTGCCGATCGTGTCGTCGTTCTTCACGATCTCGCATGGCGACGTCGACTGGTCGTCGCCGACCCTTTCGAGCTATCAGGCGCTGGCTGGGAACAACGACATACTAGCTGCCCTGCGCACCACGCTGATCGTCGGCCTTTGCACCGTCGTGCTCTCGGTGGTCAGCGGCACGCTGCTGGCGCTCTACTATCACGGCGGCCGCTCAGGACGCTCAATCCTGCAGTTCATCATCTTCCTTCCATTCCTGATGCCGCCGATCATCAGCGGCCTGGCGCTGCTGATCTTTTTCCGCGAGATCGGCCTCGAACGCTCGTTGCTGACGGTCGTTATCGGCCACACGGTCTTCGTGCTTGCGATTGTCTATCGCACCGTGCTGATGCGGCTGCAGTCGATGAGCCGCACGCTGGTTGAAGCATCCTATGATCTCGGCGCCACCGCCTGGCAGACCTTCTGGCGCGTAATCTTGCCAAACCTGTCGAGCGCGATGGTCGGCGGCGCCATCCTGGCCTTCGCCCTGTCGTTCGACGAAACGATGATCACCATCTTGGTCACCGGTACGCAAAGCACGCTGCCAGTCAGGCTGTGGGCGATGATGCGGCTTGGCTTCTCGCCCGACATCAATGCGCTGGTCGCGCTGATCCTGATGTTCACAGTGCTTCTGTGCGTGCTGGCCGCCCGTTTTCTGGTCCCCCAGCAGATGGCAATGGAACGGAGCTGATCTTGCTCTGCGTTTTAATTAAAGGGCGGAAAGAAGTTGGGAGGCGTCAGGCTGCGATAGGGACCAGATTCTGGTCGAGAGGCCGGTTTCTGTGCTCGTCAAGCTAGGAGGTCCCGCCGCGCCATGGCGGCGGCGTTCTGCAAGGCGTCAGGGCGGCCGCAATGCCCCATGCGCCGGTCTGATCGAGCCGCGCGGCATGGCCCTCCCTTGCTGGATCATCGGGCGCGACCAGCTGGCCCTGCTGCTGCCCAGTAAGGCTATAGGCGGACATGTCAGACCCACAGAAACACCCAGCATAGGCACTCTGATTTCGCGCTGTACGGCTCAGGATACAGCGCCTCTTGAACCGCTAATTGCTCGAATTAAATCAAGGAAGCCGGCTGCCAGGAAGGGGCCGGCAGCGTTGGGTGGTTTGAAAACCGCTTCGCGACGCGAGACAAACTTGTATCCATGTTGCTCATAAGGAGGATGTGGCTATGAGGACCACTTTCGACTTTGCTCCTCTGTTGCGATCGACCGTGGGATTCGATCGCACGCTCGACGCACTCGAATCCGCGAGCCACGTGGCGTCGATGGACAATTGGCCGCCTTACGACATCGTCAAGTCCGGTGAGGACGACTACCGCATCAACATGGCGGTGGCCGGCTTTACGCAGGACGAGCTGACCGTCACGCAAGAGCAGAACATGCTGATCGTGGCGGGTGAAAGGTCGGGCGATCAGGAGGCGAACGGAGGATACCTGCATCACGGTATTGCCAGCCGCGCCTTTCAGCGCCGCTTCGAGCTGGCCGAACACATGGAGGTCGTCGGCGCGAGTCTGTCGAACGGTCTGCTCATCATCGATCTGAAGCGCGCGATTCCCGAAGAAATGAAGCCGCGCCGCATCGCCATCGCCTCGGGCGAAGCGCTGCCGAAGGCCGAGACCAAGCAGATCGAGGCAGAGAAGCTGGCGGCCTAAAGGCATTCCCGTCAGCGGTTTTCTGCAAGGCGCCAGGCGGCACGCAGGCGCCAACGGGGAAGCTTTTGAAATCGACAGAACAGAAGGGAGATAAACCATGAGTGTCCGTGATCTGATCCCGTGGGGCCGCTCCAGCAATCAGGTTCTCACGAACCTTCGAGCCGACGATCGAAACCCGTTTCTCTCGCTCCATCGCGAGGTGAACCAGCTGTTTGACGACGTGTTCCGCGGCCTTGACGGCCGTCTGCCCACATTGGGTTCGCTGTCCTCCTTGAGCGGAGCTTGGCCGAGCGTCGAAATCTCCGAAACCGACAAGGAGATCAAGGTGGCGGCCGAGATCCCCGGCCTCGAGGAAAAGGACATCGAGGTGCTGCTTGACGATGGCGTGCTGACGCTGAAGGGCGAGAAGCGCTCCGAGACGGAGGACAAGGCCAAACAGTTCTCCGAACGCTTCTACGGCCACTTCGAGCGACGCATTCCGCTTGGAACGGAGGTCGAGGAAGACAAGATCGACGCGCATTTCAAGAATGGCGTGCTGAACATCGTGCTTCCCAAGAGCGCGAACGCGCAGTCGCAGGTGAAGCGCATCGCGATCAAGAGCTGACAGGAGGCGTCGGGCCGGCGACGGCCGAATCAGGCGTCGCCGGCCTGCGTCCATCGCCACCAGGGAGGGATGAACGATGCACGAATATGTCAGGCAGACACAGAATATAGGAACGACCTACGCAACTGCGACACGGCCCTCCAACGATAATCGGCGGGCGCCGCTTGCGATGGGCCGCTCGCTGTTCCCCCAGGATGCGGTCGCCCGCATTGACAAGCCGTCCCGGTCGGTCATGACGTCCGGGAGGGTACGGACGAAGGGCTGGCGGCTGACATTCGAACGGCGCGCAGCTCCCTTTATCGAGCCGCTGATGGGCTGGACGGGCGGTGGCGATACGTTGACCCAGATCGAGCTCAACTTCCCGACCCGGGAGTCGGCCATTCGCTACGCTGAGCGGCAGGGTCTCCGCTACACGGTTCAGTGCGCTGACGCCGCGGCGGATCGCAAGCGCCGTGCGACGGGCTCTGCTCATGCCTTCTCCGACGCGACGCTGAAGAAGCTCGGCCTGGAAGAGCTTCAGGAGAGCTACGGGCATGCCATCGATGGCTCTGCAAATCGCAGCGATCCTTCGGGGCCTGAAACCTGGGCGTCACCGATGGAAGTGGTGCGCGATCGGGCGCTGCCGCTCGAGGCCAAGCGCTCGATACTCATCAATTGGGCCTGGACCGAATACCTGATCGATCAGGCGACCAATGAGGGCATGCCGGAGAACAATCGGCCGTCGCGTCTCGACGAAGTCGAGCAGGCGCTGCTCGCGCTCGAGCGGCAGGTCGCGGACGGCCGATGCGCGCCGCTCGCACGCAACGCAGCATGAGGTGCGGTCATGGACTCCCTCGTCGTCTTCGATTGCGCACAGGTAATTCCGAACAGGTTCGCCTTGACGCTGGCTGCTGCCGCCCGCAGCCGGGCCCTTCACAGGGGCGCGGAGCCGCGTTCGAACAGACCGGCAGCCAGCGCGAGCGATCTTGCGCTCCACGAAATCGCGGAGGGCGCATTCACGCCGGCCGAGTTGGGACTTTTTCTCGAAGGAGAGAGCGCACCGCGGCTGCTCCTCGCCCACCGCATTGGAACAAAAGCTTCGCGGCGGCGCTCCCCCAAGGAGCGCCGCCGCATCCGTCTCCCTCGCGAAGAGACGGTTCATTAATGGCGCACACAATCGACAAGGAGGAATGAACGATGCTGAAGTCACTGTCTTCGAATAGCCGGACGGCGCTCGATGTCGTCAACATCGTCGTCGGGCTCGGTCTTTTCCTGTCTCCCTGGTATCTCGGCTATACGGGGGAGAGCCACGCCGCGTGGAATGCTTGGATCGTCGGCGCGGTGGTTGCGTTGATTGCGGTCGGCGCGCTGGTGGCGTTCCGTGAGTACGAGGAATGGGCCAACCTCGTCCTCGGTCTATGGTCGATCGCAGCGCCCTGGCTGCTGGGCTTCGCGGCCGTAACGGCTGCCATGTCGGCTCACGTGATCGCCGGCATTGTCGCTGCGGTGGTCGCCGCCGGCAATGTCTGGTCGGCCCAAAACCGTCCGCTATCTACGGCCTGAAACAGGCGCTTTGGCGGGTCTCTATAAGCCGGGCCCGCCCCCTCATCAGAAAGAGCGGGACCGGGATCATGGAAATGAACAAGAAGACCCGATTCAATATCGGCTACTGGGTCGTCGCCTTCCTCATGCTGATGGCCTTCCAGTACTTCTTTGCGACAGCGAGACAGGTCGCGCAGATTCCTTACAGCGATTTTGAGACATACCTTAACCAGGGCAAAGTCGCCGAGGTGGCGGTTTCGGACCGCTTCATTCAAGGCCGTTTCAAGGCGCCGCTCAACGGCCGGCCCATGTTCATCACGACACGTGTCGAGCCCGACCTGGCGCGCCAATTGCAGAGCCATGGCGTGGTCGTGACCGGCCAGATCGAAAGCACTTTCCTGCGTGATCTCCTCTCATGGGTCGTACCAGTTCTCATGTTCGCCGGCGTGTGGATGTTCATGCTCAAGCGCACGGGCGGCGACCTGGGCGGCGGGCTGATGCAGATCGGAAGGTCCAAAGCCAAAGTCTATGTGGAGAAGGATACCGGGGTGACGTTCGCCGAAGTGGCCGGCGTCGACGAGGCGAAGGACGAACTGAGGGAGATCGTTGATTTCCTCAAGGACCCGAGAAGCTATGGCCGGCTCGGCGGCCGTATGCCGAAGGGCGTGCTCCTCGTCGGCCCGCCCGGCACCGGCAAAACGCTGCTCGCCAAGGCGGTGGCGGGCGAAGCCGGCGTGCCGTTCTTCTCGATTTCCGGCTCGGAATTTGTCGAAATGTTCGTGGGCGTAGGCGCGGCGCGCGTGCGTGATCTGTTCGAGCAAGCGCGCGCCAAGGCGCCCGCCATCATCTTCATCGACGAACTCGACGCGCTGGGGCGCGCCCGCGGCATCGGTCCGCTCGCTGGCGGTCACGACGAGAAGGAGCAGACGCTGAACCAATTGCTCGTAGAGCTCGATGGGTTCGATTCATCGACGGGTCTGGTGCTGCTCGCCGCAACGAACCGGCCCGAAATTCTCGATCCAGCGCTTCTCCGCGCGGGTCGCTTCGACCGGCAGGTTCTGGTGGATCGGCCCGACAAGGCTGGGCGTATCCAGATCCTGAATGTCCATCTAAAGAAGGCAAAGCTCACGAAGGATGTGGATGCCGAGAAGATCGCGGCACTCACGCCAGGCTTTACCGGCGCGGACCTCGCCAATCTCGTCAACGAGGCAACATTGCTTGCAACGCGTCGCAGGGCCGATGCGGTGACGATGGACGACTTCAACAACGCCATCGAGCGGATCGTCGCGGGACTGGAAAAGCGCAACCGCCTGCTTAATGCGAAAGAGCGCGAGATCGTCGCCTATCATGAGACGGGTCACGCGCTCGTCGCCATGGCCCTGCCCGGGGTCGATCCGGTGCATAAGGTCTCGATTATTCCAAGGGGCGTGGGGGCGCTCGGCTACACGATCCAGCGCCCCACCGAGGACCGCTTCCTGATGACGCGCGAAGAGCTGGAAAACAAGATGGCGGTGCTCCTCGGCGGGCGCGCCGCGGAACAGATCGTTTTCGGTCATCTCTCGACCGGCGCGGCCGACGATCTTGTCAAGGTCACCGACATCGCGCGCGCTATCGTCACCCGCTACGGCATGACCGAGAAGCTCGGCCATGTTTCATTGGAGAAGGAGCGTCGTTCGTTCCTCAGCACGGATCAGCCCTATTATGGGCCGCAGGACAGGTCGTATTCCGAACAGACCGCTGCCGCAGTCGACGAAGAGGTCAAGCGCATCGTGGATGAGACGTTCGATCGGACAGTCAATCTCCTTCTCAAGCGCAGACATGTTCTGGAGCGGATCGCTTTGAAGCTCCTGGAGGTAGAAACGCTCGAGGAAAGGGAAATCGCAGCCATGGTGCAGGCCAAACAGGTTTCAGAAGCGAGCGCCTGAGGTCGCGGCAGGCCATGGCGCCGCCGGCACCTATGCTTTCAGGTCCAAGCGTCGCCAGCGCCTTCCGGAGCGGGTTTCGCCGTCGCGACGTTGTTTTGTCCTGACGGTCGGAGTTGTCGTTTCAGTGCAGCCCTAACGCTTCAGATTAGGCCTGATCGCCTCGACCTCTTCTCGCGTGTTCGTATCGGGTAATTCGCCCAGGCCCTCCGGATTTGGTGCGGGATTCGCACGCGTATCTTTTGGCGGCTTTCCCTCCGGCTTGACGCCGGACGGTTTGGATTCCTCCCCTTTTTTCTGCTTCAGCTTTTTCGGCATCTTACTCCTAGCCTCGCATGGCACCGGGACCTGCAACGGCATCATTGAATGCCGCTGCAGAAGCTTTGGCGGAACGTTACATGCGAACAGTTGGTTCCTGCCAAAAACGAGGCGGCGGCGGGCGCTGGAACCCATCGGAGGACAACTCTCGTTATGGGGCCGGGCTGGCCGGCGAGCTGCCTCACTCCCACTCGATTGTATTGGGCCATGATGCCTGCTGATTTTGGCCCCAAGCGCATTCTACATGACTGGGACGACGCGGAGTGCCTGCAAATTCTCTCACTATCCAGCGGACGGCGCCGAAGCAGGCCAGGGTGTTGATCGTCGAGCAGGTCGGCCCCGGCCCGGACACCTCGCATTTCTCCAAACTGTTTGACGTTCACATGCTGGTCTGGGGCAGCGGCCGGGAACGCACGGGGGAGGAATACGCTGCGCTGCTAGAAAGCTCCGGCTGGAAATACCGCCACACCTGGTATCCGCCTTCAAAGATGCTGGGCATCGTCGAGGGCGTGAAGGAATAGCGGCGCCCTCTAGGATATCCCACACCTCTCACTCCCACTCTATTGTTCAAAACCAATGTATGATTTAGCTTGGTTTTTTCTTGTTTTCTGCGCGAGAAACCGACCCGCGGGCCGTCAAAAAGTTACGGTCTTGGTTTTTAAAGGGAAGTTTCTTTACAAATTTTTTTGCTGGGTTCGACATCTATCGCTGTCGATCGGTCCCCTGACGGCCGTTTGCGGGCCAACAATGTGCCGCTCGGCCAGCGCAAAAGTACCGTCACTCCTATAGCAGAGACCTCCCTCATGCGCGAGCCTGGCGGGCCTGTCCCCGCTTTCAAGGACGGTCGGCCGGAACTCTTCAGCCGGTACACCGCACGCCGCACCGGGGCGGATACTGTCACGGGTCTCTGTACCGCAAGGCGTCGACGAGCAGCGAAAACGCCGGAGGGAGCTGTCGGCGATCGGGATAGTAGAGATGATACCCCGAAAAAGGCGGGCACCAATCGTCGAGAACGCGTTCCAGCTTCCCCGATCTAAGCAGCGCGTCGGCCTGATCCTCCAAGACACACGCGAGGCCTACTCCCTCCGCCGCAGCCGCCAAAATCATGGGTATGTCGTTGAGTATCAGCGGACCTTCGACGCGAACATTGAGGTCGCGGCCGTCGCGGCCGAATTCCCAGGTGTAAAGGCCGCCTTTGGTCTGCATGCGAATGTTGATGCAGGCATGCGCGGTCAGATCATGGGGTGTGTGGGGACGACCATGGGCGGCGAAATAGGAAGGCGCGCCGACGACCGCCATGCGCAGTTCGGGGCCGATCCGAACGGCGATCATGTCCTTCGCCACCTGCTCTCCAAGCCGGATGCCGGCATCGAAACGATCGGCAATGATGTCGGTGAGATGGCTGTCGATCGAGATCTCGACCGTCACCTCCGGACAGTCCTTCAGCATCTTGGCGACCGCCGGCCAGAGGATCGTCTCGGCTGCATGCCGGCTTGAGGTGATCCGCACCGTGCCCGCGGGCCGCTCGCGCAGAGCACTGAGCGCCGAAAGCCGTGCATCGATTTCGTCGAAGGCCGGGCGCAGGGTGGCGATCAGCTGTTCTCCCGCCTCGGTCGGCGCAACGTTGCGGGTGTTGCGGGTGAGAAGCTTCAGGCCCATCCCGGCTTCCAGCCGCCGGACGATCTGGCTGATCGCCGATTGAGAGGTGCCGAGCTTGGCGGCCGCCCGCGTGAAACTGCGCGCTTCAGCCACGGCAAGGAAAACCGCCAGATCGCTCAGTTCCTCCCGCTTCATTGATAAGTTCCAGATATAACCGCATGCACAACTTAGCACCTAATAGCTGAGACTCCTACCACCTATGTCATCTCTACGCGGCTCGCGGCTCGGAACGCCCTGCAAGCCTAATGGAGACGGCACATGACGAGAGACGTGATCGTGGTAATCGGCGCCGGAGGAATCGGGCAGGCGATCGCGCGGCGGCAGGGTTTCGGCAAGACGATCCTGCTAGCCGACTGGAACGAAGAGACGCTCGCGAAGGCGGCGGCAGATCTGGACGGCGCCAGCTATGCGGTGGTGGCCCAGAAGGTCGACGTTACCTCGCGCTCGTCGGTGCAGGCACTGGCGGAAGCCGCCGCGGCGCTGGGTCCGGTCATGCAGGTGGTAAACACGGCAGGCCTGTCGCCCAACATGGCCCCGGTCGAGAAGCTGCTCGAAGTTGATCTCTACGGCTCAGCCCTGGTGTTCGAGGAGTTCGGCCAGGTCATCACCAACGGCGGCGCCGGCCTCATCATCTCCAGCATGGCCGGCCACATGATGCGCCAACTACCTGAAGAAGACGAGAAGCAACTCGCCCACGCGCCCGCGGATGAGCTGCTCGCATTGCCCTGCGTGCAGGCCGACGCCATTCCCAATACGCTGGTCGCCTATATGGTCGCGAAGCGCGCCAATTTCCTGCGCGTGCAGGCCGAGGCGATGCGCTGGGGCCAGCGTGGCGCGCGCGTCAACGCGATGAGCCCTGGAATCATCGTTACGCCGCTGGCGGCGCATGAGCTGAACTCCGAGATCGGCGACATCTATCGCGCGATGGTCGAGGCTTCGCCGTCGAAGCGGATGGCGCCGCCCGACGAGATCGCCGTCGCGGCGAGCTTCCTGCTCGGTCCCGATGCCGGCTTCATCACCGGCAGCGATCTTCTCATCGATGGCGGTGTCATCGCGGCGATGCGCGCCGGCAAGCTGCCGACGCCGGGCTGAACGCCCTTCCTTCTTCTAAAACGATCGAAAAGGATTGAACCCATGAAACAGCGCATGCTTGGAAGCCTCCCCGTGAGCGAGATCGGCTACGGCACGATGAGCTTCGCCTCAACCTACGGAGCTTCACCCGACCGCTCCGAAGCGATCCGCGTCATCCGCGGAGCGCACGATCTCGGCGTCACCCTTTTCGACACGGCGGAGGCCTATGGCCCCTGGACCAATGAGGAGTTCGTCGGCGAGGCGCTGCGGCCGTTCCGCGACCAGGTTGTGATCGCGACCAAGTTCGGCTTCAACATCGATCCTGCCACCGGCGAACGGCGGAGCGGCGTCAACAGCCGCCCCGATCACGTGCGCCAGGTCGTCGACGCCAGCCTGAAGCGCCTCGGCATCGAGACGATCGACCTGCTCTACCAGCATCGCGTCGATCCGGCCGTGCCGATCGAGGACGTCGCCGGCGTGGTGCGCGACTTGATTGCGGCGGGCAAGGTCAGGCATTTCGGCATGTCAGAAGCCGCGGCTGCCACGATCCGGCGCGCGCACGCGGTGCAGCCGGTAACCGCGATCCAGAGCGAATATTCGCTGTGGACGCGTGAGCCTGAAGCCGAAGTGCTGCCGCTGTGTGCCAAGCTTGGCATCGGCTTTGTGCCGTGGAGCCCGCTCGGAGCCGGCTACCTCACCGGCAAGGTCGATGCGTCGACGCCGATCGAGAGCAGCGACTTCCGGGCCGCGTCGCCGCGCTTCACCACCGAGGCCCGCGCCGCCAACCAGGCGCTGATCGAACTCCTCAAGCGCATTGCTGCGGACAAGAAGGCGACTCCGGCCCAGATCGCGCTCGCCTGGCTGCTCGCCCGCGCGCCGTTCATCGTGCCGATCTTCGGAACGCGTCGGCTCGATCGCGTCGAGGAGAATCTAGGTGCGGCCAACGTCGTGCTGACGCCAGCGGACCTCGGCGAGATCGAGACCGCGATCGGCAAGATCGAGATCAAGGGCGAGCGGCTCCCGGCGGAGATCCTGAAGCTCTCCTATCGTTAAGGGGAGCTTACCCGATGAAAACGCGCGAACTCGGCCACAGCGGCCTTACCGTCTCCGCTCTTGCCCTCGGCTGCATGGGCATGAGCATCAACTACGGCGCGCCGCGCGACAAGGTGGAGATGATCCGCCCCGTCCGCCTCGTCACCAAGTCGGAGGTCGGCATCGGCGAGAGGTTCGGCGTTCATGGCGCCCGCTGAACATCAAAGGAGTAGATCATGAAACAAAGAATGCTTGGGAAGCTCGCCGTCAGCGAGATCGGCTTCGGCTGCATGGGCCTCGACTTCAGCTATGGCCATCGCGTCAGCCGCGAAGAAGGGATCACGCTCATTCGCCAGGCGGCGGAGCGCGGCGTCACCTTCTTCGACACCGCTGAGATCTACGGCCCCTTCACCAACGAAGAGCTGGTCGGCGAAGCGCTTCGGCCCATCCGCGACCAGGTCGTGATCGCCACCAAGTTCGGCTTCGACATCGATCCCGACACCGGAGAGAATCGCGGCGTATCGAGCCGGCCGGAGCACATCCGCGGCCATGTCGAGCGCTCGCTCAAGCGCCTCGGCGTGGAAACCGTGGATCTCATCTACCAGCATCGCGTCGACCCCACCGTTCCGATCGAAGACGTCGCTGGCGTCGTTCGCGACCTGATCACGGAGGGCAAGGCGAAGGGTTTCGGCCTGTCCGAGCCCGGCGTGCAGACGCTGCGCCGTGCGCACGGCGTGCAGCCCGTCACCGCCGTCCAGAACGAATATTCGCTGTGGTGGCGGGCGCCGGAAACCAACGGCATCCTGGCCACCTGCGACGAGCTCAGCATCGGCTTCGTGCCCTACAGCCCGCTCGGCAAGGGGTTCCTGACCGGCACGATGCGCGCAGACACCAAACTCGACAAGAGCGACTTTCGCGCGGCGATCCCACGCTTCCAGCCAGAGGCGCTCGCCAAGAACCAAGCGTTCGTGGACCTGCTGAAGCGTATTGCGGCGGCAAGAGGCGCCACCCCGGCGCAGATCGCGCTCGCCTGGCTGCTGGCCCAACATCCCTACATCGTGCCGATCCCCGGCACCACCAAGCTGCACCGGCTGGAAGAAAATCTGGGCGCCGCCGATATCGAACTGACCGCGGGCGATCTCGCAGAGATCAAGTCGGCGCTTGCCGGTCTAGAAGTCGAAGGCGACCGCTATACGCCCGCGGGCAATGCGATGGCCGGCGTGGAAGCCCCCACGAAGGAGATTGTCTGATGTCACAGGTTGTCGTCGTCGTGGGAGCCGGTTCCATCGGCCAGGCAGTCGCCCGACGGGTAAGCGTGGGCAAGACGGTGCTGCTCGCCGACCTGCGCCCGGAAAATGCGGAGGCCGCTGCCAAGGCGCTGAGCGATGCTGGCTACGATGCCCGCACAACCACCGTCGATGTTTCTTCGCGTGGATCGGTCGAGGCGCTGGTCGCATACGCGGCCGCACTAGGCGAGGTCACCGGCCTCATCCAGGCCGAGGGCGTCTCGCCCTCGCAAGCACCGATCGAGGCGATCCTGGAGGTCGATCTCTACGGCACGGCGCTACTGCTGGAGGCGTTCGGAAATGTTGTCGCGAAGGGGGGCTCGGGCGTCGTGATCTCGTCTCAGTCCGGGCACCGCATGGCGCCGCTCACCATCGAGCAGAACCGGCAACTGGCGATCACCCCTGTCGACGAACTGCTCGACCTTCCGTTTCTCCAACGGGTCAGGTGCAGGATACGCTCCACGCCTATCAGCTTTCCAAGCGCGGCAATGGACTGCGCGTGCAGGCGGAAGCTGTGCGCTGGGG
Source organism: Mesorhizobium sp. CA8 (assembly GCF_020164955.1). Classification (GTDB taxonomy): domain Bacteria; phylum Pseudomonadota; class Alphaproteobacteria; order Rhizobiales; family Rhizobiaceae; genus Mesorhizobium. The sequence goes on from NZ_JAIUHG010000029.1 coordinate 54,038, forward strand.
CCGACGCGGCGCCCGCATCAACGCGATCAGCCCCGGCATCGTCATGACGCCGCTCGCCAAGGACGAACTGAACGATCCGCGTGGCGAAGGTTATCGCAAGATGATCGAGAGCTCGATCGCGGGCCGCGCGGCCACGCCTGATGAGATCGCCAACGTTGCCGCCCTGCTGACGGGGACAGATGGCGCCTTCATCACCGGCAGCGACTTCCTGGTCGACGGCGGGACCACGGCCGTCCACTGGTTCGGCGAAGCCAACCGGGGATAATTCTCGATCAGTCCAGATTTCAATCCGTGGGCAAGGTCTTGCTCCGGCCAAAAGGCGAAAAGACCATGATCGGAAAGCCAACGCGCGGCGAGTTCCATCGGCGGCAGATCCTGCGAGGGGCAGCTCTCGCCGCGCCTCGAGCTGGACTGTCCCAGCGGCCTCTGCGCAAGGGTCCGGTCGGGGCGCCGTGATCTTCCTTTCCAGATCCAGCAATACGCGGATGCTGGCGGGGGACCTGTCGCGCCGCTTCCATCCCGATCTGGTCGAGATCCGCCCGCGTGATCCCTGGCCCGAGGACTACGAAGAGATGGTCGATTGGGCGACGCGCTGGCGCAACAGCGACCAGCTTCTGCCGCTGAAATGGACCCTCGACCTCGCGGATCGTGCCTTCATATTCCTGGGCTTCCCAATTTGGGGCGGGTCGCTGCCCGCGCCTATGCGAAGCTTCCTCGCGACCGCCAATCTTGCCGGCAAACCCGTGCTGCCGTTCATCACACACGGGGGCTTCGGCGCCGGCGACGCGATGGCCGAGGTTCGCCGCCTGATGCCCAATGCCGCTTTTGCCGAACCTCTCATCCTGCAATGCGATCAGGAGCGCGCCAGCCTGAACGCATTGCGAGGCTGGCTGAGCGATGTAGCTGCCGCGATCCCGCGCTGAGAACGGCGAAATTCTCGTCTAGATCTTTCTCGATCCGGAGGGTTGCTCATCGTCCGCAGCGGTGAACTGCAATCGGGTGGCCTCTAGGATCGTCCAAACTCTATTTCGTGCTATTGACTGGACAATCTACGCTACAGTGCCCAAACCTATCCGACCTTATCCCCCGTCATTCCCACTCTATTGTTCCAAACCAAGGTAAGTCGTTGATCTAGCTGGGTTTTTTCTTGCCTGACGCGCGAAAAGCCGACCTCCAGGCCGTCAAAATCTTACGGTATTGATTTTAAAGGAGAAATCGCACAAAAATATTTTGCGCGGTTTCGGCACCTATTGAGGTAGATCGCCTCTCGAAACTGATCTTCGGCTGCTTGGCGTCGCTCCAGAGCCCACCGAAAAGTACCGTCATCTCTCCCGTTTTCAGCCCGTCCGGTTTTGGACAAGCTTGGCGATAAGTTGACACCTCTCCAACGGATCTCAGGATCTTGGCGGAGCTGCGGTGGGGTTTGCCGGGCGGGCGAGTGGATTGTTGCGCACTAACGCTTGCGCAATAAAACCGGTACGACGTGGTGAAAAGCGATTCCCTCATCGCGGTGTTCACCTCCGGTAATCGCTGCAAACCATGCTGCCGCAGCGCCAAGCGCGGAGCCTGCAGCAGTCGCAAAGCTAAAAATGGCAGCTATGTGGGCTGAAAGCCGCACCGTGCTTTCGTTGATTTGCGCGTCGGGGCGATTGACCACGGCGGCCGCGCCGTGCCCATCAATCATTGCCAAGAAAAACGCTGCTCCAAGTGTCGCTAGGGCCCAGACTGCGATGCCGTGTATGCCATCGCGGAATTCGCTTTCACTTTGGCTGCTATCTTCCCAGCGCGTGCGCATTCGTCCAGCTACATAACCGCCAGCTGCGGAACTTGCTATAGCAACGATAACTACCCACAGCCCGGCCACCAGCACATTCCAGGAAGCGCCACCGGTGGGAAGAGTCGGAGAACCCAGCGCCAAACCAGCGCTCGATCCGAATTGCAGAAGAACCACCGAAATGGCGCAAGCGATGACACCCCCGCCAAATATGCCTCCCCACTCAAGATAGGACGAGGTAGCCCCTTTTGGGGTCACTGCAGCGCTTTCCGTTGGGGCTATTTTGGCCATGATCTTACCGAAGTCCAAAAAATGATAGAATGAACAAAACGATCACGACGAGGCCAACAAGATAGATTATTCCGTTCACGGCATCCTCCTCCTGATTGCGGACCGAAACACAACGTGTCCGTGATGTTTTGGTTGCAAAGAGCCCGGCCCGGAAATCTGAACATTGACGATAATTGGAAATTCCGCCTGAGATCGGCATTCCCAATGATGTGCGCGTCTAAGCAGCAGCAAAGCTGATTCAATGCATCCGTTGCCCTGCTTCGACCGGAATGCATCGTCGGCAGGGTTGGCAACCTTCTCGCCGTGCAGGATCGCAATCCATAGATCTGCTTCAGAATGTTTCGCACGTGCATAGCCATCGCCAGAGCCCCGCGGTCAACGATTTTGCCACAGTGGGTCCTTAGATCGTCCGGCCTGATTTCCATCAGAAGACGATTGCGCCATACCGGCAGAAGCTCGCGCTCAAAGACAGAACGTCGCATGGCTCGGGTGCTGTCGGCCATCGATGCGCTGGTCAGCCACTTCTCGCCGAATTCTGCGAAGCTCTTCGTTCCTTGATGCGGCGCTTCTCGCGCTGCTTCTCGATCGCACCGGTTCACGTGCCCAAAATCAGTACGAAAAGAGGGCTCCTCGCAAAAGTCAAGGTGCCCTCACCGGCTCCTATCAATTCATTAGAGACAATGGTCTAAAAACCTTCCTGATTGCTACCGACGTCGGGGCATCTGAGTTCGAATTGGATGAAGCTACCGGAGCAGCATCGATCGCATTAAGATGGGCAATGCGGACGCGAGCGGCCACGGCGGGCACTTCTTCGTCGTTCCGGTTGGCAGGGCTGTTCAACCAGCCGCACTTGCGATGCCTTGGTTCTTCCGTCTGGCCAGCAAAGTCGTGAGCCAGTCCGGATCCATCTCCGGCACGGACGAAAGGAGCAGTTCTGTGTAGGCTGCGTGGGGCGGCGTCAGTATCTCGGTTTTTAAGCCCTGCTCCACTACCTTCCCCTGATGCATGACTACAACCTCGTCGGCAATCGCTCTTACCGTTGCGATATCGTGGGTGATGAAGATGTAGCTGATGCCGAGTTCGCGCTGCAGGCGCATCAGCAGCGTCAACATCTCTTCCTGTACAATCTGATCCAGTGCCGAGGTGACCTCGTCACAGATGATGAGCTCCGGATTTGCAGCCAGCGCCCGGGCTAGGCAGATTCGCTGCTTCTGCCCTCCGGACAATTCTCCGGGCAGCCTGTCGAGGAAACCTTCATCCATCTCGATCATGTGCATGAGTTCAGCGATCCGCCGGTCGCGCTGCTGGCCTTTTAAGCCTAAATAGAATTCGAGCGGACGCGCGATTATCTCCTCGACAGTCTGGCGAGGGTTAAGCGCGCTGTCCGGCGACTGATAGATCATTTGGATGCGCCGCAGCAGGTCTTTCGAGCGTTCCTTCAGGGACAATGGGAGCGGCTTGGCATCAAATGAGATCGACCCGGATATGGCAGGCAGCAAGCCCGTGACAACACGGGCTAGCGTCGATTTCCCAGACCCCGATTCGCCCACCACTGCCACGGTTCGGCCACGCGGAACCTTGATGGACACGTCAACCAGCACCTTAACCCTTCCGGCATACGCGGCGGTGACATTGTCGATCGACAGGATGTGATCGTGGGTCTGAATCTCCGGCTTGGCGAGCTTGCGCACGGCCCAGAGCGTGCGGGTGTATTCCTGGGCAGGTGCCGTCAGCATCTGCCGCGTGTCGGCCTCTTCGACGGTTTGCCCATGGCGCAGAACCATGATCCGGTCCGCCATCTGCGCCACGACTGCCAGATCGTGCGTCACGTAGATCGCTGCCGTGTTGAAATCTTCAACAATCCTGCGGATCGAGGCCAGGACCTCGACTTGTGTCGTCACATCGAGCGCAGTGGTAGGCTCATCGAATACGATCAGGTCGGGTCGGCAAGCCATAGCCATGGCTGTCATGGCTCGCTGCAACTGGCCACCGGATACCTGGTGTGGATACCGGAAACCTATGCTCTCGGGTTCTGGAAGCTGGAGGCGTCGATAAAGGTCAATAGCGTCGGAATTGGCCTTGTCTCGGCTGGCGATCCCGTGCGCAACTGCCGTTTCCACGGTCTGATCGAGAAGCCGGTGAGCCGGGTTGAACCAGGCGGCCGCGCTTTGCGCCACGTAGGCAATGCGGGAGCCCCGCAGCCGCCGCCGGCGGGCTTCGGTCATTGACAAAAGATCGACGCCGTCGAACAGCACCGAGCCTTGGGTAATACGGCATCCCGGCTTGGCATACCCCATTGCCGCAAGGCCGATAGTCGACTTCCCGGCGCCGGATTCACCGATTAGTCCGAGCACTTCTCCGCGTTTAAGCGAGAGATCCACGCCGCGCACGATCGGGTGCCACCGCTCATCGGAAAAGCCTTCAACATGGAGGTTCCGAACCTTGAGAAGATCTGTTCCCTTTTCGCGCGCGGTGCCACTGCTATTTTTCATCACGCAGTCCGCTGGTCGAATGCAAAACCCAGTCGACGACGAAGTTCACCGCTACTGTGAGGAGGGCAATGGCCCCCGCCGGTAGCAGCGGCGTGACGTCGCCGTAGGTGATCAGCGTCGCGTTTTCCCGCACCATCGACCCCCAATCAGCCGATGGCGGCTGTATGCCGACGCCCAGGAACGACAGTGCTGCAATGGTCAGAAACACAAAACAAAATCGCAGACCAAATTCCGCTATGAGCGGCGGCAGAATGTTGGGGAGGATTTCCCTGCGCAGTATCCATGCGGGACCTTCGCCGCGCAATTGCGCGACCTCGACAAAATCCATCACCACTACGTTGAGCCCGACGGCTCGCGCCAAGCGGAACATCCGCGTTGAATCGAGCAGCGCTATGATCAAAACGAGGCTGGTGATCGACGAGCCGAATATCGAGAGCAGCATCAGCGCGAAAATCAGGCTTGGGATCGACATCAACACGTCCACCGCACGTGACAATAGCTGGTCTGGCCAGCCCCGGTACATTGCAGCCAGAAGGCCTAGCGTCACCCCCGCTGTAAACGATATGGTTGTTGTGGCGAAGGCGATGCCGATCGTGTTGCGAGCCCCGTAGATCAGTCGAGTAAGCATGTCGCGACCGAGTTGGTCGGTCCCGAACATAAACTCGTGGCTCCACGGCGCGAATGCCTCGCTAAATACCTGCGTTTCTCGATACGGAGCGATCAGCGGCGCAAACAAGGCGACCAGAATGTAGCAGAGGGTTACACCCATACCAAACCAGGCACTGAGCGGGGCCTTCTTCAGCGCTATCCTCATGCGAGACCGGCGCGTGCGCTTTACCCTGGGCGCTCCGGTGGTCTGGATGACGGGCTCTGCGCTTGTCATCGTGGGTGCAAAAGCCTCGGGTTGGTTGCGATCGAAATGATGTCGGCGATCAGGTTGAGCAGAATGTAGGTAGCGGCGAAGACAAGGGCGCAGGCCTGCACGACGGGTACGTCTCTCGATTTCACGGCATCGACCATCAGTTGCCCGACGCCGGGGTAGACGAACACCACCTCGACAACCACGACACCGACGATGAGATAGGCAAGATTGAAGGCGACAACCGTCACGATCGGGGCCCAGGCGTTTGGCAAAGCGTGCCGAAGCACGATCACCATTGGCCGCATTCCCTTCAACCGAGCCATGTCGATATAGGGGCTTGAAAGCATGTTGATGATTGCCGCGCGCGTCATTCGCATCATGTGAGCGACGATGACGAGTGTGAGCGTGATGGACGGCAGGGCTGCACGCCAGACGTGCTCCCAGAACGGAGTCTGGTCGCTGATGTTTGCCAGGGTCGGGAACTTCGGTACGACGTTCAGGGTCCAGTTGATTGAAACCGCAAGCCAGACGGGTAAAGACTGTGCGAACTGGGTGCCGGCGAACGTATCGCGCGAGATGATCAGGAAGGCGAGTATGTAGGCGACGAAGAATTCAGGGAACGAGATCGTCGTAAGCGTCACCGTGTTTACAAGTCGATCGAACCAGCTGTTGCGGTACAGGGCCGCAAGAATGCCCAACCCCAATGCCAGCGGCACCGCGACCAGCGCGGTCATTACCGCCAGGAACATGGTGTTGTAGAGACGAGGGGCAATGATTTCCGCGACGGTCCGCCGATAGCCGGTGCGACTTGCGAACGAGGATCCAAAGTCACCCTGTGCCATCTTACCGATCCAACTGAAATAGCGTTGGATTGGCGGGCGATCCAGGCCGATCTCGTGTTGAAGGGCCGCGACCGTTTCCGGGGTAGCAGATTGACCGAGCGTCGCCTTGGCGAAGTCGCCGGGCAGCATTGCGATCGCCGAAAAGATGATGATCGAAACGATGAACAAAGTGACCAGGCCGAGGCCCAATCGTTGCAGAACCGTTTTTGCGACCGGATTCACACGCATGCGTATACCCAGGGGCGCGCCGTCCGCAGCGCGAGCGGCGCGCTTGGCGAGCACCCCTATGCCTCGGCCGTCCACCAGCGCTCGGCCATCTTCAGTCCGTCATTTTCCCAATTCGGCGCCACATCGCCATGGGCTAGTTTCTTGGATTTGGCGCTAACGAAATTGTTGAACACCAGCACGATGCTGCCGCCATCGTCATGGGTCAGCTGCTGCATTTCGCCATACATGTCGGCGCGCTTGGCCTCATCCGTCTCGGCTCGGGCTTTGACAAGCAATTCGTTGAAGCGGGGATTCTTCCAGAACGACTCGTTCCAGCTGGATTCGGCTGCGAAGGCTTGTGTGAACATCCAGTCGGCGGTCGCGCGACCGCTCCAATAGGAAGCGCACCACGGCTTCTTGAGCCAGACGTTATCCCAATAGGCGTCCTCAGCCTCGCGCACCACATTGACGTCTATGCCACACTGGGCGGCCGTCTCGCGAATGAGCGCGGCCGCGTCTACCGCACCCGCGAAAGCGGCATCTGCCACGGAGAGGTCGACCTTCAGCTTTTCCATTCCCGCCTTCTTCAGATAATGGCGAGCCTTTTCGGGGTCGAAACTGTGTTGCGGCTGCGGGTTTTTGTAGAACTTGATCGCCGGCGCGATTGGATCGTCATTGGCAACGGTAGCATGGCCGAGGAAAATCTTGTCGGCGATCTCCTGACGGTTGATCGCCCATTTCATTGCCATGCGGACATCCGGATTGTCGAAAGGCGCCATGGTGACGTTCATCGGCAAAGTATAGTGGCCGTAGCCGGTGATCTCGATGATCTCGATTTTTGGATTGCGCTTTAACATGCCGAGTGTCTTCAGATCGGCGCGTCCAATATAGTCCACTTCTCCGGTCGAGAGCGCAGCCATGCGTGCGGCCAAATCGGTAATCGCGATGAATTCCACCTCATCCAGGTAAGGCTTGCCGTTCTTGAAATAGTTGGGGTTGCGCTTGAGCTTGGCCGAAACTCCCGGCTGGAAATTCTCAAGCACGAATGCGCCGGTTCGAGCTCCTGATGCCCAATCGGCTTTCCCCTCCACGCTCGGCATGATGACGAAATGATAGTCGCTCACGATGTAGGGGAAATCGGCGTTGCCGCTGTTAAGCGTAAAGACGACCGTTTCGGGACCGTCGGCCTTAATATCGGAAACGGGTTCAAGCAGAGACTTCGCTGCCGACTTGGTGTCGGCACCCATGTGATACCGCATCGAGGTCACGACATCGTCCGCCGTCACGGTCTTGCCGTTGTGGAAGGTGGCGCCCTTGCGCAGCTTGAAAACCCATGTCTTGGCGCCATTGGAAGATTCGAAGCTTTCGGCTAGGTCCGGCTGTATGCCACCCTTGGCGTCGACCTCCGTGAGGCTGTTGGACATGGCCCCCGAGAAAGCTGTTTGCGTGAACGTGTCGGGATAGCCGGCCGGATCAATGGAATCCGTCGTCGCTCCGTGCGCCATGCCGAGCTTGGCGAAGCCGCCTTGCTGCGGTTGTGCCCGGGCCGTGGTGACGAAAATCTGATCGGCTGCTGCGACGGTCAGGCCTGCCGCCACCCCTAGATGAATGAAGTCGCGGCGGGAAACCTTGCCACGCCCGACCAGACTTTGCGCGATGCGAAGTTTGTACTCAGATTCCGACATTTTCGTTCTCCCATTGGCGGATTGTTCCGCGCTCTTTTCAACCCTCGTCGTGCAGTCGATCCGTCAGCTCTTCTTCCCTTGCTTTTCGCCTCTTCGAACCACTGATCGTATGGCCTTCATGCGGTCACATAGATGTTGCCGTCCTCGACCATGACGGGGAATGTCCGCGCGCGGACCGTTGGGTCGACAAGTGCCGAACCCGTCTTGATGTCGAATTCCCAGCCATGCCAGGCGCAGCGCACGATCTCGTTTTCTCGATGGTAGATGAACCGCGCCTCCTCCACCGGCGCGGTTGTCCCGCATTGCGGCCCCTCGCAGAGCGGCGCACCGCGATGCGGACAGATGTTGAGCAGCGCATGGAAGGTTTCTCCGACGCGGAACACACCCACCGAAAGACTGCGGACCTTGGCAATGAAGGGTGTCCCGGCTTTGATCTGGTCGACGCGGCAGATGTAGGTTTTCTCGGCCATATTCTGCTCCGTCAGGCAGCATTCGCGGTTAGGATGGCAGGAATGCGCTTGTAGACGTCGAGCGCATTCTGGCCCATCACCTTCGTCCTCCAGGAGGGCGGGATGTGCAGCGTGTTGGCGTCGTCATAATCCCAATGCGGATAGTCTGACGCAAACATCAGTGTGTTCTCGCCGTCCATCGCTTCCAGAATGGACCAGAGATGCTGGACGTTGGGGGGCTGCTCCAGCGGCTGGGTGGAGAAGCGTATGTTGCGCCGGCAGTACTCCGATGGCAGCAACTTCAGCCATGGCGTCTCCTTGCGCAGCGCCTTGTAGTCGGCGTCGAGGCGCCACAGCACCGTCGGCACCCAGGCGACGCCGCATTCGATGACGACGAAATAGAGTTCTGGCCATTTCTCGAAAACGCCATGAGCGATCATGCTGGCGACGTGGCTGATCGCCGACATGTGCAGGATGGCGTGCGTTTCCCAAAAGAAGGTCGTCGGGGCAGGGGCGACGGCGTTCCAGTTGACGCCACCATGGCCGCCAAGGTGAATGGCGAACGGCAGTCTCATCTCCGCACAGGCCTCGTAGATCGGGTGGTAGAAGGGATCACCATAGGGCTTCACGGAGCCTTGGGAGGCTAGAACCTGGACCATGCGAGGATGACTGCCCAGCCGGCGGATCTCGGCGGCCGCCAGCTTCGGGTCCTGAGGCGCAATGATGATCGAACCCATCAAGCGGTCGTCCTTCGGCAACCACTCGGCGATCTGATAGTCATTGTAGGCACTGACCAGCGCACTGGCGTAATAGGGGTTTGCGAGAGTCGAAGCTTCTATCGGCTCGTCCCCGGTCAGGATCGCCACTCCGACATTGTATTTGTCGAGGTGTTTTTCCTTCATGATCCGGTAGTTGTCGGCTTCGGTCTCGGGCCGCACATCTTTGCGGGAGAAATCCTGCGGATGAAACCAAGGGCGATGGCCGTGCGGGAAGGATCCTCTGGGGCCGGTCTTCTCGCCCTCGATGAACATGTCCTTCCAGATGCCGGACAGATAGGGCTCCAATACCGTGGCGCTGGACCAGTAGTTGTGACAATCGCAGTCGACGATAAACACTTAGCTTTCGCTCCCTCTCCGGACGGCGGCATTGCTTGCCGATCAGTTCCTACAGCTTCCGCCTTGACAATTGTCGGATCAAGCCAATGATCTCTGGGTAATGATCGGGTTTTTCGATTGGGGGCGACGCGTGCAGCTGGACCACATAGAGACGTTCCTCGACATTATCGAATCGCGGAACTTCAACCGGACCGCCGACCGGCTGAACATTACTCAGTCGACGGTCAGCACTCGGATCAAGAGCCTCGAAAGCGCGGTAGGGTCGGAGCTTTTCCGTCGTGGTCGCGCCGGCGCTGAGCCGACTGCGGCGGGGCGACGTTTCGAAGCCTACGCGCGGGCGATGGTTTCGACCTGGTCGCAGGCGCGCCATGATGTGCGCGCATTTAACCGGTTCGAGGGAACCCTGCGCGTGGCCGCACAGGTTGGCATGACGCGCTCAGTGCTGCCCGGGTGGGTGGAGACGCTCTGTCAGGCGCTTCCCAAAGCCTCGATCCATGTAGAATCCGACTATTCCAATCAGATGGTGACGGACCTCAGCATGGGCAATCTCGACATAGCGGTGCTGTATGCGCCGCGCTATCTTCCCGAAATTGCCTACGAGCACCTCATGGTCGAGGAATATGTGATGGTCTCGACTTTTGCGAGGACGATGTCGGAGGTCAATCCTGACAGTTACATTCGTCCGGGCTACACCGTCGTACTTGAGAAAACCCATTCGGAGCTGATTCCTTCTCTGGCAATTTCGCGGCTTTCCATGGGATCCGAGAGCCTGGCGGAAGCGATGCTGCGGCGAACTGGGGGGAGTTGTTACATGCGCAACGACGATGCCCGCAGGTTTACGGCCGAGTGCCCGTCATTCCTGGTTGAGGGCGCACCGACGCTCTACCAGCCCGTCCATACGGCCATGCTTGCCCGGCGCAAGCATGAGCCAATCATCCGCAAAGGGCTTCGTGCGCTGCAGCTGGCGGTGATGTCACTCGAGACGTAAATCGAAATTTCCGATTAAAAAGCAGGGATCGAGGCACTGTTCCGGAAAGCGTCTGGCTGCCATGTTTGCGCGTCAATTGAAGAGCCAAACATGAACGCGCATACTTCGTTTCCGGCTTCCGATTTTTTCGCAAGGATGCGGCAGCGGCAATGGGCCGAGGCATCGCCACAGGCAATGCTCTGTCGCGCGATCATCGACGAGACCCATGACGTGAAGACATTTGTCTTCTCGGCTGCGTCAGACCGCATGTTCTGCTTCAATGCGGGGCAATACGTAGTCCTTCACCTCACGGTCGATGGCGCCGCGGTCGCCCGGTCCTATTCCGTTTCGTCGCCGCCTACACGACCGCTCGACTTGCACATTACGGTCAAGCGGACATCAGGCGGGCTCGTTTCCAATTGGCTCCACGAGAACCTGCGGCCTGGCGACCAAATCAAGATTGAAGGCCCGCTGGGCTCGTTCAACCTCGACGGCTTGCCGAGCGAAAAGCCTCTCTTTCTTGCAGGCGGCAGCGGGATCACGCCTCTTATGTCAATGCTGCGAACGCTGACAGACAGGGCGTGCGATCTGGACCTGCGTCTGATCTACAGCGCGCGGTCGCCGCGAGACATCATCTTCAGGTCGGAACTCGATGCGCTCGCTGCGCGATTCCCCAACCTGGCTGTGACATACGTCTGTTCCAAGGCAGACCCCTCGTGGGCAGGACCGACTGGCCGCATAGACGGCCCCATACTCCTGCACCTCGTACCCGATCTTGGTGATCGCACGGTCTACGCCTGCGGCCCCGAACAGTACATGAAGGCGCTGCGGGACGGTCTTGGCCAGGCAGGCGTTGATCCACGGGGCTATCATGAGGAGAGCTTCGGCGGGTGCCCGGGCGGTGTTGCTCCGGACGCAGAATCTGCCGTTTCGTCCTCGGTCCATTTCACCCGTTCTGGATTAGAGCATCGCTGCGCGCCCGGAGAGACCCTGCTGGAGGCGGCGCGCAACTGTGGCGTCTATGTTCCCACTGGCTGCCAGCAGGGAATTTGCGGCACTTGCCGGATAGCCAAGCTTTCGGGCGAAGTCGCGATGCATGATCTGGGCGGCCTCACGCCCGAAGAAAAATCGGCGGGGTATGTCCTGGCCTGTTGCAGCCGCGCGCAAGGCGCTGTTTTACTCGATCTTTGACCTCGGTTGAGGTTCTCAACGGGTGATTCCTAATTGACGGCCAAGCTTGTCACCGCCCGCGATTCCAGCTGAGTTCCACGCCTGAGTTGCTAGAAAGGCAGAGTCAGAGCTGTGTGGCCACGTGCCTCCGGGACGGCTTTTGAGCGCCTGAGGCAGCATCAAAATCTAAGCTGCGTTCGGTGGCGATTGTCTGCTGCCAAGGAGTGGCAATGGCCTGCTGCCGGTCTTTCGGCAGGCGGCAAAGCTAATATAGCTTGTCCCTCGAACTCGACGGGGCTCAGACAACCGGCACGAGTGCCTTCGCCGAGGGTTGTAGAAGCTTCTTGCCCTTCTCTGCCGGTTCGGTGAATTCGTAAAAGCCATCGGCTGGTATCAGGCAGCGGTTCGAGGCGAACTCGCGACCGTCCGAGCGGAAAATTGTAGACCGGCCTCTTGTTCGGTCCAGGCCAGCTCCACCGGCGCTGAACAAGGTCACCCTCGCTGCTCGCGCCATCGACCGGGCGGATGATCGGCCCGATATCGGTTATCTTGATGTCCTCGCGCGCCTGGATGTTCGGCGCACCTTCACTGAAGCGGATCTTGATCTTGAGATCGGCGAAGTCCTCCACGATCGAGGCGACATCCACCATCAGCCGATAGTCATTGCACATGTCTCGCCTTAACTCTGCGGCATTGCGCGGCGGCTTCGTTCCTGTTATGTTCTTTTGGTATGAGCGCAACAGTTTTCGATTCCGACAGCCCGCTCGCTGAACCCCGCCTCATCATAAGACGCTATGGCGGCGATGTTGAGATGCTCAAGCTGCGATGGGGACTTCAACCGAAGGAACCAGGCGGGCGCCCTTTCACTGTGGTGCGCGCAGAGGATCGATCCTTCCCGAGCCATCGCTGCCTCGTGCCGGTGTCCGAAATTCCGGCATCGCAGCCAGGGGAGGAACTATAGCTTTCGCCTCGCCAATGGTGACTGGTTCTATTTCGCCGGCATCTGGCGGCCGGCGACGCGCGATTGGCCGGAAGCCTACGCAATCCTCACGATCCAGGCGAATGACGACATCGCGCCTTACCATGATCGCCAGATGGCAGTGCTGCGCCGAGACCAGCGCTCGGCGTGGCTGGACAGGACGCGTCCCGAACACGAAGTGCTCCGTCCCCTTCCTCGGGACAGTTTTCGGATTTCCCGTCTCCATGAGGGGCGCGCGCAGGCTGAATTTGCGATCTGAGCGTTGTAGATCCGGTAGGACGAAGCACATATCCTGGCGAAGTGCATTGCAGGCATATGGCCCCTGACCGCAGCGCCGACCAGCGCAAGATCATCCATGTCGACATGGATGCGTTCTACGCGTTGGTCGAACAGCGCGACAATCCGGACCTGCGCGGCAGGCCGCTTGCCGTTGGCAGCGCCGCTGCGCGCGGCGTGGTGGCTGCCGCAAGCTACGAGGCCCGCGCCTTCGGGGTTCGCTCTGCGATGCCTTCCGTCAAGGCAAAGCGCAAGTGCCCCGAACTGGTCTTCGTGTCTCCCCGCTTCGACGTCTACCGGTCCGTCTCGGCCCAGATCCGCGAGGTGTTCGCCGAGCATACCGATCTCATCGAGCCGCTCTCGCTGGACGAGGCCTATCTCGACGTGACGCAGAACAGGCTCAACATTTCGTCTGCCACGAGGATCGCCGAGATGATCAGGGCGAAGATCCTGCTGGTGACCGGTCTCACCGCTTCCGCCGGCATTTCATATAACAAATTCCTCGCCAAGATGGCGTCCGACCAGCACAAGCCAAACGGCCAGTTCGTCATTACGCCCCGCCATGGCCCGGCCTTCGTGGAGACGTTACCAGTCAAGAAATTTCATGGTGTAGGCCCCGCGACGGTCGCCAAGATGGAGGCGCTGGGCATTAAGACCGGCGCCGATCTCAAGGACCGCTCGCTTGTCTTCCTGCAGCAGCATTTCGGCAAGTCAGGACTCTGGTACTATAAGATCGCGCGCGCCATCGACGAGCGCGCGGTCGAGCCGGATCGGCCGCGCAAATCGATCGGCGCCGAAGATACGTTCCCAGCCGACATCTTGGAGCTCGCTGGAGCAATCGCCGAACTCAAGCAGCTGACAGCCAAGGTTTGGGGGTACTGTGAAGGAACGTTATCCGGGGCCGGACGATCACGCTGAAGGTCAAATTTGCCGATTTCCAGCAGATCACGCGCAGTCGCACCGTGTCGGTGCCAATCGAGTTCTCTGACTTCGAACCTCTCGCGGCCGGTCTCCTGAGGTCGGTGTTTCCGGTACAGAAGGGAATTCGGCTGTTAGGCATCACGCTTTCGTCGCTAAGCGATGTGTGGCCGCCGGAACAACGGCAACTTCGGTTCGAACTTTAGGATGCCGCGAAAGGCTTTAGGCCGAGCGGGACGGATGTTCAATACCGTGTTGCGGGACTTCGATGCACTGGAACGGAAATGAGGATTGCAAGATGAAGCTGCTTTTCATTCCCATGTTCGATAGGGGGCCAGCCGTCATCGTCCTTGCCTTATGTCTGTTGCTGGCTGGCAATCTCGCTGCGCGAGCGCAAGACGCGTTTTATCAGGCTTCGCCGCAAGAGGTCCTGGGACCCCCTGGAACCATTATCCGGCAGGAGCGGCTGTTCTTTGGCCTTTTCCTTTCGGCGAAAGCCTACCGCGTGCTCTACAGATCGACCGGGCTCGAGGGCGAACCGATCGCAGTCTCCGGCACGATCGTGGTTCCGACGGGAGCAGCGCCCGCCGGCGGAAGGCCGATTGTAGCGTGGGCGCATCCGACCTCGGGCATTGTTCCGCGCTGCGCGCCATCGCTCGCGTTGTTCAAGTTCCAGCAGATCCAAGGTCTGCGGGACATGGTAAGGCACGGCTACATCGTCACGGCGACCGACTATCCCGGACTCGGCACGCCCGGTCCCCATCCTTATCTCGTTGGAATAAGCGAAGGCCGCGCGGTGCTCGATTCGCTGCGTGCGGCTCGAAACCTGTCGGACGCGGAGGCCGGATCGCAGGTTGCAGTCTGGGGGCACTCGCAAGGCGGCCAGGCCGTCCTCTACGCCGGCCTTTTGGCCAAGCGGTATGCGCCAGAGCTGCGCCTGGTCGGGGTTGCCGCGGCTGCACCGGCCACTGATCTCGGAACCCTGCTGCGCGATGATTTCGCGACGCCGGGCGGCAAGAACCTTCTCGCCATGACGTTGTGGTCCTGGGCACGCGTCTTCGGCGCGCCCATAGACAATGTCGTTCTTCCGGCAACACGGCCCGTGGTCAACCGCCTCGCTGAGGATTGCATAGAGTCGCCAATTGACATCAAGCCGCGAGCCGAGATCGGCAAAGAGCTTCAGCAGCGCTTTCTGCGGGTCAAGAATCTGACCAACCTGCAACCGTGGCGGTCGCTGCTTGCCCAGAACACAATCGGCATCCTGCCCAGCAACATCCCGATTTTCCTGGCACAGGGCGAGGCGGACACCACCGTCGATCCCGCAGTGACCCAACACTACGCAAAGCGGCTTTGTGCAGCCGGCAACCCGGTCCAATTGGTTATGATGCCGAAAGTCGGGCACGCGCTCGCTGCCGATAGAAGTGCTAGAGCGGCGGTCGAATGGATGTCCGATCGGTTCACGGGCGGAGCCCCGCCGAGCAACTGCGGGAGCTGACGGCAGTCCAACCGGGTGCACAAACTCTTGTAAGTCAAATAGGAGCGCTCCATTGAGCTCTGTCGTCATCGGGGGAAGCGCTTTCCTTTGCCTGTTCGGAGCCGCATTGTTTGGAATCTTGCTTAGGCCCCGCGCTCCGGAGCACCATCTAAGCACTGATTCCAAGGATACGATCCGACTCGAGCCCTTCGCCATGGCACGAGTCTGGGGCCTTCATGTGCGGGCCAGCCCGTTTCACCCGGCGATGCGCCAACATCTACTCGAACTCGAGGCCCCGAGGGGCAGATTTTCTAGGAAGCCTTTGGCGCCGCGCCGCTGACTGCGAGCAGGAAGCTTGAGCACGAAAGCCACCTCGCCTTTCAGCGCTCGGAGTCCGCTGTGATGCCGACCACGATGCCAAATCCTGAAAGGCCGAAGCTAATGGTGTTTACATCGACAAGATCGTGCCGGATGGGCGTATGTGGCACCCTGCAAGGTCAGGCTTCGTCAGGCGTAGTCGACATGCCTGGGCGGTCTGTCGAACCCGGGGGCGCAAAGACGGCTTCATCCTGGCCTGTTGCAGCACACCAAGGAGCAACGTCGCAGTCGAACTGCAATCTACGCCGTCATCGATTTGAGCGCTTTGAGAAGGCGAACATGGGTGTGTGAATGATGGTTCCGGATATGTACGGCGGAATAGATGGGATGTGAGATCTTCGGCGCATCGGTAACGAGCTGCGCGACGCCTTCCTGCCGCAATTTCATCGCCACGACGTCGGTGACGAAAGCGGTGCCGCCTCGGCTTCGCAACAGATATGCAACGGCGCCACCATTTCCGGTCGAGACCGGGCTGTTCTCCAGTTCCGGGAGCATCTGCTTGTGGGCGTGGTTGAAGTAGGCCGAATAATTGGCGCGGATATAGTCACCAGACGTGACCTCGCCGAAGGCAACGCCGCGCGTCGAAACCATGACGAAATTCTCCTCGGCGATCTGCTCGTAGTGCATGTCAGGCAGGTGCTGCGGCGAATAGAGCACCGCCAGATCAAGGCTGCCGGTGGTCAGATCGAGGATCATCTGGTTGGAGTAGTCGATCTCGACATAAATCGCCAGTTTCGGGATCGTCGCCCGCACCCATTCCAGCCACCCTTCCAGCACCCGCTCGTACAGCTCGAACTGGATGCCGATGCGGATCAGGCGGTCGAATTTGCCGACCGACTGGATCTCGCGGCGGGCATCCAGCCAGCGCAGCCTGACCGCGCGCGCGTGCTCTTCGAACCGCAGGCCGGCGACCGTCGGCTCCGTGCCGCTCTTGCCGCGGATGAAGAGCTGTTTCTCCAGCAACGTCTCGAGCGCGCGGATGCGGCTCGAGACGGTTGACTGGGTGATGCCAAGCCGCTCTGCGGTCCTATTGAAGTTGCGGGTTTCGATCAGGTCAAGGAACGTATCCAAGAGTTCGATCTGCATTTCGAGCATCCGGCGGGAGGAATTTCCCGCAACGGCTAGCGCTTATTGGGCCTGCCCGACAACGGGTAATCGGATTCCTCGATCAACGTCTCGCCGCCGCTTGCGTTGCCGGGACCTGCCGCCGAAGCGCACAGTTGCGTCATCCATCCCATCCTCCATGGTAGGCAAGACATCCATGTTCATCGTCGACACCGACGTACATAACTACTGGTCCAGCGCCGAAGTGCTGCTCCCCTATCTCGAGCCCTACTGGCGCGATTTTCTGGTGCGCGGCGAGAAGCCGGGGCCGAGGGGAAGCTTTCCGCATGGCCACCGCCCCTGGCTGCATCCGGAAGGATTTTCGCGCCACGACATCCGCCCGGAGACGGAGGAAGACAACTACCTGATCATGAAGGAAAAGCACCTCGATCTCTATGACATCGACGTGGCGATCCTAACCGCTGACGAGCCGCTGGAGGCGTCGACGCTGGCCAACTATCACTACGCCAACGCACTGGTGAAAGCCTATAACGACTACATGATCGACTGGTGGTTGCCGAAGGACAGCCGCTTCAAGGGATCAATCATCATTTCGCCGACCGATCCGCACGGCGCCGCTGCCGAGATCCGACGCCTCGGCGACCACAAGGACATCGTCCAGGTCCTGGCGAGCCACGGCTCGCAGCGCCCCTACGGCGACCCCTTCTACCATCCGATCTACGAGGCCTGCGCCGAGGTCGGCCTGCCCTTCGCAATCCATTTCGGCGGCCAGGGCGGCGTCAACCACAATGCGGTCGCCGGCGGGCCGACCTCCTACTACTGGGAAACGCACGCTTTGCTCAGCCAGCCCGCTATGACTCATGTGGTCAGCATGATCTCCAACGGTGTGTTCGAGAAATATCCCGACCTCTATTTCGTCGTCATTGAGTGCGGCGTGTCGTGGGTTCCGTCGCTGATGTGGCGGCTCGACGCCAACTTCAAGGCGCTGCGCAAGGAAACGCCGTGGCTGAAGATGCTTCCGTCGGAATATTGCCGCCGCAACATCCGCTTCAGCACCCAGCCACTTGAGCAGCCCCAGAACGTCAGGCATCTGTGGGAAACGCTGGAGCACATGGACGGACAAAACACGCTGCTTTTCGCCTCCGACTATCCGCACTGGGATTTCGACGCGCCGACCAACCTGCACGTCCCGCCGGCCTGGCGCGACAAGGTCATGGGTCTGAATGCGCTGGAGGTTTACAAGCGCATCGAGGCTTCGGCTGCCACCGCGAGGATTGCCTCATGACCACCGCGGCCGCCTGGGGGCTCACCTTCGCCTGCAAGACCGCGGACGTGCGGGTCGGCGAACCCAAGATCGTCACCATCGGCCGCATCCCTGTGGGAATATTCCAACTTGAGGATGGCTATGCGGCCCTGCTCAACATCTGCCCCCACCGAGCGGGCCAGCTCTGCGAAGGGCCGATATCCGGCACCACCAAGCGTACGGACAAGACAGAGTTCGTCTACGTTCGCGCCGGCGAGCTCATACGCTGCGCATGGCATGGGTGGGAGTTCGATATCCGGTCGGGCAAATGCCTTGTAGACGACAAGCTGAAGGCGCGCACATTCCCCGTGCACGTCGACGGCGATGAGATCTATCTCGAAATGGCCCGAAAACCGTAACCAGACGAGGTTCGCCAATGGAAACCGTGAAGTTTACCCAAATGAAGGACGGCGACCGCGAGGACTATGCCTTCCTGACCGCGCATGAAACAGAGTATGCGGCCGGCACAGCCGACCGGCTCCTGGCAGCGATGGTCGAACTCGACAAATCGCTGTCAGGCTACAAGGTGACGCGGCTCGGCCATTCGCTGCAGGCCGCCACGCGCGCCTGGTATGCCGGCGCCGACACCGACTGGGTTGTGTCCGCGTTGCTGCACGATATTGGCGATATCTATGCCCCCTACAACCACGACGAATACGCCGCCGCCATCCTGCGTCCCTTCGTACGGGAGCAATGTGCGTGGGTCGTTGAGAAGCACGGAGATTTCCAGCTGATCTACTACGGCGAGCATGTCGGCGCGAACCCGTGCAAGCGGGATGCGTTCAAGGCTAACGCCTATTTTGATGACTGCGCGGAGTTCTGCGAAAGATGGGATCAGTCGAGCTTCGATCCTGACTATAGAACCCGGCCGCTCGAGTTCTTCGCGCCCATGGTGCGCGAGGTCTTCGCCCGCAAAACCTATGATCCCGCAGTTGTCCGCACGGGCCAACGCGAAGCCCTGTCGAATATCGCGCTCGCCGAGGCGCGTTCGGCAACGTAAGAACGCTGTCCCGCATTTCGACGGCATGCCCAAACTGTCACCACGCGCCACCGGTGATCTGGAAATCTTCCGTTCAAGGCCAAGGTTTGCTGCTGTAGCAACCAAGTCGTTCGCACTTTTGACGCCGCACTCCATCAGGGCTCAAACTTGGGCGGTAGGATCCGATAGAACGCCCCGTTTGAGCGATGTCCAAGCTGACGTCTAGGGCCGACATGAGGCGCAAAGCTCCCGTGGCATTTTCGAGCCCGGACCGGAATGTCGAAATCGGATCTCGTACTAGCTGCCCTCTCGCGCGATGCCTCAGGTCGCTGAGGCCAAAATGTGCAGTGGTTATGTTCTGTGGTTGCGTCCACGAGAGATCTCGCATATCTTTGTTGAACGATTGTTCAACAATGCGTTTGAGAAGCCACGATGCAGTGCAACCCCCGTTACGAAATCCTGTTGGAGCCGGTAGCAATAGGACCCGTGACCGCGCCGAACCGCTTCTATCAGGTGCCGCATGCAAGCGGGATGACCAACGCGCTGCCGCGCGTTCGCGCGGCATTTCGCGAAGCCAAGGCCGAAGGCGGATGGGGCGTGATCTGCACGGGGGCGTGCTCGATCGATCCGACATCGGACGATGCGCCGCTGCCTTTCGCGACGCTGTGGGACGACAACGACATCCGCGCTCACGCGCTGATGACGGAGGCCGTGCACCGCCATGGATCGCTTGCCGGCGTGGAACTATGGCATGGCGGCGCATCGGTGATGAACCGGACAAGCCGCCTGCCGCCGCTGTCGCCATCCGGCATTCCGTGGATGGCCACGCATGTCGGCTTCATGGGCAATCTGCGACCGAAGACGATGGACAAGGCCGATATCAAGGAGGTGCTGAGATGCCAGGCCGAAGCGGCACGCAAGGCGCGCACGGCCGGCTTCGATGTCGTCTATGTCTATGCCGGGATGGGCTATCTCGGCTACGAGTTCCTGCTGCCGGAATACAATCATCGCGTCGATGAATATGGCGGCTCGATCGGGAGCCGTGTCCGCTTCGTGCGCGAGATGATCGAGGTGACGAAGGATGCGGTGGGCAAGGATTGCGGTGTCGCGCTTCGTGTGAGCCTCGACGAACTGCGCGGCCGGCCCGGGCGCAACCAGCCTTCGGAAGCCCATGAGCTGATCGAACTTCTGGCCGACCTGCCCGACCTGTTCGACGTGAAGATGGACTCAAGCCCGACGGATTGCTCGGCATCGCGCTTCACCGGCGAAGGCAGCCACGAGCCGGTCATCGATTTCGTCAAGTCGCTGACGAAGAAGCCCGTGGTCGGCGTTGGGCGCTTCACCTCACCGGACACGATGGTGTCGCAGATCCGACGCGGTGTGCTCGACTTAATCGGCGGCGCGCGGCCGTCGATCGCCGACCCCTTCCTGCCTGCCAAAATCCGCGACGGCCGCGAAGTCGAGATCCGTGAATGCATCGGCTGCAACATCTGTATTTCGAGCTGGCATGACGGCGTGCCGGTGCGCTGCACCCAGAATCCGACCGCCGGCGAGGAATGGCGGCGCGGCTGGCATCCCGAACGCGTCGGGCGCGCCGGCAGACCCGAACGCATCCTCATTGTCGGCGGCGGACCGGCCGGGCTCGAATGCGCCATGACGCTCGGCCGCCGCGGCCATGAGGTGATGCTTGCCGACGCCAGCCGCGGCTTCGGGGGGCGGCTGACCTTCGAGAAGACGTTGCCAGGGCTGTCAGCCTGGAATCGTGTCATCGAGTACCGACTGGGCCGCATCGGCGAGATGAGCAATGTCTCGCTCTATCCCGAAAGCACGCTCGGCGCCGACGAGATCATCGACTTGGCACCGGAACGCCTGGTGCTGGCAACCGGCGCGCGCTGGACGAACATGCTCTATTCCTCGATGGAGATCCCCGTCGGGCGGCTCGACCATGCGGATGTGCTCACACCCGACGACATCGCCGCCGGCAAGCTCCCTGAGGGGCCGACGCTGGTCTTCGATTTCGACAATTACTACATGGGCGGCGTCCTCACCGAGCATCTGGCCGCCCAAGGCATCCCGGTCAGCTATGCGACACCGTCCGGCCATGCCTCCGCATGGACGATCATGACCAACGAGCTGCCGCTGGTGCACCGGGCGCTGGCGCGCCGCAACGTGCCGGTGACGACGCTGCATCTGCTGAAATCCTTCGATGGCGAGACGGCGACGCTGGCGCATCTGTTCACCAGCGAAGAGACCCGCGTGGCCTGCCGCTCGGTGCTGATCGTCGGATTGCGGTTGCCGCGAAACGAGTTGTTCGAAGCGCTGACCGAAAGGGCGGACGCGCTTGGCGCGGCGGGCATCCGGAGCGTCGATCGCATCGGCGACACGCTGGCGCCTGGCGCCATTGCCCATGCGGTGCATAGCGGCCACAAGCTGGCGCGCGAAATCGGCGAGACGCTTCGCTGGCGGCCTTACCGCCGCGACACGCCGATCGTCGATGCGGCGGCGGATTTCCAGATGCGAACGGCAGCCGAATAGAGCAATCCAGGAAAGGTGTGAAGCGGCTTTCCGTTCGGAATCGCGTCAAACAAGGAGGTCCAGAAAGTCATGGAGCGTATCGCAGCACGTCGCAGGCCCGGCCGCCCCCAGCGCGAGGTAGGCGGCATCGCGCAGCGGCCATGGAAGCAGCTGACCCGGCCTTACGCCCCGATCGAGATCCTGTCGGCCGACCAAGTGCGGGCGATCCACGAAATGGGCCTCACCATCCTCGAGGAGATCGGCATGCGCGTGCTGCAGCCTCGGGCGCGCCAGCTCTATCGTGCCGCCGGCTGCAACGTCGACGAAGGCGAGATGCGCGTGCGCTTCGACCGCGCCATGGTGATGGAGTGCGTCGCCATGACGCCGTCATCCTTCGAGCTGCGCGCCCGTAACCCTGAAAAGAACGTCAAGGTCGGCGGGCGGCATTGCATCCTGTCGTCGGTCGGCGGGCCGGCCTATGTCATGGACAATGACCGCGGCCGCCGTCCCGGCACCTATGCCGAGATGCGCGACTATCTGAAGCTCATCCAGTCGTTCAACGTGCTGCATCAGGAAGGCGGCGGACCGTTCGAGCCGCTCGACCTGCACCAGAATACGCGCCACCTCGACCTCTACTATGCCGAGATCACCTTGCTCGACAAAAACTGGCAGCCGCAGGCGCTGGGTCATGGCCGCGCCATCGACGCGCTGGAAATGGTGGCGATCTCGCTCGGCACGACGCGCGAAAACCTGGCGCGGGAGATGCCGGTGTTCACCGGCATCATCAACACCAATTCACCGCTGCAGCTCGACGAGCCGATGGCCGAGGGGCTGATCGCGCTGGCCGAGCACGGTCAGGTCAACGTCATCACGCCGTTCACGCTGGCCGGAGCAATGAGCCCGGTGACGCTTGCCGGCGCGCTGTCGCAGCAGCATGCCGAGGCACTGGCCGGCATCGTGCTGACGCAGATCGTTCGACCTGGGGTGCCGGTGATGTATGGCGGCTTCACCTCAAATGTCGACATGAAGACCGGAGCACCCGCCTTCGGCACGCCGGAATACACGCAAGCGGCACAGATCACCGGACAGCTCTGCCGGCTGATCGGCGTGCCGTTCCGCTCCAGCAACGTCACCGCCGCCAATGCGGTCGACGCGCAGGCCGCCTATGAGAGCGCGATGTCCCTGTGGGGCTGCCTGATGGGCGGCGCCAACCTGGTGCTGCACGCGGCTGGCTGGCTCGGCGGCGGGCTGACCGCGTCGTTCGAGAAGCTGGTGATCGATGCCGAGATGCTGCAGATGATGTCGGCCTATTTCGATCCGCCCGTCGTCGACATCGACACGCTGGCGCTGGACGCGGTGCGCGAGGTCGGCCCAGCCGGGCATTTCTTCGGCGCCGCGCATACCATGCAGCGCTACGAGCGCGCCTTCTATTCGCCGCTGGTGTCCAACTGGGACAATTACGACACCTGGATGGAACGCGGCCAGATCACCGCGCGGGAACGGGCCAACGTGATCTGGAAACGCATGGTCGCCGACTACGAGCAACCGCCGATCGATCCCGGCATCGACGAGGCGCTGCGCGATTATGTGGAGCGCCGCAAGCGCGAGGGCGGATCGCCGTTGAACTGAGTCAGGCGTTCCGCAAAGGCCCGACCTGCGCCTCGAGCATCTCGAAGCCGGCGGCCTCGGCCGCCTGCGGCGTCACCACGCTTTCGTCGAGACACCATTCGAGCCAGAGCCCGTCGACCAGCGCGATGAAATTGCGCGCCAGCGCGGGCGCGTCGACTCGTCTGTCGCGCTCAACCGCAACCGCCGCGATGTCCTCGGCAAGTTCTGCGCGGTAAGCGTCGTAGAGCTCGCGATGCGCCGCCTTCAGTCGCGGGTTGACGGCGATCTCACCCCACAGCGACAGCCAGATCAGCAGGTTCTCGCGGCTGAAATATTCCGGCGCGAAGTTGGACCGCACCAGGGCGGCCAGCGCGGCCTCGGGATGCCAGCCGGACGCCTCGGCGCGGCGGCGCTTGGCTTCGTCGATCTGGTTGTTAACGCTGGCATAGAGCGAGGATTTGTAGACCTCGACCAGCAGCCCATCGAGGCTTTCGAAGTGGTGGTTGATGAGCCCGCGCGAGACGCCGGCCTCCTTGCAGATACGATCTATGGTGAAGGCGCCGATGCCGCCGACGGACAGGCACCGCGTCGCCGCCTCGATCAGCATGGAGCGGCGCACATCGGCCTGTTCGCGGCTGAAGCGCGGCGCCTTCTTCGCACCGCGCTTCGTTTTTGCAGCTTCCGGTTGGGCTTGCGTCATGCAACCCAGCTAATCGATTACGCCCGTCCTGTCCATCAAGCGATCATGCCGTCTTCTTGAACAGCACAGGATTGGGGTGACCGTCCGGATAGATGACGGGTTCGAACGCGGTCTTATGGATGGCGACCAGCGGCTGGTGACAGATGAAGACGAATCCGCCGGACTGTTCCATCAGATCCTCCATGCGGTTGGACAACGCGACTCGCTTGGCTTCGTCGCTTTCGGCAATCAGTTGCTGATAGCTGATCTCGAATTCGGGGCTGTCGAAGCCGGACCAATTGTAGGTGCCGATCTGGTCGGGGCGGAACCAGACCAGGTTCTCGGACGGATCAACACCGCCGGCGAAATCCATCAGCGCCAGGTCGATGTTCTTGTAGCCGTCGCCTTGCGTCTTGTCGCCGACGCCCCAGAAGGCGGCTTCGTCGTAGGGCTGGATCTCGACCTTGATGCCGGCTTGCTCAAGGCTGGCCTGGATGATCTGCGCGGCTGCGGTGCGGATCGAATCGTTCATCACCGTCAACGTCAATGACAAGTCGCTGACGCCTGCCTCCGCAAGCAGTGCGGCGGACTTCTCATAGTCGGGCGCAGCGATCAGATTGCTCAGGCGCGCGAATTTCGTGCCGGGCTGGACCACGCCTGTGGAGCGCTTGGTGAGATTGTCATAGACGCCGGTTAGGATCTGTCCGACATCGACGCCATATTGCACGGCTTGCCGCACCTTGAGATCCTTGAGGCGTGGGCTGAGCATGTTGATCGTCAGCCAGACATAGCGGGTCGACTGCGCCTCGATCAGTTTCGTATTGGCGGGCGGTTTGGCCTTCACGGCCTTGGTCGCCGAAATGGCGATCTTGGTGTAATCAAAGGCGTCGGCCTCGTAGGCCAATTGCGCCGCCTGATCGTCGGCGACGACATAGATCTCGACCTTGCCGAAATCCGGCTTCGGTCCCGGCCAGTCCGGATTGGCGGTCAGCGTCACCTTCTGCTTCTGCTGCCAGTCCGAGAAGAGATAAGGACCGCAGGTCGCCGGCGGCTCGGTGGTGAATTTGCCGCCCGCCTTCTCCGTGCCGGCGCGGCTGATGATGTGGCCGCCATAATAAGGCAGGCTGGTGACGAAGATCGGCTGGTACGGATCCTTGAGGTAGATGATGCCGGATCTGGCGTCGACGACTTCGACACGGTCCAGCTTCTCGAATTGATAGGCCCAGGGCGACGACAGCTTCGGATCGGCTATTCGCTCGTAGGAGAATTTCACGTCTTCGGCGGTGACCGGGCCAAGGCCGTTCGACCATTTCAGCCCATCGATCAGGGTGAAGGCGATGGTCTTCGGATCCTTCAGCTCGAGTTTCTCGGCGCCCCAGAGCGACCACGGCGAACCTTGCCTGAGATCGCCAAGGCGGTTCAGCGACACATAGATGCCACGCATCATGACGTCTTCGATGCCGCCGATCATGAAGGCGGGATCAAGCGTCTGCAGGTCCCCTTCCATGCGGATGCGCAGCGTGTCGCCGGCCGCCGACCAGGCAAATCCTGGTTTCATCGTCAGGCTGGCGCCCAACACGCCGGCAGCTTTCAGGAATGCACGTCTGTCCATGGTCCGATTCATCATATCAATTTCCCCTTGGGTTTGCGGAAGCGCGTGAGACGGCTTCCCGTTCTCGCCCGCCGGTCTGCAGCGGGAAATGGCAGCGCACCAGGCGACCGGCGCCCATCGGCCGGTAGATCGGCGCCTCGGTCTTGCAGCGGGATTGCACGAGCGGACAGCGCGTGTGGAATTCGCAGCCGGAGGGCCGGCGGAACACGCTCGGGATTTCGCCGGTAATGGCAAGATTGTGGCTGCGCCGGCGTGGATCGGGGATCGGCTCGGACCGGATCAGTGTCGCAGTGTAGGGATGCAATGGGGCGGAGAAGACCTCTTGCGTCGGTCCTGTCTCAACGAGCCGGCCAAGATACATGATGGCGAGCCGATCGCTGACATGGCGGATCATCGCCAGATTGTGGGTGACGATCATGGTGGCGAAGCCGAGCTCGCGCTTGAGCTCGCCGATCAGGTTGAGCACATCGCCCTGCACCGAGACATCCAGCCCGGCGGTCGGCTCGTCGGCAAGCAGCAGACGCGGTTTCATCGCAAGCGCCCGCGCGACGCCGACGCGACGGGCCTGCCCGCCCGACAGTTCATGCGGAAAGCGGTCGACGAAGGAGGCCGGTAAGCCGACCAACGCCAGCAGCGCCTTCGCCGCAGCGCGCCGGTCCTGCATTGGCAGCCCCTGGATGACCTGCGGTTCGGTGAGCAGCGTGCTGACCCGCAGGCGCGGGCTGAGCGAGGCGACCGGATCCTGGAACATCATCGCCGAGCGCCGGCGCATGGCGCGAAAATCGGACGGGGTCGCGACCTCCCTCCCCTCGAAGACGATGCGGCCGGCCGCAGCCCGGACGAGGCCGAGAATGGTGCGGGCAAGCGTCGTCTTGCCGGAGCCGGATTCGCCGACCAGCCCAAGCGTCTCGGCCGGCATCAGCGACAGCGTGACGTCGTCGACGACATTGAAGCCGGGCAGCGGGAACGGATTGATCAGC
This sequence comes from Mesorhizobium sp. CA8, assembly GCF_020164955.1. Taxonomy (GTDB): domain Bacteria; phylum Pseudomonadota; class Alphaproteobacteria; order Rhizobiales; family Rhizobiaceae; genus Mesorhizobium. Next base: position 80,657 of record NZ_JAIUHG010000029.1, read on the forward strand.
CGGTCGAGCAAGCTGCTGCGACCGAAGCTGACCGACAGGTCCTCGACGGCAAGCAGCGGGCTCATGGCGTCGCCACATAGCAGCGGGCAGCATGGCATGCGGTGAGCTTCACCAGCGGCGGCGCGATGGTCTTGCATGGCGCGAAGGCCTTGCCACAGCGCGGCGCGTAAACGCATCCCGGCGGTGGTTGGATCAGGCTCGGCAATGACCCGGGAATGGTCGGCAGCCTGTCCAGCCGATCATGGAAGCGGGCGGGATCGCAGGCGAGCAGCGCCTGGGTATAGGGATGGCGCGGATCGTGGAAGATCGCGTCGACCTCGCCGCCCTCGACCACCTCGCCCGCATACATGACATAGACACGGTCGCAGAGCTCGGCGATGACACCCAGATGATGCGAGACGACGATGACGATGCCGTTGTATTCGCGCCTGAGCTCACGCAGCAGATGGATGATCTGCGCCTCCATGGTGACGTCGAGCGCGGTCGTCGGCTCGTCGGCGATGAGCAGGCCAGGATCGGTCAGCAAGGCGGCCGCGATCGCCACGCGCTGGCGCATGCCGCCGGAAAGCTCGTGTGGGTAACTCCGCATGCGCCGTTCGGCATCGGCGATGCCCACGCGAGCGAGCATTGCGGCGATGCGGGCCCTCTTTAGCGTGCGGCTGAGATCCTTACGGTGGTGCTGGAAGTCGACGAGCTGGTCGCCGATGGTCAGCACCGGGTTGAACGCCGTCATCGGGTCCTGGCCGACAAGCGCGATCTCATCGCCGCGCAGCAGCCGCTGGCGATGCGCGTCGAGCTTTGCCAGGTCGACGCCGTTGTACCGGATCGCCCCGTCGATGCGGGCGTTGGCCGGCAACAGGTTGGCCAGAGCGGTGACCAGCGTGGACTTGCCGCAGCCGCTCTCGCCGACAATTCCGATGACCTCGCCGGGATGCGCTTCGATATCGACATGGCGAAGGGCGTGCACGCTACCGTGCGGCGTCTCATAGCGGACGCTTAGACCGCTGGCGGCAAGCGTGCCGCTCATGCCGGCCTCCGCAGTTGCAGGCGCGGGTCCAGATAGTCGCGCAGCCCCTCGCCGAGAAAGGTGAAGCCGAGCGTCGCCAGCACCAGCGGCAGGCCGCCGAAGATCACCATGAAGGGTGCCGAGCGGATGCTGGTATAGCCGTCATAGAGGATCGAGCCCCAGGACGGCGTCGGCGGGCGCACGCCGAGCCCGAGGAAGCTCAAGCCGGCCTCGACCATGATGACGACCGGAATGTCCATCGACAAAAGGATGATCAGCGGACCGACGACGTTGGGCAGGAGGTGGATGAAGATGATGCGTGCCGCACTCGCATCGAGCAGACGCTCGGCAAGGATGTAGTCGCTGTTCTTCAGCGCCAGCGTCTGGGCCCGGATCAGCCGCGCGTAGCTTGGGAATGACGTCGCGGCGATGACGATGATCAGCGTGCCGGTACCGGCGCCGAGCACGGTGATGACGGCAAGCGCGAACATGATCATCGGCAGCGAATTCATGCTGTCGAAGCTGAGCACCAGGATGGCATCGAGCCAGCGCGGACCGTAGCCGGCGACGAGGCCGAGCAGCAGCCCGATGGCGCCGGCTATGGCCACCGAGACCATGGCGATGGTGAGCGCCGTGCGCGCGCCGTAGATGACGCGCGACAACAGATCGCGGCCGAGATGATCGGTGCCGAACCAGTGCGCCGCCGAGGGAGGTTGCAGCTTGTGCAGTACGTCGATCTTGAGCGGCGAATAGGGTGCAAGCCAGGGCGCGAAGATCGCAGTGACAAGGAAACCGGCGACCAGGAGCAGCGCCACGCGGGTGAAGGGATCGGCAAGCAATGCGCGCAACAGAACAAGCCGTTGTCGATCGGGCGTGGATGGAGCGGCCTCAGCCACGGAAGACATCACGGACCCTCGGATCGAGCCGCGCGATGAGAAGATCGGCGGCGATGGTGATGGAGACGTAGATGGCGGTCATGACCAGCACCGTGCCCATGACGACGGGATAGTTGCGGGTGCTAACGGCGTCGGTGATCAGCTTGCCGATGCCGGGCCTGGCGAACACCGCCTCCACGAAGACGGCGCTGGACAGAATGCTGCCGAGGCCGACCGCGACCAGCGAGATGGTCGGGATGATGGCGATGCGCAGCGCATATTTGGAGACGATCTTCCACTCCGGCAGGCCGAAGGAACGGGCGGTGCGGATATGAGGCTCGCCCATCACCTCCATCATCGAGGCGCGCACCATGCGGGCGATATAGCCGATCCACCCGAGGGCGATCGCCGCGGCCGGCATGACCAGCGCCCTGGCTTGGCTTAAGAAATCGCCGGCCTCGCCCGCCCCGATGGCGGGCAGCCAGCGCAGCGTGACGGCAAAGAGCAGCAGCGAGTAGATTGCGACGACGAAGGACGGGACGGCGATGACACCGACCGAGAGCACGCCGATGGCGGCATCGGCGGCCGTGCCGCGCCGCATCACCGACAGGCAGCCCAGCGGCACGCCGATCAGCAGCGCCACGGCGAGCGCCGTCAGCCCCAGGACAAGCGTGTTCGGCAACGCTTCCAGGACCAATGTGGAAACGGGCCGGTTCGACCAGACATCGTAGCCCAGATTGCCGGTCAGCGCGTTGCGGAAGAATTCGACGATCTGCCACCAGACCGGCTGGTCGAGTCCCATGCGCTCGATCAGCAGCCGCTTCAATTCCGGCGTGGCGCGCGGACCGAGCGCCACGGTCGCGGGATCGCCCGGAACCAGGAAGACGGCAGCATACATGGCGACCATGACGAGGACGAGGATCAGGAGACCGAGACCGATGCGCTTCACTGCATATGCGAGCATGGCCTCCCCTCCTTCAGGCGAAATCGCGCCTGATGCGCCGTGTCGCCGAGGCGCTGTGCACGAGCTTGCCTCGTTCTCGGGCTTCAAGGCGCCAACTCAGGTTGAAATGCGTTTCATCCGCCGTCAGCTCGGTCACCGCCCTCGCTTCGGTATCGGCATCGGCGCTGGCGATCGTCCATCGATATTCGGTGACGAGCTTTGCCGAGAGAGGATCGCCGCTGCTGATGCTCATCGTATCGCTGTTGGCGGAAGACACGGTGATGGCGCGATCGTCATAACGCCTGCTTCCATGGTCCGAGGTCAAGGCGATGATCTGCAGGCCCGAGCCGACATCTTCGGTGACGATGCGACGGTCGAAGCCTTCGGCCAGCGTCGTGGCCGGGACCGGCGGCGCGGTTTCGGCAGGCTCGAAGCGCACGTCGCGATCGCGCGGCGATGGCGGCCGCACCGGAAGAACCAGCTTGCTGTCGCCGCTCGAGACCGACAACACCGACAGTTTCGGCTGCGGCCACAGGATTGGCCAATGCTGGTTGGCCAGCGCCAGCCGGACGCGGTGCCCCTTGGGTATGGCGCGGGCAAAATCGTTGAGCTTGAGCTTGACGCGGAACGGTGTTCCGGTCGGACAGGGCGTCGGATGCTCGTGGCTGTCGCGGTGGCTGAGGTTGAGCACGCCGTAAGTCATCAGCGCCGAGGTGCCGTCCGGATAGACGTCGCAGAGACGGGCGGCAAGGTTGACATGCGACTGGTCGACGCTGACGAGCAGATCGAGCTCGGCCGCGCCAAGCAGGGTCAAATCATCTTCCAGCGGCAAAGTGTCGAAGCACAGCGCCAGGCCGTCCTCGCGGCGCTGGTCGATGGGCATGTCGGGGCAGGAACCACCGTAGCCGCCCCAGCGGCCGCAGTCGCGGCCGGCGGTGGCGGGAGAGCATACCGACAGCGTGGCGCCAGGTACCGGTTGGCCGTCCAGTCCGGCGGCGTTCAGATGCAAGACGCGGCGCTCGACACGTGGCGACGGCCATTGGTCCTCGGCCGCCCAACTGCCGGCATGATCCGGAAGATAGAAAGGCTGCGGCCGCTCCTCGCCGGTGATCCAGACCCGGTAGAGCGGCTCGTCCATGATGCCGGTGTCTTCGGCGCAAAGCCAATGACGCCACCAGCGCAGCGCCTCCTGCAGGTAGCCGATCAGCGGACCCGGCGCGCCGCGACAGGGATAGGCATGCGACCACGGTCCGACGATGCCAAGCTTCGGCCCCGGCAGATGTTCCAGCAGGCGCGGCACGAAGTTCGAATAGCTGTCCTCCCAACCGCAAACGGCCATGACGGCGCATTCGATCGCGGCATGATCCTCGCAGACCGAACCCTGCCGCCAGTAGTCGTCGCGACGCTGGTGCGCGAGCCAGATTTCCGATAGCGAGCGTGTCGCTTCAAGACGGCTCATCCACATGGCGCGCCAGGCATCGCCGACAATCTGCGGGTCGGGCGCCATCGCCTTCTTCACCAGCATGAAGTTCGACCACATTTCCTGCTCGGTAAGCAGCGCGCCGCCCATATAGTGGATGTCGTCCGCATAGCGATCGTCGGTGGCGCAGTTGGCGATGATGGCCTTCAGCGCCGGCGGCCGGCGCGCAGCGACCTGCAGCGCGTTGAAGCCGCCCCAGGAAATGCCGGTCATGCCGACATTGCCGTTGCACCAGGATTGCGCCGCCAGATGGGCGATGATCTCGCAGGCGTCTTCCTGCTCGCGCGGCAGATACTCGTCTGCCAGGTCGCCATCGGAATCGCCGGAGCCGCGGATGTCTATTCGGGCGCAGGCGATGCCGTATCCGGCGAGCCAGGGGTGGATGTCGACGTCACGGGCAACGGTGCCGTCGCGCCGCCGGTAAGGCACCATTTCGACCACGACGGGCACCTTGGCCTGAGTGCGCGGGCGCCACACTGTGGCGGCGATTTGCGTGCCGTCAGCCAGCGCGATCCAGTATGGATCGACGGTTTCGACGGCAAAGGGAAATTCGGTCCGTACCACGGCGGGTGCTCGTCAACTCCTTGTTGAACGTTCGTACAACAAGAACAGCCCGGATGCAATGGTCTTTTAGTCAGTTGCGATCAAAGGGTAGGCAGAAATGTATTCACCCACCGCTGAAGCTACCCGAGAGTCGGCGTTCAGGTGAGGCGCTCCCGCTTCTGCAATGAGCCCCTTCGCGCGTCGTGGCGAACCGGTTGATGATTTATTGTTGCAGTGTGGTGGACAAACTGATGACCCTGAGCAGAGGCACGGCTGCTTGCCCAAGGCCATTGCCGCTAGCCGACTTCTCGGGCGCGGGAGACGCACGATTGGTGGTTGGGGGTAGCCATTCCGCCGATTCATGGCAGAGCGATGGTACTTCGTGCCGCGATGGAACGCGCTGCCAGAATCGCGAAATCAGAGGCTCCCTGAGAATAGCAGGCTGCGCTGAGGGTCTGCTTCCTTGAACCTGCAAAACCAGGAATCGTGTCAAGCCGGACCTGAAGTGCAGCGGTCAGACCCTTACGCTGCCGTCATGTTCCCCTTCAGTGAGACGAAACGAGCAAAGGTAGGGGGCTACTTCGTCATATCCCGGCGCGTCGGGATATTTGGGCGAGCAGGCTTATCACGCCCTGGCCGCCGACCGGCTGGCGGTGAAGGAAAGCATGAGCGAGATCTCCACGCGGCACGGCGTCCAGGCGCTGATCTAGCCCGCGCGTTGGTTTCCGAGCCGCGCTTTGTCCTGCTCGACGAGCCTTCCGCCGGCCCTGTCGCGCCGGCCATGGTGATCCAGACGCTGGAGCAAATCACGACGCTGACGAAGCAAGGCATTGGCATATGATGGTCGAGCAGAACATCGGCGAGGCCATGCCGATAGCAGACAAACTCTACATCTTGGCCGCCGCGACAGCATCGCCTGCTCGCCTCCCGACAACGCGCCGGCCGCCGTCTTGCGCCGCCTGGCCAGCGACGGATACTGGGCGATCAACATGTCAATGCGCCTTTCCACCAGCCGCTTGTCGGTGATAGCGTAACCACCCATGCGCAGGTCGTTCATCACGATCAGGCGCGGGAACACGCCGCCGCCCTGCGGCATCAGCACCAGTCCCTGGCGTACCACTTGGTGCACGGGCAGATTGGAAAGCACAGTGTCGCCAAGGCGGGCGGCGCCGCTCCACACCGGCAGCGCCCCGGCGATGGCCTTTAGCACGGTTGATTTGCCGCAGCCGTTCGGCCCGAAGATGCAGGTGATTTTCCCGAGCTCAGCCGTCAGTGAGATGCCATGGACGACCTCGTGATTGCCGTAGCCGGTGATGATGTTCTCGGAGGCCAGCGTGCTCATTGCGGGCGCCCCAGGTAGGTCTGCATGACTTCAGAATTGCGCACGATGTCCTGGAAAGAGCCGCTGATCACCACCCGTCCCGAATCCATGAAGACAATTCGGTCGCAGACGTTGCGAACCATCTCCATGTCATGTTCGATGACGAGGAAGGACACGCCCTGTTCGCGTAGCCGGGCGCGACCAGAGCGACGTCATCCTGAAGGAAGCCTGGCAGCACAGAGAGCGCTGCGTCCCCTCGCCAGCAGTGATCGACCGCGACATGCTGCACCAGATTGCCCTGCCCGATGACATCTGCACGGGTCGCAATTTCACACTGATCCGACGGTTCATCGAGAGTTAGGCGTGTCACGCCGGACGCGGTCGGTGATTGCGATCTGGGAGATGGCAAGCAGGAAGAGTGGCGACTGCACTGCTTCGCCGATCCCGATGCCGCAGCGACTTCCTTGACCACTTCATCGGATGGCACACTCACTCTGACCCTGCATGTCGCCATCGAAAGCCAGCTTTTCGTTCTGATCGCGTAGTGCCCTGCACTTCGCCAAAGTAGGTGGAACAACCGCCTGCTGTGACAGTTGGGGCGTGTCTCCGGGAGTTGCACGGTGCCGGCAGAGAGACCGCGTCAACGCTCGGAGATATGATCTGAGAGCTCCATGCGCGTCTTGATTGGACGCATTATCCCAAACACGTGACCAATCGTTGTGTTGTTCGCCAGTAGATCCGAATCACTGCGCCTGCTCATCTGGTTGCCTGTAATATCGGGCCTGCCCGGCTGCGCGGGCGGCGTGCTCGACCCGCAGGGACCGATCGG
>NZ_JAIUHG010000003.1 GCF_020164955.1 Mesorhizobium sp. CA8
CCGTTCTTCGTATGGACCTTGGTGACCTTGACGTTCTCGATAATCGCAGCACCCCGCTGGCGCGCGCCCTTGGCCAGCGCCATGGCGATGTTGGCGGGATCGCACTGGCCATCGAGCGGCAGATGCACCGCGCCCACCACATCCGAGACGTTGAGGTGCGGGTACATCTCCTTGACCTCGCGCGGCGAAATCTCGCGCACGTCGACATCGAAGGCGCGGGCGAGCGATGCCTGCCGATAGATCTCGTGCATGCGCTCTTCGGTCAGCGCGACGGTAATAGAACCGACCTGGCGCATGCCGGTGCCGACGTCGGTCTCGGCTTCCAGTTTGACGTAGAGGTCGGCCGAATATTTCGCCAGCCGCGTCATGTTCTGCGAGCCGCGCAACTGGCCGATCAGCCCGGCCGCATGCCAGGTGGTGCCTGAGGTGAGCTGCTTGCGCTCCAAGAGCACGATGTCGGTCCAGCCGAGCTTGGCCAGGTGATAGGCGACCGAGCAGCCGGAGACGCCGCCGCCGATGATGACGGCCCTCGCCTTATTGGGAATGGCCTTGGTCGGGACGGTCTTGGTCATGCGGCCTCGCGCCGATAGTTGGAAGCCAAGCGGCGAACGCGAAGCGCTGCTTCCTTGAGGATGGGTTCGGGCTGGCAAAGGCTGATGCGGATGTGGCCGGCGGCGGCCTCGCCAAAGCTCGAGCCGGGCATGACGCCGACCTTTTCCTTGTCGAGCAGCGCCCAGGCAAATTTCTCGTCGTCGGGTTCGACTGCGGAGACATCGAGCATGATGTACATGCCGCCTTCGGAGCCGCGCACGGTGACTTCATTGGCGCCGCGTATGGCATCGAGGAAGATCGTGCGCCGCGCGGCGTAACGCTCGGCGATGTCCTTCACGCCATAGTGGTTTTCGAGCGCCTCGGCGCAGGCGATGGAGATGAAGGCCGGCAAGCCGTAGGTCGTGACCAGATTGAGATCGGCCATCAGCGCGATCATCGCCCTGGGGCCGGTCAGCCAGCCCATGCGCCAGCCGGTCATGCCGTGGCTCTTCGACATGGAGTTGATGACCAGCGTGCGCTCGGCCATGCCCGGCAGCGAGCGCGGCGAGATGTGCTCGCCGCCGCCGAGCGTCCAGTAGACCTCGTCCGACAGCAGCCAGAGATCGTGCTCCTTGCAGATTTCGGCCAGCTGTTCGAGCCGTTCGCGCGAATAGACGGCACCGGTCGGGTTGTTCGGCGTGTTGATCAGGATGGCGCGGGTGTTGGGTTTGAGCGCGGCGCGGATCATGTCCGCGCGAGGTTGAAACCCATCTTCGGCCGGCGTCTCGACCACCGTGAAGCTGGCGCCCGCGGCGCTGAAGGTGTTGGGGTAAGTGGCGTAGTAAGGCGCGACAACGATGGCGTGGTCGCCCGGGTCGAGCACGCCCTGCACGGCGGCGTAAAGCGCTGCCTGGCCGCCAGGCGTGGCGATGACCTCGTCGGGGCTCGTGAGGATGCCGGCGCAAGCGGTCGCGGCCGCGGCCATCGCCTTGCGCAGGCGCGGCAGGCCGGGCAGCGGCGTGTAGTGATGGTTGCTGCCGCGCACTGCGCTCACGCAGGCTTCGATGGTTTCCGATGGCGTGTCGAAATCATGGTCGCCGACCGAGAGCACAATGATGTCCTCGCCGGCCTGCTTGCGATTCCAGGCGGCGAAATGGACCTCCCAGCCGTCCTTGCCCGAAGGCACGATACCGGTAATGCGCTTTGATGGCTTTGGCATCAGGAAACTCCCGAAATCTGGTGGCCGGCTCGCGTGAGCTTGTCGCGCAGGGCGGCGATATGGGCGGGGCCGACTTCGCAACAGCCGCCGACAATGCCGGCGCCGGCATCGACCCAGCCGATGGCCTGGTCCGCATAGGCTTGCGGATCGAGATCATGGCGGGCGTGCAGCACGTCCACCGTCCCGCCATGCTTCAATGCCTCGACCGAAGTGAAGCCGTTGGCATAGGCACCTACCTGTCCACCCAGGGCAACGAGTTCGGGCAACGCGGCGGCGATGGCTTCGGGCCGGCAGCAGTTGAGCAGCCGGGCCGCGACCGGCAGGTCATCGAGAGCGTTGACGGCAGCAGCAATGGTTTCGCCGCTGCGCAGGCGCGGCGTGCCATGATCGGCGAGCGTCCAAGACACCCATACGGGCTTGCCGATTTCCGAGGCCGCGGTGACCGCTGCGCGCGCCTCCTCGGCGGAAGCCATCGTCTCGCACAGGAACAGATCGACGCCGTCGGCCTGCTCGGCAACGATGCGGCGATAGATATCGAGCGTGTCCTCGAATGAGATGGTCAGCGCCGGCGCGTAGCTGCCGAACAGAGGTGACAGGCAACCGGCGATGGCGGCGTCGCCCGCCTCGTCGCGAGCCTGGCGCGCCAGTTCGATGCCGCGCTTCTGCAACGGCTTGAACAGATCTTCGGCGCCCTCGCGCGCCAGGCGCTCGGGCGTTGCCGAATAGGTGTTGATGGTGATGACGCGGGCGCCGGCACGGATGAATTCCGCATGCAGGTCACGCACAAGTTCCGGCTCGTCGATCAGCACCCTGGCCGACCACAGCGGCGTCGGCTCGGACTTGCTGCGCCGGACCAGTTCCTGTCCCATACCGCCGTCAGTGAGGATGACGGAAGTCATGCCCGCAACCTCTCATTCTTCGGATCCCACAGCGGTTCGTCGTTCTGGACGATGGCCTTGAAGCGATCGCCAAAAATCTCGACCTCGACCGCCGTGCCCGGTTGCGTGAGATCGGCGCGCAGCATGCCGAGCGCAATCGACTTGCCGATCCGGTGGCCCCAGCCGCCCGACGTCGTCTCGCCGACGATCGTGCCGTCATGCCAGAGCGTCGACATATAGGGCGCATCGCAGTCGCCGGGGTTCTCGACGACCAAAGTGACGAAGCGCTTCTTCACGCCCTGCTGCTTCTCATTGAGCAAAGCCGCCTTGCCGCGGAAGTCCGGCTTATCCCATTTGACGAAGCGCTCCAGGCCGCCCTGCAGGATCGAATAGTCGGTCGAGAGGTCGCCCTTCCAGGTGCGGTAGCCTTTTTCCAGCCGCAGCGAATCCAGCGCATACATTCCGAATGGTTTTAGCCCGTGCTTCCGGCCGGCGGCCCAGACGACGTCGAAGACGGTCGCCGTGTCCGCGACCTTGGTGTGGATCTCCCAGCCGAGCTCGCCGGCGAAGGAGACTCGCACCAGCTTCGCCCAGCGTCCGGCGATCGTCGTTTCCTGATGCGTCAGCCAGGGAAGGGTGAGGTCCGCATCGCAGACCTCGGCCAGGATAGCGCGTGAGGTCGGGCCGGCAAGGATTTGCGTTGAGTATTCCTCCGTCCGGTCGGTCAGCGTGAAGGCCGCATCGGCGGGTATGCGCGACTTCAGCCATTCGAAATCATGCCACTGCGCCACCGCGGCGGTGATCAGTGTCATCCGGTCTTCGCCGTGGCGCACCACCGACATCTCGGTGACGATGCGGCCCTTGTCGTCGGCGAAATAGACGAGACCGATGCGGCCGGGTTTCGGCACAAGGCCGGTGACCTGCAGCGCCAACCAATCGGCCGCGCCCGGGCCTTCGAGGTTGAAGCGCGAGAAGCCGGGCAGGTCGAGGATGCCGGCGGCGTCGCGGACGGCAAGGCATTCCTCGCGCACGCGCTGCTGCCAGGGTCCGTCGCGACGGAAGGTGAGGGTGGACTCCTCGGAAGTATCATCGCCGGGTTGTGCGTACCAAGTCGCGCGCTCCCAGCCATTATAGGCGTCGAACTGGCCGCCAAGCGCCTTGATGCGCTCATGCAGCGGCGACAGTTTGCGGTTGCGCCCCGCCGGCCAGGCATGGCGCGGGAACTGGATGGCGTATTCGTTGCCGTAGATCTCCATGCCCTTGGCGACGCAATAGTCGGGCGCCGAGGCGAAGCTGGTGAAACGGCGCGGATCACAGGACCACATATCCCATTCGGTCTGGCCTTCGGTGACCCATTCGGCCAGCACCTTGCCGGCGCCGCCCCCTTGCGCGATGCCGAAGGTGAAGACGCAGGCCTCGAAGGCGTTCGGCACGCCCGGCATCGGCCCGATCAGCGGGTTGCCGTCCGGCGCGTAAGGGATCGGTCCGTTGATCACCTTGGAGAGGCCGGCGGTGCCGAGGATCGGCACGCGGGCGACAGCGTCGGCGAGGTAATGCTCGAGGCGGTCGAGATCGTCGGGGAAAAGCTGGAAGGAAAAATCCTCCGGCATCGGATCGTTATGGGTCGCCCAATGCGCGCGGCAATTGCGCTCATAGGGGCCGAGATTCATGCCGCTCTTTTCCTGCCGAAGATAATAGGACGTGTCGACGTCGCGTAGCAGCGGCAGCTTGTGACCCTGTTCCTTCGTCCAGGCGGCAAGCTCGGGGATTTCCTCGAACAATATGTACTGATGGCTCATCACCATCATCGGCACATCGCGGCCGAACATCTTGCCGACTTCGGCGGCGCGATAGCCGGCCGCGTTGATAACGATCTCGCAGCGGATCTCGCCCTGCGGTGTTTCGACCACCCATTCGCCGTTCTCGCGGCGCACGCCGGTGACTGGGCAGAAGCGGATGATTTTCGCGCCCATGTCACGCGCGCCTTTGGCCAGCGCCTGGGTCAACTGCGCCGGGTCGATGTCGCCGTCGCTCGGGTCATAGAGCGCGCCCTTCAACTCATGCGTCTCGATGAAGGGGTAGCGGCGCTTGATCTCGTCCAGTCCGACGACGTCGATATTCATTCCCTGGTAGCGGCCCATGCCCTTGGCGCGCTGGAATTCCTGCATGCGCTCCTTGGTATGGGCGAGCCGGAGCGAGCCGGTTACATGGTAGTTCATCGGATAGTCGACCGCTTCGGCGAGCCCGCGGTAAAGCTCGGTCGAGTAGCGCTGCATATTCATCAGCGACCATGACGGGGAGAAGGTCGGCACGTTGCCGGCGGCATGCCAGGTCGAGCCCGAGGTCAGCTCGTTCTTTTCCAGAAGCACGCAGTCGGTCCAGCCCGCCTTGCACAGATGATAGAGCGATGAGCAGCCGACGACACCGCCTCCAATGATCACCACGCGTGCCGTGGCCGGCAAACCCGCCATGTTCTTCCTCCAAAGCCTAAGCGCTTCGCGCTTCGATTTTTGTTTTGATGCATGTCGTTATCCCAAACCGCTTCGCATTTTTGGGCGACATGCATTGATCAATAGACAGGCGGTGAAACCACCCAGATGACAACCGCAGCCTCGACGCCAGGATTGCGCCAGCGGAACGGCTTGCCCTCGAAGCGGAACGAGTCGCCTTCGCCGAGACGATGCCAGACGCCGTCGATCTCGATCTCGAACGTGCCCGACGCGACATAGCCCGCTTCTTCCGTAGGACGGCGCGCTTCCGTCTTCAGCTCCGCGCCCGGCGCGAAGACCGAGCGCAGCATCTCGAAGCTACCGCCCAGGTCGGGGGAGAGAAGCTCCTCCACCAGGCCGGATTCACTTGTGCCAAGCGATCGGCGGCTGCCGGCGCGCACCACCACGCCGCGTTCCTGCTCGACAGGCACATCATGGCTGAAGAACAGGCTGATCGGAACATCGAAGAGGCCGGCGAATGCCCTGAGATCGCCGAGCGAAGGAATAGAAAGACCGCGCTCGACCTGGCTGACCCAACCGACCGAGCGACCTAACTTGAGCGCAATTTCAGCGAGCGTGAGGCCGCGCGCCTTGCGGAGCGCGCGGATGTCGCCGGCCAGCAGCCGGTCGCCATTGTCCTGCTCCGATTTGGTCGCGGTGGGGGCCAAAGATTGCTCGTGAAAAAATCTCGATAAATTTCATGAGAGAGTAAATTCATGAAAAAATCAAGGGAATTTTCATAGGCCACAAGATTTGCTTGCGCGATTTCGGCCGTTGATGCAAAGGCTCGCGGACGAGCGGCGGAGTGGGGCGCCCGGTCGGGACCAGTTTAGCTTAGAGTCTGCGGATGGTCGTCAAGAGAAACCGTCTTTACGGTTTCTGGCCATGCGCAAAGGGACGGCCCATGCTTGAGAAGAACATCCGGACCGCATCGGAAGCGGCGATCGTCGACGAGGCGATCACCTCGCGCCGGTCCGTTCGCGCTTTCCTGCCCGACATGGTTGATGACGAGACGATCCGCGCGATCCTGGCGGTCGCTGCGCGTGCGCCGTCCGGCACCAACATGCAGCCCTGGCGCGTCTATGTGACCAAGGGCGAGGTCAAGCAGCGCATCAGCGACGCCATCCTCAACTCCGGCATCCGCGCCGAAAAGGCCGAGTGGGACGAGTACCGCTACTATCCCGACCAGTTCTTCGAACCTTACCTGACGCGTCGCCGCGCCAACGGCTTCGGGCTTTACGGCGCGCTGGGCATCGGCCGCCGCGAGGTCGACAAGATGCGGGCGCAGCACGACCGCAACTTCATCTTCTTCGATGCGCCGGTCGGCATGATCTTCACGATCGACCGGAGACTGAACCAAGGCTCCTGGATCGACTACGGCATGTTCCTGCAGAACATCATGGTCGCGGCGCGGGGCCGGGGACTGCATACCTGCCCCCAGGCTGCCTTCGCGCCCTATCACCGGCAGATCCGGCCGGTGCTCAACATTCCCGACGAGGAGGTCGTCGTCTGCGGCATGGCGCTCGGCTACGAGGACACCTCGAAGCCCGAAAACGAGTTCCGCACCGACCGCGCGCCGATCGAGGACTGGGTGACCTTCGCGGAATAGCGTCGGCGCAGACCGCGATGCGGACCGTCAATCCGTGCTCATATGCGCGCCATGGCCGCTGACATGGGCGCCGTCCTTCGGGGTCAGCCTCAGATAGGCCAATAACGCACAAAGCGTGATCAGGCCTTCGATGACGAACAGGATGCGATAGTCGTTGACGCTGGCCTTGCCGCCGCCGGCAAGCAGCGACAGGAGCGCCGACGCGAGGCCGACGCTGATCGCCACCGCAAGCTGCCACAGGATGTAATAGAGCGCGCTGAAGGGGGCGAGTTGCTCCGGCGCGATGTCCGAATAGGCAAGATTGCCGGTGGAGGCCCATTGCACCGAGCGGAAGACGCCGAAGGTAAAGATGTAGACCAAAACGATCCAGGCCGGCAGGCTTTCCTGCATCAGGGCGAAACCGACAACCAACAGGGCGACGATCGGCGTGTTGACGACCAGCACGCGCCTGAAGCCGAAGCGGTTCAACAGGCGCGGCATGAAGAAGCGCATCAGCAATGATCCGATCGCGGCGACGAAGGTCAGCGATCCGGCCTGCACCGCGCTCATGCCGAAGCCGAGCTGAAACATCAGCGGCAGCAGGAAGACCACCGAGCTCAGGCCGATCGTGTCCAGTCCCCCGCCGGTCAGGAAGGAGATGCGGAAGGTGCGGATGCGCAGCAGGTTGAGATCGAGCAGCGGGTTGCGGGCGCGCAGGCAATAGAAGGCGGCAACCGTCAGGATGACGATCGCCAGGCCAAGCTCGATGCCGATCAGGCTGTTCGCGGCATCCTTGGCTGCAAGCGAATCCATGCCGAAGACCAGCAATCCCATGCCGCTGCCGACGAGCAGGAAGCCAGGCAGATCGAATGGCGTGCGCACCGGCTTGGTCGTCGTCGGAAACAGGCAGACGGCCAGAAGCGCCGCGGTCAGGGCGATCGGGATATTGATGTAGAAGATCCAGCGCCAGGAGACGTAGGTGGTGAGCGCGCCGCCGACGAGCGGCCCGACCAGCGGCCCGGATTGGCCGGCGAGCGAAATATACATGTTGATCTTCAGCGTACGGGCGCGCGGGAAGCTCGACAGGATCACGACCTGGCCAAGCGTGCCCATCAGCGCGCCGCCGCAGCCCTGCAAGGCGCGCGAGCCGACTAGCATCCAGATGTTTTCCGAAAGGCCGCACAGGGCCGAGGCGCTGGCGAAGACGAGCAGGGCGAAGCAATAGACGTTGCGCAGCCCAAAACGGTCGGCCAGCCAGCCGCCGAGCGGCATGGTGACAATGAGGCTGGCGACATAGACGGTGATCAAAAGCCCAAGCTGGCTTGGCGGTCGGTCGAGGCTCTCGCCGATGCCGGGCAGCGCGGTGACCACGACGTTCTGGTCAAGACTGGTCATGAACACGCCGCAAGCGACGGTTGCCGGCAACAGCATCGACGGACCCTCCGCCGGAGCAAAGCGGGTCGTGGCCGTCGCCGAAGTCTCAACAGTCATGGAAGGGTATGGTCGAACTGGTTGCCTGTGCGGATGTTTGCCCAGCAAACGCCCGTGATTCCCTACCTATCGCGCCTGCTGGCCCAAGGCTCAAGCCGCAGTTGTGGCCGTCGATAGTGCCAGATAGTGCCTGGACCAATCCCGAGCCAGCAACGCCGCGCTACTGCACCTCGTAACCGACTTCCTCGGAGGCGTGGCACAAGGCCTTCCAGAACGAGCGCGCGAAAGAGCGGAAGACGTAGATGTCGAACTGGTCGGCGCCGGTGCGCTGGATCTGGGCGAACACGTCATGGTGGTTGGTCGAACGTCCAGCGCCCAGCGGGAAGGCCGGCAAGGCGAAGTCGATAGCAAAGAACTTCGCCATCACCCACTCGGCCTTCGGGCCGGCGATGCGGATCGCGGTGCGGCCATGCGAGAGATCGGTCAGCGTACCGACGGCTGGCGTGATGGCGCCGGCGAAGGCTTGAGCAAGCCCCTCCGCTTCGTCGACCACGGTGAACTTTCCCGGCGCGAAGCCGAAGGCGGCGCGGGCGCCGCTGCTCACGCCGCCGCCGGCGCCATCGGGCAGAGCGAGACCGGTGACCTCGCCGATAATTTCGATCAGCTGCTTCTCTTCGCCCGGCCAGGCGGCGAGCTGCAGGATCGTGCCCGGCCGCATCTCGGACAGGATAACATCGACGCCATGTTCGAAGTTGCCGTGCGAACCTGGATGATACTCCGGCTCGAGCGGCGATTGGCGTTCGGGCAAATGCTGCTCAGCCATGCATGCGGCTCCCGTCCGGATCGTAGAAATGGTTGGAGACGATCTCGACCTGCCCGAACCGGTTGCGCAGCGGGTCGGAGACGAAGGCGCGGGTCCCGTGACGTGCCTTGCCGTCCTTGACCAGGGCCAGGGCGATATATTTGCCGAGCGCCGGTGAATAGCAGCAGGCGGTGATGTGACCGAGCGAGTCGTGCGGATTGTCCTCGTCCAGTTCCTCGACGACATGGCCGCCGCCGTTGAGCGGCCGGTTGTCGAGGGCGATCAGCCCGACCAGCTCGAGCCGGTCAGGGGCGATCAGGCCTTCGCGGTCCATCATGGCCGAGCCGATGAAGGGCTTCTTCTTCGACAGCATCCAGTCGAGATGGAGGTCGCGCGCCGTGGTGCGGCCGTCGATCTCGGCGCCGGTGACATGGCCCTTCTCGATGCGCATCGTGCCCAGCGCCTCGAGCCCGTAGGTGACCAAGCCGAACGGCTTGCCGGCCTCGATCAGGGCCTGCCAGACATGGGTGCCGTAGCCGGCGCCGGAATAAACCTCGAACGCCATTTCGCCGGAAAAGGACAGGCGGCAGATCATCACCGGCACGCCGGCGATCCGGCCATGGACGATGCCCATGAAGGGCAGGGTGGCGTTGTCGACGGCGGTGCCGGTGACGCAGGAAGCGAGGATGGCCCGCGCGTTTGGCCCGCCGATCGCCGCGCCCGCCCATTCGTCCGTGACGGAGGTCACGGTGACCTTCAGCTCCGGCCAGATGACGTCGAGAAAATACTCCAGATGCTGCATCACCTTGCCGGCATTGGCGGTGGTGGTGGTCATCAGGAATTCCTGCTCGCCGAGCCGCCAGGTGGTGCCGTCGTCGAAGGCTAGCCCATCCTCACGCAGCATCAGGCCGTAGCGGGCCTTGCCGACGGCCAAAGTGGAAAACATGTTGGTGTAGACGCGGTCGAGGAACTCGGCCGCGTCGGGTCCCTGCACCGCGATCTTCCCCAGCGTCGAGACATCGACGATGCCGGCGCTTTCGCGCGTGGCCTTCGCTTCGCGGACATAGGCTTGCTCGATCGTCTCGCCGGGAAGGCCGTAGATCATCGGCCGGTACCAGAGGCCGGCCGAATACATGGTCGCGCCATTGGCGATGTGCCAGTCATGCATCGGCGTCAGCCGCTCGGGCTTGAGATCGCCAAAGCGTTCGGCGGCCAGCGAGCCGATCGACACTGCGGTGTAGGGCGGGCGAAAGCGCGTCGTGCCGACTTCGGGGATCGGCTTGCCGAGCGCCTCGGCCATGATCGCAAGGCCAGGCACATTGGAGTTCTTGCCCTGGTCGGTCGCCATGCCGAGCGTGGTGTAGCGCTTCAGATGCTCGACCGATACGAAGCCTTCGCGATGCGCAAGCCGCACGTCCTCGGCGGTCACATCGTGCTGGAAGTCGACAAAGCTCTTGCCCTTGGCCTTGATTTCGAAGACCGGAGCCGGATCGGGATCGCCCGGTGCGGCCTCGACGGTCGGCAGGGCGGCGGGCGCGGCCGTTCCGCCGGCAGCCGAAACGCCGGCCGCGCGACCCTCGGCGATGGCTTCGGCGGTGGAGAAGCTGCCGGTGAAGGCGCCGGCGCCGATCCAGCGCTGCGTCGGCTTGGGCGGCAGGAAGGCCTGCCTGGCCGGGTCCCATTCAGCCTTGGCGCCCGCCTGGCTGGCGAGATGGATGGTCGGCGACCAGCCGCCCGACATCAAAAGGCTGTCGGCATGGATGCTTCGTTCGTCGCCGCTCAGCGCACCGCTCAGGGCGTCGAAGCGCTGCACCTTGAGGCCGGTGAGGGCCTTGCCGCCTTCGGTCGCAATCACGGCATGGCCGTCCAGAAGCTCGGCCTCGGCCTCGCCGGCGAGCCGGCGCATGTCGTTCGAGATGTCAGCACGGACATCGACGATGGCAACGATGGTCGCGCCGGCCTTCTTCAAGGCGACGGCGGAGCGGTAGGCGCTGTCGTTATTGGTGAAGAGCGCGATGCGCTGTCCCGGCAGCACGCCATATTCAACTGCGTAGCGTTCCGCCGCATGCGCCAGCATGACGCCGGGCCGATCGTTGCCCGGAAACACCAGCGGCCGTTCGAAGGAGCCAGTGGCGAGCACCACTGTGCCCGCGCGGATCGCCCAGTAGCGCTGGCGCGGTTCGCCCTTGGCGGGTGTTTCCTTGTGGTCGGTCACCCGTTCCAGCGCGGCAAGCGTGTTGCCATCATAGTAACCCCACACGGTCGTGCGCGGCAGCAGGCGGACATTGTCGTTGCCTTCGAGCTGCCCGACTGCGCGTTGGGCCCAGTCGGCGGCGGGCATGCCGTCGATGATTTCGTCCGACCAGTTTGCGGAACCGCCGAAGTGGGCTTCGAGGTCGGCAAGGATGACGCGGACGCCCTGGTCGGCGGCGGCCTTCGCCGCCATCAGGCCGGCCGGGCCGGAACCGACGACCAGCACGTCGCAAAATGCGTTCATGCGCTCGTAGCGCGCCGGGTCGGGAGCGGTGCCGGCCTTGCCGAGGCCAGCGGCGCGACGAATGAAATGCTCGCAGAACATCCAGAAGCGCGTGCCCTTCAGCGGACCGATCACCGGACCCATGAAGGTCTTGTAGTAGAAGCCGGCCGACAGGAGCTTGCCGCCGAGCTGGTTGAGGGCGCCGATATCCCAGGCGAGCGAAGGCGTGCGGTTCTGGCTGACGGCGACCAGCCCGTCATAGATCTCGACCATGGTGGCCGGAATGTTCGGCTCGCGCACTTCGCCGCGCAGCACCGTCACCAGCGCGTTCGGCTCCTCGACGCCGGCGGCAAGCAGGCCGCGCGGGCGATGATATTTGAAGGAGCGGCCGAACAGCGTCACGCCATTGGCGAGCAGCGCCGAGGCCAGCGTGTCGCCGGCATGGCCGGTGTAAGCCGCGCCGTCGAAGGTGAAGCGGATGGTGCGCAGCCGGTCGATCCGGCCGCCGGTCTCGGCGCGGCGCGGGCTCACGAGCGGCTCTCCGTCTTGTGGCCGCCACGGGCGAACTCGGTGCTCAGGATTTCGTGCGTGATGGTGTTGCGCACGACCCTAAGATGCGCGCGACAACCCCCGGAATGCTGCCAGATCTCGTTGTGATCGCCGGCCGGGTTCAGGCGGTCGTAGACATAGGCGTTCCAGGCGTCGAGGTTCTGCGAGGCGGGCTGCGGCCGCTGGCGGTTGCCGTCGCCCTGGTAGGTGAATTCGATGACGTCGCGCGGGCCGCAATAGGGACAGGTGATCAGCATTTTTCAATCCAAACCCTAGTGCAATCTGGGCGTCGCGCCCTGGCCTTTGTCGTCGATGATGAGGCCCCGATAAAAGCGGTCGAGTGTGAAGGGCGCGTTGAAATCGTGCGGCTCGTCCTTGGCAATGGTGTAGGCAAAGCACCAGCCGGAGGCAGGCGTCGCCTTGAAGCCGCCATAGCACCAGCCGCAATTGAGGTACATGCCCGGCAGTGGGCCAGTGGTGATGATCGGCGAGCCGTCCATCGTCATGTCGCACAGCCCGCCCCAGGAGCGCAGCATGCGCACGCGCGCCAGGCCGGGGAACAGCGCCAGCATCTCGCTCATCACCTCATCGACGATCGGCAGGCTGCCGCGCTGGGCGTAGCTGTTGTAGCCGTCGAGGTCGCCGCCATAGACGAGGCCGCCCTTGTCGGATTGCGAAATGTAGAAATGGCCCATGCCGAAGGTCAGGATCGTATCGATGATCGGCTTCAGCGATTCCGAGACGAAGGCCTGCAGCACGTGGCTTTCGATCGGCATGTGCGAAATGCCGGCAAGCTGCATGACGCGGCCGGTGCTGCCGGCAACCGCAAGCGCGACCTTCTTGGCGCGGATTTCGCCGCGCGTCGTCGAAACGCCGGTGACGCGGTCGCCGTCGCGCAGGAAACCGGTGACCTCGCAATTCTCGATGATATCGACGCCGCGCCGGTCGGCGCCGCGCGCATAGCCCCAGGCGACGGCGTCGTGACGGGCGCTGCCGGCACGGCGTTGCATCAAGCCGCCGACGACAGGGAAGCGCGCGGAACCGGAGACATCCAGCGCCGGCACAAGCCGCTTGATCTGGTCGACGCTCATCAGTTCGGCGTCGACGCCGAGATGGCGCATGGCGTTGCCGCGCCTGGCATAGTCGTCAAGCTGGGCGGGCGTGTGCGCGAGATTGAGGCACCCGCGCTGCGAGAACATGACGTTGTAGTTGAGGTCGTGCGACAGGTTCTCCCACAGCTTCATCGAATGTTCGTAGAAGCGGGTGTTTTGCGGCAAGAGATAGTTGGAGCGCACGGCGGTGGTGTTGCGGCCGACATTGCCGGAGCCAAGCCAGCCTTTTTCCAGCACCGCGACATTGGTGATGCCGTGTTCCTTGGCAAGATAATAAGCGGTCGAAAGACCGTGGCCGCCGCCACCGATGACGATCACGTCATAGGAAGCCTTGGGATCCGGCTTGCGCCAGGCGGGCTTCCAATCCTTGTTGCCGGTCAGCGCGTTCTTGAGCAGCGAAAAGGCTGAATATTCCGCCATTCTTCCTATCGTCCTTATGATGCGAGGCGGCAGACTATAGAGCAGGCGGGAAGCGTAAAGCCAAGATTACGCCATCGCTTTTCGCCAGGCCGACTCTCGCCGATGCGATCGGACGGCTTGCCGCCCGATAGGCCGGTCTTTATCAAAGGCGGAAATTTCGAGAATTTTTCGGCCGCGAGTCGCCAACAAAGTCATGTTCTTCCGCCTGCTTCGCCTGCTTCTGATCGTCATCGTCGCTGTCTTCGGGCAGCCGGCGCTCGAGGCGTCGGCGCAGGCGATCGGCCATGGTTCGTCGCAGCTCATCGCCGATCAGACCAAGGTCATCCAGGACCTGACGGCCAGGACCGACGGCCTGGAAAAGAAACTGAGCGACCCCGACCAGGACGATGCGGGGCTTGTCGACATCCGGTTGCAGCTGGAGGATATTTCGCGCGCGGCGCTGAACAGCGCGCTGGCGTTCCGGCAGCGCCTCACCGACATCAACAATCGCGCCGAGGTTCTCGGCCCGCCGCCGGCGCAGGGGCAACCTACCGAGCCGGTGATCGTCAGCAGCGAGCGCAGTGCGCTCGCCACGGAAAAAGCTCAGATCAACGCGGTCGTCGCCAGCGCGCAAAACCTGTCGATCCGCGTCAACGGGCTGGTCGACAAGATCGCCGTCATGCGCAGCGAGCTTTTCCGCAGCGTCATCACCAAGCATTATGATCTGACCGACGCGTTGAGCCCGCAGGCCTTTTCCGACGCGCATGATCAGTTCACGGGCCTCTACAAGGCAGTTTCGTCCTGGGCGAGCTTCGCCGTCAGGTTCAAGTTCCAGGCGATCCTTGCGGCGACGCTGATGGCGCTCGCCCTGGCGGCCGTTCTGTTGATCGGCGGCAGGCGCCTGTTCGGCCGCATATTCGAGGCCGACCCGACGGTCGAGGATCCGTCCTATCTCAGCAGGCTGTCGGTGGCCTTCTGGTCGACGCTGCTGCCGACCCTGGCGCTCGGCGTCTTCTTCGCCTCGGCCGTGTTCTTCTTCAACTATTACAATGTGCTGCGTGGCGATATCGGCACGTTCCTCAATGCCTTGCTGACGGTGATCGCCATGGTGTTCTGCGTCAACCGGCTGACCAACGCGGCGCTCGAACCGCGCCTGCCCAACTGGCGCCTGATCCCGGTCGCGACCGGCCGGGCGCGTTGGCTGGTTGGTCTGACGACCGCCATGGCGCTGGTGCTCGGGTTCAATTACTTCCTGTCGGTCGTCAACGAGAAGATGGGATCGCCACTTTCGCTGACGATCGCCAGGGGCTTTGTCGCCGCGATCATCGTCGGCGTCATTCTGATCCTGATGGGACTGCTGCGGCCTTTCAGGACGGCTGACGGCTCATGGCGGCCCTGGCCGGCATGGCTTCGCTTCATGGCCATCGCCCTCGGCCTGTTCACCATTGCGGCGGCGCTGCTTGGCTATATCGGCCTGGCGCTTTTCGTCTCGTTCCAGGTCGTGGTGACCGGCACAGTGCTGGTGACGGCGTATATCGGCTTCCTCTCGGCTCGCGCGATCGGGGAGGAGGGCGGCTTCGCCGACACTTCGGTCGGGCGATGGCTTTCGGAAAACTCCAGCTACGAGGATACCGCCCTCGACCAGCTCGGCCTGGTCGTCAGCATCGCCATCAACCTGATGATCGTGGTGGTGTTCCTGCCGCTGATCCTATTGATGTGGGGCTTCCAGCCCGGCGACATCGAGGCCTGGGCCTACAAACTGGCGACCGGCGTCACGATCGGTTCGGTGACCATCTCCTTCCTCGGCATCCTCAGCGGCATCGTCGTCTTCGGCATCGGTTATTTCCTGACGCGCTGGTTCCAGGGCTGGCTGGACGGCTCGGTGATGGCGCGCGGCAAGGTCGATGCCGGCGTGCGCAACTCGATCCGGCTCGGTGTCGGCTATGCCGGCGTGGCGGTCGCCGCGCTGGTCGGCATCTCGGCGGCGGGCATCGATCTTTCCAACCTGGCGCTGGTTGCCGGCGCGCTTTCGCTCGGTATCGGCTTCGGCCTGCAGAACGTCGTGTCCAATTTCGTCTCAGGCCTCATCCTGCTTGCCGAACGGCCGTTCAAGGTCGGCGACTGGATCGTCGCGGGCGACGTCAGCGGCACCGTGCGGAAGATCAGCGTACGCGCCACCGAGATAGAGACGTTCCAGCGGCAGGCGGTGATCCTGCCCAACTCGAACCTGATCAACAATGCTGTCGGCAACTGGACGCATCGCAACAAGCTCGGACGCATCGACATCAAGGTCGGCGTCGCCTATGGCAGCGACGTCAAGCGCGTCCATGCCGTCCTGACGGATATTGCGCGCGCCCATCCGATGGTGCTGAAGAACCCCGAGCCGTTCGTCCTCTTCGCCAATTTCGGTTCGGCCGCGCTCGAATTCGAAATACGCGTGTTCGTCGCGGACATCATGAACGGCAGCGTCGTGCAGAACGATATCCGCTTCGCCATCTTCGATATCTTCGAGCAGGAGCAGATCGAGATACCATCGACGCCGCGCGCCGTGGTCGAGAGCAAGAAGCACGAAGCCTGGCCGATCGACGACGACAAGATCGAAGCCGAATTCGCGGAGCGCGAGAGGCTGGAGGCGGAAGCCGCGGCCGAGCGGGAACGGCTGGCCAAGACCAAGCGCAAGGGCCGCAAGCCGGACCCCGGCTGAGGTGTATTGATATTCAGGTGAGGCCGGCCTGCAAATGGGGTTTCCTGCGCTTCCGGTGCTCACGTACTTCAAGTACGCTCCGCTCCGGTTCTCGGAAGCCACCATTTTCGGCTCGGCCTGACCTGAATCTCAATACACCTTGGACGACGGCTTATCCGACAGCGAAATCGATTGTGGCATGAATGCGGCATTCAGTTGCGGTTCAGGTAACATCTCATATAAGCTTCGATGCAAAGGGCGAGAATGCCTTGCAAATTTGAACAGAGGCGGTGTGTGAAACACCGAAATTTCAATGTGGAAGTCTGTCGTTGCCGCCATCGCGTTGCTGGCACTGGGCGGTTCGGCTTTCGCCGCCAGCGCGATCAACCGGGACGCTCAGACGCGGACCTTGGTCGTGACCGAAGGCGGCGCCAAGAGCGAGCTGACGCTTGCCGCCGGCGAGACGGTGGAATTCTGCTCGAACGGCTGCTTCGTCACTCTGCCCAATGGTGACCTCGAAGCCCTGACCGGCTCGGAAACGGTCGAAATCTCGGGCGGCGCGGCGCGCATCAAGTAACTCTCGCCACAGAGAGTGGCGCCGCAAGATTGGCAAAGGCCGGACCGATGTCCGGCCTTTTATCGTTTCCGGTAGCTGTCGCTTAACGACGACGCCGAAAAACCGGCATGACAATGCATTGCAACCGGACGTTTTAACGTTCGCTGCGTCATCTCCGGCTATATCTGCCCCGAGGACGCCGGCACACGGCGTGGGTTGAGTTGGCGCATGGTTCCCTTCCGAGATCGGAGTTTCGGGATTCTGCGCTCGATCGGGGCAGGGCAATGGACGCGAGGTCGGACAGGAACGCAATTCCGCTTGCGGTCGATCTCGACGGTACGCTGATCGCAACCGACCTTCTGTGGGAAGGCCTGTTCATCCTCCTCAAGAAGAATCCGCTCTATGTCTTTCTCCTGCCGTTTTGGTTGATCGGCGGCCCGGCCCGGCTGAAGCAGGAAATCGCCAGCCGCGTCGACATTGACCCGGCCTCGCTGCCTTACCGTCGGGATCTGCTCGACCGGCTGTGCGCCGAGCACCGGGAGAGCCGCAAGATCGTGCTGGCGACGGGAACGCCGCGCAAGTTCGCGGAAGCGATCGCGGCGCATCTCGGCATTTTCGATCATGTGCTGGCGACCGACGGTCCGCACAACATGACCTCCGGCAGGAAATGCGCGGCACTTGTCGCCGCCTATGGCGATGCAGGCTTCGACTATGCCGGCAACAGCCGCCACGACCTCAAAGTGTTCGATGCCGCGCGCAACGCGCTCGTGGTGGCGCCCGACCGCAGCGCCCGGCGCTGGCAGGCGGCGCATCAAGCCGAGGCCATGCTCGCGCCGACGCCGACGCTGAGGACCTACGTCAAGATGCTGCGCATCCATCAGTGGCTGAAGAACGCCCTGATCGCCGTGCCGATGGTGCTGTCGCACGAATATTTCAACCCGAACATGATCTGGGAATGCCTGCTGGCGTTCATTTCCTTCAGCGCCGTGGCGTCCGCCATCTATATCCTCAATGATTTCTTCGACCTCGCGCTCGACCGCAAGCATCCGACAAAACGCAACCGGCCTTTCGCCAGCGGCGTATTGTCGATCCCATTCGGTCTCGGCGCGATCGTCGCGCTGCTTGCGGTCGGCATTGCCGCCGGCTTGTTCCTGCCGATCGAATTTCTTGGCGTGCTTGCCGGCTATCTGGTCGTCACCACAGCCTATTCGCTGTCGTTCAAGCGCATGCTTCTGATCGATGTGCTGACGCTTGCGGGCCTCTACACGATCCGCGTGCTTGCGGGCGCAGCCGCCACCGGTGTCGATGTCTCCTTCTGGCTGCTTGCCTTCTCGATCTTCTTCTTCCTGTCGCTGGCGCTGGTGAAGCGCTTCGTCGAGTTGCGCACCACTGCGATCCCGCCCGGCGAGCGCATCGCTGGCCGCGGCTATCGCACCGAGGACCAGGAGATCGTCGCGCAGGCCGGCATGGCGTCGGCTTTCTCGTCGGCGCTGGTCCTGGCGCTTTATATGGACAGCCCGGCGGTGCGCGAGCTCTATCCGCATCCGTGGCTGATATGGCCGCTGGCTCCGATCGTGCTTTATCTCACGATGCGCGTCTGGATCCTGGCCCGCCGCGACGAGATGCATGACGACCCGGTCGTCTTCATCATCCGCGACTGGCGCAGCCAGATCGTCGTCGTCATCGGCGCGGTCTTCCTCGTCGCCGGAGGCTGGTGATGAGGCACGAGCGCTTCGGCAGCTTCGGACTGGCGACGCCGCCGGCGCGCAAGGCGATCGCGGCGGACGAGGCGATCGCCTTGCTTAAACGCGGCGAGGCGAAGACCGGATCGCTGCTCGGATACGGCAATGGCCGGTCCTATGGCGACAGTTGCCAGAACGATGCAGGCATGGTGGTCGACATGCGGCCGCTCAACCGCATCCGTTCCTTCAACGCCGAAACGGGCGTGATCGAGGCAGATGCCGGCACGCTGCTTTGCGATATCATCGCTCATGCCGCGCCCTACGGCTTCTTTCCGGCCGTGGTTCCAGGCACGCAATTCGTGACGCTGGGCGGCGCGATCGCCAATGACGTCCACGGCAAGAACCATCATCGGCGAGGCACCTTCGGCTGCCATGTCGAGGCTTTGACGCTGCTTCGGTCCGACGGCCGGACCTATCGCTGCTCGCAAACCGACAATGTCCGACTGTTCGGGGCGACGATCGGCGGCATGGGGCTGACGGGGCTGATCCTGTCGGCATCGATCAAGCTGATGCGGGTGCCATCGCTCGATATCATCGAAAGCGTGACGCGGTTTCGCGATCTCGGCGAATTCTTCGATCTTGCCGAGGCTGCCGACCAGGCCAATGAATATGCCGTCGCCTGGATCGATCAGCTTGCCAGCGGCCACGGGCGCGGTCGCGGGCTGTTGTTCACCGGCAACCATGCCGAACACGGATCGCACGCGGCGGCGCGCGCCGGCAGCCGGTTTTCCGTGCCGGTGCAGCCACCATTCAACGTCCTCAATCGGCCCTTCCTCACCGTCTTCAACGCGGCCTACCGTTGGAAAAAGGGCAAGTCCCAGGCTCCGCACCAGGCCGGCCATCAGGGCTTCTTCTTTCCGCTTGACGGGGTCCGCGACTGGAACCGGCTCTACGGGCCGCAGGGACTTTTCCAGCACCAAAGCGTGGTGCCGGATGCGAATGCGCGCCGCGTCGTACCTGTGCTTCTCGACGCCGCACGGCGGGCAGGGCAGGGATCGTTCCTGACCGTGCTCAAGCGCTTCGGCGACGTCCGCTCGCCGGCGCTGCTGTCGTTCCCGCGGCCCGGCTACACGCTGACGCTCGATTTCGCCAACCGGGGCGAAGGGACGTTGCGGCTGCTCGCCGAGCTCGACCGCATTGCTGTTGGCGCGGGCGGGGCGGTGAACCCCTACAAGGACGCCCGGATGGGGCCTGAGACATTCGCCGCGTCGTTCCCGCAATGGCAACGGCTGGAGGCGCTTCGCGACCCGGCGTTCATATCAAATTTCTGGGCGCGTACCGCCAAGAGACTGGAGATCCGACAAGGGAGCGCTGAAGCCGCCGAATAGATAAAGGTCGAATAAATCACGGTAAATAAATCGTTACGTCAGGGTTTACTCAACAATATCACGCTTCACGAAATATTTGTGGGTTTTTAATAGGACCGCCCAAGGGGCGGGGGTGGCAACAATGAAATACATAACCTTCATTCTCTTCACGGTCATGACCAATGCCGCGGCGCAGCTGATGCTGAAGCAAGGCATGATGTCGATGGGGCCGGTCTCCTTCGAGGGCGTCAATCCGTTCGTCAAGCTGTCGCAGGTCGTGTTCAGTCCCTGGGTGTTCCTCGGCCTGTGCACCTTCGTCATCTCGATGGCGTCGCATCTTTATGTGCTGTCCAAAGTCGAGCTCAGCTTCGCCTATCCGTTCCTCAGCCTCGCCTATGTCGCCGTGGCGGTCTTTGCCTATTTCGTCTTCCGTGAGGACCTCAATGGCTGGCGCATTGCCGGCATCGCCTGCATCTGCGTCGGCACGGTGCTGATCGCGCAGAGTGGGCGGAGGCATGAGGACCAAACCGTATCCATCAATCCCGACAAGATCGGCACAAGCGAGATCGTTCGATGAGACATGTGATTTTCGGCGGCGACGGCTTCGTCGGCCGTCACCTTGCGCCCAAGCTCGTCGCCGATGGCGAGACCGTCGTCGTCGCCGACATCGTCAAGAGCGACCTGCCACATTACCGCTCGGTGCGCTTCATCACCTGCGATGTCACCGATCCGGCCTCGGTGGCGGCGGTCGGGCTCAAGGCCGACGACATGGTCTACAATCTGTCGGCCAAGATGCTGTCGCCCATCCAGGTGCGCGCCAAGCGGCACGACTTCTTCTTTCCGGTGAACTTCCACGGCACCGAGAATATTATCCAGGCGATGGACAAGGCCGGCGCGCAGAGGCTCGTCCACTATACGACCGACATGATCTACGGCCACACGGTGGTGCTGCCGATGACCGAAGACCATCCCGTCTCGCCGCTCGGCGAGTACGGGTTGTCGAAGCTCAAGACCGAGGAGCTTGCCGCCGAATGGCGCAAGCGCGGCATGTCGATCTCGCTGTTTCGGCCGCGCCTGATCATCGGCCCCGGTCGCCTCGGGATCCTGGAAAAACTGTTCAAGCTGATCGACTGGAACCTGCCGGTGCCAATGATCGGTTGGGGCCGGAATCCCTACCAGTTCATCTCTGTGTTCGATTGCGCCGAAGCCGCCCGCGCGGCCTGGAAAGCCGGCGTGCCGAACGAGGCCTACAATCTCGGCTCGCTCAATCCGCCGCCGGTCAAAAAACTGCTCGGCGACCTGATCCGCCATGCCGGCTCGAAGTCGCTCCTGCTGCCGACCCCCGGTTGGGCGGTCAAGCGCACGCTCGACCTGCTCGACTGGTTGAACATGCCGATCATGGATCCGGAGCAGTATCTGATCGCCGACGAGGAATGCGTGCTCGACGTATCCAAGGCCGAGCGCCAGCTCGGCTGGGTGCCGCAATATCGCGACGAGGACATGCTGATCGCCGCCTACAGCGAATACCGCGCCAAGAAGGACGGCCACGCCGTCGCCACCAGACATGTGCCTGCCGAATAGGGCGCGAAGGGAGATTTTTCAGATGACCGTCATGGCCAAGCCGGAACAAACAGGCTCGCGCACGCTGGTCGATGCGCCGGCGCTTTCGCCTGCAGCAATCGCCAAGCCCGACCTGATCAGCGTCGAGCAGGCCAAGGCGATGGATGTCGCCCGCATCACCGACTTGTTTAAGGCGCATCTCAACCCCGGACAGCTTCATTTCATGAAGCTGCTCGGCTTCCACAAGGTCAAGATCGAGCGCGCCGAGGGCATGTTCTATATCGACCAGAACGGCCGCAAGATCCTCGACTTCTTCGGCGGCTTCGGGTCGCTGGCCTTCGGCCATAACCATCCGCGCATCCTGGAAGCGCGGAAGAAATTCCAGGAGGAGAAGCGCCAGGAGA
This sequence comes from Mesorhizobium sp. CA8, assembly GCF_020164955.1. Taxonomy (GTDB): domain Bacteria; phylum Pseudomonadota; class Alphaproteobacteria; order Rhizobiales; family Rhizobiaceae; genus Mesorhizobium. The sequence goes on from NZ_JAIUHG010000003.1 coordinate 21,727, forward strand.
TCGCCATCGCCTTCATGTCGCAATATGCGGCGGCGCTTGCGCACAACATCGCCAAGTGCTCGCCCGGCGATCTCGATATGGTGTTCCTGGGTTCGTCGGGTTCTGAGGCCATGGAAGCGGCGGTGAAGCTCGCCGAGCGCGCCGCCGGCCCGAAGCGGCCGAAAATCGTCTATGCCGAGAATTCCTTCCACGGCAAGACCAAGGGCGTATTGGCGATCACCGACGGCCAGCTCTACCGCGCCGACTTCAAGGTCGCCGACAATGTCGTGCGCGTTCCCTTCGCCGACATCGACGCTGTCGAGCGGCTGTTCAAAAGCGATCCGGAGATCGGCGTCATCGTCTTGGAAACCATCCAGGGCGGCGGCGGCATCATCCAGGCAAAGGCCGAGTACTGGCGGAGGCTGCGCGCGCTTTGCGACCAATATGGCGTGCTGTGGGTCGCCGACGAAGTGCAGTGCGGCTATGGCCGCTCGGGCCGCTTCTACGCCTTCGAGCATTACGGCGTGGTGCCCGACGTGACGGCGCTGGCGAAGTCGCTCGGCGCCGGCAAGGCGGCGGTCGGCGCGATGATCGCCAGGCGTGACGTTTACATGAAGGCCTATGGCACGCCGAAGACGGCGATGATCCACGCCATGGCGACTTTCGGCGGCATGGGCGAGGCCTGCGTCACCGCGATCGAGGGCATCAACGTGCTCTATGACGAAGGGCTGATCGACAACGCCGCCTCGACCGGCGACTACCTTCTGCAGCGGCTGCAGGCGCTGAAGGGGAAGTATCCGAAGATCATCAAGGACGTGCGCGGCAAGGGCTTCATGATCGGGCTCGAGTTCCATGATTTCTCGCAGACCTTGCCGATGGTGCTGCGCCCGGTGGTGAGCGTGCTCGACGACAAGCTGAAGGGCTCGCTGTCGGGATTCGTCGGTTCGCTGCTGCTGCGCGACTACGACGCGCTCGTCGCCTTCACCGAATACAATCGCAACGTCATCCGGCTGGAGCCGCCGCTGATCTGCCAGCCCGAGCATGTCGACCGCTTCGTCGATGCCTTCGACAGCCTTTTGTCGCGCGGCATCGTGTCGATCGTGAAGGATTTCGTGAAGAGCCAGGTCGGTAGATAGGGGGCCGGTGAGGATGCTGACAAGGCCGTCCGGTTCAACCAATCCGCTGGAACGCTTGACCGGTGCGGGCCTGGCGTGGGGCGAGGGGGCTTACGCGAAATGGGCAGCATCGCTCGGGGCGATCGCCTTCTCACTTTATATCCTGCTGACCGCCGCGACCGCCTGGTTCATGCCCGACGCCAACTGGGACATGCTGCCTTATCTGGCGATCGCCGAGGAAAGCGCCTATCCGGCCCCCCAGGCGCTGCATGACTATGCCTACAGCACAGTGAAGGCTGGCGTGTCGGCGGGTGAATACAAGACGCTGACGGACGATGGCGCCGGCTTCCGCAGCCATATGGCGCAGAATGCCGCCGACTTCCATTCGCTGCTCGGCATGTACCGGATCAAGTTCCTCTATGCGGAGATCCTGTCCAGCCTCAGCCATGTCGTCTCGCCGGTCGAGGCGATGCGGCTGGTGCAAGTGTTTTCCGTGCTGCTGTTCGGCGCTATCACGCTCGCCTGGCTGCGCGCGGAAGGCGCGCTGGCGCTGGCGCCGGTCGTCGGCGCCTTGCTGATCATGGCCGATTTCGGCGATGCGGCGCGGGCCTCGACGCCGGACCTTCTGTGCTCGGCGCTGTTCCTCGGCGGTGTCTTCGCCTATGTGCGCAAGCGCGAGGCGGCTACGGCGGCCTTGCTCTTCCTCGCATTCATGGCCAGGCCAGACAACATCGTCTTCCTCGCCATCTTCGCCGTGCTGCTTATCGTGTTCCGCGAGAGGGCATGGGGTGCGCTGGCAGGCGTCGCGGCCTCCTTCATCGCCTATTTCGCCATTTCGCATTGGGCGCAGCATCCCGGCTGGTGGCCGCATCTTTGGTTCTCCAGCATTGAGCAGCATTACAATATGGACGGGTTCGACCCGCCGTTTTCGCTGACGGCCTATCTCAAGGCCTTCGCCGCCTCGGTGGTGCGCGCCGTCAACGTCAACAGCTGGGTCGGCGTATCGGTCCTGGCACTGGCCGGATGGTACAGCTTGAGCCGCGCCGGTTTCCGGCTCGACCGCCGCGCCGGCATCCTGCTGGCGGCGCTGGTGCTCGGTGTGCTGGCGAAATTCGCCGTCTTCCCGATCCACGACACCCGCATCTATTTCCCCAATCTTCTGCCGCCCTTCCTGCTGCTGGCCGCGCCGCTGATGGCGCTGTGGGCGGCGGCAAGCCAGGGCGGCGGCCGTGCTGCGCTGCAGGTCATTCCCGGAGACAAGTCATGAGATCGCTGTCCAGCTTTGCGCGCGTTCTCCTGTCGCTCGGTCTTCCGGCGGGCCTGCTCGACCGCGGGCCGGCGTTGCACGGCACGAAGTTCCTGGCCAAGGCGGCGCTCCGGGCACGTTTCGGCGGCGGTGACCGGCCGTTCCAGATGGTCAATGTCGGCGCCTGCGACGGCGCACTGTTCGACGACGTGACGCCCTGGCTGCACCGCATCCCCGGGGCGCGCGCGATGCTGGTCGAGCCGATCCCGTACAATCAGAAGCGGCTGCGCGCCAATTACCCGGATGCGAGCCGCTTCATCATAGAGCCGGTGGCGGTGACAAGGACCAAGGGCACGATCACGGTCCATACCTTCGATGCCGCGGCGCTCGAGGCCGGCACGTTGCCGATCGAGTTCATCGGCTGCTCATCGGTCACCGACACCAATCTGATGTCGGGCAAGAACGCCTGGGGCGAGGTTGACGCCAACTTCAACAGGTTCGCGCCGCATCTGAAGGACATCGAGGTGCCGTCAGAGACCTTGCAGACGCTGCTCGACCGCAACGGTATCACCCACGTAGACGCGTTCCTGGTCGACTGCGAAGGCGCCGACTGGATGGTGTTCGACCAGCTCGACCTTGAGCGCTACCGCCCCGGCATGATCAAGATCGAGGTCGGGGCGCTTCCGGCCGCCGAGATCGGCCAGGTCGTTGTCAAGCTGAAGACCGCCGGCTACCAGGTCGGCTTCCAGGCCGAAGATATCTGGGCCTTCGCCTAGCCTGCATCACCACCAATCGCTGCAACGGCAATCGAACCCAATTGCCCTCCGGGCCAATTCGCGCATTCGCGAGGCGCGTCTCCTCAAGAAGCCCTGACGGGCGTCCGACCTCAGTCGCATCGAATTGACTCGAAGCTGACCTTTTTCCGGGTGTATCTTTTTCAAGTCGTCCGCAACGGGGTAGAGGCAGGCGGACATTGGAAGCGGCATGCTTCCGCCCATATATGGGGAGGCAGGCATGTTGTCGTGCGGGGTGGCGGATTCCGACGAACTCCCAATCCTCACAAAAGCTCTCAACGATTACTGCGCAAAATATCGAATTGTTCGCGAGAATGAGCGCGAAGAGATAGCCATGAAGGTCATGTGGCTTTTCAGGCGGGGCGTAATTGACCCCGACCAGCTTTCGGAAGAACTTGGGCGGGGTAGGCTGGGATAGGCAACCCCGGCCTTACTGGGCGGCCCGGCCAGAAATCCTGTGTCACCTTGATAAGCTGGTCGGACCGCTCATGTTCCTGCGCATCATGCGATCCCTTTTTTGTAAGAGCCGCGCACCGTCGGCTGCTCTGCTTCTTTCGCTTCGATAAGCGCAACGATGTCCGCGATCCCCCATAGCTTGTCAGTCACGCCAGCGTGACCCACTACCCGGGCCGGACGTGCTTGACAAAACGGCGTCGGCTCGCTCAACTTCAGCCATTCACCAGGGGAGTCCCGGCAAGGGGCTGAGATACTGCTGGCTTTGCGGCGCAGTGACCCGTTGAACCTGATCCAGTTCATACTGGCGTAGGGACGGTGCAAGCGCTTTTGCGGGACTTGGTGCCCATAGACCTGTCTCAAGCAGGCAGGCAAAGGCGTCTTTTCATCCTTCCGGCACAGAACTGGGTCTCCAATGCAACGAGCAAAGGAGCCTCAAATGAATGCCTTGACACCCACCGTATCGACCGGGCCATTGCCGGCGTCGCGAAAAATCCACAAGAACGGCATCATCCATCCGCAGATCAGGGCGCCGATGCGCGAGATCAGCGTGCACCCGACAGCCGGGGAACCGCCGGTGACGGTCTACGATCCGTCAGGCCCCTATACCGACCCCGCGATCGAGACGGATATCGAAAAGGGTCTTGCCCGCCTTCGGCAGGACTGGATCGCCGCGCGCGGCGATGTCGAAGCCTATGACGGCCGCCACGTCAGGCCCGAGGACAACGGATTTGCGACGGGCGAACGGCTGACGCCTGAATTTCCAGTCCGCAATCGTCCGGTGCGGGCAAAAGCCGGCAAGGCGGTGACACAGCTTGCCTATGCGCGCGCCGGCATAATCACGCCTGAGATGGAATTCGTGGCCATCCGCGAGAACCTTGGCCGCGAGATGCTGCGAAGCAGGTTGCAACAGGATGGGGAAGCGTTCGGCGCATCGATACCGGACTTCGTCACGCCGGAATTCGTGCGCGACGAGGTGGCGCGGGGCCGCGCGATCATCCCCGCCAACATCAACCATCCCGAGAGCGAGCCGATGATCATCGGCCGCAATTTTCTGGTGAAAATCAACGCCAATATCGGCAACTCCGCCGTCACCTCCTCGATGGCCGAAGAGGTCGAAAAGATGGTCTGGGCGATCCGCTGGGGCGCCGATACCGTGATGGACCTCTCGACCGGCCGCAACATCCACAACATCCGCGAATGGATCGTACGCAACGCGCCGGTGCCGATCGGCACCGTGCCGCTCTACCAGGCGCTCGAGAAGGTGGGCGGCATCGCCGAGGATCTGAGTTGGGAGGTCTATCGCGACACGCTGATCGAGCAGGCCGAGCAGGGCGTGGACTATTTCACCATCCACGCCGGCGTGCGGCTGCATTACATCCCGCTGACCGTCGACCGGGTCACCGGCATCGTCTCCCGCGGCGGCTCGATCATGGCCAAATGGTGCCTGCACCATCATCGCGAGAGCTTCCTCTATGAGCATTTCGATGAGATCTGCGATATCGCCAGGGCCTATGACGTTTCCTTCTCGCTCGGCGACGGCCTACGCCCCGGCTCGATCGCGGATGCCAACGATAAAGCGCAATTCGCCGAGCTGGAGACGCTCGGCGAATTGACCAAAATCGCCTGGGCGAAAGACTGCCAGGTGATGATCGAGGGTCCCGGCCATGTTCCCATGCACAAAATCAAGCAGAACATGGACAAGCAGCTTGCCGTCTGCGGCGAGGCGCCGTTCTACACGCTCGGGCCGCTGACCACGGACATCGCACCGGGCTACGACCACATCACCTCCGGCATCGGCGCCGCCATGATCGGCTGGTTCGGTACGGCGATGCTTTGCTACGTCACGCCGAAGGAACATCTCGGCTTGCCGGACCGCAACGACGTCAAGACCGGCGTGATCACCTACAAGATCGCCGCTCATGCCGCAGACCTTGCCAAGGGTCATCCGGCCGCAAAGATCCGAGACGACGCGCTGTCGCGGGCGCGGTTCGAGTTCCGCTGGGAAGACCAGTTCAACCTGTCGCTCGATCCCGAGACGGCGCGCTCGTTCCACGATGAGACGTTGCCCAAGGAGGCGCATAAGGTCGCGCATTTCTGCTCGATGTGCGGGCCGAAATTCTGCTCCATGCGCATCTCCCACGACATTCGCGCGGAAGCGCAAAAGGAGGGGATGGCGGCCATGGCGGAGAAATACCGCGCCGGCGGCGATCTCTATATGCCGGTCGAAACGCCCGGAGTGGAAGAACAGGCTTCGGCGCAGGATGATCGGGGCGCGCGCTGAGTCATGCGCCGTGTCCTTGTCAAAGGCGCCGGTGTGGCAGGCCTCACCGTCGCCCATGAATTAGCCGCGCGGGGTGCGTCCGTCACGGTTGCCGAAATTCGCAGCCAGATAGGCGGCAAGGCCTCGTGGCTTGCCGGCGGCATGCTGGCCCCCTGGTGCGAGCGCGAAAGCGCCGAAGAGGCGGTTGTCACTCTCGGCAAAACTTCGGCCGAGTGGTGGGAAAGGACACTGCCCGGGCTCGTGACGAAGGCCGGCACTCTCGTCGTCGCCCATGCGCGGGAGGCCCTGGAGCTTGCCCGCTTTGCGGCTCGTACGCGTAACCACCAGTCCGTCGACGAAGAGGCGATTGCGGCCCTTGAACCCGACCTTGCCGGCCGGTTCCGCAAGGGTCTGTTCTTTGCGGGCGAAGCTCATCTTGATCCCCGCCGGGTTCTCGAAGCGCTGGCCGGAAAATTGCGCGCAATGGGCGTCGTCTTCCTCTTCGAGGCGGGCGAGATCGCTCCTTCCGGCTTTGATCGGGTGATCGATTGCATAGGCATGGCGCGGGCCGACGACGATTTGCGCGGTGTGCGTGGTGAAATGCTGATCCTCCACACGCGCGAGGTCTCGCTCGCTCGGCCCGTGCGTCTCCTTCATCCGCGTCATCCGATCTATATCGTGCCGCGGGCCGATCATCACTTCATGGTCGGCGCGACCATGATCGAAAGCTATCATGACGGACCGATCACCGCCCGTTCGCTGATGGAGCTCCTCAACGCGGCCTACGCACTTCATCCGGCGTTCGGTGAGGCCGAAATCGTCGAGACAGGGGTGGGCGTTCGTCCGGCCTATCCCGACAATCTGCCACGCGTGAAACGGCGGAAAGATGGCGCGATCACGGTCAACGGCCTCTACCGGCACGGTTTCCTGCTTTCACCCGCCATGGCGGAGCAGGCTGCCGGCCTTCTCTTCAATTCAACCACCGAGCTGGAGTCTGAAAATGAAGCTGATCGTCAACGGCGAAGCGCTTGAGGCCAGGGCGGCGACGCTCGACGCCCTTTTGAAGGAGCTCGACTATGAGGGCAACTGGCTGGCCACCGCGCTCAACGGCGATGTCGTGCCCGCGGCCAACCGGGCGGAGTTTCGATTGGCCGATGGCGACCGGATCGAAATCCTGTCGCCCATGCAGGGAGGCTAGCCATGTTCGATCTTCTCGGAACGAAGCTCGCCTCACGGCTGCTCCTCGGCACCGCTCAATATCCATCGCCGGCCATACTGGCCGAAGCGGTCAAGGCGTCGGGCACCTCGGTGGTGACGGTCTCGCTGCGCCGGGAAATGGCTGACGGCAGGGGCGGCCAACAATTCTGGTCGCTGGTCAATTCGCTCGGCGTGAGAATCCTGCCCAACACCGCCGGCTGTCACTCCGTGAAGGAAGCCGTCACGACCGCGAAGATGGCGCGCGAGGTTTTTGGCACGTCCTGGATCAAGCTAGAGGTCATCGGCAACCATGACACGCTTCAGCCGGACGTGTTCGGCTTGGTCGAAGCCGCCCACATCCTGTGCGAGGACGGTTTCATCGTGTTCCCCTACACCACCGACGACCTTGTCGTCGCCGAGCGGCTGCTTGAGGCGGGCTGCAAGGTTCTGATGCCGTGGTGCGCGCCGATCGGTTCGGCGCTGGGACCGGTCAACATCATGGCGCTGCGCTCGATGCGCGGGCATTTCCCCGACGTTCCGTTGATCGTCGATGCGGGGCTCGGACGGCCGTCGCACGCGGCAACCGTGATGGAGCTCGGTTTCGACGCCGTGCTCCTCAACACGGCGGTCGCCAAGGCTGCCGATCCGGTCGGAATGGCGCGCGCTTTCAGCAAGGCAGTCGATGCCGGCCGCGAAGCGTATGGTTCGGGTCTGCTCGAGCCGCGCGACGTCGCCGTGCCGTCGACCCCTACGATCGGCAGGGCGGTTTTCTCATGAAGCTCGATCCCTTCTACCTGATCGTCGACAGCGCCGCCTGGATCGAGCGACTGGTGCCGCTCGGCGTCAGGCTGGTGCAGCTCCGCATCAAGGACATGGACGAGGACGGGCTGCGCATGGAGATCCGCAAGGCAAAAGCCTTGTGCGCTCGACACCATTGCCAGCTTGTCATCAACGATCATTGGCGCCTGGCGATCGAGGAGGGTTGCGACTTCGTCCATCTCGGTCAGGAGGATCTGCAAACTGCCGATCTTCGGGCGATACAGGCCGCCGGCGTCAGGTTCGGACTGAGCATCCACGACGATGCCGAGCTGGAAACGGCTGTTGCGGCGAAGCCCCACTACGTTGCGCTCGGCCCAGTCTATCCCACCATCCTGAAGCAGATGAAATGGGCTCCGCAGGGGCTGGAACGGGTCCGAGCATGGAAGGAACGGATCGCGCCTCTGCCACTGGTCGCTATCGGCGGCCTCAACCCCGGGCGGCTCGATGGTGTTTTCGAAGCCGGCGCCGACAGTGCGGCGGTGGTCACGGACATAACTTTGAATTCCGATCCCGAAGCGCGCACCAGAGAATGGATCGAAAAGACGGATCAATGGCGCTGAACCGGGACCCGCATGTGCTTGTTGTCGGCGGATCGGATTCCAGCGGGGGCGCCGGGATTGCGCGCGACATCGAGACGATCTCCTCGATCGGCCTGCGGACCTGTCTTGCCGTTACCGCGGTGACGGTGCAGACACACCAATCCGTTACGGCAGTCCGCCATATTCAGCCCGGCCTGGTCGCCGATCAGATGCGCGCAGCGCTGCGCGCCAACAAAGTGCTGGCGATAAAGATGGGCATGCTTTCAACGGCACGCGTTGTCGAGGCGGTTGCCGCCGTGCTGCGCGAAAATCCGCAGATACCGGCGGTTCTCGACCCGGTGCTGGCTTCCTCGTCGGGCAGGCAATTGCTGGAACCGGAGGCGATCGGGGCATTGAAGCGCGACCTCATGCCGCTTTGCCGTCTCATGACGCCGAATCTTGTCGAGATGGCGATGCTGACCGGATCGGATTTGGCTTCGGACGACGACGATGCGCTGCGGCAGGGAAGGCAATTGCTTGCGGAAGGACTGCACGCGCTGCTCATCAAAGGCGGCCATGCAGCGGGGCCCAGATCGACGGATGTCCTGTTGGAAGGCGGACAAGAGCCTGTGCGCCTCGATATGCCCAGGCTTGCCGGATCGATGCGCGGGACCGGCTGCATGCTGGCGAGCGCGATCGCCGCGTATCTGGCCGGTGCGAAGCAGCTCGAGGACAGCGTGCGCGAAGGCAAGCGGCTCGTCTTCGAGGAATTCCTGCGATGTACCCAGCACGAAGCCAGTCCCGGCGCATGAGGAATTCCTCACCCTGTAACAGCCCGAGCCAGGCGCGTTCGGCTGTCAGGGTCGCTCGGCATTTTTCTAATGTCGCAAACAGGCTTCAATCACCCTACCGCTCCGCCCTATAGTCCCGCCCGCTTTATCCCTTTGGAGTCGCGGGCAATGGCAGAGTTTCCGAAAAAGGCGAAGGTCGTCATCGTCGGTCTGGGCGGTATTGTCGGCGCGTCCGTCGCCCATCACCTGATCGAGCGCGGTTGGGAGGATATCGTCGGCATCGACAAGTCGGGTATCCCGACCGATATCGGTTCGACGGCACACGCCTCGGACTTCTGCTACACGACCAGCCACGATTTCCTGTCGTGCTGGACGACGCTCTACTCGATCGATTTCTACGAGAAGATGGGCCACTACGCCCGCGTCGGTGGCCTTGAGGTCGCTCGCGTCGGCGACGACGCCCGCATGGACGAGATCAAGCGCAAGATCGCCTCGGCAAAATCCTTCGGCACCCGCGCGCGGCTGATCGAGCCGGCCGAGATCAAGGAAAAGTTCCCGCTGATCGAGGAGCATCTGGTGCAAGGCGGCCTGTGGGACCCCGACGCCGGCCTCGTCATCCCGCGCTCGCAGACGGTGGCCGGCAAGCTGGTCGACCAAGGGGTTGCCGCGGGCAAGCTGCAGGCTTTCGCGAACACCTCGGCCAAGGAGCTGGTCGTCGAGAACGGCCGCATCAAGGGCGTGGTGACCGAGCGCGGCACGATCGAGGCCGATTATGTCGTGGTCTGTACCGGCATCTGGGGCCGGCTCACCGCGGCGCTGGTCGGCGAGGACCTCCCGGTCATGCCGATCGACCATCCACTGACGTTCTTCGGGCCGTACAACGAGTTTGCCGGCACCGGCAAGGAGATCGGCTGGCCGCTGCTGCGCGACCAGGGCAACTCGGCCTATATGCGCGACACCGGCGATCCGAAGACCGCCGAGGGCGGTCAGATCGAATGGGGTTATTACGAGGAGACCAATCCGCGTCTGTGCCACCCGCGCGATCTTCTGGAAAAAGACCAGGCGCGGCTGTCGCCCTCGCAGCGCGACCTAGACATGGAGCAGATCATGGCGCCGCTCGAGCGCGCCATGGAACTGACGCCGATCCTCGGCGAACTCGGCTACAATGAAGGCCATTCCTTCAACGGCCTCTTGCAGGTGACCACCGACGGCGGTCCATCCATGGGCGAAAGCCAGAAGGTGAGGGGCCTGTGGTACGCCGTCGCCATCTGGGTCAAGGACGGCCCGGGCATGGGCAAGTTGATCGCCGACTGGATGACCGACGGCCGCACGTCGATCGACCATCACGCGATCGACTATTCGCGCTTCTATCCGCACCAGATGCAGGAACAGTTCATCTGGGACCGCTGCACCGAGACGGCGATGAAGGTCTACAATCCGGCGGTGCATCCGCGCGAGCCCTTCTCCAAGGGCCGCAATGTCCGCCGCTCGCCGTTCTATGAGCGCGAGAAGGAGCTCGGCGGCTATTTCATGGAACTAGGCGGCTGGGAGCGCGCCCATGGCTACGCGGCCAACGAGCATCTGCTGGAGAAGTACGGCAACCGCGTGCCGGTGCGCGAGAACGAGTGGGACAACCGCCATTTCTGGCGCGTCTCCAATGCCGAGCACCTGGCGATGAGCGAGGATTGCGGCATCGTCAACCTCTCGCACTTCTCCATGTACGACGTCGAGGGACCGGATCATGTCGCGCTACTCGAGTGGCTGTGCGCGGCCAAGATCGGCGGCGACAACAATATCGGCAAGGGCATCTACACCCACTTCCTCGACGAGGAGGGCATGGTGCGCGCCGACTTCACGGTGATCCGCATGGCCGATCGCTGCCGGGTGATCGACGGCGCCGACGCCGGCCCGCGCGACTTCCGCTACATGCAGCGCACCGCGCACGACAAAGGTTTCGATGCCACCGTCACCGATGTGACGGAGAAATACGTCACCATCGGTATCTGGGGACCGAATGCGCGCACGACCCTGCAGAAGGTGGTCGAGGATCCGAACGGGCTGACGCCGGAGAATTTCCCGTTCGCCGCGATCAAGCCGATCAAGATCGGCGGCAAGGACGTCACAGCGTTCCGCATCTCCTATGTCGGCGAACAGGGCTGGGAACTGCATATGCGCTACGAGGATGGGCTGGCCGTCTGGGACGCGCTGCGCTCCACCGGCGTCATGCCGTTCGGCGTCGAGACCTACGCCAACACGCGCCGCATGGAAAAGAGCCTCAGGCTGCAGAACGCCGACCTTTTGACCGAGTACAACCTTCTCGAGGCCGACCTCGCCCGTCCGAAGGTCAAGGAGAACGATTTCTGCGGCAAGGCCAAGCACCTGGAATATCGCGCCCGCGCGCACCAGCCGGCGATGCTGTGCACGCTGGTGATGACCGAGAACACCGATTCCAAGGGCGTCGCGCGCTATCCGGTTGGCACCATGCCGGTGCAGGATCCCGCGACCGGCGAGACGCTGGTCGACGAGCTCGGCCGCCGCTCCTTCACCACTTCGGTCGCCTACGGCCCAACCATCGGCAAGAACATCGCGCTGGCCTATCTGCCCTGGGCCTTCTGCCAGGAAGGCCGCAAGCTGCAGGTCGAGTATTTTGGTGAGACCTATCCGGTCGAGGTGGCCGGTGTCGGCTACAAGCCGCTCTACGACCCGGAGAACCTCAAGCCGAGGAGCTGACGGCCGGCGCGATAGCGGCAACTGATCGGAAAAGCTTTGGCCTTCCTCGGAAGGCCTTCGTGCTTGGCTTGATGTACAGGCGGCCAGCGGCTTATGTGGCCCGATCAGAAGCCCGCGAAAGCTACGTGTCCCATGCGCATCCTCTCCGACGCTTTCATTCCCGAACTGCCCAATCGCTACAATGGCAAGGTGCGCGAAAATTACGATCTGCCGGACGGGCGCCGCATCATCATCGCCACCGATCGTCTGAGCGCGTTCGACACGATCCTGGCCTCGATCCCATTCAAGGGGCAGGTCCTCACGCAGACGGCGCGCTACTGGTTCGAGGAAACCGCCGACATCTGCCCCAACCATGTGCTGGAATATCCCGACCCCAATGTCGTCGTCGGCAGGCGGCTCGACATGCTGCCGGTCGAGATCGTGGTGCGCGGCTATCTGGCGGGGACCACCAGCACCTCGATCCTCACCAAATACAGGAAGGGCGAACGGAGCTTTTACGGTCACACCTTTCCCGATGGGCTGCGCGACAATGAAAAGCTGCCCCAAGCGATCATCACCCCGACCAGCAAGGCCGCCAGCGGCGGCCATGACGAGCCGCTGTCGGAGGCCGAGATCATCGAACAGCGGCTGCTTACGCAGGCGCAGTGGGACACCGTATCGCGTTATGCGCTGCAACTGTTCGCTCGCGGCCAGCAGCGCGCCGCCGAGCGCGGCCTGATCCTGGCCGACACCAAATATGAATTCGGCACCGCGCCGGACGGCGCCATCGTACTTGCGGACGAAATCCACACGCCCGACAGCAGCCGCTACTGGATCGCGCAGAGCTATAACGAGGCGTTCGCAAGCGGCGGGCGGCCGCAGAGTTTCGACAAGGATTTCGTCCGCTCATGGGTGTCAGCGCGGTGCGATCCCTACAACGATCCGATCCCGCAAATTCCGGACGAGATCGTCAACCAGGCCTCGGCGATCTACATCCAGGCCTATGAAGCGATCACGGGCGCCAAATTCGTGCCCGACCTTTCGGGAGATACGGTGCTGGAGCGCATCCGTTCGAATCTCGCGCGATATTTTTAAAAGATCCACGCCGGCGGAAATCCAACGCCGGGAAATTCCCGGCTTTTGCGCGCGGCGATTTTCGCCTAACCTTCCTCCATGTCCGCCTATGCCCGCGCAAGGCATATCGTCTCAGCCGGTGCCGCCGCCCTGGCGCTGGCGCTTTGGCTGACGCCGGCAGCTTCTCCCGCCGAACCGGTCGATGTCGAGCTGGTGCTGGCGGTCGATGTCTCGCTTTCGATGTCGCCGGCCGAGCTGGAGATCCAGCGTCACGGCTACGCCGCGGCGCTGACGCATGACAACGTGCTGAAGGCCATCGCCGACGGCGCCTATGGCAAGATCGCTGTCACCTATGTCGAATGGGCGGGCACGACCTGGCAGCGCGTCATCGTGCCGTGGACGGTGATCGCCAATCGCGACGATGCCGAGAAGGTGGTGGCGCATCTCAATGCCCGGCCGCCGGACAGCGCCCGGCGGACCTCGATCTCCGGCGCGCTGAGCTTCGGCAGCGATCTGTTCGCCGAGAGCGGTTTCCAGGGTACGAAGCGGGTCATCGACGTTTCCGGCGACGGGCCCAACAACCAGGGCGCGCCGGTCAATCTCACGCGCGACGAGGTGGTCAAGCAAGGCATCACCATCAACGGGCTGCCGTTGATGACGCGCGGCGGGTTCAGCGGCGCCTTCGACGTCGAAAATCTCGACCGCTATTACAGCGACTGCGTCATCGGCGGACCAGGCGCCTTCATGATCCCGGTCAATGACTGGACGCAGTTTCCCGAAGCGATCCGCCGCAAGCTGGTGCTGGAGCTTGCCGGCCCGGCTTCACCGCAATGGGCGGCCGAAGAGGCAGCGCACCCGCCGGTCGTACTCGCCGACGACGGGCCGGCAGCAGACTGCCTGGTGGGCGAGAAGATGTGGCGCAACCGCGGCTGGGGCACGCCGTGAGCAATCGAGAAGCCCCTCAAGGAGAACCATCGTCCGGTGCGGCTTCTGCTTCATTGACAAGCCTTTTGGGGTCTGTGAGACAATTCGGGCTCACCATAAAAGGGGAACCACAATGAAAAGAACCTCCATTTTCGCGGCGGCGCTGACCGCGGCCGCCGTGCTTAGCGCGCCGGCGATGGCGGCGACGTCGTTGACCATCGGCATCAGCGGCTGGACCGGTTTCGCGCCGCTGACTTTGGCCAAGCAGGCCGGGCTTTTCGAAAAGCACGGGCTCGACGTCACGCTCAAGAAAGTGCCGCAGGCGAGCCGTCCACTGGCCATCGCAAGCGGTGACCTGCAATGCGCGGCGACCACCGTCGAGACCTGGATGGTGTGGAACGCCAGCGGCGTCACCACCAAGCAGATTTTCCAGCTCGACAAATCCTACGGCGCCGACGGCATCGTCGTGCGCAACGACATCAAGAGCGTCGCCGATCTCAAGGGCAAGAACGTCGCTTCGTCCGCGCCTGGAACCTCGCCCTATTTCCTGCTCGCCTGGGTGCTGAACAAGAACGGCATGTCGACCAAGGACGTCACCATCGTCAACCTGGAGCCGGATGCGGCGGCGCAAGCCTTTCTCGCCGGCCAAAACGATGCCGCAGTCACTTACGAGCCCTTCATATCCGCCGTGCGCGACAAGGCCGACCAGGGCCACATCCTGGCGACCACGCTCGATTATCCGATGGTGATGGATACGGTCGGCTGCACGCCGGACTTCCTTAAGGCCAATCCCGATGCCGCCAAGGCCCTCGCCGACAGCTATTTCGACGCGCTCGACATGATCAAGAAGGATCCGCAGAAATCCTATGAGATCATGGGCGCCGACGTGAAGCAGTCGGCCAAGGAGTTCGAGGCTTCGGCCAAGTATCTGAAATGGGCCGACAAGGCGGAGAACAAGCAGTTCTTCACCAAGGAGTTCCAGGACTTCTCCAAAACGGCCGCCGAGCTCCTGCTGCAGATGGGGCTGATCAAGGAAGCGCCCGACGTGACGACGCTCGCCGACACCAGCGCGGTCGCCAACTGATCGCGCATCGCCGGATCGGTGGCGCCCGGCCGCCGATCCCTCCTCTCATGGACTTTTCCTGATGCTGCGTCCCTTGCATCCCGTTGCGCCGGGCACGCGAACCGCGCTCGGCATCGCCTTCTTTGTGCTGTTCGTGGCGTTCTGGGCGTGGATCACGCTAGGCGGCCACGTGAACCGGATCTTTCTCGCCGATCCGCTGTCGATGCTGAAGGACGGCTGGCGGCTGCTCGTCGAAGACCGGTTCTGGCTCGATATCCTGATCACGATCTGGCGCGTCTTCGGCGGCTTCGTGCTTGCGTCGATCTTCGCGGTGCCGATCGGCATCGCTATGGGCGCCTGGAAGCCGGTCGAAGCCTTCCTCGAACCGTTCGTTTCCTTTGCGCGCTACCTGCCGGCGTCGGCATTCATTCCGCTGCTCATCCTGTGGGCCGGCATCGGCGAACTCGAAAAGCTCCTGGTTATCTTTGTCGGCTCGGTGTTCCAGATCATCCTGATCGTCGCGGTCAAGGTCGGCAGCACGAGGCGGGACTTGGTCGAGGCAGCCTATACGCTGGGTGCGACCGACAACGGCATCGTCAAGCGCGTCATCATGCCGGCCAACGCGCCGGAGATCGCCGAAACGCTGCGGCTGGTGCTGGGCTGGGCCTGGACTTATGTGATCGTCGCCGAGCTGATCGGCTCGTCGTCAGGCATCGGCTACATGATCATCAACAGCCAGTCGCGGTTGGCGACGGGGCAGATCATCTTCGGCATCATCGTCATCGGGCTGATCGGGCTTCTGTCCGATTTTGCCTTCAAGGCGCTCAACCGCTGGCTCTATCCTTGGAGCCTGGCATGAGCAAGCTTCTGATCGAGCGCGTCTCGCGGACCTTTGCCGGGGTCGGGGGCGGGCAACCGGTGCAGGCGCTGCAGCCAGTAGACCTCGCGGTCGCGGCCAATGACTTCATCACCATCCTCGGGCCATCCGGCTGCGGAAAGTCGACACTGCTCAGGATCGTCGCGGGACTGGAGGCGCCGAGTACCGGCCGCGTGCTGCTCGACGGTAAGGCGGTCACAAGGCCGGGCCCGGACCGCGGCATGGTGTTCCAGTCCTACACCCTGTTTCCCTGGCTCACGGTTGCCGAAAACATCGGTTTCGGCCTGCGCGAGCAAGGCCGGCCCGAGCGCGAGCGCAACGAGATCGTCGCCTCTTATATCGATCTCGTCGGTCTGAGGGGTTTCGAGAACCATTGGCCCAAGCAGCTGTCGGGCGGCATGCAGCAGCGCACGGCGATCGCGCGGGCACTGGCCAACGATCCCGAAATCCTGCTGCTCGACGAACCGTTCGGCGCGCTGGACAACCAGACGCGCGGGCTGATGCAGGAACTGCTGCTCGGCATCTGGGAGCGGCGCAAGAAGACCGTGCTGTTCGTCACCCACGACATCGAGGAGGCGATCTTCATGGCGTCGCGGGTGATCGTGATGAGCGCCCGGCCCGGCCGCATCAAATCGGACGTGCCGGTCGACCTGCCGCATCCGCGCTACTACACGCTGAAGACCAGCCCGGAATTCTCCGCGCTGAAGGCGCAACTCACCGAAGACGTCCGCATCGAGGCGATGCGGACAGCGCAGACGCAGTCCGCCTAGACGACTGCGCCTCTGCCTGCTTAAGCCGCCAGCAGCTGCTTGCGGTCGACTCGCTCCTGCTGCGGCGAGCGGGCGTAGAGCTCGCGGTAGCATTTGGAAAAATGCGAGGCGGAGACGAAGCCGCAGGCCACCGCCACTTCGACAACCGGCATCGACGACTGGATCAGCAGGTGCCTGGCGCGGTCGAGCCGGATCTCCAGGTAATAGCGGGCGGGCGAGCGGCCCATCTCGGTGCGGAACAGGCGCTCGATCTGCCGGCGGGAAAGATCGACATGGTCGGCGATCTCGATCAGCGACAGCGGCTCGGCAAGGTTGGCTTCCATCAGCTCGATGATGGTGAGCACCTTCGAGTTCTGAACGCCCAGGCGGGCGCGCAGCGGCAGGCGCTGGCGGTCAGTCGGGCTGCGCACGCGGTCGGTCAGCACCTGCTCGCAGACGCGATTGACGAGGCTCTCGTCGAAATCGTCGCCGATCAGCTTCAGCATCATGTCGAGCGCGGCGGTGCCGCCGGCACAGGTGTAGACGTTCTGGTCGACCTCGAAGAGGTCGGCAAAGACATTGGCCTTCGGGAATGCCTCGGAAAAGCCCGGCAGGTTCTCCCAATGGATGGCGCAGCGCTTGTTGGACAACAGGCCGGCGGCGGCCAGGATATGGGCGCCGGTGCACAGGCCGCCAACGGCGACGCCGCGGTTGTATTCCTCGCGCAGCCAGGCGAAGGCCGACTTGTTGTGGTAGCGCTCGACATTGATGCCGCTGCAGACGATCGCCATGTTCGGCCGATCCGGCCCGGCCATCTTTTTGCGCTCTTCCTCGAGCGAGGTGTTGACGGCGCATTCGACGCCGTTCGAGGCGCGCACCGGCTTGCCGTCTATGCTGGCCAGCCGCCAGCGATAAGCTTCATAGCCGAGCATCCTGTTGGCCGAGCGCAGCGGATCCAGCGCCGTCGCGAAGGCGATCATCGTAAAATCGGGAATGAGGAAGAATACAAACGATCTCTTGATCGGATGCTTTACGGCATTCACGGGGAAACCTCACGCAGCCATGACGCGAACAGGATGTCGCGAACAGCATAGCGACAACAGGAAAAATCATTCCTGTCAATCGGGTAGGCGGCTAAGTGAAGATTAAATTTGCGACACGGGTCGCAAATGGGCAATTCGTGCAACTGCAGGGCGGCTCTTCGCCGACGTCAGGTGGCAATGCCCAAATGAAAACGCCGCCTCGGCAAGCCGGGCGGCGTTGGAATTCAGCATGCCGAATTGTCTCAGGCGACGAAGCCGAGGCGGGCAGCAGCCATGGCGCCGGTCTGGCCGGGCATGGTCTTGGCAAGACGCTGACGTTCCATAGCGGTTGTCAGGTTCATTTCACGGCGGGTGAACAGGCGGGCAAAGAGCTTCATCATCATCTCCATTTGGTTGCTCAGACGGGTCGCCTTCGCTTAATGGAGTGGGGCAGCTCGTTTTGGCTGACGGTGATATAGGCTCAGTTCAGCAAAATCTAAATCGCAAAAGCGAAGCGCTTGATATGAAAAGCGACATGGCTTGCGACATCCTTGGGCAGCGTACCCAAAATTTTCCACTATTTTCGGTGGGTTGGTTGGTTTGTTAACCCGCTATGCGGATGGCTCATATGCGTCATGCAGCAGCCGCATGGCCGGAAAAGTGGTTTGAATGCAAACAAAAGGCCATAAACAAAAAGGCCTGCCGAGCTGACGCGGCAGGCCTTCAGAACTTCATACACACTCGGTTACTTCGCTCCGGCCCAGCTTCCAACACCGAGGCGCAAGCCGGTCTTGGCATCTGCGGCTTCCGGCCAGCCGATATCCTTCTGCAGTTCGATCGGCAGCGCATGGATGGCGCGTTCGGTCTGGTAGCGGGCGCGGGCCGCGCTGAATTCGGTCGCAAGCCGACCGATGGAAGACAGGATAGACATTTCTTTCTCCTCTATGCGGGCAGGGAGGGGCGCCCGTCATTGCGTTAAACCAAGTCTGTTTCAGCTTCATTTCACGTCGATTGCAGGACTGTGTCAGGGTCGTTTCATGGCTGCTTTTGGCAGCATCCTGTATCGATCGAGTTGACTATGCGCCTGGAGTGATGTTCAATCAAACGAAATGGAATGATGGATTGCATCAGAAAATTTGAAGGCAGGCTGCCATGAACGCCCCGCTCAATCATCCTTTGCCGCTGCTTGACCTCGATGTGCTGCGCACCTTCGTGGCGATTGCCGAGACCGGCAGCTTCACCACCGCCGCCAATGCGGTGTTCCGCACGCCATCGGCCGTCTCCATGCAGATCAAGAAGCTGGAGGATATCCTCGGCCGTTCCGTCTTCGCGCGCGACGCGCGTTCGGTGACGCTGACCACGGATGGCGAGATGCTGCTCGGCTACGCGCGCCGGCTTTTGTCGATCAACCGCGAGGTGGTGTCGAAGTTCATCATCCCCGACATCGTGGGCGTGGTACGGCTCGGTTCCCCCGACGATTACGGCGAGCGTGTGCTGCCGCATGTGCTGAAGCGCTTCGCCCAGTCGCATCCGTCGATCGCCGTCGACGTCACCATCGACCAGAGCATCAATCTGCGCCGGCGCATGGACGACCGCGCGCTCGACATCACGCTGCTCACCAATTCCTACAAGACCAGTGCGGTCGGCGCGGAGGTGCTTTTGACCGAGCCGATCGTGTGGGCCGGGGCCAAGGGCGGCTGCGCGCATCTGCGCGAACCGCTGCCGGTGTCGCTGTGGGAAGAAGGCTGCGCCTGGCGGGCCGGCGCCCTGGAAGCGCTTGGACGCGAGGGCCGCAACTACCGCATCGCTTATATGAGCGCCCACACGGCCGGCCAGCGTGCCGCGATCATGGCCGACCTCGCGGTGGCGCCGCTGCCGAAGTCCTTCCTCGGCGACGAGATGGTCTCGCTGGGCGCCAAGGACGGCATGCCCGAGATCGGCACCTACAACCTTGCCATGGTGGTGGCGCCCGATGCGAGCGCGCCGGTGAAGGCCGTGGCCGACCACATCCGGGCGACGTTCGAACTGTTCCGCGAGACCGGCAAGTTCTGAGCTATTCAGCCGCCGGTGCGGGCCGGGCTGCGAAATCAGCCTTTGTCCTGCGCCGGGCGCGAGTCCGGAGGGCTGCGGGAACGCTGAGAAAGTCGACGATGCTGTCGCGCGCGCGGCGCGCCTCGGGCATCTCGATCAGCGGCCAGACGTGGAACATGCCTTCCTCATAGACCACGTCCACCTCGACGCCGGCAGCGCGCGCGCGTTCGGCGAAGATGAGATTATCTGGTGTCAGCATGTCGCGTGAACCGGTCAGCAGCAGCGTCTTCGGCAGCACGGACAAGTCGCCGTAAAGCGGGCTGATGTGCCAGTCGTTGCGGTCGAAACCGGCGCTGTAGAGCCGCACCGCTTCCAGCCCACCCGGAATGCCCAGCCATGGATCCTGCCGCTCGGCCTCGAAGACTTCGGGATTTGCAAGCGAAACGTCGAGACCGGGCGAGATCAGTACATGATGCGACGGTGCCGGCAGGCCTTCCTCGGCCGCCATCATGGTCAGCACGACCGCCATGTTGCCGCCGGCGGAATCGCCCATGAAGATGATGTCCTCGGCCTCGGTCTCATCGAGCATGCGGCGGTAGACGTTGCCGACCATGCCGAACATGTCATGGAAATCGTGCTCGGGCGCGATTGGGTAGATCGGCACGGTGATGCCGAAACCGAGACGCTCGGCCATCTCGGCGATCAGCCCCCAATGGTAGGAGGTGATCTGAAAAACGTAAGCGCCGCCATGCATGTAGAGGATGCGCCGGCGCTCGCCCGCCTTCGGCGCGATCTCATAGACGGGAAAGCCGTCGATTTCGGTCTCGGTGATGTCTACCCGCGCCTTGAGCAAGGCCGGCGGACGATGGTCTTCGGTCTTGCGGGCGTAGGCGATCCAACGGTGCAGGTTCTCGGGACTGGAAAACGCCTTCTTGCGGCTGTGCCTGAGAACGAACGAAACGAGATGGCTTTTCAAGCTGGGCATGCGGATACACGCATTTCGGCAGAGCCGACTAAGAGAGTTCCCCCGCTATTCCAAGATTGTACCTCAGTTAAAAATGTCAAGGTTTAGCCGCTGGCGCATCGGCGTTGCGACGGTGGGAGTTCCTTGTTTGCGCGATTCGAACGGAAGGCTACGGCTGCGTCGCCGAGCCCAACAGCTGCGCACTTCTCCCGGCATTGCTCCAGCGCAGCGCCGCGCGCAGTTTGTTGTCGCCGGCAGCCAGGGCCGTATTGCGGCCCCGGCGCTTGCCGAGCAGCTTGCATTTGTCGGCGAAGGTCATCAGCGCGGCGTGCCTAGAAGCAGCGCGTGAAGGGCTGCCTGCGGGTCGCTCGGCGGCGAGGCCGGCCAGCCGATATCCTTCTGGACATGCGCCGGCAGATCGTTGAGCGCGCGGATCGCCTTGTTCCTGGCATGAGCCTGCCTGATGGTGACACCGAAGCGGCTGAGATTTCCAAACATCGACATTTTCATCTCCCTTGAAGAGCGTGGCAGCCGAAGTTGCATGTCTTTGTCCCAAAGCCGCGAAGCGCTTTTGGGCGATGTGCATAATCTTCAGCCGCCATGCGATGGCCGCTAAATGCGTCACGCATGTATCGGGTCGATTTCGCGAAAACAGCGTTTCGGTTTCGAGATCCCGCGGATCCGGAAACATTTGCATTCAAATGATTGGGCAGACCGGCGCGCCCGTTTCAATCCGAATAGCTGCCATCGGTGGTTGACAGAGGCGAGCGGCTGCATTGTTATTGTGCAATGCGGCGTGGGGTATGTGCATCGCAGCATGATGCGATACGGGTCAGGGCATCGTGACGAGCATACATAGTATCCAATATCTGCGCGGCCTCGCCGCCTGCGCGGTCGTTTGCTTTCACGTCAGCGAGCAGTTCGGCGGTCCGCTCGACGTCGGGGCAGCCGGCGTCGACATCTTCTTTGTCATCAGCGGCTTCATCATGTGGGTGACGACGGCCGGCAGGCCGGCCGATCCCTGGCGTTTCATGGGACGCCGGATCACCCGCATCGTGCCTCTCTACTGGATCGTCACGCTGCTGACCGCGGCGGGCATCGTGCTCAAGCCGCAATTCTTCTACGGCCATTTCTTCAGTGTCCCGAATTTCCTGGGCTCGCTGTTCTTCCTGCCGGTCCTGCAGGAGGGCGCGCTGCATCCCATCGTCATACAGGGTTGGACGCTTTGCTATGAAATGATGTTCTATCTCGTTTTCACGCTTGTCCTGTTCCTGGGCGAGCGGTGGCGGTTCGGCGTTCTCACCGGCGCGCTTGTCGCCATCGTCGCGCTGCATTTCGTCCGTCCGGCCGGATATGCGCATGCCTTCACCGATCCCGTCGTGATCGAGTTCGCGGCCGGCGTCGTTGTCGGGCGCTTGTGGTTGCAAGGTGCCAGGCTGCCGCTCGGGGTGGGGCTGGCGATGGCTGGCGCGGGATTTCTTCTCCTTGCGGCCGGCTCACTATTCGATGCCGATTTGCCGCGTGCCTTGCGCTGGGGACTTCCGGCCGCATTGATCGTGGCGGGCGCGGTTTTTGCCGAGCGGGCGCGGCCGTTCAAGCCGGCTGCATTGCCCACATTTCTCGGCGATGCGTCCTATTCGATCTATCTGTGGCATGTCGTGGTCGGCGTCCTGACGACTGGCGTCGTCTTGAGGACCGGCCTGCCGGCAGCGTTGCAGCCGGCGCCGATCCTGGTCGCCACGCTTGCCCTCTCGGCGATGCTCTATCTGATCGTTGAAAAACCATTGATCGGGCTGCTGCATCCGCAACGTCCCAAGAGCGCCGTCAAGGCAACCAATGCCGCGGCCGCAGGGGCCGCGGAATGAGCTGAAACGTTAGATCGGGATGACGTTTCGTTGACTCGCCATCCTGATCTAACTCTTTGTTGGAGCAGGATCTTCTCCGAAAACCGGTTTCCACTTTTCGGGATCATGCTCTAGCCGCGGCCGCGCCGTGCCGCGCGTTCCTCGCGCGAACGCCGGCGAGGGGCGGCATCGCCGGCGGCGCCGTCCTCGCCCACCGTCTTGCGCGGCGGCAGCTTCACCGCGGCCGCCAGCTTGGGGAAGGGGTCGACCTTGTTCGGCAACGCCATGGCGTAGACGAAGTGCTCCTGGAATTTCGGCTCAAGCGCCGTCTCGATCTTCTCGATCCTGCTCACCGTCTCCTCGATCTCGCGCCGATAGCCGCGATTGAGCAGCGCCATGCGCGCGCCGGCGCCGGCGGCGTTGCCGACGGCCGAGACCTTGTCGAGGTCGCAATCCGGGATGAGGCCGAGCACCATGGCGTATTTCGGATCGATGAAGGAGCCGAAGGCACCGGCGAAATGGATGCGGTCGACATGGTCGGTGTGCTGCTTTTCCATCAACAGCTTGGTGCCGGCATAGAGCGCCGCCTTGGCAAGCTGGATGGCACGCACATCGTTCTGGGTGATGGTGATCTTCGGCTCGCCCTCCTTCAGCACGTAGGAGAAGGTGCGGCCGTTCGGCACAATGCGCGGCGAACGCATGCCGAGCGATCCGTCGACGACGCCGTCCTCGGAAATGATGCCCGACAGGTACATCTCGGCGATCACTTCGATGATGCCCGAACCGCAAATGCCGGTGACGCCGGTCGCCTGCACGCTTTCGGCGAAGCCCGGCTGATCCGACCACAGCTCCGAGCCGATGACGCGGTAGCGCGGCTCGAGCGTGTCCGGATCGATGCGCACGCGCTCGATAGCGCCGGGCGCCGCGCGCTGGCCGCCGGAGATCTCAGCACCCTCGAAGGCCGGGCCGGTAGGCGAGGAGGCCGCGACGACGCGCGCCGAGTTGCCGAGCACGATCTCGGCGTTGGTGCCGACGTCGACGATCAGCATCATTTCGTCCTGGCGATGCGGCCCTTCCGAAAGGGTTACGGCGGCAGCATCGGCGCCGACATGGCCGGCAATGCAGGGCAGCATATAGAGGCGCGCGCCCTGGTTGAGTTTCAGGCCGATGTCGGACGCCTTGATGCGCACGGCGCCGGAGACGGCAAGCGCGAAGGGCGCGCCGCCGAGCTCGGTCGGATCGATGCCGAGGAACAGATGATGCATGATCGGATTGCCGACGAAGACGGAATCCAGGATGTCGGCGCGCTGGACGTTGCCTTCGGCGCAGACCTTGTCGACGAGGCCGGATACCGCCTCGCGCACCGCGACCGTCATGCCTTCGCGGCCGTCCGGGTTCATCATCACATAAGAGACGCGGCTCATCAGATCCTCGCCGAAGCGGATCTGCGGATTGGACGTGCCGGAAGATGCGGCGACGCGGCCCGACAGCAGCGACACCAGATGCATGGCGATGGTGGTCGAGCCAATGTCGCAGGCAAGGCCGTAGGCTTCGTTCTTCAGGCCGGGCCACAGCGCGATGACGCGCGCGATGTCGCTGTCGGCATCCTTGTGGATGGCAGCGGTGGCCGTCCAGTTGCCCTTGCGCAGGATGCCCTGCACCTGCGGCATGAGATAGAAGTCGAATTCGAGATTCTTGAAGCCCCAGTCCTTCATCAGGGCGATCTTGAGCCGGTCGAGATCGCCGAGGGGCTTGTGCATGTCGGGCTCCTCAATCTCGACATAGCACATGCGGATCGCCGTATCGCGGGCGATCACCCTGGTGTCGGCGTCCTTGCGGATGGTCTGCGCGTTGATGACCGTGTCCTGCGGCACATCGATGACGAGGTCGCCGAGGATCTGCGTCGAGCAGGAGAGGCGACGCCGCTCGGGCAGACCGCGCACGCGCTCGTAGCGTTCTTCCTTGGCGCCCTTGGGCGAGATGTGGTCATTGGACGAGACGATCTTGTGCTTGGCGAAATTGCCTTCCTGCACTTCGATCTGGCAGCGCCCACAAGTGGCGCGGCCACCGCACACGCTTTCGACATAGACGCCGAGCTGGCGCGCCGCATCGAGGACCGGCGTGCCGACCGGGAACCGGCCGCGCTTGCCCGACGGCATGAACAGGACGAGCGGATCGGTGATGTTGGGGGGAGGATTCATGCTGGCATGTGTCTCGATGGCAATTGCCGATGCCGTTTAACGGATCGTTTTACTATTGGGCGGAGAGTCCGTTGGTCCAGGGGCCAACCATGTCGGATCTGCTGCTCTCCGCCATCTTCACCGCGTTCACCATGGTGCGCGTGATCAAGGGCTCGTGGCTGCGCAATCCGCAATACCTCGCCACCGGGATTGTCGGCGCGATTGTCGGTGCGCTGCTGCTGCACGCGTACTGGCCCGCCCATGACGATGATTTCATCGTCGGCGGCGTGACGGGCATCTTCGGATCGTGGGCGGGAATGGCGTTGTTCGACGCCATATCGGGCGTGGTCTGAACGCAAAGCAGAGCTGTCCGAGCGCATCCGCGATGCGATCGGACCAGCATTGTTTGCGGTGGGGCTCACGGTTGCGCGCTTACCCCCTGGCCATGCGGGCTTCGCGGCCGCCGCGGCGACGGCCGCCATTGCCGTTGCCTTCGCCGGGCGCATTGACGGCTGTTGGAGCCGCAACCGCTTGGCCGCCTTCGGCCGGCTTGTAATCCTTGTAGGTGCGGATCCAGTTGGTGCAGTTCTCGTCGGTGCCGTTGAGCACATTGGCGCCGCGCACGGCTTCCATCTCCTGCGGCCGGACCGGGTTCATGATTGCCGAGGTCATGCCGGCGCCGATCACCATCGGGATGAAAGCGGCGTTGATGCCGTGGCGGTGCGGCAGGCCGAAGGAGATGTTGGAGAGACCGCAGGTGGTGTTGACCTTGAGTTCTTCGCGGAGCCGCCGCAGCAGCGCGAACACTTGGCGTCCGGCATCGCCCAGCGCGCCGATCGGCATCACCAGCGGGTCGACGACGACGTCATGCGCCGGGATGCCGAAATCGGCGCAGCGCTCGACGATCTTCTTGGCGACGGCGAAGCGGACGTCCGGATCCATCGAGATGCCGGTCTCGTCGTTGGAGATGGCGACGACCGGGACGTTGTATTTCTTGACCAGCGGCAGGATGGCCTCGAGCTTTTCTTCCTCGCCGGTGACGGAGTTGACCAGCGGACGGCCCTTGGCGACCTTCAGCGCGGCCTCGATCGCGGCGCTGACCGAGCTATCGATCGACAGCGGCAGGTCGACGAGGCCCTGCACGATTTCCAACGTTTGCACGAGAAGCGCCGGCTCGGTGGCATTGGGGTCGACGGCTGTGACGCCGGCATTGACGTCGAGCATGGTGGCGCCGCA
The DNA here is from genome assembly GCF_020164955.1 of Mesorhizobium sp. CA8. GTDB lineage: Bacteria > Pseudomonadota > Alphaproteobacteria > Rhizobiales > Rhizobiaceae > Mesorhizobium. Next base: position 47,575 of record NZ_JAIUHG010000003.1, read on the forward strand.
GGCGGCCTGCTCCAGCGCGTCCTTGATGACGGTCTCGAAATTGCCGGCCACCATTTCGGCGGCCAGCTTCTTGCGGCCGGTCGGGTTGATGCGCTCGCCAATCACGCAGAAGGGCTGGTCGAAGCCGATGACGATTTCTCGGGTCGCCGAGGCGACGATGGTGCGGGTCATGCAATCTCTCCGTCGGGATATAAAGACTTCTTTATATCGTTATCTGATTTGGTTCAAGTGAATGCGTGCCGTCCGCGCTCTTAGATTTTAAGTTCATGTGTGTCGTTGCACCAAACCGGTTCCCGCTTTGGGCGACATACATCAGTGCGCGGTCTTCACCATATCCACCTGGGTTTCGGTAATCTCGTCATGCAGTATGTGGTCGAGCCGTTCGGCGACGATCTGATCGTCGCGGCGGATCTCCCGTTTCCAGGGCTGGCGGCCTTTCAGCACGCCGGATTCATCGACGATCTCGGCGACATATTCCTCCTGGCGATAGGCCATCACATGGACGCCGGCGACGCCCGGGATTTCCTTCACCTCGTTGATGATGTCGATGCAGAGCTGCTTGCCTTCCTTCTTCTGATCCTGCGCGCCTTCCAGCCGCTTGATCACCGCATCGGGGATGTGGATACCCGGCACGTTGGAACGGATCCATTTCGCGGTCTTGGCGGAAGCGAGCGGGCCGACGCCGCAGAGCAGGAAGAGCTTTTCGGTGTGGCCGAGGTCGCGCGCCTTCTGCATGAAGGCTTTGAACATCGGCACGTCGAAGCAATACTGCGTCTGCGCGAACTGCGCGCCGGCGGCGATCTTCTTGCCGAGATGGATCGGGCGGAAGTCGTAGGGCGGCGCGAAGGGATTGACCGCGCAACCGAGGAAAACCTGCGGTGGCGTCGTCAGCTTGCGGCCGGACAGAAACTTGCCGTTGTCACGCATGATGCGGATGGTTTCGAGCAGCGACATGGAATCAAGGTCGAACACCGGCTTGGCGCCGGGCTGGTCGCCGGCCTGCACGCCGTCGCCAGTGAGGCAGAGCATATTGGCGACGCCCATCGCGGCGCCGCCCAGCACGTCGCCCTGGATAGCGATGCGGTTCTTGTCGCGGCAGGCGATCTGCATGATCGGCGCGTAGCCCATGCGGGTGAGCAGCGCGCAGATGCCGACCGAGGACATGTGGCAGTTGGCGCCCGAGGCATCGACCGCGTTGATGGCGTCGACCCAGCCGTCGAAGATCTTGGCGCGGTTGTAGACGTCTTCGGGATCGGCGCTGTCGGGCGGGTTGAGCTCGGTCGTCACCGCGAACTCGCCGCGGCGCAGCACGCGCTCCAGCCGGCCGCGCGAGGTGTGGCCGGGCAGGGGCTCAAGCGGCAGGTGGATGCCGGCCGGGTTCTCGTCGCGCTGGTGGCGGACGCTCATGCTGAAGCTCCGGTGTTCTGCTGGTTCTGGGCGGCTTCACGCGCTGCGGCGGCCTGCGCCGTCACCCTAAGCCATGCCGAGGTTTCGCGCAGCGACTGATCGACCGGCTTCTGCACGGCCAGGATCTTGTCGCCATGCACCATGTTGCGCGAGCCCTCCCAGGCCTTGACCCAGACGCAAGGCATGTCCGGCTCGACCTCGCAATTGCCGTTGGCGCGCACGCCGCCGCAGGGGCCGTTGCGAAGCTGCTTCGGGCAGTTCATCGGGCACGACATGCCGGTCGACGACAGGATGCATTGACCGCACATACGGCAGTCAAACATGAAGCCCTTGACGCGCTTCTCGATGAATTTCACCGGGGCTTCGACCCGGCTGTAGCCGATGCCCTTCCACAGAGGATGCAGGAGCAGGAAGGCATCGGCGAACCGGCTGTAGAACCATTCGAGCAGTCGCGAGTGCCGGATGGACCAGAGTCTGACGGCAAAAGTGCGCTGGACGCGCCGCTGCGGCGACACGTCCGCGGGCTTGTAGTCGGATTTCGGCGCTGCCTTTTTGACCAAGGTGGCCTGGGTAACCGTCGGCTGCTTGTCAGACATTTTCTTTCCCGCCAGCCTTGACCAGAGCGACCAGCCGCTCGCGGTCATATTTCGCGTCGAGTTCCTGATAGGCTTTCTCGACCTCGGCCTCGATGTCGTCGCCGACCGGGACCGGGTCGGCCTTGCGCCATTCCGCCAGATAGTCGTCGGTGCCGCCAGCGCCGGTGCGCATGGCGCACATGTCGATCGCCTCAGTGAAGCGCAGCGGCAATTCGCGCTTGGCGTTCTGCCGGCCCTTCTTGACGATGACCTGGGCTGGGATGTCGCGCCAGTAGACGACGATCAGATCGGCCATGAATTCTCAACTCCTCGAAGTCATGGAGCATTGCCGCATGCGTGGTTGAGCCGCTTGTTATGGGACGACGCGCGCGCCTTCAAAAGCGACGCTGGCCATGACGCAAAGCGAATGCTGGATTCGGTTGCCGGCTGATCACCAGACGCGCTTGGTCAGGCCGGTCCAGAGGTAGAACCAGATCGTCGGGTGATACCATTGCTTCGACGGTAGGCCCGGATCGATCGTTTCCAGTCTGCCGGCCAGCGCATTGCCGACCGCCTCGACGCATATATCGCGCGAAAAGGCGGCCTGCCGCAGCGCGTAGCTGGCGATCGTGTCGCCGGTCTTTGGCCTGCCGCGTGCCTGCTTCAGCACGCCGCCGGTATCGACACCGGCATCAACCAGATGCATGGTGGTGCCGAAATTCCCTCGATCGCCGCAGGCCAGCGCCCAGTAGCCGCCATTCATGCCGCGATATTTCGGCGCGATGCCGGCGTGATAGTTGAGCACCGGGCAAGGCATCTTTGCCAGCGTATCCTTCGACAGCAGCCTGCAGCCGGCAAGCAGCACGACGCCGGGTTTGATGCTGTTGATTTCTTTCAGGCATTCCGGCCCGTTGGCTGAAGGCACATGAATGATCGTCTGGCCATGCCGCGGCTCGGTCGCGAGCTTCTCCTCGGCGATAAGCCTCTCGGCATGACCGGCCAGGAACCGCTTGCCGAGTCTCGTCAACACCATCGTGCCAAGCTGGCCGATGGCCGAGATCCAGCCCTGGCGTCGCGCGCGGCCGATGAGCAGGCGCTTTTTGGATTCAGCGGATTCGAGGATGACGCTGACGGGACCGACGCGGTCGGCAAGCGCATTGACGATGGCCCAGATATGCGGGCCACCTTCAGTGACGACCACAATTGGTCGCGTACTCGATTCCGACGCTGCCACGGCAAGCACCCGCTAAAAAATCGGGCGCATGCTATGCGGAGCGGGTTAATCCTTGGTGTGCCCAAAACCCTCAGTCAGGCGTTTCAGCGCCCGGTTCAGCGCTTGAATTCCATGATGTCGAGCTTCGACTCGTAATAGGGCGCGGGGAATTCGATGCGCCATTCGGTGGCGCTGTTGCGGAAGGCGTAGCCGACCTGGTCGCTTCCGGGGCCGCTGCCATAAGGCTTGGCCTTGTCGTCATTGACCGAGAACGAGCCGAGATAGATGGCGCGTTTCTCGTTGTCGTCGAAAAAGCGGCCGGTTGTGCGCTGCGAGCCGCTGACCTTGGTAAGCCGCCAGCCCGAGCCGTCGTCGGCCACCTTGCATTTGAACCAGCCATAGATGATGAGCGGGCTCAGGCCGCCTGCCTTGATGGTGCGGCACTTCCAGTTTCCGGTGAGGTCCTTGTCGGAGAAGGCGACAAGTGGCTTGGCGAGCAGGTCATCCAACTGCTTGACCTCCGACGGATTGCCGGCTTTTGCCTCCTCGAGGGCCGCCTTGCGCGTCTCGCCGTATCTATCCAGTCGCGTCTTGTCGGCGGCGGTGATCAGCTTCTGCACTTCGCCGTCGGCATGGGCGGGCAAGGTGAGGGCGATGAGGCCGAGGGCGGCAAAAAGCAGGCGAGGCGTCATGAAATGTGTTTCCTCAATCAATGGCTGGAACAGTTTTTCCATCGCTGGCGCACAACTTACCGGTTCGCCATCGCCTGTCATCCATGCTTAACAGCGTGAGCTCGAAAAATGGCGGTTTGATCGATGCGGATATTGCTCACGGGATCGTCCAGCTGGCTCGGCGGCGCGCTCAAGCCGAGGCTCGAAGCGCTCGGCCATGAGGTGGTCGGTCTCGATCCGGTTGCCTCGGCGCGTACGCAAGTCGTCGGCTCGATCGCCGATCGCGAGCTGGTCTTCGGAACTGTCCGCGACAATCGCATCGAGGCCATCATTCACAGCGGCGCGCTGCACAAGCCGAACATCGAGCATAATGAGAATACGGCCTTCGTCGCGGCCAACATCCAGGGGACGCTGAACCTGCTCGACGCGGCGGTTGCCTGCGGCGTCGAGCGCTTCGTCTTCACCTCGACGACGTCGCTGATGATCTCGCAGGCGATCCGCGCCGGTTTCCAGGGCGGCGCGCGCAAGGCCGCCTGGCTTACGGAGGAGATGTCGCCGGAGCCGCGCAACATCTACGGCGTGACCAAGCTTTCCGCCGAGCATCTGTGCCGCCTTTACAATCTTCAGCATGGACTGCCGGTCGTGGTGCTGCGCATGGCGCGCTTCTTTCCCGAAGCGGACGACCCGCATGCGATCGAGCAATCGGACGCCAACACCAAGGCCAACGAGTTGCTGTTCCGCCGGCTGACGGTGGAAGATGCGGCCGAGGCCCATGTCGCGGCCCTGGAGAAGGCGCCGAGCCTTGGCTTCGACATCTTCATCATCTCGGCGCCGACGCCATTCCGGCCGCAGGATTGCGCCGAGCTGATCGCCGACGCGCCGGCCGTGGTGGCGCGCTATTTTCCGGAATATCCGCGCCTTTTTGCCAAGCAGGGCTGGACGATGTTCTCTTCGATCGACCGCGTCTACGACCCGTCGCGGGCGAGGGAGAGGCTGGGCTTCGTCTGCAGGACCAGCTTTGCTGACGTGCTTGCGGCGCTGGAGCAGGCCTGAAGGTTAGACGTCTCGTGCAGCGCCCTGCGCCGCCCGCGCCAGTTCGCCGATCAGGTCGCCATAGCCGGTCGAGCGGCGCTCATAGGTGAGGCCGAGCATGGCGGCGGCTTTCTCGGCGACCTTATCGAGTTCCGGGTCATCGGTCTGGGCGAGATAGATCAGCTTCTCATAGTTGCCGAAATAGTCCTTGATCAGCTCGGGATGCCGGTCGAGGCCGAGCGGCTTGATAAAGAAGGCCTCGAACTGGCGGCAGAGGAAATCGGTCATATAGAACGACATCATGTCGTCATCGGCCACCTTCGCGTAGGCGTCCATGCCCTGGTAGAAAGCAAAGCAATGCGGCCCGGCCATGCGCTCGACGCCATGCTTCTCGATGACGCGGTCGAGCAGGCCGCCGGTGCCGCAATCGGCGTAGCCGACGAAGATGTGCTGGTAGCCTTCCGCCTTGGCTTTCTCGATCGCCTTGTCCATCGCCGGAGCGATGCGGTCCGGATAGAAATGGAACTCGGCCGGCAGGCAGGTCAGCTCGAGATGGTCGAGCTTTAGCCGTTGCTTGACGGCCAAAACTTCGCGCGCAATCATCCCGCAGGCGATGACGAGCAGCCTGTCTGTTTGATTCGGTTCCGTTTTTTGCGTCTTGACCAAGTCGGGCCGGCTTTCGCTGCGGGGCTTAACATCTGTCGAGGGAGACACCGTCCATGAAACTGCTACGCATCGCGCCGATTGCCATCCTGGCCTGCGCGCTTGCACTCACCGCCTGCGCCAACACCATCCGGGGCGTCGGCAAGGATGTCAAATCGACGGCAAGGGCGGTCAAAGACACCGTCAACTGATCGGCAGCCTCGCCTATCATCTGGGAACAAAAAAGCCGCGCTGCAAGGCGCGGCTTTTCTTGTCGATCGATCCTGATGCCTTGGGTCAGGCGGAAGCGCGAACATTGTGCTTGCGCTTCATGTAATCCTTGGCCGTCTCCACCGCCACAGCGGCGTCGCGGCAATAAGCGTCGGCGCCGACGGCCTTGCCGAATTCCTCATTGAGCGGCGCGCCACCGACCAGCACGACATAGTCGTCGCGGATGCCCTTTTCCTTCATCGTGTCGATGACGACCTTCATATAGGGCATGGTGGTGGTGAGCAGGGCCGACATGCCGATGATGTCGGGCTGGTGCTGCTCGATGGCGTCGAGATACTTCTCGACCGCGTTGTTGATGCCGAGATCGATGACGTCGAAGCCGGCGCCTTCCATCATCATGCCGACGAGGTTCTTGCCGATGTCGTGGATGTCGCCCTTGACGGTGCCGATCACCATCTTGCCTTGCTTCGGCGCGCCGGTGGCGGCGAGCAGCGGACGCAGGATGGCCATGCCGGCCTTCATGGCGTTGGCCGAGAGCAGCACTTCCGGCACGAACAGGATGCCGTCGCGGAAGTCTTCGCCGACGATGCGCATGCCTTCGACCAGCGCTTCGGTAAGCACCTTGTAGGGCGCCCAATTGCGCTCGAGAAGGATGTTGGTGCCTTCCTCGATTTCCTCCTTAAGCCCGTCATAGAGGTCGTCATGCATCTGCTGCACGAGTTCCTCGTCGGAAAGCTCGGAAAGGATGATCTCGTCGTCGGACATTTTTCTCGGGCTCCTTGCTGCTCGGAATGACTGCGGCAGCCTAAAAATCGATGCGCCAATACCTAACCCGCGAGGGCAAGCTAGCCATAGCTGATTTGCGACTTCCCGCAAAAGGAAAGCGACTGAAAAATTGGCGCTTTTCTTGTCGATTTTGCGACAGGCGTTGGCGCTGGCTGGCCGTTTCCAATAGGGTGCATGGCTACGATCCGGCAAGAAGCGGTGACGATGGGCCGCCCCAGCCAATTCAGGCCAAGTTATAGGAAGACGATCATGAGCGATAACGCGGCAGTCGAGCAGGAAGCGTCAGGTGGACGGCGCGGACGCGGCGCCAGCGGCGGCGCGGCGGCACGCCGGGCGGCCCGATCGGGCGGCGGCCCGGGCACCCAGCTCACCTACATCAAGCGCAAGATCAACGTCTATGAGGTCCTCAACGAGGAGGGGCTGGCGCTGATCGAGAAGAACACCGACACCGTGCTGGAAGAAACCGGCATCATCTTCCGCGATGACGCCGAGGCGCTGGCGCTGTGGAAAGAGGCAGGCGCCGACGTCAAGGGCGAGCGCGTGCACTTTCCCAAGGGCCTTTGCCGCTCGCTGTTGAAGACAGCCCCTTCGATCTACACCCAGCATGCGCGCAATCCGGAGCGCTCGGTGCAGATCGGCGGCAATGCAACCGTGTTCGCGCCGGTTTACGGCCCGCCCTTCGTGCGCGACCTCGACGGCAACCGCCGCTACGCGACGATCGAGGATTTCCAGAATTTCGTGAAGCTCGCCTATATGGCGCCGTCGATCCACCATTCGGGCGGCACGGTGTGCGAGCCGGTCGATGTGCCGGTCAACAAGCGCCACCTCGACATGATCTACGCGCATATCCGCTACTCGGACAAGCCGTTCATGGGCTCGGTGACGGCGCCGGAGCGGGCCGAGGACACGGTGGCGATGGCCAAGCTCGTGTTCGGCGACGACTTCGTCGAGAACAACACGGTGCTGACCAGCCTGATCAACGCCAACTCGCCGATGGTGTTCGACGAGACCATGCTCGGGGCGCTGAAAGTCTATTCGCGCCATAACCAGGCCTGCATCGTCACGCCGTTCATCCTGGCCGGCGCGATGAGCCCGGTGACGGTTGCCGGCACGCTGACGCAGGTGCTGGCCGAGGTGCTCGCCGGCGCCTCGTTCACCCAGCTGATCAGGCCCGGCGCACCAGTGCTGTTCGGCACCTTCGCCTCGTCGATCTCGATGCAGTCCGGCGCGCCGACCTTCGGCACGCCCGAGCCGTCGCTGGTCTCCTATGGTGCGGCACAGCTCGCGCGACGGCTCGGTCTGCCATTCCGCACCGGCGGTTCGCTCTGCGCCTCGAAGGTCCCGGACGCGCAGGCAGCCTATGAGAGCGCCAACACGCTCAACTCGACCATCCTTGCCGGCACCAATTTCGTGCTGCATTCGGCGGGCTGGCTCGAGGGGGGGCTCGCCTCCTGCTACGAAAAATTCATGATGGACATCGACCAGCTCGGCATGCAGCAGAAGTTTGCCGAGGGCGTCGACCTGTCGGAAAACGGCCAGGCGATGGACGCCATCCGCCAGGTCGGCCCGGGCAGCCATTATCTCGGCTGCGACCACACCCAGGCGAATTTCCAGACGGCCTTCTACCGCTCCAGCATCGCCGACAATAATTCCTACGAGCAGTGGCTGGCCGAAGGCGAGAAGACCGCGCCGCAGCGGGCGAATGAGCTCGCACGCCGCTGGCTGGAAAGCTACGAGGCGCCGCATCTCGATCCGGCCATCGACGAGGCGCTGAAGGACTTCATCGCCAAGAAGAAGGGCTCGATGCCCGACGCCTTCACGTGAAAGGAGCCCGAGTCAGGCCGGGCTAAAGTCGCCAACATCATTCACAAGGAAGTCTGGCGGAGCGCGTTCTCCGATCCGGACCGGAAAGGATGACTTTTTCCCGCGGCACGGTCGAGGAGATTGCGGCCGCGCTCGCGGCCAACGGCCTGATCCGGCGCGGCGGTTTCAGCTTCGGCGACGATGAGATGGCGCCGGCCGGACCTTCCGGCGCTCCAGCCAAATCGATGCTGCTTGTCGGGCAGGCGGGCGCGGCGCCCTGGCCGCATTTCCAGCGTTGGCGGGAACGACAGGCGAGGGACATCGCCAACCCGCTCGACAGTTGGTCGCGCGAGGTGATCGGCGCGGTGGCGCAAGAATTCGGCGTCCGCGCCATATCGCCTTCAGACCGGCCCTATCTGCCGTTCCAGCAATGGGCGATGCGGGCGGAAGGGCTGAAACCGTCGCCGCTCGGCATTCTCATGCATCCGACCTATGGGCTCTGGCATGCCTATCGCGGCGCCTTGCTGTTCGATGACGAGATTTCCGCTCCCGAAGCTCACGAAGCGATTCATCTTTGCGACACATGTGTCGAAAAACCCTGCCTGAAATCCTGTCCGGTCGGCGCCTATTCGATGGATGGCTTCGCGCACCAGGCGTGCCTGGTGCATGTGCGTGGCACGGATGGTGCACCCTGCCGCGCCGGCGGCTGCCTCGACCGCAACGTCTGTCCTTATGGCGCTAAGTATCGCTATCCGCCCGATGTCCAGGCTTTTCATATGGCGGCGTTCGCCGGACTGTAGGCATTCTTCCGAACCGCACGGAAACTTGACCGCGATCGAGAGGTTGCGGCTTGCCCTGCCGGGCGGCGCGGATATCTATCGCCTGGCAACCGGCGGAGCGCGCAATGACGAAGCAGGACATCGAGATCAAGACCCTGGACGGCACGGCGAAGGCACGGCTGTTTCGTCCAGCCGCGCCGGCCAAGGCTGGCGTCATCCTCTACATGGATATTTTCGGTCCGCGCCCGGCGCTCGACCAGATGGCCGAGCGCCTCGCGGAGCATGGCTATGCCGTACTGGTGCCTGATCTCTTCTACCGCTATGCGCCCTATGGTCCGTTCGATCCCAAAACCGCCTTTGCCGAGGAAAAGACCAAGGCCCTGCTGTTGATCCTGAGCGGCGGCACGACGCAGGGCATGACCATCCGCGACGGCAGCGCCTTCCTCGATGCTCTGGCCGCCGAGGGGATCGCCGGACCTGTTGGCGTCGTCGGCTATTGCATGGGCGGCGCGCGGGCGCTGAACGCGGCGGCAAGCTATCCCGACCGTATCGCCGCCGCGGCGAGCTTCCATGGCGGCAATCTCGCCAGCGACGCGCCTGACAGTCCGCACCGCAAGGCGGCCTCCATCAAGGCGCGCGTCTATGTCGGCGTCGCCGGCGTCGACCGCAGCTTCCCGCCCGAGCAGTCGGCGCGGCTGGCGGAGGCGCTCAGGGTGGCAGAGGTCGACCACGTCATCGAGAACTATGTCGGCGTCGGCCATGGCTGGTGCGTCAAGGATCACAGCGTCTATGACGAGGCGGGCGCCGAGAGGCATTGGAAGCGGCTGACGACGTTCTTCAAAGAGACGCTGGGATAAGGTGTGCCGATATTCGGGTGAGGCCGGCCTGCAAATGGCGGTTTCCTGCGCTTCCGGTGCTCACGTACTTCAAGTACGCTCTTCGCCGGCTGAAGCCCTCATAAGTGTCTCCGCTCCATGGCGGCTACGGCCGGCGTAGGCCGGTTCTCGGAAACCGCCCAGTTTGGTCGCTTCGCGCCCGTCTTCGACTCCGGCTCGGCCTGACCCGAATCTCGACACACCTCGTCCATCGCGCCTAATTGCCTTCTCAAAAAAATCTTTCCATCGCCCCAAGGATTGGTCATTAGCCTTCGTCCCACGGGCAAATGATGGCGATGATGCTGGATGACGGCGAAGCCTCCGATGCCGAACTGATCGTGCGGGCGAGGGGCGGAGACAGGGGGGCTTTCGGCAAACTGCTCGAAAGGCACTATGGCTTCGTCTATCGCGCCGCCTATCGCTGGTGCGGGCGCAAGGCCGACGCCGAGGACATAGCCCAGGATGTCTGTGTGCGGCTCGGCCGCGCGATCCGCGACTATCAGGGCAACGGCGCCTTCACGACATGGCTCTATGCCATGACGCTGAACGCGGCGCGCGACATGATGCGCAAGCGCGCCCGCTACGTCGCCAAGACCGATGCCTATGGCGCCTATGCGCTGATCGCGGGCGAAGCGTCGGCCCAGAGCGACGATCCGGCCGAAGCGCTGTGGGCGGCGGTGCGGATGCTGCCCGACAAGCAGCGTGACGCGGTGCTGCTGGTCTATGGCGAAGGTCTCAACCACGCAGCGGCGGCGGAGGTGATGGCGATCTCGGAGGCGACAGTTTCCTGGCACATCCATGAAGCGAAGAAACGGCTGAAGCTGCTGATGCGTTCAGCCGGGAAAGTGTGACCATGGTCGACGACAACGAACTCGAAAGGCTGCGCGACATCGCAGGACCGGCGCCTGGCGGCGAGGCGAAGGGGCGCGCGCTCGCCGCCGCAATGCAGGCCTTCGACTTGGACGAAAAATTTTCCACAGCCACCCAAGGATCACCGGCAGGCCTTCGTCTCACCGAGCGAGCAAGAATGCTCTGGAGAGACATCATGCAACGGAAACTCATTGCCACGCCGGCCATCACCGCGCTGGTCGCGCTGCCTATTGCCGGATATGCCGCTTTCGAGATGCTGAAGGAACAGCCGCCGCTCATCGGCGGCAACGGCACGGTCACCGAGACCTTGGCCGACAAGCCGGCGGCGCAGAAGCCAGCGCCCGAACAGCCCGCGATCAACGAGCCGCTGGCAGCGGCGCCGGCCAAAGAAAAGAAGATCGACGCGGACGCCGAGACCCGGGCCAATTCACAAACGGCGCCGGCGGCGCCGAAACCGGCGACAGAGGTCGACGGCCTGCTCAAGCAGGAGGCTGCGCCGCAGGCCAAGCGCGCCCTGCAGCCTGCCGCGAGAGCCGATCAGGCGCCGGCAAGCAGCGCGGCCGCTATTCCGGCGTCTCCCCCGGCAATGGCTGATTCCAAGCTGATGGTGCAGCCCGCGCCCATGCCATCCGACCAGATGCAGTTGCAAGAGGAAAATCGCGATCGCATCGAGACGTTCAAGACCAATCCGGTGCATGAAACGGCGCAGGATCCGGTCTCGACCTTCTCGATCGACGTCGACACGGCCTCCTATTCCTTCGTGCGGCGTTCGGTGAAGGAAGGCAGTCTGCCCGACCCGGACACTGTCCGTGTCGAGGAGATGATCAACTACTTCCCCTATGACTGGAAGGGACCGGATTCGGCCGCGACGCCGTTCAACTCGACCGTAACCGTCATGCCGACGCCGTGGAACGAGCACACCAAGCTGATGCATGTCGCGATCAAGGGTTTCGACGTGAAGCCGGCCGAGCAGCCCAAGGCCAACCTGGTCTTCCTGATTGACGTCTCGGGTTCGATGGACGAGCCGGACAAGCTGCCGCTGCTCAAATCCGCGTTCAGGCTGCTGGTGAGCAAGCTCAAGCCAGACGACACCGTCTCCATCGTCACCTATGCCGGCAATGCCCGGACGGTGCTGATGCCGACCAAGGCGGCCGAGAAGCAGAAGATCCTTGCGGCCATCGACAATCTCGCGCCCGGCGGGTCGACGGCCGGCGAGGAAGGCATCCGCGAAGCCTACAAGCTTGCGCAGCAATCCTTCGTCAAGGATGGCGTCAACCGGGTGATGCTGGCCACCGACGGCGACTTCAATGTCGGCCAGACCGATGACAACGATCTCAAGCGGCTGATCGAGAAGGAGCGCAAGACAGGTGTGTTCCTGTCGGTGTTCGGCTTCGGGCGCGGCAATCTCAACGACCAGATGATGCAGACCATCGCCCAGAACGGCAATGGCACGGCGGCCTATATTGACACGCTGGCCGAAGCCCAGAAGGTGCTGGTCGAGGATGCTTCCTCGACGCTGTTCCCCATCGCCAAGGACGTCAAGATCCAGGTCGAGTTCAACCCGGCCAAGGTCTCCGAATATCGTCTCGTCGGTTATGAGACCCGCGCGCTGAAGCGGGAGGATTTCAACAACGACCGCGTCGACGCCGGCGATATCGGCTCCGGTCACTCCGTGACGGCGGTCTACGAGATCACGCCGAAGGGGAGCGGCGGCGAGCAGGTCGATCCGCTGCGCTACGGCCAGGCCAAGGTCGACAATGGCGGCGTCGCCAATGCCGACGAATATGCCTTCGTCAAGATCCGCTACAAGCTGCCGGACGAGAACGTCTCGAAGCTCATCACCACGCCGGTGACCGCCGCCAACGAGGTCAAGTCCTTCGACGCGGCTGGCACCGACCAGCGCTTCTCGATCGCGGTCGCGGCCTTCGGGCAGAAGCTGCGCGACGAGGATCAGACGGCGAATTTCAGCTATGACCGGATCGCGGAGATCGCCAACGCAGCGCGCGGCGCCGATCCGTTCGGCTACAGGGCGGAGTTCCTGTCGCTGGTGCGCCTGGCCTCATCGCTGGACGGCAATAAGTAGGCCATTGCGATTGACTGAGGGCCGGCGGGACAAAATCCTGCCGGCCTTTTTGCGATCGTTAAATTGTGCAGCTTTTCGGGAACTTCGCCGCAACCGAACTTCTGTTAGTCAATGCCGATAGAGATTTGAGGGATCAGCAGTGCATATCACGACAATCGGGAACGCGAACTCGACGGCGGCCAGTGCGGCGGCGCGGGGATCGTCCGCCGAATCCACTCGCATCAGGAGCGATGTCGATGCGGCCCGCAACACGGCGCTTTCGGCGCTTAACAACGACCGGTTTCGCATGATGCTAGAGCAGATCAGCGATCCAGGCGCATCGGGCGCGCTGGCGACGATGAACTCCGACGACCAGAACGTCGTCGATTTCAATACCGCGCTGTCGCGCTACGCCGAAAACAGCAAATAAGCAGGCTGTCAGGCGCGGCTGCGCCTGCGTTCGCGGCGGCCTTCGCTGGTTTCGGCAATGTTTGCCGTCGCCATCTTGTTGCGCATCGGGCCGATGCGTTCGACGATCGTCTCTACGGTCGGGCGCTCAGCCTTGGTGTGGCTGTCGAGCGCCTTGCGCATGGCGGCAAGGTGGGCAAACGACGTGCCGCAGCAGCCGCCGACGATCTTCGCGCCGGCATCGACCGCCAGCCGCACATAATCGGACATCAGCTCGGGCGTGCCGGAATAGTGGATCTCACTGCCGCGGAATTCCGGAATGCCGCAATTGCCCTTGACGATCACGGTCGCCTCCGGCTTCGCCTCGGTCATATCAAGCAGCGAGGCGAGGATATCGGAAGCGCCGACGCCGCAATTGGCGCCTACGCCGAGCGGGGCCTGCGGCAGCCCGTCGGCGACGGCGTGGATGTCCTTCGGCAGCAGCCCCATCATGGTGCGGCCGGCGGTGTCGAAGGAACCGGTGTAGGTATAGGGCAGACCGACGCGGATGGCGGCCTCGGCCGCGGCGCGGATCTCGTCGGGCGCCGACATGGTCTCGATCCAGGCGACTTCGGCGCCGCCGGCCTTCAGACCCTCGATCTGCTCGGCAAAGGCATCGACGGCGTCGTCATAGGTCAGGGCGCCGAGCGGCACCAGCAGCTCGCCGGTCGGGCCGACGGAGCCGGCGACGATCACCTTGCGGCCGGCCTTATCGGCGACCGAACGGGCGATCTCGGCGGCGCGCTTGTTCAGCTCGTGCACACGGTCCTGCGCGTGATGCAGCTTGAGCCGGTGGCGGGTGCCGCCGAAGGAGTTGGTGAGAATGATATCAGCGCCGGCATCGACGAAATTCTGATGCAGGCTGGCAATGGTCTCGGGCGCCGTCTCGTTGAGCAGCTCGGGCGCCTCGCCGGCCGGCAGACCCATCGCGAACAGATTGGTGCCGGTGGCGCCGTCGGCCAGAAGCACGCCCTTTTCGGCCAGCAATGCGTGGATGGGATTGGTCGCGGTCATGGCCATAGCTTTCGTATTTGAAATTCAAATAACGATATAAAGAAGTCTTTATGTCTAGTCAACGAGCTTGCAGTCGAGAGGGACCTCACGCCGCCGGCGTGATCTCGACCTCGATCTCGGTGCGGGCGTTGGTCGGGTGGTGGACCGAGCAGGCGGTGACGACAAGCAGGGAGCTTCGACGACGAGCGTTCCGTCCGGCTGCGGCAGTGGTGCAGGTGATCAAACAGAGCCTGACGGGAAGGACATTGCGGCCAGCTTCTGCGCGAAGCTTGCCGCCTCGTGTGCGTTGATGTCGGCGGCGCGGATCAGATTGTCGAAATGGCTGGTGAGGGTACGGATCGGCTGGGTGGCGTTCAACACCAGATACATGTCGCCGACATAGATCGCAGCGCGGTAGGGGCCGAAGATGGTGTAGGGGATCGAATAACGCATGCGGCCATCATAAAGGAACAGCCGGAAAGTCGGGTAAAGGTCGTCGAGCAGGGCTGACATGTGCAGCAATTGCTTGCGCCTTTCGGCTTCCGGGAAACGGTCCCAGACACCCAGGCCGCGCGCGAAAATCTCCAGCGTGTGGCGCGGCATGCAGACCTCCATGTCGGTCTCCGGCCGCCTTGTATAGTCGATGCGGTATTGCGTTTCGCCGGCCTGCGCCTCGCGGCTCTTGTTGGTGATGCCGGCTTCGTATTCGACCAGCGCCTCGGTGCGCAGAAGGTCAGGAATGCCCGCCGGCACGTAGCGGATTTTGGTGCCTGCCGCCTCGGCATGCCACTTGGCGAGCAAGGTGCGGTCGAAGCCGTCCGGCGCCTCCTCGATCTCGAGGCTCTCTCTAATCTCGCCGGTGACGCCCTCGTCGTGGGAGAGGCCCAGCAGCCAGTCGAGCGACACCTTGAACTCGGCCGCGATGTTGAGAAGCGTCTCCGCGCGCGGCAGGCGGGTCGAGGCGCCGGAAAGCAGTTGCGAAAGCGCCGAGCGGTCGATGCCGACCGCCGTCGCGAAGGCCGATTGGTTCAAATCGGAGCGTGTCAAGAGCAATTTCAGCCGCTCCCTGAACAGGGTCGAAAGATCGCGCTTGTCCAAAACGCTGCTCCTGCTTCAGAGAGGATAAATTTGCGCCGGAGCCGGTCTAAACATGGCTCAGGCGGAAACGAATCCCCATGTTTGTTTACAATGTATAACATATGCGGCTAAAAATGCGCATTCGCAACAGTTTGTGCGCTTTCTCGCGTTGATGTAACAGCAGGCTCCTGACACAATGTTGTCAGGAATCGAATTGGTTCCGGCGACTGGAGGGCAGTGGTCGATAGCATGGCAAGCATGAATACCGGCATCAGCAAGAGACGCAGCAGTGCACCGGCAATCGAATGGCCGACGGTATTCCTCGCACTCTTCTGCTACGGCGCATGGTTCGCAATCGGCTTGTTGCTTTGGCCATCCTATCCCTTGATCGCTTTGATCGCGCTGGCGCTGATCCTGGCGCTCCAATCCTCGCTGATGCATGAGGTGCTGCATGGCCACCCGACCCGCAGTGCCAGGATCAACGAAGCCTTTGTCTTCCTGCCGATCGGGCTTGTCTGGCCGTTCCGGCGTTTCAAGACCATCCACCTGCGCCACCATGCAGACGAGCGGCTGACCGATCCGCTGGACGATCCCGAGAGCTATTACCAGGCGCTCTGGATGCATGAGGAACTGCCGCAGGCTATGAAGTTCCTGCTCAAGATCAACAACACCATGGTCGGCCGCCTCGTCCTCGGACCGTGGCTGTCGTCGGTCGGCTTCTTCATCGACGACGCCAGGCAGATCGCCGCCGGCGACCAGGCGATCCGCAAGGCCTGGCTGCTGCATGCCATCGGCATTGCCGTCGTGGCGCCGATCGTCACCTTCGGCTTCTGCATCCCGCTCTGGCTCTATGTGCTGGTGCCGGTCTGGCTCGGACAGTCGCTGATTTCGGTGCGCACCTATGCCGAGCATCAGTGGTCCGAGCATCCGGAAGGGCGCACCATCATCGTCGAACGCTCGCCGCTGTCGTTCCTGTTCCTCAACAACAACCTGCATTTCGTGCATCACAAGAGCCCGACGGTTGCCTGGTACAGATTGCCCAAGCTGTTTCGCGACCGGCGCGAGGAATGGCTGCGGATGAACAACGGCTATGTCTATCCGAACTATCTGGCGCTGATAAAATCCTATGCCTTCAGCGCCAAGGAGCCGGTGATCCATCCGGTGCTGCGTCGCGCGCCGGAGCCGGGCCGCGCCTTCAAGCCGCGCGTCAGGGCTCGAAATGTCAGCGGGCTTGGCACGGCGCCGGTTCCGGCCGAGCCGCCGAAAGAGTAATTTCGACTTTTCGCGCCCGGCTTTTTCGCGGCGGAACGCAGGCGCCGAAGGTCGCCTGCCTTTGAAAGCTGTTCGACATGAACAAGTTCGTTGCGGCCCTGCCGATGTATGATTGGCCCGAAGCCCGGCGCGAGGTCGATGCGCAATGGGCGCGGCTGCGTGACGCCTTCCAGCAACGGGGCATCGATGCGCCGGAAACGATCGTGCGCCGCAATCGCGATCTGCCGCCGGTGCCTGGCGGCATCCACGATAAGGCCGGCATGGTGATCGCGCCCGATCCGGCGACGCTGCCTCCGGACGAGATCGATTTTCACCAGCTTTGGCTCAGTCCGGCGCTGCTCTTCGGGCAAACCTGTTGGGGACCGATGGAACTCGGCCTCGCCGGGCATGTGCAGGTGATTGCCCAGCCGAATTACGATGCGTTCGAGGGGGGACAGGGGGAACTCTATTCCAGCGCGCTGGTGATGGCCGCGGACGGCGGACCGCCGGTTGCCTCGCCGCAGGACGGCAAAGCCATCATCCCGATCGATCTTCTCCGCGGCAAGCGCTTCACTTTCAACAATCCGGATTCGATGTCTGGGCTGATCGCGCTGACGCGCGACCTGGAGGCGTTGGGAGAGAGCCTCGATATTTTCGCCTCGCGCAGCGAAAGTGGCGGCCACCGGTCGTCGATCATCGCCATCGCCGAGGGCAGGGCGGATGTTGCCGCAATCGACTGCCAAAGCTGGGCGCTGGCGCAACGTTTCGAGCCGGCTGCGAAAGCCGTGAAGGTCGTCAGCTGGACGGCGCGACGCAAGGGCCTGCCCTATATCACCGCCAGAACGACGCCGGAAAAAACCATTGCCATGATGCGCGACGCTATCGCGGCCGTCGAAAGCGGCGCGTCAAAGCAGCCGCTCGTCCAGCTTGTAGGCTGAAAGCTTCTCGTTTCCGGTTGCGGTGATCAGGATCTGTTCCTCGATCTTGACGCCTTCATGCCCGCCAAGCCTGCCGATATAGCTTTCGACGCAGAGCACCATGCCTGGTTCGAGCACGCCGTCCGGTGTGTCGTCGGTCCAATCGCCGGCATGCGGCAGCGTCGGATATTCATCGGCCAGGCCGACGCCATGGTAGAGCACGCCGTAGCGCGTGGGGTAGCAATCGTCCGGCGGCACCGCCGAGCGCTCGACAAGATCGCGAAAGGAGATGCCCGGCCGCATCAGATCGGTGTTATGGGCGATCTGATCGGCAGCGATACGGAAGAGATCGCACTGTTCCTTCGACGGCTGCATGTCGCCGCAAAGCCATGTGCGCGAGAGATCGGCGCAGAAACCATAAGGGCCGATCAGGTCCGTGTCGAAGGCGACGAGGTCGCCATTCTCGATGACGCGCGAGGAGCATTCCTGGAACCAGGGATTGGTGCGCGGGCCGGACGACAGAAGCCGCGTTTCAATCCATTCGCCGCCACGCGCGATGTTGCCGCGATGCAGTTGCGCCCAGAGCTCGTTTTCGGAGATGCCGGGCTTGAGTACCGCTTCCATTTCGCCCATCGCCGCCTCGCAGGCGACGATGGCGCGGCGCATGGCGAGGATTTCGCCCGGGGATTTGATAAGGCGAGCATTCTCCATCACCGCTTCGCCATTGCCGACGGAAATGCCGCGGCGGGCGAGTTCCTGGACGCCTTCGGAATCGATGTGGTCGACGGCGATGCGGCGATTGCCGCCGCCGTGCTCGGCTACGAGCTCGGCGATGCCGGCGCCCCAGCGCCGGACCTTCTGCTCGGTGAGCTCGCCGCTATAGAGGTATATCCACGACACCGCCGGGCGCACCTCGTCGACGACACCCGAATGGTCGGACAGGTGCTCGCAGGAGAAGTAGTCGAAGAGCACCACAGGGCCCTCGGTGGCGACGAAACAGTGGCGTGTCGGGTTGTGCGCGACCCAGAGCTGCATGTTGGTCGAGTCCGTCGCATAGCGGATGTTGATGGGGTCATAGAGCAGGGCGCCTGCATAGTCGCGGCGCTTCAGCTCGGCGCGAATGCGCTCCAGCCGGTATCTGCGCATGGCGGGCAGGTCGGGCGCGGCGATGCCTGCCGCCTCCCATTCCGCCTCGGCTGTCGCGCCATAACCCAGCACATGCTGGCTGAGCGAGGCCGCTTTCTCACGGGAGGCCTCGCGCAACGCTTCGACGGACCCGGGTTCGAAGGGCATGATCTTGCGATGGCGGCCAAAGCCTAGCTTGTCCATTCGTCCCCCCTGAAGCTTACTGCGCGGTCTTCTTGAGCAGTTTGGTGATCGTGACCTTGCGCGGCGGGAAGCCGAGTGCCTGCGGCACCTCGATCGTGCGATGGACAGTGTCCATTGTGTAGCCGGCCTTCGCCATCTCTTCGAAGACATCCGAGGACGATTCCCTGTCGTCTGTAAGGACAAGCACAGCCGGCTCGCGGATCGACCGGGCGAAGTCCGGTATCTCGTCATCGAGCACGATCAGATCGGCATCGACCAGGCGCAGATTGCCGATCCAGAACCAGCTAGAGACCACGGTCTTGACCGGCCCATCGGCGTTGATCTGGTCGTAAAGCGACCGGTAGTCCATCCGCACGATGCTGCCGCGGCTGTCGCCGCCATTCACGTGCATGTACCAGCTTACGGGTAGCGCAAGAAGGGCGAGAATCGCGCCGACGAAGACAATGGTACTTTGCGTTTTTCCGCCCCTCTGCCCGATGGCATCGAAGCGCATGGCCAGGGCTGCGGGCAGCAGGACGAACACGGGCAGGACCCACCGATCGCGAAACTGCGTGATGCCGCCCGCCAGAACAACCACCAGCGTGATGAGCAATGCCAAGGCGATCGTGCGCCACAGCAGCTTGTCGGGCCACCGCACCGGCTGCGGCGTTGTTGCGGCTTTCCGTGCCGCGAGGAAAAGGGCCACGGCAATGATAATAGCCGGCAGGCCCGCGAAATTGAGCATCGCGTTGCCCAGCCCGCGCAGGGCGAGCACTGTGGTCTCCACCAGCCCATCGCCGTTGCCGGCGCCGAAGCCGCCACTGTGCGCCAGGAAGTCATCCGGGTGCGTGATGTTCCAGTGAAGCGTCGGCAGGCAGGCGAGGATCGCTACGGCCAGGCTGATTGCGAAACGTCGGTCGAAGATCGCCTCACGCGTTTCGCGAAGCGAGAGAGATGCCAGGAACAGAGCGGCAAGGAAGATGACGATATTGTATTTCGACAGCATCGCGGCCGCCGTCGCCAGGCCGAAAAACGCGTAAGCGACGGCCGAGCGCCGTTTCTCCACCTCGACCAACGCCAGAAGCAGCACCGAAGTGAAACAGAATATTGCGACCGAGTGGGTAAGGGCGTGCTGCATCTCCCAGAAGATCTGGGGAAACAGAAGCAATCCGAACATGCCGGCGGCACCGGCGCGGTTCGAGTAGCCAAGGCGACGTATGGCGGTGAAATAGGCGGCCAGTCCCGCGGCCAGCAAGCCGTATTTGACGATCTTGAGGGCAAGGACACTGGTTCCGGCCACCGAGGCCGCAAGCATCGCCAGCCAGGTGTATAGAGGCGGCTGCGAGCTGCCGTAGCCGGCAGCAAGAAAGCGCATTTCCATCAGCTGCTCGGAATCGTCGACGCCGACGCCCGTGCCCGCAATGTGAGACAACAGCGCCATCACTGCGATCTGGAGCAGGCAATAGACGAGGACCGACGCGATCGCGGCGCTGAATGGACCGACCCGTCCATTGCAGAGCCAATCGGTCCATTTCTCTAGCTGCTGCAAGGGGGTGGTCTTCTCATGCTGATGCGCCGGTAGCGGGGCATCGACCATGCCACAGCAACCGGCGCGATCCAACGAATCCGGGTGGTCAGGTCCGCATCTTCTCGCCGCTCGGGTCAAAGGGCGGCTCGATATTGATGCGGGCCGGGCGGCGGTGGCCGAGAATCTCGATCTCGAACAGGCCGGCGCTTTCGTCCTCGGCAAGGGCGGCTGGCACATAGCCCTGCGCCATCGACTTCTGCACGTAATGCGCATAGCCGCCTGAGGTCACCCAACCGACGACGCGCCATTCGCCATCGACGATGCCGCGCACGGCGGAAGCGCCTTCAGCGGCTTTCGATCCGCGCACTTCCTTGCCCGCCGCGTCGAAGCGCGGCGCGCCATAGCCATGCGGCTGCTCGACCGTGCCGTAGTCCTTGCTGACCTTGGCCCAGATCGGCTCGTCGCCCATAACGTCGGCATCGGCAGCGTCGACGATGAACGAAACGCGGCGCAGCTTCGGCCCTTGCGCCTGCTCCCTGGCGGACGCCTCGCGGCCGATGAAGTCGTTCTTCTCCAGCTTGATGAAGCGATCCATCGAGCCTTCGAACGGTCCGTAGATGGGCCGCAACTCGCGGAACCAGGTCGGGAAGTTCTTCTCCAGGCGCATGGAGAGCAGCGCGCGCATGCCGAAATCGACGATGCCGAACTCCGCGCCGGCTTCCTTGATCGCCTTGTAGACGAGGCGCTGATAGGCCGGCGCCATCCAGATCTCGTAGCCGAGGTCACCGGTATAGGTGATGCGGTTGACCATGCAGGGCGCGCCGCCGACCGCCATCTCGCGGAAGTCCATGAAACGGAAGGCCTTGGTCGAGACGTCGACATCGACCAGCTTCTGCAAGAGATCACGCGATTTCGGCCCGGCGATGGAGAGACCGACCAGCGTCTGGTCGAAGCGGTGGATGCGCACCGAGCCGTCCTTCGGCAGGTGCTTCTCGAACCAGCGCATATGATACTTCTGCGCGGCCGACGAGCCCCAGATCATGAAGCGGTCTTCTCCATTCCTTGGGCCGGCGTTGGCGATGGTGAAGTCGCCGATCAGCTTGCCGAACTCGTTGACCATCGGGGTCAGCGCGATGCGGCCAACTTTAGGCATGCGGTTGGTCATCAGCCGGTTGAGGAAATCCTCCGCGCCCGGGCCGGAGACCTCGTATTTGGCGAAGTTGGCGATCTCGGTGACGCCGACCTTCTCGCGCGTGGCGCGCACTTCCTCGCCGATCGGGCCGAAATCGTTGGAGCGGTGGAAGGAGACGATGTCCTTCGGCTCCGTGCCCTTCGGCGCGAACCAGAGCGGCGTCTCGAGGCCCCACGAATCGCCCATGACGGCGTTGTTGGCGAGCATGGTGTCGTAGAGTGGTGTCGTCTGCGCCGGACGGGCGGCGGGCAGTTCTTCGTTCGGGAAGCGGATCGAGAAGCGCCGCGAATAGTTCTCGCGCACCTTGGCGTTGGTGTAGCGCAGCGTCGCCCATTCGCCGAAGCGGGCGACATCCATTCCCCAGACGTCGAAGCCCGGATCGCCATAAACCATCCAGTTGGAGAGCGCGAGACCGACGCCGCCGCCTTGGCTGAAGCCGGCCATGACGGCGCAGGCGCACCAGAAATTGGTCAGGCCCTGCACCGGGCCGACCAGCGGGTTGCCGTCGAGCGCAAAGGTGAAGGGGCCGTTGATGATCTGCTTGATGCCGGCCTTCTCGATGCCGGGAAAATGCTTGAAGCCGATCTCCAGCGACGGCGCGATGCGGTCGATGTCGGGCTGCAGCAACTCATGGCCGAAATCCCACGGCGTGTTGACCGGCGACCACGGCTTGCAGGCTTTCTCATAGGTGCCAAGCAGGACGCCGTTGCGCTCCTGGCGCGTGTAGATCTCGCCCTTGAAGTCGAGCACACCGATCATCTCGCGGCCGGTCGACTTGTTGAATTCCTCGACCTCCGGCATCGGCTCGGTGAGCAGGTACATATGCTCCATGGCCAGCACCGGCAGCTCGACGCCGACCATGCGGCCGATCTCGCGCGCCCACAGGCCGCCGCAATTGACGACATGCTCGGCATGGACCGTGCCCTGCTCGGTGACCACGTTCCAGGTGCCATCCGGCTGCTGCGTCAGGTCGACGACGCGGTTGCGCAGCACGATCTCGGCGCCGAGCTTCTTGGCCGCCTTGGAATAGGCGATGGTGGTGCCGGACGGATCGAGATGTCCTTCGACCGGATCCCACATGGCGCCGACGAAGTTCTTCTCGTCCATCAGCGGAAACATCGCCTTGGCTTCCGAAGGCGTGATCAGCTCGGTGTCCATGCCGAGATAACGGCCCTTGGCGTGAGCCAGCCGCAGGAAGTCCATGCGCTCCGGCGTGTCGGCCATCATGACGCCGCCGGTCAGATGCAGCGAGCAGGGTTGGCCCGACAGTTCCTCGATTTCCTTGTAGAGCTGGACCGTATAGGCCTGCAGCTTGGCGACGTTAGGGTCGCCGTTCAGCGTATGGAAGCCGCCCGCCGCATGCCAGGACGAGCCGGAGGTCAGCTCCGAGCGCTCGATCAGCATGATGTCGGTCCAGCCAGCCTTGGCGAGGTGATAGAGCACCGAACAGCCGACGACGCCGCCGCCGATGACAACCGCTTTTACGTGGGATTTCATGCAGATAGGTCCGTTTTACAAAGACTGAGTTTTAAGAGCTGAATTGATTGGGCGAGGCGTGAAAACAAAGCGCAGATCGGCCACCGCGATGTTCTCGGCCAGTTTGCCATCAAGCGCGGCAACGATTGTTTCACAGACGGAAGTGCGATGCTTCAGGATGTCATGGCTCCAGAAACGCAGGATCGAATAGCCCTGAGCGCGCATGAAGTCGTCGCGGCGGCGGTCATATGAGCTGTCGGCGTGTTGGGATCCATCGACCTCGACGACGAGCCAACGCTCGCGGCAAGCGAAGTCGGCGAAGAACGGCCCGATGGAAAACTGGCGCGTAAAGCGATAGCCGCCGAGCTTGCGTGCTTTCAGTTCAAGCCAAAGCAATGCTTCCGCTTGATTGCTGGCCTGCCGGAGATTTCGCGCCCGCTGGGTAGCGCCCTGTTTGCGGCGGCTTCGCGTTTGAGCAGCGCCTTCCCCCACTCCGTCGCTGCTTCGCAGCGCCACCTCTCCCCCCTCCGGAGGGAGAGGAAGGGCGCCGGCTGGAATCGCCTCGCGCCTTTCCTCTCCCCCGTCGATCGGGGGAGAGGTGTCGAGCGCAGCTCGACGGAGTGGGGGTCGACTGTTCATCCTCAACACAGATGATCAGAAATCCGTCGGCGCACCGCCTTCGGCGCGGCGTTTTTCGACAAAGTCGTTGAGCTCCTCGCGGATGGCCGGATCCATGTAAGGCTCCTCGTAAGAAGCAAGGCGCTCCTTCCAGACCTTGTTGGTCCGCTCCATCGCCGTCGGCGAGCCGGCCTCGGTCCAGGTCTCGAAGTTGCGCCAGTCGGAGACGATCGGCGAGTAGAAGGCGGTCTTGTAACGCTCCTGGGTGTGCTGGGTGCCGAAGAAATGGCCGCCAGGACCGACAGACTGGATGGCCTCGAAGGCGAGCGCATCCTCGGAGAGGTCGAGCGGGGTGAGGAACTCGGCCACCATCTGCAAAAGGTCGATGTCGAGGATGGTCTTTTCGTAGGAGCAGCGCAGGCCGCCTTCCAGCCAGCCGGCGCCATGCATCATCAGATTGCCGCCGCTCTGGATGGCGCCCCACAGCGAGAACACGCTTTCATAGGCGGCCTGCGCGTCGACCGTATTGGCGGCGCAGGTGTTGGAGGTGCGGTAGGGAATTTGATAGCGGCGCGCGAGCTGGCCGCCGACGAGCTGCGCCTTCATATATTCGGGCGTGCCGAAGGCCGGCGCGCCGGACTTCATGTCGACATTGGAGGTGAAGCCGCCATAGCCTACCGGCGCGCCTTTCTTGACCATCTGCGCGAAGGCGATGCCGGAAAGTGCCTCGGCGTTCTGCTGCACCAGCGCGCCGGCGACGGTGACTGGCGCCATGGCGCCCGAGAGCGTGAACGGGGTGACGATCACGGCCTGGCCCATGCTCGCCATCTGGATGATGCCTTCCATCATCGGCACGTCGAGCTTGAGCGGCGAATTGGTGTTGATGATGGTGAAGACCGACGGTTCCTGCATCAGCTGCTCGCGGCTGATGCCGCGGGCGATGCGGGTGATCTCGATGCCGTCGACATTGCGTTCCTTGCCGAGCGAATAGATGTGGAAGACCTTGTCGGTGAGCATGGCGAGGTCGCGGATGCATTCCAGGTGCCGGACCGATGGATGGATGTCGATCGGCTCGACCGGATAGCCGCCGGTGCAGTGCAGGATGTTGTGCATCTGCGCGAGGCGCAGGAAGTTGCGGTAGTCGGCCTGGTTGCCGGGCCTGCGGCCGCGGTCGAGGTCGGAGCAGTTCGGCGCCGAAGCCATCATCGACAGGATGACGTTGTTGCCGCCGAAACGCAGATTGTGCGCCGGGTTGCGGGCATGCAGCGTAAACTCCGACGGGCAGTGCGAGACAAGCTCAAGGATCATGTCGCTGTCGAAGCGCACGCGCTCACTGCCTTCGCGCACATCCGCGCCATGCGCTTTCATGATGCGGCGGGCCTCGTCGTGCAGGACGTCGACGCCGATCTCCTTCAGCACGCGCAGCGAGGCGAGGTGGATCGATTCCAGCTCGTCGTCCGACACCAGCTTGGTCGGTGTCAGCGGGTTCCTCAACTGCCGGAACGCGGGCTGCTCGAAGGCGGCCGAGCCGCCGGCGCGCTTGCCCGCGCGGCCGCCACGGCGGGCGCGATCGGTTGCCAGTGCCGGTTCGGCGGGACGAAGGGCGGCGGTCATGGGAAGCCTCGTGAGGATGCGAATTTGGCCGGCATAATGGACCGGCCGCAATGCAGCCGGTGAGGAGGCGGCGACCACTAGGGCGAGGGAAGCGACATGACGGAAGGGCAACCGGCTGGGTTGCCGAATTGCCGCCCACCGAAACATTCGCAAAGGCTTCTGCCGCCGCGCAGTATCGCTCCGAACGGGCAAGCGCTCCTGACAGGGACTGGCTGGAACATGCGTTTTCGCCGCCAGTTGGCTCTTACGGCCGCAGCCGCTAGCGGCTAAAGCCTCCTGGCAATTGGAGCAGGAACGATGGCTCTGGCGAAATCAGAGGTTGGCGAGAGGGTGCAGTGGGCCGCGATCACCGGCGTGATCGCGACCGTTTCGGTATTCGCCATCGCGCAAGGGCTTTCCTACCCGCTGCTCAGCTTCATCTTGCAGCGTCAGGGCGTTTCGCCGGCGATGATCGGGCTGTCGGCGGCGATGACGCCGGTCGGCTTCATCCTGTCCTCGCCGCTGATCCCGGGATTGGCGCGGCGGTTCGGGGCAGGGCGCACCGCGCTGACCTGCGCGGCGCTCTCGGCACTGGCGCTGGCGCTGGTCGGCTGGACGCAGGATGTCTATCTGTGGTTCCCATTGCGCTTCCTGATCGGCGTGGTGACCAACCCGCTTTATGTCTTGAGCGAAATCTGGGTGATTGCGCTTGCTCCCCCAGCGCGGCGCGGCCGCGTCATGGGCATCTATTCCACCATCATCTCGGCCGGCTTCGCGGCTGGGCCGCTCTGCCTGCTGGGCGTCGGGACCGAAGGCTGGCCGCCTTTCCTTGTCGGCATTCTTGCCTTCATCTTCTGCGGCGGCTGCCTGGCCGTGGTGGTGAAGCGGCTGCCAAAAGTCGACGAGGCCGAAAACAAGGTTTCGGTGCTGGGCTTCATCCCAATGGCCTGGCTGCTTCTGTCGGCGGTCGTCGTCGCGGCAGGATTCGAGCAGGCGATATTGGCGCTGCTGCCGGTCTATGGGACGCATCACGGCATTCCCGAAGCGCGCATGTCGGCGCTGCTTTCCGTGATGATCGCCGGCAATATCGCCATGCAGGTGCCGCTCGGCCTGCTTGCCGAGAGACTGACCGCGCGCCTGGTTCGCTTCGGCTGCGTGGCGGTGACCATCCTTGGATGTGTGCTCTTGCCGGCGCTGATCGAGACGCCGTTGATCTGGGCGTGCGTCTTTGTCTGGGGCGCCGTCTCCTACGGCATCTACACGATGTCGATCATCGAACTCGGCGAGCGCTTCAGCGGCTCGGCGCTGGTCGCCGGCAATGCGGCCTTCTCGCTGATGTGGGGTTTTGGCGGCATCGTCGTGCCGCCGCTCACCGGCGGCGTCATGGATGTCGCCGGCGCCGCCGGCCTGCCGGTCACGCTGGGCGCAATCTGCGCGGCGCTGGCGGCGGCGACGGTCGTGCGCCGGCGGGTTTTGTAATCGGTCCCGTCACGGCTCTTGAATATCGATGCAGCGAACGCGATGTAGGCGGAGCCGCCGGATGGAGACCCGCATGACCAGCACGATGACCAAGACCCAGCCCGAATTGGCGGATCCCTTTCTCTGGCTGGAGGATCGCAACGGCAAGGAAGCGCTGGACTGGGTTCATCGCCAGAATGCGCTGACGGTCGCCGAATTGCAGGGCGATCCTTCCTACCAGGCGGCTTTCGAGACCGCGCTCGACCTGATGACGGCCGAGGACAACATGCCGGTCGGGGCCGCACTTGCCGGCTACGTCTACAATTTCTGGCAGGACAAGACCAATGCGCTGGGCCTGTGGCGGCGCACGCCTGTCGCTTCCTACAAAACCGACAAACCGGAATGGGAGACGATCATCGATTTCGATCAGCTCTCGGCGAAGGAAGGCATCAAATGGGTGTTTGGCGGTGCCAGCCGGCTCTATCCCGATTTCAACCGCTGCCTGCTCTACATGTCGCCCGATGGCGGCGACGCCAGCGAGATGCGCGAATTCGACATCACGACGAGGTCCTTTGTCGACGGGGGGTTTTCCGCGCGCGCCTCCAAGTCGGGCTTTACCTGGCTGGACCAGGATACGGTGATCGTCTCGGCGGCTTTCGAGGAAAGCGACAAGACCCAGTCCGGCTATCCGCGCGTCATCAAGCTCTGGCGTCGCGGCACGAAGCTTGAGGACGCGACGCCGATCTTCGAAGGCGAGAAGCAGCATCTCGCGGTCGGCAGCAGCGTCGAATACGACGGCGACAAGCGGCATGTGCTGCTCGGTAAGACGCTCGACTTTTTCACCTCGCACAGTTTCCTGCGTCTCGCTTCGGGCGAGAACCGGCGCATTCCGCTGCCCGACGACGCCACCGACACGGCGGTCTTCAAGGGACAGCTGATCTTCGGGTTGCGCAGCCCATGGACGGCGCCCGACGGCACGCAATGCCTGCCCGACGGGCTTTACTCCGTCGATTTCGACCGCTGGATCGAGAGCGGCACGTTCGGGCCGTTCGCAACGGTGCTTGCGCCGGCGCATCGCGTCTCGATCGCCGGGCTCGCCAGGACCAAGGACCGGTTGTTCATCAACCTGATGGACAATGTGCGCGGCAAGGTCATCGTCTGCGACCGCACCGCCGATGGCTGGTCGCTGAAACGGATCGCGCTGCCCGACAACGGCAATGTCGGCATCAGCCATGCCGAGCATTTCGGCTCGAGCGTCTCCTTCTCCTTCACGGATTTCCTGACGCCGAGCTCGATCATCTGGTCGGACGACAATGGCGAGACGCTTCAAACGGTGAAATCGCAGCCGGCCCGCTTCGACGCCTCGCCTTATATCTCGGAGCAATTCGAGGCGCGCTCGAAGGACGACACGATGATCCCATATTTCGTGGTGCGGCGGCGCGACCAGAAAGGGCCGGTGCCGGCGCTGCTCTATGGCTATGGCGGCTTCGAAGTGCCGCTGCTGCCCGGCTATGCCGGCATTCGCGGCAAGCTATGGCTGGACAAGGGCAATGCCTATATCCAGGCCAATATCCGCGGCGGCGGCGAGTTCGGTCCGGCCTGGCACCAGGCGGCGCTCAAGGGCAAGCGCCAGAACGCCTTCGACGATTTCGCGGCGGTGGCCGAGGATGTGGTCAAGCGCGGCATCACCACGGCGGCGCAGCTCGGCATCCAGGGCGGTTCGAATGGCGGCCTGCTCACCGGCACATTGCTGACGCAGCGCCCGGAGCTGTTCGGCGCGGTCATCATCGACGTGCCGCTGCTCGACATGCTGCGTTACACCGAACTGCCGCCCGGCGCCTCGTGGATCGCCGAGTATGGCGACCCGTCGAAGCCGGAAGAGGCGGCCTGGCTCGGCGCCTATTCGCCCTACCAGCATGTCGCGGCGAATGTCGCCTATCCGCCCGTGCTGCTGATGACGTCCACCGCCGATGACCGCGTCCATCCCGGGCATGCCCGCAAGATGGCGGCACGGCTGCAGGAGGCAGGCCATGGCCGGACGCTGTTCTTCGAAGAGACCGAAGGCGGCCATGGCGGGCGCGGCGACCGCCGGCCGCAAGCGGCGCAGACGGCGATGCGCTACATATTCCTGCAGCGGGCGCTAACCGGAACAGCTTGAATTTTGGGCCTCAGGCGGCATAAGCTGCCGCTATGATCCGCTTCAGCACATCAGGCGCCTTCGGGGTCGCGGTGACGCCGTCACCGCGGACCCTTCGCGCCGAGCTTTTGCGGCTGTGCGCCCGCATCGGCTATTCGCCGCCCGCCTTCCTCTGACGAATCCGCCCCGGCCGTTGCCGGATTGATGATTCAAGAGGAAAGATCAAACCCATGACCTATCAGAATTATTCGCTGAAGCAGCTTCAGCAGATCGACGCCGCGCATCACCTTCATCCCTTCACCGATCACAAGGAACTGCGTGAGGCGGGCTCGCGCATCATCACCCATGCCAAGGGCCCGTTCATCTACGATGCCGACGGCACCGAAATCCTCGACGGCATGGCGGGCCTGTGGTGCGTCAATGTCGGCTATGGCCGCGACGAACTGGCCGAGGCGGCCTACGCGCAGATGAAGGAACTGCCTTACTACAACTCCTTCTTCAAATGCTCGACGCCGACGCCGGTGCTGTTGTCGAAGAAGCTGGCGGAGCTGGCGCCGACGCATGTCAGCCAGGTTTTCTACGGTTCGTCCGGCTCGGAGGCCAACGACACGGCGCTCAGGCTCGTGCGCCACTATTGGGCGCTTGAAGGCAAGCCCGAGAAGAACCGCGTCATCTCGCGCAAGTCGGCCTATCACGGCTCGACGATCGCCGGCACCTCGCTCGGCGGCATGGAGCCGATGCACAAGCAGCTCGGCGGCGCGGTGCCCAACATCGTCCATGTGATGATGCCCTATGCCTATGAGCTCGCGCTGCCTGGCGAAAGCGACCATGATTTCGGCATTCGCGCGGCAAAGGCGGTCGAGGACGCGATCCTCGAGGCCGGCGCCGACAAGGTCGCCGCCTTCATCGGCGAACCAGTGATGGGCGCCGGCGGGGTGAAGATTCCGCCGATGAGCTACTGGCCGGAAGTCGAGCGCATCTGCCGCAAATACGACGTGCTGTTGATGCTGGACGAGGTCATCACCGGCTATGGCCGCACCGGCGAATGGTTCGCGGCGCAGACTTTCGGCATCGAGCCCGACACCATCACCACCGCCAAGGCGCTGACCTCGGGCTACCAGCCGCTGTCGGCGCTACTGGTCGGCGACCGCATCGCCAAGACGCTGGTCGAGAAAGGCGGCGAGTTCTATCACGGCTACACCTATTCCGGTCATCCGGTGGCTTGCGCGGTGGCGCTGAAGAATCTTGAGATCATCGAGAAGGAAGGCCTGGTCGAGCGTGTCAAGAACGACACCGGTCTCTATTTCGCGCAGGCGCTGCAGGAGCGGATCGCTGGGCACAGACTGGTCGGCGAGGTGCGCTCGATCGGCCTGATGGGCGCGATCGAGATCGTCAAGGACAAGGCGACCAAGGAACGCTATCTGCCGTCGGGAAGCGCTGCCGTTGTCGTGCGCGACCACGCGGTCGCGAACGGCATGATGATGCGGGCCACGGGCGACACCATGATCCTGTCGCCGCCGCTGATCTGGACGCGCGACACGATCGACATGGCCTGCGAGCGGATCGCCAAGGCGCTCGATCTCGCGGATGCCGATTTGCGCAAGCGCTGAGGGATATTCTCCGGGCGCTCCTCAATGGGCGCCCGGTCCATTCCCGGACATTTCGCGTGATGTCCCCACAACGCAAAAACCGCGTCCCGACGGGAACGCGGCTTTGCCAGATACGCATGGCGTTTCGCTACGAAACACTTGCGAAACTTACGGGCTCCGGTACGCGAGACCTGATCCGGAGCGCCGGGCAGACGCGATGTCCGCCTCGCAATCCGTTTTAAAGGCACATCGTTACCGGTGCGTTAGCAAGACCTTAAGCAAATCTAAATTTGCCGGCTTTGTGTCGAAAAAATCCGCTAATAACCGTTGGAAAGCGGCCGTTTAGCTTTTGTCGCCGCGCAGGAAATTTATGATGCCGGAAAAATCGGCGCCGGCGTGGCCTTGCGCGTTGAACAAGGCATAAAGCTGCGTGGCTTCGGCGCCGAGCGGGGTCACGGCGCCCGCGCTTTGAGCCGCTTCCTGCGACAATTTCAGGTCCTTCAGCATGAGCGCGGCGGCAAACCCCGGCTTGTAGTCGCGGTTGGCCGGCGAAGCCGGAACGGGGCCGGGGACCGGGCAGTAAGTGGTGAGCGACCAGCACTGGCCCGAGGACGTGGAGGCGACGTCATACAGCGCCTGGTGCGACAGGCCGAGTTTTTCGGCCAGCACGAAGGCCTCGGCGACGCCGATCATCGAGATGCCGAGAATCATGTTGTTGCAGATCTTGGCGGCCTGTCCGGCGCCGTCGCCGCCGCAATGAACGACGCGCCCGGCCATCGGCTGCAGGATCGGTTCGGCGGCGTCAAACGCTTCATCCGAGCCGCCTGCCATGAAGGTTAGCGTGCCGGCCGCCGCGCCACCCGTGCCGCCGGAGACGGGCGCATCGATCGATTGCAGGCCATGCTTCGCGGCAATCGCATGCGCCTTGCGCGCCGATTCGACATCGATGGTCGAGGAATCGATGAACAGCGCGCCTTTCTTCGCCCTGGGCGCGATGTCCTCATAGACCGACAGCACATGCTTGCCGGCGGGCAGCATGGTGATGACGACGTCGGCATCCTTCACCGCTGCGACGGCATTGGCCATGACAGTGACGCCATGTTCTTTCGCCACAGTCAGGTTGTCGGGAACCAGATCGAAGCCGTTTACCGCATGCCCTGCCTTGACAAGGTTATCGGCCATCGGATTGCCCATATTGCCGAGGCCGATGAAGGCGATGGTTGCCATCGTTTTCTCCCGATTTGCGTCAGCGCCCAATCAGCGAGCGCGCGATGATGACGCGCATGATCTCGTTGGTGCCTTCGAGGATCTGGTGGACGCGCAGGTCGCGCACCAGCTTCTCGATGCCATAATCATGCAGATAGCCATAGCCGCCGTGCAATTGCAGCGCCTGGTTGGCGACGTCGAAACCGATATCCGTGACGAAGCGCTTTGCCATCGCCGACCATTTGCCGGCGTCGGACGCCTTGCGGTCGAGCTTGGAAGCGGCGGCGTAGAGGAAGATGCGGGCCGCCTGCAGTTCCGTTTCCATGTCGGCCAACCTGAACTGCAGCGCCTGGAATTGGTTGATCTTGGAGCCGAAGGCCTTGCGCTCGGCCGTGTAGGCTAGCCCCTTGTCGAGTGCCGACTGCGCTCCGCCGAGCGAACAGGCGGCGATGTTGAGCCGCCCGCCGTCGAGCCCGGCCATGGCGATGCCGAAGCCTGCGCCTTCTGTAGCGAGCAGGTTCTCGGCCGGCACCCTGCAGTCCTCGAAAATCACCTGGCGGGTCGACTGCATGTGCCAGCCCATCTTGTGCTCGTTGGCGCCGAAGGACAGGCCCGGCGCATCCTTGGACACGACGAAGGTCGAGATCCCTTTCGGGCCATCGGCGCCGGTGCGCGCCATCACGATATAAAGGTCGCTGTCGCCGGCCCCGGAGATGAACTGCTTGGCGCCGTTGAGCACATGGTCGCCACCGCTCTTCACCGCACGCGTCTTGAGCGCAGCGGCATCCGAGCCCGAGCCGGGCTCGGTCAGGCAATAGCTCGCCAGCCACTCCATCGAGGTCAGCTTTGGCAGGAAGCGCTGGCGCTGCTCGTCTGAGCCGAAGCGGTCGATCATCGAGGCCGCCATGTTGTGGATGGAAATGAAGGAAGAGAAGGCCGGATCGGCATGGGCAAGCGCCTCGAAGATCAGCACCGCGTCCAGCCGCCCAAGCGCCGAGCCGCCGACATCGTCGCGCACATAGATGCCGCCCAGGCCGAGCGGCCCAGTCTCGCGGATCACATCGGCGGGGAAGTGCTTTGCCTTGTCCCAGTCGAGCGCATTGGGCGCGACGCGGTCCGACGCGAAGGCTCGGGCCATCTCCTGGATGGCGCGCTGTTCCTCGTTGAGTTCGAATTGGCCAGTGCCCGCATCGACTGCCGCGTCCATGGCGTGCTCCCTGTCGCTTCAGGCCTTATGGCCTGTCGTTTTTGGCTTTGCGCGCCGTTCAATCTAGACCAATGATGCCGCCGCGCAACCCGGACCGTTGAGAACCGGCTGTGCATGGAATGACGAACGGAGCTCGTGCGTGCCGACAATTTTCGATGAGTTGCTGGAGCGATTCCAAGCCTATCTCGCGGGCGTCGACAACGATCTGGTCGCGGACAAAGTCGCGCGCATCGGCTGGGACATGCCTGCGCGTTCTCTCGAACCCCGCGCGCTCGGCTGCCTCCGCTATCTCGACCGGCTCGCGGAGCTTGCGCCGTCGAGCGCCAAGCCGCTGACGCGGCTCGTTGCCGACCATCGGGACGAGTTGCGCTGGGGGCAGACCTATACGGCCGCCGATTTCGGGCAGAGCTTCATCGACAATTACGGCTGGCTGGAAGTGTTCGGCACACGCGGGCATTTCGTCAACGAAGAGGTCGCGGCCGGCCTGCTGATCCTCGGGTCCAACATTGTCTATCCCGACCACCATCATATCGCCGAGGAAATCTACATCCCGCTGACCGGCGGCACGGAATGGCGAATGGGCGAGGGCGGTTTCCATGTTCGCGACGCCGGCGAGGTCATTCACCACGCTTCCAACGTCAGCCATGCCATGCGCACGGGCAAGGAACCGCTGATGGCGCTCTATCTCTGGCGCGGCGGACCGCTGGCGCAGAAATCGACGATCGGCTCGATGGTCAACTTGCGGGGCAAGAGCTGATGGCCAGGGCGATCATGCTGCAAGGCACCGGTTCGGATGTCGGCAAGACCGTGCTGGTGGCGGGGCTTTGCCGTGCCGCGAAGAATCGCGGGCTGAAGGTGCGGCCATTCAAGCCGCAGAACATGTCGAACAATGCCGCCGTTGCCGACATTCCAGGCGACGACAAAGCCGGCGAAGGCGAGATCGGCCGCGGGCAATGGCTGCAGGCGCTGGCCTGCGGGGTGAGGCCGACCGTCCATATGAACCCGGTGCTGCTCAAGCCGCAGAGCGATATCGGCTCGCAAGTGGTGGTGCAGGGCAAGGTCTATGGCGAGGCGCGGGCGCGCGACTATCAGGCGATGAAAGCCGGGCTGATGGACGCGGTGCTGGAGTCCTGGGCGAAGGTCGGCGAGGGCGCGGACCTGGTCATCGTCGAGGGTGCGGGCTCGCCCGCCGAGATCAATCTCAGAAGCCGCGACATCGCCAATATGGGTTTTGCCACGCGTGCCAATGTGCCGGTGATCCTGGTCGGCGACATCGACCGCGGCGGCGTCATTGCGTCCGTGGCCGGCACGCATCTGATCCTGCCGGAGGAAGACCGGCGCATGATCGCCGGCTATCTCATCAACAAGTTCCGCGGCGATGTTTCGCTGTTCGACGACGGGATCAGCGCGATCGAAAGGTTCACCGGCTGGCGCTGCTTCGGCGTCGTGCCGTGGCTGAAGGCGGCCGCCCGGCTGCCGTCCGAGGATTCCGTCGTGCTCGAACGCCTCGCTTCCGGTGAGAAACGGGCGCTGAAGGTGGCGGTGCCGATGCTGGCGCGCATCGCCAATTTCGACGATCTCGATCCGCTGAAAGCCGAGCCGCAGGTCGAGGTGGTGTTCGTGCCGCCGGGCAAGAAGCTGCCGGAAGATGCTGGGCTGGTGGTCATCCCCGGCTCCAAATCGACGATCGGCGATCTCCTGAAATTCCGCGAGAACGGCTGGGATCGCGATCTTCTCGCCCATCGCAAGCGGGGCGGCCATATCGTCGGCATCTGCGGCGGCTACCAGATGCTCGGCCGCGTGGTGCGCGATCCCGACGGCATCGAAGGCAGCGCCACCGAGGCCGAAGGCCTTGGCCTGCTCGACATCGAAACGGTGATGGAGCCTGAGAAGACCGTGCGCAATTCAAGCGCGCATTCGATGCAGTTCGGCCTGCCGCTCGAGGGCTATGAGATCCATCTCGGCCGCACCACCGGCCCCGACACGGCGCGACCGTCGACGATCCTCAACGGCGTCGAGGACGGCGCGGTTTCGGCTGACGGCAAGGTGATCGGCACCTATCTGCACGGACTGTTTTCCGCCGACGCTTTTCGCGCCGCCTATCTGGAGAGCCTTGGCGTCAGGGGAGGCGGCATCGACTATCGCGCGGACGTCGAGACGTCGCTGGACGAGGTGGCCGCGGAGTTGGAGAGGCATCTCGACTGCGACGCGATTTTTGGGCTGGCGGGCTGACTACGCCTTTTCGCCCGCCTTCGGCCAGTAAGTGCCGAAGGCCCAGACATTGCCTTCCGGGTCGAGGCAGATGAACTCGCGGCTGCCATAGTCGCGATCGACCAGTTCCTGGATGATTTTCGCGCCGGCCTTCTTGGCACGCGCATAGGCGGCGTCGGCGTCATCGACGGCGATGTAGATCGACTTGCCGCCGCCACCGCCGGGCTCGCCGACCATCTTGCCGTAATCGTCGTCGCGCGCCGTGCCCAGCATGATCATCGAGGAGCCGAAAGTGAGCTCGGCGTGGTGGACGATGTCGCCCTCGCCATAGCGGGCGCGCAGTTTGAAGCCGAAGGCCTCGCTGAGCCAGTCGATCATCTTAGCGGCGTCCCTGTAGCGCAGGGCCGGATAGAGACGGGGTGCTTCGTTTGCTGTCGGCATGACAATCTCCCTGGGTCGGTTGATGAATGCCAGTCTGTGTAAAGGCGGTTTCGGCGTCTTGAAGAAATGTTACCTCGCCAGAGGGCTAGATCATCGCCGCGAGCC
Organism: Mesorhizobium sp. CA8; assembly: GCF_020164955.1. Taxonomy (GTDB): domain Bacteria; phylum Pseudomonadota; class Alphaproteobacteria; order Rhizobiales; family Rhizobiaceae; genus Mesorhizobium. Next base: position 83,275 of record NZ_JAIUHG010000003.1, read on the forward strand.
CGGTCGGTGTTTCGCCGGCCAACTGACGGAACTCGCGCACGAGATGCGCCTGGTCGGCATAGCCGCAATCGGCGGCGATGCCGGCCCAGTCATTATCCTGCCTCTTCGACAGGGACAGCGCGCGGTTGAAGCGTACGATGCGTGACAATGTCTTCGGGCCGATGCCGATCGCGTCGGTGAATTTGGCGGCCAGATGCTTGCGGCTCCAGCCGATCTCGCCGGCGAGTGCCGAAATGCGGATGCGGCCGCCCGACATGACGACCGTCCTGTACGCCCAGGCGATTTCGGGCGAAAGGGCGTTCGCCTCCGCCAGGCGGCGGGCGATGAAGCCCTCGGCAATGTCGAAGCGCGCGTTCCAATCCGCCGCTTCGCCGAGCTGTTCGCGCAGCGCGATGCCGTCAAAGCCCAGCGCATCATCCAACCCGACCATGCGATCCCGCAGCTCGCTCATCGGCAGGCCGAAGAACTGCCTGGCGCCAAGCGGCGTGAAATTGACCTGGACGCAGCAGGCGCCGCCGAAGGATTCGATCATGACCGGCCCGGCATAGAGGCCGGCGGCGAAGCTGGCGTAGCGGTCATTGTCGCCTGGGCTGTGACCGAGCCCGATGACGAAGGCTTCGGCGAAGCTGATCACCAGCGGCACGGTCAGCGAAGCATATTCGACGATGCGGAAATGGCCGGGGCGGGTCTCGCGGTAGCCGCAGATATCGGTGACACTGCCCGTAAGCAAGGTAGCGGGCTTGCGTCGCACCATCTCGAAATGGAGGGCGGGAGAGCGATTATCCTGGCGATGGCTCTCTGGCTCGTCGGACATGATCCGAGCCTAGCAGAACAGGATCGCAAAAATCAAAAGCGCCCGGCAGGGCCGGGCGCTCCGAGTTGCCTGAGATCTGCGAATTTCAAGCGCCGCGCATCAAACAGCCGGCGGCGAGCACGATGTAGGCGATGAGCATGATCCAAACGGACGCAATCGGAATAAATGCAAGAGCGCCAAGCGCGGCGAGAAGGCCGATGACGGCTATAACCAACGAATAATGAACCCGATCTGGGTGGGTGCACTGAGATTCATGTCTGGTCCCTCCAACATGATTCGCAACACCAGAACTCTACCAGCAGGAGCCCTCACATACCAATGAGCTGGCGCAGCGGGTTGGCGGGGTCGGCCAATAGCTTGATCGCCAGCGCCAGGCAGACCACCACCAGCAGTGGCTTGATCAGCTTCGCGCCAACGCGGATGGCAAGGCTTGCGCCAACGCGGGCGCCGATGAACTGCGCCACGCCCATCATCAGGCCGATCTTCCAGTCGATGACGCCGACCGCGGCGAAGACGACGAAGCCGCCGATGTTGGACGCGAAATTGAGCAGCTTGGTGTGCGCCGTCGCCTTGAGCACGCCATAGCCGGCGAGCGTGACGAAGGCGAGCATGTAGAAGGAGCCGGCGCCGGGACCGAAGAGCCCGTCATAGAAGCCGACCAGCGGCGGGATGATCAACCCGAACAGGAAAGGCGACAGCCGCTCGGCGCGGTCGACATCGTCCATGTTCGGCTTCAGCGCGAAATAGAGCGCGATGGCGATCAGAAGCAGCGGCAACAGCGCGCGCAGGAAATCGCCGGGCACGACGGTCGCCAAAAGCGCCCCGACCGCGCCGCCGACAAGCGCCAGCAGCGCCGACGGCAGCTGGCGGCGCAAATCGACCTGGCCGTTGGCGGCATAATGAATGGTCGCCGAGCCGGAACCGAACATGCCTTGCAGCTTGTTGGTGCCGAGTGCTGCGACCGGCGTAAAACCGGCGAGCAGCAGCGCCGGGATCGTGATCAGCCCGCCGCCGCCGGCGATCGAGTCGACGAAGCCCGCGGCAAAGGCGGCGGCTATGAGGATGAGAACGGTCTGCAGGGTAAGGTCGATCATCGGGAGAGGGTGCTTGGAAGAAAGCCGCAGCTTCCATCACGCTCCACCAGTTTGCGCAAGACCAATTCCACGCTAACAATCTCGACGGAATCGCAAAGGGGAGCTTGATGGCGATGGCGCTGCTCGACCAGATACGTTCGATCTTCGACGGTGACCCGGGCGTGCGCAAGGTGGCGGACGACCCGGTGCTGTCGGCCGAACTTCTGATGTTGTTCCGCATGATCCTGGCCGACGGCTCGGTCTCGGAGAGCGAGATGGTCGTCTTCCGGCGCATCTGCAAGGAAGCCTTCGGCATTCCGGAGGCCAGCATCGATAGCGTCATCGAATATCTTAACGATTATGGCTACGAGACCAACGGCTCGCAGGCGATCGCGCTGTTTCGCGATCTCGATGTCGAGCGCCGGAAGCTGCTTGCGCGCCATATGGCCGAGATCGCCAAGGCCGATGCCAGGCTGGCGGAGAAGGAGGTGAAGCTGCTGCGCCGCACGCTCGACCTGCTCGACATCAGCCCCGTCGACCTGGTGAACCCGGAGGGCTAACGCTTGAGCAAACGGTTCGCTGGCGCAGGGAGTGTTTGAATGGCCTTTGCCGACAGCTATCTCGGGCGATTGCGGGCATTGGTCGGGAACCGTTTGGTGCTGATGCCAGGCGCGCGCATCATCATCGAGCGCCCCGACGGCCGCATCCTGCTGCAGAAGCGAACCGATTTCGGCGTGTGGGGTCTGCCTGGCGGCAATGCCGAGGAAGGCGAAGGCTTGGAAGCGGTGGTGATCAGGGAGGTCATCGAGGAAACCGGGTTGATCGTTAGCGATATCGAACCGTTCGGGTTCGGCTGCGATCCACAATATGAAACCTTCCAGTTTCCGAATGGCGATCGCACCCAATTTTTCGCGCTGGTGTTTTACACGCGTTCCTTCGAAGGCGAGCCGGCCGTCACAGATGATGAAAGCACTGCGGTCGGCTGGTTTGCGCCCGACCGCTTGCCCGAAATGCTGCCCAACATGGCGCGCAGCATAGAGGCTTATCTCCGGTTCAAGGTCTCTGGAAAATTCCAGATGATCTGAGAGGCTAACCTTGCTCCTGCAACCGCCGAGCGATGGCCCGATGCAGGTCAGGGGCAGCGGCGACAAGCGCCTGTGCCCCCTCCGAGTGCGGATGGTCGAGCACATCGGCGGCGCGGCCGCGCTCGACGATCTTGCCTTCATGCATGACCAGCACCTCGTCCGCCATGGCGCGGGCGACCGTCAGGTCATGGGTGATGAAGAGATAGGCGATGCCGAGCTTCTGATTGAGCTCGGCGAAAAGGTCGAGGATCTGGGCGCGGATCGAGACATCCAGCGCCGAGACCGGCTCGTCGGCGACGACGAGCTTGGGCCGCGTTATGATGGCGCGGGCGATCGACAGGCGCTGGCGCTGGCCGCCCGAGAATTCATGCGGGTATTTGTCCATGTCGCGCGGACCAAGGCCGACTTCCTGCAGCGCATGCGCGACCATGTCGCGGCGCTCGGCCTTTGCCGGCTGCTTTTCCAGAAGATGCAGCGGCTCGGCGACCAGCTTTTCCACCTTCTGGCGCGGGTCGAAGGAGCCGTAGGGATCCTGGAACACGACCTGCATGTCGCGCCTTGCCGGCCTCAGCGCCGATTCCGGCTTGCCCGTGATGGGCACGCCACGAAAGCGGATCGTGCCCGCGGTCGGCTTGTCCAAAGCGAGGATCATGCGGGCAAGCGTGGACTTGCCGCAGCCCGAGCGCCCGACCAGCGCCACCGATTGCGCGGGCTCGATGGTGAGCGAGACATCGTCGACGGCGCGGATCGGCTGCGCCGGCCGGAATAGCGATTTGCGTCGCCCCGGATAGTCCCGGCCGACGCTTTCGACTTCGAGCAAGGGTTTTGCCGAGCCGGCAGGGTGCGGCCTTGGGCGCGCCGGCACATGCATGGAGGCGAGCGCCAGCTCGCGCGTGTAAGGATGTGATTGTTCCGACAGCGTGCGGGCGGTGTCGCCGGCTTCCGTCACTTCGCCACGGCGCAGGATGGTCAAGCGGTCGGCCATCTCGGTCACCACCGCGAGATCGTGCGAGATGAGCAGCAGCCCCATGCGGTTTTCGCTGACCAGATCGCGCAGAAGATCGAGGATCTGCGCCTGCAGCACCACGTCGAGCGCCGTCGTCGGCTCGTCGGCGATGAGCAGCTTCGGTTTCAGCGCGCAGGCGATGGCAATGACGACGCGCTGGCGCTGACCGCCCGACAGTTCGTGCGGGTAGCGCGACAGCGGGAATTTTGCCTCCGGCAGTCCGACCCGGTCGAGGATTTTTCGGGCGCGGTCCTCGGCATCGGCGCGGCCTGCCTTGGTATGCCAGCGTATGCCTTCGGCGACCTGCTCGCCGATGGTCTTGACCGGGTTGAGCGCCGTCATCGGCTCCTGGAAGACCATGCCGATATCGTCCCCGCGTAGGGCGCACATCTGGTCCTCGCTCGCGCCGAGGATGTCGATGCCGTCGAAGGCGACGCGCCCTTCAGCGCGCGCCAGATGGGGCAGGAGCCGCATGATCGTCAGCGCCGTCATCGACTTGCCGGAGCCGGATTCGCCGACAAGGCCCACGACCTCGCCCGGCGCGATGGCCAGATCGACGCCTTTGAGGATCGGTGTGGCGCCGATCGTTAGCGACAGGTTCTCGATCTCGAGCAGGCTCATCGGCGCCGCCGCGATTTCGGATCGAGGATGTCGGCGATGCCGTCGCCGAGCAGGTTCAGCCCAAGCACGGTGATGACGATCGCCATGCCGGGGAAGATCGCCATCCAGGGCGCGGTCACCATGCGCGTCTGGGCATCGAACAGCATGCGGCCCCAGCTCGGCATCGGCGGTTGGGCGCCGAGGCCGACATAGGAAAGCCCGGCTTCGGCGAGGATGCCCAGCGCGAACTGGATCGTGCCCTGGACCAGCAGCAGCGTCGTGATGTTGGGCAGGATGTGCTCGGCGGTGATCCGCGTCATGCCCTTGCCGGCGGCGCGCGCGGCAAGGATGAACTCGCGCGGCCAGATGGCTAAAGCGCCGGCGCGGGTGACACGGGCAAAGACCGGGATGTTGAAGATGCCGATGGCGATGATGGCGTTGACGGCGCCGGGACCGAAGATCGCGGTGATCATGATCGCTGACAGCAATGCCGGGAAGGCGAAGACGAGATCGTTGACACGCATCAGCGCCTCGTCGGCCAGTCCGCCGCGCGCGGCGGCGAAGGCGCCGAGCGGCACGCCGATGCCCATGCCGATGCCGACCGCGACCAGCGCCACCGCAATCGAATTGCGGGCGCCGACCATGATCATCGACAGGATGTCGCGGCCGAAATGGTCGGTGCCGAACCAGTGCGCCCAAGAGGGCGCCTGCGTCTTGTCGGCGATCACCAACCTGGTGACGTCGTAAGGCGTCCAGACAAAGGAGAGGAGCGCGACGGCCACAACCAGCAGAGTGATGGCCAGACCGATCAGGAAGGAGCGATTGCCGAAGGCCTTGGCCAGCACGCCGGCAATGGTTTCCTCGGGCAGGTCGATGCGCATGGTCATTGCCGGCCTCTCGAGCGGTTCCGCGTTTCGCGGAATCGCTGAACCGCTCTCAGTATTTGTTTTGGCGCAATTCCGGACGGAAAACCGCTACGCACTTTTCCTGGAATTGCTCTAAGGCGCGGGTCGACGATGGCGTAGGAGAAATCGACGAGGAGGTTGATCAGGATTACGGCGGCGACCAGCAGCATGACGATGCTCTCGACCACGATCAGGTCGCGCTGGGTGATGGCCTGGAAGATCAGCCGCCCGAGGCCGGGCAGGTAGAAGACGTTCTCGATGATGATGGTGCCGGCAAGCAGGAAGGCGAATTGCAGGCCGAGGATGGTGAGCACCGGGATCATGGCGTTGCGCAGCGCATGGCGCCAGAGCACGGCGCGATAGGGCAGGCCCTTAGCGCGCGCGGTGCGGATATAGTCCTCGTTGAGCACCTCGATCAGCGCCGAGCGGGCGACGCGCGCCAGGATCGCCGCCTGCGGCAATGCCAGCGCGACGGCCGGCAACAGCAGGGATTTCAACGCAGCCCAGATGCCGGCGCTCCAGCCCGGAAAGCCGCCGGCCGGCACCAGATGCAGCCAGACGGCGAACAGATAGATCAGCATCAGAGCGAACCAGAAATTCGGCACGGCGACGCCGAGCTGGGCGGCGCCCATGGCGAGCGTATCGCCAGCTCTGCCCTGGCGGCTGGCGGAGAACACGCCGACCGGAATGGCGATGATGGTCGAGAGCGCCAGTGCGATCAGCGCCAGCGGCAGGGAGACGGCAATGCGTTCGCGCACCAGGTCGATGACGGGAACCGAATAGGTGTAGGAGCGGCCGAAATCGAGGCTGAGCAAGCCCGCCGCCCAGTGCAGGTAGCGCAGCACCAGCGGTGCGTTAAGCCCCATCTGGTTGCGCAGCACTTCGACCTGGTCGGCGCTGGCGTTCATGCCCAGCATCAGGCGTGCCGGATCGCCGGGCAGAATCTCCATGACCGCGAACACCACGATCGAGGCCAGCACCAGCGTGAGGGCCGCGATGATGAGGCGCTTGAGCAGGTGTGCGGTCATGGGAGGCGATCGGGCGATCGCGCTGGCTTCAATCCGTCCACTTCACCTTGGTGAGATCGTCAGCCTCGATCGGCCAGTTCGTCCACATGCCCTGCAGCTTGGCGTCCCAGACGCCAATCTTGGGCAGCTCGAACAGGTAGACGGCGGGCACGTCGTGCGCGAGTATCTTCTGCGCCTCGCTCAGCAGCTCCAGCCTCTTGTCCTTGTCGACCGTGGTGCCGAGTTCCTTGATGACATCGTTGAACTTCGGATTGTCATACTGGAAATAGTAGCCGGGCCGCGAATAGATATCGATGTCGTTTGGCTCGACATGGGAAACAATCGTCAGGTCGTAGTCCTTGTTGGTGAAGACCTGGCTCAGCCACTCCGCCCATTCGACCGGAACGATCTGCAGATTGACCCCGATCTCCTTGAGCTGGGACTGAATCACCTGGCCGCCGTCGCGTGCGTAGGGGACGGGCGGCAGCTTGATCGTGGCCGAAAAGCCGTTTTCAAGCCCCGCTTCCTTCAGATACGCCTTGGCCTTGGCGATGTCGTGCGGATAGACGCCGGTGAGATCGACATAGCCCGCATCGCCTGGCGAAAAATGAGAGCCGATCGGCTTTCCAAGACCGTTCGAGGCCGCGGCGATAATGGCACTGCGATCGATCGCGGAGGCGAGCGCCTGCCGCACCGCGAGCTTGTCGAAGGGTGGCTTCTTGTTGTTGATCGACAGGATTGTCTCGCCCTCGGTCGAGCCGATCACGACGCTGAAGCGCGGATCGGATTGGACCTGCGCGAGCGCGTCTTGTGCGGGCATGTTGGCGAAAGCCTGGATATCGCCCGAGAGCAATGCGGGGACAGCCGCTGCCGCGTCCGGCACGATACGGAACGTCGCCTTGTCGAGCGCGGCGGGCGTACCCCAGTAGTCCGGGTTCTTGACGAGCGTGATCTCGGAACCTTTGGCCCAGTGATCGAGCTTGAATGGACCGGTGCCGATCGGCTTGTCCTTGTTGCCGTCGGCCGATGCCCTCCCCACGATTACCGCCGCAACCTGGCCCATGTCATAGAGGAAATCGCCCTGCGGACCGTCGAGCGTAACCTTCACCGTCGCCGGATCGACCGCTGTGACATTGGTGATATGCGCAAAGAGCGGCTTTTGCGGGTTAAGCGAATCCTTGGCCCGCGCCCGGTCCAGCGAGAATTTCACGTCGTCGGCACTGAAGGCCGAGCCGTCATGGAACTTCACGCCGGAATGCAGCTTGAACGTGTAGACCTTGCCGTCGTCGGAGACTGCCCAGCTCTGGGCGAGAGCGGGTTGAACCTGACCGTTGTCGTCGATGCGCGTCAGCCCTTCAAAGACATTGGCATAGGTGACTTCGCCGATGGCCGCGGCCGCGCCGGCGGTCGGATCGAGATGCGGCGGCTCAAGCACGATGCCCAGCGTGAGGTCGCTGCGTGCGGCAAAGGCCGACGTGGCGGCGGCAAGCGACAGCACAGCCGCGGCCAGGGTGGTCTTCCACAGTTTCATCGCTGAACTCCCATTGCTCAAACGTGCTCAGGCTGGCGGATAGAAGCGTGATTTCGCGCGCGAGTAAATTGCGTTTCGTGCTGCCATGTCCCGCCGCGGGAAATGTTTTTCCCGTCAACGGCGCGATTAGGGCGTTTCACCGTTTCACGGAAACGGAGAACCGCTCGCCCTCTTGTTCTTGCGCAATTCCGGACGGAAAACCGTTACACAGTTTTCCTGGAATTGCTCTTAGTCCGTCGTACCTCTCAGCAGGATGTTGAGGCCGATCGCCATCACCTTGGCCGATTCCACCATGTCGGCGATGCCGACCCATTCGTCCGGCCGGTGGGCGAGGTCGAGAATGCCAGGGCCATAGGCGATGCAGTCGTAAAGGTCGCCGATGCGCGCGACATGCTTCTGGTCGTAGGTGCCCGGCGAGATCACATAGTCGGGTTCGCGGTCGAACACCTCCATGATGCCTTTCGCGACAGCTTTCACCACCGGCGCGTCGCGCTCGGTCATCAGCGGCAGCACCTCCATCAGGTCGCGGATCTCGTAGTCGAATTTATTCCGCTCGCGCTTCAGCCGGTCGAGGATGCCGGTGACTTCGCCTTTCACGGTGGTGATGTCCTCTTCGAGCAGGAAGCGCCGGTCGATGGTCAGCCGACAGGAATCGGGCACGTTGGGCGAGGGCAGCCCCGGCCGGAAGTCCTCGGTCTGGCCGCCATGGATGGAATTGATGTTCATGGTCGAGCGCCTGGCGCCTTCGGGCACCACCGGCATGCGCGTCATCTTGCGGTCGAGCGCCGGGAACAATTCTTCTTCGAAGGCCTGCAGGACAGCGCCCATATGGCGCACCGCATTGTCGCCGAGGAACGGCATCGAGCCATGCGCGATCTCACCCTTGGTCTCAACCTCGGCCCACCAGACGCCGCGATGGCCAAGGCAGATGCGATCCTTGTTCAGCGGCTCGGGGATGATGACATGGTCGACCTTCGGCCTGGAGAAATAGCCGAGCCTGGCCAGATGCGCGACGCCGCCGAAACCGCCCGATTCCTCGTCCGCCGTGCCCGATATCTCAATGGCGCCGGGGAAATCCGGATAGGTTGCCATGAAGGCTTCGACGGCAATGACGGAGGCTGCCAGACCGCCCTTCATGTCGCACGCGCCGCGGCCATAGACCCTGCCGCCCCTCACCACGCCGGCAAAGGGATCGACGGTCCAGCCGTCGCCCGCCTCGACCACGTCGATATGTGAGTTGAAATGCACGCAGGCGCCGGGCGAGCGGCCGTCGAAACGGGCGACGATATTGACGCGCGGATAGCGGTCGCTGTCGCCGGGCGCGCCCTCGGCACGGATGAATTCGGTTTCGAAGCCGCGTTTCTTCAGGCGCGCGCCAAGAAACTCGGCACATGGCCGGTAGGCCTCGCCTGGCGGATTGACGGTTGGGAAGCGGATCAGGTCGGCGGTCAGCGCAACAAGGTCGTCGGTCCGGTCCTCGACCGCCTTGAGAAGTCGTTCATCCATGCGGCGGATTGAAGAAGGAACGCAGCACTTTTGCAAGCAGCAGTCACTCATTGCCATACGACGATCCAGGCATGGCCCAACGCCCGCCTAAACTCCAGAGGGTGCGTGTCGCGGCAGCAACTATACCGGGAAATCGTTCAAATTCACCGCATTGGATTGGCGGTTTCGTCAACGAGTGTGTGGTACTTAACGCACCTGCCGGCAAAAAGATGGAAAACCGCGTGGATGGCAGGGGGCAATCAAAGGGGTTTGATCGCATGAAAAAGTTCGTTCTCACGGCAACCGTGCTGACAACCGCGTTGTTCGGCATGTCCATCGCAAGCCGGGCGGCCGCGCTGGTCGCCAATATCGACGTCTCGTCGCAGACCATGACCGTCAGCAAATACGGCCAGGTCGTCTATCGCTGGAGCGTGTCGACCGCGCGCAAGGGTTATTTCACGCCGCGCGGCAGCTACCGGCCGCAATGGACCGCCCGGATGTGGTATTCGCGCAAATACGACAACTCGCCGATGCCCTATTCGGTGTTCTTCCACGGCGGCTACGCCATTCACGGCACCGGGTCGGTGAGAAATCTCGGGCGCCCGGCCTCGCATGGCTGCGTGCGCCTGCATCCGGCCAATGCCGCGACCTTCTACACGATGGTCAAGGAAGTCGGCTTCGGCAACACGCGGATCGTCGTGACCAACTGACCTAAAGCGCGTCGCAATCTTTCAGATTCGCTCCATGCGCTTTAGGTTCTTGATTTGCGCATGTCTTTTATCCCGAAACCGGTTCCCACTTTCGGGAGACATGCTTTAAAGGCCGACTGTCGCCTTCGACTGTCCGCGCTTACGGCGGCGGCCGCTGATTTCCCAGCGCTTGTGGAACCACATCCACTGGCCGGGATCCTCACGCACCCAGCGCTCGACCACATTGGTGAGTAGCTGGGCAGTGGCGCTGACGTCGACGCTGCCGCCTTCGGTGCGCGGCAAGATCAGCCTGTCCTCGATTTCCAGACGGAAGCGGTTGCCGGGCAACCTGACGCAGCGGGCGGGGTAGACATCGCAATCGTAGTGGCGGGCCAGCATGCCGAGCATCGGATTGCTCTGGCATGGGCGGCCGAAGAAGGTCGTGTCCACGCCGCCGGAGAATTTCTGGTCGACCAGCACGCCGATATTGCCGCCCTTTTCCAGGATGGCGGCAAGGGCGAAGGACGCTCCGGCGGCGGAGGGCAGCAGCGCGCCCATCGAGGAGCGGCGCGTCGAGTGGATGTAGTCGGCGAGGTAGGGGTTGTTCGGCGGGCGAAACAGCGCCGTGATATTCATGCCGAAGGTGGCGGCGGCCACCGGCAGCAGCTCGAAATTGCCGAGATGGCCGGTGAACAAGATATGCGGCTTCTTCTCGCCGGCGATCTCAAGGAAATGCTCGACGCCGCGCACCTCGACCCGGCCCGGCTTCGAAGCGTCCGGATCGAAGTCGAACAATGCATCGAGGAAGATGTATTCGGCCGCGAGGCGGGCCATGTTGCCCCACATGTCGCGCGCGATGGCTTCGATCTCGGCGTCGCTCTTTTGCGGGTAGGCAAGGCGCAAATTGTTGACCGCAACGCGATGGCGCCCAACCAGCGGGCCGATACGGCGGGCGACACGGTCGGCGAAGTTGAGCGCGCTGTCCGGCGGCAACAGGCGCAGCAGCGAGAGCAACACGATGGCGAGCTTGGCGACCAGCCAGTGCTCCAGCTGGCGCAGCCGCCGGCCGTAGCGGAACATGAAGTCCCGGCGGGCTTTCCTGAACACCGTGCCGACCATCCGCCTTCCTGGAACTGCTTTAGGAAACGCGCAGGATGATCTTGCCGAAGACGTCGCGGCCTTCCATGCGCTTCAGCGCGGCATCGATATCGTCGAAGCCGACTTCGGTGTCGATGACCGGGGCGACGAGGCCGGCGGCCATTTTCTGCATGGCATTGGCCATGTTCTCCATGCGGCAGCCGAAGGAGCCGAGCAGCTTCAGCTGCTGCTGGAAGAGCTGCATCAGGTTGACCTGCGTCGACACGCCCGAGGTCGAGCCGCAGGTGACGAGGCGGCCGCCGCGCTTCAAGGACAGCATCGAGCCGGCGAATGTGTCGGCGCCGACATGCTCGAAGACCACGTCGACGCCCTTCTTCTTCGTCAGCTTGCGCACGACGCCTTCAAAACGATCCTCGCGGTAATTGATGACATGGTCGGCGCCAAGCGCCTTGGCCTTGTCGATCTTGTCGTTCGAGCCGACCGTGGCGATGACCGTGCAGCCCATCTTCTTGGCCAACTGGATGGCGGCCGTGCCGATGCCGGAGCCGCCGGCATGGACGAGGATGGTTTCGCCAGGCTCCAGCTTCGCGTTGTCGAACAGCATGTGCTCGACCGTGCCGAAGGTGACGGGCGCGACCGCGGCGCCCATTTCGCTAACGCCGAGAGGAGCGGGCACCAGGAGGCGCGCCGGCAGGTTGATCCTTTCCTGGGCGAAGCCGTCGAGATGGAAGCCGTGCACGCCGGCGACATGCTCGCAGAGATTGTCGCGGCCTTCGCGGCAGGCGCGGCACAGCCCGCAGGTGCGCGCGCCATAGATCGACACCAATTGTCCGGGCTGCAGGCCGGAGACGCCGGGGCCGACTGCCTCGACCTCGCCGGCGGCTTCGGCGCCGACGACCAGCGGCAGCTTGCGCTTGGCAAAGGCCATGCCGCGCCAGCCCCAGACATCGATATGGTTGAGCGCCACCGCCTTGATACGGAGCGTCACTTCGCCCAGCGAAGGCGGCGGGGGAGGCGGCAGGTCCACCGTTTCGAGACGGCGGTCCTCGATAAGTTGCAATGCGCGCATTGGGCCTGTCAGTTCGGTTCTAAAGCGCAATGCGCTTTAGTTTCTTTGTTACGCACGTCGTTGTCGCAAAACCGATTTCAGTTTTGCGCGACATGCATTGCGGAAAAAATCCGCTTAGACCGGTTCCCGCGCCATGACAAGGCAGGTGTTCTGGCCGCCAAAGCCGAAGGAGTTCGACAAAACCGTGCCGACCTCGGCGTCACGCTTCTTGTTCGGGACGACGTCGAGGACAATAGCCGGATCGGGATTGTCGTAATTGATGGTCGGCGGGATGACGCTTTCGCGCATGGTCATCAGCGAGAAGGCGGCCTCCACCGCACCGGCAGCGGACAGTGTGTGGCCGATCATCGACTTGTTCGAGGAGATCGGCATGGAGCCGATGCGCTCGCCGAAGACGGTGGACAGCGACAGGTGCTCCATCTTGTCGTTCTCGGGGGTCGAGGTGCCGTGCGCATTGACGTAGTCGATCTCGTCTTCGCCGAGGCCCGCATCGGCAAGGGCAGCGCGCACGGCCGCGATCGCCGGCGAGCCGTCGGGCTTGGAGCGGGTGCGATGGAAATCGTCGGCTTTCTCGCCGCAGCCGCGCATGATGCCCAGGATCGTCGCGCCGCGCGCAAGGGCGGCTTCCAGCGATTCCAGCACCAGTGCGCCGGAGCCTTCGGCCAGCACGAAGCCATCGCGGTCCTTGGAGAATGGCTTTGAGGCCTTCTCGGGAATGTCGTTGTGGGTGGACAGCGCCGAGAGCAGCGAGAAACGGATCAGCGCTTCGGCGGTCGCCGAGCCGTCGGCGCCGATCGACAGCGCCTTGTCGCACTCGCCGCGCCGGATCGCCTCGACCCCGAGCTGGATGGCGGTGGCGCCCGAGGCGCAGGCGGTGGACAAAGTGATCGGCAAGCCGCGCGTGCCGAAGCGGTCGGCCAGGCGATCGGCGATCGAGCCGAACTGCGTGGTCTCGAAGACATCCAGCTCCTTCAACCCGCGCGCCACGCGCAGCAACCTCTCGGCGCCTGCCTCCTGCTTGTCGGAATTATAGAGCGAGAAGCGGTCGGCCCAGTCGAGCTCGACCGGCGGCGAGGCCAGGAACAGCGGGCCGCCGAAATCGCCGGAATCGAGGCCCGCATCCGAGACGGCCTCCTGGGCCGCCGTCTCGGCCAGTTCGTAGGTGAGATGGCTCGCGCCCTTCGAGCTCGAGGGCAGGAAGTCGACCATTCCGGAGATGCGGGTGTTGAGGTGGTCGACCGGAAAGCGGGTGATCGGATGGATGCCGGATTTGCCCGAGGTCAGCGCCGCCCAATTGTCGGCCTTGCCGATGCCGAGCGAGGTCACCACGCCGATGCCGGTAACGGCGACGATCGGCCTGCCCATGTGATCGCGAAGATTGGCCATGCTTTGTCTGCCTCGTTATCGAGCAATTCCAGGAAGCGTGTGCAGCGGTTTTCCGCCCGGAATTGCGAAAAACCGATCTAAGCGGCTTTAATCAGCCCCAGGCCCTCGAATTGGTGATAGCCGATCGCGGTTGCAAGGACGGAATTGGGCACGCCTTTGAATGGGCGCTCCACTGTGGCATCGAAGACAGGATAGCCGGCGCCGCGGTCAACGGCCAACGCCGCGAGCGCAACCGCAAAGGGGAATTGCGCTTCCTTCATATGGCCGGTCAGCGTCGAGAAGGCTCGCACGGCCAAAGCCGGGTTGGCGTCGAGCACCGCCTTTTCGGCCGCCGTGGCGGCATGGGCGCCGGAGGCGGCGGAAATCGTAAGCAGGTCGCCGTCGGGAAGGTTGGCCTGCTTCAACAGCGAAGCAATCTCTGAATTCAACTCGCCTTGCCGGCGCCTGGCGCGGCCGGAGACGACGGGGCCAAGCTCGGCGTAGATCTTGCGGCCGCGGTTTTTTGCGTGCTCGCGCTGTTCGAGCACCAGGAAGACGCCGCCGGAGCCCGTGACCACGCCGCCGCCTTCTGAGCCCTGGCGTTGCCAGACCGGTTTCCACGGTCCGCGATGCAGGTAGCCGGCAAGCTCATAGCCGAGCAGCATGTCGGAATGCTCGGTCTGAAAAGCGCCGCCGACCAGAACATGGGTCGACTGTCCCGAGCGGATGCGCGCGGCCGCCGTCTCTACGGCCGAGACGCCTGCGCCTTCTTCGCCCATGAAGGTGCGAGAGGAACCGGTGACCTTGTGGACGATCGAGATGTTGCCGGCGAGCAGGTTGGAGAGCTGGGCGAGGAACAAAGTCGGCCGCAGTTCCGTCGTCAGCTTCTCGTTGAGCAGCACGTCGCGGTCATTGCGGCTCTCGGAGGCCGCAAGGATCACAGCATCGACGGCTTCGTCGCGCTCGCCGCCGCCGGCCGCCACCACCATGTCCATGGTGGTGCAGAGCTCGTCATTGCCCTTGATGCCGGCGTCGTCCAGCGCCAGCCCCGCGGCATAGGTTCCGAGCCGCTGCCAGGTTTCCATCTGGCGCTGGTCGCCACGCTTGGCGATCTGCAGGTTCCAGTCGATCTCGGGCAGGGGATGGATGGTGTAGGGCGGGAAGCGCGCCGCATCGAGCACCGGCTGGAAACCGGGCTGCGTCAGCTTTTGCCAGTGCGCGTCGGGACCTTCTCCCAATGACGAGACAAGGCCGATCCCGGTGATGACGACGTCGTGGGAACTCATGGGCGGCTATTGTGGGTCAGGCGACTTTTTGATTTTGCGCATGATCCCTTCCGAAAATCGATGCCGATTTCGGGCTCATGCGCCGAGCGCGTCAAGTTCGCGCGCTCTATGGACATCAGGCGTTCTTGGCCGCGACCAGAGCATCGATCTTGGCGCACAGGTTCTTCATGACGAAATAATCGTCGGTCGAAGCCTTGCCGTCATTGACCTCCTGCGTCCACTTCTCGAGCGGCACCTTGATGCCGAATTCCTTGTCGATGGCGAAGACGATGTCGAGGAAATCGAGGCTATCGATGCCGAGATCGTCGATGGTGTGGCTCTCCGGCGTGATGGTGTCGATGTCGATCTCGCTGGTGTCGGCAATGATCTTGGCGACTTTCTCGAAAGTGGTGGACAAGGGCTCTTCCTTCGGTTGCGGGCGGAATCTGTCCGCATCTTGTTTGGGCGCTGTCTAATCGGTTTTTCCCGGCAGGAAAAGGCCTGATGCGCCGGGGGCAGATGGGTAGGGGATTGAGGAAAGGCAAGAAGGGCCGCCGGTCGAACCGGCGGCCCTTCCCATTTTATGCTGCGTAAGCTTTCGATGTCGATGCATGTCGTTCTCCCAAAGCCGGAACCACTTTGGGCGACATGCATCAGTCGCGGAGCTTGACCAGGTCGTTGAGCAGCCCGCCCGTTCCGTTGTGGACGGTGAGCCGCTCGACCTTGCCGGCGATGGCTTCGAGAGCCTCGAGCTCCTTCAGCCGCAGCATCACCGGGTTCTCGGCCATCACCTTGGCCGTGTTGAGCAGCGAACGGGTGGCGTTCGTCTCCTCGCGGCGGCGGATGACGTTGGCCTCGGCCTGCTTCTCGGCCGAAACCACCTGGTTGAGGATCTCGCGCATATCGCCCGGCAGGATGACATCCTTGAGAGCGATATCGCTGACCTCGACGCCGATCGCGGCCATGTCGTCGCGCACCTTGGCCGCCGCGTCCTCGTCGACCGTCACCTTCTTGTCGAGGATCTGGTCGAGCGTGAGCGCGCCAAGCGTCTTGCGGAAGGGCGCGGTAGAGGGCTTCCGAGAAGTCCTTCACCGTGCTCACCGCCGTCACCGGATCGACGACCCGGTATTCGGCGGCGATGTTGACGCGGATCGTCACGCGATCCCTGGTCAACACTTCCTGCCCGGCGACATCGAGCGACTGGCGCTTGATGTCGACGACCTTCACCTGGACCATGCGCCCGACATTCCAGAAGGCGTGCACGCCCGCTTGGAGCGTGCGGACGAAGACGCCGTCCACGAACAGCAGCCCGACCTGGCCGTCCACGACCGGATAGAGGAACACATGCTCCGTCTTGCGGGCCTGGCCGATCCGGCGCATCAGGGCCGGATCGACAGCCAGATCGGCCGCCGTGTCGACGGACGTGATCTTCCACGGTCCGGCATCGGTCCACAGCACGAGCTTGCGGTCCGGAGTGAGCACGGCATGCAAAGTACCGTCGCGCTCGATGACCGCAACCTCCGTGCGTCCGGTGCGGACGACGGTGAGGTGACGCGCGGCCACATCCGGGAGCTTGTCGAGCAACGCCTTCTCGTAAGCCGAAACGAATTCCGGGTTCTTCAGGTCGTGCCTGGAGATTTCCAGGTTGCCGCGCCGGTTGGCGAGCCAATGCTCGCCCGGCATCAGGATCGCCTGGATCTCACCCTTGTAGAGGGCGACGGCACGTTCATTTTCCTTCACGAGGACGCGCTGGCGTCCAAGAAGCTTTTCGAGAATGGTCTTCATTGTCTTACTCCTGTCGGGCATGGCCTCATGCGAGGCGTCACGTCATGCGTCGAGCATCCTTTCGTTTCCTGTTTCACGTCGTACTTCGTCTCCCCGGCACGAATGATCCGGGGACCGGTGGCATCGATCCGCGGCGGGCCTTCGGGAGCGGATCGCGGGGCGGCGAAGCGGGCGCCGGAAACCGAAGCTTCCTTTGCCGGCCGCGTCGCGCCTTGATCGTCACCGCGGGCCTGGCCGCGAGCCGATGGCGCAGGACGTCGCCGCCCGGCGAGGCCGAAACCTTGCCGTCCGTGAAGTCCTCGCATTCCGGTCCCCGGACCGTTTTGGATAACACCACCTGAAGTGTCGGCTTATCAGGCCGTTGGAGAAGGAATCGAACCTTCGACAGTCAGATGACAAATCTGATGCTCTACCAACTGAGCTATCCGTGTCGTGGGTGTGGGAATCGAACCCTGCCTCCGGACGAAATCCGGCGCTCTCCATGAGCTACACCCCGCAAGTCCCAACACTCCGAAACGGCGCCGTACACAGCGCGGCAAAGCCGGCTGCGCGGGCGGAGGCGAAAGCTCCAAACCGCTGTGCTCGCTTCGGTTTTCGTGACCGGGAGCGCGCCTATAGACCCTGCGACGGGTTGTCGCAAGCGGCATTGTCGCGGCGGACTTGCGGCTTCTTCCGGGAGTTGTATTTCGGCAACACCGGTTGGCGCGGCGCCTTAGAACGTGACCCGTCCAAGCACCTTGAGGCCATCACCATCCGGCGCCACCACCACGGCTTCGCCCTCGCGTGGCGCGACGCCGGTGAGCGCCTCGATATTTTCCACATGCGTTACCAGGACCAGATTGTCGGAGCCGGAATAGCCGCGGATCTCCTTGATGATCGCGGCCATTTGCGCGGCCTTTTCGGCCGGGTCGGTTTTGAGCAGGTCGAGCGGCGCGAAGGGCTGCGGCTCGGATTCAAAAGCGATGCGGGCGGTGTCCAGGCAGCGGCAGTAGCGGCTGGAGAGCACATGATCGATCGGCGCCGCGCGCGCCGCGAACAGCGCGCCGATGCGGCTTGCCTGCTGCTTGCCGCGCTCGGACAGATTGAGCTGCGTGGCGCAATTGCCGATGTCGAAATTGGCCGGGTCCGTCGCCCCGGTGACGAAGGCGTGGCGAAGCAGCACGACATGGCCGCCGTCGCGCAGCAGCGCCCAGCCGGCATCGGTCGCGTGGGCAAGGCTCGGAACAGCTAGGAGGATAAGCACCAGAACAAGTCGCAGCATCGGAAGTCCTATGGCGGCCCGGGCGAACCAGGTCGTGATTGGCATATAGGGACCGCAAAGCCGTCCGGAAAACAAGCAGAGGCGCCGGAGATCGGCCCGCCGCGCCGGTTGCGCCGCGGTCGGGGCTCGCCTATCACGGGAAAAATGTCTCCGCCCGCAAAATGACTCCACTCACCGAAACCGTCCTCTTCGTCTTCAGCCTTGTGGCGCTCGGCTACCTTGCCGGGCTCACCGGCTATTTGAAGCCAGTGAGCGGGGAGGGCATTTCCGAATTCGCCGTCAACGTGGCGATGCCGCTACTGCTCTTCCAGACCATGGTCAAATCGGATTTCCACGGCGTCACGCCTTGGTCGCTGTGGAGCGCCTATTTCGCGGCCGCCGCCATCACCTGGGCCGCGGGCCATCTGGTGGTGACGCGGCTGTTCGGGCGAGATGCCCGCGCCGGCATCGTCGGCGGCGTATCCTCGGCCTATTCCAATGTGGTGCTGCTCGGTGCGCCCTTCATCCTGGGCATATTCGGCGCCAGCGGCTTCGAGGTGCTGTCGCTGCTGGTCTCGGTTCACCTGCCGATCATGATGATGACCTCGATCGTGTTGTTCGAGATGTTCGGGCGCGGCAGCGGCGAGACGGTGCATCCTGTGCGCGTCGTCAAAAGCTTCCTCCGGCGCCTGTTCATCAATCCGCTGATCATCGGCATCCTGGCGGGGCTCGCCTGGCGCCTCACCGGCGCACCGATGCCGGACCTGGTCGAGCGGCTGGTCGACACGCTTGCCGGCACGGCCGGTCCGGTGGCGCTGTTCGCCATGGGGCTCAGCCTGCGCCGCTTCGGCATCTCCGGCAATATCAGGCCGGCGCTGGCGCTGTCGGTGCTGAAACTGTTCCTGATGCCGGCGCTTGTGCTGGCCTTCGTCTGGCTTCTCGGCCTGCCGCCGCTGACGGCCAAGGTGGCGGTGGTGGTTGCGGCGCTGCCTTCGGGCATCAATTCCTACCTGATCGCCGTCCAGTTCAACACCGGCCAGGCGCTGGCCTCGAACCAGATGACGCTTGCCACCGCAAGCGCGGTCGTGACCACGTCGTTCTGGCTGACGGTGGTGATCCACGTCTTCGGATAAGGGATGGCGTTATTCAGGTGAGGCCGGCCTGCAACACCGATTTCCTGCGCTTCCGGTGGTCACGTACTTAAGGTATGCTCCGCTGCGGCTCTCGGAAATCGCTATTTTCGGCTCGGCCTGACCTGAATCTCAACATCCCTGCCAGCAATTGAGGCGCTCGCTTTTGCTGGCCCAACCCCTATATGCCATCTTGTGATTGCTTGCCTGCCTTTCCCTAGGTAAGAGCAATGCGCCGGCGTGCGGCTCTTGAAGCACGCTTCAACGGATATCCAGAAAACGGCCGATCAGCGCGCCGAACGGAGGCCAGATCATGCTTCAGAAAACCAGCCATTTCATGCGCCAGGCCAATCTCATCAATGGTGAATGGGTGCAGGCCGACAGCGGCCAGACCATCGACGTCAACAATCCGGCGACGGGCCTGAAGATCGGCACCGTGCCGAAGGCCGGCAAGGCCGAAACCCGCCGCGCCATCGAGGCCGCGGAGGAAGCGTTCAAGAGCTGGAGCAAGACCACTGCGCTCGAGCGGTCGAAGCTCCTGCGCAAGCTGCATGACGCGATGATGGACAATCAGGACGTGCTTGCCGAATTGCTGACCATCGAGCAGGGCAAGTCGCTGACCGAATCCAAGGGCGAGATCGGTTCGGCCGCCAGCTATATTCTCTGGTTCGCCGAGGAAGGCCGCCGCGTCTATGGCGACATCGTTCCGTCGCCATGGGGCGACCGCCGCATCCTGGTGACCAAGGAGCCGGTCGGCGTCATCGCCGCCATCACGCCGTGGAATTTCCCGTCCTCGATGCTTGCCCGCAAGATCGGTCCGGCTTTGGCCGCCGGCTGCACCGCGGTGGTCAAGCCGGCCTCGCAGACGCCTTATTCGGGGCTCGCCTGGGGCGCGCTTGTCGAGGAAGTCGGCTTTCCGAAGGGCGTCGTCAATGTCATCACCGGTTCGGCCGGCGAAATCGGCGACGAGATCTGCGCCAACCCACTGGTCAAGAAGATCACCTTCACCGGCTCGACCGAGGTCGGCAAGATCCTTATCCAGAAGTCGGCCTCGACGGTCAAGAAGGTGTCGATGGAGCTTGGCGGCAACGCGCCGTTCCTGGTCTTCGACGACGCCGATGTCGATCGCGCGGTTGCCGGCGCCATCACGGCCAAGTACCGCAATTCCGGCCAGACCTGCGTGTGCACCAATCGCTTCCTCGTGCAGGCCGGCATCTATGACAAATTCGTCGAGAAGCTGGCCGCCGCCAGCAACAACCTCAAGGTCGGCTCGGGCCTGGAAGAAGGCGTGCAGCAGGGGCCGCTGATCGACGAGAAGGCGGTCGAGAAGGTCGAGGAATTCATCGCCGACGCGACGTCGAAGGGCGGCAAGGTCGTCGCCGGCGGTAAGCGTCATGCGCTGGGTGGCTCGTTCTTCCAGCCGACGGTGATCTCCGGCGCCACGCCGAACATGCGCTTCATGAAGGAAGAGATTTTTGGGCCTATCGCGCCCGTGTTCAAGTTTGAGACTGAGGAAGAGGCGATCGCCTTGGCCAATGACACCGAGTTCGGCCTCGCCGCCTATTTCTACACCGGCGATCTCGGCCGCGCCTTCCGGGTGATGGAAGGCCTGAAATACGGCATGGTCGGCGTCAATGAAGGCCTGATCACCACGCCCGAGGCGCCGTTCGGCGGCGTCAAGGAATCGGGTCTTGGCCGTGAAGGCGGGCATCAGGGCATCGAGGACTATCTCGACACCAAATATGCCTGCTTCGGCGGCCTCGGACTCTGACATCGATCCATAGGCGAGGGCAGGCACCCGGCAGTCCACCGTTTCGGACAAACGGTGGACTGCTTATCGCCTTGTCTTGGCGCAAAGCCGCTGCGCACTTTTCCTGGAATTGCTTTAGCCTGCGCTTGCCGGATGATACGCAGCCGGCCTAAATCCACGGATCGGTAATGACATCTTGGGCATGGCGATGAAGGACGGTGAGGTCTTCGGCACGACGCAGGCGGGCGAGGCCGTGCGCCGGTTCACCATTCGCGGCGGCGGCATCACGGCCAACATCATCGGGCTCGGCGCCATCATCCAGGATCTCAGGCTGAGCGGCCACGACGCGCCGCTGGTGCTGGGCTACGACCGTTTCGAACCCTACGAGACCGACCGCGCCTTCTTCGGGGCGGTGGTCGGCCGCTTCGCCAACCGCATCGGCGGGGGCCGCTTCACGATCGCCGGCAGCCGCTACCAGACCGAACAGAATTTTCTCGGCAAGCACACGCTGCATGGCGGCTCGGAAGGCTATTTCCGCCGGCCATGGTCCGTCTCGCTGCATGGCCGTGATTTTGTGACGCTGACGCTGCACGATCCGGACGGCGCCATGGGCTTTCCCGGCGCGCTCGACGTCACCTGCACCTACCGGCTGAAGATCCCGGGCACGCTCAGCATGGAACTGACCGCGACCTGCGAGGAGCCGACGCTCTGCAACCTCGCGCAGCACTCCTATTTCAATCTCGACGATGGCGGGGCCGGCGACATCCTCGATCACCGGCTGATGCTCAACGCCGGCGCCTACACGCCCGTCGATGACGAGATGATCCCGACCGGCGCCGTAAAGCCCGTCGACGGCACGCCTTATGACTTCCGGCAGGCGCGGGCGCTGCGCATGGAAATGGAAGGCGAGCAGCTTCGCTACGACCTGAATTACTGCCTGGCCTCCAGCCGCGGGCCGCTGCACCAGGCTGCCTGGGTGCAAGGCGCCAATTCCGGCGTGGAGATGGAGGTGTGGACCACCGAACCGGGACTGCAGCTCTATAGCGGCCAATTCGTCGCGCCGACGTCGCCGGGGCTCGACGGCCGCCGCTACAAGGCGTTTTCAGGCCTCTGCCTCGAAGCGCAGACCTGGCCGGATGCCCCGAACCGGCCCTATTTCCCGCAGGCGACGCTGTGGCCGGGGCAGATCTATCATCAGGTGACGGAGTACCGGTTCCGTCTGCCTTAAAATTTGACGATACTGAAAGTGAGGGTCGCCTAAGCTTCGATATTGTTAACTGTCGAATGCAGCTCTCAACGTCTCGAATGGAGCCAGCGCGCCGCGAACTTGCACGACCGCGGCGGCGACTTTGTGCGCGCGCAGAGCGGCGGCGGCGGGCGCATGGCCGGCAAGCCGCGCGGCGAGATAGCCGCCGTTGAAGGAATCGCCGGCGCCCGTCGTGTCGACAGGGGCGGCCACATGCACCGCGTCAACGACTTGCGAAGCGCCGTTCAGGGCAATCAGGGCCGGCTGCTCGCCGTTCTTGACCACGACCTCGCCGGTCAGCTTGCCAAGGCGTTCCGCCGTTGCCTGCGGCGTCGCGTCGCCGAACAGCATCTGCTCGTCCGGAAAAGTCGGAAGCGCGATATCGGCCACCGCAAGCGCTTCCAAGATCGCGGCCTGAGCCGTCTCGCGGCTCGGCCACAGACGCGGCCGGTAGTTCGGGTCGAAGGCGACGAGCGAGCCGGCCTTGCGCGCCGCAATTATGGCCGTCAGCAAAGTTTTCCGCGCGGCCTCGTCCAGAATTGCCAAGGTGATTCCGGAAAAATAGACAAGCGCCTGGTTTTCAAGGCTTTTTGCCAGCGCTGTCGGGTCCGAGGCGAGCTGGCGCGCGGCCGCGTCGCTTCGCCAGTAGGTGAAGGCGCGCTCGGCCCCGGTGAGCGTTATGGCGTAAAGGCCGGGACGCGCGCCGGCAATGACCGGACTGTTGCCTATGCCGATGCCGTTCTCGGCAAAGAAAGCGATCTGGTCGCGCGAGAAAGGGTCGTCGCCAAAGGCCGTCACATAGGTCGCGGGCCGTTCCGGGCTCAAGGCGTGCAACGCCCAGAGCGTGTTGAAGGTATCGCCGGCAAAACCCATTCGCCAATTCGGGCCTGTTTGGCCCGACAGTTCCAGCATGCATTCGCCGATCGACGCGATACCATTGGCCATGCGAGCTTATCCTTCCTAAGATGTTGTTGCTGTAGCTTTTTGCGGTCGGCAGCGCCATGCTTGGCTACCGGCGTTTTTTGCGCCAGAAGCGATTTCCACAGGCGGGCCGGGACGCGGCAAGCGCCCCGCGGCGTTAGCAGCCGAAGAGGAATGGGCTTGGCATCGATATGGCGTTACATCCTTGCGGGTCTCGGTCTGGCCGCTCTGCTGGTCGGCATCGTGGCCGCCGTCTATCTGACGTTGCCGCAACCGGCGCCCGGACCGGACCTGTCGCGCTCGAAAAAGACGGCGAACGGTCTGTTCGTCGCGAGCTTCGAGCCGGAGCGCGGCGTCGTCCGGCAGGGCGAGCTGCAGTCCTGGCTGCTGACGCTGAAGACCGCCGCCGGCGCGCCGGTGGAGGGCGCTGCCATCACCGTTTCCGGCGGGATGCCGCAGCACGATCACGGCCTGCCGACCAGTCCGCAGGCGACCGACTATTTGGGCCAGGGGCGCTATCGCATCGATGGCGTGAAGTTCACGATGAGCGGTTGGTGGCAAATGCGCTTTGCCGTGTCGGCGGCGGCGGGCTCCGATTCCGTCGTCTTCAACATCGTGTTGTGAGCGGGCAATGAGGCGGCTGATCAGCGTTGCAAGTCTCTTGGCTTTGGCCGCTCTCGCCTTGCTGGGCGGCTTCGGCGAGCCGCAGTTCAGCGATGCCGAGAAGAAGACCATCGCGTCGCTGGCGCTGAACACGCTGCCATCATTGAAACCCGACACCACGAACCAGTATGCGGACGTACCGGCGGCCGCGGCGCTTGGCTCCACGCTGTTCTTCGATGGCGGCATGAGCCGCGACGGCACGGTGTCCTGCTCGACCTGCCACAAGATCGACCGCCAGTTCCAGGACGACCTGCCGCAGGCGGTCGGTGTCGGCCATACCAACCGCCGCACGATGCCGCTGGCGGGCGTGGCGCGCAATCCCTGGTTCTTCTGGGACGGAAGGCGCGACAGCCTGTGGGCGCAGGCGCTGACGCCGCTTGAAAACCCGCTCGAGCAGGCCGGCAACCGGGCCGCCTTCGCGCATTATATCAAAAAGCGGTTCGGCGAGCGCTATGAGCGGATCTTCGGACCGCTGCCCGACCTTTCCAGCGTGCCGGCCAATGCGAGCCCGCTGGGCAGCGACGCCGAAAAGGCGGCGTGGAACGCCATGCCCACCGGCCAGCAAGACGACGTCAACCGCGTCTTCGCCAATATCGGCAAGGCGATCGCCGCCTTCGAGCGCTCGATCGAGCCTGAGCAGACGCGCTTCGACCGCTTCGCCATCGATCTGGCCACCGGCGCCAAGCCGGAAGGCAATGCGGCGTTCTCGCCGGAAGAGATCCTCGGACTGAAGCTGTTCATCGGCAAGGCCAATTGCGTGACCTGCCACAATGGCCCGCGCTTCACCGACAACTCCTTCCACAACACCGGCGTGCCGCCGTTCGACGGCCTGCCGCCGGACCGCGGGCGCGTCGATGCCGTGACGCAGGTCGAGGCCGATCCTTTCAACTGTATCGGCAAGTTCCGCGACGGCGACGAAAGCGCCTGCCGCGAGCTGCGCTTCATGGTGAAGGACGGTCCGCAAATCATGCGCGCCTACAAGACGCCATCGCTCAGGGGCGCGGCTTACCGGCCGCCTTACATGCATGCCGGGCAATTCTCGACGCTGGATGAAGTGGTGGCGCATTATTCGAAGGCGCCGCCCAGCGTGGAAGGCGTCTCGGAAGTGCATCCGCTCGACCTGTCCGAGCGCGAGCGGGCCGCGCTGGTGGCTTTCCTGAAGACGCTGTCTGATTAGCGGTCCTTCACCGTCTCCATCGCCACAAAAGTCGACGTCTGGGCGACATGGGGCAGGGCAGAGATGCGCTCGCCGAGCACGCGGCGATAGCCGGCGATGTCGGTGGTGCGGACCTTCAGCAGATAATCGAAGCTCGATGCCATCATGTGGCATTGCTCGATCTCCGGCACGCCCTGAACAGCGCGGTTGAAAGCGTCGAGCGCTGCCGAGCGCGTGTCCGATAGCTTTACCTGGACGAAGGCGACATGGCCTTCGCCCATGCGCTCGCGGTCGATGACTGCGCGGTAGCCTCTTATGTAGCCGTCCTTCTCCAGCCGCTTCACGCGCGCCTGCACCGGCGTCTTCGACAGGCCGACCTTCAACGCCAGTTCAGACATCGAAAGCCGGCCGTCGCGCCCGAGCGCGGACAGGATGTTGCGGTCAATGCGGTCCAATTGGTCTTCAGTCATTTAAATCGCAGTCGAAATGGTGGGATTAGTCCCTATATGATAGATCGATCAGTCTATCGTGTCGATTTCTTTGGACCGACTGGAAATCGCAGCTGTGCTAGCTTGCGCCATTCGGTCCGGCGGCCGCCAGACCGTTCGCTCACGCTCGCTTTCATGGACCCGACATGCCGCTCGACGCCCTCCGCCAGCAGATCCGCGCCAATTATTTGCCCGACGAAGACGAGGCGGTAAAGCGCCTGTCAGCGACGGCGGGACTTTCGGCGCAGGAGCGCAAGGCGATCTCGGCGCGCGCTGCCGATCTGGTGCGGGCGGTGCGCGGCTCGACCGATCCCAGGCTGATGGAGGTCTTCCTCTCAGCCTACGGCTTGTCGACCAAGGAAGGCGTGGCGCTGATGTGTCTCGCCGAAGCGCTGCTGCGCGTGCCCGATGCCGAGACGATGGACGATCTCATCGCCGACAAGATCGCGCCTCATGACTGGTCGGCGCATTCGGGTGGTTCGAGCTCGATCTTCGTCAACGCATCGACCTGGGCGCTGATGCTGACCGGCCGCGTGCTCGAGGAAGGCGAGGGCGGCATCGAGGGCACGCTGCGCGCCATGGTGCGCAGGCTTGGCGAGCCGGTGATCCGCAAGGCGGTCGCCGCTGCGATGCGGGAGATGGGCGAGCAATTCGTGCTTGGCCGCACCATCGCCGAGGCCGTCAAACGCGGCCGGCCGATGACGCAGAAGGGCTATCTCTATTCCTTCGACATGCTGGGCGAAGCGGCCCGCACCGAGGCCGACGCGCTGCGTTACCACCGCGCCTATGCTGATGCGATCTCCTCGCTCGATGCGGGGTCGAACGGTCCCGACATCCGTTACAATCACGGCATCTCCGTCAAGCTCTCGGCGCTGCATCCACGCTACGAGGCGGCGCAGCGCGAGACCATGCTGCCGGTGATGGCCGAACGGCTTCTGTCGCTGGCGCTTGCCGCCCGGCATTCGCGCATGGGCCTCAACATCGACGCGGAGGAGGCGGACCGCCTCGACCTGTCGCTCGACGTCATCGAACGCGTGCTGGCCGAGCCGGAACTTGCCGGCTGGGACGGTTTTGGCGTCGTTGTCCAGGCCTATGGCCCGCGCGCGGCCTTCGTCATCGACTGGCTCTATGCGCTCGCCAGGAAACATGACCGCCGGATCATGGTGCGGCTGGTGAAGGGCGCCTATTGGGACACGGAGATCAAGCGGGCGCAGACGCTTGGCTTGTCCGGTTATCCCGTCTTCACCCGCAAGACCAACACCGACGTTTCGTATCTGGCCTGCGCGAAAAAGCTTTTGTCGATGACCGACCGGATCTATCCGCAGTTCGCCACGCATAACGCGCACACGGTTGCCGCCATCCTGTCGATGGCGACGGACCGCGACAGCTTCGAGTTCCAGCGCCTTCACGGCATGGGCGAGGCGCTGCACGAGACCGTGCGGCAGGCCGAAGGCACGCGCTGCCGCATCTATGCGCCGGTCGGCGCGCATTCCGACCTGCTTGCCTATCTGGTGCGCCGTCTGCTGGAAAACGGCGCCAACTCCTCCTTCGTCCACCAGTTGACCGATGAGGAAGTCGAGCCCGAGGAGATCGCGCGCGATCCGCTCGCGGTTGTCGAGACGCAGGGGCCTGCCGCCAATCCGGCGATCGCGAGCCCGGCCGCGATCTTCG
Source organism: Mesorhizobium sp. CA8 (assembly GCF_020164955.1). Taxonomy (GTDB): domain Bacteria; phylum Pseudomonadota; class Alphaproteobacteria; order Rhizobiales; family Rhizobiaceae; genus Mesorhizobium. The sequence continues at coordinate 110,317 of NZ_JAIUHG010000003.1, forward strand.
GCGCCGGCCGGCGCAATTCCAAAGGCTTCGACATCACCGATCCGGTGACGCTCGCGGCTATCGACAAGGCGAGGGCAGAGTTCGCCGGTACGGATCGCTGGCACGCCAAGCCAGTGACGCGCGCCGCCGGCTACGGCAAACCGCGGCAGATCGTCAATCCGGCAAAGCCCGACGAGATCGTCGGCACCGTGCATGAGGCGGCGGCCAAGCAAGTGGCGACCGCGGTGCGCATCGCTGTCGACGCGCAACCCGCCTGGGCGAAGCGTCCGGTTGCCGAGCGCGCCGCTATCCTCAATCGCGCCGCCGACCTCTACGAGGCGAATGCGGTCGAGTTCTTCGCTCTCGCCACCCGCGAGGCCGGCAAATCGCTGGCCGACGGCGTCGCCGAAGTGCGCGAGGCGGTCGACTTCCTGCGCTACTACGCGGCCGAGGCGGCCAACGCCGAAGCGGGCACGCAAGCGCGCGGCGCAATCGTTTGTATCTCGCCGTGGAATTTCCCGCTGGCGATCTTCACCGGCCAGATCGCGGCGGCTTTGGTCACCGGCAATTCGGTGATCGCCAAGCCGGCCGAGCAGACGCCGCTGATCGCTTTCCGCGCCGTGGAAATGCTGCGCGAGGCTGGCGTGCCGGAGGATGTCATCCAGCTTTTGCCGGGCGATGGCGCCTCGGTCGGCGCGCCGCTGACGGCCGACCCGCGCATTGCCGGCGTCTGTTTCACCGGCTCGACCGAGGTCGCCAAGCTGATCGAGAAGCAACTGGCGGAAACGGCCGCGCCCGACGCCATGCTGATCGCCGAAACCGGCGGCTTGAATGCGATGATCATCGATTCCACCGCACTGCCGGAACAGGCGGTGCGCGACATCCTCGCCTCGGCCTTCCAGAGCGCCGGCCAGCGCTGCTCGGCATTGCGCGTTCTCTACGTGCAGAAGGACGTCGAGAAGAAGATGCTGGAAATGCTGAAGGGCGCGATGGAAGCGCTCAATGTCGGCAATCCCTGGGCCATCTCGACCGATGTCGGCCCGGTCATCGACGACGAGGCGCAGGCGTCGATCAGTGAGTATTGCAAGAAGAAGGGGCTGGAAGGCAGGCTGATAGCGAAATTGGAAGCGCCGGCAACCGGCCGTTTCGTGGCGCCGCATGTCTTCCGCGTCAAAGGCATAGAGGAAATGGAGCGCGAGGTGTTCGGCCCGGTGCTGCATGTCGCGACCTTCGACGCCGACGAGATCGACGCGGTGATCGCCGCCATCAACCGCAAGGGCTACGGGCTGACCTTCGGGCTGCACACGCGCATCGAAGGCCGCGTCCAGCATTTCGTCGACGGCATCCATGCCGGCAACATCTATGTCAACCGCAACCAGATCGGCGCCGTCGTAGGCTCGCAACCCTTCGGCGGCGAGGGGCTTTCGGGCACCGGCCCGAAGGCCGGCGGGCCGCATTATCTGCGCCGGTTCCGCAAAGGGCCTGAGGCCGGCACCGAGCTTGGCGAGGGCCACAAGGTGAGCGCGACCGAGCTTGCCGACAATCTGCCGGATCCCACGCTCGGCGGCTGGTCGACGCGGCCGGATCGCGTGGCGATCCTGAGGAAGCATCTGCGCGGCAAAGGGGCGGCGGCGATCGCCGCAGCCGCCAGCCTCGATTTCGGCCAGGTCGACCTGCCCGGGCCGACCGGCGAGGCCAACACGCTGTCGCTGGCACCGCGTGGCCGAGTGTTGTGCCTGGGCCCGGATGCCGAGACGCTGCTTGCCCAGACGATCCAGGCGCTTGCGGCCGGCAATGCGGTGCTTGCGGTGGCGCCGGGCGCGCCGGCTGCGCTGTCGGCGTTGACCGGCAAGGGCCTGCCGCTGGCGGCGATCGACGGTCGGCCCGATCCGGTCGAGGCGCGTTCGCTGCGGGTCGATGTCGTCGCCTTCTCCGGCACGCCGGAGGCGGCGCGCATCGTGCGCAAGGTGATTGCCGAGCGCTCCGGGCCGATCGTGCCGCTGGTCAGCGAGGTGCTCAATCCGGTGGCCTACGCCCATGAACGCGCGGTCTGCGTCGACACCACGGCGGCGGGCGGGAACGCCAGCCTGCTGGCGGCAGCATAGTCAGCTCGAGACGAGCTCTTTTGGCGGAGGCGCGTTTCAGGCGCCTTCGACGACCGAGAATCCTTCGAACTGCGGGTGGCCCAGATAGTGCACCTTCGAGCCGCCGGCGTTGCGATGGGCGGCGCGGAAGTTCTCCGATTTCGTCCAGGCGACGAAATCCTCCTGGCTTGCCCAGACGGTGTGCGAGGCAAACAGTGTATAGCCCTCGGTCTCGTTGACCGGACCGCGCAGCAGGTGGAATTCCCTGAAACCCTGCATTCCGGAGAGGCTTGAATCGCGGTTCTTCCAGACGTCCTCAAAGCCTTCCTCGGAGCCGTTCTGGACCTTGAAGCGGTTCATGGCGATGTACATTGGTTTCCTTTCGAATGGACGAATTCTTAGGATGGGAAGGTTCTAAAAAGGGCCGATCCGCGCCTTGAACACCCAACTCGATTTTCCGGTCTCGGGTGGAATGGGAGGGAACGGTGCCTGCTTGCGCACCAGCGTCAAAGCGAACTGATCGAGCTCGGCGGACCCTGAACTTTCAGCGAGCTGCAGGTCGCTGACGCTGCCATCGGCCGCGACGACGAAAACCACCCTGGCATTGTTGCGAGCCTTGGCCTGGATCGATTTCGAAACGCGACGGTTGGCGCGGGCCAGCTTCTTCTGGATTTCACCACTGTAGCGGGATTCCAGCGCATTGCCGGCGGCCTGTTTCTTGCCCTTGCTGGCGATGACCGGCGCATCGCGCATATCGCCATCCGCCGTGCCGCGCGGTTCAACGGTTTCGCTTGGCCCCGCCGATCCGGCTGGTGCGCTCGATGTCGCGCTCGGAACCGGCGATTGCTCAGGCTCGGCAGGGGACGCTTGTGTGCTATGCGGCTCGATCGCGGGCGTCGGCTTGCCGTCCGTGGGGACGCTCTGATCATCCTGGCGCGGTGCGGCGGCCGCCAGGATATCCGGCGTAGAGGCCTGCTCCTTGACGGCTTCCGGCGGAGGCTGGCGCGCCACTTGCTCACTTACCGGCTGCGGCGCCTCGGCCGGCGGAACGGGCTGGACAGACTGGCGTTTTGCCGGTTGCGGATCCGGCACCAGGGTAACATCCACCGCGCCGGACGCCTGGTCGTCCAAGGCGCTGCCGATGACGTTGGTGCCGGACTGGTCGGCGCCCTCGGCCCTGATCGCGTCCGCAGGATCGAATGTCCCCGCGGGTGCGATCAGAAACGCTGCTGCGGCGGCGCCATGGAGCAGGCCGGAGGCGATGATCGCCACCATCCATCTGCGGTCTCCCGCGGATTGCCGCATCTGCATAAGCGGCTCGGCCGGCTTGATAGCCGGTTCGCTGCCTGCATCGCAAGGGTGATTGATGTCCTGCATGTGTCGCGCCGAGACCTGCCGCACGCGACAAGGAATTGTCAAATCAAGATCGGTTGCCGCCCATGGCGGTGGACCGGAGGCGGGCCACGCCACGGCGCCATGCGGAATGGCCGGATGTAATCCGCCGAAAGCGATGGCGGTCTTGGTCGAGGTCTTGAGCGCGCATGCAGGCCGCCGGCTCGACCCCGGGCTCAGCCTCCAAAGCGCATGGTTGCCGCGACCTTCAGCGTGACGCCGGGCTCATAGAGGACGGCTGTCGTGCTTCCGTTGAGCGGGTTGGTGTATTTGACGTCGAACAGATTATCGGCGCGGAAGTCGAGCTTGAGATCGTCCGTCGCTTGGTAGCTGGCGAAGGCGTTGACCAGCGTGAAGTCCTTGGCCACCGGATTGCCCTTGGGCTTCCCGTTGTACTGCACTTCGCCGCCGACTGTCAGCTTGTCCTCGAGGAAGCGCAGGCCGAGCTGGGCCGTCACCTGGGAAGACGGGATGGTCGCGAGGTCGCCGCGCTCGCCCTCATAGGAGATGGTGTGGCCGTTGATGATGGAGGCCGAGAGACCGGCATAACCCCAACCGGCGTCGTAGACGCTTTCCAGCTCGAAGCCGTCGATCTTGGCCTTGGCGAAGTTCTGGTACTGGAAGCAGATCGGAATGCCCGGGCCGAACGGGCAGCCGCTGGTCGGATCGAAGGGCGAGAGCGTCACTCCGTCGATGTAGTCGTCGACATTGTTGTGGAAGTAGGCTGCCTTGAGCCGCAGCGCGTCGCCGCCCTCGATGATGTCATTCTGCTGGTAGTTGGCGCCGAACTCGACGGTCTTGCCGGTCTCGGGCTTCAGGTTCGGGTTGGGCAGGAACGGGAAGCTGACGCCGGCCGGATGGTTGCCGCTGATCAGCGTCTCGGTCAGCGAGGGCGAGCGGTAACCTTCCGCATAGGTCCCGTAGAACTGCAGGCCTGGCAGGCCGGCGCTTTCGAAGGGCGAGACGCCGACCGTAATGCGCGGCGATACCCGGTCGCCGGAGGTCTCATTCGTATCGTCCTTCAGGCTGTAATTGTCGTAGCGCAGGCCGCCAATGACCTCCAGCCATTCCCAGGTCAGCTTGTCCTGGATGTAGGCGCCGGACACGTTGCGCTTCCCGCCAGGCGTATAGAAGCTGTCGCCGCCAGCTGTGCCGCCGGTATCGACGTCGTCGCCGACCCAGTCACCGCCATAGGTCAGTTCGTGGGCGACGCCCGCCGTCTCGAAGCGCGACGTGTTCCAGATGTCGATGCCGGTGGTGCCGACATCGAAGGTGGACAGCGAGCCGGCCGGCAGCAGCACAGGCAGGCCGGTGACCGGATCGAAGCGATTTTGGACCGTAAGCGTCGTCAGGTCGAGAAGGGTCTTGTTGTAGGAGGCGTTGATGTGGAGGTCGAGCCAGCTCCTGGCATCGTCGGTGATGTTGTAGCGGGCGGTAAAGGTGTTCGACTTCAGATCGACATCGTTGGCCGGCACGCCGCTGCTGGTCTCGGTCCAGCCGTCCTTCGAGCCGACCCAACCTAATTTCAATTCGCTGTTCTCGGTCGGGCGTATGGTGGTCTTGAGCAGTCCGCTCAGCACGTCGAAACCGGTGCCGGCCACGGTGTCGCCGCCGCCGTTCTTGTAGTCGCCGTAGTCGCGGTAGACGATGTTGCCGAGAACGTCCCAGTTCTCGTCGATCCGGTAGGCGCCGGTGGCGCTGGTGGTCCACCCCTCGCCGTTGCTTTCATAGCGTCCGGTCAGCGTGCCGGCCCATGTCTCCTCCGGCTTGAGGAAATCCGCCGCGTCCTTGGTGTCGAAGAAGACGACGCCGCCGATGGCGCCGGAGCCGTAGGTGTTGGCAACCGGGCCGCGGATGACGTCGACGGACTTGATGAGCTCAGGATCGACATAGAAGGTCGACTGCGTGCCGTGGTCCGAGCGCTGGAAGTCCTGCCTTGCGCCGTCGACAATCACCGCAACGCGGCCGAAATCCTGCAGGCCGCGGATGTTGATGCTCGAAGACACACGCCGCGCGTCGGCCTGGACGGTGACGCCCGGCACGCCGAGCAGCATCTCGTTCGGCGTCGTCGCCATGCGGCGGTCGAGCTGCTCCTGGTCGACATGGCTGGCGGAAGCCAGCGACTGGATCGCGGTTTCGCCGGTGCGGCTGATGACGAGGATCTTGTCGAGCAGCGTCCCTTCGGCCGCGGCGCTCTCGGCCTGCTGCTGGTTGACCGGCTGCACGGCTTGCTGGGCTTGCGCGGCGGGCACGCTGAGTGCGATCGCCGCCGCTCCGGCCATCAATGCGGCGATTGCCTTTGCAATCGATCGGAAGCCCGGCCCCGCGCTATTGCCCGCAGGGCCCGTCCGTTCCCAAGTCGCCAACCCCATGCCCAACTCCAGATTTCAGGCTCGTAGCTGGCTGGCCAGTGGCTCGCTCGCATTTTTGATCATATCCGGCGTCTTAAATGTTGACTCATTTACTCCGGTAATGCACTGACTAGTAAACATGACTATTCGAGTCAAGAATTTAATCCGCATTTTATGAGGCTGCGGCCAAGGTGGCCGGCAGAGGAAGGACCGACCCGATGAACACGCACAATCCCCACGATTTCCGCTATCGCGTCCGCCGTCCGGATGACACGCAGATGCGTTACGAACGCGTGCCGTTGGCGGTGAGGACGCTCTCCAGCAACACGCTGTTCCAGGGCGAGCACGAGATCGGCATCGAGCATCATGGCGCGCTCTACCGCCTAAAGATCACCCGCCAGGGCAAGCTGATCCTCAACAAGTGAGGACCGGCGGGCGCTAGACAAGCAGACATCAGGCATACAGGTGGACGAAATGGACCAGCGCGTTAAGCCGTCGCCGGAGGAAATCCGGCGGGCGCGAGAAGAAAATCCGAAAATGCGGGAGCGCGATCTCTCGGCGCAATTGGGCATTTCGGAAGCGGAGCTGGTCGCCGCGCAATGCGGCTTCGGCGCTGTCCGCGTCGAGCCGTGCGTCAACGATCTTTTGACCGGTCTCGAGGCGGTCGGCGAAGTGATGGCGTTGACCCGCAACGAAAGCGCCGTACACGAAAAGATCGGCGTCTACGACAAGGTCGTGACCGGCAACCATAATGCCATGGTGCTTGGCGAGAACATCGACCTGCGCATCTTCCCGAAAGTCTGGGCGCACGGCTTTGCCGTCGAAAACCGCGACGGCGGCGAGATCCGCCGCAGCCTGCAGTTCTTCGACGCGGCGGGCGAGGCAGTGCACAAGGTGCATCTGAGGCCCGCATCCAATCTCTATGCCTACCAGAAATTGGTGGCGAGCCTCGAATCGTCGAACCAGGAACAGACCGTCGCGATTCTCCCACGCGCCGCGGAAGGAGAAGATGAAGGGCAGGGCGCGGCTGCTTCGATCGGCGATCTGCGCGACCGCTGGAGCCGGCTCACCGACGTGCATCAGTTCTTCGGCATGCTGAAGACGCTGAAGCTCAGTCGCCGCGAGGCGGTGCGCATGGTGGGCCAGGACTATGCCTGGCTGCTCGACAATGACGCGATCAGCGCCATGTTCCACCGCGCTGCGGCAGGCGAGATGCCCATCATGTGCTTCGTGGGCAATCGCGGCTGCATCCAGATCCATTCCGGCCCGGTCAAATCGGTCAAGCCGATGGGCCCGTGGATCAACGTGCTCGACGAGACCTTCCATCTGCATCTGAGGGTCGACCACGTTCACGAGGTCTGGGCAGTGCGCAAGCCCACCAAGGACGGCCATGTCACCTCGCTGGAGGCCTATGACGCCAATGGCGGCTTGATCATCCAGTTCTTCGGCAAGCGCCATGAAGGCGAAGGCGAGCGCGAAGACTGGCGTTTTCTCGCCGAGAACCTGCCCCGCATTCCCAACCCGACCGCGGCATGAGGTGGCACCCAATGCGCTTTGTTCTCAGATTCCGCGCGGCGCTTGCGCCGACGCTCGGCGTCCTGCTTGCCGTCATGCAGCCAGCCAAGGCGGACGAAGGCACGACCGTCTTTTCGGACAACTCGCGGATCGCCTCCGTAGGCGGCTCCATCACCGAGATCGTCTATGCGCTCGGCGAGGAAGGCCATCTTGTCGCCCGCGACTCGACCAGCAATTATCCCGAGGCCGCGGCGAAGCTCCCCGATGTCGGCTATATGCGCGCGCTGTCGCCCGAGGGCGTCCTGTCTGTCAATCCGACCGGAATCCTGGCCCTGCAGGGCAGCGGCCCGAAAGAAGCGGTCGACGTGCTGAAGAAGTCGAGCGTGGCTTTCATCGAGGTGCCGGACCACTACAATCATGAGGGCATCCTGGAAAAGATCCGCGTCGTCGGCAAGGCGCTGGGGGTCGAGGCCAAGGCGGAAAAGCTCGCGGCGGAGACGGACGCGAAGCTGACCGCGGCGGAAAAGCAGACGGCTGCGATCAAGGAGCGCAAACGGGTGCTCTTCGTGCTGTCGACGCAGGGCGGCAAGATCCTTGCTGCGGGCAGCGACACGGCGGCCGACGGCGTCGTCAAGCTTGCCGGCGCGGTCAACGCGGTCGAGGGTTTCTCCGGCTACAAGCCGATGACCGATGAGGCGATCGTCAGCGCCAAGCCGGATGTGATCCTGACGATGAAGGGCGGCGGGCCGCCGATCTCGGAGGAGGAGCTGTTTGCCAATCCGGCCGTCGCGTCGACCCCGGCTGGCACGAACCGCAAGATGATCAGCATGGGGGGCGGCTATCTGCTCGGCTTCGGGCCGCGCACCGCCGAAGCCATCCACGATCTTGCGGTCGCGCTTTATGGCAACCAGGTCCTGGACTGAGCGGCCATGGCCGAACAGTCGATAGCAGGCGCGCCGGGCCAGGCGATGGCAGCCGATGGCGACCGCTCGGCGCGCGCAAGGTTCGTCATCGCGCTTTTGTGCCTGGCGCTGGCCCTTTCCGTTTTCCTGTCGCTGACGGCGGGCGCTTCCGACGCATCGGCCGTTCGCGTCATCCACGACTGGTTCACCGGCGCCGTGCCGCCGGATGGCGCGCTTGCGGCGCGCGACCGGCTGATCGTCTATGACATCCGCATGCCGCGCGTGCTGCTCGGTGTGCTGATCGGCGCAGCGCTGGCCGTCTGCGGCGCGGTGATGCAGGGCCTGTTCCGCAATCCGCTTGCCGATCCCGGCCTGATCGGCGTCTCTGCCGGCTCCAGTCTCGGCGCGGTGACGATCATCGTGGTCGGCACGACCTGGCTTGCGCCCGTCACGCTTGCGCTCGGCGCGCTCGCTTTGCCGCTCGCGGCATTCTTCGGCGGGCTCGCGGTGACGTTGCTGCTCTACGCCATCGCCACGCGCCAGGGACGGACGTCGGTCGCCACGATGCTGCTTGCCGGCATCGCCATCAGCGCTCTGGCCATGGCGATCACGGGCACCCTTATCTTCATGGCCGACGACCGGCAGCTGCGCGACCTGACCTTCTGGCAACTCGGCTCGCTGGCCGGCGCGACATGGCCGAAGATCGGCACCGTGGGGCCAGTCATCATCCTTGCGCTGGCCACGATGCCGTTCCTGTCGCGCGGCCTCAACGCGCTGGCGCTGGGCGAAGCGACCGCGGGCCATCTCGGCATTCCGGTGCAGCGGCTGAAATACACGGCCATTATCGGCGTGTCGGCGGCGGTCGGCGCTTCGGTCGCGGTCAGCGGTGGCATCGGCTTCATCGGCATCGTCGTGCCGCATGTGCTGCGGCTGGCGATCGGCCCTGACAACCGCTATTTGCTGCCGGCCTCGGCCCTGCTCGGCGCATCGCTGCTTCTCATCGCCGACGCGGTCGCCCGCACCATCGTCGCGCCGGCCGAACTGCCGATCGGCATCGTCACGGCGGTCGCCGGCGCGCCGTTCTTCCTGTGGATCCTGCTGCGCAAGCGCGGCGTCGTTGATCTGTGAGTTCGCCATGATCGAAGCGCGCGACATTTCGGTGGCGATCGGCGGCAAGCGCATCGTATCCCATGTCGACTTCAGGGCGCGGCCCGGCGAGGTGACGGCAATTGTCGGGCCAAACGGATCCGGCAAGACGACTTTGCTCAAGGCGCTGACAGGCGAGCTTGCCTATGCCGGCACCGTCACGCTCAACGGCCGCGACCTGTCGGCCATGAAGCCGGTCGAGGCAGCCACGCTGCGCGCGGTGCTGCCGCAGGCCACGGCGCTGTCCTTCCCGTTCACCGTGCGCGAGATCGTGCGCCTCGGCCTGATCGGTGGGCGCTCCGGCGTGCTGCCCGGCGAGGACGCGCGTTTGCCCGAGCGGGCGCTGGCGCGTCTCGACCTCGACGGTTTCGCCGGCCGCTTCTACCAGGAACTTTCCGGCGGCGAGCAGCAGCGCGTGCAGCTCGCCCGCGTGCTCTGCCAGGTTTGGGCGCCGATGCTCGAAGGGCGGCCGCGCTATCTCTTCCTCGACGAGCCGGTCTCCAGCCTCGACGTCAAGCACCAGCTCATCATCATGGATATCGCACGCGATTTCGCCCGGCGCGGCGGCGGTGTGGTGGCAATCCTGCACGACCTCAATTTGACGGCCATGTATGCCGAGCGGATTTTTGTCCTGCGTAACGGCGAGCTTGCCGCCGCGGGGTCGCCAATGGACGTGATCAATGACGAGCTGATCGAAAGGGTGTTCGACTGCAGGCTCAAGGTCGGTGCTCTGCCGTCAGGGAATATCCCGTTCGTACTGCCGCAATCGGCGGCTTAGGTCTGGCGGCAAGGGGCGGTTTCCCGCCTTCGTCATCCACGGGCGGAGCGGGAGCGAAGCGGACGCGGAGAACCCGAGGATCCATTCCGTTACATCAACCGAAGAATGCGGCGATCCAGAAAGGAGCGCTGGCGCCGACGTCGCTAGTTCTGCATCGCTGCGGCGCTCGAATGTCACGGAATGGATTCTAAGGTCTGCGCTGCGTCGCTGCGCTCCTTGCTCCGCCCTAGAATGACGAAGCCATGGGTGGCGCCCCACCCGGGAAGTCATGGGCGGCGTCGCACCACGGAAGTCGTGGGCGGCTCTCATCGAAAACCAGGCCGCAAGCGCCCGATCACGCCGCGGGCGCGCGCTGCTCCAGAAGGTCAATGCCGAGCAAGCTGCGCACATTCGGGCGCGCGGCGACGAGGTCGGCGATCGTGTAGCGGGAGAGCACGGCGAAGAAGGCGTTGAGCGCCTCGCGCAGCGCCGAATTCAGGGCGCAACTGTCGACCAGCGGGCATTCGGCCGCGTCGTTCTCGAAGCATTCGGCCATGGCGAAGCTCTCTTCGGTGACGCGCACGACATCGAACAGGCTGATCTGCTCGGCCGGACGGCCAAGCCTGACGCCGCCATTCCTGCCGCGCACGGTCTCGACCAGGCCGGCCTCGACCAGCGGCTGCAGGATCTTGAACAGGAACAATTCCGACACCGAATATGCGGCGGCGATCTCGGGGATGCGGCTCAGCCTGTCGGTGTTTGCGGCGCAATACATCAGGATGCGCATCGCATAATTGGTCTGGCGCGTGAGCCGCATGGTTTCCTCGCGAAATATTAGCTTGAGCCGAATATGGCCCATAGTTTGGAACAATTCCAGACTGGACCGGTACATAGCTGAACAATCGTGTCAACTTTTCGTGCATGCTGGCGCTTATAGCGGACAGGGATGTCTCCCAAGCTTCGAGCGAGCGTTTTGGCGGGCAGCCACTAGATAGAGGCGGGTGCAAACAGGAAACGGCCTTTCCATGTCACAGTCAGCTCCGGCCCTCGCGCCGGCTCGATTCGACGCCGATTCGCAAGCAAAGCTCGCGGCATTGCGGCGGACCAAGTCCATCGCCGCCGCGGCGCTTGCGCTGTCCATACTCGTCTTCGCGCTCGCCAAGTCCTTCGAGGCAAGCTACCCATGGCTCGGTTTCGTCGCGGCTTTCGCTGAGGCGGCGACCATAGGCGGCATCGCCGACTGGTATGCCGTGGTGGCACTGTTCCGGCGGCCGCTCGGGCTGCCGATCCCGCACACGGCGATCATTCCGGAGAACCAGCACCGCATCGCCGACAATCTCGGCCGTTTCATCGAAGTCAATTTCCTGGCGCCGGAGCCGGTGCGCCAAAAGCTCGCCGAGGTCGACTTCGCCGCTTTGGTCGCCGACTGGCTGGCCGATGCCGAACGCGCCGCCGACCTGTCGCGATTCGTCACCCGGCTGGTGCCGCAGACGCTAACTGCGGTTGAGCAATCCGGCCTGCGTGACTTCGTCACCAGCCGCATGCTGGAGCAGATCGAAAGGGTGCCGCTGGCGCCGCTCGCGGCGGAGCTTTTGTCGGCGCTGACCGATGAGCGCCCCCACCAAAAACTGTTCGACGAGTTCACCAGGGTCGTCGGGCGTTTCCTCAATGACGAGCAGGCGCTGGCAACGATGCGCGAAAAGATCCGCGAGGAACTGCCGTCGCTGTTCAACCTGTTTCGTGCCGACGCCTACCTCTTGAAGAAGATCGTCGCTTCGGCAGGCTCGTTGCTCGATGAGGTGCGGGCCGATCCCAACCATCCGATGCGTGCCGAATTCGACGGCTTCGTACTTGGCTTCATCGAGCGGCTCAGGACCTCGAAGCAATATGCAAGGCGGGCCGAGAAGCTGAAGCGCGATTTTTTGGGCCGTCCGGAAGTCAGGGCGCTGGCCGGCGATGCGTGGACGAGCCTGCGCCTGTTCATCGAACAGGACGTCAATGCGCCGGATTCGACGATCCGCGAGCATCTCGCCAACATGTTCGTCGAGATCGGCAGGCATCTCGCCGACGACGCCCAGATCAGGGCCGACATGAACCAGGGTTTTGTCGTGGCGCTGGCTTCGTTCGTGGAAAGCCAGAAGAGCGGCGTGTCGACATTCATCGCCGACCAGGTCAAGCGCTGGGATCTGGCGCAGCTGACGCGGCTGATCGAGACGAATATCGGCAAGGACCTGCAATATATCCGTTTCAACGGCATGATCATCGGCGGGCTAGCCGGCCTGGCGCTCTATACGGCGGAGCGGCTGTTCCTCGTCAATTGACGCTGGCCCAAGGAGCACTATTCTCCTTCAAGGGCGCCGCATGGCGGCCGGCAGGGAGGCACAGCATGGCAAAACGACCAGAGTCAGACTCCTTTCTCGACATGTTCAGCAGGTTCGGCCGCGACCTCAAGCTGCCGAATGTCGATGTTCAGGCGATCCTCGATCATCATCGCAAGAACCTCGAAGCCCTGGAAAAGTCGGCGAGGGCAAGTGCGGCCGGCGCCTCCTCCGTGTTGGCGAGGCAGCGTGAGATGGTACAGAATGCCCTGCGTGAGATCACGCGGATGGCGCAGAACTACCAGACGCCCGGCAATCCGCAGGAACTGATGAGCAAGCAGGCGGAATTTGCCCGCAGGTCGTTTGAGACGACGCTGAAGAATGCCAGCGAAGTGGCTGACCTTGTGCGCAAATCCAGCACCGAATCAGTCGAGATCTTGCGCGACCGGATCCGGGATGCGATGGCGGAAATCCGCGCCGGCTACGAAAAGAAATAGCTACCTGGCGATTTCGGGCCCGTCACCGACCGATATGCGATGCAACCGGCGCAGGCGCCCGAGCGTTCTCGGCCTGCCTAAAAGCATCAACTCTACCGGCGAAATTCGCGGGGCGGCGCATTGACAGTGGCCGCCGCTTCATGGTCGGGAGACAGGCAAAAGTGATGGGAAAGCCGGAATGACGGAAGCACGGCCGAGAACGCCGCCGACCTTCGAACAGTTGCGAACGATGTCCGGGCAGGAGCTCGGCGTGTCCGACTGGACGACGGTAGACCAGCAGCGCATCGACCAGTTCGCCGAGTGCACGGGCGACCACCAATGGATCCATGTCGATCCCGATAGGGCGAAACGGCAGAGCCCGTTCCGCACTACGATCGCGCATGGCTACCTGACTTTGTCGATCATCGGCGCGCTGGCGCTGGAGATGGGTATCGTGCCGGAAAACACCCAGGCCGCTTTCAACTACGGCTTCGACAAGGTGCGCTTCCTGGCGCCGGTCAAGGCCGGTGCGCGCATCAGGCTGCGCACCACGCTGCTTTCCATGGAGGATCTCGGCCCGGGACAGTATCTGATGAAGGCGGCCAACACCGTCGAGATCGAGGGCGAGCAGAAGCCGGCGCTGACGGCCGAAACGCTGGTGATGATGTATGAGCGCCGCAAGCGGGCAGGGGCGTAAGGCCTGCTGAGACCCAGCCTGGACTATGCGGCCTTGCGACGAGACGCGGCTATCGCCTTTTCGAGCACCCTGAAAATACGTTCGTCGCCACACTGGGCCACGTTGAAGCGCATGAAGCGGCCGGCGGTGTGCGACAGGCTGAAGGCGTTGCCGGGCGCTAGCACGACATTATCCGAAAGCGCATGGCGCGCGACGTCGGCGGCGTCGACGCCGTCGGGCAGGCGGCACCAGAGGAACATGCCGGCCGGCTGGTCGATCCAGGGCACGATGCCCATCGCCTTCAGCCTGCCGGCGGTCTCGGCCATGGCGCGCGACAGGCGCGTGCGCAACTGCTCGACATGTTTTCGGTAGCTGCCGTCCTTCAGCAGGCTCAGCACCAGCTCCGAGGACAGCCGGGTGCCGCCGAATGTGGTGGCGATCTTGAGATCGGTTAGGCCCTCCATCCAGTCGGCTGGCGCCGCGATGAAACCGCAGCGCACCGAGGCCGACAGCGTCTTGGAGAAGGAGCCGATCTGGACGACACGCTGCAGGCCGTCGAAGGCCGCGAGTCTTGGGGCAGGGCTGTGTTCGAAGTCGGCGAAGATATCGTCCTCGACGATGGTGAGATCCGCCTGGTCGGCGAGCTTCAGAAGCCGATGCGCGGTGACCGGCGACAGGATCGCGCCGGTCGGGTTGTGGATCCCGGAATTGGTGATGTAGAGGCGCGGCCGGTGCTCGGCGAGCGCCTCGGCGAAAAGCTCGATGTCCGGCCCCGAAGGCGTGTAAGGCACGCCGACAACCTTGGCCTGATGCGCGCGCAACAGCGCATGGAAGTTGAAATAGCAGGGGTCGTCGACCAGGACCGCATCGCCGGGCTCGATCAGGAAGCGGCACAGAAGGTCGATCGCCTGGGTGCCGCAGTCGGTCAGCATGATCTGGTCGGGCGAGACCTCGACGCCATGGTTGGCCATGCGCCTTGCCAGCAATTGGCGCAGTGGCGGCAGGCCGAGCGGCGTGCCGTAATCGGCAAGCGCCACGTCGTCGGCGTGGGCAGTGGTGCGCAGCGCCCGGCGCAAGGCGGCCTGCGGCATCCAGGACGCCGGCAGCCAGCCGCAGCCGGGTTTCAGCATCTCCTCGCCCGCTTCGAGCGACTGCCGCGAGACCCAGAGCGGGTCGACGGCGCGGTCAAGCCGAGGGCCGATCTCGGCCAGCGACAATGGCGCAAGCTGGCCGGCGGCGTAGAAGCCGGAGCCAGGCCGCGAACGGATCGTGCCTTCCGCCGCAAGGCGCTCATAGGCTTCGACCACGGTCGATTTTGAAACCTGCATGGATTTGGCCATGGCTCGGATCGAGGGCAGGCGGGCTCCGGGCGTCAGCGTGCGCGCCGCGATCCGCTGGCGGATTGCCGCCATGACGGTTTCGACAAGCGTGGCGCCACTGGCGTTTGGGCCCGCTATGTCCATCTGTACTTCCCCGTGCACCATTACAGTTCTGTCGAATTGTACCGCATTGTCTCTGGTGATGCCATGGTCTGCCCCGGTACGGAAGCACAAACGGAGCGGGTGATGGAAAAGAGTTTTGACGGCTGGCTCAGCGGCTTCATCGGTGTGCTGATCTTCAGCGGGTCGCTGCCGGCGACGCGGGTGGCGGTGATGGATTTCGATCCGACCTTCCTGACGGCGGCCAGGGCGGCGATCGCCGGCCTGCTCGGCATCGCGATGCTGCTGCTGTTTCGCGAGAAGCGTCCGGAGCGCGGCGACTTGATCTCGCTCGTCGTCGTTGCGCTGGGCGTCGTGGTCGGCTTCCCGTCGCTGACGGCGCTGGCGCTGAAACATGTCACCTCGGCGCATTCCATCATCTTCGTCGGCCTGCTGCCGCTGGCCACTGCGATCTTCGGCGTGCTGCGCGGCGGCGACCGTCCGCGCCCGGCCTTCTGGCTGTTCTCGTGCCTAGGAAGCGCTTTGGTCGCGGGGTTCGCCCTGGCGCAAGGCGTGACCGCGTCGCCGGTCGGCGACGGCCTGATGCTCGGCGCCATCATCGTCTGCGGGCTGGGCTACGCCGAAGGAGCCAAGCTGTCGCGCAAGCTCGGCGGCTGGCAGGTGATCTGCTGGGCCTTAGCGCTGTCGCTGCCGGTCATGCTGGCGTTGAGCTTCGCGACGCTGCCGCCATCTTTCGCCGCCATCGGTTCGAGCGCGTGGATCGGCCTCGCCTATGTCTCGCTGTTCAGCATGCTGATCGGCTTCGTCTTCTGGTACCGCGGCCTCGCGCAAGGCGGCATCGCCGCCGTCGGGCAGCTGCAGCTGCTGCAGCCCTTCTTCGGCCTGGCGCTGGCGGCGAGCCTGTTGCACGAGCAGGTCAGCCCGATGATGGTAGTCGTCACGCTGGGTGTCGTGGCCTGCGTGTTCGGGGCGAAGAAGTTCGCGCGGTAGGCGCCTACTGATTTGTTTTGACGCAATTCCAGATGGAAAACCGTTTCACGCTTGTCCTGGAATTGCTCAGAACTTCGTCACCACCCCGATGCCGATGCCTTCGAAACCGCCCATCGCCATCAGCGCGGCCGGCGCCTCTTCGAGACTGATCTTCTTGCCCACCAGCAATTCGGGCTTCAGCTTGCCGGTGCGGATCATGTCCATCATCGCGGAATAGCGGTAGGCCTGCATGCCGTGGCTGCCGAGGATTTCGAGCTCGAAGGCGATCACCTTGTCCATCGGCACCTGCGGGCGGGCATGCTCGCCCAGCATCAGCCCGACCTGAACGTGGCGGCCGCGCCGGCGCAGATTGGCGATCGAGTTGAAGGACGTAGTCGGGTGTCCGAGCGCGTCCATCGACATATGCGCGCCGCCATTGGTGATCTGCTTGACGGCCTTGACGACGTTCTGCGTCGTCGAGGCATTGATGGTCGCCACCGCGCCGATCTTTTTGGCGAACTCCAGCTTGTCGTCGGTGAGGTCGATGGCAATCACATTGGCGCCCATGGCGCTGGCGATCATGATCGCCGACAGGCCGACGCCGCCGCAGCCATGCACCGCTACCCATTCGCCCGGCGTCACCCGGCCCTGGTCGACGATGGCCCGGAAGGAGGTGACGAAGCGGCAGCCGAGGCTGGCGGCGGTGGCGAATTCCATCTCTTCGGGCAGGCGCACCAGATTGGTGTCGGCATGCTCGATGCCGACATATTCGGCGAACGAGCCCCAGCCGGTGAAGCCCGGCTGCGTCTGGTGCTCGCAGACCTGATGATTGCCGGAGTTGCATTCGAAGCAGCGACCGCAGCCGACCGCGAAGGGGACCGTGACGCGGTCGCCGGCCTTCCAACGGCCGACCTGCTTGCCGGCAGCGACGACAACGCCGGCCAGTTCATGGCCGGGGACATGCGGAAGCGTGATGCCGTCATCATGGCCCATCCAGCCATGCCAGTCGCTGCGGCAAAGACCCGTAGCCTCGACCTTTATGACCACGCCATCGGCCGCCGGTTTGGGATCGGGAACGGTCTGGATCGTCGGCGCCTCGCCGAATTTTTCAAAGACCACCGCTTTCATAGGCGACTCCACGTTTGTCCGAGAGCGACGATAGCCGATTCCACGGAAAGCCGACCGGAAATCGATTCTGCCAGCAATGGCGGACAGATCAATTATTCCGGTTGCTGGCTTCTGGGCAGCGACGCTAAGAGTTGGACACTAGATCAGGATGACGTTTCGTTGAACCGCCATCCCGATCTAACCTTTGTGGGAGCATGATCTTCTCCGAAAACCGGTTCCCACTTTCGGGATGCTCTAGTGAGGCGGGGTATCAAGCAGCGGCTGCCGTTCGCGAAACCAGTCATCGGCTTCGGCATCCCAGGGCCAAACACCGGAAGTTGTCGGAAAAATAAGCTGCACAATCCGGAAATCGGGCCCGTCATAAAACCATATGTCCCAGCCGAAATATTCTGGGTAGTGATCGGGATGGACTGCACCGAACTGACAGTCGAAGCCACCGCCCAGGAAACCCGACGCCCGCTCACCGACGCTGAACCTCTCGCCGTTGCGCAAGCGTCGGCAATATTCGTTGATGATGTTCAGCGAAAGCTCCTGCTTGAGCCCGATGACGACCAATTCAGGGACGCCAAAATTGTGCTCGATCCCGACCGAGTAAGCGACGGGCGGATGCTCGTCCTCCTCCAGCACATAGAGGATGTGACAGCCGTACTCTTCGATGTCGGCGAGCGTCTTTGCCTCGTCGGCATCCCTGGCTTCTCTATTCGGCATCGATCTGGTTCTGCGGCGCAGCCTTCTGGAACGCCGGCAGCGCCATGCAGGCGGCGTTGATGCGCGCAATCACCGGGTAGGGCGCCATGTCGACGCCGAAGCGGGCATTGTTGGTGACCTGGGCGGCGAGGCAGATGTCGGCAAGGCCCGGCACATCACCGTGGCAGAAGGTGCCGGTCTCAGGCGACGAAGCCAGAATCTTCTCAAGCGGCTGGAAACCTTCGTTCACCCAGTGCCGGAACCAGTTGACGACGTCCTCGTCGCCGGCGCCGAACAAACTGCGCAGCGAGGTCAGCACGCGCAGATTGTTCACTGGATGGATGTCGCAAGCGATCATTTGCGCCAGCATCCGCACTCGTGCCCGACCCAGCGCATCCTTCGGCAGCAGCGGCGGCTCAGGCTGGATGTCGTCGAGATATTCGATGATCGCCAGCGACTGGGTCAAAAGCGTGCCGTCGTCCAGAATCAGCGCCGGCACCAGCCCTTGCGGGTTGACGGCGAGATAGGCGGGCTCGAGATGCTCGCCATGGCGCAGATGATGCGGCACATAGGTGTAGTCCAGCCCCTTGATCGCCAGGGCGATCCGCACCCGGTAGGAGGTGGAGGAGCGGTAGTAATTGTGGAGGACGAGATCGCTCATCGCCTCGGCTGCCCGATGCTCACCGCGATCTCGCCGATACCGTCGACGCCGCCGGTGAGCCTGTCGCCGGCCTGGACCGCACCGACTCCGGCCGGCGTGCCGGTGAAGATCAGGTCGCCGGGTTGCAGCTCGACCGCCTCGCTGCAGATAGCGAGGATGTCGGCGATCGGCCAGATCAGCTCGGCAAGGTCGCCATCCTGCTTCACCGCGCCGTTGACGGCAAGCCAGATGCGGCCTTTTTCCGGATGCCCCGATTTCGCGGCCGGAACGAGCGGTCCGCAAGGCGCGGATTGGTCGAACGCCTTCGACCAATCCCAGGGACGGGCAGCTTTCTTGGCCTGTTCCTGCAGGTCGCGGCGGGTCAGGTCGACGCCGACGCCATAGCCCCAGATATGGGCGAGCGCATCGGCGCGCGGAATGCGGAAGCCGGCCTTGCCGATGGCAACGACCAGCTCGATCTCGTGATGCAGGTTCGAAGTCAGCGGCGGGTAGGGGATCTCGGCGCCGCTGTCGACCACCGCGTCGGCCGGCTTGGTGAAGAAGAAAGGCGGGTCGCGCTCGTCATTGCCGAGTTCGCGCGCATGCGCGGCGTAATTGCGGCCGACGCAGAAGATGCGGCGCACGGCAAACCGCTCCACCGAGCCTGCGACGGCAACCGAGGCAGTGGCCGGCGGCGGAAGGACGAATTCGGGCATGAGTTTTCTCTGCGTTGGCATTAGTTGTGTCACCTTCCGCCGATTTTGACGGACGGGCAAGACTGAGGACGATCGCGCATATTGGTCCTGTCGTTTCAACGACAATGCGCTGTACCATTGGGCGTATACTATTTGCCAATAATCTGGCCATGGTCATGGGACTATCCTGTGCCGGCTGGAAACCGAACCGATGCCTGAACCCACGCAATGACCTCCGTCAGCGATCGCGCCCGCTTCCTGATCATCGACGACCACCCGCTGTTTCGCGAGGCGCTGCACAGCGCTGTGCAGATGGCCTATCCGGATGTCGACACGGTCGAGGCGCGCTCGATCGCGGAAGCGATCGAGCTTCTTGCCGACGCCAAGCCGTTCGATCTCGCGCTGCTCGATTTGAGCATGCCCGACGTGCATGGCTTCGAGGGGCTGTTGCAGCTGAGGACCCGCTACCCGCGGCTGCCGGTGGTGATCGTGTCGGGCTATGAGGAGCCGAAGATCATCTCCGAGGCGTTGTCCTACGGCGCCGCCGGCTTCATCCCGAAATCGGCCCGCAAGAGCGATCTTGCCGCGGCCATCCGCTCGGTGATGGATGGCGCGGTCTATGTGCCGGAAAATTACGAAGGCCAGCCCCCGGACCCCGACAGCACCGACCGTGCCGACATGGTGCAACGCCTGGCCAGGCTGACGCCGCAGCAACTGAGGGTGCTGCAGATGCTGCGCCAGGGCATGCTCAACAAGCAGATCGCCTATGAGCTGCAGGTGGGTGAGACCACTGTGAAAGCGCATGTCTCGGAGATCCTGCGCAAGCTCAATGTGTATAGCCGCACGCAAGCGGTGATCGAGGTCTCGAAGCTGGATAATGCGGAGTTGTTCAGAGACCAGGCGGGATTTTGAGGCGGTATTTCTAAGCCAGCAAATGCGCCAGCAGCGCCCGCAATTGCGCCGGCTTCAGCGGCTTGCGCATCAACTCTATGCCGGCAGCGCGGGCGGCCTTGGCGACGAACTCGGAGCCGTCGGCGGTGACGATCAGCGCCGGTACGGTGCGGCCGAGATAGTCGCGCACTTCGGCTATCGTTGACGTGCCGAGATCGCCGCCGTCGAGATGCTGGTCGGCGATGACGATGTCGGGCACCCAGGCAGTGTCGCCGAGCAGATCGAGCGCATCGTCGGTCGAGGTGGCGGCGCGTACCTGGCAGTGCCAGCGCTCCAGCAGCGAGGTCATGGCGGCGAGCACATCGGCGTCGTTCTCGACAAGCAGCACCTTGGTGCCGAACAGGCCGTAGCCGCGCGGGCGATCCATGTCGGCGCTGGTCGTCGCCGGTTCGGCCGGCGCCATGCCGACCGGTACGTCGATGTGGAAGATGGTGCCGCGTCCCACCTTCGAGGAAAAGGTTACCGGGTGGCCGAGCGCGGCCGCCATGCGGCGCACGATGGCGAGGCCGAGACCAAGCCCGCCGGCAAGTCCGGCATCGGCAAGCGTCGCGGTGCCGCGGTGGAATTCCTCGAACACCGCTTCGCGCTGGTCCTCGGGGATGCCGCAGCCGGTATCGGCGACGTCGATGCGGATGGTGTCGCCGCGATGCCTTGTGCCGACCAGCACGCCGCCGGAGCGGGTATAACGGAGCGCGTTGCAAAGGATGTTCTGCAGGATACGCCTGAGCAGTGTGCGGTCGGAGCGCACGACGACATTGACCGGGCGGAATTTCAGCGACAGGCCTTTCTTTTCCGCTTCGGGAAGGAAGTCCGACCGCAGTGAGGAAAACAGCGCCTCTAGGCTGACATCGCCTATTTCGGGCTGCACTACGCCGGCGTCGAGCTTGGAGATGTCGAGCAGCGTGCGCAACAGGTCTTCCATCGTCTCCAGCGAGCGCTCGACCTGGCGCACCAGCTTCCTGCCTTCGTCGCTGGTCTGGACCTCGGTCAACGCCGAGACCGACAGATGCGCAGCGTTCAGCGGCTGCAGCACGTCGTGGCTGGCGGCGGCGAGAAATCTGGTCTTGGAGAGGTTTGCGAGTTCCGCGTTCTCCTTCGCCGCGCTGAGGTCGATGTTCGACTGCTCGAGCCGGCGCAGCGTGGCGTGCAATTCCTCGGTGCGGTTGCGCACCCGGTTTTCCAGCGAAATCGCGGTTTGGAACAGCGAGAAGGCATTGCCCTGCTGGTCCATCGAGCGCTCGACGCGGCTGACCAGGGCCGCGTTGATCTTCTTCAGCCTTTCGAGGTCGTCGATGTCGCGAAGCGGCATCGGCGCTCACTCGGCTGCCTGGCGCTCGCCGAAGGCGATGCCGGTGAAAGTCTGGTTGAGGTGCATCGAGCGATACTGCTCGCCATAGGTGCCGAAGCCGATCACCTTATTGGTCCGATAGAGCTCGGAGATGTCACGGAAGACCTGGCGATTGCGCGCGTCGAGCCGGCGCAGCACGCAGTCGAAGCCGAGGATCATGTCGATGCCGCCCAGCCTGTGCTCGACATCCTGGAGAGCGGTGCGCGTCGCTTCCACCATGTTCTTCGGCTGTGCGATCGAAAGCACCACGCCGTCGTCGATGGCGCAGAAGAATGACAGCGAGCCGTCGGGATGCATGCGCTGGATCGAGCGGCAATAATATTCGCCGCCGACCTTCACCACGACTGGGTGCGAGGCAAAGCTCAGCGGCGTCAGCGTCCGCGGCACGATGCCGACGGAGGCGGCATATTCTTCCGCCGCGTTGGTGGCGTTGAATTCGCGCACGATGCGATGATCGGGGTCGGACGCCGTTACCACCAGCTTCTCGTCGGTCGGGATGAAATTGTCGGTCTTGAAGACGTGGAAAGGAATCTCTGTCGCGACCAGAACGATGATGGCGCTGTCGGAAGCGACCTTGCCGTTGGAGATCAAGCTGGTCGTCTCGAATTTCAGGTCGTCGCCCGCCGAGCCGCCGATCAGCGGGATGTCGTCCAACCCCCAGTGGATGGCCGAGGTCACCGCTTCCTCGGCATAGGAAAGCCCGTCGATGAAGCAGAGGGCGAAGACGCTCTTCGTCCGCTCCCGGCCGGCGCGGCCGCGCAGCAGGCGCCTGAGCTCCACGACCTCGCCGGTGATCCCGTCCATGCCGGAGGTGGAGAGGTTCTCGATCATGGTGCTGACGGTCGAAAACGACGCCGACGGCAAAAGCAGGGCAAGGGCATGCCCTTCCTCCAATCCCTGCGGCGTGATTTCGCCGGCGGTCGAGCAGCCGGCATAGGCGAGCGACGGCGCATGGACCTTCAGCGCTTGCGCCAGCCCCGCCGCGTCGACCAGGCTTTGGGAGAAGAACAGAAGCGCAAAGCCGGCATCGATGGTCGCCGCTTCGGCCGCGATGGCCCGGGCAAAGGCATTTGGGTCCGGCTCATCCGTGGTGAGCGCTGAAAGGCCCGATGCATAGCGTGTGCTCGAACTGGCCAGCTGCCTTCTCCGCAATTCCCCCAACGCTGGCTTCTGCGTGTCTTATGTCGGGCACGCGCGCGTCGAAGGCATCTTTGCCTTCAATCCCGGTTTTGGCAATGGGCCGGTCGCTGGGCGCGTGGTGCTTTTGCTATGACCGAAAGTACAATGCAACCGGCGCTGGCAGCGCTGTTTTGCGCATTGTACGGTGCGCAACAACGCACTGCCGAAGCACAAGCACGGCATTCGGCAATGACCAAGGTTGATACCCAGGGAGGTTGCATGTCGGACGTGTCGTTGACTGTGAACGGGAGGCGGGTCAGCGGGAGCGCCGAGGACCGAACATTGCTGGTGCATTTCCTGCGAGAGCATCTGGGCCTCACCGGAACGCACGTTGGGTGCGATACATCGCAATGCGGCGCCTGCGTCGTGCATGTCGACGGCAGGGCGGTGAAGTCCTGCACGATGCTCGCCGCGCAGGCCTCGGGCTCGACCGTCGTCACCATCGAGGGACTGTCGGATGGCGCAGAGCTGCATCCGGTGCAGGCCGCGTTCAAGGAGTATCACGGGCTGCAATGCGGCTTCTGCACGCCGGGTATGATCATGACGGCGACCGACATGATCGCGCGTCACCCGCAAGGGCTCGACGAGGCGACGGTGCGTGCCGAGCTCGATGGCAACATCTGCCGCTGCACGGGTTACCACAACATCGTGAAGGCGATCCTCGCCGCATCGGAGACGATGGCGAAGGGCGCCAAGGGCAAGGCGAAGCAGGCAGCTTAAGGGCATAGGGAGTAGGGCAGTAAGGGAGTAAGCGACCGGCTCCTCATTCCCTATTCCCATACACCCCTACTGCCCTACTCCCCTAAAATTCCGGAGGAATTCCTATGGGTATCGAAGGCGTCGGCGCCCGCGTGGCGCGCAAGGAAGACAAGAGGTTCATCACCGGCGGCGGCCGCTATGTCGACGACATGGTTGTCCCCGGCATGAAGCATGCCGTGTTCGTGCGCAGTCCGCACGCGCATGCGCAGATCAAAAAGATCGACGTGAAAAAGGCGCAAGCGATGCCGGGCGTCATTGGCGTCCTGACGGGCAAGGAGCTCAAGGCCGACGGCATCGGCAATTTGATCTGCGGCTGGATGATCCACTCCAAGGATGGAACGCCGATGAAAATGGGCGCGTGGTCGCCTTTAGCCGTCGACAAGGTGCGCTATGTCGGCGACGCGGTCGTCATCGTCGTTGCCGACAGCAAGGGCCAGGCGCGCGACGCGGCGGAAGCGGTCGAGATCACCTATAAGGAATTGAAGGCCGTGGTCGACGCCACGAAAGCCATCCAACCCGGCGCGCCGCAGGTCCATGCCGAGGCCGACAACAACCTGATCTTCGACTGGGAACTCGGCGACGGCAAGGCGACTGACGCGGCGATCAAGTCGGCGGCCCATGTCACGCGCATGAAGATCGTCAACAACCGGCTGGTGCCGAATGCGATGGAGCCGCGCGCGGCGCTCGGGCACTACGACAAGGCCGAGGACCACTATACCTGCTGGACGACGTCGCAGAACCCGCATCTCGCGCGGCTGGTTATGAGCGCCTTCTACAACGTTGCGCCGGAAAACAAGCTGCGCGTGATCGCGCCCGATGTCGGGGGCGGCTTCGGCTCCAAGATCTACATCTATCCGGAAGAGATCGTCTGCCTGTGGGCATCGAAGAAGACCGGCGTTCCGGTCAAATGGGTCGCCGACCGCACCGAAAGCTTCCTTTCGGACGCGCATGGCCGCGACCATGTCTCGACGGTGGAGATGGCCTTCGACAAGGAAAATCGCATCACTGCGCTCAAGGTCGATACCATCGCCAATCTCGGCGCCTATATGTCGCTGTTCTCGTCCTGCGTGCCGACCTATCTCTATGCCACGCTGCTGTCGGGCCAGTACAACATCCCGGCGATCCACGCCAATGTGCGCACCGTCTACACCAACACGGCGCCCGTCGATGCCTATCGCGGGGCCGGGCGGCCGGAGGCCACCTACGTGCTCGAGCGGATGATGGAAACCGCGGCGCGCGAGCTTGGCGTGTCGCCGGCGGAACTTCGACGCCGCAACTTCATCACGTCCTTCCCGCATCAGACGCCTGTGATCATGGCCTATGACGCGGGCGATTATAACGCTTCGCTCGATGCGGCGATGAAGGCCGCCGACTATGCCGGCTTCACCAAGCGCCGCGCCGACGCCGCCAAGCAGGGCAAGCTGCGCGGCATCGGCATGAGCTGCTACATCGAGGCCTGCGGCCTGGCGCCGTCATCGGCGGTCGGCTCGCTCGGCGCCGGCGTCGGTCTCTGGGAATCGGCAGAGGTGCGCGTCAATGCCGTAGGCACGATCGAGGTGCTCACCGGCTCGCACAGCCATGGCCAGGGCCATGAGACGACTTTCGCGCAGCTGGTCACCCAGCGCTTCGGCGTGCCGATCGACTCCGTCTCGATCGTGCATGGCGACACCGACAAGGTGCAGATGGGCATGGGCACCTACGGTTCGCGTTCCGGTGCCGTCGGCATATCGGCCGTCGCCAAGGCCCTCGACAAGGTCGAAGCCAAGGCCAAGAAGATCGCCGCGCATCTGCTGGAGGCGGATGAGGGCGACATCGTCATCGAGAATGGCGAGGTCAAGGTGGCGGGCACCGACAAGAGCCTGCCCTGGTTCCAGGTGGCGCTTGCCTCCTATACCGCCCACAATCTGCCCGCCGGCATGGAGCCGGGCTTGAAGGAGACCGCCTTCTACGATCCGTCCAACTTCACCTTCCCGGCCGGCTGCTACATCTGCGAGGTCGAGATCGATCCGGAGACCGGGCTGACGGAAATCATCCAGTTCGTCGCGGCCGACGATTTCGGCAACATCATCAATCCGATGATCGTCGAAGGGCAGGTGCATGGCGGCATCGCCCAAGGCGTCGGCCAAGCGTTGCTGGAAGGCGCGCATTACGATGCCAACGGCCAGCTTTTGACGGCAAGCTACATGGACTACACCATGCCGCGCGCGGACGACCTGCCGTCCTTCCAGGTCTCGACCTCGAACACGCCATGTCCGGGCAATCCGCTCGGCATCAAAGGCTGCGGCGAGGCCGGCGCCATCGGTTCGCCGCCGGCGGTCATCAACGCCATCACCGATGCGCTGGGCGTCGTCGACATCGCCATGCCCGCGACGCCCGCCACGGTGTGGGCAACCATCCGCGCGACGAAGCACTGAGGAGGAACGAGCATGTATTCCGTCAATTATCATCGCGCTTCCTCCCTCGCCGACGCCGCCAAGCTCATGAAGAACGGCGACGCCAAACTGCTCTCCGGCGGTATGACGCTCATCCCCGCGATGAAGACGCGGCTTGCGTCGCCTTCCGATCTGGTCGACGTGTCGCGGTTGAACGACCTGCAGGGCGTCAAGGTGTCCGGCAAGACGGTCACCATCGGTGCCGCGACGACGCATTACGACGTCTACAGCGACGAGAAGCTGAGGAAGGCCTGCCCGGCGCTTGCGCATCTGGCTTCCTTGATCGGCGATCCGGCGGTGCGCCACAAGGGCACGATCGGCGGCTCGATCGCCAACAATGATCCGGCGGCCGACTATCCGGCTGCGCTGCTGGCGCTGGGCGCGACGATCATCACCAACAAGCGCGAGATCGCGGCGGACAAATTCTTCAAGGGCCTGTTCGAGACGGCGCTGAAGGAAGGCGAGATCGCCACCGCGGTGAGCTTTACCGCTCCGGCCAAGGCGGCCTACCAGAAATTCCGCAATCCGGCTTCGCGCTACGCGATCGTCGGCGTGTTCGTGGCCAAGGGCAAGGACGGGGTGAGAGTGGCGGTGACCGGCGCCGGCGAGGACGGCGTTTTCCGCTCCAAGGAGATCGAGGCGGCGCTGGCGAAGAATTTCGATGCCGCAGCACTCGCCGGCCTCAAGCTGCCGGCAAAAGGGCTGATGAGCGACATCCACGCCTCCGCCGACTACCGCGCCAATCTGATCGCGGTGATGGCCAAGCGCGCCGTGATGGCCGCCAACGCCTGAACGGCGACTCCGCGGGTCAAAGAAGGGGCCGCTTCGGCCCCTTTTTCTTTGCCATAACAAAGGTTTGACCGGAAACGCCGGTCAAATCGCAGCTTCGCACTTGCACAAAGCTATCCCGCACTGCAAAATAAATCCGGCGGGAATACCAGATGGTCCGGGACGCGGGCGACACTTCGCATGCGGACCTCGAGTTGCGAAGGCACGGTATGACCGACATCTCCGCCGCGTCCGTCGTCCTACCGCGGGCCGCAGCCGACAGGGAAGCCAGGGCAAGACTTGCCTATCTCGACGGCTGGCGCGGCCTGTCGATCGCGCTGGTGCTGATAGGCCATTTCTTTCCGCTCCCGGGAATCAATCTCGGCGTCCTCGGCGTCGAGTTCTTCTTCGTGCTGAGCGGCCGGCTGATGGGCGAGATCCTGTTCATCGAGCGTTTTCCGCTGAAGAAGTTCTTCAAGCGCCGCTTCTCGCGCATCTATCCTGCGCTGCTTGTGTTCGTGATCGCCGCCATGATCGGCCTAACCGGGTCATTCATCGCGTTCAAGTGGAAGGCGGCGCTGACGGCGCTGACCTTCACCTACAATTACGCCGGCATCTTCATCACTCGCGCCGGCGCCCTCGACCATATCTGGTCGCTCTGCGTCGAGGAGCACTCCTATATCCTTTTGGCGCTGATCAGCGTGGTGGTTCCCGGAAGGGCGAATGTCGTGCGGCTGCTGGTCGTGCTGGCGCTGCTGGCAATGGCCAACGGCGCCATTTCGTACGGGGTTCTCGGCATGGGCTACGAGACCGCCTACTGGCGCACGGACGTGCATATCGCCTCGATCCTGCTGTCCGCAGCGATTTGCCTGCTCAAGGCCGACGGGCGCCTACCGGCTTTCCTGAAGAGCCGCCATGTTGCTCTCGTGGCCGCGGCCGCCGGCGTTCTGCTGTTCAGCAACCCGATACCGACGCCTCTGCATTATACCCTTGCCGTGCCGCTTCTGGCGCTGGCGGTGAACACGCTCGACTTCGCCGGCGGCACTCTGAAAGGGCCGTTGTCATCGCGGCCGATGGTGATGCTGGGGCTGTGGTCGTATTCGCTTTATCTCTGGCAGCAGCCTTTCTACAAATTCGTCGATGAGCGTGGGAGCGCGACGATCCCGATGCTGGCGGCGGTGTTCGCCTGCGCGGTCGCGAGCTACTACATCGTCGAGAAACCCGCCCGCGGCTGGCTCAATCGAAACTGGTGATCAAGCGGGTTTTATCGCTCGTTGCGCGGCGAGGTAGCGGCGGAGCCCGGCTTCGCCGCGCGGCGTGGTCCAGCGATGGTTCCAGGCGAAGGCTGGTCTCAGAATCGGCGCCAGAAGTTTGAGGATCGGCCTCTCGACCGTGACCTGCCAAACCAGATCGACATGGGTACCTGCTCCGGACGGCGACAGCTCCGCCCGCCACAGGCCGTCGAAATCGCCGAAGGTCTTCACCACCACGAGCCGGCCGGGTTCGAGCTCGGCGGCCTCGATGATGAAGTTCAGCTCATAGGGCAGGGCGCCGCGCGCTCTGGCCCTCGCGCGGGCGCCGACGACGCCCTTGCCCTTCTTGTCGAGCGGCTCGACCTCCTTGTAGGCATCGCCCCACCAAAGCGGCAGAAGCTGCGCGTCCGAGAGCACGTCCCAAACTTCCTGGGGTGTGCCTTCAGGGATGTCCCAGCTTTCGTCGAAGCGGAAGACATTGCTCGCCATGACGTCGCCCCCAACCAGCGGAACGGCCATATTAGCTGTGGCTTGTTTTCCTTGCCAGCGGCTTCGGAGGCGTCTTCAGATGGGCTTCGCCCAATAGCGCACCGACTTCTTGCCGCCGTGGATCACCGCGTCGCCGACCTCGGCGAAGCCGAGCGCTGCGTGGAATGCGTCGGAGGCTGGATTGGGCGGATCGGCGTTGACCTCGCATGTGACGATCGTGTGGCCGGCGCGCCGGGCCTGCTCGAACAGATCCTCGTAAAGCCGTCGGGCATGGCCGCGGCCGCGGGCGTCCGCCGCTACGACGACGCGGTCGACATAGACGAAGCGCGGGTAGCGCTGGCGAAACCAGAGGAAGTTCGGGCTGTCGTAGCTTGCGTCCTGGGCGAAGCATAGGATGAAGGCTTCAAGCGCGCCGATGCGGCGGGTGTAGAAAGCCTCGCCGAGCAGGAAGGAAAGCCGTTCGGGCTCGAGCCAGGACAACTCCGCCGCATGGTCGTTGTTGAGCGCGAGGATGGCGGGCTCGTCGGCGGGCGAGACGCGTTCGATCGGCAGCACTTGCTTGGTCATCGTCCTTGCCATCAGGCCTTCGCAGCCGCGATCGTCGCCGCCACCTTGGCTTGATCGGTCACCGTGTTGCGGTATTCGCGGTCGAGGTCGGTGCCGCCCATGCCGACATTCGGGTTGCGGTAGCGCATGGCGCTCGGCACGTCCGCAAGTGCCGCAAAATGCATCTCGGTCAGTCCCGTGCGCCTGCGCACCTCGCCGATCGTGTCGGGCGCGAGCGCTCCGCAGCCGAGGATGATGATGCGCGAGCCGGCCCGGCGAACCAGCTCCGCCAGAAGCTCGACGCCTTCGACTGCCGTATCGCGCTGGCCGCTGGTCAGCACGCGGCCGACCTTGCAGCGGATCAGGGCTTCGAGCGCCTCGGCCGGATCGCGCGTCATGTCGAAAGCGCGGTGGCAGGTGACGTTGAGCGGGCCGGCGGCCTCAACCAACGCGCTCATGCGCGCCTCGTCGATGGCGCCGTCGGCGGTCAGGCAGCCGACCACGACGCCGGCGACCCCCAGCTCGCGCAGCGCTTCGACATCGGCAAGCATCGAGCGGTATTCGGCCTTGCTGTAGAGGAAGTCGCCGCCGCGCGGGCGCACGATGACATGGAAGGGAATGGTCGCGCTTTCGAGCGCGGCGCGCACCGTGCCCATGCTCGGTGTGATGCCGCCTTCGATCAGGCTGGCGCAGAGCTCGACCCGGTCGGCACCGGCCGCCTGCGCGGCGAGCAGCCCGTCAATGCCTTCGACGCAGATTTCGATCAGGGGTCTTTGCGTGTCCGCCACCGGGCTTCCATCCATGCTTTTGACGAGATGGGCAGCCCTAGCACCGGGCGCGCCGCCGCGAAAGCCGCAACCATCGGTCCAGCCCCATGGAAGCCGCTTGACAACTCATAACCACAAAGTTATGGATAAACTCATAACTGGAAAGTTATTGATTAATGCGTGCCCTGCCGGCCGCAAGAACCCGAGGAGACCGACGATGGAAGCAAGATTGAAGAATCCGGTGATGCTCATTCCCGGCGCGCTGCAGGCGCTGCTGGCGCTCGACAAGTCAACAGAGGCCGGCGACGTGCCTTACGTGACGCGCAAGCTCATTCACCTGCGCGCCAGCCAGATCAACGCCTGCGCCGTCTGCGTCGACATGCATGCGCGCGAGTTGAAGAAAGCCGGCGAGAAGGACGAGCGGATCTTTGCCGTGTCGGCATGGCGGGAGACGCCGTACTTCAACGAAGCCGAACGCGCCGCGCTTGCGCTGACGGAAGCCGCGACGCGGCTGGCCGATCGTTCCGACGCGGTGCCGGACGACGTCTGGGACGAGGCCGCGCGCCATTATGATGACAAGGCGCTCGCCGTCCTGGTGATCCAGATCGCGCTGATCAATGCGTTCAACCGCCTGAACGCCACCACGCGGCAACCGGTGGGCGCCTGGGGATGAATCAAGGGAGGAGGCCCGCTTCGAACCGCGCGTCTTGCCGGCTACTGCTTCAGGATCGTGTTCTTGGCGCCTTGCTCGATCTGGTCGATCACCAGAAGCTTCACCGGATCGGTGCCGATATTGGTGGCCTGATGCCACTGGCCGATCATCTCGACGATGAAGTCGCTGGTCTTGTAAGTATTGCTGGCGCCCGTCTCGACATTGGTGACCTTGAGCGTGCCTTGCTCGACATAGGCGTAGCGCGGGAAGGGGTGCTTGTGCACGGGCAGCGTCGCGCCCGGCGCGATCTGATACGATGAGACCTGAACCTCGACGTTCTTCTGCGGCAGCGTGATCGGCTGGCCGGACGCGGTCGTCGTCTTAGACGCCAGCGGCGTGATGACGACCGGCGCGTTGCTGCTGTCCAAGGCGTTGGCAGCAGTCGCATAAACGGTGGCTATCGCCAGCAGTGCCGATGTCGTGATGTTGCGCATGGTCCCCTCTAAGATTTCCGCACCATCGCCCGACCGACGTTGACGCACAAGCATCCTTTTGCAAGCGGCTCTGTCACACGGCGGGGCTGTCCTGCCGTTTGGCTGGCCCGGGCTTCGGCGGCCTGAGGAACAGGGCGAGCGGCACCAACACTGCCGTCGCGACCGCGCAATAGAAGAAGACATCGATATAAGCGAGCAGCGAAGCCTGGCGGCCGATCTCCTGGCCGATCCAGCCCACGGCCTGTTGCCCGGCCTCGGCCAGCGGCGAGCCTTCGGCGACGAAATGGTCCGTCACCTGGCGAAGCGTCTGCTGATAGGTGTCGCTCGATTGCGCCGTGTGGCCGACCAGCACCGATTGATGGAGCTGGGCGTTCTGGGCAATCACCGTGTTGGACAGCGACACGCCGATGCTGCCGCCGATGTTGCGGGCGACATTGATCAGCGAGGACGCCTGATCGGTCTTCTGCGGCGGCAGGCCGACATAGGCGGCGGTCGAGATCGGGATGAACAGGAACGGCAGGCCGATCATCATGTAGACGCGCGCATAGGCGAAGAAACCGAAACTGGCGTCGGGCGTCAGCGAGGTGGTGTGCCAGAGCGCGACCGCGACCACCGACATGCCTAACATGATGAGATAGCGCGGCTGAACGATACCGGCGGCAAAGCCCGAAATCGGCATCAGCATGAGCATGGCGATGCCGCCCGGCATCATCGACAGGCCGGAAAGGGTGGCGGTGTAGTCGAAGGTCGTCTGCTGCAGCTGCGGCAAAAGCTGCGTGGTGCTAAAGAGCACCGCCCCAACCGCCATCATGACGAGGAACGACATGCCGAATTGCCGGCTGAAAAGCAGGCGGATGTCGACGATCGGTTCGCGCCTCGTCCACTCCCACGGAACAAGCAGCAGGAACGACACCGCCGAGATCACGGCGAAAGTAGTGATGAAGGTCGAGGCGAACCAGTCGTTGCGCTGGCCTTCGTCGAGAAAGACTTCGAGACAGCCGAGCGCCATCGCTACCAGGATGAAGCCGATCCAGTCGACCTTCAGCCCCTTGCTCAACCGCTCCCGGCGCTCGCGTTCGAGAATGTCGGGCTCAATCACCAGCCATTGCACGAGCGCCAGCGACATGATGCCGAACGGCACGTTGATGAAGAAGATCCAGTGCCAGGAGAAATTATCGGTGAGCCAGCCGCCGATGGTCGGCCCGACCGTCGGCGCGACGATCACGGCAATGCCGTAAAGCGCAAAGGCCTGGGAGCGTTTCTCAGGCGGAAACGTGTCGGCGAGGATCGATTGCTCGCTCGGCGCCATGCCGCCGCCGCCGAGCCCTTGCAGGATACGGAAGGCGATCAGCGTCGGCAGATTGGGCGCCAGCCCGCACAGCAGCGACGCCAGCGTGAAGGTCGCCACGCAGATCATGTAGTAGCGCTTGCGGCCGATGACGCTGGCCAGCCAGCCGCTGACCGGAATGATGACGGAGTTGGCGACGAGATAGGTGGTGATCACCCATGTGCTCTCGTCCATGCCGGCGGCGAGGCTGCCGGCGATGTTGCGCAGCGCGACATTGGCGATCGAGGTGTCGAGCACCAGCATGAAGGTCGCGATCGAGACGACGATCGCGATCAGCCAGGGATTGCGCCCGCCGGCGGCGGAACGGCTTTCGCTGCCCTGGGCTGTTGCGGCATTGCTCATCGTACCCTGACCGTCGGCACCACCGACATTCCGGGACCGAGATAGACGCCGGGCGGCTGGTCGAACACGATCTTGACCGGCACGCGCTGCACCACCTTGACGAAATTGCCGGTCGCGTTTTCGGCCGGCAGCAGGCTGAACGCCGTGCCGCTGCCGGCCTGGATGCTGTCGACATGGCCATGGAAGGTCTTTTCCGGATAGGCGTCGATGGCGATGTCGACGAGCTGGCCCGGCCGCATCAGATCGAGCTGCGTCTCCTTGAAATTGGCCTTCACCCAGACGTCGTTGGGCACGAACATCATCAGCACCTGGCCGGGTTGCGCATAGGTGCCCTTTGCCGCCGTGATATTGGTGGCATGGCCGGCGACGGGCGCCCGGATGGTCGTGCGGGTGATAGTGATCTTGGCCTGGTTCTCGGTGGCCTCGGCCTGCCGAAGCTTGGCTTCGGCGCTCTTGCCCTGAGCCTGCAGCACCGCCACCTGGCTTTTCGCCGCCTCGGCATTGGCATTGGCCGCGTCCATCGCCGCTTGGTCCTGGCGCAAGGTCGAAGCGGCCTGCTGTGCCTGTTGTTGCGTCGCCGCGCCCTTGGCCAGGAGCTCACGGTTGCGCTGGTCCTCGGATTTGGCGAATTCGAGCGCCGCCTGTGCCTGCGCCACCTGCTTTTCGGCGGCATCGATCTTGGCGTTCTGCGCCTGGGTCTGGGCCTGGACGTTGGCAATCTCGGCCTGCGCCGCCACCACGCCGGCTTCCGCCTGTTTGAGCCAGGCCTGATAATCGCTGTCGTCGATGCGCAGAAGCACTGCGCCGGCCTCGACCGGCTGGTTGTCGGTGACGGCGACATCGGTGATGCGCCCGGCAATTTCCGCTCCGACCGTCACCGTGCGTGCGTCGATGAAGGCGTCGTCGGTCCATTCATATTGCCGTGCGTTGATCCACCAGATGACCACGGCCGCGATGACCAACAGGATTAGGATGGCGACGATCGCCGCTATGTAGGGATGCCGTCTGATAAGGCCGGGTCTGTTGCCGTCCGGCGGACTGTCATTCGCCTGCGTGTCTTGCGCCCGCTTGTCGTCGCCACGCTTGTTTTCGACGGGCCTGTCGTCGCCTGGCGGGCGTTGCTGCTGATCGGACCGGGGCTGAGCCCGCGCTTCTTCGGCGGGAGCGGTTTCGCGCTCTTTTCTGTCAGTTTTTGCGTCCAAGGCAACGGGTTCCAGATATCGTCGACCCCCTCGCAGCAGGGTCAACGGGTGTTTTCCGCAAAGGTTCCTGTCGCCAATACCGGGCGGCAGCCGGCTGACAGCCGTCAGCCCGCCATCCAGCCGCCGTCCACCATCAGGTTTATGCCGGTGACGTAGCTCGCCATGTCGCTGGCAAGAAACAGCGCCGCGCCCGCCGCGTCATGCGGATGCCCGAGCCGCGGCCATGGCGTGCGGCGGCGCGAATAGTCGAGCGCATCAGGATAGTTGGCGACGCCCGGTTTGCCGGTGATGATCTTGCCCGGCGCGATAGCGTTGCAGACGATCCGTCTCGGCGAGCACCGCAACCGCACCGGCAGGCTTGTCGGTGTGCAGGATGATTGTTGGGCGCGCCGACATCGCGACCTCAATCGCGGCCGATATGATCGGCGGCGCTGCCGAGGGCGGTAAGCAGCGCCTGGCCGCTCTCCAGCGTCACATTCTCATGCGGCGCGCGCAGGTTCAGCCAGCGCCGGTCGCCGGACTTGACCGCAAGCACCGCCTTCATCGCCGGGATCAGCCCGGCATCCTGAACGACCTTCCGGAACGCCTTGATGGCGTCGTCGGCTTCGGTGACGCCCTCGCCTTTCCGGGCCGCGTCATAGAGGCGGCGAATGGCGGCGGCGTTCAAATTGACGGTGGCCGAAATGCAGCCGGCCGCGCCGCTCGCCAGACCCTTGGTGAGCTGCGCCTCGGAACTCGGAAAGACCGAGATATCGGGGGCGGCGGCGATGACGGCGGCCGTGTTATTCCAGTCGCCGGCGCTGTCCTTGTAGGCGACGACCGTGTCCGGAAAGGCCATGGTCAGCCTCGCCGTTAACGCTGGACTGACCGGCACGCCGGAGTTCTGCGGGATGTGATAGAGGATCACGCGCATCGAAGACTTTGCCACCTTCTCGATCAGCTCGCTGTAATAGCGCGCCTGGCCGTTGTCGCCGGCGCCAGTGTAGAAGAAGGACGGCAGCACCATCACCGCGGCGCAGCCGAGACCGACGGCATGGGCCGACAATTCGACCGTTTCCGGCAGCGCGGTGACGCCGGTCCCGGGCATCAGCCGGTCGGGCGCAATGCCGGCCTCGACCAGCCATTCCAGCGCCTGCATGCGCTCGCGCAAGGACACCGACAGCGCTTCGCCCGTCGTGCCGAAGGGCGAGAGGAAATGCGCGCCCTGGTCGAGCACCCATTTGGCGTGGGATATCCAGAGATCGCGCGCGATGCGGCCGTCGTCTTCGAACGGCGTCAGGATCGGGGCGATGGTTCCTTGCGGGCGGGTCATGAAGGTCCTCTATGCTGGTCTGTGTGGCCGGCCATCGCCGCGACTGCGCGGGCGAAATAGGCCGAAGCGGTGATGTCCAAGAGTATGTCGAAACCCGTCGGCGAACGGAACGTCACAGCCTCGATAGGCCGACGCGGCTCTGCGCGATATCGTCGGCGCCGCTATCGGCTTGTCGGCAAGGTGTTTCGAGCGAAGGCTAAGGTAGGGCGACGAAGCCGCAAAGCAAAAAATTCGCCGGCACAATGGCCATGGGAATTTGGCCCATGTGAGGTGGAGGCAGCCCGCCGGAAGCGGTGATGTTTGGCAGCAGCAGCCAGCTTCGCCGACGGTGACTGGAAGTCCGTTGCAGGCCGCCAATCAATGCGACGGGATTGGCGGATCGGCGACTGAGTGCAAGCTGCGTTTGTACTTCGCCAGGATCTCCTCTTCGATTTCGTCGATCGCCAGCGTTAGTGAACGTTGATTGTTGGCGTCGACGTCAATGATCAACCGCCCGCGCGCCGTCAGCAAGCCGCATACGCGCGCGACTACCGCGGCCGACTGAAGCCTTATGTCCAAGCCGGTTTCGAACCAACGCTCGGCAAAGGTATGGTTCTTCTGTCTCCGGTCAAGCCGCTCGATGAGAAGTTGCTCGGAGGCATCGATTCTAACCACCACGTCCGACTCGGGTATGAAATCCAGCGCGTGAGCAAGGCTCGTCTCATCTGCTGTTCCACTGAAGCACGCGAGCATCGAAACCGCCTGAACGAAGGCTTCGTCGAAAATAAGAATTTCCTCGCTGGTGACAGACTGGCGCCATGCGCGGGCAAGGCGGAGAACGTACTGACTTAGCCTGATGCGCCAGATCACGTTTCTGGGAGGCAGTGTGTGAATCAGATTTGCGCGAATTCTGAAGTCGACGGCATTTGCGGATGGGCGACAGGCCATGCCGATCGAGCGTGCGGCCGCGCGGGCGACTCGACCCATCGCAGTGACAATGCCGCCGGGGTCCAGCATGGTTCGATGAACAGCGCGCCGGTCAGTGAGAACAATCCTCGCAGGGTGCCCGTGAGCCCGCAACTGTTCATAGAGCGCATGCGCAAATGTCGTTTTGCCTGACCCAGCTGGACCTACAAATTCAACAATCATGCGTTAGGAACCCTGCTGGCCTGCTATATGTCGTATCGAGGCACCAGCTTCGGCGACCGCAGCTCCTGAGCCATTTTCGCCGCCTGGAAGATTGTCATAAGAACGTAGGTCGTTTCACCTTCGGTCGAGTTTATGGCCAAGACCACGCGGCCGATCTCGTCACTCATGGCGCAAGACCAGTCTTTGACAGCAATCGCTCGTTTCCCCGCCATTTGCCCCTCCCTTTCCTTTGGGAGGTTATTTGGCGTCGTGAAAACCAGCAATTTGGACTGAATGCCCATTCCGTTGGGCCTAACGTCGTTCCCTGCCTGTTTGCCGTCAATTGGTGAGCAATCGAGATGACAGACTTCAGATTGGCGGAATTACGGTGGCTAATGATCCGAGCCAGCGCTCCTGGAGCAACGTCAGGCTGGCTGCAGAAGGAAAAGGTGCACTGTCACCCGTAATTCGGGCGTAACCACCTTACTTGTTTGCGCCGCGTGGGAACGTCTCGAATGACCATGCGTTCTTCCGTCACGGTCACATTTCATTGAGGACCTAACCGGAGGATGTTCAAATGAAAATGAAGGTGCTCTGCATGAGCGCAGTTGCGCTCGCAATGATGGGTAGTGCCGCGATAGCCGGCAGCAATACCGGGACGTCCGCGCTCGATGACCCGGCCAAGATGTCGCCGTTCTTCACCGATGCTGGCATGAAAACATTGAGATCCGAGGCGGATTTCAAGACTGCCTGGATGGCCATGAAGCCGGATGAGCGTGCAGCGGTTTTGAAAGACTGCGGCGACACAACCATTAGCAAGTCGCACGCAGACTTCTGCGCGATGGCCAAGAAGATGGGGGGCTGAAGCCTCCCTCTACGAGCCCATCGCAACGTTATCCGCTATGGAACAATTCTCGCTCGGATGACGGATTGAGGCGCGGGGTGCGCCGCCGGTTTTAAGCCCGCTGCCTTCCCATTGGGGCGGCGGGCTTTTTGGTGGGGCGCCTACCCTGGTCCTGCAGTTGCCAGGATTATTGCGACCGCGTGCAATGCACTGCTTTAGTTCTTGTCCTTTAACGGAGAACAGTTTCCGAAAATGTCTTGCTGGTTTATGAGGACCGGCAGCATAGATACTCCCCCCGTCAAATGCGCACTGTCACCCTATTTCCCTCAGTCCCGCCGGAAGCATTGGCCTGCAAATAGATGATGGCTCATGGCTGCGCGAGTTATAGGGTCGTCGCTACGACAGAAACCTCGGGGAGGGGCTGCTCATGCAGTCTCCGGCAGAAAAATACAAAGGCTCAGCTCGACCATTGCCGGGGGAAGCGGAACGGCGGGCAAGGCTGCAAAAAATGCAAGGGCTGCGAACCCTGCGATCTTACGGCTCCTGCCTTCGGCTTGATACAAGCGCCCAATTCCACGATCTGATCGATTGTACCGCGCTGCTGGAACCGTTGAATGAAGGCGACGACGAGCAGTGACGGTGAACCCGACGCGCTCCCAAGCCACATGGCTTCCGAGCCTCGCGCCGGCACTGCCGGCCCTTACGCCTGGCAAGCAGCGGTGAACGCTTGCGGTCGGGCGGCTCCATCCCACTACAGGGACATTCGGGCCTGGCTATCGTTGGCAGTTCTGTCCGACCATAGGGGAGCTCAACGGAAGCCAATCATCGCGCGATCTGCTGGGTCCCAAGCCGCGCAAGGACAAGCAACGCGAAATCCGAAATGCTGCTGCCAAAAACCTCCGACACGACTGGGATCGGAACAAGGTCCCTGGAGATGGCGACAGCATTGGGATCGAAGAGGACGAGGTCCAGCCGGCGACGACAGCGGACGTCACCTCGGAGACAAGCGGCCCGGCAAGGCTGGCGGGTTGTTTTCAATGCAGGATCGCGAGGCGAGACCAATCACGGCGATCATTGTCCCGATCACCCATTTCCAGTGCTCTAGATAGTCCACCAAAACATGCGCGGTTGTCGAAGTCCAATGCCGTTCATAGCGCTCGCCGGGAAGAATAACGGAACGCTTCCCGACCATTGGTTCCTCCGGGATAAGTGACCCTGATACCAAGCGGCCACCCTCTGACGAAGCCCCATTTCCTTAGCGACCTTTCTTTAGTTGACCCGGCGTTCTTGTGTCTGTGGCAGAAAAGTCACGCACCTGGAATATGCAGCGCCTCAACTGGCGCGCGCTTATTATCCAGCTAGGCAAGGCGTACCGTCGTTGATGGGCAAAAGGGGTGCCCCGTCCTCCCGAACTAGCGCCCGCTGCGGAAACGTGACGGGCGTTTTTTGTTTAATACGATTGGCAGCTGACCGCATTGCCGAACGTCTGGCAGTTTGTGACCGCTAGACGTTGATACATTTGCCCACGGAACGGAAACGCTGGCATTCGACCGTCAGAGGAGCCGCAGCTAAACGACATCCCGTACCAAGTCACCGGCCCCGGTATGATGTCCGCAACAATGCCACCGGCATGGCTCTCGCTGTCTACCACTTGGTATGGGCCACGGCAGATTTTTGTCGCCTCCTGAAAGCAGTCTTGCGCGATCCGCTACATTTGACGGTGTTGACCTTCGAACCAGATGGCCCGACGAACGCCGTGTTGGTAGGGGCAACACACCCGGACAGCCCTACCACCCCCAAGAACGCTATGAGCGCTCTCATCAGTCCCCCAAAAAAAGCCACCCAAGCTTCTATCTCCGGTAGAAACCGCCGATTCCGAGAGACTGTCAACTTGGCCCGGCGGCTTCGGCCTACGGGCCGCGACAATGCCGGAGGCGACGCTAAGGCCGCCTCCGGCATTTCAAGCAAAATAGGTCCACAGAAGAACCAGTGACGCGAGAAATCGCGCACTAATCCGAATTCTGAAGCCCCGCCCGTAGAGGACAACAAGGTCCGTCGGGGAACACTCCTTTTCAGGAGCCGAGCGCTCTGCTCGTTGCAGATTTCAAAGTTCGAACGTCAGTTGGGAGAGCGCCGGTTACGTGCGGCGAACGCTTTTGCGTAACGACCCCGAAAGGTCCGGCCCGGATCGATTGAGAGGCCGGTAACCTCTGCAAGGCTTTCGATCGCCTCGAAGGAAGCTTGCGCGGTTTGATTCGCGATGCCTGATGATCGCAGAGAACCTCAGGAGTACAAATTTTCCAGACGACGGGCTTCTGGCGTTGTTTGCGCTTGTAGCCCGGAATTTAGCCCGCGAGGACCTTTGCCCAGTAGAATGGCACAAGCAGATTTTCAGTTAAGTGCTTGAAAAGACTTGGCTCCCCGGGCCGGATTCGAACCAGCGACCAACCGGTTAACAGCCGGTTGCTCTACCACTGAGCTACCGGGGAACGGAGGCTCTGACGTGAGTGGCGCAGCCTATAGCAAACACCTTTCGGCTTTGCAAAGAAGCATTTCGCATTTTTTCTCCAGATTTTGATGCGGCTATTTGTGCCATCGTCCGGCGCGCCCACATATGAAGGGCTTCACACCGGCACGGAACAAAGCGGCCGGTCATCGCCTTGACATGGCTTAGGCAGCAGATGGGATTTGGCTTGAATGACCGCAGCGGATGATGACAACGCCCCGGCGCGGAAGATTTCGATCTTCGGCCGCGAGTTCACCATGCCGCGCTCGCGCGGCTGGCGAATCGCGATCGGCATGCTGCTTACCCTTGGCGGGCTTCTGGGCTTTCTGCCGATTCTCGGTTTCTGGATGGTTCCGCTCGGTCTCCTGGTCCTATCCTATGAATTCGCCATGATCCGACGCCACCGGCGGCGTTTCGTCGTCTGGTGGGGACGCCGGCGCCGGCCCGACTGAGAGGCCGCGGCGGCTGCGCCACAGCGGTGCCTGATCCCTGACAATCGATAGGTAATCACCACTTTGGCCGCTCCACGCGAAAGCGTCGGGAATGACGCGCGAGCGCTTGACGACCTTTGAGCGCCAACATAATGAGTTCGCTCGGAACGCCGGGAGCATTGCGAGGCCTCGTGGCGGAGTGGTTACGCAGAGGACTGCAAATCCTTGCACCCCGGTTCGATTCCGGGCGAGGCCTCCAGATGCTTGCGGGCTCCAGCGCAATCGCGCCGGAGTGGGGTTCCAGTCGAAGTTTTGGCCGCGTGTCTGGCGCGGGGAGCGGGTTGTTGGGACATGAACGCTGATTTCTCCGAACGCCGCGT
Organism: Mesorhizobium sp. CA8; assembly: GCF_020164955.1. Lineage (GTDB taxonomy): Bacteria > Pseudomonadota > Alphaproteobacteria > Rhizobiales > Rhizobiaceae > Mesorhizobium. The sequence goes on from NZ_JAIUHG010000003.1 coordinate 150,581, forward strand.
GAAGATGGTCGACGGCCAGATCCGCACCACCGATGTCACCAGCGCGCCGATCATCGAAGCGATGCTGACCGTGCCGCGCGAGGCGTTTGTCGGCGCCGGACAGCAGGATCTGGCCTATATCGACGAGGATATCCGCATTTCCGATGGCGCCAAGGGCGGCGGCGCGCGCTACCTGATGGAGCCTTCGCCGCTCGCCAAGCTTTTGCAGCTGGCCGAGATCGAGGCGAGCGATTCGGTGCTCGATGTCGGTTGCGGCACCGGCTATTCCGCCGCATTGCTGTCCAGGCTGGCGCGATCCGTCGTGGCGCTGGAGAGCGATCCCGCGCTGGCTGAGGCCGCCAGATCCACGCTTTCCAGCCTCGGCTGCCGGAACGTCACGGTGGTCAACGGGCTGCTGCCGCAGGGGCATGCCGCTAAAGCGCCTTACAACGTCATCTTCATTGGCGGCAGCGTCGAGGAAGTGCCGCAGGCATTGCTCGACCAGCTTGCGGAAGGTGGACGCCTGGTTGCAGTCGAAGGACGGGGCAACTCTGGCGTGGCCCGGCTGTTTTTCAAAGCAGGGGGGGTTGTAACCGGGAGACGGGCCTTTAATGCGGCAATTAAGCCACTACCGGGCTTCGAACGTGCCCACGCGTTTGAATTCTGAGCGTTTTTGCCTTGCAGCGAAGGCGTTGTCATGATCGCTTGCGCCTAACAATCGTTGCTGATCGTTAACCGGGCGTTTCGGGAGGCTGTCAGCGGGGGAACGATAAACAACGCGGCGCTGGCCGGTCCGTAAGGGTAGGCTGACGTGGCGTGGTTCCCATGCAAAACGAATGAGGGAAATAACGTGCCGTCTCTACGCAAGAGCATTTTAATAACTATCCTTGTTTCGGCCACGGCGCTTTCGCCGCTGGCCGCCTCCGCCGAGACCATTACGGGCGCCCTCGCCAAAGCCTACCAATACAATTCGCAGCTCAACGCCGCTCGCGCCGGCGTGCGCGTCACCGATGAGGGCGTTGCCATCGCCAAGTCGGGCTGGCGCCCGACCGTCACCGGTTCGGGCAGCATCGACTACACCAGCACCCACGCCCAGGGCGCCACCCAGAACATCACCACGGGCAGCTTCGGCGTGCAGATCAACCAGACACTGTTCGACGGGTTTCAGACCAAGAACAACGTCGCCGCCGCCGAATCGCAGGTGAAGGCTTCGGTCGAGAGCCTGCGCAACACCGAAGAGAACATCCTGTTCAACGCGGCGAGCGCCTACATGGACGTGATTCGCGACCGCCAGGTCGCGGCATTGACCGAGCAGAACCTGCAATTCCTGAGCGAGCAGGCGCGCGCCGCCCGCTCGCGCTTCGAGGTCGGCGAGGGCACCCGCACCGACGTCGCCCAGGCCGATGCCTCGCGCGCCACCGCCGTGGCGCAGCTCAGCGCCGCCCGCGCGACGGCGCTGGCGAGCGCCGCCACTTACCACCAGATCGTCGGGGACGAGCCGGGCAAGCTGAAGGCGGCCTCGCCGCTCGGCAAGCTGTTGCCGAGCAACCTCGATTCAGCCTTGGCCGTCGCTTCCGCCGAGCATCCGGCCATCCTCGCCACCCAGCACCTCGTCGATGCGGCGGCGTTTTCGGTGAAATCATCGGAAGGCGCGCTGCTGCCGCAGGTGACGGCTTCGGCCGGCATTTCGGACAATTACAGCCACGCCGTTCCCGACATCAGGGGCACCAACGGCACCTCCACCTCGGCCAATATCGGCGCCACGCTGACCATTCCGATCTATTCGGGCGGGCGGACCTCGGCGCTGGTGCGGCAAAACAAGGAATCGCTCAGCCAAGCGCGCATCCAGGTCGACGTCAGCCGCGACCAGGTGCGCCAGGCCGTGGTCTCGGCCTGGACGCAATATATCGCGGCGCGCGAAAGCGTGGATGCCAACAGGCAGGTCATCGAAGCCGCGCAGCTGGCGCTCAACGGCGTCATCGAAGAGCGCAATGTCGGCCAGCGCACGACGCTGGACGTGTTGAACGCGCAGAACGCCGTCATCACCGCCAAGATCAATCAGGCCAGCTCGGAGCGCGACGTGGTCGTGGCGAGCTACGCCATCCTGTCGGCGATGGGCCGGCTGTCGGTCGATCGGCTGGGCCTGGCGGTCACCAAATACAGGCCGGAAGAGCATTACAACGCCGTCAAGGACAAATGGTACGGACTGCGCACGCCTGACGGGCGCTGAGTTCCGGTCCAAGCTTTGACAGACGCCGCGTGTCCAATGGATGCGCGGCATTTGTCTTTTGCGGATGGGTCGTCGGGCTGCGCGTCGCCTAATCTGTTGAAATCCAAGGAGTCCCCAGATTGGGGATTCTCGGATGACGATCGGTCGGTTACGCTGTCTCCATTGATTCGAATTCCGACCCGGGCAGGAACGGAATTCCTGAACGGGTCAAGTTCTTGAACAGGCAGTTCTTGAACATGTCACTTGGGCGGCGGATGTGACGATGGCGACGGCAAGCAGCGCGCAGCGCGAACCTTCTATGGAAGAGATACTGGCTTCCATCCGGAGGATCATTGAAGACAGCGACACCGGGCGCAAGCAGCCGGCCGAGGCCGGCGAGCTGCGCCAGGATCTGGAACCGGCCGCCGCTGCCGTGTCCCCCGCGGCTGTGCCAAATGTCGAGGTTGACGCCTTTCGCTCCGAATTGCATGCCGACGCCCGCAAGCCGGTGACGCTGGCGGAGGTCCAAGCCCAGCTTGCCGCGACCGATCCTGCGCTGACGCGCGCCGAGGCTCGCCACGAGCCGGTCAGGGCGGCGCCCGCGCCGACGAACTTGGAGGTCGGGGCCAGGAGCGCCGCTCAATCGAGTGCGTCGCCGGCAGCGAGCAAGCCCGCGGCGGCGAACGCACCGCAGACTGCCGAGACCATTGTCACCGATTGGCGGCGGGAAATCGCAGCGGCGGGCGGCAGCACGGTCACCGCGAAGCCGACCGCAAGGGCGCCGGAAGCCGCGCCGCGGGTCGAGATCGAGAAGGTCGAGATCGAGAAGGAAGAAGTTCGACCAGCGACTGAAGCTTCCGCGCAAGCCGGCGGCTCCGGGGAATCCGAACCGGAGGCGCAGCCGGCTCGGCATGCGATCCTTTCGGAACATACGGGCCGGCAGGTCGCCGCGGCCTTCGGCGAGCTTTCCGACGCTTTTGCCAGCCGCGGCAAGAAAAGTTTCGACGAGATGGCCGAGGAGATGCTGCGGCCGATGCTGCAGGATTGGCTCGACAACAATTTGCCGACGCTGGTCGAAAGGCTGGTGCGCGAGGAGATCGAGCGCGTGGCGCGCGGGGCGCAGTAAGGTGCCGGAACACGCAGTCCGAGCGCTGCCTTGAGGCGGCGCTTTGTTAAGGCAGCCTGAAGCGTCGCTTGCAACGGATTCAACCGACGCGCTTAAGCTTCTGTTTTGATGCATGTCGCTGTCCCAGCGCTGCTGCGCACTTGCCTGCGACTTGTCAGGCGCGCACGCCATCGCAGAACCGGCAGCATTGCCCCCGGCCGCGGCAGGCCTATCTGTGAGAGCGATCGCAGCTCTCGCGGTTGACTCGGCCAAGACCTTCCGATTTACACCGGACGCTTGTTCCCGACAGTTCGGACTTCCTCCATGCTTGAAAAGACATACGACGCCAAAGCCGTCGAGCCGAAGATCGCCAAAATCTGGGAAGAGGCCGACGCCTTCCGGGCCGGCGCCGGCGCGGAGGAAGGGGCGGAGGCCTTCACCATCGTCATCCCGCCGCCGAACGTCACCGGCTCGCTGCATATGGGCCATGCGCTCAACAACACGCTGCAGGACATTCTGGTGCGCTTCGAGCGCATGCGCGGCAAGAACGTGCTTTGGCAGCCCGGCATGGATCACGCCGGCATTGCCACGCAGATGGTGGTCGAGCGCCAGCTCATGGAAAAGCAGATCCACCGCCGCGATCTGACGCGTGAGCAGTTCATCGAGAAAGTCTGGGAGTGGAAGGCCGAATCCGGCGGCGCGATCTTCAACCAATTGAAGCGGCTCGGCGCTTCGGCTGACTGGTCGCGCGAACGCTTCACTATGGACGAGGGGCTGTCCGAGGCCGTGCTGGAGGTCTTCGTCACCCTCTTCAAGGAAGGCCTCATCTACAAGGACAAGCGCCTTGTGAACTGGGACCCGAAGCTGCTCACCGCCATTTCCGACCTAGAGGTCGAGCAGCACGACGTGAACGGCAATCTCTGGCATTTCCGCTATCCGATCGAAGGCGAGGCGTTCGACCCTGAGAACCCCAAGACCTTCATCACGGTCGCCACGACTCGTCCCGAGACGATGCTCGGCGATACGGCCGTGGCTGTGCACCCGGATGACGAGCGCTTCACCGATCTGGTCGGCCGCAACGTCGTGCTGCCGATCGTCGGCCGCAAGATACCGATCGTCGCCGACGAGTATTCCGATCCGGAGAAAGGCTCCGGCGCGGTCAAGATCACGCCGGCGCACGACTTCAACGACTTCGAGGTCGGCAAGCGCCACAAATTGCCGGCAATCAACATCCTGACCGTCGAAGCGGCTATCAAGCTGAAGGACAATGAGGATTTCCTGGCCGGTCTCGACGTCATGCCGGAGCGCCAGGCGGTGTGGGACGAGCTCGATGGGCTCGACCGCTTCGCTGCCCGCAAGAAGATCGTCGAGTTGATGGAAGCGGGCGGCTTTCTGGAAAAGGTCGAGCCGCATCGCCATACCGTGCCGCATGGCGACCGCGGCGGCGTGCCGATCGAGCCGTTCCTGACCGACCAGTGGTACGTGAACGCCGCCGAGCTTGCCAAGCCGGCGATCGCCTCGGTGCGCGAGGGCCGCACCAACTTCGTGCCGAAAAACTGGGAGAAGACTTATTTCGACTGGATGGAAAACATCCAGCCCTGGTGCATCTCGCGCCAGCTCTGGTGGGGTCACCAGATCCCGGCCTGGTACGGGCCGGACGGGCATGTCTTCGTCGAGAAGACCGAGGAAGAGGCCTTAGCCGCAGCGGTCGAATATTACCTCGCGCTGGAAGGGCCCTGGAAGGCCTGGGTCGAGGACAAGCTCGAGAACTTCCAACCGGGCGAGATCCTGACCCGCGACGAGGACGTGCTCGACACCTGGTTCTCGTCGGCGCTGTGGCCGTTCTCGACGCTCGGCTGGCCCGACCAGACGCCGGAGCTCAAGACCTACTACCAGACCGACGTGCTGGTGACCGGCTTCGACATCATCTTCTTCTGGGTCGCCCGCATGATGATGATGGGCCTGCACTTCATGGACGAGGAACCGTTCCACACCGTCTATGTGCACGCGCTGGTGCGCGACAAGAACGGGCAGAAGATGTCGAAGTCGAAAGGCAACGTCATCGATCCGCTCGACCTCATCGACGAATACGGCGCCGATGCGCTGCGTTTCACGCTGACCGTCATGGCGGCGCAGGGGCGCGACGTGAAGCTCGATCCGGCGCGCATCGCCGGCTACCGCAATTTTGGCACCAAGCTGTGGAACGCGACGCGCTTTGCCGAGATGAACGAGGTCGCGCGCGACGACGCGTTCTGGCTGAACGACGCCAAGCTGCCGGTCAACCGCTGGATCCTGACCGAGCTGACGCGGGCGGCGCGCGCCGTCACCGAAGGCATCACCAGCTACCGGTTCAACGAGGCGGCGGGGGCGGCCTACCGCTTCGTCTGGAACCTGTTCTGCGACTGGTACCTGGAACTGTTGAAGCCGGTATTCATGGGCACCGACGAGGCTGCCAAGGCCGAGAGTCGGGCCTGCGTCGCCTTTGTGCTGGACGAGATCTACAAGCTCCTGCATCCGATGATGCCGTTCATGACCGAGGAGCTGTGGGCGCAGACTGCGGGCGAGGGCAAGGAGCGCTCCTCGCTGCTTTGCCATGCCGCCTGGCCGTCGCCCGACTTCGAGGATGAGGAGGCCGCCGCAGACGTCAACTGGCTGGTCGACCTTGTCTCGGGGATCCGCTCGGTGCGATCGGAGATGAATGTGCCACCGGCGGCGATCGCGCCGCTGATGGTGATCGGTGCCAACACGCTGACGCAGGAGCGGCTGGAGCGTCACGCCCAGGCGATCAAGCGGCTGGCGCGCGTCGGCGATATCGCGCTTGCCGATGCGCCGCCCAAAGGCTCGGCCCAGATCGTGCTCAACGAGGCGACGGTGAGCCTGCCGCTCGGCAGCCTGATCGACCTGCAGGCCGAGGCCGCGCGGCTGCAGAAGGAACTGGCGAAGGTGACCGAGGAGATTGCCCGCCTGCACAAGAAGCTTTCGAACGAAAAGTTCGTCGCCAATGCGCCGGAAGAAGTGGTCGAGGCCGAGCGCGAGAAACTCGCTGAATATCGCGAGGCGCAGGAGAAGCTTTCGGTGGCTTTGACCAGGGTACGCGACGCCGGCTGAGCGGAAAGATTCGTCCTCACGGAATAGGCGCTTCCGGTACGTTAGCTGCCTCGAAAACGAGCGTGCTTTACGTTAATTTTGACGTAGACGGAAACTTTGCGCCCCATTGTTGCCATAATGTAACAATGGGGCCCGAAAGGCCAAAAATCGACCGCTTTTGCCCCGTTATGGGCAGTTTCTCCGGATTTTTTCGGCCGTTTGTCCTCGGTGGGCGCGATCTAGGCGCCAATTTTGGCGCCGTTCACCATGGCAAAAATACGTGCTGTCAAGGTGTACATGTACAGCTCTTGAAAACGCTGTTGCGTCGTTAACCCGGATTGGTTCTAGCTTGAACCACTTATGTTTCGGGGAGGGATTTCCATGAACAATCTGCGGTTCAAAGCGCTGCTGGGGGCAGGGTGCTTTTCGATCGCTTTGATGGGCGCCGCGATGCATCCCGCGCATGCCGGCGGTCTGGAGCGCGGCGGCTACGACATCGACCTGCTGTTCGATCCGGCACCCGTCGCGACGGAAGCGGAAGCCACCTATGTGATGCCGGAACGCAAGTACAAGAACGCGAGGGGGCCGGCCGGCTTCAATTTTCTCAGTTCTACTGCCGACGGAGCGGAGCCTTATTGGGTGCCGCGCATCGGCGTGAAGGCGCAGGTCGTTCAGGGCATCGACTGCATGGTTGACTATTCGCAGCCTTGGGGTGCCCACACAGCCCCGGGCGCGTCGTGGAACGGCGCGTTTTCCAACGTCGAAACGGATATCAAGAGCAATAACTACGCTGGAACCTGCTCCTACAAGTTTGATGCGGGGAAGGGTCAGCTCCGCTTTATTGGCGGCGTGTTCTATCAGGACATTTCGGGCTTCAAGGAAAGCTTAATTGGTTTCAACCCCTTGACCGGAACGGGACCGATTGGCCGTGTTGATCTGAACGCGAGCGGCTGGGGTTGGCGTACCGGCATCGCCTACGAAATCCCCGAGATCGCACTTCGGGCCAGCTTGGTCTACAATTCACAAGTCAAGCTCGACAATATCTCCGGTACACTCACGGCACCGATATTCCCCACGGGCTCTGCACCGATCTACGGCAGCACACAATACATGCCGGACTCGGTGGAATTGAAATTGCAATCCGGTGTTGCGCCGGGCTGGCTAGCTTTCGGTTCGATCAAATGGGTGAACTGGAGTGTGCTGCAAAGTGTTCCGATCTGTATAGTGGGCACTCCCTCCCAATTCTGCGTAACGAATGGTCCGGGAGAGAGGACATCGCTGGACCTGATGTATCGCGATGGCTGGACCGTTTCGGGTGGTGTTGGCCACAAGTTCAATGATCAGTGGAGCGCCGCCGCTCAGCTCACTTGGGATCGGGGCACTTCGCATGGCTATGGCGCCCAAACCGACACTTGGACACTCGGCGGTGGGGTCGCATATACGCCGCAACCCAACATCGAGGTCCGCCTGGCGGGTGCCATCGGTGTGCTGACCAGCGGTCATTCCGGTATACTAATCGGCGAAAACGATAAGATTGTTGGCGCAGACGCCAGCTACGATTTCGGCAACGATCTGATCACGGCGATCTCGGGCGGAATCAAGATCAAGTTCTAAGTTTCTGAAAACTCATCGAAAAGGCCGGGCAATGCCCGGCCGTTTCGTTGCGTGGCCGATGTTTGGCTTAGCCTTTCCAGTTGCTGTTGCAGATTCGCTGCACCACCGGCCCCGATACGATTGTGACGTTTCAGCAACAGTTTATGAACAACCCCTGCTGTAGAAGTCAGAGAGAGGGAACTGCCCATTTCCCGCCATAAACCCGGAGCACCCGAGATAGGTCTCGGGACGCGTGCCAGGTTGGCCCGGCGATGGGACCGGCCGCGGGGTGTGCGGCAAGGACGATGATGGACGCCAAGGCAATCTCCAAGGCCAAGCTGCCCAGCCGCTACGTGACCGAAGGTCCGGCGCGGGCGCCGCATCGCTCGTATCTTTATGCCATGGGCCTGTCGGCAGCCGAGATCGCGCAGCCGCTTGTCGGCGTCGCCAGTTGCTGGAACGAGGCGGCTCCTTGCAACATCTCGCTGATGCGCCAGGCGCAGGTGGTCAAAAAGGGCGTGGCGGCCGCCAACGGCACGCCGCGGGAGTTCTGCACCATCACCGTCACCGACGGCATTGCCATGGGCCACCAGGGCATGAAGTCGTCGCTGGTGTCGCGCGAGGTCATCGCCGATTCGGTTGAGCTCACCATGCGCGGCCATTGCTACGACGCCCTGGTCGGGCTCGCCGGCTGCGACAAGTCGCTGCCCGGCATGATGATGGCAATGGTGCGCCTCAACGTGCCGTCGATCTTCATCTATGGCGGCTCGATCCTGCCCGGCAGCTATCGCGGCCGGCAGATCACCGTGCAGGATGTGTTCGAGGCGGTCGGCCAGCATTCGGTTGGATCGATCACCGATGCCGAGCTGCTCGAGATCGAGCAGGCGGCCTGTCCTTCGGCCGGTTCCTGCGGCGCCCAGTTCACCGCCAACACCATGGCCACCGTCGCCGAGGCGATCGGCCTGGCGCTGCCCTATTCCTGCGGTGCGCCCGCGCCCTACGAAATGCGCGACCGCTTCAATTTCGCCTCGGGCGAAAAGGTCATGGAACTGATCGCCAAAAATATCCGGCCGCGCGACATCGTCACGCGCAAGGCGCTGGAGAACGCGGCGACCGTGGTGTCCGCCACCGGCGGCTCGACCAACGCGGCGCTGCATTTGCCGGCGATCGCGCATGAGGCCGGCATCAAGTTCGATCTTTTCGACGTGGCGGCGATCTTCGAGAAGACGCCTTATATCGCCGATCTCAAACCCGGCGGCAAATATGTCGCCAAGGACATGTTCGAGGCCGGCGGCATTCCGCTCCTGATGAAGACGCTGCTCGACCATGGCTACCTGCATGGCGACTGCATGACGGTCACTGGCCGCACTTTGGCCGAAAATATGGAGCACGTTTCCTGGAATGAAAGCCAGGATGTTGTGCGTCCCGCCAATCGGCCAATCACCAAGACAGGCGGCGTTGTGGGCTTGAAGGGCAACCTTGCCCCCGAAGGCGCGATCGTGAAGGTCGCGGGCATGTCGGAACTGAAATTCTCAGGCCCGGCGCGCTGCTTCGATTCGGAAGAGGAATGCTTCGAAGCGGTCACGCAGCGCAATTACCAGGAAGGCGAGGTTCTCGTCATCCGCTACGAGGGGCCGCGCGGCGGTCCCGGCATGCGCGAGATGCTGTCGACGACGGCGGCGCTCTACGGCCAGGGCATGGGCGGCAAGGTGGCGTTGATCACCGACGGGCGCTTCTCCGGCGCCACGCGCGGCTTCTGCATCGGCCATGTCGGGCCGGAGGCGGCGGTCGGCGGGCCTATCGGGCTCGTCAAGGATGGCGACGTGATCTCGATCGACGCCGTGAAAGGCACGATCGAGGTGGCCCTGTCGGACGCGGAACTGGCGGCCCGGGCAAAGAATTGGAAAGCGCGCAAGACCGACTACCAGTCCGGCGCGATCTGGAAATATGCGCAGACCGTAGGGTCGGCCCGCGACGGCGCGGTGACCCATCCCGGTGCCGCCAAAGAGACGCACTGCTATGCGGACATCTGAGGTGTTGAGGTCGTCTGTCTTTTCGGCACTGGTCGCTCTCGCGACCTTGGGCGCCGCGGGGCAGGCCATGGCCTTCGACGACAAGGTGTTCGACGACAAGACCGGTGTGAAGCCGCAGTCGAGTCCGTGGGCGGTGTTCCAGTTCGGTTTCTCCGCTTACAAGAGCGGCCATAAGGACCAAGCGGTCGAGGCCTATAAATACGCCGCCGAGAACGGTCAGATAGGCGCCACCTGGAAGCTTGCGCGCATGTATGCCGAGGGCGACGGGGTGACGCGCGACGACTATGCCGCCTTCAAGTTCTTCTCGGAGATCGTCGACCAGGATGTCGAGCCCGGCTCGCCGGAAGAAAGCTATGTGTCGGACGCGCTGGTGGCGCTCGGCGACTATCTGCGCAAGGGCATTCCCGGCACGCCGGTCGAGGAGAACGACGTGGCAGCGCAGGAATACTACATGCGCGCCGCCGCCAATTACCGTAATCCGAACGCCCAGTTCGAGATCGGCCGCATGTTCCTCAGGGGCGAGGGCGGCGTGAAGGCCAGCGTCAAGCAGGCCGGCCGCTGGCTGCAACTCGCCGCCGAGAAGGGCCATGCCGGCGCGCAGGCAACGCTCGGCAATCTCCTGTTCCAGAGCGGCAAGGTCGTGCGAGGTCTGGCGATGATGACGGCCGCGCTTGAGCGGGCTCCGGCGGCCGACCAGCCCTGGATCCGCAATATGCAGGAAGAGGCTTTCGCCGCGGCGGGCGAGGCCGATCGCCGGACCGCCATCTCGCTCGCCGACGATATCCTGACCAAAGGCAACACCGGCGACCAGTAAGAGCCGCTCGGCAGCGCCTTAGTTTTCGGTCGGCTCCGTCGGTGTCGGACCAGGCGTCGGAGTTGAGATCGATGTCGGGTGCGGTTTTGGCGCGTCTTCCGGACATTCGTCCTTGATCTTCGTCCAGGACGTGTTGTTGAGAACCATGTCGCAACGGGCGAGATGGCTTTCGCCGTCCAGCGTCAGGCACGCCGTCTGGCCGACATTGAAGGACTTCCCGTTGGCAAGACAGGTCGGTGCCGCGAGCGATGGCGTCGGCGCGGCAAGCACCAAAGCAAGGCCGACCAGCCGGAAAAGAAATCGGATCGCCATTGAACCCCCACAGCAATCCGTATCAAAGAGGGGATTTGTGGCGATACTGGGGTCCGGGAGCCTTGTAACGTCTCAGGCGGGCTGCAGGCTGAGCTCGATCGCGACCGGCACGTGGTCGGAAGGCTTTTCCCAGGCGCGGACGTGCTTTTCCACCGAGGCCGACGAAAAGCGGTTGGCGGCTTCGGGCGAGAGCAGCAGGTGGTCGATGCGGATGCCGTTGTTCTTCTGCCAAGCGCCGGCCTGATAATCCCAGAAGGTGTAAACGCCGGCCGAGTCGGTCACGGCGCGCACCGCTTCGGTGAAGCCGAGATTCTTCAGCCGGCGGAAGGCCTGCCTCGTCTGCGGCTGGAACAGGGCGTCGTCCACCCAGTTTTCGGGAAACCGGGCATCGGCCGGTTCCGGGATGACGTTGTAATCGCCGGCCAGCACCAGCGCTTCCTCGAGCCGCAGCCGCTCTTCCGCCCAGCGCTCCAGCCGCGCCATCCAGGCGAGCTTATAGGAAAACTTCCGTTCATCGTCGACCGGATTGCCGTTGGGCAGATAAAGCGAAGCGACGCGCAGGGCGCCCTGGTCGGTGGAAAAAACGCCTTCGATGAAGCGGGCATGGTCATCCGCATCGTCGCCCGGCAAACCGCGATTGACCTCGTCGAAGGGAAGCTTCGACAGAAGAGCGACGCCGTTAAAGCTCTTCTGGCCGTTGGTCTCGACATTGTAGCCCAGCGCCTCGATCTCGGCGCGCGGGAACTGCTCGTCGACCGTTTTGATCTCCTGCAGGCAGACGATGTCCGGCGCGCTTTCGGTCAGCCAGTGGGTGAGGTTGCCGATGCGGGCGCGAACGCCGTTGATGTTCCAGGTGACGATCTTCATGGGGACCTCAATACTCTTCTGACGGCAGGCGTTCGACGAGGCCGATCGTATTGCCTGCGGGGTCCTTTAGAAAGGCCATCCATTCGCTTTCTCCCGCCGGGCCGAACTGCCCCTCGGTGTCGCGGTGGACGAGCGTCGGCGGCGCGGTGAAGGGAATGCCCGAGGCTTTCGCCTCCGCGTGGAAGGCTTCGAGGCCGGCGATGTCGAAATAGACTGTGCCGGCCGGAACGCCGTCGGTGAAGAGCAGGCGTACATCACCGGCCATAATGAAGGCAATACCGGGCGGGTCGTAACGGGCGTGCAGGTTCAGACTGAGCACGTCGCGCCAGAAAGCAAGCGTCGCATCGAGGTCGCGGCCAGCCGAGAGCGCGACCTGACGGACCGCGCCGATGGCAGGCATTGGGCTATATGGAGAAGCTGGTGCCGCAGCCGCAGGAGGCGACCGCGTTCGGGTTCCTGATCTGGAAGGACTGGCCCATCAGATCGTCGACGAAGTCGATCACCGAGCCGCCCATGTAGACCAGCGACAGCTCGTCGATGAGGATGGTCGCGCCGTCCTTCTCGATGGCGACATCGTCATCGTTGCGATCGCCGACCAAGTCGAATTTGTAGGAAAAGCCGGAGCAGCCGCCGCCTTCGACGGAAACGCGCAGCGCCGTCTTGCCTGGTTCGCCGGAGACAATCCTGGCAATCCGCTTTGCCGCGGCGTCGGTCATTTCGACCTTCATGGCAGTCTTGGCATCCGCGCCCATCGGCGTCACCTTGCTTTCGGTTTCACATGATAGGTATGAAGCGGAAAGGGCCAAGTCAACTGGTGGATCAATGGACGAGCGGCAGGGCAAGGGTGCTCTCGGCGACATCGGGTTCGGCGACCGGCCGCGCGCGGCCTATGCGAGCGATCCGGCGCGTTCGCGCGGACGCCTGTTCGACGAGCCGGAAAGCCCGACCCGCACACCGTTCCAGCGCGATCGCGACCGCATCATCCATTCCACGGCCTTTCGCCGGCTGAAGCACAAGACGCAGGTCTTCGTCGCGCATGAGGGCGATCACTACCGCACACGGCTGACGCATTCGATCGAAGTGGCGCAGATCGCCCGCGCGCTGGCGCGGGCATTGCGTGGCGACGAGGATCTGGCCGAAGCCGTGGCTCTTGTCCACGATTTCGGCCACACGCCCTTCGGCCATACAGGCGAGGACGCGCTCAACGAGAAGATGGCCGCCTGGGGCGGCTTCGATCACAACGCGCAGTCGCTGCGCGTGGTGACGCGGCTCGAACGGCGCTATGCCGAATTCGACGGGCTGAACCTCACCTGGGAAACGCTGGAGGGGCTGGTCAAGCACAACGGCCCTTTGACCGACGCGAGCGGGAAGGGGCTCAAAGGCCAGGTGCCACAGGCGATCCGCGACTATTCGGAACTGCACGACCTCGAGCTCGACCGCTTCGCCGGCATTGAGGCGCAATGCGCCGCGATCGCCGACGATATCGCCTACAACACCCATGACATCGACGACGGCCTGCGCGCCGGCCTGCTGACGCTGGACATGCTGCAAGAGGTCAGCCTGCCAGGCTCGATCCTGAATGGCGTGCGCGCCAAATATCCCCAGCTTGACGATGTGCGTACCGGCCACGAGCTGATGCGCCGGCAGATCACACTGATGGTCGAGGATGTCATCGCGTCGACCACCGCCAATATCGAGCGCCTGAAGCCGGGCAGCGCCAATGCGGTGCGCGCTGCGGGCGAGACCCTGGTGACGTTTTCGGCAGGCATGGCCGCGGCCGAAAAGGAATTGAAGGCCTTTCTCTACAAGCATCTCTACCGGCACCCGGACGTGATGCGGGTGCGGACCGACGCCGAGCGCATCGTGCGCGAGCTTTTCGACGTCTATTTCGCCGATCCGCGCGCCATGCCCGATGGCTGGCGCGAGGGGCTCGACCGGGCAGAGGATCGCATCAAGGCGCGCAGCGTCGCCGACTTCCTGGCCGGCATGACCGACACCTATGCGCTCAAGGAACATCGGCGTCTGTTTGACCATACGCCCGATTTGAGCTAGGGCGAGCCTCGATTTTGCCGGCCATCGAGCCGGTTGCCTCTTGAAGCCCAGAGCACTTCCAATGAATATCTTCGCCGATTTCAACGCGCGGATCATAAAGGCCGTCGAAGCTCTTGACCTGAAGGACAAGGACGGGGGCGCGCTCGACCTGTCGCGTATCGCGGTCGAGCCGCCGCGCGATGCAAGCCATGGCGACCTTGCCACCAACGCGGCGATGGTGCTGGCCAAGCCCACCGGCCAGAACCCGCGCGCGCTTGCCGAGAAACTCGCCGAAGCGCTGAGGAGCGACGCCGATGTTGCCTCGGCCGAGATTGCCGGGCCTGGCTTCGTCAATCTCAGGCTCAAGGACGGGTTCTGGCACGCGCATCTGGCGGCGCTGCTCGGCGAGGGACGCAATTATGGTCGCTCGACCATCGGCGGCGGCCGCAAGGCGAATGTCGAATATGTCTCGGCCAACCCGACCGGCCCCATGCATGTCGGCCATTGCCGCGGCGCCGTGGTCGGCGACACGCTTGCCAATCTGATGGCCTTCGCCGGCTACGACGTGACCAAGGAATACGTCATCAACGACGCCGGCTCGCAGATCGACGTGCTCGGCCGCTCGGCGTTCCTGCGGTACCGCGAGGCGCTCGGCGACGACATCGGCGAGATCCCGTCCGGTCTCTATCCGGGCGACTATCTGGTCCCCGTCGGCCAGGCGCTGGCCAAGGAATTCGGCCGCGGCCTGCTGCAAATGCCGGAAGAGGAGGCGCTGGCGATCGTCAAGGACCGCACCGTCGACGCGATGATGGCGATGATTCGCGAGGATCTGGCGCTGCTCAACGTGCATCACGACGTGTTCTTCTCGGAGCGCACGCTGCATGCCGACAACGCCAAGAAGATCCGGGCGGCGATCGCCGACCTGACGCTCAAGGGGCATATCTACAAGGGCAAGCTGCCGCCGCCCAAGGGCGAGAAGCCGGACGACTGGGAAGACCGCGAGCAGACGCTGTTCCGCTCGACCGCGGTCGGCGACGACATGGACCGGGCGCTGGTCAAGTCGGACGGCTCCTTTACCTATTTCGCCGCCGACGTCGCCTATCTCAAGGACAAGGTTGAGCGCGGCTTCGTCGATCTGATCTATGTGCTCGGCGCCGATCATGGCGGCTACGTGAAGCGGCTCGAGGCGCTGGCGCGGGCGGTTGCCGGTGACACGGTCAAGCTGACGGTGTTGCTTTGCCAGCTCGTAAAACTGTTCCGCGACGGCGAGCCGGTCCGGATGTCGAAGCGGTCCGGCGATTTCATCACTCTGCGCGAAGTCGTGGAGGAGGTCGGCCGCGACCCGATCCGCTTCATGATGCTTTACCGCAAGAATGACGCGCCGCTCGATTTCGACTTCGCCAAGGTCACGGAGCAGTCGAAGGACAATCCGGTATTCTATGTGCAGTATGCGTCGGCGCGCTGCCATTCCGTCTTCAGGCAGGCGAGCGAGCAGCTCGGCGAGGCGAACTTCGATCGCAACCGGCTCGCGGCCTCGGTGGCTGCGCTGGCCGACGAGGGCGAAATCGCTCTGATCCGGAAGCTGGCTGAATATCCGCGGCTGATCGAGTCCGCGGCGCTTTCGCTGGAGCCGCACCGGCTCGCATTCTACCTCTATGATCTCGCTTCCGGCTTCCATGCACAGTGGAATCGCGGCAACGATAATGCGGACTTACGTTTTGTTAAGGTTAACGACCGAGAATCAACCTATGCCAGACTAGGGCTGGTGCAGGCTGTTTCGGATGTCTTGACCTCCGGCCTGACGCTTATCGGGGCAGACGCGCCCATCGAAATGCGTTAGGTTTAACTAAAAAACCTGTCACCTTTTGCCCACATTGCGCTGGTAAGGGCCAACCCTGCGCGACGTCCATGGCGTCCGACTGTGTGCGAGTTCGGGAACAATAATGGCAGACAGAACCCCGCTGAAAGTAGCCGACCACAACGACATCGCCGACGATGATCCGTTCGCGGAACTGACCCGGATCATGGGTTTCGACCCGCGCCAGCCGGTGAGGCAGCCGGCCCCAGCGGTCGAGAAGCCGGCCAATCAGGCCGTGGAGGCTGACGATTTCGACATCGACCTCGAGAAGGAGTTGATGGGGGAATTCGATTCCGTCGAGGAAAGCGCGCCGGTCGCTCAGCAGGCTGCACTGCATCAGATCGGCAACGAGCCGGCCTTCGAGGCTGCCAGCGTCGCCGCGAATGACGACGAGCTTACCGCGTCCTTCGAGCAGGATTTCGTGTTCGACGACGCGGCGGATTATGCCGACTTCGCCGTGGCCCGTGCGCCGGTGCCGGATTTCGCGCCGGAGCCGCATGTGGCGCCGGAGCTACAAGCAGCTCCCGAGCCGGAAGTCACTTTTGACGATGATTTCGACAAGGCGGTCGCCAGTTCACTGGATGTGTCGGCGCTGGAAGACGAGCTTCCGATCGATCAGGAAATGGCGGCCTCGCTTGACCAGGATTTTCAGGTCGATCATCACCAGTCCGCCAACTATCCCGAGCCGGCCGACGCCCGTCGGGACGCCGTCGAAGCTCTGCAGGCAGCGAGCGAAGAGGCGTTCGACGCTGATTTCGACAATGCGGTCCAGATGTCGCTCGAAGACGAGCTGTCGTTTGAGAGCCACGAGCCGGAGCAGCACGTGCAGGCCGCCGAGCCGGTCGAAGCTCATGCAGCCGCCCCGCTGATCTCCGAGGATGATTTTGTCGGTCATTTCGATCAGGCGATGACCGATGTCGATATGGATCCCGGCCAAGATCAGGAGATTCAGGAGCCGGAGCTGTCGCTTGACGACGAACCGGCGCCGATGGTCGCCTCGCCGGTCGAGACGACCCAGTTTGCTGCTGAGCCAGAACCCGTCGCGCCCGAACCTTCCAATGAGCTGACCCTCGATGACGATTTCGAGCTGAGCTTTCGCGATGCGTTGAACGAGGAGCCGCAAGCTCCGGCCGTCGAGCCCGTTGCCGCGTTGCAGCCGACTGTCGCCGAGGCGGCTCCCGTCGTTGCCGCTCCGGTTCCGCCGGTCGTCGCCGCTCCGGTTCCGCCGGTCGCCGCCGTTGAGCCGGTGAAGCCGGCTGCCAGCGAGCGTAGCCTGGAGGACGAGCTCAATGCGCTGCTCGGCGCCATGACCGCGCGGCCGATGCCGGCAGTCAAGGAGCCTGCTTACGCCCCGCGGCTGGTTGCGGAACCCGAGAACCGCCAGGTGAGCGGGAAGGCGGCAGCCGACGATCTCGATTGGGATCTCGACGAGCACCAGCCGGCGCAGAACGGGCAGGGCGCTCAGCCGGTTGAGGACGACCTGGATGACTTGCTCGCTGGCGAGCTCGACCGCCAGGATTTTGCGGCTCCCGCCGAGCCCGAGTCTTCCAAGCCCGAGTCTTCCAAGACCGAGCCTTCGGCGACCGAACCGGGCATTGATTTCGACGACGACGCCTTCGGCGCTGCTTTCGCCCGGAGTATCGAGGCCGAGCAGGAAGTCGTCGCCCGGGCGAAGTCTCCCGCAAATTCATCCGATTGGCTGCATACCGCCGAGCCGGCAAGATCATGGAGTCGCTCGACCCCGACCGCCGCCCCCCCCCCGCAAGCTTCGTTCGCCACGCAGCCGGCGCCCTTCGCACCGGTGCAGATGGCAGCGCCTTCGGCGCCTCTGCAGATGGCGGCGCCCGCCTATCGCAGCGAACCGGAAATGGACTATTCCGCCTACGCCGAGCCGACGCCTCCGTCGCAGGCTCGCCGGCATGAGGACGTGCCGGATGTGGAGACGGTCGATGTTCCCGAGCGCGTGGTAGCGCTCGCGGACGACCTCGACATTCCGGAGCTCAGCTTCGAGGAGGACCAGCCTGCGGCCTCCGCCTACGACGATCTCGACGCGGAATTCGCCAGCCTGCTTACCGACATGAACGCGACGGAGATCGCATCGGCGCCCGCACAGAGCCGCGGCTATGATGACGAATCCTACAATGCCGGATTCAACGGCTACGACCGTCGCGACTTGCGTGCCGAGACTCCAGCGGCTCCGGCAGCGCCGGCTTCGTTCGCCGTCGCCAACGACTACGACGCCGACGACGTGCCCGGCAGCCGGCCGGTTTCGCAGCAGGACGACTTCGCCAGCGAAGAGCTCGATTACGACCCAGAGCTCGAAGAAGCGATTGCGATCCCCGGGCTTGGCGAGCGCGAGGCGGCGCAGCCGCGCCGGCGCGGCATGATGGTCGCGGCGCTCGTCGGCGTCGTGGTGGTTTTCGGCGGCCTTGGCGCGCTGGCCTTCTCCTTCGGCGGCAAAGGCGGCAGCGAGGCCCCGGTGATCGTCAAGGCCGACAATTCGCCGATCAAGGTGAAGCCAGAAAATCCGGGCGGCACGGTCGTGCCGAACCAAGACAACAAGGTTTATGACGCGGTCGCCAAGGGCGGCGGCGCGGCGAAGTCCGCCGAGCCGGTGCAGCAGAAGCTGGTGAACACCACCGAGCAGCCCGTGGACCTGGCCTCGAAGGAGCCGCCGCAGAGCCGCGTGGTCGATCTTTCGCCCAAGGATAACGACGCTGCCCCCGGCAGCGATACCGCCGACAATCCAGACTCAGCGTTGCCCGGTGTCGCGCAAGCCGTTGCGCCCGCAATCGCACAGCCTGCCGCGCCGGCAAGCGCACAGCCTGCCGCTGCGGCAAGCACGCAGCCGGCCGCGCCGGCGTCGAAGTCGGAGGACCGCATCGCCCAGGTGCTGCAGCAGGATGCCGACAACGCCGCCAACAACGATGTCGTCGCTGTCGCGCCGCGCAAGGTGAAGACGATGATGGTGAAGCCTGACGGCTCACTTGTGCCGCGCGAGGATCCGGCCCCGGCCGCGCCGAAGGTCGCGGCAGCCGAGCCGAGCGATCCGGCGCCGCAGCATGTTGCGCCGGCCTCCGACGGCCAGCAGACGGGAACCGTGGCTTCCGACGCGGGCCAGGCTAACGCGGGCCAGGCCGATACGGGCCAGGCCGACGCGGCGACCGTCAAGCCGGCGAAGCCCGCCAAGAAGGCTGAAGCCAAGGCGCAGTCGGCCAACACGCCAGCGAAGGTGCCGGTGGCGCCGGCGCGTCCGTCCGACCAGCCGGTCGATATCGTCGGCGAGGTCAAGCCGGACCAGGTCGCATCCATCGATCCGGCGGCGCCGGGCGGCGGCTCGTGGTCGATGCAGATCGCCTCGCAGCCGACGGTCGAGAGCGCGCAGTCGACCTATCAGGACCTGCAGCGCCGCTATGGCAGCGTGCTCTCCGGCCGCACCGCCAACATCGTCAAGGCCGAGGTCGCGGGCAAAGGCACCTTCTACCGCGTCCGCGTTCCAGCCCAGTCGCGCAACGATGCGATCAACCTTTGCACCAGCTACAAGGCTGCCGGGGGCAACTGCTTCGTGTCGCGCTAACGAGATCTTTGTCTCTCAAGCCGGCGCCGCCGAAAGGCCGCGCCGGCTTTTCGTTGTGGACGGTTGTGGGCTTTGGCCGGTCCGAAGGCTGGGGTGATTCCCTTTGCGTGCCCAAAGCCTTAAGCTTCCGTCTATGAGCGAATCAAAATCCATGATCCTCGGCTGCGCCGGGAAATCCCTCACCGAAGACGAAATCCGCTTCTATCGGGACGAACGTCCCTGGGGTTTCATCCTGTTTGCGCGCAACATCGGTGAAGCCGGGCAGATCCGCGACCTTGTCGCCTCGATGCGCGACTGCGTCGGCCGCCCGGACGCTCCGGTCTTCATCGACCAGGAAGGCGGCAGGGTGCAGCGCCTGCGTCCGCCGCTGGCGCCGAACTACCCGGCTGGGGGCGCGCTTGGCGCATTGTGGCGCGACGATCGCGAGGCCGGCCGCCGCGCCGCCTGGCTGCTGGCCCGGCTGCATGCCTTCGATCTCTCGCGCCTCGGCATCACCGCCGACTGCCTGCCGGTGCTCGATGTCCCGGTCGAAGGCGCCAGCGATGTCATCGGCGCGCGCGCCTATGGCAAGGAGCCCAACGCGGTGATCGAGCTTGGCCGGGCCTCGACCGAGGGATTGATGTCGGGCGGCGTGCTGCCGGTGATGAAGCACATTCCCGGCCACGGCCGTGCCTTTGCCGACACGCATTTCGCGCTGCCGACCGTCGATACGCCGCTGGAGGAGCTCAGCCGGCATGATTTCGCCCCGTTCAAGGCGTTGAACGAGCTGCCGATGGCCATGACGGCGCATGTCGTCTATAGCGCCGTCGATCCCGGCAACCCGGCGACGACGTCCGCCAAGGTCATCAATCAGGTGATCCGCGGCGAGATCGGCTTCGACGGGCTGCTGATGAGCGACGACACCTCGATGAAGGCACTTTCTGGGGATTTCCCGACAAAGGCGGCCTCGATCCTTGCGGCCGGCTGCGATCTCGTCCTTCACTGCAACGGCGTTTTCGAGGAGATGTCCGGGATCGCGTCGCGCACGACGGCGCTGTCGGGCAAGTCCTTGCAGCGCGCGGAGCGGGCGCTGACCTATATAAGGGATCGCGACGTCGCCGACGAAGCAGCGATACGCGCGGAATTTGCCACCTATTTCGAAGCGGTGGCCTGAACCGGAAGGGACAAAAGGCGAGTGGCGGAGACATTGGAAGGCAAGGCCGCGAAGGCCGCACCGATGGACCGTCTGTGGGCCGAGAACGACGATTCACGCCTGACTGGCGACCCGTCGCTAGTCGTCGACGTGGCCGGTTTCGAGGGCCCGCTCGATCTTCTCCTGCATCTTGCACGCAACCAGAAGGTCGATCTGGCGCGCATTTCGATCCTGGCGCTCGCGGAGCAATATCTGGCCTTCGTCGAGAAGGTGCGGGCGCTGAGGCTCGAGCTTGCCGCCGACTATCTGGTGATGGCGGCATGGCTCGCCTTCCTGAAGTCGAAGCTCTTGATCCCGAAGCAGCCGGGCGAGGAGGGCGAAAGCGGCGAGGAACTGGCGGCGGTGCTGCAATTCCGGCTGAAGCGCCTTGAAGCCATGCGCGACGCCTCGGCGCGGCTGGTGAACCGCAACCGGCTCGGCCGCGACGTCTTTGCGCGCGGCATGCCGGAAATGGTCATTGTCGAGAAGCGCAACAGCTTTTCGGCTTCGCTCTACGATCTGCTCACCGCCTATGCGCAGCAGCGCCAGCGGCAGGCGATCAACAATGTGACGATCGCCAGGCGTGCCGTGTGGTCGCTCAAGGATGCGCGCGAGGTGCTGGCGCGGCTGATCGGCTCGGTCGGCGACTGGACGACGCTCGACAGCTTCCTGATCGAATATCTGGCGGCGCCGGAAGAGAAGCGCACGGCGATGGCGAGTTCGTTCGCCGCGACGCTGGAGATGGTGCGCGAAGGCAAATTGGAAGTGCGGCAGGACCAGGTGTTCGCGCCGATCTATCTGCGCGGACGCGCGCAAGGGGTAAGGGCAATCGAGGTGGTATCATGAGCGAACGCGCCAACGCTTCGGTCATCCCGTTCAAGGTCGAGCACGAACCGGAAGACGAGATGGCCGAGCAGGGTTCACTCGAGAACCCCGCGGAGCGGCTGCAGCTGTCGGAAGCCGTGCGCATGGCCGAGGCGATCGTTTTCGCCAGTGCCGAGCCGGTCAGCGAAAAGCAGCTTGCCGCGCGCCTGCCGGAAGGCGTCAACATCGCGGCCGCAATGGCGGACCTGCAGGAAATCTATGCCAAGCGCGGCGTCAACCTGATGCGGGTCGGCGATGCCTGGGCCTTCCGCACCGCGGGCGACCTGGCCTTCCTGATGAGCCGGGACTCCGTGCAGCAGAGGAAGCTGTCGCGCGCGGCGCTCGAAGTGCTGGCGATCATCGCCTATCACCAGCCGGTCACGCGCGCCGAGATCGAGGACATCAGAGGCGTCGAAACGTCGAAAGGCACGCTCGACACGCTGCTCGAAACGGAATGGGTCAGGATGCGCGGCCGCCGCCGCACGCCCGGACGGCCGGTGACCTACGGCACGACCGACGCTTTCCTCGATCATTTCGCGTTGGAGGAAATCCGCGATCTGCCCGGCATGGAAGAGCTGAAGGGCGCTGGCCTGCTCTCGACGCGCATGCCGGCGAATTTCTCGATGCCGGTGCCGCCTGCCGATCCGGACGCGCTCGCCGAAGACGAGGATGCGCTGACCGATATCGACCTCGAGGAACTCGGGTTGCTGACGCCGCGCGTCACGGAAGAGTGACCGCGAAAACCGGCACGAATGGTTTATTAGCAAGGCCTGCGCGGATTCGTAGCAAGGCGCTCACGCCGAAAGTGCGTGACATCCGCTAGCCATTTTATCAACTTCATTGCGGTTGTGTTTGAATCCCCGAGCGAAAACGCATAGATCATCGCCGAGGGAAACCATTCGAGAGAGATTGTTATGGGTTCATTTTCGATTTGGCACTGGATGATCGTGCTGGTCATCGTGCTTCTGGTGTTCGGCCGCGGCAAGATCCCCGAACTGATGGGCGACATGGCCAAGGGCATCAAGAGCTTCAAGAAGGGCATGGCCGACGACGACGCCGACGACAAGCGTACCGTCGAGCACCGCGCCGACGAGACTGTTTCGCCGCCCAAGGAAAAGGTCAGCAAGAGCTGATCTCGGTTGTTGCTTTGAGCATGCCGTTGTCCCAAAACCGCTTCGCATGTGCGGGCGGCATGCACGCGTCGGAATAGATTGTCATGTTCGAAGTCGGTTGGAGCGAGCTGCTGGTGATCGCGGTTGTCATGATCGTGGTCGTCGGGCCTAAGGATTTGCCCAACATGCTTCGCACCTTCGGCCGCACCGCGGCGAAATTGCGCGCCATGGCCGGCGACTTCCAGAAGCAGTTCAACGAAGCGCTGAAGGAAGCCGAACTCGACGATGTGAAGAGTTCGATCGATAGCTTGCGCGGCCTCAACCCGATGAACGAGGTGCGCAAGCAGCTCAATCCGTTCGAGCAGGCCGCGGCCGATGTGCGGGCCGGCGTCGATACGATGATGAAGCCCAAACCGGCCGCCGATCCGGCGGCGCCGGCAGCAGAGACGCCGCAGGCCGCCGAACCGCTCAAGAACGGCGCGACGGACATGCCCGTCGTCAACGGAGCCGAGGCTGCCTCGGCCGCCCCGATCTTTCCAACCATGACGGACGCGTCCGTCACCGTACCGGCTTCGGAGACCGCCGTTCCGGCCGAGCCGGCAAAAAAGGTGGCGACCGCCAAGGCAAGGGCCGCCGGCACGGCGGCCAAGACCGCATCGAATCCATCCGCCGCAAAGGCGCCGACCAAGGCCGCGCTGGCTGCAGCTAAAGCCGAGGCACCCGCCAGGAATGCCGCGCCCAGCGCTGAGGCGAAGCCTGCCGCGGCGAAGAAGCCGGCCGCGAAGAAGGCAACCGACGGCAAGAAGATGACGGGCGACACCAAGTGAGCGTTTCGGACAAGGAAAAAGAAGAAATCGAGAAATCGTCCGCGCCGCTGATCGAGCATCTGATCGAGCTGCGCCGCCGCTTAATCTGGTCGCTGGGTGGCTTTTTCGTCGCCTTTCTCGTCTGCTTCTTCTTCGCCAAGCGCCTGTTCAACCTTCTGGTCATCCCGTTCAAATGGGCGACGCAATGGGCAGGCCTCGACCCGCACAAGGTCGAGCTGATCTATACCGCGCCGCAGGAGTTCTTCTTCACCCAGGTGAAGCTTGCCATGTTCGGCGGCATGGTGATCGCCTTCCCGCTGATCGCCACGCAGATCTACAAGTTTATCGCGCCGGGCCTCTACAAGAACGAGCGCAGCGCCTTCCTGCCGTTCCTGATCGCCTCGCCCATCCTGTTTCTGATGGGCGCCTCGCTGGTCTATTTCTTCTTCACCCCGATGGTCATGTGGTTCTTTCTGGCCATGCAGCAGACCGGCACCAACGACCAGGTGCAGATTTCGCTGCTGCCGAAGGTGTCGGAATATCTCAGCCTGATCATGACGCTGATCTTCTCCTTCGGCCTGGTGTTCCAGCTGCCGGTGGTGACCAGCCTTTTGACGCGCGTCGGGCTTCTGTCGTCGCAGGCGCTGGCCGAGAAGCGCAAATGGGCGATCGTGCTTTCCTTCGTCGTCGCCGCCGTGCTGACGCCGCCCGATCCGATGAGCCAGTGCGGCCTCGCCATCCCGACGATCATCCTCTACGAGGTCGCTATCTGGTCCTCGCGCATGATCGAGCGCGCCCAGGCGCGCGACCGCCTGGCGCGCGAACAGGCGGAGGCGGGGAGCTCGGTCGCGAGCGACACGCCGGACGCCTCTTCCACCTAAGCGGGGCTTTCTAGCCGAGAAATCGCAGCTGTCGGCTTGGTCGCCGCCTTGCATCGATGGCGGATGCGGTTTACCCCCTCGATCCTTAAGGCGCGTCGCGCTCAAATGGTTTAAGCGACGCGCTTTTAAGTCTCTATTTTCATGCATGTCGTTTTCCAAAACCGCTGCACATTTTTGGGTGACATGCATCTAGTTTGAGGATCGACCATGCTTGACATCAAATGGATTCGCGATAACCCGAAGGCCCTTGTCGAGGCGCTGGTGAAGCGCTCGTGGTCGGCGGGCGAGGCGCAGTCCACGGTCGACGATTTGATCGCGAAGGACGAGGCGCGGCGCTCGCATCTCAGCGAATTGCAGGTCAAGCAGGAGCGCCGCAATGCCGCCTCGAAGGAGATCGGCAATGCCATGCGCTCGGGCGATGCAGCACTTGCGGAGAAACTCAAGGGCGAAGTCAGCGAGATCAAGGAGTTCATCCAGGACGGCGAGGCGCGCGAGCGCGAGCTCGACAAGGCGCTGAACGACGCGCTTGCGGTGCTGCCCAACGTGCCGCTGGACGACGTGCCGGTCGGCAAGGACGAGCACGACAATATCGTCAAGCGCATCGTC
The DNA here is from genome assembly GCF_020164955.1 of Mesorhizobium sp. CA8. GTDB lineage: Bacteria > Pseudomonadota > Alphaproteobacteria > Rhizobiales > Rhizobiaceae > Mesorhizobium. The sequence goes on from NZ_JAIUHG010000003.1 coordinate 175,486, forward strand.
GGCGAGGTGCCGACACGCCCGAACTGGGTGAAGGAGCATTTCGAGATCGGCGAAGCGCTCGGCATGATGGATTTCGAGCGCGCGGCGAAACTATCCGGCGCGCGCTTCACCGTGCTGAAGAGCCAGCTTGCGCGCATGGAACGTGCGCTCGGCCAGTTCATGCTCGACCTGCATACCACCGAGCACGGCTATGAAGAGGTCATCCCGCCGCTGATGGTGCGCGACGAGGTGCTTTTCGGCACCAACCAGCTGCCGAAATTCGAGGAAGACCTGTTCTTCACGCCGCACGGGGACGGCCGTCTCGGCCTGATCCCGACGGCGGAAGTCCCGCTGACCAACCTCGTGCGCGAGGAGATCACTGCGCATGAAAAGCTGCCGCTGCGCTACACCGCGCTGACGCCGTGCTTCCGCTCGGAAGCGGGCTCGGCCGGCCGCGACACGCGCGGCATGCTGCGCCAGCACCAGTTCTACAAGGTCGAGCTGGTCTCGATCACGGACCAGGAAAGCTCGCTCGCCGAGCATGAGCGGATGACGCAATGCGCCGAGGAAGTGCTGAAACGGATCGGCCTGCCGTTCCGTACCGTCACGCTCTGCACCGGCGATATGGGTTTTGGCGCGCGCAAGACCTACGACGTCGAGGTCTGGCTGCCGGGGCAGAATGCCTATCGCGAAATCTCGTCCTGCTCGGTCTGCGGCGATTTCCAGGCCAGGCGCATGGATGCCCGCTACAAGGACAAGGATGGCAAGGGCAATCGCTTCGTCCATACGTTGAACGGCTCGGGCACCGCGGTCGGTCGCGCTCTTATAGCCGTCATCGAAAACTACCAGAATGAGGATGGCAGCGTAACCATTCCTGAAGTGCTGCGGCCTTACATGGGTGGTCTCGCGAAGATCGAAGCGAAGTGACTTGATGCGCATTCTCCTGACCAATGACGACGGCATCCACGCCGATGGGCTGGCGTCGCTCGAACGCATCGCCCGCATGCTGTCGGACGACGTCTGGGTGGTGGCGCCCGAGCAGGACCAGTCCGGCTACGCGCACTCACTGTCGATCTCGGAGCCGCTCAGGCTGCGCAAGATCGGCGAGAAGCATTATGCCGTGCGCGGCACGCCGACCGACTGCGTCATCATGGGCACGAAAAAAATCCTGCCCGGACCGCCCGACCTGATCCTGTCCGGCGTCAATTCCGGCGCCAACATCGCCGACGACGTCACCTATTCCGGCACCGTGGCGGGTGCCATGGAAGGCGCGCTGCTCGGCGTGCGTTCGATCGCGGTCAGCCAGGCCTATTCCTATGTCGGCGAGGACCGCGTCGTGCCTTACGAGACGACCGAGGCGCTGGCGCCGGCGCTGCTCAAGCGGCTGGTGGAAACGCCGTTGCCCGACGGTGTGCTGCTCAACGTCAATTTCCCGAACTGTGCCCCAGACGAGGTGGAGGGCACCGTCGTCACCTCGCAAGGCAAGCTGGTGCATAGTCTCTGGGTCGACGAGCGGCGCGACGGGCGCGGCCTGCCTTATTACTGGCTGCGCTTCGGTCGCGAGCCGGTCGAAGGCAAGAAGGGCACGGACCTCCATGCGATGCGCAACCGGCTGGTGTCGGTGACGCCGCTGCAGCTCGACCTCACCGCCCATGAACTCCGCGACCAACTGACCAAGGCGCTGTCATAAAATAGGGTTTTGGCATGAACACGGTTTTGGCATGAATACGGGCATCGACGACCGCGAGGGTTTTGCCGCTTTCCTGCTCAGGCTGCGGGGCAGGGGCACGGCGCCGAAGGCGCTGGTCGCAGCCTTCGAGGCGACGCCGCGGCGTGGTTTCCTGTCGGCCCAATTTCACGCGCTCGCCTGGTCGGACGGGATGCTGCCGATCGAATGCGGCGAGGCGATCGAGGGCGGCGATCTGCAGGCGGCGGTGATCGCAGCACTTCACATCGAGCCGGGCAACCGCGTGCTCGAGATCGGCACCGGCTCGGGCTACACGGCAGCGGTCATGTCCAGGCTTGCGGCGCGCGTCATCACCATCGACCGCTACAAGACGCTGGTCGAGCAGGCCAAGCAGCGGTTCGAGGCGCTCGCCATCAGCAACGTCATCGCCCGCCAGGCCGACGGCTCGAATGGCCTGCCCAATGAAGGGCCGTTCGACCGTATCGTCGCCTGGGCGGCCTTCGACAGCCTGCCGCGTTTCCTGCTCGACCAGCTGTCGAGCGGCGGCATCGTCATCGCGCCGATCGGCCCGGACGAGGGCGAGCAGGTGCTGGCCAAGCTCACCAAGGTGGGCAGCCGCTTCGAGCGCGAGGACATCGGCATGGTCAGGCTGCAGCCGATCCTGCGCAGCGTTGCCGCGGTGATCTAGCGGGCCTTGCGGCCCTCGCCAAAATTTCCGCCAATGTTTTAAGAAAATTTTCGCCGGATTCTAATGGGTTAACCGGCCAGTAACATTAACGCGCTTTAATCGTGACCAGTTTGTACCGGGTCTGTGCGGGTTAGTGCGATGCAATTCAATCACTTGAAGGCAAACAGACGCAATCTGGCGCGCGGTTGCGCTGTCCTGATCATTGCTGGCGCGGCGGCCGGGTGCAGTTCCCAGTCGATGCGCTTCAACGGTGTCGATGATGTCTTCACATCATCCACCAACAATCAGCGCGCCATCATCAACAAGCAGAATGTCGACCAGCCCTACCCGGGCGATACGGTCGCGCCGGCGCCGGTCGACGGCACCCACACCCAGTCGGTGAGCCGATCGAGCCTCGAGCCGGTCACGGCGCAGCAGCTGCCGCCTCCGTCGGCGCCGGCTCCTGCCAAGCCTATGCGTACCGCTTCCGCTCCTGCCCTTGCACCCGCTCCGGCGCTTGCTCCTGCACCGCATCGCGACAGGACGGCCACCGGTACGGTCGCCCAGGCCAAGCCGTTCAAGACCGCCGAGCCCGACGCCGTTCGCAATGCGAGCGCTGCGCCGCACGCGACCGAAATCGTGGTGCGCGACGGCGAGACGCTTTCGGGCCTGGCGGCGCACTACCATGTGCCGGCGGATGCCATCGCCAAGGTCAACGGGATCGACCCGAAGAAGGGCATCAGGACGGGCCAGAAGATCGTCATCCCCGCCTATGCCTATTCGAGCAAGGCGGAGGCGAAGGTCGCCGAAGGCAAGCCGGCGAACACGCCGAAGCAGCCCGCTCCGGAGAAGGTCGCTGTTCTGCCGCAGCAGCCCAAGGTCAAGGACGGCAAATCCGCCGCTCAGGTCGATGCGTCGGCAGCAGCGGCGGGTTCCAAGAATCCAAAGCCGGCGCAGCAGATGGCCGAGGCCAAGCCGGCAGGCGCCGGTGGCTCCTACACCGTGCAGCAGGGCGACTCGCTGTCATCGATCGCCAGGAAGACCGGCGTCAGCGTCGTGGCGCTGAAGCAGGCCAACGGCATGCAGGACGGCCTGCTCAAGATCGGCCAGACGCTCAAGGTCCCGGCCGGCGGCGCGGTCGTGGCATCCGCCAAGCCTGCCGCTGCCAAGCCTGCCGTCGATCCTGTGACAACCGCGACGACGCCGCCGCCGGCGAAGACCACGCCGTCGCAGACGCTCGCCTCCTACACACCGCCGAAGAAGGATGCCAAGGTCATCCAGCAGGCCGAGGACGACGGTGCGGTAGCGCCCGACGCGACCGGCATTGGCAAGATGCGCTGGCCGGTTCGCGGCCGCGTGATCTCCAGCTTCGGTTCCGGCAAGGACGGCGTCGACATCGCGGTGCCGGAAGGGACACCGATCAAGGCGGCCGAGAACGGCGTCGTCATCTATGCCGGCGACGGCCTCAAGGAATTCGGCAACACCGTGCTGGTGCGGCACGAGAACGGCCTGGTCACCGTCTACGGCCATGCAAGCTCGATCGAGGTGCAGCGCGGCCAGAAGGTCAAGCGCGGCCAGGAGATCGCGCTCTCCGGCATGAGCGGCACCACCGACTCGCCCAAGCTGCACTTCGAAGTGCGCAAGAACTCGGCCCCGGTCGATCCGTCGGGCTATCTCGAATAGAACAAGAACAATTGCGGGCCGCCTGACCTCCAGTCCGGCCCCGCCGTCTTCAGCCCGCTTCGCAAGGAGCGGGCTTTTTCAGTTGCCGAAGATGCCTGACACATGGCTAAAGATGATCCCGGAGCGTGTCGGCGATCATCTCTTCAAGGCTGCCGACACGATGGAGATCGTCTTGCAGCCGGCCTTGATGGTCAGGGTGGCCGCGGAACTTGGCGGCAGGGCGCGAGCATCGCGGCTCGACACCCGCCATCTGCTTCGTGACCAGCAGATAGAGCATCTCGCTCGAGCACTGCAGAGCGATCTCGCCGCGAACGCGCCGAGTGACCCTTTTGTTTGCCGAGAGCATCGGCGCCGCGCTTGCGGTGAGGCTGCTCGGTCTCGATGGCCCAGACGTGGTTCGAGTGAACCGGTTGTCGCACGCTCAGCTAAACGTGTCCTCGAACACATCGAGACCGCTCTCCACGAGCCGCTTTCGATCGACCGCCTGAGCCGGGTTGCCGGCGCGAGCAGCTCGCATTTGCGCACATGGTTCAAGGCGGCGATGGGCGTCACCTTGCATCGCTACGTGCTGCGACGCCGCGTCGAAAGGGCATGCATTCTGCTGCGGCAAGGCGATCTGAGCACGAGCGAGGTTGCGGCATCGACGGGCTTCGCGCACCAGTCACATCTGGCGCATTGGATGCGCCGCGAGATCGGCCAGACGCCGCGCGACTTGCGACGGGCGCAGTCGCCCAGGTGACGTTGACGTTTCAATCCTTCAGCGGCTTACCGAGCCGGCCGGCGAGATCCTGCGTGAACTGCCAGGCGACGCGGCCCGAACGGCTGCCGCGCGTCGTTGCCCACTCCAGCGCTTCGGCGCGCAGTTGCTCGGGATCGATCGTCAGGCCGTGATAGCGGACATAGCCGTCGATCATGTCGAGATATTCGTCCTGCGAGCATTTGTGGAATCCGAGCCAGAGACCGAAACGGTCGGATAGCGAGACTTTTTCTTCCACCGCTTCCGACGGGTTGATCGCGGTCGAGCGCTCATTGTCAATCATGTCACGCGGCAAAAGATGCCGCCGATTGGACGTGGCGTAGAAAATGACGTTGGCGGGCCGGCCCTCGACGCCGCCTTCCAGCGCCGCCTTCAGCGACTTGTAGGATGTGTCATCATGGTCGAAGGAGAGGTCGTCGCAAAACAGGATGAAGCGATAGGGAGCCGCCTTCAGGAGGCCCATCAGCTTGGGCAGCGTATCGATGTCCTCACGGTGGATCTCGATCAGCTTCAGCGGCCGCTCGAGCTTGTTTGAGGCGTTGACGGTGGCATGCACGGCCTTGACCAGGGAGGATTTGCCCATGCCGCGCGCGCCCCACAACAGCACGTTGTTGGCCGCATAGCCGGATGCGAAGCGCTCGGTGTTGTCGAGCAGGATGTCGCGCACGCGGTCGACGCCGCGGATCAGGCCGATGTCGACGCGATTGACCTTGCGCACCGGCTCCAGATAGCCGGGATCAGCCTGCCAGACGAAGCAGTCGGCGAGGCCCAGGTCGGCCTGCGGAACCGGCGGCGGGGCGAGGCGGGAAACCGCCTCGATCAGGCGGTCCAGCTTCTTGTTCAAGGTGTCCAGGCTGTCGGTCATTTTGGACCTTTTTGTTGAGGTATTTCAGCGTGTGGGAGCAGCTTCCATGACATCGCTGCAAGAACCAGCTCCAAGCTTTTGTTGGAGCATCATCTTTTCGGCGACCTCGAAGCGGCGTCCGCTGCGACGCTCTAGCACGCCGCAAATGGCTGGAAAAGCAACGGATTGGGCGCGCAGCGCAGTTGCATTGGCAACTTTACCGACTATATTCCGGCCAAATTTTCGCGGGGCGGCCGCGGCGGAATTTCACCATCCAGGAGTTTCTTGATGTTCGTTACACCGGCATACGCCCAGGGCGTCGGCGCTTCGCCAGACATGTTCATCTCGATTTTGCCGTTTGTCCTGATTTTCGTGATCATGTATTTTCTGATCATCCGGCCGCAGCGCGCGCAGCTCAAGAAGCGCCAGGAGATGCTGTCGGCCGTGCGCCGCGGCGATACGGTGGTGACCGGCGGCGGCTTCGTCGGCAAGGTGACCAAGGTGATCGACGACAACGAGCTGGAGATCGACCTTGGCGGCGGCACCAAGGTGACGGCGCTGCGCTCGACGATCTCGGACGTGCGCGTCAAGGGCGAGCCGGTGGCGAACCAGAACGCCAAGAAGTAAATCCTAACCTCGATGGCGGAACGCTGCCGCTTGTACGCCTGAACGGATAAAACGAATGCTCTATTTCTCGCGCCTGAAGATGATCCTGATCTGGCTTGCCGTGGCCATCACAGTGATCCTCGCCGCGCCCAATCTCTTCCCGGCGAGCATGCTGGCGCAATTGCCGAGCTGGGTGCCGAAGCGGCAGATGACGCTCGGCCTCGACCTTCAGGGCGGCTCGCACATCCTGCTCCAGATGGATCAGAACGACCTGATCAAGGATCAACTGGAAACGACACGCGACGAGATCAGGACGCTGCTGCGCGATGCCAAGATCCAATATACCGGACTTGGCGGAACGGGCCGCACCGTGCAGGTGCGCATCAACGATCCGAGCCAGGTAGAAGCCGCAAAGACGGCGCTGAAGCCGATAACCAATCCGGTCGCGGCCGGCCTCTTTGCCGGCGGTTCCGTCCAGTCGATGACGCTGGACGATTCCGAGCCCGGATTGTTGAAGTTCACCGTCACGGATGCGGGCATCAAGTACCGCACCTCGACGGCGCTGTCGCAGGCGATCGAGGTGGTCGAGCGGCGCGTCAACGCGCTCGGCACCACGGAACCTATCGTGCAGCGGCAAGGTGACGATCGCATTCTGGTTCAGGTGCCCGGACTGCAAAATCCGCAAAGGCTAAAGGACATCATCGGCCAGACCGCAAAGCTGACCTTCCAGATGGTCGATACGTCGGTGCCGGTCCAGGACGCGATCAAGAACCGTCCGCCGCCTGGCGATTCAGTCCTCTATTCGCAGGACGATCCTCCCGTTCCTTATCTGGTCGAAAACCGCGTCATCGTCTCGGGCGAAGACCTGTCGAATGCGACGCCGACTTATAATTCACAGACCAATGAGCCGGTGGTTTCGTTCACCTTCAATTCCCGGGGAGCGACTAGGTTCGGCCAGGCGACCCAACAGAATGTCGGCAAGCCGTTCGCCATCGTGCTCGACAACCAGGTGATTTCGGCGCCGGTGATCCGCGAGCCGATCCTCGGCGGTAGCGGTCAGATCTCCGGCAATTTCACGGCCGAGAGCGCCAACGACCTCGCCGTCTTGCTGCGCGCCGGCGCCCTGCCGGCAAAGTTGACCATCATCGAAGAGCGCACGGTCGGCCCGGGCCTTGGCCAGGACTCGATTCATGCGGGTAAAATCGCCGGCATCATCGGCTCGATCCTCGTCGTCGCCTTCATGTTTGTCGCCTATGGCTTCCTCGGCTTCCTCGCTAACGTCGCGCTCGCGGTCCACGTGGCCATGATCGTGGCCGTGCTGTCGCTGCTGGGCGCCACACTGACCTTGCCCGGCATCGCCGGTATCGTGCTCACCATCGGCATGGCGGTGGACTCCAACGTTCTGATCTACGAGCGCATTCGCGAGGAGCGGCGGGCCGGCCGCTCGGTGATACAGGCGATCGATACGGGCTTCTCCAAGGCGCTGGCGACGATCGTCGACTCCAACGTCACCTCGCTGATCGCCACCGTGGTGCTGTTCTGGCTGGGCACCGGCCCGGTCAAGGGTTTCGCCATCACCTATGCGATCGGCATCCTGACCACGGTCTTCACCGCTTTCACCTTCACGCGCATGCTGGTGTCGATCTGGCTGCGCCGCGCCCGGCCGAAGGAACTGCCGCGCGCTCCGGTCACCTTCATTCCTCCGGGCACCAGGATTCCGTTCATGGGTATCCGCCGCTGGACATTCGCGTTGTCCAGCCTGTTGTCGGTCCTGTCGGTTGTCGGATTCCTGACCGTCGACATCAACTACGGCATCGACTTCAAAGGCGGCTCGATAATCGAGGTGCAGTCCAAGAAAGGCGACGCCGATCTCGGCAACATCCGCAACAGGCTGTCCGAGCTCAATATCGGCGAGATCCAGGTGCAGCAGTTCGGCGCGCCGAACGACGTGCTGATCCGCGTTGGCGCGCAGGACGCCGGCGAGAATGCCGAGCAGACCGTCATCGACAAGGTGCGGGGCGAGCTGCAGGATCAATATGATTTCCGCCGCGTCGAAGTGGTCGGCCCGACGGTGTCCGGCGAACTTGCCAAGCAGGGCACGATCGCCATGCTGATCGCGCTGGTCGGCATCCTGCTCTATGTCTGGTTCCGCTTCGAATGGCAGTTCGCGGTCGGCGCCATCATCGCCACGGTGCACGATGTGGTGATGACGATCGGCTTCTTCGTCCTGACCGGGCTGGAGTTCAACCAGTCGTCGCTGGCGGCGATCCTGACCATCATCGGCTACTCGCTGAACGATACGATCGTGGTCTATGACCGCGTACGCGAGGATCTTCGAAGATACAAGAAGATGCCGCTGCCGCAGCTGTTGAACAATGCCATCAACGAGACGCTGTCCAGAACCACGCTGACATCGGTCACCACCATCCTGGCGCTGCTCGCGCTGGTGCTGTTCGGCGGGGAGGTGATCCGCTCCTTCACGATGGCAATGCTGTTCGGCGTGGTGTTCGGCACCTATTCGTCGATCTTCATCGCCGCCCCGCTGCTGATCCTGTTCCGGTTGCGGCCGCAGGCCGCGGCCGAAGAGGAGAAGAAGCCGGTGAACGGCAAGCCCGTGGCGACCTGACGCCCGTCTAAATCAAAGAGATAAAGCATGATGTCGTCCGAAAGCCGCTCCACATTTTTCGGCATCATGCTCTAGACCCATGGCCAAAGGCATCATCATCCGCGAGGCGCATTTCCCGGGCAAGGCGCCGATCGAGGCCTATGGCAATGGCGGCTTCCGCTTTGCCGACATGTCGCATCGCGGATCGCTGCTCGTCCTGCCGTCGGGCATCCACGGCTGGGAACCCGCCGATCCGCTGGCGCTGAAGGCCGCGGATTTCGACAAGCTGTTCGCCGAAGCCGGCAAGGTCGAGATCCTGCTGGTCGGTATGGGCAAGGATTTGCGGCCGCTGCCGGCGCCTTTGCGCGTCGCGCTCAAGGAGGCCGGCATCTCGGCCGACCCGATGTCTACCGGAGCGGCGGTACGGACCTACAATGTGCTCCTGGCGGAGGATCGCGCCGTCGCCGCCGCGCTGATCGCCGTCGATTGAATGGCCGGCGCTTCCAACATGGTGACGGGCGACATCGTCATGGACGCGGCGCGCGCCGCCGATCACGACCGGTATCTGTCGGCGCTCTACGCGCCGGCCGACAAGCGCGACGCGCTGCTTGCGCTCTACGCCTTCAACGCCGAAATCGCCGGCGTGCGCGATCGCATTCACGAGCCGCTGCCGGGCGAGGTCAGGCTGCAATGGTGGCGCGACGTCATCGCGGCCGAAGGGGATACCGAGACAGGTCACCCGACCGCCGATGCGCTGCGCGCCACGATCGCCGCCTATCATCTGCCGAAGGCTGCCTTCGAGAACATGCTCGAGGCACGGATATTCGATCTCTATGACGACCCGATGCCCTCGCGGACCGACCTCGAAGGCTATTGCGGCGAAACCGCCGCGGCGCTGATCCAGCTTGCGGCGATGGTGCTCGATCCGGCGGCGGCGCCGGGCTTCGCCGATCTGGCGGGGAGGGCCGGCTGCGCGCAGGCCATCGCCGGGCTGCTGCTTCTGCTACCGTTGCATCGTCGGCGCGGACAGTGCTTTGTGCCGGCCGACATACTGGCGGCAGCCGGCACGACGCCGGAAGAGTTCGTGAAAAGCGAGGGTGGGGCTGCGGCGGAGCGCGCGGTGGCGGCAATGATCGCGCTGGCGCGGGAGCATCTCAACGCCTTCGAGAAGGGTGCGCCAACGCTTCCCGTTTCGTTGCGCCCGGCCTTCCTGCCGCTGGCGCTGACTCGCGCCTATCTCGACAAGATGGAGAAGGCGGGCAGGTCGCCGCTTGGTGGGACAGCGACGCTCTCCACCTTGCGCCGGCACTGGCTGCTCTTGCGTCATGCGATGCGGGGCTGGACGCCCCTTTGACGTAAACGTCAATCATGCTAGGGATTCCGTTGCGTGGACGCGCGTCAATCGACGCCTTCACGCGCGCTCGAATTGATGCCAAGCGCTCAGCATGCTGTTCTTCCTCGCACTGGAACGCTCGCTGGGCGGCACGGATAACCTCGCTCGCAGAGCCGAATGAAATGAGCCGTCCTCGACCTTTTCGCGGATCATGCGCGCCATGGCTGTGGTGACGGTGACGGACAATTTTCGGGGGCTTCCATGAAACGGCTCCGTTAGGCAGCGAGTAGAATTCTACTCCATCCTCGAGATCAGCCAAAGGTGCCCGGATATCTACCCTGCGGCTGGGCTGTCACCAGGCACGGCAGCGCTGATACGCCGTGTCGTACCGAAACTCCGCCCGAACGCATGGCCCTGCGCATCCGTGAAATTTGCTTCCAACTCGACCAGCGCGTCAACGACCGCAGGCGCTTCTGAGTTGGGGTTTTCTCGCTGGAACCGGGCGCTGACGTACACGCCTTGAGGATGTGACGGATTGAGACGGGCCTGGATGGCCCAGAACGATGAAAGCGAATACAGCGTCTTCATGAAATCGAGCAGCAACTCGTCAGTGTAGGGCCCTTTGACACTCTGCACGGCGATTATTCGCTTCAGGCTTCGGTCGCGGTTCTCGATGTAACGTTCATTGTCGTACAGCCAGCCTTTGCCGCCATGAGGCTGGCCGATCAAGGCTTCAAGCGCCGGTAGATGAACCGCGCGCAGCTTTTGCAGATTGCCGCATCTGATATAGATGCTCCAGACTATCTCATAGTCACCTGCGAAAGCTTCGTCACTTGTCGGCAAATCCGGCGGCAGAAGCTGAGGCATCCTGGAGCGCTTCGCCTCGGTCTACTCCGCCGCTTCCGCCCGCGCCGGCAGCCCCAGCCATTGTTGGCAATCGGCCAAAGCGCGCGAGGTGATGGCGTGGCGTTTGGCGACGGTCTTGTCCTTGCCGCGCAGGCGTTTGCCTTCGGCCTTCGGCGCTTCCACCGGCGGGAACAGGCCGAAATTGACGTTCATCGGCTGGAAGGATCGCTTGCCCGGTTCGTCGTCCGAGACGATATGGCCGCCGGTGATGTGGTTGAGCAGCGCGCCGAAAGCGGTGGTCGAGGGCGGCAGCGACGGCGCCTGGCCGAGCCGTTCTGCGGCGGCGAAGCGGCCGGCGAGCAGGCCGATGGCAGCGCTTTCGACATAGCCTTCGCAGCCGGTGATCTGGCCGGCAAAGCGCAGGCCGGGGCGCGACTTCAACTGTAGCGAAGGATCGAGGAGCGTCGGCGAGTTGATATAGGTGTTGCGGTGCAGGCCGCCGAGACGCGCAAATTCCGCGTTTTCCAGTCCCGGAATGGTGCGGAAGATGCGCACCTGCTCGGCATGCTTCAGCTTGGTCTGGAAACCGACCATGTTGTAAAGCGTGCCCAGCGCATTGTCCTGGCGAAGCTGCACCACCGCATAGGCCTTGACCGCCGGATGGTGGACGTTGGTCAGCCCCATTGGCTTCATCGGCCCGTAGCGCAAGGTCTCCACGCCGCGCTCGGCCATCACCTCGATCGGCAGGCAGCCGTCGAAATACGGCGTGCCTTCCCACTCTTTGAACTCGGTTTTCTGTCCCTCCAGCAGCGCTGCCACGAAGGCGAGATACTGGTCCTTGTCCATCGGGCAGTTGATATAGTCCTTGCCGGTGCCGCCGGGCCCGACCTTGTCGTAGCGCGACTGGAACCAGGCCGTGTTCATGTCGATCGTGTCGAAATGCACGATCGGCGCGATGGCGTCGAAGAACGCGAGCGCATCGGCGCCGGTGGCCTCGGCTATCGACTGCGCCAGCGAGGGCGCCGTCAGCGGGCCCGTGGCGATGATCGCCTGGTCCCAATCCTTGGGCGGCAGCCCCGGCACTTCCTCGCGCTGGATGGTGATCAGCGGATGCGCTTCGATCTTTGCGGTGACCGCGTCGGAAAAGCCGTCGCGGTCGACGGCCAGCGCGCCGCCGGCCGGCACCTGGTTGGCGTCGCCCGCGCTCATGATCAGCGAGCCGGCCAGCCGCATTTCGGCATGCAGCAGGCCGACGGCGTTGTTTTCTGCGTCGTCGGAGCGGAAGGAGTTTGAGCAGACCAACTCGGCCAAGCCGTCGGTCTTATGCGCGTCGGTGCCGCGCACAGGGCGCATTTCATGCAGCACGACCGGGACGCCGGCTTGCGCGATCTGCCATGCGGATTCGGAGCCGGCGAGGCCGCCGCCGATGACGTGTATGGGATTTTTGCTCATGAGCGCCGGAATAATCGCTTGTCGGCGCGATTGCAATTGCCGGCCAAATGACCGGCCGGGCGACGAGCCCTAAAAACAACAACACCCGCCGGGGGAGGAGGTCCGGCGGGTGTCGTTTTGGGGGTCGATCCTCGGGAGGAGGTGAAGATCGACCGTATTCGTCATCGCCGGGGAGGAGGTCGGCTTTGACGAAATCTCTTTCGCCGTTTGAGGCGAGAATTCTTTCCCCTTTGAGAAGGGGCGAAGCCTTCGAAGACGAACTGGGTTCGCTTCGGGAACAACGCCCGCCGGGGGAGGAGGTCCGGCGGGCGCCGTTTCGGTGGTCAACCCTTGGGAGGAGGTAAGGGTTGGCCGTATCCGTCAGGGTCGGGGAGGAGGTCGACCCTGGCGAAATCCTGGTTAGATCGCCTTGCGGGCGATCATCTTGATCTCGTCGCGAACGATGCCGAGATCGTGGAGCTGGCGGTTCGAAAGCCGACCCAGCTCAGCAACAGTGTCGCGATAGACGCGCCAGTTGCGATAGCTGCGGATCAGGTTCATTGTCTTACTCTCTTCAAAACTGGTTCGGACCATTTGCGGTCCGAAGCGGATTAGACCGCCTTGCGGGCGACGTAGTGGATGTCGCTGCGGCTGATGCCGAGGTCGGTCAGTTCACGGTTCGACAGGCGGCTCAGCTCGGAGACGGTGTCCCGGTAGCGGCGCCAGTTGCGGTAGTTGCGGATCAGGTTCATGGTAGTTCTCGTTTCGTCTTTGGTTCGGATCATTCCGTTTGTGTACGAACAGAAAATAGGTGGGATCATATCGGTTTAAAAGTGCCGTTGGCGCATGGCAGCAATGCAAATTGTGCAATGCAACATTAACGGCCATTCACGCCTGCGTCACAAAGAAGGCCGAATCGGAAAATGCCGCCGCGTCAACGGTTTGGCTGTTCCGGCTACGGAAATGACCAGGCTTCGGGGGAAAGCATGGCGAGCTATTCGGCACGGGTAAGGGTGGATATCGCCCGCTGGCGGGAGAGGGGGCTGATCGATCCCGCCACGGCGGAGGCATTGACGCGCGACGTCGCCGCCAATGAGCGCGCGTCGCTGAGTTTCGGCTCAATCCTGGCGATGATGGCGGCACTTTTGTTCGGCGCAGCGATCCTGATCTTCGTCGCCGCCAACTGGGAGGCCATCCCGCGCCTCGTTCGCGTGGCGGCCCTGTTTGCCGTCATTCTCGCCGGCTATGTCGGCGGCGCGGTGCTGAAGACGCGCGACCATGCCGCGATCGGCGAGGCGCTCTGGATCGTTGCAGCCGCCGCCTTCGGCGGATCGATCGCGCTGATCGGCCAGATGTACCATCTTTCGGGAGACGAGGCCTCGGCGCTTGTGACATGGTGCGCCGGCACGGCGTTGGCGGCAGTAGCGCTGCGCTCGAACCCGCTGACCGTGGCTGCGGTCGGCATTGCCGATGCCTGGCTGGTCCTCAAGGGGTTCGGCTTCTATTGGCGCGCGGAAATTCCGCATCTCTTCATCGTCATGGCGGTCGTCCTGTTCGCCATTTCGTTCTGGACACGCAGCCAGGCAGCGCGCCACCTCATCATTCTGTCGGTCATTCTCTATCTGGTTCTGCTGGCGACGGATCACGACATGCTGCCGGTTGCCGTGCCGCTGGCCATCGCGTCAGCGCTGCTCTTTGCCGCTGCGATCTTTGCCGGCGATCGGATCGACAGGATCCTTCAACTGGGCGGCCGGCTGCCCGTGCACGCCTTGCTCGGCTTCCTTATTGGCATGGCGATGATCCAGTTCGAACTGGCGGATGAAAGCACCTACAACAGCGGTTTCGCCGTCGCCTCGATCGTAGCGCTTGCCGGTATCGTCGGGGCGATCATGCTGGCGGGCCGCGAGAGCAGGGGGCTGCGCTGGCTGGCCTATGCTGGCTTCGCCTTCGAACTCGCCATTATCTATAGCGTCACCTTGCGGTCGATGCTGGATACGGCCGGCTTCTTCCTTGCGGCTGCCGTGCTGCTCGGCATACTGGCGCTGATCATCATCCGCATCGAGAAGCGCATGAGAGCGCCCGCCGAGACAGGAGCAGCGGCATGACCGGCAAGAAGCTCATCATCTCGGCGCTGGTGCTGGCGCTCGTCCAGATCGGCTTCCTCAGCTGGATCATCGCCGGCCGGGCCGCGATCCTGCGCAACGGCAAGGAAGTGCTCCTGAAAGTCCAACCGGTCGATCCGCGCGATCTCCTGCGCGGCGACTATATCTCGCTCAACAACAACATTTCACGCATCCCGGTGAAGCTGATCGCCGACCTTCCGCAAGGCAAGTTTTCCACCGACGACGGCTCGATCACGGTGCGGCTGAAAAAGGGCGCCGACGGTTATTGGCAGCCAGCCGCGGCGTGGTTCGGCCAGGCGCCGGCGCCTGCTGGCCCGGACGAAGCCGACATTGGCGGACGCGTCGCGGAGGGCTGGGACCTTCGTTATCCGGAAGCGACGATCGCGCCCGACTACGGGATCGACCGCTTCTATCTGCCGGAAGGCGAAGGAATGGCGATCCAGGACGACATGCGCGTGCGGCCGTTCGGCATCAAGCTTGCGCTCGCGCCCGACGGGACGGCACAGATCAAGGCGCTGATGGACGGCGACAAGACGCTGTTCGAGGAGCCGCTTTATTAGCGTGTATAGGGGCTTGACGTCAGTGTCCGCGAGTGTCCGCGCTAACGGTGGTCCCGGTTATCGCTGGACACTGTCTCTGCGATAACTTTGGGATAGGGACCGATCGAAATCGTATAGCTAAAGTTTGCTACGCCTTTTTCCTGCTTATTTTTCGAGGGGCTGCGCACAACCCAGTCGTAGACGCCCGAGACCATGCAGCGATCCTTAGTGCAGGTGACCACGATGCTGTCATCGCGGACGCTATATCCGCGTTCAGGCCATCGCCGATAAATAGTTCCTCTTGTTGTCAATGATCGACCTCAAGTTCGTCAGCTTGCCATAATAATCGACCTTGGGAGCGTAGGACGCCTGAACTTGGGCAAGAGCGAAATCGTCGTTGTCGCCATGATGCTCGATGAGATCCCTGACGAAGGCGACCGCAATGCTTTCCGGCAGTTGCCTGGCGTCGAGTGCAGGAGCGGACACGGGCGCAGGATTTGGCCTCGTTAACACCTGTGAAATATCTGCCGGCGATTGGTTCGCTGCGGCATTGGTCACATGCAAGTCAGCCATTTCGCTGGCCGATAGATATCTGCCGATAGATATCTTATGTCATGCTTGCCATAGCTCGAAGCCAATTCTATCAGCTTGGGGTCCACTCCCATCTCGACGACATAGGATGTGATTGCAGCCGTTCCGAGCTGGACGCGGGCCTTCGCTTCTTCGGTGGACATCCCGTCAGCCGGTTTGAGAAACGCCCGGTGAATGCCGATGGAGCTTGGTTCGGCAACACGGTGGATGCCACCCAGGAAGGCCAGTGAGCAGGCTGAAGCGCACTGCAATTGGCCAACCTGGAGCGTATCCAACCCTGCTGCGCGGATCATACGTCCCAACCGAATAGCACCGCCGACGTTGCCACCAGGGGAGTTGAATACAATCACCTTGGCCCCGCTGCCCGCAACCGCGCGGCTAAAGCCGTTCAAGGACTCAGTGGCGCTAAACTCACCGGAGACGATGAGCATTGGCCGCTGACCCGGAAGAGAAGCTGGAGTGTACTCCAAAGCCTCAACCTGAGACGCCGCCGCGAGAGCTGACCCCACCGCCAGAACGAGAGAAATTACACGCACAATCTGACAGAGCCCCGACCCGCCTATTGCGAGTAAGAACCTGTTAAAGGGCTATTTCAAGTGCATCGGATGCGCAAAGCGGGATGGTCTCCGAGAGCGTGAGAGCCTTGCTTGCGCCGCCAGGCGATGGCTGCGATCCTTCTTTGCCAAGGCTTGGGAGAGACCCCTATGTCCACTCATCTTCAGAGTGGTCTGCCATCCGAAGAGCGAAGGATGGTGCGGATGAAGGGACTCGAACCCCCACGCCTTTCGGCACTGGAACCTAAATCCAGGGCGTCTACCAATTCCGCCACATCCGCTTTCCCCGGCAATCCCATGTAGCCATCATTCTGTCAATGTCGGGGCTCAAGTCATGTTTATCCGGCTAAAGCGCGTCATGTCGAAAACGGTTCGGGTGACGCGCTTCAGGCCTTGTCTTGATGCATGCCGTTTTCCCAGAAACGCTGCGCACTTTTTGGGCGGCATGCATTGGAGCGAAGATAGTTGAAAATTAGCCTAGCCTGTGACAAAAGGCGTGTCGAATGTGACGGAACGTGAATTTCCGCTTCTGCAAGATGTGAAGAGTTACAGGAAAAACAAAAACTTATTCGCATCCGGCAAGGCGCAGTTCAGGAGAGCTTGAACCGCATCGGCGGTCAAATCGCCGGGTTCCGTACCACAAGCCATTTCCGGCAAGATCATACCGGCAGGCTGTAAACGGCTAAAACCGTTTGGCAGCCTCATTGGTGAAAACAAAGGTTCTAGGATGCAGGTCACCGAAACGCTCAACTCCGGTCTCAAGCGCGAGATCAAGATCACCGTGCCGGCCGGTGATATGGAAGCCAAGCTGATGGCGCGGCTGACCGATGCCCGCGACAAGGTGCGCATCAACGGCTTCCGCCCGGGCAAGGTGCCGGTGCAGCATCTGCGCAAGATGTACGGCAAGTCTTTCATGGCCGAGGTCGTCAACGAGATCCTCAATGACTCGACCCGTTCGATCATCTCGGGGCGTGGTGAAAAGGCCGCCATGCAGCCCGAAGTGATCATGACCGAGGACGAGAAGGAGGCCGAGAAGATCCTGGCCGGCGGCGCCGATTTCGAATTCAGCCTCAACTACGAGGTCATCCCGGCGATCGAGATCAAGGACTTCTCCGACATCAAGGTGACGCGTCAGGTCTACGATGTGCCGGAATCGGAAGTCGAGGACCAGGTCAAGCGCGTCGCCGAATCGGCGCGCAGCTACGAGCCGAAGACCGGCAAGGCCGCCGAGGGCGACCGCGTGAGCATCGACTATGTCGGCAAGATCGACGGCGAGGCGTTCGCCGGCGGCGCCGGCACCGACCAGCTGCTGGTGCTCGGCTCCAAGGAGTTCATCCCGGGCTTCGAGGACCAGTTGATCGGCACGAAGGCTGGCGACGAGAAGCAGATCACCGTCACCTTCCCCGAAAACTACCAGGCGGCGCATCTGGCCGGCAAGGAAGCCACCTTCGACGTCATCGTCAAGGAGGTGTCGGCACCCGGCGAGCTCGAAGTCAATGACGAGACGGCCAAGAATCTCGGCTTGGAATCGCTCGAGCGCCTGCGCGAGATCGTGCGCGGCCAGCTCGAGAACCAGTTCGGCTCGATGACCCGCCAGAAGGTGAAGCGCCAGTTGCTCGACCAGCTCGACGCATCCTACTCCTTCGAGGCGCCCTCCAAGCTCGTCGAGGCCGAGTTCAACAACATCTGGGCTCAGGTCAACCGCGACCTCGAAGCCGCCGGCCGTACCTTCGCCGACGAAGAGACGACGGAAGAAGAGGCGCGCGCCGAATATATGCGCCTTGCCGAGCGCCGCGTGCGCCTTGGCCTGGTGCTGGCCGAGATCGGTGAGAAGGCCGGCGTCACCGTGTCGGACGAGGAGCTGCAGCGCGGTTTGTTCGAGCAGGTGCGTCGCTTCCCGGCCAACCAGCAGCAGGAAGCCTTCGAGTACTACCGCAGCAACCCGGAAGCCATCAACGCGCTACGAGCGCCGATTTTCGAGGAGAAGGTCGTCGACTATCTGCTCGGCCAGATTACGGTCAATGACGTCAAGGTCGGCAAGGACGAGCTGATGGCCGACGACGAGGAGGCGGAGACCGCGACCAAGGCGAAGCCGGCCAAGAAGGCCTCCTCGAAGAAGGCCGAAGCCAAGGCAAGTGAGGCAAAGGCCGACGAAGCCGCGTCCGAGGCCGAGGAGCCGAAGAAGAAGGCGGCGCCGAAGAAGAAGGCTGCCAAGGAAGCCGAGTAACACGTTTCAACACCCGATTTGGAAAGGCCGCCTCCGGGCGGCCTTTTTCATTGGGAGCTACTTCATTGTGGCGGCGCGGCAACACCGACAACTTGTCTTGATCGTCCGCCGCTGGCGATACCAACCGTTGAACATTATCTGCGTTTCATCGCATTCGCGGGCGTTTGGAGGCATTGGTGGGGCTGGGGTTCATGATGAGAGACGTGGTCGCCGCCGCGGCGCTCTTGTTTGCCGCGGCAAACGGCGTCGCGCGGGCCGAGCCGGATCTTGGCAATTGGAGCGTCGGCGCCGGCGACAATGGCCAGATCACGGCATCGCTGCACGCCAGCAACAAGCTGATCACCGGGGGTGGGGCGCTGGGCTACAGCCCGGTGCTGACCTTGGCTTGCCGGCCCGACGGGGAACCGCGGTGGAGCGAATGGCTCCAACTCAATGATGCCGTCTCCGCCAGCCGCGAGATCACCGTCTCCGTCGTTGTCGATGGCGGCGGCAAATCCGATGAAAGCTGGTCAGTCGGCCCGCGCGGCAGAACGCTGGTCAGGGATGGAGACGACGGCATCAGGCGCCTGGCTTCGGCGAACCGGCTGACGCTGTCATGGCGCTTCGGCCTGCTGTCGGGGCGCGGCGAGGCCGATTTCGAGCTCGCCGGTCTCTCCGAGGCGATCGGCCAGATTGCGGTGAGTTGCAGAACCGATCCGCCCTGATCGCTGTCGTTCAGAACAGGCTCCCACCGGGTTTGCCCTTTTTGGCAGCTACTACTCGGCGAGTGGCCTAAACCTTCTCAAGAGCTGGCTTTTTTTGCCCATTGGTTCGATCTGTGGTATGTAGATGCCGCAATTCCACTGAAGAGACGCGGACGCCTACCGTGCAGGGTACGCCAGCGGACCGGCGTGGTGCGGGTCGTCCGACGCAAACGACGATCGGGAGGAAGTGCCATGCGCGCAACCGCGCTTTTCATCGTCTTGTCCGCTACGACCTTCTTTGCAAGCCCGTCGCAGGCGCAGGACGCCGCCGCAGGCGAGAAGGTCTTCACCAAGTGCAAGGTTTGCCACGTTGCCGACCAGGACCAGAATAAGGTCGGCCCGTCTCTGCACGGCGTCATCGGGCGCACCGCGGGCACGCATCCCGGTTTCACCTATTCCACGGCCATGATCGAGGCCGGAAAATCCGGCATCAAATGGGACGAGCCTACGCTGACAAAATATCTTCACGACCCCAAGGCGATGGTCAAAGGGACGAAGATGGCGTTTCCAGGCCTCAAGAGCGACCAGGACATAGCCAACGTCATCGCCTACCTGAAGCAGTTTTCCAAGTAAGCAGCCCCTTCCGGCCTGGTCGGTGGTCGCCGGATTCGCCCGACCCAAGGCGGCCGGCAATTGCGCTGCTGAAATGTTGCGCCCGCGCCGTCAAGCCGGCAGCGCAAAGAATCCCAACGCCAGCAGAATAATTATGCCAAGGCCGAGTATGAGAAGCGTCCGCGTGTCCATGACGTTCGCCTTCGACCGGGCGCATGACCCCGAAAATCGGGAAAAGGATCAAGCGCCAATCACGGTGATCCAGCGCCCTTGTGCGCCCCGAAAGAGGCGCGCCGCGCTGTACAAGAATACCGCAAAAAAGCCTCTGGAACCAGCGTACAGCCTTGGCCGGCCACCCCACCCGTTCAAACGAAAAGACGACAAACCGGGCGCGAAGGAGTATGTTGGCTGCCGGTGCAGGTCGCGGTTTGCGTGGCCAGCCATGCAAAGCGGTAGCACCGTGAAATCCGCGACCCTGCCGGGCCTTGTCTGGAGGATTGGTCATGGCAAGCTTTCACGTGATTGCGGGGGCCAGCGAGACGCTGGAGCATACCAGAGTCAGAAAGATCGGCATTTCCGACCTTTTCGATGCGCTCAGGCGCGGTATCGACGACTTCATGGTCAAACCCTCGCACATCGTCTTTTTGTGCATGATCTATCCGCTCGTCGGCGTGGTGCTTGCCACCTGGACGTCGGGGGCGAACGCGCTGCCGCTGCTGTTTCCGCTCGTGTCCGGATTTGCGCTGATCGGTCCATTCGCGGCGATCGGCCTCTATGAGATTAGCCGCAGACGGGAAGCTGGGCTCGATGCATCCTGGAGCCATGCCTTCGAGGTCAGGAACTCCCCGGCACTGCCGGCTATCGCTGCGGTCGGGATCATGCTGTTTGCGATCTTCATCGCGTGGCTTTTGACCGCCAAGCTCTTCTATGAGTACCTGTTCGGTCCCGAGCCGCCGGCATCGCTGTCCAGCTTCATAGCAGAAATATTCGCCACCGGACGCGGCTGGACTTTGATCGTGCTGGGTCACGCCATCGGATTCCTATTCGCCGTGGTCGTGTTGTGCACCACCGTGGTCGCGTTCCCGCTGCTGCTTGATCGCGATGTCGGCGCCTATGAAGCCATCCACACTTCGGTGCGCGTGGTCCTGGCCAACCCCATTGTGATGGCCGTCTGGGGACTTATCGTCGCCATTGGGCTGATTATCGGATCTTTGCTTATTTTTGCAGGACTGGCGGTCGTGCTGCCGATCCTCGGCCACTCCACCTGGCATGTTTACCGCAAGGTCGTAGAGCCGGCGGGCGCCCCAGACCGTCGAAGTAATCAGGCCCTGTCGTGACGCAGCGGCGGGAGTGTCGGTGCGTCAGAAGGCCGGATAGCTGAACCGCGCCTGGCGCGCGTCCGTTGTCAGGCTGCGGAAATCGTTGCCGCTGACATGCACAAGCGTCTTGTGGTCGCCGCCCTCGAAATAGATATCGGCGGCATCGCGCAGGCTTTCGTCCAGAATGACCGGCACATCATAAGCCGCGCCGATCGGCGGTATGGCGCCGATATCGCAATCGTCAAAGAGCGACACCACTTCGTCTTCGGAAGCGAGGCCGAGGCGTTTGTCCATGACGTCCTGCAGCTTGCCGAGTTCGATCCTGTGGGTGCTTGGGACCACGGCCAGTGCATAACCGAGTTCGTGATGCACGACCACGGATTTCGCCATGATGCTGCCGGGCACATGCGCGGCAATGGCGGCCTGCCTGCTCGTGGCAGTTCGATGATGCCCGACGGTATCGTAGCGGATGCCCTTGCCGTCAATAAAGTCTCTCAGTCTGTTTGCTATCGTCATTGTCCGCGTCCTTTGCTTGAGTTCACGGCGTGTACGCCAAACCAAAAATGGGCCGGCGGCCTGTTGTTCAAGGCATCGGAGCCGGCCTTCCCCGGCTGCTCATGCTGCGGCTGGACCCTTATCGGGTGTCAGGGGCCAGGCCCGAAAAACGCGATACGGGTCAGCAGCGTATAGTCGGCCTCGAGGACCATCATCGTCACGAAAACGAGCACCAATATCGGCGGCAGGATGATTGCATACATCATCGCCAGCCGCTCCCAGGCCATGTGCATGAAGACGGCGACGATCAGTCCTGCCTTGAGCATCATGAAGATCAGGATCAGCGACCACCTGAGGTAGCCGTGCAGGCCGAAATAGTCGACCAGATAGGAGCAGGTGCTGAGAATGAACAGCCACGCCCAGACCACCAGATAAAGCTTGATCGGGTGCTCCTGATGCGTCTCCGCCTTGGCGACGCTCGCTGCGTCATGGGGATGCAGCGCGTGTTGTCCGAGACCGTTTGCGGTTGCTTCAGCCATCTCTGCCTCTCAACAAAGCCTGCCTTCTCACCAAAGATAGAAGAAGGCGAAAATGAACACCCAGACCAGGTCGACGAAGTGCCAGTAGAGTCCCATGATCTCGACATTCTCGTAGCGGCCGCGGCGGCTGGTGAAAAAACCGGGCCGTCCGACGTCGAAATCGCCGCGCCAGACTTTTCGCGCCACGATGATCAGGAAGATGACCCCAATCGTGACGTGTGTGCCGTGGAAGCCGGTGATCATGAAGAAGCATGAGCCGAATTGCGCGGCTCCCCAGGGGTTGCCCCAGGGCCGGACCCCTTCGGTGATCAGCTTGGTCCATTCGAAGGCCTGCATGCCGACGAAGGTCGCGCCGAGCGCGGCGGTCAAAAGCATCAGGATCGCGGTTTTGCGACGATCGCGGCGATAGCCGAAATTGACCGCCATGGCCATGGTTCCGCTGCTCGAGATGAGAACGAATGTCATGATGGCGATCAGGATCAGCGGGATCTCCGAGCCGCCGATGCGCAAGGCGAAGACCTCGCTTGGATTCGGCCACGGCACGCGCGTGGAGATCCGCGCCGTCATATAGGAAAGCAGGAAGCAACCGAAAATGAAGGTGTCGCTAAGCAGGAAGATCCACATCATGGCCTTGCCCCAGGACACGTTCTTGAACGCGCGCTGATCCGAGGCCCAGTCGGCAGCGATCCCGCGCCAGCCGGGGGGACGATCCAACTGGCTGGTATGCGTCAATGTGGTCTCGGCCATCGCCAGTCTCCTAGGTCAGCAGCCTTTGGCAAATGCTCACGAACGTCGCCGCCCAACCGGCCAGGACGGCGAAGATGCACAGCCAGACAAAAAGCAGGAAATGCCAATACATGGCGCAGAGCTCGACGCTGAGGCGCAGCCGCTCCCGCTGCGTTCCGTTCCAGGCGCCGGCGCTCGTCCTGCCAAGGCCGACCAGCCCGCCCAGTATGTGCAGGCCATGCATCGCCGTGATCAGATAGAAAAAGCTGTTGGCCGGGTTGGAGGCCAGCAGGTAGCCGTCCTCCGTCAGCTGCCGCCAAGCAATCAACTGGCCGGCGAGGAAGGCGAGGGCGGTCAATCCCGCCGTTGCAAGACCGAGCCTTACCGTGTCCACCTGGCCTCTGCGCGCGGCGACCACGGCACATTGCAGCGCGACACTGCTCAGCGCCAGCACCCCCGTGTTGAGCCAAAGCAGGCGCGGCAATGGCAGAGGTTGCCAGTCCGACAGGCCCATGCGCATGAAATAGGCGCTGGTGAACAGCGAGAACAGGCAGCCGACGACGGCGAGGAAGACGCCGAGGCCGATCTTGGCGGTGGGCAGGGACGACCGGTCGAAGCCGACGAAGTCCCCCGCCACGCCTTGCTCCAGCCACGGCTTGGCTGTCAACCGCTGGTGCGAAAGCCACCAACCGGCAAAGCCGGCGATCACCAACAGGAAGACCAGGATGACGCTCATGCCGGCTCCCTGGAGGGGCCGAAGGTGCCCGGCACGTTCTGCGGGATGAAGTCTTCCTTGGCGCCCGGCACGCTGTAGTCGTAAGCCCACCGATAGACGATCGGCAGGTCCTTGCCGAAATTGCCGTGTGCCGGCGGCGTCTCAGGCGTTTGCCATTCGAGCGTCGTTGCCCGCCACGGATTGCCGCCGGCCTCGCGGCCATGGCGGATGCTCCAGATCAGGTTGAACAGGAACACCATCTGGGCGAAGCCGACGATGAAGGCCATGATGCTGATGAACGAGTTCAGATGGTGGGCCGATTCCGTCATGATATTCATGTCGGTCAGTTCGGCGTAACGCCGCGGAACGCCCATCAGGCCGAGATAGTGCATGGGGAAGAAGATCAGATAAGCGCCGAGGAAGGTTACCCAGAAATGGAAGCGGCCGAGTGTCTCGTTGAGCATCCGTCCGGTGACCTTCGGATACCAGTGGTAGATCGCGCCGAAGATCACCAGGATCGGCGCGACGCCCATGACCATGTGGAAATGTGCGACGACGAACATCGTGTCCGACAGCGGCACGTCGACGACGACGTTGCCGAGGAACAAGCCCGTCAGGCCGCCATTGACGAAGGTGACGATGAAAGCGAGCGCGAACAGCATCGGTATGGTGAGGTGGATGTCGCCGCGCCACAACGTCAGAACCCAATTATAGACCTTGATCGCGGTCGGCACCGCAATGATCAACGTCGTGGTGGCAAAGAAGAAGCCGAAATACGGATTCATGCCGCTGACATACATGTGGTGCGCCCAGACCACGAAGCTCAGCGCGCCGATGGCGATGATGGCCCAGACCATCATGCGATAGCCGAAGATGTTCTTGCGCGCATGTGTGCTGATCAGATCGGACACGATGCCGAAGGCCGGCAGCGCCACGATGTAGACTTCCGGGTGGCCGAAGAACCAGAACAGATGCTGGAACAGGATCGGGCTGCCGCCATTGTGCTGCAGTTGCTCGCCCATCTCGACGATTGCCGGCATGAAGAAGGAAGTGCCCAGCAGACGGTCGAGCAGCATCATCACACAAGCAACGAACAGTGCCGGGAAGGCCAGAAGCGCCATGACCGTGGCGGTGAAGATGCCCCAGACGGTGAGCGGCAGGCGCATCAAGGTCATGCCGCGCGTGCGGCCTTGCAGCACCGTCACCACATAGTTCAGGCCACCCATGGTAAAGCCGATGATGAACAGGATGAGCGAAGAGAGCATCAGGATGATGCCCCAGTCCTGGCCACCCGGCGTGCCGCTCGTGATCGCCTGCGGCGGGTAAAGCGTCCAGCCCGCGCCCGTCGGCCCGCCCGGCGCAAAGAAGCTCGACACCAGGACCAGCACGGCGAGCAGATAGACCCAATAGCTCAGCATGTTGACATAGGGAAAGACCATGTCGCGGGCGCCGACCATCAGCGGAATGAGGTAATTGCCGAAGCCGCCAAGGAAGAGCGCGGTGAGCAAATAGATCACCATGATCATGCCGTGCATGGTGATGAACTGATAGTAGGCCTCCGGCGTGATGAAATCGAACGTGCCGGGGAAGCCGAGCTGCAGGCGCATCAGCCAGGACAGCATCAGCGCGACGAGGCCGATAGCCGTCGCCGTCGCCGAATACTGGACTGCTATGACCTTGGCGTCCTGTGAGAAGACGTATTTCGTCCACCAGCTGTGCGGATGGTAGAGCTCCATCTCCGCGACTTCGGCGGGTGGAACGGCATCTGCGGGTGTGACGTCGACCATGGGAGCACCTCCGTGCCCTGTTCAGCGGGCCTCGAGTTTTTCGAGTTTTGCCGCGACGTCCAAGCTGGACGCCATCGTCTTTTCCGACGGTTGGTTCGCCGAGCCCGTTTGCTTGGGCGCGGACAATTGCGCAAAGGTCTGTTGCTGGCCAAGCCACGCCAGGTAGTCCTGCTCGGTGTCGACCATCACCACGCCATGCATCAGCGGATGTCCCTGGCCGCACAGCTCGGCGCACAGAACCTGGAAGTTTCCGGTCCGCGTTGGCGTGAACCAGAAATACGTGACCGATCCCGGGATCATATCCATCTTGGCGCGGAATTCCGGGATGTAGAAATCGTGCAGCACGTCGATCGAGCGCAACAGCACCTTGACCGGCTTGCCGACCGGCAGGTGCAGGTCCGCCGCCTCGACCACGATATCATCCTGGCCGTTCGGGTCGCCGGGTATGATGCCGAGCGGGTTTTCAGCCGAGACGATGCGGGTGTCGGAGGTGCCGAGCTTGCCGTCCTTGCCGGGCAGGCGGAAGCTCCATTGCCATTGCTGGCCGATAACCTCGATATCGGCGGCATCGCTGGGAACGTTGACGAAGCGGCTCCAGACGAAGAGGCCGGGAACCAGCAAGGCGGTGACACCGGCCGCCGTTGCGATCATCAGCCACGATTCGAGTCGCTTGTTCTCCGGTTCATATGCCGCGCGATTGCCTTCCCGATGCCGGAAGCGGAAGACGCAATAAGCCATAAAGAGCACGACAGCGGCAAAGACGATGCCGGTGATCCAAAAGCTGATGATGATGGTGTTGTCGATATAGTCCCAGTTCGAGGCGATCGGCGTCCACCACCATGGGCTCAGGAGGTGGAACAGCACCGAGCCCACAACGATCAAAACGAGTACAAGCACAATGGCCATGTCCCGTCCTCCCGGTATTTCACCGGTGCGCGAAGCATCCTAGGAAAATACCAAGTCCCATCATGCTTGATTTCCTGCTGAAATTCCAGAGCCGACTATCTGATGAGGAGACGATGTCCCGGCAAGCTCGAAATGCCGGGCAAACGCCTCAAATCAGCAGCAGGCCCTTCATCGAGGCATTGCCCTTGCGGCCGATGATGATGTGGTCGTGCACGGCAATGCCGAGTGGCTTGGCGGTATCGATGATCTGCTTGGTCATCTCGATGTCCGCGCGGGACGGCGTCGGGTCCCCGGAAGGGTGGTTATGCACCAGAATGACGGCGCTGGCTGAGAGTTCGAGCGCGCGCTTCACCACCTCGCGCGGATAGACTGGCGTGTGGTCGACGGTGCCGGTCTGCTGCACCTCGTCGGCGATCAGCCCGTTCTTCTTGTCGAGGAACAGGATGCGGAACTGCTCGCGGGCCTCGAAGGCCATGGCCGAACGGCAATAGTCGAGCAGTTGTGTCCAGTTGGATAGGACTTCGCGGCCGCGCACCTCGCCGCGCGCCATCCGCTGCGCCGTCGCGGCGACGACCTTCAGGTCGGTCGCGACATTCGGCCCGATGCCTTTGACTTCTTCAAGCAGCGATGCCGGCGCGCCGAGCACTTCCGCCAGCGAGCCGAAGCGGGCGATGAGCGCCTTGGCGATGGGCTTGGTGTCGACGCGCGGGATCAGCCGGAACAGAAGCAACTCGAGCAGTTCATAGTCGGGCAGGGCGTCCGGGCCGCCGGCGGCAAAGCGTTCGCGCAGGCGGTCGCGATGGCCGTGATAATGGGGCTTTTCTGCTGCCGCGGTCTTTTTCAGTGCCGCCTTTGGCGGCTCGACCCAGCCTTCGGAAAAGAACGCCCGCTCGTCCTCGACTTTGCCCATACTCGCCCGCTCCCCCTCAGGCTTTGGTTGAACCTAAAGCAATTCCAGGAAAAGTGTGAAGCGGTTTCCGTTCGGAATTGCGTTAAACAAGAGCGTGGAGCGACCATCGTTTCCAGGAAACGATGGGCCGCTCTACCCCGGCAGGCCAGGGCGGTCGAGCTTTTTCGGCGACAGCGTGAAGATCTCGCAGCCGGTGTCGGTGACGCCGACCGTGTGCTCGTACTGCGCCGACAGCGAGCGGTCGCGCGTGACCGCCGTCCAGCCGTCCGACAGCACTTTCACATGCGGCCTGCCGAGATTGATCATCGGCTCGACGGTGAAGATCATGCCAGGCCGCATCTCGACGCCTTCATTGACGGTGCCGTAATGCAGGATGTTCGGCGCGTCGTGGAAAAGCTGGCCGACGCCGTGGCCGCAGAAGTCGCGCACCACCGAGCAGCGCTCGGCCTCGGCATAGGTCTGGATCGCGGCGCCGATGGCGCCGGTGCGGGCCCCGGGCTTGATCGCGGCGATGCCGCGCATCAGGCACTCGTAAGTCACCTCAAGCAGGCGCTCGGCGGCGCGCTTGATCGTGCCCACCGGATACATGCGCGAGGAATCGCCATGCCAGCCGTCGAGGATATAGGTGACGTCAATGTTGACGATGTCGCCTTCCTTCAGCGGCTTGTTGTCGGGAATGCCATGGCAGACGACGTGGTTGATCGAGGTGCAGGACGATTTGGTGTAGCCGCGATAATTGAGCGTCGCCGGCAGCGCGCCGTGGTCCATGCCGAATTCGAAGACGAAGCGGTCGATCGCTTCCGTCGTTACGCCGGGCTTCACCATCGGGACAAGCTCGTCGAGGCAGCGCGCGGTGAGATCGCAAGCCTTACGCATGCCGGCAAAGCCTTCCTCGCCGTAAAGGCGGATCTGGCCGGTGTTTCGAAGGGGCGCGGTGGAGGCGTCGAGATAGGTAACCATTCTTGTCCGTTTGCCGGGTGGGCTCCCAGGAGCCGAATGCGAAAATTTGCCTCAGATTTGGCACCGGAAGCCGCAAGGTTCAAGGACGAAGTGCGATTGCGGCCTCCGTGGCGGCTATCCTCCGGCCATTCCATGCGTTCGGTCGGTCCTGATGTTCGGAGAAGGAACAGCGGCGGTCGTGCTCGCCGCCATCTTCGCGCTGCCGTCCGCCTATCTGCTGATGTTGGTATCCGCTTGGCCTATGACGCGGGGACGGACCCGCCAACCAGCAGCGGCAAGGGGCCGATCTGCCGCACCGGCGAGCCGATTCTTCATCGAACTGAGGTCACATTTGCGAGTCAGAAGCCACCAAAAGCAACTTTTCAGAACGAACGGCGTTGCTCCGGCTACGCCAGTTTGGGGAGACAGGGAATGGACAGACTGCAATTCGAGGTGCCGGTGCGCATCACGCCCGCGCCTGGCCTGCCGGTCGAGGAAATCTACAGCGTCGAGCAGGCGCTCGATTTCCTGCAGGATTGGCCGAAGCGCCGGCAGGGCAAGATCTACGAAGCCGCGTTCAATGCCTGTTTCGGGGCAACGGTTGACGTGGCCAGCACCGAGGAAGCCTGCCGCGCGTTCGCAGCCTTCTGCCGCGTCAGCGGATTGCTGGCGAAGGACGCGATGTTCCCTGGCAAGCGTGGCAGCGGGGCAGGAACGTATCGCGAGACGCGCGCTTAAAGCGCGATCGCAGTTTTCAGCCGCCGAACGACACGCCCCGATAGCGCATTCCCACCTGCACGCCGCGCACGATCACGCGCGACAGGATTTCCATATCCAGCGGCATTTGCGGACGCCACACGTCGAGCAGGAGAGCGACGCGGGGTTGATGCGAGTTGTTCATGACCTCGTGCTCGAATGTGTCGTCCCAAAGCATGCATTCGCCGTCGGCGATGCGCCTTTCCTCGTGATTGATCATCATGATCGTTGCCGGACGGCCGTCCGGCTGTTTGGGGATGACCAGGCCGAGATGGAACCGCATGATGCCGCGAAAGGGTCCGCGGTGCGGCGGGATGTGCTTGCGCGGGGCGAGGAACGAGACGGCCGCCGATTTGACCTCGGGGCACTCCGAAAGCAGCCGGCTCAGCACCGGCATGCGCGCGAGGTTCTCCGGGATGGTCATGTCATAGGCCTTGAGCACGAACATGCGCCAGTCGAGACCGTCATTGGCCGAGATATCGACCTGCTCCGGCATGATGTCGTGGAAGCGCGGCGCCTTGTTCAGCTTCGCCGCCAGCGCCTCGTCGCGGATATCTTGCCAGGCGGCGGTGAACTTCGCGGCGTTGGGAAAATGTGTGCCGGCGTCAAGAATGGCCGGTGCATCTATGCGCTTTTCATAGATACGGCGGACCAGATTGGTTCCGAGATCGTAGGCGCCTGGCATCTCATTACCTCAACGACGCTGTTATATAGTGGGATATTGCTTGCGGCCATCGCTCACGGAGATTTGTACCGGTCGTCAACAGGCGGATAGACATAGTGCGCCCAGTCCAATGGGTGTTCGTCTCACTGCCCTTCGATGTCCGGCGCGGCACTGGGCGGCGATTGCCCTCGACTCGTCATGGATGTCTTAGTGTACCGATGATGGCCTCGCTCGCTGCATCGTGATAGCGCGAGCGTTGCGGAACGGCGTCGCCGGATGCGAATTTGCCGATCCGATGTTTGCCAGGATGACACCATGCGCATAGGCAAGATTGCGTTCTGCGCGGCGGCGATGGCCGTTGCTGCCACACATTTCGCCGACGCTCGGCCCGACACGCGCAAGATGACGTGCGCGCAGACCCAGGCGCTGATCGAGAGCCAACATGCGACGGTGCTGAGCACCGGACCGAGCACCTATGATCGTTATGTCCGCCAATTCGGCAACGAGTGCGATGCTCCTTACGTGCCGATGGTCGACTATGTCCCGGCCAGCGATGGCCGGTGCATGGTTTATCGGTGCGAGGAGCCGGCGCCAATGGTTCCGGATTGATCGGCGCTTGCCGCGCCGCAACGCATCCGCTGCCTGTCACTTGACCTTCTTGATCTCCGGGCCCGCCGGCTGGTCGGTCGCTGGAGCCGGCGTGCAATCCTGCCCCTTGCACTCCAGGGCGGGATCGTCCTTCGGCGGCAGGCAATTCTGTCCCTCACAGTGAACGGGCGGCTGCTGTTGCGCTGCGCCGCCGTTTGACTGGGCGGGCTGATCCTCGGCGAGGGCGGGCTGCAGAGCGGCCAGGGCGGTCGCGACCGCGCATAAGAGAGCTGTCCGAAGCAGGTTCATCCGCGCCTCCATGAGGAGGCAGAACTCTACACCGAAATGGCAAAGTCGTTGAGCACCGATTTGAAGGTGGCCGCCAATGTCTTGGCCAAGCAAAGGAGCCCTCACGGCGACCTCTACTGCGGTGATATCGATCACGTTACGGGTTTCGTCCCGGTGCGGGTGGGCAACTTTCGCGGAGGAGGCAGCTGAACTGCTGATAAGTTGTCTTTGGACAGTCGAGGGCTCGCTGGCGCTGGCGGCGGGCTATTCTTTGTGCGGAACAATATACCTGACGGAGCTGCCGCCGTGCGTAACCGTAACTGTCGTATAGCCGGCAGGCAGGGAGCCTGTAACAACCAAATCGACGACCTGGCACCGCCCGATCATTCTTCCGTTGGGAGCGCCCGCGAGTTCAGCTGCCAACGAGGTACGGCATTCGTTGAGGGAGGCGAACACCCGAGGCGCCGTCTTCAACGGTTTGCAGATGGACGCATCGCCTGGGCTGCACGAAAGCAAAACCATCACTGCCGCAGTTGCCTGGTCCATCGCCAAAGTTCCTTTGTGGAGCTTTCAACGCGGGCGAAATCGCTTTGTTTCAGATTTTGCTAAAATATGGGGGGAGCATGCCTACCGGATCAACTCGGCGATCAATTTTGACGGACCGGTCTTTGTCACTGTCGCCCCCGCGATCAGTTCCTTGGCGTCGGTTCGGAAATCTATTGGCCAGAAATGGACAGGTTTGGCAAGAAGCGAGCTAAGTGCTTGAAAGACTGGTACGCCCAAGGGGAATCGAACCCCTGTTACCGCCGTGAAAGGGCTGACCTTTCGACCCTTTCCCGTTCGCCGATATTCGCAGAAGTGCTTATTTTCTACGCTTTTCGTGCGCAAGCGTTCACCCATGTACAAGGAAGGATATTCGACGTATATTCGACGTGTTTTCAAAACACCAAGGCGGAAACACCGTGGCCAAGACGCTCAAGGAAGCCCCGATCACGACGGCAAGCGCGCGCAACAAACTCCCAACCGGAGAGTATGCTCGCCGGCTCGATGCCGACGCCGCGATCTGGTATCGGCGCGGCAAGCGTGGTGGCGTCTGGTTCACCCGCTGGCGCAACCACGGGGCAGGGGCCAATTACCTCCAGGCCCCAGTCGGTCCCGCCAACGATGTAAACGACAAGCCCACGGACGGCTTGCTGACTTTCTCCCAGGCTGAGACCCAAGCCCGGCAGATCGTTGCCAAGGCCAGGCAGGAAGCGAAAGCCGCTGCCGCTGGCCCGGTGCTGACTGTTAGGCTCGCCGTCGAAACCTACGTTGCCGAACGTGACGCCCGAGACAGCCGCCGGAAGGGCAGGGAGGTGCGTTCCGATGCCAGCCAGCGGTTGCGCCGGTACGTGCTTGGGCAGGAGAAGCGCGGCAAGCAGGAAGCGGTGCCAGCGGCCAAGCTCGCCGAAGTGGGCTTACATGCTCTGAAAGAGAGTGACCTTTTGGAATGGCGCAAGGCGCTTCCGGAGGAGTTGAAGGCCACGACAGAGCAGCGGCTTATCAACGATCTCAAAGCATCTCTGAATGGCGCCTATGCTGTGCATCGGGAAAGACTTGACCCAACACTGCCCGCAATCATCAAGCACGGGCTGAAGGCCGAGAAGATGGACACCGACGAGGCTGCGCCGCTCGCTCGTGACAATCAGATCCTATCCGCCGCACAAGTCGGCAAGCTGCTTGCCGCCGCCCGTGAGATAGACACGGAGGGGAACTGGGACGGCGATCTGTTCCGGCTCGTTGTGGTGCTCGCCGCCACCGGGGCGCGGTTCTCACAGGTAGCTCGCATGAAGGTTGGCGACGTGCAGCGGGCGCAAGGGCGCCTTATGATTCCAAGCTCTCGCAAGGGCAGGGGCGGCAAGATCGCCAGCACGCCACATCCGGTAGGCAAAGACGTTCTGGACGCGCTGCTGCCAGCGACGACGGGCAGGGGCAACGAGGAAATCCTTCTGGAGCGGTGGCGCAGCAAACAGGTCGCGGGCTCGATCGGATGGGAACGCGCCGGTCGCGGCTCATGGCAGTTTGCCAGTGAGCTGCAGCGGCCATGGCAGGAAATCCGGGAGCGGGCGAAGCTGCCGGCGGCGATCCCCTATAGCTTGCGCCACAGTTCGATTGTCCGGGGCATCCGGGCCAACCTACCTATAAGGCTTGTCGCCGCACTGCATGATACCTCTGTGCCCATGATCGAACGGCACTATGGCCGCTGGATCGCGGACGGCCTTGAAGACCTGGCTGCGGCGGCCGTGGTGCCGTTGGTGCCTCTGGAATCGAACGTTGTCGAATTGGGGCGCCGGTAATGGCTTCCGATTTCATTCGACATCAACTCGACGCTAAGATCAGCGACTGGGAAGAGCGGCTGAAACAGCCTTCTATCCTGCCCTCCCACGCCGTCGCAGAACTTCTTTCGAAGCTCGACGCTGGTGGCCGTGCCGACGACCCCCTGTGGCGTCAGTATATAGAAGACGCGGTTTCTCAGAATAGGATTTCAGATCGCTTGCAGATCGCGCGCTGGCATTTGGCAAGCGGTGATATCGAAGGTACGGCGCAGGTTATTCACGACATCGAATGGCCGGTCGAAGTGGTGAAGAACTTGATAGCCAGCAACCTGCCAGTGGTGAACTCATTTTCGGCACCTCACTATGAGCGTGGCCTTGGCACGCTCCAGGCGGCAAAAGATGGACACACTTCGGTGCACGGTACGGAAGATGAAAAGATAAAGAAGTGGCGCGAACAATGCGCCGCGTTTGACCAAGCATTTGCCGCCAAGAAAAAGACGACAGGTGCTCAGAAAAAGACGATAGGCGAAGCGGAACGGGAGGCGGCAACGATTTGCGGCGTCTCTCAGAAATCGATTGGCCGAGCCCGTAAAAAGCGAGACCAGGGCCTTTTGAATTAATTGGGACAGTCCCGCCACTGTCCCAAGTAAAACAATCCAAATTTGGCTCCGTGAACAGCCGCGCATTCGCGCAAATTCATGGAGCACTCAAAAATGAACGACGGCAAGCTAGGCCTCACAATTGACGAGGCGGTTGACCGCTCCGGCATAGGCCGCACCAAGATTTTCGAAGCAATCAAGCTCGGCAAGTTGACGGCGAGGAAGGCCGGCAGGCGAACCATCATCCTCAATGACGAGCTGTCCAATTTCCTGAAATCTCTTCCGGTGAAGGAGGCCGCATAATGACCGCGACCTTCACCGACGACCATTCGTCCTGCGATTCCGCCGCCGTCGAGCGCGGGCTGATCTTTCTGAAAGAAACACCCCGCCATCTTCGCGGCCCAAGCGTGCCAGCTTTGAAAAGGCTCGGCTTGAATACAAAGCAGGCGTGCGAAGCGCTTCGCCTTCATTCGCTCGAATTGGCGAGGGCGACCTGATGGAGATCACGAACGAAAAAGCCGGCCCGCTGCGAACGGAACCGGCTTTCAAAATCGAAGTAGTTGAACCAGCACAGCTTAAACAAAAAGGGCGAAAAGCTCAAGACGGTCTGACCCCGCAGAAGCGGTGGCAGAACGCAAATCGGCTGGCTCGTTGGGCTCATTTGGCCACGACTAGCGCCATCAGGAAGGGCATTTTGGTTAGGGAATGTTGCGCGGTCTGCGGCTCGCCCAAAACCGACTTTCATCACGACCCGCGCTTTTATGACCAGCCCCTTCGCGGGACCTGGCTTTGCAGAAGGCATCACCAGGCAGAACACCGCCGCTTGCGATGCGAGGCGGTAGAATGAGCAACACCCGCAATTTCACCATGGTCGCGCCTGGGCTCCACAGCTCCAGGCGTTTCCTAGCCCTCGATGATAGCCAGCGCGCGCTGTTCTTCTATCTGCTCACCAGTCCCCACCAGAGCAGTTGCGGCTGCTCTCAGATTCGGCCGGGCTATGCCTGTGCCGACCTCGGCCCGAACTGGCCTGAGCCGAAATATCTCACCTGTCTTGGCGACCTGGAAGGCGCCGGGCTCATCATCACCGATCCCGAGACCAACGAGATCTATGTCACTCGCTGGTTCAAGCATAACTCCAAGGGTTCCTGGAAATACGCGAAGGCCGTCCAGAGCCAGATCGACAAGATCGAGAGCGAGATGCTCCGCGAGAAGGTGAGCGCGGACTTTGCCGAGACCGAGCTTGGACAGGCGGCCTATGAGGCTGGCGAAGCTGAGAGAGCCGCCAATAGGCCGTCCGTAGCCAACAGCGAAAGCCGGCTCACCAGCACCAGCTACCTGCGCAAGGGTGACCCGGACGCCCACATCTACCGGAACGTGAGATAGCCCATGGATAGGGTATCGCAGGACTATCGATATACCGAGACGGAGACGGAGACCGAGATTGAGACCATACCCATACGAAAAACCGAAAAAGAGACTTTAGAGGTTCGCTTTGGAAAAAGAAGTCTTCTGAGGTTTTCGTCAGAGCTCCAGCGTCTGCCCTACGTCCAGGTGAAGGAAAGCCGACCGAGGCGCGACCATTTCGGCGATCGGCTCGTTCGCAGAAGCGGCGAACTCTTCCAAAGCCTCTTCGACCTCGCTGAGGGAAGCCGCCGTTATCTCCAGGTGAAAGAGCACCCGGTGGGTCAACATCGCGATCTTGGCGTCGCGGAACAGTTGGTGGCCGTACATCGATGCGGTGTCAAAATCGCCGACCAGCAAGAGCTTAGCTCCTCACACCGAATTTTTCGGCGCTATCATCCTCAGTCGCCGCCGGGCCGCCTTCGCTCGCGCCTGCCCATTTCGAACGCGGTCGCAAAGCGCAATGCTGACGGCAACCCCATGGCTTGCGTCGAGCATCTCTTCCGCTCGCTTGAGCGAGAGAGCGGCACGCTTCGCACGTTGTCTCGCAGCTGCCATTTCCAGAACTACAAGTTCGACCGTCATACCGTTAACTCCCGGGGTCTGGTCCCTTCAAGAAACCAACCGGCGCCGGCAGCAATGGTTCCTGCGGCATGGTGGCTGCCATGAGTCGCGGCCGGCCACCAATCGGCACCCCTGAAGAGCGCCTTGAACGTAGGCGCCGTCTCGGCCGCGAACGCTATGAGCGCATGAAGCAGCGCGAAGAATCGGGCGCCATCCTTGTTCCGGTGCAAATTGATCATGTGCTTGTCGGCCTAGCGCTCGAAGCCGGAGCAGTTGATGAGGCCGGAAGTCGCAATAGAAACCGGCTCGCTAGGGCAATAGTGCGAATAGCGACAAACGCGTTAATCACGGCGGTTGCTTCTGGGCGTAAATTGTCCAGCGAGTAGGAGAACCACCATGCTAGCCAAAACTCCAAAGGCAACCGAACTAGATTTCGCCAGCGTCTTGAAGATCCCGCCGAAGCCGGCCGAGATCGCCGAGGCCGAGCGCAAGTGGCAGGGTGCCGTAGCGGAACGTGAGGCGGCTCAGGCCAGGCACCGCGAGATGCATCGGCAGTACTTCAACCAGACGCCGGGCCAACCGCCGAAGATTACGGCGGCCGAAGTCGATCAGGCCGGCGCCGAGATTGCTCCTTTCCAGGCTAGGGAGCTCGAGGCGATGCGGGCGCTCGAAGCCCAGCGTGCGGCCTTTGACGATGAGCTTGCGGCGCTTCGGAGCAAGATCGACGCATATCGCAATGCCATCTCCGAGAAGATCGACCAGCTCGAAGACCTCATCGGTATCGGAGCCCAATTCTACGCCGCGTCGATAGAGGCCAAGGTGCGGCTTCCCTCCAAGATGCCAAGCCGCTGCCAGAGCCTGCTCGGGGCTCATGGCTTGCAGATGTTGCGCAAGATTTTGAACGCGGTCGACTGAAGGATATCGAAATGTACATCGTGCGAGACATGGGAATTTTGGCCAAGTCCGACCCGTTGCGCGGGCTCCGGGCATCTCAGCCAACGAGAAAGCCGGCTGCAAAGGTGAAGCTGAGTAGCGCAGGAGCGAAAGCGAAGCCGGTTCGCGTCGTCAAGCTTAGGGGCGGCGATCCGGTGCAGCGGGCCAAAGACCTCGAACAAATTCGCAAACTCGATCGCGCCGGCCTGAACGAACACAACTGCAAAGCCGTGAAGGTGATGAAGGACAACTTCTTCCGTCGCTACGGCGAGAGGGTGTGAACTTTGCGCAGGCAGGAAACCCACGACGAGACAATCGCAAGGCTCTGGCAGGAGATCGAGGCCAAGAGGATTGCCGATCTTGAAGCGCAATACGCGCCAAGGGCCGCTCCTGCCAAGCCGACATGGACCAAACGACAGGACGGCACCGACGAGATGTCGATACCTGCTCGTCCTGGCGCTCGAATGATCCACGGCCTTGCGAGCAGTTCCAGCATCAACAGCCACGGATATGCACTGATCGCCAACGGCATGGACTGCGAATTGCCGGTGCCGCTTCTGTCCAGCCATAAGGGCTACGACGCGCCCATTGGCGAGGTGTTCTACGTCAGGCGCTCGCAAGACCGGATCTATATCCGAGCACAGATCAACGACAACGAGGCGGGTGACTTCGCGTGGGAATTAATCCGCTCGGGTGAGTTGCGCTGTCTGTCCGGTGCCGCGCGCAATTCTTCCTTGCGCATGCAAGGGATTGTCGAGGGCAAAACCTTCTATGGCTCTTGGGAGCTTCTAGAGGTGTCCATCTGCCAAACCGGGGCAAACCCCGATTCCGTGCTCGAGGTCTATCAGCTCGGCTCGAACGAAACGAAGTTCTTCAGCCGCCCGATTGCAGACAGAGCATCCAAGACTGCGGCAAAGCACAGTGAGCCTGAGGTGCCTTACGCGGGCGTATGGGCAGAGGGCCACCAATACGAGCGAGGACAATTCACCACTGCCGGCGGCGCGCTCTGGCACGCTGAGGTAGCAAGCAAGGGCGTCAAGCCTGGGACCGCACCAGGAACATGGAAGCTTTGCGTCAAGCGCGGCGATGCAGCGAAGTTGGAGAGGGCTCATGCCAGCACCAATGCTTGAACAGATCGATGTGGTGCTCGCCGAGAATGGCCGCACCATCGTCCTCTACGGCTATGGCAAAGACGATGCACTGTGGATGCAGTCATTCGATCTCCCCGATCCGATCAAGGAGGAGAACCTCGACCATCAGCAATGGCGTGCCGCTGCCCGTCCTGAGGCATGGAGGGCGATACCATGACCGTCATACCCCGGGGGGCGTGGTCGCGTCCAAAAAAGGCATCTCTCCACAGACCGCTCGGGCAGTTTTCTTTTCATAAACGGCCAGAATTTTTGTTTCAGAAGTGAGCTTTGAACATGGCAGTACGCGGCAGACGATCAGCAGCAAGCTTCGCGGTGGCTTCGGTCGTCAAGGTCGGTTCAAAGACCGATGTGGCACCAGCCGAGGGCCTTTCCGAAGCGGAAGTCGCTGTGTGGATGGAAGTTCTAGCGGCGATGCCCAGGGGATGGATTCGGCCCGAAAATGCCGAGCAGCTTGCGGCCTATGCTCGACACGCTGTCAGCGCCCGCGATCTCTCGAAGCTCATCGCCGAATTTAGGGCCGACTGGTTGAAGGAATCCGGCGGCCTGGAGCGGCTCGATCGCCTTCTGAAGATGCGGGAACGGGAGTCCCGATCGGCACTAGCCGCGGCTCGCAGCTTGCGCATCACTGTTCAAAGCCTTGATCCGAAGACCGCCGGTCGAAAGGCTGCGAATGGCCCCAACTTCCGGCCGCCGTGGGAATGATCATGACCCAGGAAGAGCGGCTTCACATAGCCCGAAATTTGATCGTGGCCGGAATCGAGATGGCATTCCAGGTCACGGGCAGCGGGTTGGCGGCCCTCGAAGAGACCGAGACCGCTATGGGTGCCTTCCTCGCCGCGCACAAGAACCAGGTTTCCGTTGCGCAACCTGGCTCCGATATCACCCTCAACTATTACGCCGCTCCCGGCGAAAGCACCGAGACAGCCAAGCAGCGGGCGCGCGAAATGTTCAATGAACTCGTGCTCCAGGCATCGAGAGCATAAAGGAGATCAATGCATGCTTTTAGGCGGCGCATTCTTCGGCCAGAACAATGGTCCACCTCCGGTTGTCCGCACGCCGTCCTACTGGAATAGCGGCGGGCGCGGCGATCGTACCGCGTCGATTGCCGTAACCACCACCGCGAGCCTTGGCGCGGGGACCATCAACAACATTGTTGACGGCGACTTCACGGTAAATTCAACGGGCGCCTGCTGGTTCACCAACGGGCAGTCGTCGAAGGAAATCAAGTTCGATTTCGGGAGCGGCATCACCAAAATCGTCAACGGCTTCAGGTGGGTACAAAACCAGCCCAACACTCACGGTACTTGGGTGCTTGAGGCGTCCAACGACGACAGTTCCTATACGCAAATTGGATCGTCTTTCACGCTCGGCGGGATTTGCTCGACGTATACGTTCAGCAATGGAAATGGATATCGTTATTATAAGTTGCGGCAAACTGCCGGCACGACAAGCAGCAGCCCTTGGCTTGTCGAG
This sequence comes from Mesorhizobium sp. CA8, assembly GCF_020164955.1. Taxonomy (GTDB): domain Bacteria; phylum Pseudomonadota; class Alphaproteobacteria; order Rhizobiales; family Rhizobiaceae; genus Mesorhizobium. The sequence goes on from NZ_JAIUHG010000003.1 coordinate 214,321, forward strand.
GTCGAGTTTTCCCTCGCCGACACGACCACGGACGGCGCCCGCGACGCGTTGGAGGCTGGTGACCGGACGGGCACGATAGCTGTGACGACCACCGCCTCGCTTGGCTTTTCGTCATCCATCAGCAATCTGGTCGATGGAGCATTCGGCGCCAGCGGCACGGACTCAGCAGCATTTACCGGGAGCGAGAGCACCAGGGAGATCAAGTTCGACCTAGGCTCCGGGAAAATCATAACGGAATTCTTGTGGGTGCAAACCGCTGGCTCATTGACGAGCGCGACGGGTTCTCATGGCACCTGGGTGTGGGAGGGATCGAACGACGATTCCAGCTATACCACGATCGGAGCAAGCTTCACGCTTGGCGGTACGCAGCTCCTCGATATCGCACGCGCCAACTCAACGGCCTACCGTTACTACAAGCTGCGGCAGACGGCAGGCACCACGAACAGCGGACCTTGGCTGGTAGAGATCGAATTCAAGATCAGCTGAGGAACAACTCGCCGGGCGAGGAGCGCGGAGCGCCGCGGCGGGGGCGGTTGTCCGGTTCGTGTTTCGCTTCAGGGTACGAAGCGGAACTTATCGTCGGGATTTGGAATTGTACTTAGTTCGGCTAATCAGTGGTATATCGGTCAGGCCAACAACCTGGGGGATGCCATGGCAGCCGCAAAAGAAGCGATCATCACAATGACTGTAAAGCAAGCAATCGGTTTGATAGTTGGTGGGGCTTTAACCTTAGCTAGCACCTTGGTCGTGACCGCCTGGGTGTTATGGTCCTTTACGATGGGCAGTCTCCAGAACGATGTGGCCGACATTCGTGCCGCTCTCACCAAGACGCAAGATGGCAATGAACAGACGCGCGATTATGCTCAATCAACGGGAAGTGAGCTTAAGAATGAGTTTGGCAATCTGACCGCCGAACTCAAAATTACGAACTCTCGGCTCAACGATCTATCGAACTCGGTCACCCGGCTCGACGGCAGCATTCAGTCGGTCGACATGAGACTTTCAAGGTCAGTAGACCAGCAAACCGCCTTCGAGCGGTGGGTTGCCATTAGGCTTGGACCAGCGGGTACAGAGCCCGCTAAATTTCAACTCCCGCCTGATTGGGAAAAACAGCAGAATGACATCTTCACCACCCTTACGAAGGGCGACGACCCATTTACTGGATGGTTCAAGGCGGTCCAAAGTCACAAGTGAACTGGTCTTAGCCCGCCAAGGCGTGGACGATCGCGAAGCCCACGCCGATTGCGAGGCCCGTAGCGAGACTTTCGGCCAAGCGCAGCGCCAAGGCGCCGTAGCGGTCCCGTAAGCGCTCTGGCCGGGTCTTCAGGATTCGAGCAAGATCATCAAGCGCGTGTTCCATGGCTGAATCATAGATCGAAACTGTGAGTCTGTGAATCCCCCATCAATTGGCGTTTTCGCACCAGGTCTTAGCGACTGCCTAGCTGTCCAGCTCCACTGTGGGGCATAGGATGAAGTGATCGGACTCCCTGACCGGCTCGCCGCCATGCCGATGTCCCACGATTGGGCGGCCCAGTTCTGAAATCTTCATCCTCGAAGCTTCTCCGCCTCGCGTTCCAGCGTCCTCCGATCGTTGCCATGCTGCTTGATCAGATCTCGAACCTGTTGGACCGTCAGCCCAACCTTGTTGGCGAAGTGTCGGACCTCGTAATCCTCATCCGCTGATACCCGGTCGCGGTCACGCGGACCGCGCTTGCTCTTGTCGTCTGCCATAGCTGTTCCTCCCGGTGGTCAGAGAGAACAGCAGCGGGCAATGAATGTTCCCCGGCGCTGGGTGCTCCCATCGGATCAGGAACTCCTATAAGGGGCCGGACGGATCACAGCACCGCCCCGTGTCAGACTGGGACGGTATCTAGGCATCAATTTTGCTTCGCCGATCAGAAGGCGGAGACGAAGTGATGACACTTGCGCGTGAGCTGTTCGATGCCGATCTCACCTTCCATTGCCCGGGGTGTGAAAACTGCGGTGGTCCGAAAAGGATCGTGGATCAAGAGCGCCAAGGTCTTCGTCTGCGAGGCCTGCAGCGCGCAAACCCGCCTGACATACGGGCTCAAGCTCGCGATATTTGATGCGCATTTGCGAGGCCGCCGATGATACCCAGGAGCGGCGGGCCATGGTGAAGAAGGCACAACGACTTTCGGTGTTCGAGCTCGACGCGCTGCGAGAGGCTTTCAAACTGTCTATTCGCAAGCAGGGGACTACACCTGTCGACTGGGAGGCGTGCGCCAAGCGCTTCCTTCGGCGAACACTCAGAGCAGAGGCGAGCCGACGCTCTCGTATCAACAATGTCGATACGGCCGATCCCCCCTCAGGGGTGTAGCCGTCTTGGAAGCCGCAGAAGGCCCGTCGCTTTACGCTCAGAGCTGCGATGGGCTTTTCTTTAGGCCGGGCTAAAATTGTTAATGCGGCAGGGTCAAGAGCGGCGCATGATGTCAGCCTGCCCCGCACCGCACACGGGGTAAGGGCCCGGCCTGTCTTGCCTAGTCCCCTAGACTTCCCCCAGGCCGGGCATCTTTATTTTACGGCGTTCTGGCCGCCCGGCCTGCGGAATCCCCCTCGATGTTGCTCCCGAGCTACAGCAAGCCCTCGGCCGCGACTTTGGTTCATTATCTTGACAACTGGTGATAGCACAGGCCAGTTTCATCGCGTTTGAGGTATATCATCCGAACTCAGGGGGAGTTTTATGAAGAAAACCTACGAGAAGCCGGTCTTGAAGAAGCGGGAAAAGCTGAGCGCCGTCACGGCCGTTCCGCCGTCATCGGTTTTGGTCGACTGACTGCGATCATATGGTGAAGTAACAACCCGGTTTCGCCTTTGGAAAGCCTGCCGGCTTCGGTCGGCGGGCCTTTTGTGATTTAGGCCTTGATGCTGGGCGCGGGCGGCTTCGCCGTGCCGTCGATGGAGAGCCGCTCGACCGTAGCGACAATCGCTACCGACAACGCCTCAGCTTCGTCCAGCAATGTAGGGCCATAGTGCCCGTTCACCTGCTCCTCGCTCATCAGCACGCCGGGCGGGCAATGCTCCTCGATCGTCGCCCGGATCAGGCGCAGCGCAGCGCGGCACTCGGTGATGTCCATCGTCTCCATGGCGAACAAACATTCACTTTAGCTAAAATGTTCCCTGCAAGTCTGGAACCGTTTTGAAATCGGCGAGTTTGCACGGGTGAGCGGCTCATTCGTCCCTCCGGGCCGCTCGCCCGTAAGTCCCCCCTATGTAGCCCGCCGCTTGGTCGATTAGCGGCGGGCTTTCTGTTCCGATGTCTGGCGCTTCGGTGCCAAGTGGCTGGTGACTAGCCTCACGGCGCTACGCTTCACGGTGATCCCAAGATACTTGCCGCCGACTGTCACAGTGTCATCATCAACGCGCATAACTTCGCCGGTTAGCTCGATCTTCTGCCCGCTGCTGATATTCGGCGAGGTGTCCACGATCGAATGCGGCTGGTGATATGAAGGGATCAGTACGCTAACCCTGTCCTCTGTGACACGCTTGCGGATGGTTGCCGTGATGGCGACGGTATCGCCGACCTTGATGTTCTCCTTAGCCATGGGATGAGTCTGGGGCGTGCGGCGGCTTAGTCAAGCTGTTGCTAATGTTCGCCGATAGCCCGCCGCTGGTGTGCCCCCACACCTAGCGACGGGCTAAGAGTGGCCGGCGCCTCTCGTTGGGGAGATTGCCTGAGGGTGCGCCGACCTGGCGAACCGTGGTCCGCCGCATATGCAGCTTAGCTAAAACATCTGCGATCGACATGGTGTGATCGCGTAACGCCTTGGCAAGCGCGCCGGGGGCTCTTATTTCGGACTCGGATGGGGCGACCTCGCTGGAGATCGCCATGGGCAATAAATACCCCTTCGTTGAAGACACTCTCGGCAAGAAGCTCCAGGCCGGCACTGGCCTGTCGGTCTATTGCCTCACATGCAGGCGAACTGCTCTGCTCGATGTAGCCGAACTGGTCAAACGGCTCGGCCCGGATCACTCCTGCATGCATTGGGGGCTGGTCGAAGTGATTTACTGCAGCGAATGCCGCGCAGCCGGCCGAGATGACCGGAACTTGCAATTCACCAATCACGCCCTCACGCCGGAGCAGCGCAAGGGCTGGACGCCTTGTCCATAAGCGGCCCGACAGTTCCGCGTTGGGGTGCGTTGGGTTGAACCGCCGGGCCAAGCCGACTCGGGGTTAGCGAGTCGGCCGATGCAGAGGTTACATTAGCAAGACTGCATGAATATCACGGTTGGTTACATTCCACCGGGTTTTCTGTCCCGGATGCCGTGCCGCCGGCGGCCCGGCGCGAAGCGGGGTAGGCTGCGCGAGCCGGGCCTGACCGGCGGAGCTCGGACTAGATACATGGCACGGCACCGGCTGGAACTATTTATAGCTGCAATCACTCAACCTTCCGTCGTGCGAATGGAGGAAGGGACACTGTGGAGCCGAGGTGTAGCTTTTAGCACAGTGGGGCGGCGAATGGCGCGCGCTGGTGGCTGTCTGGCCGCTTCATATGGGGCGGATAAAGTGCATGTACCAGACCTTGAAGGCCTCCATTTTGGGAGACCATCGTTCCAGGCGCGCCATCGCCCTAACGACCATGAAAGCAGCGTCAATCTCGGCGCCAAAATCAGGCGTGAGGTGCTTTAGCCAATCGCGCTCTAGATTGACAACCGTGATGAAGTCCTTTCGGTGACAGATGCTGGCCTTTTAGGATGGTCGACGAGCCCGCTAAAGAGCGGCTGCTTAGCATCCTCCGGCAGCATCCCTTCCGCTGCGCCAGCCAAAGTTATGGCGCACTCAAAGCGACCTGCTTCGAAAGCTTCAATTGCGGCTTCGACTTGCCGAAATGCACCGAATTGCTTCGTGAGTGTTACCGGCTCGGCCGGCGGCGGCAGGAAACTCATTTTGGCGTCACCGCAGGGAAAGGAGCAACACGACCGCCAACGCTCCGCCGATGATAAGGAGCCACATCCAGCCGATTGCTCGGAATAGGTCTTTCACGCCCTGCTTTCCGCCAGCGAGAAACGCCATCCCCGCAACAAAGGCGGCGATCATCAGAATGCCAAGGGTCAGTGCGGGCCACTTGTCGTGGTGCATGACAGTCAGCCCTTCCTCAACCTCACGCCCCGCGCCGCAATCGATCATCCGGCACCGTCCTGGCCGCCGCTCTTGCGCAGCATCACGCCCGCGCCGTGATCATTTGCCTCTATCAGCACGACACCAGCACCTTCAAGCGCCGCCCGAATGGCCGCCATATTGTTGGCAATCGGGATTCTCCGTCCCGCTTCAAAGTCCCGAACAGTCGACAAGCTGACGCCGGCCGCTTCCGCGAGTTGACCTTGTGACCACGCGATAAGGCCGCGACCCGCGCGTGATTGAGCTGGTTGCATTGTGTTCCCTCAAACCTGTTTATAAAATTTTGTGACGTCAACAAAATACGTTGACTTTCACAAAAAGCAATATCACGTTCCAGGGGCGGGGAACAATCAGGTTTCCACAAAACCGATAGGGGGAAATACCGATGCCGAACACTGTTCGGGCGGCTGGCGAAGCTTTGCCATCTGCCAATATGAAACTCAATTCGAACGTCGCTCAATTGCCCGTCGAGCGCGTCACGATCACCGAGGACGACATCGACCGTGCCTATGATGTCGACGCGCTGATCGGCGTGTGTGCACTTGCCATGGAGAAGCTTGAGGAGCACGGGAATGTGCGCGGGGCGGCCGGCGATATTCGCCGAACCTTGAGACTAGTCCAGGGCATGGCGGGTGCTTCGATTAATGCGTTGGAACTAGCAGCAAGGCAGAACAGGCAGGAGACGCTGTCATGACCAATCAAACCTTGACCCGTCGCGCGGCACTCGGCGCACTCGCCTCTCTGCCGGCCATAGCTGGCGCTACAGCGGCTCTCGCTATGCCCGAGGCTGCCGCACCGCATCATCCAGACGCCGAGCTATTCCAGCTCGAACAGGAGCTGGAAACCGTCAAAGTTCGAATGGACAAGCTCGAACGGGCGCAAAGCCGGTTGAGCCGGAAGGCTGAGAAAGCAGCCGGTGCCAAGCCGCTGAACCCGAGGGATTGGGTCACGCCAACCATGCCCAAAGACCTCTGGGACATGCTGATATCGACAAGGGATCGCACGATGTTCGGCGACATGGTGAAGGATGGTTTCGATTGGCGCCCGGCACCCGTGCAAGCGTGGCATGAGGCGGTGGCAAAGGAACGAGCCCAGATCCAAGCCGCATGGGACGAATATTCTGCAAGGTGCGATGAACAGCACCGCTTGCACGACTTTGACGCCAAAGAGGCCGAATACGATGATGCGGTGAGTGAGCACTGGGACATCGGCCAGCGCATCTTCGATATTCCCGCGCACACCTTAGAGGGGATGGCCGTCAAAGTCAGGACAGCAAAGAGCCTTTGCCTTCCTGAGTCGGGCGATGCGCTCGTCTCGATTTCGGCGGACATCGTGCGTCTCGTGCAAGGCGGTGCGGCATGAGGGGGATTGAGAAGACCACCTTTGGCGATCTGGAGCCGCTGATCTGCGATGTAGACGCCGCAGTAGACGTTCTCCAGGATATGATGGAGAGAGATTTCGCCCAAGCCGAACTTGTCCAAATCGACAGGGGCGAAGCCGACCGGCTGTTCTTCGTGATCAGTATGGCGTCCAAGCTGTCAGGCGAATTGAAGCGCGCCTATTACAAGGGGTGGGAAGACCAGAAGGGCGGGGCCGTCGAATGAGCGAGATGGTAGAACCCGTCGTGATCCTTGATACCTTCGTGCAAGGCGTTGGCCGCGTGGAGGAGATCGCGGCCAATTTGTTCCGCGTGTCCTATTACGCCAATCAGCGCGCGTATGACGGTAGCCAGGAACGCGTATGCGTGGCTAAGTTCATCGTCACGGCCGACACGATGGTCGCGATGGCGAACGCCACAGGGGCCAGGGAAGCGGCTCGGCGGCTAATGGGTGAGTCGCACTCGCCGATGAACTGAGCCCATTGCCGGTTCATTCTGAACCACCAACGGCCCGGCGGCTTCGGCTTCCGGGCCCTCTTTGTGTCCGTGGCAGAAAAGTCACGCGGCCTGAATATGCCGTGCTTCAACCATGGCGCGCTTATTATCCATCTAAGCCAGGCGTAGGCTTTTTGCGGACGAGGGGTACGGACTGGAGGCGCTCGCTGCGGCAACGTAGCGGGCGCTTCTGCTTCCGGGCCCATTTCTTGGTTGGTGCTTGCTGAGAGGCCAGATGCATCCGCAAGGCTACCTGAAGCAGAATTGCAAGGGCCAAGATGCGCGGTGGCGGCGGCGACGCGATCATGCGCCACTAACAAATGTTAAGCGACGAATGTTCCGGGAGAAGGTCAACCTTGGTTAATTCGCCGCCTCGCTGCCTCACGGTGGCGGGCTTTTTCACCAGCCCAATGCAGTCTTAATATCTGCCCATTTCGTCACGATGGCGACGATTGCTCCTACAATGCCAATTACAGTCGCCAGCTTCGAGGTGGTTGGCAGGGCTTCAACGCGGCCTTTGAGTTCGCCGAAATCCTTGGCAGACGGCGCGCCCTCCGACTTTCCTTTCAAATAGGCGAGATCGGTAGCGATGCCAGTCAGCTTGGTGTCGATCTTCTCGAACTTATCCTCGAGCGATTTTACACGCGCTTCCATCCCGCCAGATGTACCGTCGCCACCTCCATGTTTCAAGTCGCGCCGACTCTCGGTCCATCTTGGGTGGTCAGATAACCTGGTGACCGCATTAGCTGGGTCGACCGGATCGTTGTTTTCAGCGGCCATATTCTTTGAGCCAGGAAGTGAAGTGGTTAACGTTCATAAGCATAATATTGCCACAGTTCTGGCAAAGTCGCATAAGCGTTGGTGAAATCGACACCGGAGGCTCTTTCGGCTTAGAAAATATAGACAGACCATATGACAGGTATTGATCGCCCTTATAGTACCACTCGTAGTGAGCTGATATATCACTCGAATGGCAGACTGTGCATTCTATTCTGCCGCCGCGAGCTCTGAGAAAATCATTTACGTCCTCAAGTAGCTTTTCCCGTTTGTTCTCCAGCGGCTTTGGCGCGGCCATTAGGTATGATTCCTCTCCCAGCCGGACGTGAACGAGCCGCGTAGCGGGTCGGTAGGGCGCAAGCCCCCCTGCCGACAATGTCGCAGGAATTCGGCTAAATCAATCAGCGTCTGTTCGTGCAAGTTCGCGGACGTATATTCAACCGATATTCGACGCATCGGCCAGAAAGATAGCTAAGTGCTTGAAAAGACTGGTACGCCCAAGGGGAATCGAACCCCTGTTACCGCCGTGAAAGGGCGGTGTCCTAACCGCTAGACGATGGGCGCGCTCAGACGAAGCGGCTTATAATTGCGTTGTTGGCAACCGGCAACCCATTCGCAGCCACATGCGACAACTTTTTTCACAACGCTGTTAAACACTTGGGTTTGACGAAAAAACGCTTGGGCGGACGAAAGGGCAGGCGGGCTCAGCCGTCCTCGCCACCGCCGCTGCGGCGACGGCAGCGCCAGTTCCAGTCTCGCTCGGGGCCGACGTCGATATGGACGGATTCGGTGTGACAATAGGTGCCGACGCCGCCGCGACCGGGCATCGAGCGGACATAGTTCGCCAACTCCCACTTCGACACGCCAGGCACCTGGATGTCGGCGGCGGCGCAGTACATGTGCAACGAGTTCTTGGCGCCGTTGGCGCGGCGGTTGCGCGAGGGGTCGCGGTAGCCGGAGGTGACGACCATCTTGCGGCCGAAATGCCCCTCGATCGTCTTCAGCACCCGCACCAGCGACGGTTTCAGGCAGGCGACGTCGACGCTTTCGTTCTGTTTCAGAAGGCCGTTGGGCGCGAGCCTGGCCATGCCGGCGGCCGACGCCACTTGGTACGAGCCGCCCTCATCCTCGTTGAGGTCGACGTCGCTCTCGTCGTCGATGCCGGACTTGCGCTTGATCTCGAACAGCGCGGTCTGACGCACGCCGGGCAGGGCATCGGCGCCGGTGATGTGATTGGCCGGATTGTCGATCGACGCGAGCTGCACCGGCTTGTCGCCCGATGTCGCCGAGGCCAGCGTCACGATCGGCTTGGCTGGCGGCGGTGTGGTCTTGGCCTGCGCGGCGGACTGCTCGCCCGAACGCGCATTGTTGATCAGGGGAGCGGGTGCTGCCGAAGCCGGCGTGGTGCTGAACAGCGAGGCGAACAGGCTCTTCTTCGGCGCGGCGATCTGCGGCTGCGCGGGCTCGCCCGCGGTTACATAGACGCCGTTGCTCATGGCTTGAGTGGTCGCCTGGGCCTTTGAGGCAATGGCGGCGGCATCGCCGGCGGCGACCTGCTGGGCGACGGTTTGCGTCTGTTCCGCCGTTTGCGCCTGCTGAACCAGCGGTTGCGGCGTGCTGCCGGCAATCGCAGCGGAGTCCGCCGGCACGGCGACGGCCGGGAAGGCGGCTTGCGGCCGCGTCTCCGGCACATAGGCGACCTTCTCGGGCAAAGGCGTATCGCCCTCGCTCATCACGGTCGATGCCGCTTCGGCCGGCGCGGACGCCTGCAGCGACGAATCGGCCGCGGTCGCAGTCTTGGCGCCGGATGTCGCGCTCATTTCAGTGGCGGTTGAATTGTAAGCGGGCGAAACCACCGACATCGTCGGGTCGCCGGTCGAGGTGCAGGAGGCCAGAAGCACGGAGAAAAGCGCTGCCGCGATGCTGCGGCTTTCCCCTCGTGCGAGACGCCAACCTGCTGATTTCAAAATAAATTCCCCCTCGACATCCGGTCGGTTCGTCATCGCCGCGCCACTCCAGCACCGCGCCGCGATAACCCTCCTGTTCCCAACCGGAACGGGATATGTGTCGAATCTGCAAGCCTCGGAATTAATCTGAATCGGAAGGTGATTTGAGGCCGCCGAACGATTGACGCCACCATTTCGCCCTGTTTTGGCGGCCCGTCAACTCACCAGACATTACAGTCCGTTACACACGTACCTTGACATAGGTGCCCGGCGCATCTCCCAAAGTTTTCATACGCTTGCCGGGTTTGCGGGCGGGTACGCGGATGTTGTCCTGGTTCTCGATCCAGTGCTGCCAGTGCGTCCACCAGGAGCCTTGATGCTCGTGCGCGGCGGCAAGCCACGCGTTGAAATCGCCCACCGGCTTGCCGCCGGTCCAGTACTGGTATTTCTTGGCCGCCGGCGGGTTGACCACGCCGGCGATGTGGCCGGAACCTGCCATCACATATTCGACGTCGCCGCCGAAAAACTGCGATCCCCGGAACACCGACAGCGCCGGCGCGATGTGGTCTTCCTTCGTCGCCAGGTTGTAAACCGGGATGGTGATGTCGGCCAGCGAGACGGTGCGGCCGGCAAGTTCCATCGTGCCGCGCGAAAGATTGTTCTCCAGATAGCAGTTGCGCAGGTAGAAGGAATGGTTGGCCGCCGCCATGCGCGTGGAATCGGCATTCCAGTAAAGCAGGTCGAAGGGCAGGGGCTCCTTGCCGCGCATGTAGTTGTTGATGACATAGGGCCAGATCAGGTCGCCCGAGCGCAGCATGTTGAAGGCGGTCGCCATCTTGGTGCCTTCAAGATAGCCCTTCTCACTCATCGCGCGCTCGACGGCGGCAACCTGATCCTCGTCGACGAAGACCTTGAGGTCGCCCGCATAGGTGAAGTCGACCTGAGTGGTGAAGAAGGTAGCCGATTTGATGCGGTCGTCGCCTTCCTGCGCCAACAGCGCCAGCGCGGCAGCCAGGAGCGTGCCGCCGACGCAGTAGCCGATGGCGTTGACCTCTTTTTCCCCAGTGGCCTTCTCCACCATATCCAGGCCGAATTGCAGGCCTTCGCGGATATAGGCCTCCCAGCCCTTGGCGCCGTGGCGCTCGTCGGGATTGATCCAGGAAATGACGAAGACCGTGTGGCCTTGCTCGATCGCCCAGCGGATGAAGGACTTTTGCGGGTTAAGATCGAGGATATAGAACTTGTTGATCCATGGCGGGCAGATCAGCAGCGGCCGCTTCAGCACCGTCTCCGTCATCGGATCATATTGGATGATCTCTGCGACATCGCTGCGGCCGATGACCTTGCCGGGCGTGGTGGCTATGTTCTTGCCGATTTCGAAAGGCGTGTAGTCGGCCTGGCGCAGCTTCAGGTCGCCGCGACCGGCGGCGATGTCCTCGGCCAGCATCTTCATGCCGCGCACCAGGTTTTCGCCGTTCGAGGCGACCGTTTCGCGAAACAGCTCCGGATTGGTCAGGATGAAGTTCGACGGCGCGATCGCGTTCGACACCTGCTTGACGTAGAAGCTCGCCTTATGGCGGGTGTGCTCGTCCAGGCCCTCGGCATGCTCGACGAGCTCGTTCGCCCAGCGCGAGGTGACGAGATAGGCCTGCTTCAAGAAGTCGAAGAAGGCGTTGCGGCCCCATTCCGGATCCTGGAAGCGCTTGTCGCCACGCTCCGGCTGAACCGCATCTTGGGGCGCCTCGGCGTTGGGATTGACCTTCTGGATGGCGTTCGCCCAGACCGTCATGTAGCCGGCAAAGAGCCGCGTCTGCGCTTCGAGCGCGCGCTGCGGGTCGCCCAGCCAGTACTCCGACAGCTTGGAGAAGGTCTTGACCATGTCGACAACCGGTTCGGCGACATGGTCGCGCACCTCGCCCTTCTCGCGCGGTTCGGTCCAGGCGGAAGCCGCCTTGCCGGCCTGCTCGATCATGCGCGCCATGTTCAAGGCGAAACGCTCGGGGTCCTTCACCAGATATTGCTCGATGGCCGAAGGTCCGCCATTTTCCACTTTGTCCGAATCGGGAGCTTTGGACATGGTGCGCGGGGTTCCTCCCGGAGCGTTTTCTTGACATATTACCATGGGACATCTGACCGGGTCCAATTCGCTGTAATCCGGCTGCCAGGAAAACAATATGACGATTAATGTTGGCGGGACCTTTTTTCTCAGGCCGGGTTCGATTTGCCGCTTGGCGATGGTGGCGGGGTTGGTAAGCGCGCTGTTGCCCGCCGGCGGCTGCACCAGTACCAGCCCGAACAATACGGCGCCTACGGCGCTGACTGAAGGCCCGAAGGACACCGGGTCCTACCCCAACCTCAACATCCCGCCGAAGGTGGCCGCCAAGCAGCTCACCAAGGAGGAGACCGCGGCGAACCTCGCCCGGCTCAAGGCCGAGCAGCAGGCGCAGCTTGCCAAGGGCGGCAGCGTCAAGGCGCCGACGAATTCGGCGGCGCTCAAGACGCTTGCCAAGACGCATGGCGATGACACGCTGAAGCAGATCGAGGGCAAATGCGACCCGACCCTCGACCCTAACTGCAATTAGGTCTATATCGCGCGCCATAAGCGCCACCCTTCGATCGTCTGGAACTGAAATGGAAGAATTTCACAAGGTCCGCCGGCTTCCGCCTTACGTGTTCGAGCAGGTCAATCGGCTGAAGGCCAGCGCCCGTTCGCAAGGCGCCGACATCATCGACCTTGGCATGGGTAATCCGGACCTGCCGACGCCGAAGGCCATCGTCGACAAATTATGCGAAGTGGTGCGCGATCCGCGCACGCACCGTTATTCGTCCTCGCGCGGCATTCCGGGCCTACGCCGCGCCCAGGCTGCCTATTATCAGCGCCGCTTCGGCGTGAAGCTCAACCCCGACACGCAAGTCGTGGCTACCCTTGGCTCGAAGGAAGGCTTCGCCAACATGGCGCAAGCGATCACCGCGCCCGGCGACGTGATCCTGTGCCCCAATCCGACCTATCCGATCCATGCCTTCGGCTTCATCATGTCGGGCGGTGTCATCCGCTCGCTGCAGGTCGAGCCCGATGACGGCTTCATCCCGGCGGTGGAGCGGGGCATCCGCCACTCGATTCCGAAGCCGCTGGCGCTGATCCTCAATTATCCATCGAACCCGACGGCGCTGGTCGCCTCGCTCGATTTCTACAAGGACGTGGTCGCCTTCGCGAAGAAGAACGACATCATCATCCTGTCGGATCTCGCCTATTCGGAGATCTATTTCGACGGCAACCCGCCGCCTTCGGTGCTGCAGGTGCCGGGCGCGATGGATGTCTGCGTCGAGTTCACCTCGATGTCGAAAACCTTCTCCATGCCTGGATGGCGCATGGGCTTCGCGGTCGGCAACGAGCGGCTGATTTCGGCGCTGACGCGGGTGAAGTCCTACCTCGACTATGGCGCCTTCACGCCAATCCAGGTGGCGGCGGCGCATGCGCTGAACGGCGACGGCGCCGACATCGAAGAGGTGCGCGAGGTCTACCACAAGCGCCGCGACGTGGTGGTCGATTCCTTCAGCCGCGCCGGCTGGACCATTCCCGCGCCAGCCGCCTCGATGTTCGCCTGGGCGCCCATCCCGGAACAGTTCCGCCATCTCGGCTCGCTCGAATTCTCCAAGCTGCTCATCGAACATGCGGATGTCGCGGTGGCGCCGGGCATCGGCTTCGGAGAGCATGGCGACGACTATGTGCGCGTGGCCCTGGTCGAGAACGAGCACCGCATCCGCCAGGCGGCGCGCAACATCAAGAAATTCCTCGCGACCACCGCCAAGCAGCCCAATAACGTGGTGCCGCTCGCCGCTCATCGCTGAGTTTGCCGGACATTTATTGAATTTTGAGGGGCGTCGCCGGACATGGCTGAAGCGTTGCGTGTTGGAATTGCCGGCCTCGGCACGGTCGGTGCCTCGGTGGCGCGCGTTCTGCGCGACAAGGCGGCCGAGCTCACCCGCCAGTGCGGCCGCGACATCGTCGTGACGGCCATTTCAGCCCGTGACCCGAAGCGCGACCGCGGCATCGATCTGAGCGCCGCGAAATGGTTCGAGGACCCCGTCAAGCTGGCCGAAAAGGCCGATATTGACGTCTTCGTCGAGCTGATCGGCGGCGACGAGGGGCCGGCGCGGCTCTCGGTGAAGGCGGCGCTCGAAGCGGGCCGCCATGTCGTCAGCGCCAACAAGGCGCTGCTCGCCAAGCATGGCGTGGCGCTTGCCGAGATCGCCGAGAAGAAGGGCGTGCTGCTCAATTACGAGGCGGCGGTGGCCGGTGGCATCCCGGTCATCAAGACGATGCGCGAGGCAATGGCCGGCAATGCGGTTACGCGTGTCTTCGGCATCCTCAACGGCACCTGCAACTACATCCTGACCCGCATGGAAGCCGAAGGCATCTCCTTCGACGCCTGCCTGAAGGATGCGCAGCGGCTGGGCTACGCCGAGGCCGATCCGACCTTCGACATCGAAGGCCATGACACGGCGCACAAATTGTCCATTCTGACCAGCCTTGCCTTCGGCACCAGGATCGCCGCCAACGACATCTATATGGAAGGCATCTCCAACATCACCCAGGCCGACATCCGCGCGGCCGGCGATCTCGGCTATCGCATCAAGCTGCTCGGCGTCGCCCAGCGCACCGACAGCGGCATCGAGCAGCGCGTGCACCCGACCATGGTGCCGACGGCGTCGGTGATCGCGCAGGTGCATGGCGTGATCAACGCGGTGGCAATCGAGACCGACATTCTGGGCGAGCTCCTGCTTTCCGGTCCTGGCGCCGGCGGCAACGCCACCGCGTCGGCAGTCATCGGCGACATTGCCGATGTCGCCAAGAGCCGGCCCGGCTTCCAGCATGCCCCGGTGTTCGGCTGGCCGGCGAAGGAACTGAAGCCTTACAAGAAAGCGCAGATGCGCAGCCATGCCGGCGGCTATTTCATCCGGCTGACCGTGCATGACCGCACAGGCGTCTTCGCGGCCATCGCCAAGCGCATGGCCGACAATGACATCTCGCTGGAATCGATCGTTCAACAGGCGGCCGGCGCGGAAACGCAGGCGCAGAAGACGGTGATCCTCGTCACGCACGAGACGACGGAAGCGGCGGTGCGCAGGGCCGTCGAAGGCATCACCAAGGACGGTCATCTGACCGACAAGCCGCAAGTGATCCGCATCGAGCGAGCGGAATAAGCCAAGTCCGGTTCCGCCTTCAATCGATTGATTTCGCTCTCATTTCGAAAAATGACCCGGCAAGTCTTGCCGTTGTCATGGAGCTTTGCCAGAAAAGCGCGCCTCTGGCGGGAGGCGGAGCAATTCCGGCGCTCAAAGGTTGTGGAATTGCTCGAAGCAAACAGACACGAGGAATGCATCCATGAACATCGCCCAGAACATCGCCGCCGGTCTCGACCGGATCCTTACGATGGAAGTCGTGCGTGTGACCGAACGGGCCGCTGTCGCGGCCGCCAGGCTGCGCGGGCGCGGCGATGAGAAGGCCGCCGATCAGGTGGCGGTGGACGCGATGCGCCAGGAGCTCAACCGGCTGGCGATCAAGGGCACGGTTGTGATCGGCGAGGGCAAGCGCGACGAGGCGCCGATGCTCTATATCGGCGAAGCGGTCGGCACCGGCAAAGGCCCCGCCGTCGACATCGCGCTCGATCCGCTCGAGGGCACGACGATCTGCGCCAAGAACCTGCCCAACGCGCTTGCCGTCATCGCGATCGCGGAAAAGGGCAGCCTGCTGTTCGCGCCCGACGTCTATATGGACAAGATCGCCATCAGCCCCGGCTATCCGGAAGACCTCATCGACATCGACGCCTCGCCGGCGGAAAACCTCGCCAATCTGGCCAAGGCCAAGGGCGTTGCCGTCTCCGACGTCACGGCCTGCATCCTTGACCGGCCGCGTCACGCCAGGCTGATCGAGGCCGTGCGCGCCACGGGCGCCGCGATCCGGCTGATCGGCGACGGCGATGTCGCGGGTGTCATCCACACCACCGATCCCGACGAGACAGGCATCGACATCTATCTCGGCACCGGCGGCGCTCCGGAGGGCGTGCTGGCCGCGGCGGCGCTTCGCTGCACCGGCGGGCAGATGCTGGGCCGGCTGATCCTCGACACGCCGGAAAAGGTGGCGCGGGCGCAGAAGATGGGCATTTCCGACCCTAAGCGCATCTATCGCGCCCAGGACATGGCGCGAGGCGACGTGCTGTTCGCTGCGACCGGCGTCACTGACGGCAATTTGCTCGACGGGGTGAAGTTCGGCCGCACCTTCGTCACCACCCACACCATCGTGCTGCGCTCGTCCTCGCGCACGGTGCGCGAGATCAAGGCGCGTCACCAGGATCTGGACAAGTTTTGATTTCGCCTTGCCCGGGCGCTTTTGCCGCAATCCGAGGAAACCTTCCACACCTTTCCCCGGATTGCTCGCCGCCCCGCAATTGCTCCGGCCGTCGCATATTGATATCTGCGCAAGGATGATGTGCAGACGGCGCGTCGCATGACGGGCGAGAAACGGTTCTTCCTCGATGTCAGGCAGTCGGCGACCGGTGTTTCCTGGGAACACCGGCTGACTGAGCGCCAGGATATGGCCGCTTTGGCGATGGCGCAGGGCCATGGCGTGCCCGACATAGTGGCGCGGGTGCTTGCCGGGCGCGGCGTCAGCGTGGAACAGACCGCGCGCTTCCTCGACCCGACCATTCGCGAACTTTTGCCCAACCCAGCGTCGCTGACCGATATGGAGAAAGCGGCGGCAAGGCTGGCCGACGCGATCGTCGCCCACGAAAAAGTGGCGATCTTCGGCGATTACGATGTCGACGGCGCGGCCTCGTCGGCGCTCTTAAAACGCTTTATCACGCATTTTTCCGTACTGTCCGAAATCTATATCCCGGACCGCATCTTCGAAGGCTACGGGCCCAATCCGGAAGCGATGCGGGACTTGATCTCGCGCGGCGCGAAGCTGATCGTCACCGTCGACTGCGGCACCAACAGCGCGACCTCGATCGAGGCGGCCAGAGCAGCCGGCGCCGACGTCGTGGTGCTCGACCATCACCAGGTCGGCGGCCCGCTGCCGGCGGCGGCGGCCGTGGTCAATCCCAATCGCGAGGACGACTTGTCGGGGCAGGGGCATCTGTGCGCCGCCGGCGTCGTCTTCCTGTGCCTGGTGCAGACGGCCAAGGTGCTGCGCGAGAGGCTACCCGACGCCGCGCCGGTCGACCTGCTTTCAATGCTCGATCTGGTGGCCCTGGCGACGGTCTGCGATGTGGTGCCGCTCACCGGCGTCAACCGCGCCTTCGTGGTCAAGGGGCTGCAGGTGTTGCGCCAACAAAAGAATGAGGGGCTGGCGGCGTTGGCGCGGGTCTCGCGCATCGGCGAGCCGATCAACACCTTCCATCTGTCCTTCCTGATCGGCCCTCGCATCAATGCCGGCGGCCGCATCGGCGATGCCGCGCTTGGCAGCCGGCTTTTGGCTACCGACGATCCCGTCGAGGCGGCAAGCATCGCCGAGACGCTGGACCGGTTGAACCAGGAACGGCAGCAGATGGAGCAGGAGATGCTGGCGCAGGCGCGGGCCGAGGCCGATGCGGAGCTTGCCGGCGGCAACGGCCCCGCCGTCATCGTGACGGCCAGCAACAGCTGGCACCCCGGCATCGTCGGGCTGATCGCCTCGCGGCTCAAGGATTATGCGCGCCGGCCGGCCTTTGCCATCGCCTTCAATTCGACCGGCATCGGCACGGGCTCCGGCCGTTCGGTGACCGGCTTCGACCTCGGCCGGCTGGTGCGCGAGGCGGCGACGGCCGGACTGATCGTCAAGGGCGGCGGTCATGCGATGGCCGCCGGCATCACCGTCGAGCGCGCGAAGCTCGGCGAGTTGCGCGCCTTCTTCGAGGAGCGCGCCGCGGCCGACGTGTTCCGGCTGCAGAATGAGGAAAGCCTGGCGATCGACGGCGCCCTGGCCGCCGAGGGCGCCACGATCGCTCTGCTCGACGCGCTAGAGAAAGCCGGGCCGTTCGGGGCCGGGCACATCGCGCCGGTGTTCGTGTTGCCGCGCCACCGGCTGACCGATGCGCGCGCGATCGGCACCAATCACATTCGGGTGGACCTGCAGTCGCAAAGCGGCGGCAACATCCAAGCCATTGCGTTCCGTGCCGTCGACACGGCGCTCGGTGAATTCCTGTTTAAAAACAGGGGCAGGACCGTGCATATCGCCGGTTCGTTGTCGGGCAATTACTGGAACGGCAACCGCACGGTGCAGTTTCGCATCAGCGATGCGGCGCTGGCGTAAGGTGGGCTGATATTCAGGTGATGCCGGCCACCTTGAGAATGGCGGTGGACTGCAATCACACCAGAACGGACTGCAGCCGGGTCAGTTCGCTGATCTGCGCCTTCGTCGCCTGGTAGCCGATGCTGATCGCCTCGTCGGCGCGGTGGAATTCGGTCAGGCCGATATGGCTGAGTTTCGGCTGCAGCGACATATCCGGTGGGTCGCCGGCCAGTCTGGCGCGCGAAATCCGGTCCTGGATGATGTTGAACGCCTCGACCATCACGCCGGTGATGCCAAGGCGGGTATGATGGGCCTGATGTTCCGGCTGGCCGGATCTCGGCGCGTCATTCTCTACGACCAGTTCACCGGCGCTGTGCTTTATCACGGCCGCGCGGCCGAACAGGTCGTAGTGCAGGTTGACGGCGACGACGAGCGGCTGCTCATAGGCGCGGCAGACCGACACAGGCACCGGATTGACCAGCGCGCCGTCGACCAGGATGCGGCCGTTGCAGTTCACCGGTTCGAAAACGCCCGGCAGCGCGTAGGAAGCGCGCATGGCGGTGATCAGCGAGCCATTCGACAGCCAGATCTCATGGCCGGTGCGAATTTCCGAGGTGACGGCGACAAAGGGCTTCGACAAGTTCTCGAAGCGGACGCCGGCCAGATGCTCGCGCAGCCGCGCGTCGAGCTTCATGCCGCCGAACAGACCGCTGCCGCGCAGATTGAGATCAAGAAGGCCGAAGATGCGCCGCTTGGTCAGGCTTCGGGCAAACTCCTCCAGCTCGTCGAGCTTACCGGCAAGATAGCAGCCGCCGACCAGCGCGCCGATCGAGGTGCCGGCAATCATCGATACTTCGATGCCGGCCTCGTCGAGCGCGCGCAGCACGCCGATATGAGCCCAGCCCCTGGCGCAACCGCCGCCGAGCGCCAGCGAAATGCCGATTTTCTTCTGAGACTTCGGGTCAGATGCGCCGCCGGACGATGCCGGGCCATTGGCCTCCCGAACGTCAGGTCTGCTGCGCAATGACGCCCATTCGAGCATCATGATCTCCCTTGTCCCATATCCCTTCTACCAAAAGGATATTTGAGAATAGTGAATCTGAGTGGTTTGTGAATATCGAATGGTTCACACCGGCTTCAGATACGTCTGGTTCGCATCGAACAGCAGCTTGCTGCCATCGCCGGCAAGCACCGCTTTGCCGTCGCTGAGCCCCACCGTCCGATAAAAACAAGAACGCCGTCCGGTGTGGCAGGTTGCGTCGTGGCCCAACACTTTGACGCGCAACCATATCGCGTCTTGGTCACAATCCGTGCGCATCTCGACGACCTGCTGGAAATTGCCCGAGGTCTCGCCCTTCTTCCACAGCGCGTTGCGCGAGCGCGACCAGTAATGGGCAATGCCGGTCTCGAGCGTAAGCGCCAGCGCCTCGGCGTTCATATGCGCGACCATCAACAGCATGCCGTCGCCGGCATCGGTGACGACGACGGTGACGAGGCCTGCGGCATCGAAGCGCGGAGATAGGACGGAGCCTTCCTCCAACGCTTTCTTGTCGGACGGGGCTTTGGGGAATTGCAGTGCCGACATCGCCGGTCGATCTTTCTTTCTAGTGGCAGGCGATGGCCGGCGATCAGCCGCCTGCGCGCACCATGGTGACGAAACGGACCTGCTCCTCGGGCGTATCCTTGAAGACGCCCGTGAAGGTCGAGGTCAGCGTGGTCGAATCCTGCTTGCGGATGCCGCGCATGGCCATGCACATATGCTCGGCCTCGAGCATGACGGCGACGCCGCGCGGGTTGAGCACGTCCTGGATGACGCCGGCGATCTGCGCGGTCATTGCCTCCTGCGTCTGCAGGCGGTGCGCGAAGATGTCGACAACGCGCGCGATCTTCGACAGGCCGACCACCTTGCCGTCCGGCAGATAGCCGACATGCGCCTTGCCGATGATCGGCACCATGTGATGCTCGCAATGCGAATGGAATTTTATGTTCCTGACGATGACGAGATCGTCATAGCCCGCGACTTCCTCGAAGGTGCGGCCAAGCTCGTCGGCCGGGCACATGTCATAGCCGTTGAACATTTCGCGGAAGGCTTTGGTGACGCGCTTGGGCGTGTCGACCAGACCTTCGCGGTCCGGATTGTCGCCGGTCCAGCGCAAAAGCGTGCGCACGGCGGCCTCGACCTCGGCTTCGCTCGGCCGGTCGGTGACGGGCTTTTCCAAATATTCGGACGGGGGCATGATTTTCTTGATGACGGCATCCATAAAGGCGTCTCCCGTAGTCCCACTCAAAGGTGGGACGAGTTGAACGGACCACGACCTTTTGGGTGAAAATCGCCCATTTCCATCCCGCAAGCGGCGTGAACAGATGAGCAAGGACAATGGCTTCCAGTCGCCTTGTCGATGCCCGACTGCCAACATTATATATGGGCACAGCAGAGCGAAAGGAAGACGCGAGAGCGGCAAAGCCTGTTCGCTGGGCGGCGACGGATTGGAAAAATATGATCGACGACGTCTACAATGCGAAAATTCTCGGATTCGCCGGGAATATAGGGCGGATCGGCCGGCTGGACGATGCCGATGCGACCGCCAGGGCGCATTCCAAATTGTGCGGCTCCACCGTCACCGTCGACCTCAAGATGGACGGCGATGTGGTGACCGATTTCGCCCATGACGTGAAGGCCTGCGCGCTCGGCCAGGCCTCGTCCTCGATCATGGCCCAGCATGTGGTCGGCGCCAGCGCTGACGAATTGCGCGCCGTGCGCGAAACCATGCTGAAGATGCTGAAGGAGAATGGCGCGCCGCCGGAAGGCCGCTTCGCCGACCTCAAATATCTGGAACCGGTACGCGACTACAAGGCGCGCCACGCCTCGACCATGCTGACCTTCGATGCGGTGGTCGACGCGATCGGCCAGATCGAGAAGAAGCGCGCCGGAAAGGCGGCTTGAACATAGCGCTTAGGCCGCTCCCCTGGTGACAGCGAACTCGCTTCGGATCCAGTCGGCGAACGCCTTGGCGGGTTCCGGCAGGTCCGTCATGCTCCTGGCCACCAGCCAATAGGCACCGGAAGCGACATCGATTTCGAACGGCTTGATCAAAGTGCCCGACGCGAGCTCCTCGCCGACCTGCAACAGATCGCCGAGCGCCACGCCATGTCCGAGCAGCGCGGCCTGTTTCGAAAGCGAGACATCGGCCAGCATCGGGCCACGTGCAGGCACCGCCTCGGCGGGCACGCCAGCGGCCTGGAACCAGCGCGCCCAACCCTGGCGGTTTTCCTCATGCAGCAGCGTGTAATGGCGAAGGTCGATCGGCTTTTCGAGCGGAGGGCCGGAGGCGAGCAGCGCCGGCGACAGAACCGGTGAATCGACGGTCGAGGCCAAGCGCTCGGCCTCGCTGCGCGGCCATGAGGTGGCGTGCGCGCTGAAGCGCAGGGCAAGCTCGGGCTGATCGCTGCGGAACTCGATCGGCCGTGGATCGACTTCGAGGGACACATCAATGTCGGGCCGCAACTGGCGAAAACGATTGAGCCGAGGCAGCAGCCATATGGCGGCAAGGGATGGTTCGACGCTGACGCGGACAATCGCCTGCGCCGGCGAGGCCGTGAGCTCCGAAAGCACGCGGTCGATGTCGTCGAAGCTTCTGACCAATCGGTCGAGCAGCAGATGTCCCGCATCCGTCAGCTCGACGCGGCGATGGAGGCGCAGAAACAGCGGTCTGCCCAAGAAGGTCTCAAGCTCGCGTATCTGCCGGCTGATCGCGGCCTGCGAGACGTAAAGCTCCTCGGCCGCCCGGCTGAAACTCAAATGCCGGCCGGCCGTCTCGAAGCTCCTGAGCGCTGTCAGCGGCAGCCGGCCACGCTTCATGTCGCATAACCTCAAGTTATTCGACGCGGAAATTATACTCGTTTGAGAGGGAAGGCCAGCGGCAGTCTAATCCGTTTCAAAGGAGACCTGCCATGAACGAGTTCCTGGCCATTTTCAGCGACGTGATACGGATAGCTACCTTCCAATGGCACGGCGAAGTCGTGCGCGGCGAACACCACCATAACTGTCGCGATCTTCCCCATCACCATCGCCCATGGGACGGCAGTCATCCCGTCCGGCACTCCAGACCTTGAGGGCAAAAGCATTGCGTTTCAGCGCCGAAGCCCACATCTATCGCAGTGAAACAGGCTGCGGAGCGATGGGCGACCATTCCGGACATACGCACGGCACCCGGCCGATGCAACACGGGCGCAACTGGACGGGGCCCTGGCGCAAGACACCCGGGCGCGTCCTGGGCACGTCGCTCGTGCGCCTCTATCAACTGACGCTCTCAGGCTTCGTCGGCAACAGCTGCCGGCACCTGCCGACCTGCTCCGAATATGCCCACGAGGCGATTGCCCGCCATGGCCTGTGGGCGGGCGGCTGGATGGGACTGTTCCGGGTGCTGCGCTGCGGGCCGTTCGGAACGCATGGCCTCGACCGCGTGCCGGAGACGCTCGAGGCGCGTTATGTCTGGTTCATGCCCTGGCGCTACTGGCATATCGGCAAAACGCACAGCGAACCCGAAATCTAGTTGCTTCGCCGTCCCGCGCGACGCCGACTTTAACGGTCCGGTAGGGTTAACGCGAAGCTGCACGAACACTGCGAATTTGAGACAAAATCGAGACAAGTCGCCTCGCTAAGCCGCTCCCGTAATCTCATACCGGAGTGACTTCGCCATGCGCCAGATGGACCGCTACCCCTTCATTTTCGCCATCGTCCTTTTCCTTCTGG
The DNA here is from genome assembly GCF_020164955.1 of Mesorhizobium sp. CA8. GTDB lineage: Bacteria > Pseudomonadota > Alphaproteobacteria > Rhizobiales > Rhizobiaceae > Mesorhizobium. The sequence continues at coordinate 237,079 of NZ_JAIUHG010000003.1, forward strand.
CCTGGATGCTGGGCTTGCCTGTGCGGGCGCAATCGGCGCCGCTCGGCGACATCCACTGCACGCTGATCCAGGACCAGCAAAGCGGCGCGACACTTTACCAGGATGGCGTCTGCGACCAGCGCGTCAGCCCGGCCTCGACGTTCAAGGTGCCCCTGGCGCTGATCGGCTACGATGCCGGCATCCTGAGCGACCAGCATACGCCGAGCTGGGAGTACAAGCCGGAGTTCAAGGCGGCGAAGCGCGACCAAAAGACCGTCGATCCGACGATCTGGGAACGCGATTCCATCGTCTGGTACTCGCGCGAAATCACGCGGAGGCTCGGCGTAGAGAAGTTCGCCGGCTACCTGTCGAAATTCGGCTATGGCAACAAGGACGTCTCGGGCGATGCCGGCAAGGGCAATGGGCTGACGCAATCCTGGATCAATTCCTCGCTCGAAATATCGCCGGTCGAGCAGACGGCTTTTCTGCGCGAGCTGCTCGCTGGCACGATGCCGGTGTCGGCGAAGGCGCATGAGATGACCAGGGCTATCCTGCCGACCTTCGCGGCAGGGGACTGGACGGTGCAAGGCAAGACAGGCAGCACCAGGCTCGGCCAGGACGGCAAGCGCTCGCTCGGCTGGTTCGTCGGCTGGGCCGGGAAGGACGGCCGTCGCATCGTCTTTGCAAGACTGGTCGTCGATGCCAAGCGTACCGGAGAGCCGAAGGGTCTCGCGACACGGGCGGCGTTCCTGAAGGATTTGCCCGGCCTCACCAAATAGAACGGCCTATCAAATAGATGGCTGGCGGCTTTACGGCGGAGGAAACTCCTCATAAAAGACTGCCGCTGCCGGACGCCTCCGGCTGACCCTCTGCATGCCGCAACGCATCCTGCGGCATCGCATTTCACCACCCGCGCTCGTTTGCGGGACTGGATAGGAGAACCCGGTGCCGAATTCCGTTTCCCTGACATTTCCCGATGGTTCCGTCCGCGAGTACGACGCGACGCTGACCGGCGCGAGCCTTGCCGAATCGATTTCCAAGTCGCTGGCGAAGAAGGCCGTGGCCTACAGCCTCGACGGCACCTTGCGCGATCTTTCCGATCCGCTCGGCACGTCCGGCAAGGTCGAGATCATCACCCGCGAGGATCCGCGTGCGCTGGAACTCATCCGGCACGATGCGGCGCATGTGCTGGCCGAGGCTGTGCAGGAGCTGTGGCCGGGAACGCAGGTGACGATCGGGCCGGTTATCGAGAACGGATTCTACTACGACTTTGCCAGGAACGAGCCGTTCACGCCGGACGACTTTCCGGTGATCGAAAAGAAGATGCGCGAGATCATTGCGCGCAACAAGCCGTTCACCAAGGAAGTGTGGTCGCGCGAGAAGGCGAAGAAGGTCTTCGCCGAGAAGGGAGAGCGCTACAAGCTCGAGCTGATCGACGCCATTCCGGAAGACCAGGACCTCAAGATCTACGCACAGGGCGACTGGTTCGACCTATGCCGCGGTCCGCACATGGCCTCGACCGGGCAAATCGGCAATGCCTTCAAGCTGATGAAGGTGGCGGGCGCCTACTGGCGCGGTGATTCGAACAACCCGATGCTGACGCGCATCTACGGCACGGCGTTTGCCGACCAGGCGCAGCTCGATGCCTATCAGACGCTGCTGGAAGAGGCCGAGAAGCGCGATCACCGCAAGCTCGGGCGCGAGATGGACCTGTTCCATTTCCAGGAAGAGGGACCGGGCGTCGTCTTCTGGCACGCCAAGGGCTGGAAGATGGTGCAGAACCTGATCAACTACATGCGCCGCCGCCTCGACGAGCACGGCTATCAGGAAGTCAACGCGCCGCAGGTGCTGGACAAGAGCCTGTGGGAGACGTCGGGACACTGGGGCTGGTACCGCGACGCGATGTTCAAGGTCACCGTCGCCGGCGACGACACCGACGACGACCGCGTCTTCGCGCTGAAGCCTATGAACTGTCCCGGCCATGTGCAGATCTTCAAGCATGGGTTGAAGTCATACCGCGAACTGCCTGTCAGGCTTGCGGAGTTCGGCAATGTGCATCGCTACGAACCGTCGGGCGCGCTGCACGGACTGATGCGCGTGCGCGGCTTCACGCAGGACGATGCGCATATCTTCTGCACCGAGGAGCAGCTCGCGGCCGAATGCCTGCGCATCAACGATTTGATCCTGTCCACCTATGCCGATTTCGGCTTCGACGAGATAAGCGTGAAGCTGTCGACGCGGCCGGACAAGCGCGTCGGCACCGACGAGGCCTGGGACCATGCCGAGGCGATCATGAGCAATGTGCTGGAGACGATCCGCACGCGCTCCGGCAACCGCATCAAGACCTCGATCAATCCGGGCGAGGGCGCCTTCTACGGCCCCAAATTCGAATATGTGCTGAAAGACGCCATCGGCCGCGAATGGCAGTGCGGCACCACGCAGGTCGACTTCAACCTGCCCGAGCGCTTCGGCGCCTTCTATATCGGCTCGGATTCGGAGAAGAAGCAGCCGGTGATGGTGCATCGCGCGGTGTGCGGCTCGATGGAGCGGTTCCTCGGCATCCTGATCGAGAACTATTCCGGCCATTTCCCGCTGTGGTTCGCGCCGTTGCAGGTGGTGGTGGCGACGATCACCTCCGATGCCGACGAATACGCAATGAAGGTCGTCGAGAGGCTGAAGGCCGCGGGGCTGCTGGCTGAAGCCGACCTGCGCAACGAGAAAATCAACTACAAGGTGCGCGAGCACTCCCTGGCCAAGGTGCCGGTCATCCTCGTCTGCGGCAAGCGCGAGGCCGAGGAGGAAACCGTCAATGTCCGCCGGCTGGGTTCGCGCGACCAGGAATCGCTGAAGCTCGAGGATGCCGTGAAGTCCCTCACCGACGAGGCGGTCTCGCCCGACCGCAAGCGTCGCGCCGCCTGACATACCCGCACGTCTTGAAATGGCGGTGGCGTGTCCACCGCCATTTTCATATGCCTGTCACGCCAGCCCTGTAACGAGCCGCCATGCTCAAGTTGAAACTGCGGGAAAGACGGTTTCCCGAGCTCTCCTATGCGAACCCGCATCAACCGGTGCTGACGCGCTGGTTCATCCATTCGGTCGAGGGCCTGTCGGGTCGCGACCGCTTCGCCGTGCTCTACGATTTCTGGCGCCGCCAGGTTGTGCCGACCGGCGACCGCGTATTCAGCCGCATGCTGGAATTGATCGACGTCAAGGTCCGCAACGCCGTGCAATGGCCGCCGGCGGCGCTGCCGGACACGCCGCTGGTGATCGTCGCCAACCATCCTTTCGGCATCGGCGACGGCATTGCGGTGCTGTCGCTGGTCGAGCAACTGGGCCGGCCGTTCCGGGTCATGATCCACAAGGATCTGCTCAGGATCCGCGAGATGGAGTCATATTCGCTGCCGATCGATTTCTCCGAGACCAAGGAAGCGCTGAAGAACAACATGGCGGTGCGCCATGAAGCGGTGCGGCTGTTGAAGGAAGGTGTCACCATCGTCGTGTTCCCGGCCGGCGGCGTCGCCACAGCGCCCAAGGGTTTCGGCCGCGCCGTCGACCTGCCGTGGAAGATGTTCCCGGCCAAGCTGGTTCAGGACGCCAAGGCCTCGGTCATCCCGATGCATTTCTCCGGCCAGAACGGCCGCCTGTTCCATCTCGTCAGCGGCCCGATGAACATGGCCGAGCGCGACAGCCGCGTGGCGAAGTTCATCGGCAAGGCATCGCTGACATTGCGCACCTCCTTGCTCATCCGCGAATTCGCCCGCCTGTCGGGCAAGGCGATCGAGGTGCGCATCGGCGACGTGCTGAGCTGGAGCGACCTCGAGCCGCTGCGCGACCGCAAGGTGCTGCTCGATCGCCTCTATCGTGCGGTGTTCGATCTGGCCGTCCCGGCGGCGCAGCGTGCCCGCGTGCCGTTCCTGCCGAAGCGGATGCGCAAGGCGGCCTGAATAAAGTGACTAGTCCGCGCCTTCCTCGGGGTCGATGGCGGACTGTTCGTTGGCCACGACCTCGATTTCCTGGTTCTGGCCGGCAACGACCGTGAAATCCTTCTGGTAGATACGGTCGCGGTTCTTGGCGATGATGGTGTACTGCCCCTCGGCCAGCACCATCGAGGCGAAGGCGCCGACCGCTTCCTTGATCGGATCGCCGCTCTCGTTGAGCAGCGACCAGGACGTGTCGGCGATGGCTTCGCCGCCGGGCTCGCGCACCAGCTTCATCGTCATCTCGGCGGCCCGGTGCTCCACGGTCGCTTCCGTCAGCTTGCCGGCCTCGACGCGGATGTCGGAGCGGATCACAGCGTTGACCGCGCCGTAGGTGGAGACGACATGGTAGGTGCCGGCGTTCAGCCGCACCACCGTGTTCGGCGCGACGTCGGGGGCGATCAGCGCCCGGTCGCCATTGGCCGCGGCTTGGCCTTCATAGATCGAGAAGCGCAATTTCTTCGGCGGGATGGGCGCGCCGCCCGACGTCACCGCGTCGAGCTTCAGGCCGCCGGCGTCGAGCACGAGGCTTTCGCGCTTTGCCTCTTTGCCGACCGTGATGCGCTTGGTGGCGCCGGCGCGTCCGTAGGAGGCATGGACAAGATAGCTGCCGGGGTCGAGCTGGAACACGGCCGTGCCGCCATGGGCAGATGCCACCATCGGCAGCTTGCCGTCGCTGGCGGGCTGCGGCCTGAAGACCCGCCAGACGATGCCGCGGGTGATGTCGGCGCCTTTGTCGGTCAACTGCGCCGACAGCGTGATGGCGCCGCCATTGCCGAGCGCCAGCGGTCCTCCTGTCTTCGGCGTCGCGTAGCTCGAAATGCCTGGAAGCTTGATGTCGCTGACGTCGTTGGCGTTCTGGGCGAGCGCGAAGGAAACCGGCACCGCGAACAACGCAGCGACGAGTGCGATCACGAAAAGGCGCAGGTACCCCTCAAACATGCCTTGCGTTGAAGCCCAAGGCGGTGGCAATTTCAAGGCCTAGAAGCGTGCCGCCCGGCGCGGCGGCTTCTTATCGGCGCAAAACGCCACCGCCCGAGCCGCCCGACCTCCCGATGGCGTGCTTCAGCTCAAAATCGAATGTCTTCAGGAGACTTGCGCCCATGGCGTCGCCGATCATCGACTTCCTGCTCACCCGCAATTCCGCGCCGATCCCCGACCTCAAGGAGCCGGCGCCGAGCGATACCGAGATCGCGACGATGATCGCGGCGGCGTCGCGCGTCCCCGACCACGGCCGGCTCGAGCCTTGGCGATTCATCCTCTATCGCGGCGAGGCGCGCGTCGAGATCGGCAAGAAGCTGGCAGCACTTGCCGAGCAGCGCGAGGGGCCGCTGCCGGAAGGCAAGCGCAATCAGGAACTGGCGCGCTTCTCGCGCGCGCCGCTGGTGATCGGCGTGGTGTCGGTGCCGAAGGAGAGCCCGAAAATCCCCCAATGGGAGATGTTCCTGTCGGGCGGCATGGCCGCTATGAACCTGATGATCGCGGCCAACGCGCTGGGCTACGGCACCAACATGATCAGCAACTGGTATTCCGACGTGCCGGAGGGCAGGGCGATCCTCGGGCTCTCGCCGCAGGAGCGCGTCATCGGCTTTGTCCATATCGGTTCCTATCAAGGGCCCGCGCCGGAGCGGCCCCGGCCCGATCCGGCGAAGCTCTATGCCGATTACGCCGGTCCCTGGGCGGGTTAGGACTATTTGTGGTTTTCGGAGGAACGGCGCGGCGGGCGGCCAATAGCGGCGGGGGACGTCACGGAAGGTTGGTCATGATCTCGAGATTGGTTTTCCAGACATTCGTATGGTTCGGCATCATGGGCGCGCTGCTGTTTCTGTCGGCAGGCACGCTGCGCTGGACCGGAGCCTGGGTGTACACGGTCGTGATGGTCGGACTGAGCCTTACCATGGGCGTGGCGCTCGCCCGGCGCGATCCAGGCCTGATGAATGAGCGTCTCCGCCCGCCGATCCAGAAGACCCAGACAGCGGCCGACAAGATATTGCTGAGCATATTGCTGCTCGGCATCTTCGCCTGGCTGGTCCTGATGGAGCTCGACTTCCGTTTCGGCTGGTCGCCAGCTCCCGTCTGGGTGCAGGTGATCGGCGTGCTGGTCCTGCTCGTCGGAATCTGGGTCTGCTATCTCACGATGCTGGAAAACAGCTTCGCTGCGCCTGTCGTGAAGATCCAGGACGAGCGTGGACAGAAGGTGATCACCACCGGTCCATACGGTTATATCCGCCACCCTATGTATGCAGGCGCCATACTCTATTTCGCCGGCACGGCGCTGCTGCTCGGCTCCTGGTGGGGGCTGGCATCGGTCCTCGCCTTCATCGTCCTGCTCGCCATCCGCACCTTCATCGAGGAAAAGACGTTGCGAACCGGCCTGCAAGGCTATGACGATTACGCCGCGCGCGTGCGCTACAAACTGATCCCGATGGTCTGGTAAGCTCAGGCAAGGCTGCCTGCCGCCCTGGCGCGAGCCAGCAAACGCTCGGCCAGCCGCAGATGCGGCCTGTCATACATCTTGCCGTCGATGCCGACGACGCCCGGATTTCCCGCCGCCGCGAAGGCATCGACGATCGCCCGTGATCGCGCGACCGCTTCGGCGGACGGTGTGAAGGCGGCGTTGATGACCGGCACTTGCGCCGGATGGATCGCCATCTTGCCGGTGAAGCCGTCGCGCTCGGCCTCGCGGCATTCGGCCTCGAAGGCGGCCATGTCGCGGAAATCGGGAAAGACGGTGTCGATCGCAGCCACTTCGGCCGCGCCCGCCGCCAGAATGGTCATGGTGCGCGCCAGGCGAAACACGTCGGTGTAGCGGCCCCTCTCGTCGCGGGTAGAACGCGCGCCGATCGCCGCGGACAAGTCCTCCGCGCCCCAGGTCAGGCCGGCAAGCCGCGCGCTCGTTCCGGCATAGCTCGCCGCCGCCAGCACGCCCGCCGCGGTCTCGGTGATGATCGGCAGGATGCTTATGGCGCCGTCCGGCAGCCCGTTCTCGGCCTCATGCACGCGCAGCTTTGCCGCCAGTTGCTGGACGTCCTGCCCGCTGTTTGACTTCGGCAGCATGATGCCGTCGGGCTTGGCCGGGACAAGAGCCGCAAGGTCGTCGTCTGTCAGGCCGGTGGAAAGATCGTTGACCCGCACATAGATGGCCGAGCCCGTCCGGTGCCTTTGGCTGGAGATGAAGCCGGCCGCGGTCACGCGCGCCGCCATTTTGCCGGCGGCGGCGACCGAATCCTCGAGATCGACGATGACCACGTCGGCGCCGGCCTCGAAGCCCTTTTCCAGCTTGCGTTCGGAATCGCCGGGCACGAACAGCAGCGAGCGCATCAGGCCGTCTTCCTCAGCATCATCGCCTGCCTGGTGCATTTGGCGACAAGAACGTCATTCTGATTATAGGCGCGGTGCTCGAACTCGACGATGCCGCGATCGGGTTTCGACTTGGAGTCGCGCACGGAGACGACCGTCGTCTCGACCCGGATGGTGTCGCCGTGGAAGACGGGGTGCGGGAACACCGTTTCCTTCATGCCGAGATTGGCGACCGTGGTGCCGACGGTGATGTCGTTCACCGAGATGCCGATCATCAGGCCGAGCGTGAACAGCGAATTCACCAGCGGCTTGCCCCATTCGGTTTTCGCGGCAAAGTCGAAATCGATGTGCAAAGGCTGCGGGTTCAGCGTCATCACCGAAAACAGCATGTTGTCGCTCTCGGTCACGGTCTTGCGCAGCGTGTGGTGGAAGACATGGCCGACGACAAACTCTTCCAGATAAAGCCCGGCCATCGTTTGATCTCCTCCAATGTCGTAGCTTGATAGGCGTTGGCTGCGCCCCCATCAAGCCGGTTAAGAAACATGGTGAACCGTTCGTAAACCATTTCCAGCCTACCGTTGACGACGGGGCCGGATCTTTCCGGCGAGGGCGTAGCTGGTCAGTATGATTGTTTCGCACTTTCTAAAATGGGTTGATACGGCAAGGGTTTCCGAGCGCGCCGCCGCCGCGAGCGCGTTGGCGCGCGCCTATATCAATGCCGATCTGCCGTTCGAGGATCGCTGCGCTGCAGAGGCGGCGCTGACGCTGCTTCTGGACGACGCTTCCTCCAAGGTGCGCCTGGCGCTTGCCGAGGCGCTGTCGATGAGCCATCACGCGCCGCCGCAGGTGATCAGCGCTCTGGCCGCCGACCAGCCGGAAGTGGCGGCGCTGGTGCTCGCGCGTTCGCCGCTGCTTACCGATGCCGACCTGGTCGAGCGCGTCGCCTGCGGCCAGAAGGCGACGCAGAAGCTGATTGCCAACCGACCGGTGGTGTCGATGTCGCTTGCGGCGGCAATCGCCGAGATCGGCGAACCGGAAGCCTGCGCCGTGCTGATTAGCAACAGCGGTGCCGAGATTGCTTCGCTCAGCTTCCGCCGCATGGCCGAGCGGCATGGCCACCTGCCGCTGGTGCGCGAGGCGCTGATCGCCGATCGGCGCCTGCCTGCCGACTGCCGGCACATGCTGCTGGTCAAGCTCGGCGAGACCCTGAAAGGATCGCCCCTGGTGCTGGCGATGATGGGGGCGGCGCGTGCCGATCGCGTCATGCGCGATGCCTGCGTGAAGGCCTCGGTCACGCTGATCGAGGGAACGCGCATGGAAGAGCATGCCGCGCTGATCGAGCATCTGCGGCTGCGCGGTGACCTCACCGCTGGTTTCATCATTCGCACTATCGCGCATGGCAAGGTGGACTTCTTCGGCTCGGCGCTGGTGGCTTTAGCCCGGCAATCCGAGCAGCGGGTGACCGCGCTTCTCGCCGGCGGGCACGACATGGCGCTGCAGGCGCTGTTCCGTAGCGCCGGGCTAGCGCCGGCCACGCATGGCATCATCCTGCGCGCGCTGAAAGTCTGGCGCGAGGTCGCCAACGGCCGGCGTGTGGCTGGCGTGCAGGAAGTGAGCTGGCTGATGCTGAAGGAGCTCGGCGGCCAATCGGCGGAGGGCGATCTTGCCGGGCTGGTGAAGTCGATCCATCTCGACGCGCTGCGCGAAAACGCCCGCGGACATGCACTGGCCATCGCCGCCGCCTAAGGACACACATCAGGTCTCAACTGAGTTCCTGGGCGAGGCCGATGAGAAGCCCTTCAGGCCCACGGATGTAGCAGAGGCGATACGCGTCCTTGTACCGGACGACTTCGCCGACGAGCTCGGCGCCGCGCTTGCGGAGCCTCTCCAGCGTGTCATCGATGTCGTCCACGGCGAACATGACGCGGAGATAGCCCAATGCGTTCACCGGGGCGTTGCGGTGATCCGCGACAACAGGCGGCGTGATGAAGCGGGACAGTTCGAGCCGGCTGTGGCCGTCAGGCGTGCGCATCATGGCAATCTCGACATGCTGATCGCCGAGCCCGGTGATACGCCCGGCCCATTCTCCTTCGATCGCGGCACGCCCTTCGAGTTCAAGGCCGAGCTCGCGAAAGAAATCGACCGTCCTGTCGAGGTCATTGACGACAATTCCGACATTATCCATCCGTTTGAGCGCCATGTGTCCAACCTAAAAGGTGTCTACCAGTCTAACAAGGACCTATTCCCGGAAGGGGTCGGAAACCGGGCTCGTCCCGAGCTGGCTATACGCGACCCTTCGCGAAGAAATCCGGATAGTCCTCCATCGCCGCGGCAATGATACGCAGCGAGGCGGCGATCTGCAGCATTTCGAGCCGATCGCTGCGTTGGGCGATGCTGGCCGCATATTGCCTCGCCACCGCGACGGTCGCGGTCTGCGGCTCGCCCGGGCGCCGAAACAGCAATTCGCGCGCCAGGCCGCGCATGAAATTGCCGATGGATTCGACCGTTTCGTGCGGGACGGCGGAGTTCAACTGCGCCTGGCGCAGCCGCAGCACCTCCAGCCCGACGGTGACGGCGGCGATGCTTCCGCCAAGCATGGGGTCGCCCTTGCGGCCCGTCTGCTGCACCTGCGGCATCAACTGGTTGATCCGGTCGTAGGCGAGGCTTTCGAACGCCGAACGCCGGGGGATGCGTTCATGCAGGCAAAGCCGCGCCAAATCCTCACGCATCGCCTGCGAGATTCGCTCAACGGTGACCCAGGGATCGGCCGGCAGCACGACGATGAAGACGCCGATGGCAATCAGGATGCCGACCAGAATCGAGGCCGAGCCGGCGAAGAACGGCCCGGGATCATAGATCATCTGCTGATGCGGGCTGAGGAAGGCGAGGAAGTTGATCGCGAAGGCGGTGGCGACGCCAACATGACGCGGATTGGCCATGCCGAGCGCCGCAGGCACCAGGATCGGCACGACGAAGAGCGTGAACCAGCCGAAGCCCGGCAGCGCCGGCAGCGCGACCTGGCCGACCAGAAAGGCAAAAGGCAGCGCGATCAGCGTTCCGGTGAAGAAGCCCCAGGCGGACTGCACGGGATCGGGGCGCGATGCGAACAGGCTGGAGACGACGGCGACGAGGATGACGGTGCCGGCCGCTTCCGACCATTTGGTCGTCAGCCAGAAGATCGCCACGAGCAACGTCGCCAGCGCGGCGCGCACGGCATTGCGCCATGCGGCCTGGTAGTCGCGGTGGACGACCAAGGCCGGCTGGCCTCGCTCGCTCGATTTGCGGGAGACGGGCGACCGGAGTGCGTCAAGGCCGCGCATCACCTGCTTCAGCGCCTCGGCGAAATCGCCGGCGATGGTCAGTCGGGTGATGGTGCCGACTTTGTCTTCGCCGTTATCGTAGGGACCGGTATCGTTGGGCAGGTCGGGCATCTCCCTGGCCTTGCTCGCGATCGCGTCGAGCCGTGCCACCCATGGCCCTGTGTCATCGAGCGCGCCGGGCGTCGCCGCCAGTTCACCGACGAAGGCTTTCAATTCGCTGCGCATGGGAATGAGCGCTGCGTTCTTCGGCCTGCGGTGGCTGTGCAGGGCGCGCGCCGCGGAAAGCGCCCACAGAAGCTGGCCGATCGTGCGCCGCACCGGGTGGGCGCTGGTGGCGAAGCTCGGCGCCTCCAGCCGCGCATAGGTGCGCATCTCCGCGAGGGTCTGGGCATCGGCGATCAGCTTGCGCTGGAGCGCGGCAAGGCTTGCCGGATCGCCATCGGAAAAGGCGCCACCGGCATATTCGGCGAGGTCGAGAATGCTGCGCTTCAGCCGGGAGATGATGGCGTCGGCGGCGAGCTTCGGCAGGATCAGCCGGCTGGTGACGCCGGCGCAGACGATGCCGAGAACGATCTCGGCGCACCGCGCGATCGCCAGCTCGACGACGATATGCGGCTGTCCAAGGGCCGGCAGGCTGATGATCATCGCCGTATAGCCGGCAAGGGCGGCGCCATAGGCTTCCGGGTTGCGCAACAGCGACGAGACGAGCGTGCAGACGCCGATCCAGAGCGCCAGCACGGTGACCAGCAGCCACGGATTGGCGCCGAACAGCGATGTGATGCCGATAGCGGCAAGACCGCCCGCCAGCGTGCCGAGCAGCCTGTAGAAGCCCTTCGCCAGCACCATGCCGGCCACCGGCTGCGCGACGATGAACACCGTCATCATCGCCCATTGCGGATGGTCGAGCTTCAGCGCGTAGGCGGCAAGAAGCGCGATCAGCCCCGCCGAAACCGTGCGTAAGGCGAATATCCAATCCGAACGGGTCGGCTGTGTCAGGCCCCTTAATGGTATCTCGGCAAGCTCTTTCAGCCGCGCCCAGGTCACATGCCCGTCTCCATGCCGGAGCCTGTTATGGACCGGACGGCGTTCAGATATCCAGCACGTCCGTCTCGGCGAATTCGGCGCGCTCCTGGATGAAGCGGAAACGCGCCTCGGGCTTGGTGCCCATAAGCGCGTCGACGGCATCCTTGGTGGCCTGCTCGGCATCGATCACATCAACCCTCAGAAGCGTGCGCTTCTTCGGATCCATCGTGGTCTCCTTGAGCTGTGAGGCCATCATCTCGCCCAGGCCCTTGAAGCGGCCGATCTCGACCTTGCCGCGTCCGGCGAACTCGGTGCGTAGCAACTCGTCCTTATGCGCGTCGTCGCGGGCATAGCCGACCTTGCCGCCTTGCCGGATCGAATAGAGCGGCGGCACGGCCATGTAGAGATGGCCGCCGCGGATCAGGTTCGGCATCTCCTGATAGAAGAAGGTGATCAACAGCGAAGCGATGTGCGCGCCGTCGACGTCGGCGTCGGTCATGATGATCACGCGGTCGTAGCGCAGATCCTCATCGCGGTATTTCGAGCGCGTGCCGCAGCCGAGCGCCTGGATCAGGTCGGAAATCTGCTGGTTGGCGGCAAGCTTGTCGTTGCCGGCGGAAGCGACGTTGAGGATCTTGCCGCGCAGCGGGAGCACTGCCTGGCTGGCGCGGTCGCGCGCCTGCTTGGCCGAGCCGCCGGCCGAGTCACCCTCGACGATGAAGATCTCGGCGCCGGCGGCGGCGTTCTGGGTGCAATCGGCGAGCTTGCCCGGAAGGCGCAGCTTGCGCACGGCGCTCTTACGCGAGACTTCCTTCTCCTGGCGGCGCCGAACGCGCTCGTCGGCGCGCGCGATGACCCAGTCGAGAAGCTTCGAGGCTTCCTGCGGATTGTCGGCCAGCCAATGGTCGAACGGGTCGCGGATGGCGTTCTCGACGATGCGCATCGCCTCGATCGTCGCCAGCCTGTCCTTGGTCTGACCGACGAATTCCGGCTCGCGGATGAATACCGACAGCATGCCTGCGGCAGAGATCATCACGTCGTCGGTGGTGACGATCGAGGCGCGCTTGTTGCCGATGAGGTCGGCATAGGCGCGCAGTCCGCGCGTCAGCACGTTGCGGAAGCCTGCCTCATGCGTGCCGCCCTCGGGGGTCGGAATGGTGTTGCAATAGGAGTTGAGGAAACCATCGCCGCCGAACCAGGTGACGGCCCATTCAAGCGAACCGTGGCCGCCCTGCTTGTCGCTCTTCCCTGCGAAAACCTCGCGCGTGACCTGGAATTCGTCGCCCAGCGTCGCCTTGAGATAATCTTTAAGGCCCCCGGGGAAATGGAACTCGGCCTTGGCCGGCGTCTGGTCCTTGTCCTTGATCAGCGACGGATCGCAGGTCCAGCGGATCTCGACACCGCCGAACAGATAGGCCTTCGAGCGCGTCATGCGGTAAAGCCGCGCCGGCTCGAAGGCAGCGCCCTTGCCGAAAATCTGCTCGTCGGGATGGAAGCGGGTCCGCGTGCCGCGGCGGTTGTGAACCTCGCCGAGGTGTTCGAGCCCGCTGACCGGGACGCCGCGGGAGAATCTTTGGCGGTAAAGTTGGCGACCCCGCGCGACCTCGACCTCAAGGTGGTCCGACAGCGCATTGACGACCGAAACGCCGACGCCGTGCAGGCCGCCGGAAGTCTCATAGACCTTGGAGTCGAACTTTCCGCCCGAATGCAGCGTCGTCATGATGACTTCGAGCGCCGGCTTCTTGAATTTCGGATGCGGATCGACCGGGATGCCGCGACCATTGTCGGTCACGGTCAGGAAGCCGTCGGCGGAAAGCTCGACGTCGATGAAGGTGGCGTGGCCGGCCACCGCCTCATCCATCGAATTGTCGATGACCTCGGCGAACAGGTGATGCATCGCCTTGTCGTCGGTGCCGCCGATATACATGCCCGGACGGCGGCGCACCGGCTCGAGCCCTTCCAGCACCTCGATGTCGGCGGCGCTGTAGCTTTCGCTGCCGTCGCGGGTGGCGGTGGAACGCTTCGCGGCCTGCACCAGCGGATCGGCGGGCCGCGAGGGCGCGCGCACTTGCTGCGGCTGCTTTTCCGGGGTGCCAAAAAGATCGCTGGTGTCGTCCATGCTAGCCATTAAATCCGGTACTGCGAATCACTCCTCGATACTGCCACGCTTTTGGCGGGCGAACGAGGTTCCTGTTCCGTTCAGGGATTCAAACTGTCTCTTGTTCCAAAACCATTCGATAACCAAGCCGGCCGAAATAGGGCAATTGGCGGGTCGCGGGATTCCTGATTCTTTAACATTAACGCCTAGCGTGAGGCCCAACCAACAAAAGACCACGGGCGTCAGGGGTTCCATTGTGAGGGGCAGGGCCATAACCATGATCGGCATCGCCGCCGTTTTCGGCGCGATCTCGATCTTTGCCGCGGATTTCTGGGTCAAAAGCCAGGCGAAGGCTCAGCCTGAGGTCAAGGTCGTTGCCGCGCCGCAGCAGCCCAAGGTCGAGTTCAAGACCATCGTGGTGGCGCAAGCGCCGCTGCGCTACGGCATGGAGCTCGGTCGACCGCAGCTCGCCGAGATTCCGTGGCCGCAGGATTCCGTGCCGCAAGGTGCCTTCCCGACCATCGACAAGCTGCTCGCCGACGGCAGCCGGGTCGTGCTGTCACCGATAGAGGTCAACGAGCCGGTCTTGCTCACCAAGCTGTCGGGACCGAACGGGCGCGCCACCCTTTCCAACATGCTGTCGCCGGGAATGCGGGCCGTCACCATCCGCACCGACGAGATCGCCGGCGTCGGCGGTTTCATCACGCCGGGAGACCGCGTCGACGTCGTGCTGACGCGTGATGCGGGAGACATCCAGGAAGTATCCAAGAATGCTCAAGGGGCTGCCGGCTCGACGGTGACGTCCGAGGTCGTCGTTGCCGACGTCAAGGTGCTTTCGGTCGGGCAGGGCGCCGACGAACGCAAGACCGAGCCGCAAGTCGCCAATTCGGTGACCATCGAGGTGACCAACGAAGGGGCGCAGAAAGTGGCGCTCGCCCGCACCGTCGGCACCTTGTCGCTGTCCTTACGGTCCGCGGCCGACGCCAGTGACGGCAAAAGCGGGCTGACGACCATCTCGTCGTTCGGCGGTTCGGTTGCGGCAAGCGCGCAGGCAAGCGCGGCCTCGCTCGTCAATGCGGTGACGAAGGACCAGGACGAGCCGAAATTCAAGACGGTGATCGTAACGCGCGGCGACAAGGTCGAGGAATACAAGGTTCCTTCGCGGCAACCGCCGCAGGAACTGCAGCAATAGCCGGTGGGGACCGGCGGGGACGGGGCAAGATGTTCGGGTTTGATGCATTTCGGACGACCGGCGGATGGCGTCTTCTCGGCGCGATCGCGCTGGCGGCGGCAATGCTTGGCGTCGCCGCGCCGGCAAGGGCGGGCAATGACGTCGTCTATGTCTCGGCGAACAAGAACGCCTCGATCAAGGTCGCCAAGGGCAAGCCGAAGACGATCATGACGAGCGCCGCCTTCTACCAGATCGTCATCGGCGATCCGGAGATCGCGAACGTCAACCCGCTGACCGACAAGTCCTTCTATGTGCTGGGCAACAATCTGGGCACCACCGGCATTGCCCTGTTCGACCAGAACAAGCAGCTTGTCGGCACCATCGACATCGAGGTGACGCTGGATACCGACCAACTGGCCAGCACCATCCGCGCCAGCGTGCCCGACGCCAAGATCAAGGTCGGCTCGGCAAACGGGCGCGTCGTGCTGTCGGGCGAGGCCGATGATGCGGTCGCCGCCGACAAGGCCAGCAAGATTGCGTCGCGCTTTTCCGGCAACGAGGAAGTCATCAACTCGGTCAACATCTCGTCCTCGCAGCAGGTGCAGCTCAACGTCCGCTTCGTCGAGATCAACCGTCAGGCCGGCCAGGACCTCGGCGCCAAATATGCCGCCAATTTCGCCTATGGCATCGGCAACCGCAAAGTCGTGCTCAACCCGGGTGGGGGAGACCTGCCGGCTGCCGGAACAGGCGAGATCATCGGCAGCCTGCTGTCGAACGGCGTTTCGATCGACATCGCGATCAAGGCTTTGGAGGAACGCGGCCTTGCGCGGCGGCTGGCGGAGCCGAACCTGATTGCGCGTTCGGGGCAGACCGCGAGCTTCCTTGCCGGCGGCGAGTTCCCGATCCCGGTTTCCGAGGACAATGGCAAGATCAGCGTCACCTATAAGAAGTACGGCGTCGGCCTGGATTTCACGCCGACGGTGCTGAAGGACGGGCTGGTAAGCCTCGACATCGCACCGGAAGTGTCCTCGATCGACCCGTCCGCTTCCATCCAGGTCAGCAGCGGCATTTCCATTCCGGCCTTCATCGTGCGTCGCGCCAGGACATCGGTCGACCTCAAGAACGGCCAGAGCTTCATGATCGCCGGCCTCCTGCAATCGCAGAACGACATCACGACGTCGCGGGTGCCGGGGATCGGCAAGCTGCCGGTGCTCGGTCCGCTGTTTTCCTCGAAATCCTATCAGCGGCGCGAGACCGATCTGGTCATCATCGTCACGCCTTACCTAGTCAAGCCGGTGGATCCCTCGAAGAAGATGGTCGAGCCGACCGACGGCACTCAGCCGGCAAGCCCCGCCGATTACTTCCTGAACAACACCGAGGAAGTGGACGCCTCGGCGTCGAAGCGTCCGGTGGCGCTGGCAGACGGCAGCGCCGCCCGCCCGGTGGCTGCCGCCACGTCCGGCCACTTCCTCGATCTGCCAAAGGACTAAGCCATGCGCATCCCCGCCTGCATCGCTCTGCTCCTGGCCGGTTTCGCCGGCGGTTGCACCAGCGATGACTATGTACGCGCCGAAGGGGTGACCTTGGCGGCCGGCAACGCGCAGGCATCCAACACTGTCATGCAGATGGTCGATCCATGGAAGTACGGCGTGCAGAACACAAGGCTTCTGGTGCCGGCCCAGCGTCCGGGTCCCGGGAGCGCTGCTGTTGGCGCGACAGCCGGCTCCGCGCCGACGACATCATCAACCACATCGAACTGATGGGCTGACGCCGATGGCATCTGGCACCAAGACGAAGAAGATCCTGCTCGTTTCGACGGACAGGACGTTTCTGCAGGACACGCGGACCGCTTTCGCGGCCTCCGAGGTCATCGAGCTTTTGACGCTGGAAAAGAGCGTCAACGAGCTGCGCGGCGAGATCCTCGAAGCGGCCTTCGGCACGGTCATCATCGACATGGATGCGGCCAAGCTCGAGCAAATCGAGTCGCTGCAGCGCGTCATGCGGCGGCTGGAAGGCAGCGTCCCGGTGGTCGTCGTCACGCAGGAATTCAACGCGGCTGCGGTGCGCATCCTGGTGCAGCTCAAGGTCGCCGATTTCCTGGTCAAGCCGATCACCACGGCCGACCTCGTGCGTTCCGTCATCCGTGCGCTGCAAGGGCCGGGGCGGGAAGAGAACACCGAATCGCATATTTATACGTTCATGCCCGCAGCCGGCGGCGTCGGCACGACAACGCTTGCCTTGCAAACGGCCTTCCAGCTGCATCATTCCGTGACGCGCGGCGCCTCGACATGCGTCGTCGACCTCAATTTCCAGCAGGGCGCCTGCGCCGAATATCTCGACCTCGAGCCGCGCTTCGACATCACGGAAATCGAGAACCAGCCGGAGCGCCTCGACCGGCAATTGCTTGATGTGATGCTGTCCAAGCATGCGAGCGGGCTCTGCGTGCTTGCCGCTCCCACGCGCCCGTCCGAAATGCGCTCGTTCAAAACCGATGTCGTGGTGCGCATGCTCGACCTCGTGGCGGCTTATTTCGACAATGTCGTCATCGACATGCCGCGCACCTGGTTCCCCTGGACCGAGACGGTGCTGCTGGGTTCCAACAAGCTCTATATCGTCGCCGAGATGACGGTGCCCTGCCTGCGCCATACGCAGCGCCTGATCCAGGCCGTCTATGAGACCGCCGGCAAGGAAGTAAAGCCCAACGTCATCGTCAACCGCTTCGAGCAGAAGATGTTCGACAGCGGCATCAAGCAGGCGGACGTTCAGGAGATACTCGGCGAGCATTTCGTCGGCGGCATCTCCAACAACTACCGGCTGGTCCGCGAGGCGGTCGATCGCGGCGTGCCGCTGCACGCCATCGACCCCAATGCCAATGTCGTCAACGACCTGAAGAAGATCATCCTGCCGGAGGAGGCCATCCAGACCACGGTCAAGTCGAAATCGCTGTTCGGCCTGGGCAAGGGCCTGCTGAAGAGGAAGGCAGGATGAGCAGCCGCTTCTCCAACCTGCAGAACCGCGATGTTCGTCCGCAGCGCGCGCCGGAGCCCGCGCCCACCACGCACAATGCGGTGATCATTCCGACGACTCGCAAGCCGGCGCCGCCGAAGCCTGAAGCGGCGCCCGCCAAGAGCGCCAACAAGGTGCTGGACGCACGCGTGCGTATCCATCGTATGCTGCTCGAAGAGATCAACCTGGTCGCGCTGGAGCGGCTTCCCCGGGATGAAATGCGCCGTCAGGTGCATGAATTCGTTTCTGAAAAAACGCGCCATGAGCGCATGGCAATCAACAACGCAGAGCTCGACGCGCTGGTCGACGACATTGTCGACGAGATGGTCGGCCTCGGCCCGCTGGAGCCGCTGCTCAAGGACCCCGAGATCAACGACATCCTGATCAACGGCCACCAGAACTGCTTCGTCGAAAAGCGCGGCAAGCTGCAGCAGGTTCACATCCCGTTCAAGGATGAGGCGCATCTGCTTCGAATCATTAATAAAATCGTCGCTGCGGTCGGCCGGCGCGTCGATGAATCGCAGCCGATGGTTGACGCCCGCATGCTCGACGGCTCCCGCTTCAACGCTGCGATCCGGCCGGTCGGCGTCGACGGGCCGCTGGTGTCGATCCGCAAATTCTCCAAAAACAAGCTCGGCCTGCACAAGCTCGTCGAATTCGGCGCCATCACGCAGAACATGGCCGAGGTGCTGGCGGCGGCGGTGCATGCCCGCAAGACCACGATCATCTCCGGCGGCACCGGCACCGGCAAGACGACGATGCTCAATGCGCTGTCGGCTTTCATCCCGGAAGACGAGCGCCTGATCACCATCGAGGACGCCGCCGAACTGCAACTGCAGCAGCCGCATGTCGCGCGCATGGAAACGCGGCCCGCCAATATCGAGGGCCACGGCGAACTGAAGCAGCGCGACCTGGTCAAGAACGCGCTGCGCATGCGTCCCGACCGCGTCATCCTCGGCGAGTGCCGCGGCGAGGAAGCCTTCGACATGCTGCAGGCGATGAACACCGGTCACGAAGGCTCGATGGCCACCATCCATGCCAACACGCCGCGCGATGCCATCTCGCGCCTGGAACAGATGCTCGGCATGACCGGCATGCCGATGACGGTGCAGTCGATCCGCAGCCAGATATCCAGCGCCATCGAGATCATCGTCCAACTGACGCGCCTTTCCGACGGCAAGCGCAAGGTGACCAGCATCGCCGAGGTGACCGGCATGGAAGGCGACGTGATCCAGATGCAGGAGATCTTCCGCTTCGTGCGCACCGGCATGGAAGCGGACGGAAAGATACTCGGCCACTTCGAAGCGACCGGCATCCGCCCGCGCTTCCTCGAGGACCTGCGCAACATGGGCATCGAATTCCCGGGCAAGTATTTCGAACCCGGCCGGCCGCAGGACTAGGCCGGTGTTCGAGGGATTCAGCCCGGTCTATGTCGTTTACGCCGCGGCGGCGCTCACCGGCATTATGATCGCCGAGGGTTGCTACCTGCTCTATGCCGGGCGCAGCGACAAGCGCACGGCCATCAACCGCCGCATGAGGCTCGCGGAGAATAAGATCAGCCAGGAACAGGTGCTGATCCAACTGCGCAAGGAGCGCGGGATAGACGGTGGCAGCTCGATCTTTTCCCTCGACCGCTTCCACGCCCTGCGCACGCAGTCGGGCATGACCATGCCGCTGCCGAAATTCCTGACGATCACCGCGGGTGTGGCCGCGGCGCTGGCGCTTTTAGGCATCTGGAAGGGCCTGCCGCTCCTGTTCGGCCTCATCCTGTTTGTCGTGCTGTCGCCGGTACTGCCGGTGATGGTCATGCGCTTCATGCGCAAGCGCCGGCACAAGCGGTTCGGGATCCAATTGCCCGAGGCGCTGGAGCTCATCACGCGCGGCCTGAAGGCCGGCCATCCGGTGCCCGTGGCGATCGCCATGGTGGCGCGCGAGATGGCCGATCCGATCGGCACCGAGTTCGGCGTCGTCGCCGACGAGGTGACCTACGGCTCCGACCTGGTCTCGGCGCTGAACAATCTCTTCGACCGGGTGGGCCATGAAGACCTGCCGCTGTTCGTCACGGCGGTGTCGATCCAGAGCAGTTCGGGCGGCAATCTGCGCGAGATCCTCGACGGCCTGTCGGCGACGATCCGCGAGCGCGGCAAGCTGCGCCGCAAGGTGCGCGCCATTTCGACGGAAGGGCGCATGTCGGCTTACATCCTGACCGCGGTGCCGGTGCTTCTGTTCACCGCCATCATGGTGCTGATGCCGCAATTCTACCAGGATGTCTGGGACGTGCCGAAGACCTGGTACATGATGGGCGGCTCCATTGCCTGGCTGCTGCTCGGCAACGCCATCATGTTCAAGATGTCGAATTTCAGGTTCTGAGATGGAAGACGTCATCCGCTTCCTCGCCTCACTCGCGCCGACCTCGCTGGTGCCGGTCGCCGTGCTGCTCCTTGTGTTGGGCGCCGGTGCCGTCGCATGGCCGCTGGTGCTCGCCAAGGGCGATCGCGGCGAGGTCAAGCGACGGCTGAGGGTGGAGACATTGCAGCCGGCCGAGCAGGCGGAGCCCGCGCCCAAGAAGAGCACCAATGTCGTGCGCGAGAAGGCGGTGAAACGGGCGCAGGAGTTCTATGCCAAGAGCGATCCGGAAAATGTCGCCCGGCTGCGCATGAAACTCATCCAGGCCGGCTACATGGAGCCGCGCGCCGTCGGCATGTTCTTCCTCATCCGTTTCGCCATCCTGGTCGGCGCGGCGCTCGGCTCATTCCTGATCAACCACTGGGCGGCCAGCGCCGAGTCGACCATGACCAGCCGCTGGACCTTCATCATCCTATCCGGCGCCGGCGGCTATTTCCTGCCGGGCCTGGTGCTGACGCAGAAAATTCGGGACAAGATGCGCGAATACCGCAACGGCTTTCCCGATTTCATGGATTTGATGATCGTCTGTTCCGATGCCGGCATGAGCATGGAGGCCGGTATCGAGCGGGTCTCCAAGGAGCTTGCCAGGACCTATCCGTCGCTCAGCCAGAACCTGATGCTGGTGTCGCTGGAACTGCGGGCCGGGCGCAGCCTCGACGATGCGCTGAAGGCGCTTGCCGACCGCCTCAGCCTCGACGAAGTCCGCTCCTTCGCGACGCTGCTGCAGCAATCCAAGGAGCTCGGCACCAGCCTGTCGGGCTCGCTGCGCGTCTTTTCCGACGAAATGCGGCACAAGCGCATGTCGCTGGCCGAGGAGAAGGCGCATGCCCTGCCGGCCAAGATGTCGGTCCCGGTGACGGTCTGCATCCTGCCGGTGGTGCTGATGGTCGCCATCATACCGATCATCGTGAAGCTGAGCGCACACTGAGGTGCGTCGATATTCAGGTGAGGCCCGCCTGGTCTGAATATCGACATGCCTCAAAGCCGACGCGAGCGCTGGTTAACGCATCCTTGGCGCGCAACGTAATTTTAGCTGCATTTCGGCACCGAAGCTTAATCGCTTTCCTGTAGTTTTTTCCTGAAGAACGACCCGGCAAATCGGGCGATGGGGCAGGGGCATGCGTCAGAGACTTCCCAGGGCAGCGACGGCGTTGGTGGCCGTCTTGATGATTACCGGCTGCACGACGAACAACAACGTCGACACGACCAAGACCACGGCGATCCAGCCGGTGGCCAAGGATGTCAGCGCCAACGACTTGGTCGAAGGCAAGGCGCAGTTCCGCGAGGCGAATTTCGGCCTTGCCGAACAGCATTTTCGCAAGGCGGTCGAACTCAAGTCCGACAATGCCGAGGCCTGGATGGGGCTTGCCGCATCCTATGACGAGCTTGGCCGCTTCGACTTCGCCGACCGCGCCTACGCGCAGCTTCTGAAGGTCGCCGGGCGCAAGCCGCAGATCGTCAACAATATGGGTTATTCGCAGCTTCTGCGCGGCAACAAGAAAAGGGCGCGCGCGCTGCTGCTCGAGGCCAAGGCCGGCATGGCCGACCAGACGGTGGTCAACGCCAATCTGGCGCTGCTCGACAAGGGCTGATCCCCAGCGGGTTCGCGTATTCCGTGTACCGCCACGGGATTGCGCCTCACATGTCGACGCTTTGTAAACCCTGTGTCGAGGTAGCGCCGGGCATCGGCCGAAAACGGTTTGCGCCGGCCGCCGCCAGCCTACATTGAGGGGATCCGGGCACCGGCTAGGCTAGAGGCAGTTCTTCACGGATGTTGGATTTCAGTTCGCTTCTGCTTGCGGCGGCGCTGTCGGGCATATGCCTCAGCATCACCATGTTCGCGATCTGGCTCACCGCGCCGAGGGCGCGCTTCGTCCTTACGGTCGCCTGCGGCATCCTGGTGCTCGTCGCCCATGTCGTCGGCTTCTGGGGCTATAGCAAGGATGCCGATCCCTGGCTGTGCCAGATCGTGCTCGCGCTGCTGACCCTCGGTTTCCTGGTCCTCTGCCTGTCGGCCATGCAGTATCTCGGCTTTCGCGACTACCGCCGCGTCCTCGTGCCGACGCTGGCCGCGATGGCTGCCTGCGCGATCGTCACTTTTCTCGGTTTCGACGGCATCGGCTTCCAGATCACCTATGCGGCCGTGACGGCGCTGCTCGCGGCGATCGGGACGATGTTCTGGATGAAGGGGGATCACGACCGCCGGATCCTGCTCGTCGTCTCGTTCCTCAGCGGCGCCTGCGGCTTGTCCTTCGCGCTGTGTGACCTGGCGCTGCTGGTGCAAGGCCAGTGGGTGCTGGGTGCGGCGCCCGACAATTGGGCGGAGCGGCTGAACTCCGTCGTCGCGGTCGCCTGCATGACAGGCCTCGGCGCGCTGACGCTTTCGCTGCACCATCTGCAGGCGCAGATCGAGCTCAAGGCCGAGACGATGACCGATCCGCTGACCGGCCTGATGAACCGCCGAGCGCTCAACGAGCTTTACGGCGACCGCAGCTTCGGTCCATTCATGGCGATCGCCATGTTCGATCTCGACCATTTCAAGATGACCAACGACGTCTTCGGCCACCCCGTCGGCGACCAGGTGCTTTGCCGCTTCGCGGCGGTGATCAAGAAATACGGCAGGGCCGGCGTCGACGCCTTCCGCTTGGGCGGCGAGGAATTCGCGCTCGTCATGTCGCGCGTGACGCCCGAAAAGGCGCATGACATGGCAAGCCGGATCGGTGTCGCATTCGGCACGGAGGTCGTTCCAACCCATCGCGGCCCGCTGCGCAGCAGCGTCAGCGGCGGCATGGGATTCGGTTCGGTCGCGGGTCGCCCCTTGAACGAGGTGCTGGCGCAAGCAGACGCCGCGCTTTATGCGGCCAAGCGTGCCGGGCGCAACCGCGTCATTGCTCAGCTGGCAGCGGACCGGCCCGATGCCGGGCCGGCCCTGAAGACTGCCTGAGCAAACGCTACTCCGCCGCGCCGAGATATTCCGACAGCGGCGGGCAGGAGCAGACCAGGTTGCGGTCGCCGGCGACGTTGTCGATGCGCGAGACCGGCGGCCAGTATTTCGCCGCCAGATCGGCATCGCCTGTCGGATAGACCGCCTCCAGCCGTGAATAGGAATGCTTCCACTCGCCGGCGAGCGCTTCCGCCGCGGTGTGCGGGGCGTTGACCAGCGGGTTGTCGTTGGACGGCCACTCGCCCTTCGCCACTTTCGCCGCCTCGCCGGCGATGGCGATCATCGCCTCGCAAAAACGGTCGAGCTCACGCTTGGGCTCGGACTCGGTCGGCTCGACCATCAGCGTGCCTGCAACCGGGAACGACATGGTCGGCGCATGGAAGGCGTAGTCGATCAGGCGCTTGGCGATATCGTCGACGCTGATGCCGGCGCTCTCCTTGAGAACGCGGGTGTCGAGGATGCACTCATGCGCGATGCGATCGCTCCGACCCTTGTAGAGCAGCGGGTAGTGCGGCGCGAGCCGCGTCGCCACATAGTTGGCCGAAACAATCGCCGTTTCCGTCGCCTGCTTCAGGCCTGAGCCGCCCATCATGCGGATATACATCCAGGTGATCGGCAGGATCGACGCGCTGCCGAAAGGAGCCGCCGCCACGGCATGCGCCGAGCCCTCGGTGACATGGCCCGGCAGATAGGGTTTCAGATGCGCCCTGACGCCGATCGGGCCGACGCCCGGGCCGCCGCCGCCATGCGGGATGCAGAAGGTCTTGTGCAGGTTCATGTGGCAGACGTCGGCACCGATGTCGCCGGGGCGGGCAAGGCCGACCAGGGCGTTGAGGTTGGCGCCGTCGAAATAGACCTGGCCGCCATGCTCGTGGATCAGCGCGCAGAGATGGCGCGCGCCTTCCTCGTAGACGCCATGCGTCGAAGGATAGGTGAACATCAGCGCCGCGAGGTTCTTGGAATGCTCGTTGGCCTTGGCGCGCAAATCGTCCATGTCGATATTGCCATCATCGAGGCAACGCACGACGACGACGGTCATGCCGACCATCGCAGCGCTCGCGGGATTGGTGCCGTGCGCGGAAGACGGGATCAGGCAAACGGTGCGGTGGCTTTCGCCGCGCGCGCGGTGGTAGGCGCGGATGGCGAGCAGGCCGGCATATTCGCCCTGGCTGCCGGCATTGGGCTGCAGGCTGACGGCGTCGAACCCGGTGATCTCCGACAGCCAGGCCTCCAGGTCGCCGGCCATCTTGCGATAGCCCGCCGAATGGCGGGCCGGCGCGAAGGGATGCAGGTTGGCGACGCTCGGCCAACTCACCGGCATCATCTCGGCGGCGGCGTTGAGCTTCATGGTGCAGGAGCCGAGCGGGATCATGGCGCGGTCGAGCGCAAGGTCCTTGTCGGCCAGCCGGCGAAGGAAGCGCATCATCTCGGTTTCGGACTGGTTGTCATGGAAGACCGGCTGGGTCAGGAATTCCTTGCCGCGCGGCTTTCCGGGCATGGAATTGCCTTCCGCCGCGCCGGGCTTGGCCCCGAACAGGGCGGCGATCGCCTTGAGATCGGCTTCCGTGGAGGTCTCGTCGAAGGCGATGCTGACATGGTCGGCATCGATGAGGCGCAGCAGCCGGCCGGTCTTTTCGGCGGCTTCTGCGATCAAAGCGGCTTTGCCCTTCACCTCGGCCGTCACCGTGTCGAAACGGCTCGAGCCGAGCACGGAAACGCCTGCTGCCGTGAGACCCGCGGCAAGACGGTCGGCAAGGCTATGGACCTGCCCGGCAATCGCCTGCAGTCCGGCGGGACCATGCCAGATCGCGTAAGCCGTCGCCATATTGGCCAGCAGCGCCTGCGCGGTGCAGATGTTGGAGGTGGCCTTGTCGCGGCGGATATGCTGCTCGCGTGTCTGCAGCGCCAGCCGGTAGCCCGGCCGGCCCTTGGTGTCGGTCGACTGGCCGACGAGACGGCCGGGCATCAGGCGGGTCAGCCTGTCGGAGACGGCGCAATAGGCGGCGTGCGGGCCGCCGAAACCCATCGGCACGCCGAAGCGCTGCATCGGACCGACGGCGATGTCGGCGCCAAGCTTCGCCGGCGCATCCGTCAGCGTCAGCGCCAGCGGATCGGCGATGAAGACGACCAGCGCGCCGACGGCGCGGGCATTCTCGATCGCCGCCTTGTGGTCGCCATAGACGCCGAACGTGTCCGGCCAGGAGACGAGCAGGGCGGCGGTGTTGTTGTCGATCGTCTCGCCGTCGACCTCGATGCCGAGCGGCTCGGCGCGGGTGCGCACGACGTCCAGCGTCTGCGGATGCGGCGTGCCGGCAAGCGCCACCTTGGTGCGCTTGTCGCGGTGGTGGCGCAGCGCAATGCTGACGGCTTCGGCGACGGCGGTGGCTTCATCGAGCAACGAGGCGGACGCCACCGGCAGGCCGGTGAGCTCGGTGACCAGGGTCTGGAAGTTGAACAGCATCTCCAGCCGGCCCTGGCTGATCTCGGCCTGGTAGGGCGTGTAGGCCGTGTACCAGGCCGGGTTCTCGAAGAGGTTGCGCTGGATGACCGGCGGCACGAAGACGCCATGATAGCCGGCGCCGATGAAGCTCTTCAGCACCGTGTTCTTCGCCATGATCGCAGACAGTTCGGCCAGCGCTTCCGCTTCGCTCGCCGGAGCAGGCAGGTCGAGCGGTTGGTCGAGGCGGATCGATCTCGGCACGGCCTGGCTGATCAGCGTTTCGACGGACGGAACGCCGAGCACGGCAAGCATGGCTCTGACATCGTTGACGCCGGGGCCGATATGGCGGGCCGAGAAGGGAGTAAGCGCTGCGGTCATGTCGTTATGTCCTGATATCAGCCGATATGGGCTTTGTAGGCGGCCTCATCCATGAGGCTGTCGAGCTGGCCTTCGTCGGCCAGCTTCATCCTCCAGAGCCAGCCGTCGCCGGTCGCGGCCGAATTGACCAGCGAGGGGTCGGCCGACAGCGAAGCGTTGGCCTCGGTGATCTCGCCGTCGACCGGCGCGTAGACGTCCGATGCCGCCTTGACCGATTCGACGACCACGGCCGTATCACCCTTGGCGAGCTTGCGGCCGATCTCCGGCAGCTCGACGAAAACGAGGTCGCCGAGCTGTTCCTGCGCATAGTCGGTGATGCCGACAGTGGCGACGCCGCCTTCGACGCGGAGCCATTCATGGTCTTCAGTGAAATAGGTCTTTGCCATCTGGAAATCATCCTTTGCGGTAGCGGTGTGGGGTGAAGGGCAGGGACGCGACGTCGACCGGGATTTTCGCCCCGCGGACATCGGCGAAGAGTTTCGTGCCGGCTTTGGCCAGCCCGGTGTTGACGAAGCCCATGGCGACCGGGTGTCCCGACGAAGGGCCGAAGCCGCCTGAGGTGACGTGGCCGGCCGGATTGCCGCCGGCATCGACGAGCGCCGCGCCGGCGCGAACCGGCTGGCGACCGTCGGGCTTCAGGCCGACGCGCTTCTGCGACGGCCCGCGCTCGATGATCGAGCGCAGCGCGTCGGCGCCGATGAAATGGCCGGAAGCGCGAACTTCCTTGGGGATCGCCCACATCAATCCGGCGCTTGCCGGGTCGATTTCCGGCGTCAGGTCCTGGCCATGCAGGCAAAGACCGGCTTCGAGCCGTAGGCTGTCGCGCGCGGCAAGGCCGATCCACTGCACGCGCTCGTCCCCCAGCAGTATCGCGACCAGATCCCGCGCGTCCTTCTCCGGCAGGCCGATCTCGAAACCGTCCTCGCCGGTGTAGCCGGAGCGGCTCATGAACCAGTTTTGACGTGGCTCGATGCCATGCATGAAGAGCAGCGAGCCGGTTTCGATGCCGGCTCGGGACAGGGCGGCCCACGCTTCCGGACCCTGGATCGCCAGGAAGACGTGGTCGAGCGGCTCGATCTTGGCATCGAAATCGGCGGCCAGGGCGCGCAGATGCTTCTCGTCCTCCACCGCGTTGCCGGCATTGGCCACCACCATGAAACGGTCATCGCCCAGGCGGGTGACGATCAGGTCGTCGATGATGCCCGCCGCTTCGTTGAGGAAGAAGGTGTATTTGGACTGGGAAATTCCCAGCGCGTCGGCATCGAGCGGGCAGGCGCGGTCGAGAAGCGCCGCTGCACCCGGACCGGAGACCTCGAACAGCTTCATATGCGAGATGTCGAACAGGCCGGCATGCTCGCGCGTGTGAAGATGCTCCTTCATCACGCCGGGCGGGTAGGTGAGCGGCATCGACCAGCCGGCGAAGGCGCCGAAACGCGCGCCCGCAGCCTTATGCAAGTCCTCAAGGGGGAGGTGTCTGGTGTCTTCGCCTGTCATGTCTTCTCCAGAGTCGCACGGCAAACGACCGCCATTGGCGGCCTAGTCGTGCCCCTCTGTCTGAAGCCTGAGAGACTCGCGCCCCGTAACTCTGTCGGCAGCGCTTACACCTTCGGCGCGGGAAGATTCCCGACTTTCCAGAGTTGTCTTTCCCGTGCACGGTTCTTTTGCCTGAGAGATTTCGGGCGATTTCCCCTTCGGCGACAGCTTACGCTGTTCTCTCCCGCAAACAGGAAGGACTCAGTCGCCTGAGCCCTCGACGCGCCATCCATAGCCCGTCGGCGACACCTTGTCACCTCCATGCGACATGTAAAGCGCGCCGAGACGATCGATGCCGGCGATGCCAAATGGCTGGCCGAGCGTGTCGGCGGTTGACAGCGGCCGTTGCGCGACAACGAGCGCGTGCTGCCGACGCTGATCAGGCAGGCTTCGCCGGAAATTCATCCGGCGCTGAAACCGCTGCTTGAGAAAGTGGCCTAGGCGTTTCCCGCAAGTGTCTTGCAAAGGATGATGTTGGAATGGCCTTCGGGCCAGCCGGTCAGTTCGGCCATGCGCTCGAAGCCGGCCTTTTCGTACAAGCCCGGCGCCTGGAAGTCGTGGGTCGAAACCCATATCCGCAGCGAGCCGCGCGCGGCAGCCTCCGCGACGAAGGCATCGAGCAGCGTCCTGCCGTGGCCAAGGCCTCGGTAGGCCTCGTCGACCCACATCAGCGTGAGCTCGGCAATGCCGGCCCAGGAATAGCCCGCGGCGGCCCCGATGGCGCGGCCTTTCTCATCCCGCAGCGCAAAGACGAGGGCACGGTCGTCACCACGACCGGTCAGCCGCCGGTTGTCGTCGTTGAGACGTTCCTCGATGGCACTAAGCTCGGCGGGCGCAAGATCGTGCTCGGCCTGCAGGCGAGGGCCATCAAATCCCGCCATACCAGTCGTAGCCATTGTCTTCCCAATAGCCGCCGCGGCCGCCGCCGATGTTGGCGAAACTGTCGACCAGCTCGATCTTGGAAAGGTATTTCGGCATCTTGTAGCCGAGCTGGCGCTCGACCCGCACACGCAGCGGCGCGCCGTTCTCGACCGGCAGAGGCTTGCCGTTCAGGCCATAGGCCAGAATCGTCTGCGGATGGCGGGCGTCGATCAGGTCGATGGTGCCGTAATATTTGATGTCGCCTGACAGGCTTTGCTCGATCGTATCGAGACAGTGGAACATGACGTAGCGGGCCTGCGGCTTGACCACCGCCTGGTCGAGCACCAGCGACAGCGGCGTGCCGGTCCATTTAGCGATGCAGCTCCAGCCTTCGACGCAGTCATGGCGGGTGATCTGCGTGCGGCTCGGCATGTTCTGGAGCTGCTCGCGGCTCAGCGACAGCGGTTTTTCAACAAGGCCGGTAACCTCCAGCCGCCAGTCAGCGAAATTGTTGGCGAGCAGACCTTTGTAGGTGTCGTCATCGGGCGCCGTGACGCCGTTCGGCCGCTGCGGCTGGCGGATGTCGGCTTCGGTGAATTCCGGCGCCAGCGCGTCCCGGCCGGCGAGCAGGCGCTGGGCGCGCCAGGTGAGGCCGTTGGCGTTTTCGAGGAAGCTGCGCAGTCCGCCGCCGATGCCGAGACCGCTGTCGAATACGTCACAACCCGACAGCGCGATGCCGGACAGGCCGAGGCTGCTGGCGGTCAGGAACTTGCGGCGGCTGATCTCAAATTTTGCCATGTCAGACGCTCCTCTCGGTCGGCTCAGCGTGCTTCGCAGGCGGGTCGGTGCGGTACCAGCCGGTGATGATCGAGCGCAGCTCGTTGATCGGGCCGGCGGCGAGGATCATCAGGATGTGGACGATGAAGAAAAGGACGAGCAGCAGCATGACGGTGAAGTGGATGGTGCGCGCCGTCTGCCGGCCGCCGAGGATTTCGTTGAGCCAGGGCAATACCGAATTCATGCTCGGCGACATTGCGAGGCCGGTGATGATCATCAGCGGCAAAAGCACGAAGAGCACGCCGCCATAGGCCATTTTCTGCAGTGTGTTGTATTCGCGTGTGTGGTGGAATTTCAGCTTCGCGTGATCGACGATGTCGCGCGGCAGCTTGCGCAGGTCTGACACGCGAGGAGCGAGATCGCGGCGGATATGGCCGTTGATCAGGCTGGCGATCAGCCAGATGAGCAGCGTCGTGGTCAGGATCCAGGCGAAGAAGAAGTGCACGACGCGGGCCGTGCCGAGATCGTAATAGGACGGGATCGTTGCCCAGGAAGGGAAGGCGCGGGGCGTCTCTTGTCCCGGCGGACCCGACCAGCCGAGCACGCCGGTGGTGTCGAAGCGATGGCCGAAGATTTCAGTGAAGCCGCGCGGACCGTTGGCGGTGTTTTCGGCGCCGATCTGGAGGATGGTGTTGTTGAATTCGAAGCCGGATTGCTTGCCGATATAGAGCTGCGGCCGCGCGTTGAAAATCTGCAGGCCGGAAAGCAGCATGAAGAACAGCGAGAAAGCCCAGATCCAATGGGTCAACCGCGTCCAGCGCGATTGCCGATAGATGAGGGTCGTGTCCTTGCCGTCCGCCTCGGCGGCGGAATGGTTGTTGGCAACGGTGTCCATCTTGCCTCCGGCCGCCATCGGGAGGCGGCTTCTCAGGTCATTGTCTCCCCCTGAATACGTCGCCGCACAAGGCAATGTTTCATGCGATCACGGATTTATTACGGAGAGCCCAGGCTGACCGCGAGATTGACTGCCGCCGCGACGATCACCGTGTTGAAGAAAAAGGTCAGGATCGAGTGGACAAGGACGACCAGGCGCATTTGCGAGGTGGTGATGGCCGTGTCCGCCGTCTGCGCCGTCATACCGACCACCGTCGCGAAATAGAGAAAGTCCCAGCCTCCCGGCCTTTTGCCGCCGGGAAAATCGAGCCCGCCGACAGGCATTTTCTTCTGGGTTTCGCGTCGATCTCGTCGCCATCTTGCCAATAGACATGCGCGTAATGGAGCGACGCCATGGAGTGGATGGTGAACCAGCCGAGTGGGATCGAGAGCATCGCGAAGGCGAGCTGCAGCGGATGCTCGGCATCCTTCCGGTTAATGAGCAGGAAGAGCGAGACGATGGCCGCGCCAACGACAAAAAGCGTGACGGCGAAGATGAGCAAGACGGGCAGATCGGTCGAGCGCGCGTTCTTGCTGAGATAGCGTCCGGTAAGGCTCGGCATCAGGGCTAGCACCAGGGCGATGTAGCTCGCAAAGAACACATTGGCGCCGATGGAGTAGGGCAGAGGCCAGCGCAGCAACAAGGCAAGCAGCAGCGCGACGATGCCGATGGCCGCGGCGAGGGCGAACTGCATGTGCCGATGCATCGGCGTCTTGAGATCGTCACCCATGGCCCGAGGCCCTTGAAGATTTTGGATCAGTCCGGTGTGACGGATTTGAGCGCGCGCCGCAAGATGCGGTCGAGCTCGCCGAGGAACTGCGACCTGTCCTTCGGCGTGAAGGAGGCGTTGAAGCCGCGGCTCTCGCCGGTCTCGCGCAGATGCTGTTTGAGGTCGCGCATGGCCACCGCCATGCCGATGGTCTCCGGCGTGAAGGGGCGGCCGGTGGGTCCCAGCACATGCGCGCCGAGAGTCACCGTGCGCGCGGCAAGCGGGATGTCGGCGGTCACCACAATATCATTGGATCTTGCATTCTCGACGATCCAGTCGTCCGCTGCATCCGCGCCTTTCGAGACGACGACGTTGCGGATCATCGGATCGCGCGACGGGCGCAGCCCGCCATTGGAGACATAGGTCACGATGACGCCATGGCGCTCCGCCACCTTCTCGACCTCGGCTTTCACCGGACAGGCATCGGCATCGACATAGATGATGGGCTCGGGCATCGTTACTTCCAAACGAATATGGGGCCGGCGTGTCAGCCAGCCCCATGGCAGAAATCGCGAGATTTGTCAGGCCGCCAAGGCTCCCGACTTCTTCGCCGTCCAGGTGGCGATATAGTCCATCAGGCCGGGGCTGAGGCAGTCATAGGGCTCCAGCCCGATCGACTTCAGCTGGCCGCGGATGCCGTCCATGCGGCTCGGATCGACGCCGGATTCGATGATCGACGATACGAAAGCGGCGAAGCCCGGCGGCGACCAGCCATCCTCCTCGAAGCGTTCGGGATGGATGAAGGACAGGCCCTTGAAGGGATGGTCGCGCTCGACCGGCCCGTACATGTGGACGCCGCAGCTTGTGCAGGCATGGCGCTGGATCAGCGCCGAGGGATCGACCACCTTGAGCTTGTCGCCGTTCTCGGTGACGGTGACGTCGCCGGTGCCGGCGACGGCCACGACCGAGAAGATGGCGCCTTCCGGCTTCCAGCATTTGGTGCAGCCGCAGGCATGGTTGTGGGCGATCTGGCCCTTGACCTTCACCTTCACCGGGTTGCTGGTGCACAGGCAAACCAGCGTGCCGCCGGAAAAGGATGCGCTCTCCCTCGGCAAGCCGTTGTCGATCGAATGATGCAGTTTTTCAGCCATTCCTGTTTCCTCCCATGTTTTTTGGTCATGCCGACCCAGTGTCGATGACCACCTCACTTTCCATGAAGTGCACCTTCAGCAGTCGGTGCACCTCGCTCAAGCTCCTCCTCAAGAACCTGCTATGCACGAGATAGGCGATTTCGCCTTTCGCGCGATCGATCTCCTCCAGGTCGATTTCGATGTGCTTGTTCTCCCGAAAACTGCGCCACAAATCCTCGCCGAAGTTCCGTATCCGATCGATCGTCGACTCTCACTAGTAAACCACGACGCTGCGGATCGACTTGCCCTCATGCATGAGGTCGAAGCCCTTGTTGATGTCCTCCAGCGTCAGCGTGTGGGTGATCATCGGGTCGATCTGGATCTTTTTCTCCATGTACCAGTCGACGATCCTCGGCACGTCGGTGCGGCCGCGCGCGCCGCCGAAGGCGGTGCCCATCCAGGTGCGGCCGGTGACCAGCTGGAAGGGCCGCGTCGAAATCTCCTGGCCGGCCCCGGCAACGCCGATGATGACCGACTTGCCCCAGCCGCGATGCGAGGCCTCCAGCGCCTGGCGCATCACCTTGGTGTTGCCGGTGCAGTCGAAGGTATAGTCGGCGCCGCCGATCTGGTCGGCACCGCGCTTGGTCATGTTGACCAGGTAAGGCACGATGTCGCCATCGATCTCCTTCGGATTGACGAAATGCGTCATGCCGAACTTCTCGCCCCAGGCCTTCTTGTCGTTGTTGACATCGACGCCGATGATCATGTCGGCGCCGGCAAGGCGAAGACCCTGGATGACGTTGAGGCCAATGCCGCCGAGGCCGAAGACCACGGCGGTTGCGCCCTGTTCGACCTTGGCGGTGTTGATGACCGCGCCGATGCCAGTGGTCACGCCGCAGCCGATGTAGCAGATCTTGTCGAAGGGGGCGTCGGGATTGACCTTGGCCACCGCGATCTCCGGCAGCACGGTGAAGTTGGAGAAGGTCGAGCAGCCCATGTAATGAAAGAGCTTGTCCTTGCCCATCGAGAAGCGCGAGGTGCCGTCCGGCATCAGGCCTTGCCCCTGCGTGGCGCGGATGGCGGTGCAGAGATTGGTCTTGCGCGACAGGCAGGACGGGCACTGCCGGCATTCGGGCGTGTAGAGCGGGATGACATGGTCGCCCTTCCTGACCGAGGTCACGCCCTTGCCGACATCCACCACGATGCCCGCGCCTTCATGGCCGAGGATCGCCGGGAACAGCCCTTCCGGATCGGCGCCCGACAGAGTGAACTCGTCGGTGTGGCAGATGCCGGTCGCCTTGACCTCGACCAGCACCTCGCCTTCGCGCGGGCCCTCGAGGTCCACCTCCATGATCTCCAGCGGCTTTCCAGCGGCAACGGCTACGGCGGCACGCGTTTTCATGAGGCACTCCTCCCAAGCGATCTGTAAGTTTCAGCTAACGGCAAGCTGTCGGTAGCGAATGCCAGCCTGCCGCCCCTTTGGGGTAACATTAGCGAGTTCCGCGCCGGCGGCCAACGTCTCTTGCGACCTTTTTCGGCGCGGTTCCTGCAATCGGTGCCAGCCGTGGGAGCCGGCCGTGGGCTCTTGAGGCGCACCGGAATTGTCCATAGAACTGGACCGCTTCGCCGGAGGAACGACATCCGAATGTTCAAGAAGATCCTGATCGCCAATCGCGGCGAGATCGCCTGCCGCGTGATCAAGACGGCGCGCAATATGGGCATTGCCACCGTTGCGGTCTATTCGGATGCCGATCGCGATGCCATGCATGTCGAAATGGCCGACGAAGCGGTGCATATCGGGCCTTCACCGGCGGCACAGAGCTATCTGGTCCCTGAGAAGATCATCGCCGCCTGCGAGGAAACCGGCGCCGAAGCCGTGCATCCGGGCTATGGTTTCCTCTCGGAACGCGCCTCTTTCTGCGAGGCGCTGGAGAAGGAAGGCATCGTCTTCATCGGGCCGAAGCCCAGGGCCATCAAGGCGATGGGCGACAAGATCGAATCGAAGAAGTTTGCCAGCCAGGCCAAGGTCTCGACCGTGCCCGGCTGGCTGGGCGTCATCGAAGACGCCGACCACGCCGAAAGGATCGCCGGCGAGATCGGCTATCCGGTGATGATCAAGGCCTCGGCGGGCGGCGGCGGCAAGGGCATGCGCATCGCCTGGAACAAGTCGGAGGTGCGCGACGGTTTCGAGCGGGCGCGCTCGGAAGCGAAAAGCTCCTTCGGCGACGACCGCGTCTTCATCGAGAAGTTCGTCGTGGATCCCCGCCACATCGAGATCCAGGTGCTGGCCGACGCGCATGGCACCGCCCTTTACCTTGGCGAGCGTGAATGCTCGATCCAGCGCCGCAACCAGAAAGTGGTCGAGGAGGCGCCGTCGCCATTCCTCGATGCCAAGACCAGAAAGGCGATGGGCGAGCAGGCGGTGGCGCTGGCGAAAGCCGTCGACTACCAGAGCGCCGGCACGGTCGAGTTCATCGTCGACAAGGACAAGAACTTCTATTTCCTTGAAATGAATACGCGATTGCAGGTAGAGCACCCGGTGACCGAACTGGTCACCGGCATCGACCTGGTCGAGCAGATGATCCGCGTCGCCGCCGGCGAGAAGCTCGGCATCAAGCAGAGCGACGTGAAGCTGAACGGCTGGGCGGTGGAAAGCCGCCTTTACGCCGAAGATCCCTTCCGCAACTTCCTGCCGTCGATCGGCCGGCTGACGCGGTATCGGCCGCCGGAGGAGGGTACGTTCGGCGAAACCGTCATCCGCAACGACACCGGCGTCACCGAAGGGTCCGAGATCTCGATGTTCTATGACCCGATGGTGGCCAAGCTCTGCACCTGGGCGCCGACAAGGCTGGAAGCCATCGACGCCATGTCGGAGGCGCTGGACAGGTTCGTCGTCGACGGCATCGAGCATAACATCCCGTTCCTTTCGGCGCTGATGCAGCATCCGCGCTGGCGCGAGGGGCGGCTGTCGACAGGCTTCATCGCCGAGGAATATCCGGACGGTTTTTCGCCGGTCGCGCCGGATGGCGAGGAGAGGGCGGTATTCGCCGCCGTCGCAACGGCGATCGAACTGTTGCGCCGCGACCGGCTCGACCGCCTCAGCGGGCGGCTGGCGCCGCATTCCGGACATCTCAAGCGCGACTGGGTGGTAAAGATCGGCGCTGACTATCTGCCCGTCGAAATCGTCGACGGCATGGTCTCCATCCCGATGGAGGTCGACCTGTCGATCGAAGGCGGCAAGCCGTTGACGGTCGCCTCCGACTGGCGGCCAGGCGACGCGATCTGGCTGGGCACGGTCGGCGGCAACAGCATCGCAGCCCAGATCCGTCCCGCGCTGAACGGGCTGCGGATTGCCTGGAAAGGCATGTCGGTGACGGCCCGAGCCATGCTGCCGCGCACGGCCGAGCTTGAAAGGCTGATGCCGGAGAAACTGCCGCCGGACACCTCGAAGATGCTGCTCTGCCCGATGCCAGGCCTCGTCGTCTCGATTGCCGTTGCCGAGGGCCAAGAGGTCAAGGCCGGCGAGACGCTGGCCGTGGTGGAAGCGATGAAAATGGAAAACGTGCTGCGCGCCGAACGCGATCTCACCGTGGCGAAGCTCAACGCCAAACCGGGGGACAGCCTCGCGGTCTATGCCGTGATCATGGAATTCGCCTGAGAAGAGGCGGTACCGGGTCGCAAGCCTGTGCCCTGTGGGTCATTTGTGCTGGACTGGCATGGCCCCGTTCGGGACAATACATCTGCTTGGACTGAGTCTTTGGGATAGCGCGAAAAGATATGGCGGATGAACGACTTCCACGCGACCCGTTGCAGCGCGAAGCAGCCGTGAAGGCCGCGCGGCCTGAAGCGCCGGCGCGCAGCTTTATCCATCTGCGCGTGCATTCGGCCTATTCACTGCTCGAAGGCGCGCTTCAGCTTGGCGCGATCGTCGGCCATGCGGTCAAAGATGAGGCGCCGGCGATTGCGGTCACCGATACCAACAACCTGTTCGGCGCGCTCGAATTCGCGCAGAAGGCGGTCAAGGACGGCATCCAGCCGATCATCGGCTGCCAGATCGATCTCGCCTTTTCCGGTGAGGCGAGCGACAGCCAGCGCGACCGCCGCCGGCATGGGCCGGAGATGTCGCCGGTCGTGCTGATCGCCGCCAGCGAGGCTGGCTATGCCAATCTCGTTCGGCTGATAAGCAAGGTCTATCTCGAGACGCCGCCCGGCGAGCCGGTGCATTTGACCAGCGCTATGCTGGAAGATCGGTGCGACGGGCTGATCTGTCTGACCGGCGGGCCGCGCGGTCCGATCGGCAGCGCGCTCAAAGCGGACCGGCGTGACCTCGCCGAACAGAGGCTGCTGTTCCTCAAGGGCCTGTTCGGCGACAGGCTTTATGTCGAATTGGAGCGGGTCGCCGGCTACGACCGCATGGTCGAAAAGTCGACGGTCGACCTGGCCTACACGCACGACCTGCCGCTGGTCGCCACCAACGAGGCTTTCTTCTCCAAGCGCGATGACTACGAGGCCCATGACGCGCTGATTGCGATTGCCGAAGGCTCGGTGGTCGCCGCGGACAATCGCCGGCGGCTTTCACCGGACAATTTCCTGCGCGGCCAGGCCGAAATGGCGCGGCTCTTCTCCGACCTGCCGGAAGCGATCGACAACACGGTCGAGATCGCCATGCGCTGTTCCTATTATCCGAAGAACCGCAGCCCGATCCTGCCGCGTTTCACCGGCGCCGACGCCGCCGACAAGGATGCGGCGGAGAAGGCCGAGGCGGCAGAGCTTGCCCGTCAGGCGCGCGAAGGGCTGGAGGCGCGACTCGCCAAGCACGGGCCTACGCCCGGCTATACGGTCGAGCAGTATCGCGAACGGCTCGAATTCGAGCTCGGCATCATCGAGAAGATGAAGTTTCCGGGCTACTTCCT
The DNA here is from genome assembly GCF_020164955.1 of Mesorhizobium sp. CA8. GTDB lineage: Bacteria > Pseudomonadota > Alphaproteobacteria > Rhizobiales > Rhizobiaceae > Mesorhizobium. Next base: position 273,978 of record NZ_JAIUHG010000003.1, read on the forward strand.
GATCGTCGCCGACTTCATCAAATGGGCCAAGTCGCAAGGCATTCCCGTCGGGCCGGGGCGCGGCTCGGGCGCCGGCTCGTTGGTCGCCTATTCGACCACCATCACCGACATCGACCCGCTGCGTTTCTCACTGCTGTTCGAGCGCTTCCTCAACCCCGACCGCGTCTCGATGCCGGACTTCGACATCGACTTCTGCCAGGACCGGCGCGAGGAGGTCATCCGTTACGTCCAGCAGAAATACGGCCGCGACCAGGTCGGGCAGATCATCACCTTCGGTACGCTGCAAGCGCGCGCAGTGCTGCGCGATGTCGGCCGCGTGCTGCAGATGCCTTACGGCCAGGTCGACAAGCTCTCCAAGATGGTGCCGCAGAACCCGGCCAACCCGGTCAAGCTGGCGGACGCCATCGCCAATGAGCCGCGCTTCGCCGAGGAGGCGGAGAAGGAGCCGATCGTCCAGACGCTGCTCGATACGGCGCAGAAGCTCGAAGGTCTCTACCGCCATGCCTCGACGCACGCCGCCGGTATCGTCATCGGCGACCGGCCGCTGTCGGAGCTGGTGCCGATGTATCGCGATCCGCGCTCGGACATGCCGGTCACCCAGTTCAACATGAAATATGTCGAGCAGGCGGGGCTGGTGAAATTCGACTTCCTCGGCCTGAAGACGCTGACTGTGCTGGAAACGGCGGTGAAGCTGATACGGCGGCGCGGCGTTGACATCGATCTCGCGACGATACCGCTCGACGACAAGGACACCTACGCCATGCTGTCGCGCGGCGAGGTGGTCGGCGTGTTCCAGGTTGAAAGTGCGGGCATGCGCAAGGCGCTGATCGGCATGCGGCCGGACTGCATCGAGGACATCATCGCGCTGGTGGCGCTCTACCGTCCCGGTCCGATGGAGAACATCCCCACCTATAACGCCAGAAAGCATGGCGAGGAGGAGATGGCCTCGATCCATCCCAAGATCGATCATCTGGTGAAGGAGACGCAAGGCGTCATCGTCTACCAGGAACAGGTGATGCAGATCGCGCAGGAGCTGTCCGGCTATTCGCTCGGCGAAGCCGACCTTCTGCGCCGCGCCATGGGCAAGAAGATCCGCGCCGAGATGGACAAGCAGCGCGAGCGCTTCGTCTCCGGCGCGGTCGAGCGCGGCGTCTCAAAGCCGCAGGCCGACTTCATCTTCGATCTCCTGGCCAAGTTCGCCGACTACGGCTTCAACAAATCGCACGCGGCGGCTTACGCGGTCGTTTCCTACCAGACCGCCTATCTTAAGGCGCATTACCCGGTCGAGTTCCTGGCGGCGTCGATGACGCTCGACATGAGCAATACCGACAAGCTGGCCGATTTCCGCCAGGATGCCATGCGGCTCGGCATCGAGGTGGTGGCGCCGTCGGTGATGACCAGCTTCCGTCCATTCGAGGTCGGCGAGAACAAGATCTTCTATTCGCTGGCGGCACTGAAGGGCGTCGGCGACGCGGCGGTCGAGCACATCGTCGAGAAGCGCGGCGAGAAGCCGTTCAAGAACCTTGCCGATTTCTGCGAGCGCGTCGATCCGAAGATCGTCGGCAAGCGCGTCTTCGAAAGCCTGATCATGGCCGGCGCGCTCGATTGCTTCGGCCACGACCGCGCCCAGATGATGGCCGGCGTCGAGCGCATGATGGGCTTGGCCTCGCTGGCGCAACAGAACGCCATTTCCGGCCAGGCCGACATTTTCGGCGCATCGCTCGGGAGCCAATCGCAGGCGCTCAACCTGCCGGCGACCGATCCGTGGCTCGCCGCGGACCGGCTGCATCGCGAGTTCCAGGTGGTGGGCTTCTACCTCTCGGCGCATCCGCTGGACGAGTACAAGGCCGCGCTCCAGAAGATGCGGGTGCAGAACTGGGCGGAGTTTTCCGCGGCGGTGAAACGGGGCGCTGCGGCCGGGAGGCTCGCCGGCACCGTCACCACCAAGCAGGAGCGCAAGACCCGCACCGGCAACAAGATGGGTGTGGTGCAGTTTTCAGATACGACTGGCCAGTATGAGGCGGTGCTGTTTTCCGAGGGGCTGGCGCAGTATCGCGACATGCTGGAGCCGGGGCGCTCGGTGGTGATCACCGTTTCGGCCGAAGACCGGCCGGAAGGCATCAATCTGCGTATCCAGACCGTGCAGTCGCTGGAGGACGAAGCCAGCCGCATCCAGAAGGCACTGCGCATCTTCGTGCGCGATGCGGCACCTCTCGGCACGCTCGCCAATCAGCTTTCGGTGAAAGGCGAGGGGCAGGTGAGCTTCGTGTTGATCAAGGACGCCGGACAGGGCGAGGTCGAGATCGAATTGCCCAATCGCTACCGTATCTCGCCGCAAGTCGCATCGGCGATGCGGGCTGTGCCCGGTGTGGTCGAGGTCGAGTTGGTTTAGCTCAGGGCGTTGCCGCTTCTGCTTCGGCCGCCCGCGGGGTCTTCTTCTGCAGGTTGAGCAAATTGCCGGCGAGGATCAGGGCCGCGCCGCCGGCGGTGAAGACGTCGACCTGCTCACGATAGAGCAGCCAGCCGACCAGCGCCGTCAGCGGCACGCGCAGGAAATCCATCGGCGAGATGATCGTGGCATCGGCGTGGACCAGCGCGCGGGCCAGGCAGAAATGCGACGACATGCCGGTGAAAGCGATGAGGAAGATCCATGGCCAGAGCCCGGGCGAAGGGTTGTGCCAGCTATAGAGGGCCGGGATCAAGCCAACCACCGACTGGATGATCAGCATCCAGAAGATGATGCGCACAACGCTTTCGGTTTTGGTCATCGACTTCACCAGCACCATCGAGATGCCGAAGCAGACCGCGGCGCCGAGCACGACGAGGTGGCCGGGATCCATCGAGCCCGCGCTGGGGCGCACGATGATCACCACGCCGATCAGGCCAAGCACGATCGCCGTCAGTTTTGACCGGGACAATCTTTCCCCCAGAAAACTGGCCGCGAGAATCGCCGTCCAGATTGGCGTCGTGAACTCGATGGAGATCAGCACGGCGAGCGGAATGAGCGTCAGCGCGTAGAGCCACGCAGCCTGGCCGGTGTAGTGGACGACATTGCGGGCGATGTGGGCGAAAGGGCGCCCGGTGCGCATTGCGGCGAAACCGCCGCTCGTCACCACCAACGGCAAAAGGATGAAGAAGCCGATTACCGAGCGCAGTTCCAGCACCTGGAAGACGTTGAGCTCGGCCGTCGTCTCGCGGCCGGCAACCGACATCGCCAGCATCGAGGCGATTGACAGAGCCATCCAGAATGCGGCTTTTGGGATCGAGGGAGCGGGCGCCATTTAGGCGCCTATGTCGCAAGCCTGGACTTGGGCCGCAACCGTTAGTGGCGCCATTCCACTGGGCCAGCCAATCGGGATGTCAAAAAACCGTCATAGCGACGGCGGAACCTCGCCGCCGCAGCGTCCGTTAAGCCCACGCTTCCGTCGTCCTTCGGAAGATGCCGGCCGAAACGGCGTCATACTTTTCCTGGAATTGTTCTAGCGATCGCGAGAGGGGAACGCCTTGATGAAATCGACTGCCGCCTTGCTGGCCGCCACTTGCCTTTTGTGCTCGACGGGCGCGCATGCCGACGAGGCGGCGTTTCTGCGCTCGCTGCAGGGAAAGTTTTCCGGCAAGGGCACCGTCAGGATCAGAACCAACACCCCGGTGATGAATATCAACTGCACCTTCACCTCGGACGCGACGGCGAACTCGCTGTCGCTTGACGGCACCTGCCGCGCACTGCTGATCATGTCACGGGAAATACGCGCCGACCTGAAAGTCAGCGGGGCAAGCTACACCGGCACCTATATCGGCTCGCGCAGCGGGCCCGCGGGGCTGAGCGGAAGCCGCAAGGGCGACGCGATCAATCTCGACATCCACTGGGCGAAAATCGTCAATGGCGACCGCGACGCGGAGCTGACGGTCGAGAAGATCGGGCCGGACAATATGCGCATGACGGTGACCGACATGGATCCGGTGACAGGCAAGATGGTGGTGACGAGCCGGATCGATCTCGAGCGCAGCTGACCTTTGCTTTGACGCAATTCCGGACGGAAGGCGACGGCGAAGCCGCCGCGCCTGACCGCTCATACTTTTCCTGGAATTGCTCTAAACGTCACTCTTCAAGCGGTTCGGGCGGATTGGCGGCGCGGCCTTTGCCGAATGTATAGCCGGTTTCGACGGCTTTTCTGCCGAACTTGTCGCGCAAGGTGTCCATCGCGTCTTCGGCCAGCGCACGCTTGCGCGACTGCAGGTCGACCAGATCCGGCGGATCGGCTTTTTCATCGTCGGAAAGATCGCTGACGCCGATGCCGAGCAGGCGGAATTTTGTGCCGTCGGCCTCGCGGCGCAAAAGGTCGAGCCCGGTCTGGAAGATGCGGTCGGCCAGGCGTGTCGGGTCGCCGAGCTGGCGGTTGCGGGTGCGGGTCTTGAAATCCTGCGTCTTCAGCTTCAGCACCACCGTGCGTCCGGCGATGCCTGATTTCTTCAGCCGCGCCGAGACCTTTTCCGACAGGCCGCGCAGCACTGGCACCAGCTCCGCCAGAGCGGCGATGTCGGTGTCGAAGGTGGTCTCGGCCGACACGCTCTTGGCATCGCCGTCGGGATCGACCGCGCGGTCGTCCTCGCCGCGCGACAGCCGATAGAGCCGGTCGCCCATCACGCCGTAGCGGCGCATCAGGTCGCCTCGCTCCATGCGCTGCAATTGCGCGATCATGCGGATGCCGTCGCGCTCCAGCGTCGCGGCTAGCGCCTTGCCGACGCCCCAGATCATCGTCACCGGCTGCGCCGCGAGGAAACCTGGCGCCTCGGCTTCGCCGATCACCGAAAAGCCGCGCGGCTTGCGGAAATCCGAGGCGATCTTGGCCAGGAACTTGCAGTAGGAGAGGCCGGCCGAGACAGTGATGCCAAGTTCCTTTTCCACCGTCTGCGCGAAGCGCGCCAGCACCAGTGCAGGCGGCATGCCGTGCAGCCGCTCTGTGCCGGCAAGGTCGAGAAAGGCTTCGTCGATCGACAGCGGCTCGACCTGCGGCGTCAGCGCCTGCATCAACGCGCGGACCTCGCATCCGACGCCGACATATTTTTCCATATTGGGCGGGATCACCACCGCTTCCGGGCAGAGTTCCAGCGCCTTGAACATCGGCATAGCCGAGCGAACGCCTTGGATGCGGGCGATGTAGCAGGCGGTGGAGACGACGCCGCGCCGGCCGCCGCCGACGATGACCGGCCTGTCTTTCAGCGCCGGATTGTCGCGCTTTTCGATCGCCGCGTAGAAGGCGTCGCAATCGATATGGGCGATCTTGAGCCGGTAGAGTTCGGCATGGCTGACGAGGCGCGGACTGCCGCAGCGACCGCAGCGACGCGTCTGCGAGCGCTGGAGCGCCAGGCAGTCACGGCAAAAACCGTGTTCGGGATTGTTGACAGGAGCCGCCATCGCTGCGAACATAAAGAGAACAAACGCAATGGTACGACAGCGCAGGGCCGGCAACAAGCTTGGCCTGGGGAGAACGCATGAGCACGACCATAGCACCGTTGACCCCTGAGCGCTGGGCCGATTTCGAGGACCTCTTCGGCAAGCAGGGCGCCTGTTACGGCTGCTGGTGCACGCATTTCCGGCTGGCGCCGGCGGAACGCCGCGCCAGCGACAAGGAGCGAAACAAGGATCTCATCAAGGCGCGAATTGAGGCCGGTCCGCCGCCGGGACTTCTCGCCTTCGAGGACGGCAAGGCCGTTGGCTGGATGCAGGTCGGCCCGCGCGCCGACATCCCGGAGTGGAACAATCAGGGCAGGGGCTCGGCCCCGGTCGATCCGGCAGATGCCGACGACCCGACTGTCTGGGCGATCTCCTGCTTCTTCGTCCGCGTCAAGGCGAGGGGACGAGGCATCACGCATCGCCTCGTCGAGGGCGGCATCGCCTTCGCCCGCGAGAACGGCGCAAAGCTGCTGGAAGCCTGCCCGATCGACCTGTCGCGCGATTCGCGCTCGATCGGGCTTTTCGTCGGCTCGTCGCGGGTGTTCGAGAAGGCCGGCTTCGAAAGGCTCGTGGAGCGCAAGCCCGGCCGGCCGCTGATGCGCTTGGTGCTTTAGCCGGATGCGCTTTTGGCCTACAGTCGGCGTCTTGCGGCTGTAACGCTTCTTGCCTACCAGAAGCATAATCATTCTTCCGGGACCACGGAGAACCAACGTGAAGCGTATTTTGCCACTTGCCTTTGCCCTTGCGCTCAGTGCGCCCGCCTTTGCGCAGACCGTGGACAGCCAAGGCGCCAAAGATCTGTCCGACAATCTGGCGCGCTATTTCGGCAAGCAGGCCTTCGACAAGGGCGTGCTCAAGGTTTCGGTCGAGGGCGACGCCTACAAGATCGCTCTCGACATCAAAGCGCTCGTCAACGCGCTGCCGGAGCAGAAGCTCCTGAAATTCGACATGGCGCCATACGCGCTGATGGTGAAGCCGCGCAGCGACGGGTCATGGGATGTCTCGTCGAATTTCTCGCAGGGCGCGTCCTTCGAATTCGACGGGCCGGAGGGCCGTCAGAGCATGGAGTTAGCGATCAAGGACGGCAAGTTGACCAGCGTCTACGATCCGGCCCTTGCGGCCTTCACCAGCGCGACCAGCTCATTGGCCGGGATGACCATGACGTCGCGAGAAGCCAAGCAGCAGGCAGACGTCTCGACCGGCGCCGGCACCGCCACCGTTACCGCGACCAAGTCCGCCAATGGCGGCGTCGACTTCACCGCCACGCAAAAAGTCTCGGACTTTGTCGAGATGATCAAAGTCGATGATCCTGAAAAGGGATTGAACTTCCCGGTCACGCTGAAAACGCCGGAACTGACAGTTGATGCGAACGGCAAAGGCGTGCGGACGAAGCCGCTGCTCGACCTGCTTGCCTTTGCCGTGGCCAATGAGGACGAAGCAAAGCTCAAGGCGAATCAGGCCGAGCTCAAATCGCTCATGCTGGCCGCGCTGCCCATCTGGGAAAGGATCGACGGCAAGTACGGCTTCAAGAATTTCGAGGTGGAGAGCCCTGTCGGCAAATTCGGGGCCACGCAGTTCAGCACCGCATTCGGCATGGACGGCGTCTCCCAGAACGGCAAGGTTGATTACACGATCAAGGCTTCCGGTCTGACAATCCCGCATCAGACCCTGCCTGAATGGACGGTGCCGCTATTGCCCACGGACATCGACCTGAACTTCGGCGGCGCCAATATCGATCTCGATACGATGGCGAAAAAGGCGATCGAAGCCTTTGATCTCAATAAGAATCCGCCGCTCTCGGATGAATTCGGCAAGGCTCTGGTCGCCGATTTCAAGGCCAAGAATCCGAAGGTCGTCATCGGACACAGCACGGTGAAGAATGGCGACGTCGAGCTCGCGATGGAAGGCGAGATGACGTTTCCCGGCGAAAAACCCGATGCGAGCGTCACCGTCGACATCGCCGGCTATGACAAGATCGTCGACGCCCTGAAGGAAGGCGCCAAGAGCGATGAGCAAATGGCGCAGGCCTTCCCGTTTGCCCTGGCCGTCAAAGGCTTCGGCAAGACGCTGCCGGACGGTCGCCTGGAGTGGGTGATCAACACCAAGGCCGACGGATCCGTCACGGTCAACGGCGCGATGCTGAAGGGGCCGGATGCCGCCCAGGACGACAGCTCCGGCCAGGATGACAATTCAGGCGATGACGACGCGAACGGAACGGATGATTCCACCGGAGGCGACGGTTCGGACGGCGGCGACAATGGCGGGGCAGGGGCGAAGCTGCAGCCCTGATCGCTCGCACTAAAGCCTGAGAGCGCTCGCGATCTTTGGCGCCGCATCGCGCCAGTCCTCGACCGAGACGATGTCTTCCGGCGTCGGCGGCAGGAAGGCGCGCAGCGAATTGTCGGCCATCAAATGGAAGAGGTGCGCGTCCGTGACGGAATTGCGCGCCGAGACCAGATTGGAAGGCTGGTCGTCGACGAAGGCGACCGGCCGACTTTTAAGGCCGCGCAGTTTGGCAATGGCCGGTCCCTTGGCCATCTCCGTCGTCAGCAGCGGGTAGTTGAGTCCCAGCGCATCGAGATGCGCGCGGCGCACGGCGCGGTGCTTGTGCGGCATGGCGGTCAGCATGACGATCTCGGCGCTTCGGCCGAGCATCGCCAGCGCATCCGCAGCGCCGTCGGTGATGCTTTGCCAATCCGCCTGGGCGTCGAAGAATTCGCCAAGCAGCGCCGTCACTTCCGGCTGTTCGATCAGGCGCCCGGTCGCCGTTTCGGCGATGTTGCCGGTAAGGCGGAAGGATGCCAGCGTCAGTCCGAAGCCGCGCGTTTTCAAGAAATGCGGGAAGGGCCGGACGAATTCGAGCACGACGTCATCGACATCGAGCACCAGCAGCGGGCGATCGTCGGCGGCAAGCTCTTCAATCTGCCGCGCCGTCTCGGGATCGTCGCTCATGTCGAGCGCTCGTGATCGTCGTTGCCGAGCGGAAGGGCGCGCAAAGCCTTGCCAACGGCGGCCGGCGGCGTGCCGGTCTCCTCGGCGAAGCGCAGCAGCGTCGGCTCATGGGCAAGGATGAATTGCAGGACGCCGGCCAGGAAGCCGGGCTCCGCGGCAGCCCTGCGGATCGAGTTCGCCTCGATGCCGGTGATCGCCAGGAAGCGGGGTAGAAGCTCCGGATCGGCAGCGACGAAGCCCAGTGCCTTGACGGCAATGGTTTCCGCTTCCTCGCGCATTGACGCTGCGTTCGCCATCACTACCTTTGGAATTGTGGATTTTTTCGAGTCTCCTTCCGCAGTAACGGCAAGCGTCGCTTGCGGCAAGCCTCCGCTCTCTCGCGTACAACGTCCGAAGGTGGAACTGGTGCAGCTTTCCAACCTGCGGTTTCCGTTTCGTCAATCATATTGGGCTAGAGTGGAAAAGGGTTGGGTGCGGTCCGAAGGGGACGCATTGCGACGGCTTTCGGCTTCGAGGGCGGTCGGGACGGGAAACTGATGGCTAAGAAGGTTATGATCGTCGAGGACAATGAGCTTAACATGAAGCTCTTTCGAGACCTCATCGAAGCCAGCGGTTACGATACGGTTCGCACACGCAACGGGCTGGAAGCGCTGGATCTGGCGCGCCAGCACCGGCCGGACCTCATCCTCATGGACATCCAGCTGCCCGAGGTCTCCGGCCTGGAAGTGACGAAATGGCTGAAGGAAGACGACGAGTTGCATTCGATTCCGGTCATCGCCGTCACCGCTTTCGCCATGAAGGGCGATGAGGAGCGCATCCGCCAGGGTGGCTGCGAGGCCTATATCTCCAAGCCGATCTCGGTCCCGCGCTTCATCGAGACGATCAAATCCTATCTGGGCGACGCCTGATGCCCGAGACCAGCAGAACCGGAGTTTTGAGATGACCGCGCGGATCCTCGTCGTCGACGATATCCCCGCCAATGTGCGGCTGCTGGAGGTTCGGCTGCTTGCCGAGTATTTCGAGGTGCTGACGGCCAATAACGGCCCGGATGCGATCGAAACCTGCGAGAACGGCAAGGTCGATGTCGTGCTGCTCGATGTGATGATGCCGGACATGGACGGGTTCGAGGTCTGCAAGCGCCTGAAGAGCGATCCGGCGACCTCGCATATCCCCGTCGTCATGATCACCGCGCTCGACCAGGTTTCGGACAGGGTGCGCGGCCTCGAGGCGGGTGCCGACGACTTTCTGACCAAGCCGGTCAACGACCTGCAACTGATGACGCGCGTGAAGAGCCTCGTCAGGCTGAAATCGCTGACCGACGAGCTCAGGCTGCGCGCCTCGACCACGCGCAACATCGGCATCGAAGAGCTTCTGAGCCGCGATTTCGCGACCGAAGACGCCAAGCCGAAGGTGCTCCTCATCGACGAGCGCAAAACTTCCGTCGAACGCATACAGAAGATGTTGCGCAACAGCGCCGATCTCGACGTTGCAACCGATCCGAACGCGGGATTCTTCCAGGCAGCCGAGACGGCTTATGAATGCGTGCTGATCTCGACCACCTTCTCCGACTTCGATGCGCTGAGGCTATGCTCGCAGCTGCGCTCGCTCGACCGCACCCGCTTCCTGCCGATCATGCTGCTCGCCGACGAAGGCGAAGAGGGCCGCGTCCTGCGCGGCCTGGAGCTCGGCATCAATGACTACCTGATCCGGCCGATCGACCAGCACGAGCTGACGGCACGCCTGCGCACACAGGTGCGGCGCAAACGCTATAACGACCAATTGCGCGCCAGTGTCGCCCAAACCATCGAGATGGCTGTAATCGACGGGCTGACCGGGCTGCATAACCGGCGCTACCTGGACAGCCATCTGCAGACGCTGTTCGATCGCGCCGTGGCGCGGCGGCGGCCGCTGTCGGTGATGATCACCGATCTCGATCGCTTCAAGTCGATCAACGACACTTATGGCCATGACGGCGGCGACGATGTGCTGCGCGAATTCGCTAGGCGGCTTCGCAAGAATGTGCGCGGCATCGATCTCGCCTGCCGGTTCGGCGGCGAGGAGTTCGTCGTGGTGATGCCGGATACCGATGGCGCGGTCGCCGAGAAGGTGGCCGAGCGTATCCGCGCCGAGATCGCGCAGGCGCCGTTTGCGGTCGGCAATGACGGCAAGACGATCGAGGTCACGGTCAGCGTCGGCGTGTCCTCGCTGCTGAAAGGAACCGACAGCGTCGCGGCGCTGATGAAGCGCGCCGACCTTGCGCTCTATGAAGCCAAAAGCGGCGGCCGCAACCGGGTCGTCGCCAAGGCCGCCTGAAGCGCGTCGAGATCTTTCAGGATTCGCTTCATGCGCTTCGGGTTTTGACTCTGCTCGTGTCTTTGTCCTGAAACCGGTTCCCGCTTTCGGGAGAGATACTTCGGGAAAGATGCTGATTCCCGGCCGCCCCAACAGGGTTACGAATTTACCTTAACCCAAGCGATTCGCGAACGGTGGTTAAGAAATGGTTGATTTTTATAAGGTCTTGCGCAAATCTGCGACGCATAGACAGACGTCGAGGCCGGCGCGAGGGTAGACTAGCCGGCTCGATCCAAAATACCCCATGATGCTCAGGTCCGCCGCATCTCCTGGGTCCGTGGGGTCGGCCGGCCGGCGCTGGCACATAGTGGCCTCCTCGTACCGCTGCCAAACGCCGACCGGCCCCCTTTTCTACAAAAACGACCATAGGAATCTTGCGCGGAGAGCCGCATGGCTTCTCGATCGTCCAGTCTTTCCTCTCGTCGAAAAGCCGCGTCAGACTTTCCCTGGAATTTGCCCAAACAAAAACGCCGCCCAGAGGGCGGCGTTTCGATTCTCAGGATAACCAGATCACTTGATCTTGGTTTCCTTGAACTCGACGTGCTTCTTGGCGACCGGATCGTACTTGCGGAACGAGAGCTTGTCCGTCTTGGTACGGCTGTTCTTGCTGGTGACGTAGAAGAACCCGGTGTCGGCGGTCGACAGAAGCTTGATCTTGATGTTTGCGGCTTTGGCCATGATGTTCGTCCGTTAATGTTCGTGGAGTTTTGGCCGCTGGAGCACGGGGAAAACACCCGGACGCGGGAAACTTGGCGCGAGACATAAAGAATGCGCCTGGAAAGTCAAGCCCGGGCCCTTCCTTATGTCGTAAGCGCATGAGTTGTCCGGGTTAGGTAGCACATGAGTTGTCCGGTTTTATCGCCAGCGAATGGAGGCTGGG